>CAVWRI010000001.1:0-122427 GCA_963757405.1 uncultured Actinomycetota bacterium
CGACCTCCGGCGAGCTGTTCCTGCGCGGCCGGGTCGGTGAGCGCTTCTGCGTCCGCAACTCGGGCGCGACCGCGGTCGTCGAGGGCGTGGGCGACCACGGCCTCGAGTACATGACCGGCGGGACGGCCCTCGTCCTCGGGCCGACGGGTCGCAACGTCGCGGCGGGCATGTCCGGGGGCGTGGGCTACGTGCTCGACCTCGACCGGAGCACGTCAACCCCAGGGGTCGACCTCGGCCGGCTGCGACCGAGGACGAGCTCGTCGTCCGCGACCTCCTCGAGCGCCACCAGAAGTGGACCGACTCGCCCGTCGCGGGCCGCCTGCTCGCAGACTGGGAGACCGCCCGAGCGTCGTTCACGCTCGTCCTGCCCCGCGCCTACCAGCGCGTGCTCGACGTGCGCACGAAGGCGTCCGCAGAGGGCCTCGACCCCGACAGCGCCCAGGTGTGGGAGCGGATCATGGAGGCCTCCCGTGGCTGACCCCCAGGGCTTTCTCAGGACGCGGGAGCGCGAGCTGCCCCGGCGTCGACCCGTGCCCGTCCGCATCAGGGACTGGAAGGAGGTCTACGAGGAGCAGCCGGTCACCGAGCTCCAGCGCCAGGCCGGCCGCTGCATGGACTGCGGAATTCCGTTCTGCCACAGCGGTTGTCCGCTCGGAAACCTCATCCCCGAGTGGAACGACTTCGCCTGGCGGGGGGAGTGGCGCCAGGCGATCGACCGCCTCCACGCGACGAACAACTTCCCCGAGTTCACCGGCCGGCTGTGCCCCGCACCGTGCGAGTCCGCGTGCGTCCTCGGGATCAACCAGCCCGCGGTCACGATCAAGCAGGTCGAGGTGAGCATCATCGACCGGGCCTTCGCCAACGGCATCGTCAGCCCGGTGGCGCCCGAGCGGCACTCGGGCAAGGCCGTCGCGGTCATCGGGTCCGGGCCAGCGGGGCTCGCCGCCGCGCAGCAGCTGACCCGGGCGGGCCACACGGTGGCCGTCTACGAACGCGCCGACCAGCCGGGCGGGCTGCTGCGCTACGGCATCCCCGAGTTCAAGATGGAGAAGTCGGTCCTCGACCGGCGGATCGCCCAGATGAAGTCCGAGGGCACCCGCTTCCGCAGCGGCGTCGAGGTCGGCCGCGACGTCACCGGCGCCGACCTCCGCAAGCGCTACGACGCCGTGGTCGTCGCCATCGGCGCGACGGTGCCGCGGGACCTGCCGGTCCCGGGCCGCGAGCTCGACGGCGTCCTGCAGGCGATGGACTTCCTGCCGCCGGCCAACCGCGTCGCCCTCGGCCAGAGCGTCGAGGGCCAGGTCACCGCCGAGGGCAAGCACGTCGTCGTCATCGGCGGCGGCGACACCGGCGCCGACTGCATCGGCACGGCGCACCGCCAGGGCGCCCTGTCGGTGACGAGCCTGGAGATCATGCCGCAGCCGCCCGTCGAGCGGGCCGCGCACCAGCCGTGGCCGACCTACCCGATGACCTTCCGGGTCGCCTCCGCGCACGAGGAGGGCGGCGAGCGCGTGTATGCCGTGTCGACGAGCGAGATCGTCGGCGACGAGCAGGGCCGGGTCCAGGCGCTGCGCCTGCACGAGGTGCGGATGGGCGAGAGCGGCTTCGAGAAGGTCGAGGGCAGCGAGCGCGAGCTCCCGGCCCAGCTCGTGCTGCTCGCCATGGGGTTCCTCGGCCCGCAGCAGGAGCTGCTCGACCAGCTCGGCGTGGAGCGCGACGAGCGCACCAACGTCGCCCGCGACGCGCATACATGACCAACGTCCCCGGCGTGTTCGTCGCCGGGGACGCCGGCCGCGGCCAGTCGCTGATCGTCTGGGCCATCGCCGAGGGCCGGGCCGCAGCGCACGGCGTGGACGCCTGGCTCATGGGCAAGCCGTCGCGCCTGCCGCGCCCGATCGACCCCACGGACCGACCCGCTGATGGCCTGACCGGCGGGCCCCGTCGCGACGGGTCCGGGATGTGGCCCGCGTCACGGTGGAAGCGGTTCCACCGATAGGGTTGACGCATGCGTCGCGCCAAGATCGTCTGCACCCTCGGACCCGCCACGAGCTCGGCCGAGAACCTCCGGGAGCTCGTCCGCGCCGGCATGGACGTCGCCCGGCTCAACCTCAGCCACGGCGACCACGCCGACCACGAGCGGGTCTACCCGACGTGCGCGAAGGCGAGCGACGCCACCGGCCGCGCGGTCGGCATCCTCGTCGACCTCCAGGGCCCGAAGATCCGCACGGCGCGGTTCGAGAACGGCCCGATCGAGCTCGTGCCCGGGGGCCGCCTTCACCATCACCACGCGCGACGTCCCGGGCGACGAGAAGGAGGTCGGCACGACCTACGCCGGCCTGCCCGGCGACGTGACCGCCGGCGACCGCATCCTCATCGACGACGGCAAGCTGGCCCTCATCGCGACCGAGGTCACCGAGACCGACGTCGTCTGCCAGGTGCTCGAGGGCGGCACGCTCTCGAACAACAAGGGCATCAACCTCCCCGGCGTCGCGGTGTCCGTGCCGGCGATGTCGGAGAAGGACAAGGACGACCTGCGCTGGGCGCTGCGGATGCGCGTCGACATGATCGCGCTGTCGTTCGTCCGCACCGCCGACGACATCCGCGACGTGCACCAGATCATGGACGAGGAGGGCCTGCGCCTGCCCGTCATCGCCAAGATCGAGAAGCCGCAGGCCGTCGAGAACCTCGACGAGATCATCCGCGCCTTCGACGGCGTCATGGTGGCCCGCGGCGACCTCGGCGTCGAGATGCCGCTCGAGGAGGTGCCGCTGGTGCAGAAGCGCGCCTGCGAGATCGCCCGCCGCCGCGCCAAGCCGGTCATCGTCGCGACCCAGGTGCTCGAGTCGATGATCGAGAACAGCCGCCCGACCCGCGCCGAGGCCTCCGACGCCGCCAACGCCGTGCTCGACGGCGCCGACGCGCTCATGCTGTCCGGCGAGACGAGCGTCGGCAAGCACCCGTTCGCCGCGGTGCGCACGATGGCCCGGATCATCGAGAACACCGAGGACCACGGCCTGCACCGCATCCGCCCGCTCGGCACCCGCCCGAGCTCCAAGGGCGGGGCGATCACGGCCGCGGCCGCCGACATCGGCGACCTGCTCGGCGTCAAGTACCTCATCACCTTCACGACGAGCGGCGACTCCACCCGTCGCCTGTCCCGGGTGCGGCCCGCGCATCCCGCATGCTCGCGTTCACGCCGAACCAGTGGACCCGCAGCCAGCTCGCCCTGACCTGGGGCGTCGAGACCTTCCTCGTCGGCGAGCCCGGCACACCGACGAGATGGCGATGCAGGTCGACGAGGTGCTGCTCGCGCGCCGGCCGGGTCGTCGAGGGCGACATCGTCGTCATCGTCGCCGGCTCGCCCCCCGGCATCCCCGGGTCCACGAACGCGCTGCGCGTGCACCGCATCGGCGACGCGAAGAACCGCGTCGCGCCCGCCTACAGCGAGCTCGCGCCGGGGCCGTCTGAGCAGCCGGGGACACCGCCGTCGGTATGCTGACGACGCCCCGGCCGGGGTGGTGGAATGGCAGACACGGAGCACTCAAAATGCTCTGCCCGCAAGGGCGTGCGGGTTCGAGTCCCGCTCCCGGCACATGAGTGAGACCACGGCTGCCCCGCCCCTGCGGCCAGCCGCGTCCTCGTGGCCGAGGACGAGGCGATCATCCGCCTCGACCTCGCCGAGATGCTCGGTGAGGCCGGCTACGACGTCGTCGGCCAGGCCGGCGACGGCGAGCAGGCCGTCGCGATGGCCGCTCGACCTCGCCCGGACATCGTCATCATGGACGTCAAGATGCCGGTCATGGACGGCATCACGGCCGCCGAGCAGATCGGCAAGGAGCGCATCTGCCCGGTCGTCATGCTCACGGCGTTCAGCCAGACCGAGCTCGTCGAGCGGGCCCGCGACGCCGGCGTCATGGCCTACATCGTCAAGCCCTTCACCGCCGGCGACGTCACGCCGGCCATCGACATCGCGCTCTCGCGCTGGGGCGAGATGAAGACGCTCGAGGCCGAGGTCGCCGACCTCGGCGACCGGCTCGAGACCCGCAAGGCGGTCGACCGCGCCAAGGGCGTGCTCATGACCAAGCTGAAGATCACCGAGGCCGACGCCTTCCGCTGGATCCAGAAGACGGCCATGGACCGCCGGATGGGGATGCGCGAGGTCGCCGAGGCCGTCATCGCCGGGATGGAGAAGGCCTGACCGCATCGCGGTGAGTCCCGGCTCCGCGAGCGCCGACCCGGCCTCCTACCGCAGCCAGACGACGAGCTGGGTGAGCAGGGGAGCGACGAGCAGGGCCGGCAGCATGTCGCCCACCGGGATGTCGCGGATCCGCAGCAGGCGCAGCGCGATGCCCGGCGAGCATGAGCCCGCCGGTGGCGGTGAGCGCGGCGATGTGGGCGTCGGGCACGAAGGACCCGAGCAGCACCCCGACGAGGGTGAGCGTGCCCTGCACGACGAGCACGGACACCGCCGAGAGCAGCACGCCGACCCCGAAGCTCGCCGCGAAGGCCATCGCGGCGAACCCGTCGAGCACCGCCTTGAGCGCGAGCTGGTCGATGCCCCGGCCGAGGCCGTCGTTGAGCGAGCCGAGGATCGTCAGCGGACCGACGCAGAACAGCAGGGATGCCGTGAGCCAGCCCTCGATGAACCGCTCGCGGGCGGCGTCGTCGGTGCCGCCCTCGGTGGGCCAGCGGCGGGCGACCCAGGCCTGGATCGTGCCGGCGAGCCCCTCGAGCCGGGCCTCGATCCGCAGCATCGAGCCGGTGATCGAGCCGATGAGCAGCGAGCCGAGCACGACGAGCACCGGGACGCCGGCGCCCACGGCGTCCCGCAGGGCGGGGTCGGTCACGGCCATCGCCGACAGGCCCGCGACGAGCAGGGTCACCAGGCCCAGCACGTCGGTGACGACCGAACGGGTGTGCTCGCTGCAGCCGGTGCCCGACCGCCATCCCGAGACCGGCGCCGACGAGGACTGTGAGAACGTTGAGAACGGTCCCGGCACCGGGGAAGAGCGAGGTCACCGCGGCAGCCTACGCGGGTGGTTGAATCCTGGTTCGATCGGGCTACCGCCCGGGGCACCCACGGTCTAGGGTCGGGTGCTTGAGTGTGTTCCTCTCGCCCGGCGCTCGATCGCGCCGGCGGACCGACGACGGAGGTGCCGTGGCCAGGCGGACGGTGGACGTGAGCACGGTCGACCACGACGACCTGCGCGACATCACGGGGCTGTGGCTCGCGGCGCGCATCGACGGCGGGTCGAGCAAGGAGGCCGCGGCGCGCTGCGTCACCGACGGCCGGCTCACCACGGCGCTGCGCCGGCCCGGCGTGCAGGCCTGGGTCGCCCGGCTCGAGGGCGAGGCCGTCGGCTACGCGATCACCAGCGAGAACCCCTTCGGCCTCAGCCCCTCGGCGGAGCTCGCCATCGAGCAGCTGTGGGTCGGTCCCGACGCCCGCCGGCACGGTGTCGCGAAGTCGCTCATCGCGGCGGTGCTCTCGTGCGCCGAGCGGGCGGGCTGCGAGATCGTCGTGTCCAACGTGCCGACGACGAGCCGCGACGCCAACCGCTTCTTCGCGCGGCTCGGCTTCTCGTCGGTCATCGTGCGCCGCGTCGTGTCGACGACCCAGCTGCGGCGCAAGCTCGCGCCCGAGAGCTCGGAGACCGGTCACGAGCTGCTGCGCCGCCGGCGCTCCCTGCGCAGCCGCGCGTTCGCGGCGCCGTCCCGCCCCGTCTGACGGCGCGGCATCCGGGGCCCGGGCGCCCTGGCGCGCGCGTCAGGACGCCGGGCGCGGCTCCCGCGGATGAGGCAGGTGATCCGGCTCGTGCACACCCGCTTGCCGTCCTCGTCGGTGACGACGACCTCGTAGCACGCGAGCGTGCGGCCGAGGCTGATCGCCGTCGCCGTCCCGGTGACGAGCCCGGACCGGGCGGCGCGGTGGTGGGAGGCGTTGATGTCGAGGCCGACGACGGCCTTGTCGGGGCCGGCGTGCAGGGAGGCACCGATCGACCCGAGCGTCTCGGCGAGCACGACCGACGCGCCCCCGTGGAGCAGGCCGTAGGGCTGGGTGTTGCCCTCGACGGGCATCGTCGCGACGAGCCGCTCGGGGCTGGCCTCGACGACCTCGATGCCCATCCGGTGCATGAGGGAGTTCGGGTTCATCGCGCGCATCGCCTCGACGCCGGCCATGAGGTCGGTGCCGGGGTCGGGGGCGTCGCCGGGGGCGGCGGGGAGTCGGGGGTGTCGGTCATGGTGGATAGGCTGCCACGCGTGAAGCTCCTCCTCCTCGACGGACACTCGCTGGCCTACCGGGCCTTCTTCGCCCTCCCGGCCGAGAACTTCTCGACGAGCACGGGTCAGAACACGAATGCCGTCTACGGCTTCACGGCGATGCTCATCAACGTCCTGCGCGACGAGGCGCCGACCCACGTCGGCGTGGCCTTCGACGTCTCGCGGCAGACCTTCCGCGCGGCCGAGTACGCCGAGTACAAGGCGGGCCGCTCGGCGACGCCGACCGAGTTCTCCGGCCAGCTGCCGCTGCTGCGCGAGGTGCTCGACGCGCTGCGCATCCGGCACCTCGGCGTCGAGGGCTTCGAGGCCGACGACGTCATCGCCACGCTCACCCACCGGGCGGTCGAGCAGGGCCACGAGGTCGTCATCTGCACCGGCGACCGCGACGCCTTCCAGCTCGTGTCCGACAAGGTGACCCTGCTCTACCCCGTGCGCGGCGTCTCCGAGGTGTGGCGGATGGACCCCGCGGCCGTCACCGAGAAGTACCTCGTGGCGCCCGAGCGCTACAGCGACCTCGCCGCCCTCGTCGGCGAGTCGAGCGACAACCTCCCCGGGCGTGCCGGGGGTCGGGCCGAAGACCGCGGCGAAGTGGCTCGCCAGTACGGCGACCTCGCCGGCGTCGTCGCGCACGTCGACGAGATCAAGGGCAAGGCGGGGGAGAACCTCCGGGAGCACCTCGACGGCGTGCTGCGCAACCGCCGGCTCAACCGGCTCGTCGACGACCTCGACCTGCCGCTGTCCGTCGACGACCTCGAGCGCACCTCCTGGGACCGGGAGGAGGTGCACCGCGTCTTCGACGGCCTCGAGTTCCGCGTGCTGCGCGAGCGGCTGTTCCAGACCTTCGAGGTGGAGAAGGACGAGGTCGAGGGCGGCTTCGACCTCGGCGGCGAGGTGCTCGCGACCGACGACGCCCTCGGCCGGCTGGCCGACGCCGGCCACGGCCCGCACGACCCGCGGGCTCGTCGTCGTCGGGTCCTACCGCGGCGGGCAGGGCGACGCCGACCGCGGTCGCGCTCGCCGAGGAGGCCGGCGGCACGGCGTTCCTCGACCTCACGGCGCTGACCCGCGAGCAGGAGGACGTCCTCGCCGCCTGGCTCGCCGACCCCGAGGCGCCCAAGGTGCTCCACGACGCCAAGGAGCAGGCGCAGGCCCTGTCCACCCGCGGGCTGCCGCTGGCGGGCGTCGTCTCCGACACCGCGCTCGCGGCCTACCTCGTGCGGCCCGACCAGCGGTCGTTCGACCTCGAGGACCTCGTCGTGCGCCACCTCGGGCGCGAGCTCAAGGCCGAGGCCGCCGCCGGTGACCAGGGCATGCTCGACTTCGCCGCCGACGACGACACGGCCGAGCGCGACGCGATGGTGCGCGCCCGTGCGGTGCTCGAGCTCTCCGAGGTGCTCGCCGAGCGGCTCGAGGAGACCGGCGGCACCGAGCTGCTCCGCGACCTCGAGCTGCCGCTCGTCGAGATCCTCGCCCGCATGGAGCGCACCGGCATCGCCGTCGACGAGCCCGCCCTCACCGCCCTCGAGGCCGACTTCGGCGCCAAGATGCGCCAGGCCCAGGAGGACGCCTGGGACGCCATCGGCCGGCGCGACGTCAACCTCGGCAGCCCCAAGCAGCTGCAGGAGGTGCTCTTCGACCAGCTCGGCATGCCCAAGACCAAGCGCACCAAGACCGGCTACACCACGGATGCCGACGCGCTCGCCGACCTCTTCACCAAGACCGAGCACCCGTTCCTCGAGGCGCTGCTGCGCCACCGCGACACGAGCCGGCTGCGGGTCACCGTCGAGGGGCTCATCAAGTCGGTCGCCCCCGACCGCCGCATCCACACGACCTACATCCAGACGATCGCCGCCACCGGGCGCCTGTCGTCGACCGACCCCAACCTCCAGAACGTCCCGATCCGCACCGAGGAGGGCCGCCGCATCCGCGAGGTCTTCGTCGTCGGCGAGGGCTTCGAGTCGCTGATGTCGGCCGACTACAGCCAGATCGAGATGCGGATCATGGCGCACCTCTCCGGCGACGAGGGGCTCATCGAGGCCTTCCGCAGCGGGGAGGACCTCCACCGGTTCGTCGGGGCGCGGGTGTTCGGCGTCGAGCCCGAGGACGTCACGCTCGAGATGCGCAGCAAGGTCAAGGCGATGAGCTACGGCCTCGCCTACGGCCTGTCGGCGTTCGGCCTGTCCAAGCAGCTGACGATCTCCACCGGCGAGGCGCAGGGCCTCATGGACGAGTACTTCGCCCGGTTCGGCGGGGTGCGCGACTACCTGCGCGAGGTCGTCGCCGAGGCCCGGGCGACCGGCTACACCGCCACGATGCTCGGCCGCCGCCGCTACCTGCCCGACCTGATGAGCGACAACCGCCAGCGCCGCGAGGGGGCCGAGCGGATGGCGCTCAACGCCCCGATCCAGGGGTCGGCCGCCGACATCATCAAGCTCGCGATGAAGGGCGTCGACGCGGCGCTGCGGCCGAGCGGCCACGCCTCGCGGATCCTGCTGCAGGTCCACGACGAGCTCGTCCTCGAGGTCGCACCGGGCGAGCGCGAGGCCGTCGAGGACCTCGTGCGTCGCGAGATGGGTGCCGCGGTCGCGATGGACGTGCCGCTCGACGTCAGCGTCGGGGTCGGTCGCTCCTGGCACGACGCCGCGCACTGACCCCGGCACCCTGCCCGCTCATCAGCACGACGACGAGCACCACGGCCGTCGCGAGGGCGGTCCAGACCCGGTCGATGACCAGGGTGGTCGGGGTGTCGGCGGTCAGGCCCACGGCCGTGAACAGGGCCACTCCGGCCCACAGCACGTAGACCGCGCGGGGATGCTCCAGGGCGAGCGAGCTGTAGACGAGGAACTGGATGCACGCGAGCACCGTCCCGGCCAGGGCGAACAGCCACAGCGACCCGGTGACCTCGGCGTACGGCGCCCCGCCGATGAACAGCTCGGCCAGGGCCGGCAGCAGCACCACGCCGACGGTCGCCACGAGGCCGATCGCCGCCACGAGGGTGAGGCCGATGACGTGCGCCCGGTCCGACGCACCCCGACGGGCCATGACGGGGAACGCCAGGACGATGACGAACTGTGGCAGGAACGTCACCGCCTTGGTGACGATCAGCCCGCCGGCGAACAGCCCGGCTGCGTGGTCAGGCAGGACGGCCCGGGCGATCACGATGTCGACGTTCGACAGGGCGAAGAACGCCAGCAGGGCATGGGTGCTGTGGGCCACCTCGGTGAGCACGCCGCGGCCGTGCAGGCTCAGGTCGCCGGAGGGGGGAGCAGGTCGCGTCCCACGGCGGGACAGGCTGGCCCAGGCGACGGCCAGGGGCACCAGCGTGCCCAGCGCCACGCCGACCATCGCCGCCGCGGTCGACGGCTGCAGGGCCAGCGCGACGACACCACCGGCGAACCGCGCGACGCCGATCGAGACGAACACGGCGGCGAGCGGCCACCAGCGGCCCTCGCCCTGCAGGAGACCGGCGAGGGCCCCCACCATCGTGAGCACCCCCGACGCGACGGCGAGGGCCACCAGGCTCAGCCAGGAGTCGAGGTCGAGGACCACCTTCAGCGCCGGCGCGGCCAGCAGGGTGACCACGGTGAGCCCGAGGGCCCCTCGGGTCGCCGCGCGCCAGATCTCCGACTCGACCCGTGCCCGGTCACCGGCGACGGCCACCCGGCGCGCGCCGGTCGCCTGCAGCCCGAGGGCCAGCACGTTGAGGACCATGAGGATGCCCATGACCGCGGAGAACTGCCCGAACCCCGACGGACCCATGAGGCGCGCGGCCGCGACGGTCAGCCCGTAGGCGGCCACGTTCATGACCACGATGGACACGGCGACGACGGCCCCGTCGGACGCACCGGTCCGCGGCTGGTCCTGGTCGCTCACCCCGTCACTGTAGGAGGGTGGCCGAGCGCGGCCGACCCCGGCCGACCCCGGCCGTTACGCTGCCCACGTGTCGTCGCCCCAGTCCCGAGCCGGCCGCGTCGAACGGACGGCGAGCGCGGTCGGGGTCGCCCTCCTCCGACGTGACCTCGGAACCCTGGGCGCGCAGGAGGCCGCCGTCGCCGACGCCGCGATCCGACGGGGTCTGGGCGCGCTGCCGGACACCACGCTGCTGGGGGTCCGGGCCGCGGCGGGACTGTGCCGCGCGCTGCTCCTCGTGCACGGCCACGGTGACTTCCTCACCTCGAGCGCCGAGCGCCAGGCGGCCGCCGTCGAGGTGCTGACGCGTCGACCGCTGCCCGTGGTGGCCGAGTTCGTCAAGCTCACCCGTGGACTCGCTCTCGTGGCCGTCGTCGACCACCGTCACCGCCTCGGGGCGATGGGATGAGCGTCGCGGACGTCATCGTCGTGGGCTCCGGACCGGGCGGCTCGGTCACCGCCCGTGAGTGTGCGCGAGCCGGTCTCCGGGTGACCGTGCTGGAGGAGGGTGCGTGGGTGGAGCCCGGCACGCTCCAGCCCTTCAGCCTCGAGCAGATGCGGCACCAGTACCGGAACGAGGGGCTGACCGTCGCGCTGGGCCGACCGTCGGTCGCCTACACCGAGGGTCGCTGCGCGGGTGGGGGCAGCGAGGTCAACTCCGGCCTGTACCACCGCCCACCGGCCGGCCTCCTGGAGCGTTGGGCGGCGACCTACCGGATCGACGACCTCTCCGACGAGGTGCTGGCGCCCCACCACGACACCGTGGAGCGTCGGCTCGCCGTCCAGCCGGTCGCGGCCGGGCTCTCGCCCGCGTCCGAGGTGCTGCGGCGTGGGGCCGAGGCGCTGGGCTGGGCCGGGATGGACGTGCCGCGCTGGGCCACCCCCGTCCCTGACGGGACCGGTGCCCCCGTCACGCGCCAGTCGATGACCCGCACCTACCTCGCGGATGCCGTGGCGGCGGGCGCCGACCTGAGGCCCGGCCTGCGGGCCGAGCGGCTGGTCGTCGACGAGGGGCGGTGCCGTGGCGTCGTCGTGCGCGACGCCGTCACGGGCCGGACCGAGGAGCTGCGCGCCGGGATGGTCGTCGTCTGCGGCGGCGCGATCCAGACCCCCGCGCTGCTCCTGCGCAGCGGTGTCACGGCGGGGGGCGAGGTGGGACGGCACCTCGCGGTTCACCCGACGGTCAAGGCCGTGGCCCGCTTCGCCGAGGAGGTCAACGACCCGGCCGACGTCGCGACCTACCAGGTGAAGCTCGGCTCATGGCTGAGCATCGGGGGGTCCGCGAGCGGCCCACCGCTCCTGGCGCTCCACCTGGCCGACAGCTGGCCGGCCTTCGGGTCGCGGTTGGCCGACTGGCGCCGGTCGTCGTCCTACTACGCGGCGATCACCGGCCGCGGGCGTGGCCGGGTGCGCGTGGTCCCGGGCCGGACCGACCCGCTCGTCACGTACGCCCTGACCTCGCAGGACATCAGCGGCCTGCGAACCGGGATGGCTCGGCTGCTCCACCTGCTGCTCGCCGCCGGCGCCGACGAGGTCTACCCCGGCACCGCCGGTGCCGCCGTCGTGCGTTCCGCAACCGACGTGCCCATCGCCACGACGGAACTGGGCCGTGCCACGGCCAGCGTGATGAGCGTGCACCTCATGGGAACGGCTCGGATGGGCGGGCAGGGCTCAGCGAGTGCCTGCGACTCCTGGGGACGGGTCCGAGGGGTCGAGGGCCTGCGGGTCAACGACGCGTCGCTCTTCCCCGAGGCCGTGGGCGTGAACCCGCAGGGCACCCTCATGGCCCTCGCCCACCGCAACGTCGAGGAGATGCTCCGCTGATGGCTCCGGTCCTGGTCCTCACGGGTGCAGCGGGATGGTTCGGCCGGGCTCTGCTGGACCGGCTCCGGCGCGAGCCCGAGCTGCTCGGCGGGGGTCCGGTGCGCGTGGTCGTCGCAGCGCCCCTGCAGGTGCCGGACGTCCTGGCTGTGCACCCCGGGGTCGAGGTCTTCGTGGGCGACGTCGCCGACGGCGCGTTCGTGGATGGGGTCCTCGCGGACGCCGCAGGCGCCGTGCTCGTCCACGCGGCCGGGGTGATCCACCCGGCACGCGTCGCGGACTTCGAGCGGGTCAACGCGTACGGCACCCGCGTGGTCGTGGGCGCGGCGGAGCGGGCCGGCATCCGCCGGCTGGTCCACATCTCCTCCAACTCCCCGTTCGGCGCCAACCCACGCCCGGACGACGTCTTCCGGCACGAGGAGCCCTACCAGCCCTACCTCGGGTACGGCGCCTCCAAGATGGCGGCAGAGGTCGCAGTGCGTGCGGCACGCGGGGTCGAGACGGTCATCGTGCGTCCGCCCTGGTTCTACGGCCCCTTCCAGCCCGAGCGGCAGACGACGTTCTTCACGATGATCCGTACGGGGCGCTTCCCGGTCGTCGGCTCGGGGACCCAGCGGCGGTCCATGGTGCACGTCGAGAACCTCGTCGACGGGGTTCTGAGGGCGATGCGCGTCCCCGAGGCAGCGGGCAAGGCGTTCTGGATCGCCGACGCCGAGCCGTACCCCCTCGGCGTCATCGTCGACACGGTCCGTCAGGCGCTGCGCGAGGAGGGCTACGACGTGTCGCCGCGCAGCCTCCACGTGCCCGGCATCGTCGCTCACGCGGCCGAGCGGGCCGACCGCGCCCTGCAGGCTCGGGGGGTCTACCAGCAACAGGTCCACGTGTTGGGCGAGCTCGACAAGACCATCGCGTGCGACATCTCGTACTCCACGCAGGTGCTCGGCTACGCACCGGCCATCGGCCTGCACGAGGGGATGCGCCAGTCGATCCGCTGGTGCCGCGGGCAGGGGATCGTCCTGTGACCGGCGCCCCGGCAGTGGCTCCCGGAACGGCCCTCGTCACGGGTGGGAGCGGGTACTTCGGCTCGCTGCTCGTGGCCATGCTGCGAGACCGGGGCTGGGCGGTGCGGGTCCTCGATCTGCACGACGCGGACGACCGCCACGCCGACGTCGCCCTGTTCCGGGGTGACATCAGGGAACCCGCCACGGTCCGTGCCGCCTGCGACGGCGTCGACGTCGTCTTCCACAACGTCGCCCAGGTCCCGCTCGCCCGTGACGCGGCACTGTTCCAGTCGGTCAACGTCACCGGGACCGCCACCCTGCTCGACGCCGCGATGGCGTGCGGGGTCCGCAAGGTCGTCTACACCTCGTCGTCCGCCGTCTTCGGGGTCCCCTCGGAGAACCCCGTCACGGAGCACACCCCGCCGCATCCCATGGAGGCCTACGGCCGGGCCAAGTACGAGGGCGAGCTGCTCTGCCGGGCGATGGCCACCCGTGGGCTGGACGTCAGCGTCGTGCGGCCCCGGACGATTCTCGGCCACGGCCGGCTGGGGATCTTCGGGATCCTGTTCGACTGGATCGCCGACGGCGCCAGCGTGCCGGTGTTGGGGTCGGGCCACAACCGCTACCAGTTCGTCCATGCCGGCGACCTCGCCTCGGCCTGCATCCTCGCTGCGGCACGCCCCGGCCCCGGGACGTACAACATCGGCTCGGAGGACGTCCAGACCATGCGCCGGACCCTCGAGCACCTCTGCGCGCACGCCGGCACCGGGGCGGGCGTCCGTTCCGTGCCGGGCCGTCCCGCAGCCGTGGCCATGGCCGCGCTGTCGCGCACGGGTCTGGCCCCGTTCGGGCCCTACCACTGGATGATGTACGGCCGGGAGATGTGGTTCGACCTCACCGCAGCCCACGATGAGCTGGGTTGGCGGGGGGTGCATGACACCGACTCGATGTTCCGGGAGTCCTACGACTGGTACCTCGCCCATCGCGACGACCCGGCGGTCTCGGGAGCGTCACACCACCGCAGCCCGGCGCGCCAGGGAGCACTGAGAGCCCTCAAGCTGCTGATGCGCTGACGGCTGCGCTCAGAGCACCAGCGGCCACGCCACGAGGACCAGCCACACGACACCGAGCCACTGCAGCCACCGATCGCGGGCCACGATGTCCTCCGGCTCGCCGGCAGCACCCCCGTCGACGTGGATCGCGTAGCGCAGGACCGCGATGACGAAGGGGAAGATCGAGAGCACCGGCAGCACCGAGTCCAGCGCGACCTGCCGGTCGAACGCCCACAGCCCGTACGTCATGATCAGCACCCCCGCGGAGAGTGTCCACACGAAGCGGATGTAGGTGGGGGAGTAGGTCGCCAGCGATGCCCGCGTCGACCCGCGCACGATCGCGGAGTCGTTGATCTCGGCGTACCTCTTGCCCGCCGCCATGAACAGGGAGCCGAAGGCGGCCGCCAGGATGAACCACTGGGACAGCGGGATGCCGGCTGCGGCGCCTCCCGCGACCGCCCGCAGGAGGAACCCCGACGCGATGGCGACGATGTCGATGAGGGGCTCGTTCTTCAACCCGAAGCAGTACGCCACGGAGATGGCGGCGTAGGCCCCGATGACGAGGAACAACGGCCAGCCCTGGAGTGCGGCGACGAGCAGGGCCGCGGCGATCATGGCCGCGCCCGCCAGGTACGCGGTCCGCGGCCGCAGGTCGCCCGCCGCCACGGGTCGGTGGCGCTTCACGGGGTGGAGGCGGTCCGCCTCGACGTCGCGGGCATCGTTGACCAGGTAGGTGCCCGAGGCGGCCAGGCAGAAGCAGACGAAGGCGATCGCCGTCGCGACGAGCACGGAGGGCTCGCTGATGCGGCCCGACAGGGCGGGGGCGGCGAGGACGAGGACGTTCTTGACCCAGTGCCGGGGCCGGGCCGAGCGGACGATCGCCGTGACGGTTCCCCCGGGCCCGGCGCGGCGGGCCGGATCAGTACGGGTCATACGGCGAGTCGTGTCCGAGCAGCCGGGCCACCGGTCGCAGTCGGAGGCGGAGGAGGATCTTCAGCCCCACATTGCGCAGCCACCACGGCAGCTGGGCGAGGATCCTCATCCGGTCGGCCCTCGCTGGCGGTGCGACCCGGAACAGGGCCAGCGAGCCCTCCCGTCCCTCGTAGCGCAGCCGGCGCGACGGCAGCACGTGGGCCAGCACTCCGAGGGTCACCCCGATCGACGAGTAGCAGTCGTGCACGAGCACGGGAGCGCCCGGCGGCAGGTGCTCGGCCCACCGGAGGTCGTCCGACAGCGTCCAGTAGTCGTGCTTGCCGTCGATGTAGAGGCCGTCGAGCGACGCCGTCCAGGCCGGTCGGGCCCGGGTGCTGTACTCCGGCAGGAGCGTGACGGCCTCCGTGACGCCCGCACGCTCCAGGTTGGCCTCGAACAGGTCCCTCGTGGCACGGCCGCCGAACAGGCGCCCGTCGACGAACGGGTCGATCGCGACCACGGTGGACCCGGAGCCGGCGACGGCGCGGGCGAGGACGACGGTGCTGCGGCCCTGGTGGCTACCGATCTCGACGATCGTGGACCCCGGGCGCAGGGCGGCCGCCTCGTCCCACAGCAGCCGTGCCTGGGCCCTGGTCAGCCACCCCTTGATCCCGTCGGCGACGGCCCACGCGTCGGCGAACGACGCTCCGGTGGGGGGTGACTCCATCTGGGGTGACTCCGATGTCAGGCTGCCGGGGTTAGACTCTCGCGGGCAGATTACTGGACAGTACGCTCGGCTGGTCGAGGAGGGCCCATTCACGCACAGGCCCCGGTCGGTGGTGGCATCGGGCCTGCAAGAGTGCGAGCTGTCGTGCTGTGGAACGTCGCTGCCTGGCTGGTGCTCGTCGCGTCGGCCTTCCGCGGACCCGTGGGCGAGACCTCCTTCGACACCAAGTCCGACCTGGCCGTCAGCCCGGGGGAGTTCCTGGTGCGGAGCCTGCACCTCTGGAACGACGAGGCGTCCTTCGGTGAGCTGCAGAACCAGGCGTACGGCTACCTCTTCCCACAGGGCTCGTTCGCGTGGGTGGGTCAGCTGCTCGGGATCCCGGCCTGGGTGGTGCAGCGGCTCTGGGTCGCCGTCGTCCTCGTCATCGCCTACGAGGGCGTGCGCAGGCTCTTCCTCTCGCTCCCGGGCCGGCTGCCCGGCGCGACGTCGTACGGCGCGGCCGTCCTCGCAGGCCTGGTGTACGCCGCGGCCCCCCGGGTCGGAGGGATCGCCGGGGTCCTGAGCTCCGAAGTGACCCCGCCGGCCCTGGTGCCCTGGGCGGTGCTGGCCGTCGTCGCGTACGCGCGCGGGCGGATCTCGGCCAGGACGGCGGGCCTCGCCACCGGGATCGCGGTGCTGCTCATGGGTGGGGTCAACGCCGTGGCGGTCATCGCCTGCCTCCCCCTGCTCGTCCTCGCCGTGGTGGGGGCCGTCCCGGCCGGAGCCCGCCTCCCCATCGCCGCGTGGACCGCCGTCGGGGTGGGCGCCGCGGTGCTCTGGTGGCTGGTACCGCTGCTCCTGCTCGGCCGCTACAGCCCGCCCTTCCTGGACTTCATCGAGACCAGCGAGGCAACGACCGCCCCACTGGGTTGGGCCAACGTCGCCCGGGGAGCCGTGCACTGGGTGGCATTCACCTCGAGGGGCGTCGGGCCCTCGCTCCCCGGCGCCTTCGACCTGCATGCCACCGCGCTCGGCGTGCTCCTGACCTGGGCGGTCGCCATCGCGGCGCTGCTCGGCCTGACGCGTCCGGACATGCCCTACCGCCGGATGCTGGTGGGCTCGTTCGTCCTGGGAACCATCGCCCTGACCATCGGTCACGCAGGCGCCCTCGAGAGCCCGCTCGCCGGGCTGGTGCGGGCGCTGCTCGACGGTCCCCTGGCGATGCTGCGCAACGTGCACAAGATCGACCCGCTCGTCCGGCTGCCCCTCGCCCTCGGCTTCGGGCACGCCGTCGTCGTCGTGGCGACGGCCCGGGCCCGAGGCACCGCCCCGGCCGGGTGGGCCGAGCGGCTCCCCGTCCGAGCGCTCGTCGTGGTCCTGGCGGTCCTGGCGGTCGCCCCGCTGGCGCTCGCTCCCGCCCGTTCCGACGGGTGGCGCGAGTACCCCAGTACCTGGAGCCAGGCGGCGGAGTACATCCAGCGCCATCGGCCGAGCGGCACGACGCTCGTCCTTCCCGCAGCCGGCTTCGGTGAGCAGACGTGGGGCCGCACCGTCGACGAGCCCATCCAGTCCGTCGCGCGCACGCCGTGGGTGAGCCGGAGCCAGGTACCCCTGAGCCCGCCCCAGACCATCCGCTTCCTGGACGCCGTGACCGCCCGCACGGAGGACCCCGGAGGGAGTGCCTCGTTGGCCGACGTCCTCGCGCGGGCCGGGGTCCGCACCATCGTGGTGCGCCACGACCTGGTGCGGGAGGCGGTCGACCCCGAGGTGACCCGACGGCTCGAGCAGGCGCTGGGCGCCACGCCGGGCATCTCGCACGAGGCGACCCTCGGCACCGACGACGCCGCGCGGGTCGCCGTCTACGGCGTGGACCGTCAGGCGCCCGCGGTCGACGCGGTCGAGACCCGGAGCCTGGCCTGGGTGCGAGGTGGCGCCGAGGACGTCGTGGCCGCGGTCGAGGCCGGGACCCTGGACCCCGGACGTCCGGCCGTCATGGTGGGGGATGCCGGCCCGCTGGCTCAGGGGCGCGACGGCGCGCCGCCCGACATCGTCGGTGACGGACTGGCCCGACGGGAGCGGGCGTTCGGCCTCGTGCGTGAGTCGGTCGGCCCCGTGCTCGGCCCCGACGAGCCGTTCACCACGACCCGACCCGTCCACGACTACCCCGGGACACCCGACACGCCGCTCGCCGTCGCGGAGTACGACGGCATCGCCGGGGTGGAGGCGTCGTCCAGCACCGCCTCGGCGCAGACGGTCGGGCCGGTGCGTCCGGACCAGGGCGCCTGGGCCGGCGTCGACGGGGACGTCGGAACCGCGTGGCGCTCCGACGTCTACTCGAGCCCTCTCGACCAGTGGTGGGAGCTCGACCTCGGTGGGCCACGGCCCGTGACCTCGGTCGCCGTGCTGGCGGGGGTGAACCCCTTCGAGGGCGTGCCGATCCGCAGGCTCGTGGTGTCGACGGACGACGGCCAGAGCGTGGCCGTGGGCGTCCACCCCGAGACGGGGGAGGCGACGGCGCGGCTGTCCGGAGCCGCCGTCTCCCGGGTCAGGGTCACGGTGGACGCGGTCGCGGGCGACTGGGTCCGCGGGAGCGTGGGCCTGGCGGAGGTCCGCATCCCGGGGGTCCACGCCACGCGGCGGGTCGTCGTCCCACCCGCCGCGGCGGGTGCCGACACGGCCTTCGTCTTCCGGACCGCGCCGTCGCGCCGGGCCTGCGCCATCGTCTCGGACCTTCCCTCGTGCGCCTATGACGCCGTCCGCGGTCAGGAGGAGGGCGGTGGGCTGGGCCGAGGGTTCAGCGTCGACGAGGAGATCACGGCGGAGGTGTCGGCCGAGGTCAGGGCCGTGGCCGGCAGCTCCACGGCCGCCTTGTTCGACCCGCTCGGTGACGCCCTCAGCGTTCACGCCGACTCGGTCTTCGCCGACGACCCGGCCGTCGTCGGCGCCTTCGCGATGGACGGCGACCCCCGCTCGCACTGGCTGGCCCAGCCGCTCGCGAGGTCGGCCACGCTCACCCTCTCCTCCGACCGGCCGGCGACCGTCTCCGGGGTGTCCGTGCGCGGTACCCGGGCCGTCGCCACGCTGCCGACGACAGCTGTGGTGAGCAACGGCACGACCTCCCGCGAGGTGGTGCTCCGGGGGGGTGCGGCGACGTTCCCGCCGTTGCAGGGGACTGAGTTCACCGTGCGCCTCGGTGCCGACCCCGATGCCGACCTCGTCGAGCCGTTGGGGGTCGGCGAGCTGGTGGTCACGGGGCTGGAGGACAGGGTCTACCAGCCCGACCTCGACAGCGACACCGGCGCCCCGTGCGGGCTCGGGCCCCCGCTCGTCATCGACGGCCGAGCCCACGACACGCGGGTCGACGGAACCCTGCGCGCCGTGCGGGACGGCCGGCCGCTGGCAGCGACGGTGTGCGACGGGCCGCTCCGTCTCGGACCCGGCGACCACGTGCTCGCATGGCGTCCCAGCGACCGCTTCGAGGTGAGCTCCGTGGTGCTGCGGCCAGAGCGCTCCGGTGTGGTCCCTGTGGTCCGGCGATCGGCGGCGTTGCAGGTGCTCGACCCGTCGAACAAGGTGATCGACCTCGGCCCGGGCGGAGAGGCGGTGGTCCGGGTCGCGCAGAACTTCAACGCCGGCTGGCAGGCCGAGCTCGACGGCACCCCGCTGGATCCGCTCCGGGTCGACGGGTGGCAACAGGGCTTCGTGGTGCCCGCCGGCGCGGGAGGCACCATCCACGTGGTCTTCGAGCCGGACTCCGCCTACCGCCGCGCGCTGTTCGTCGGGGGCGTCGTGGCGCTGCTCCTCGTCGTCGGTGCGGCGGCATCCGCTGCGGCCGACCTGCGTGGCCGAGGCCGGCTCATCGACGTGCGGACCTCTCGCCACGCGTCGCCCGGGGGACCCCCTGCCGAGTGGACCGCCCGACGCCGTTGGCGCGCGGGGTTGCTGTATGCCGGGTTCGTCGCCGCCTGCGTGGTGCTCGGCGGGATCGCCGCCGTCGTCGGCGCGGCAGCCTGGGCCTGGCCGTGGGTGCGGAAGCAGGTCGGCGTGGTGGCCGGCGTCGCCCTCGCCGTGGGAGCTCTCGGTCAGCTCCTGTGGGTGTTGACCGGCGGGTCCGCGGCGTCCCCGCCCGTGCTCGTCGACCTCGCCGTCGGCGCGTCGGTCACCGTGCTGGTCGCCCGGTCGTTCCGCGTCCCGGGCCCGTGGAACCGAGCAGGGGCGAGCGGATGACCGCCCACGGGGCTCGGCGCAAGGGGGCGTGGACGGGCAGGTCCGGCCGGGTGGGCATCGCCGTCCTGGCGGTCCAGACCGTCGCACACGCGCTCATGCTGAGCCGGGCGTGGTTCACCCAGGACGACTACCTCATGCTCGCCCGCTCGGTCGACCGACCCCTGTCGTGGGAGTTCCTGACCCAGGGGTACTCGGGCCACCTGTTCCCGGGTGGCTTCCTGCTCGCGTGGTTCCACGCCAACCACACCCCGCTCGACTGGGTGTGGGGCATCGTGCCCCTCGTCCTGCTCCAGCTGGCCTGCTGCGTCATGCTCTGGCTCGTCGCCACGCGGATCGCGGGAGCAGGCTGGGCGCGGGTCCCCGTCCTGGTCTTCTTCGCGCTCTGCCCGCTCACCCTGATCTCCATCCAGTGGTGGGCCGTGGCCATCCAGTTCCTGCCCGTCACCCTCTTCTCCCTGCTTGCCGTGTGGGGCTACCTCAGGTGGCGAGACGGCGGGCGCCGCTGGTGGTGGGGCGTGGTCGTGGGGTCGGTCGTGGGCGCCCTGCTGTTCCAGGAGCGGGGGGTCCTCGTCCCGCTCACGGTCTTCCTCGTCGCCCTGGCGCTCGACGACTCGCCCGCGTGGCGGCAGCGCCTGTGGCGGACCACGCGAGGGGCGTGGCCGCTCTGGACAGCCAGTGCGGCCGTGGTGCTCGGCTACCTGGCCCTGCACCGTGCCCTCGTGCCGATCACGACGGAGGCCAGCACCTCGGGCGACGACCTGGAGCTCGTCGCGAACCTGGTCGTCCGCAACGCCGTCCCCGGACTCTGGGGTGGCCCGGTGTGGCCCACGGTGACGAACGACTCGATCGTCGAGCCGCCCACGGCCTTCTGGGTCGCGGCACTGGTCGCCACGGTCGCCGTCCTGGTGTGGACGACCCGCCGCGGGGGGCCCGCGACGCGGTGGGCCTGGGTCGGGATGGCGATCTTCACGGCGGCCAACGTGGCACTGCTGTTCTTCGGGCGCAGCCACCTGGGGGCGGTCTTCGGACTCAACCCCCGCTACGCCGCCGACCTCGTCCCGACGGCCGCGGTCCTCGCGAGCGTCGTGCTCGCCGACACCCGTCTGTTGGTCAGCGCGCGGTCGGCGTTGGGCGCGGCTGCCGCCTACGCGGCGGTGGCGGGCTGCACCACGCTGGTCGTGCTGCCCCACACGTACAACGCGGTGGACAAGAGGTTCGTCGAGGCGGTCCGCGCCGACCTGCGTGCCGACCCGCAGGTGGTGCTCTACGACGGAGGCGTCCCCGACGACATGATGGTCGGGTGGTTCGGGGACGACGCGAGGCTGTCCGTGGTCCTCGCGACAGCGCCCGAGAACCCGGTCTTCGACGTCCCGGCGTCCCGCCTGCACATGGCTGACCCCCAGGGCCGGATCAGGGAGGTCGCGCTGGTGGGAGGAGTCCGGTCCGAGCCGACTGCGGACACCGCGTGCGGGTACCACGTGACGACCGAGCCGATCGACATCGCCCTGGACGGCGCGGTCGACGCGCGCCGCCGGGTGCTGCGCATCGGCTACTACACCGATGCCGCCTCGACCGCCTCCGTCACGGTCGGCGACATCCCCTACACCTTCGAGGTGTTCCCGGGCCTCAACGCCGTCGACCTCGTGGTCTCCGGGTCCCCCGCCGACCGGGTCACGGCCTCCATCGACCACCCCGGGGCGACGATGTGCGTGCCCTCGCTCGAGGTCGGCTTCCCGACGCCCGTCGGGGGCTGAGGTGGGTCCGCGGCAGGTCGTGCCGGCGGCGGCCTCTGCGGTGGTCGCCCTGCTGGTCCTCGGTCCGGCTCTCGGCCGCGGTGTCGTCCTGACCTACGACCTCGCCTGGTCGCCCGACCCGCGGCTCACGCCGTTCGCGCTCGGCACCAGCACCCCGGCACCCCGGGCCGTGCCGAGCGACGCGGCCGCCGTGGTGCTCGGCTGGGTCCTCGGGGCCGGGCCGGCGCAGGCGCTCGTCCTGTGGGGCACGCTCGTCCTCGCCGGCGTCGGGGCCGCCCGCCTCGCCGCGCTCCTCGCACCCGACGTCGGCCTGCTCGGGCGCTCGGCGGCCGCCCTCGCCGCGGTGTGGAACCCGTTCGTCCTCGAGCGCCTCGTCGTCGGGCAGTGGACGGTCCTGCTCGGGTACGCCGCCGTGCCCCACCTCCTCGTCACCGCGGTCCGGGTCCGCCGAGGGCTCGCCCCGCCGTGGTCGCCCGCCGTCGGCCTGGCCGCGTGCGGCCTCGGCGGGGCCAACACGCTGGTCATCGGGTCCCTCGCCGTCGGGGCGGTGCTCGCCGCCCCGCGACCCCGGTGGCGGGCGCTCGGGCTCGCCACGGCATCCGCCCTCGGCGTCTCGGCGGTGTGGGCGCTGCCGGCGGTCACCGCCGGGGTCGAGTCGGCGTCCGTCGGGGTGGCCGCGTTCGCCGCCCGGGCCGACACCCCCCTCGGCGTCCTCGGGTCGCTCGTGAGCGGCGGCGGCTTCTGGAACCCGGCCTCCCACCCGCCCGGCCGGTCGGTCGCCGTCGTCGCGCTCGCGGCTGCCGCCCTCGCCCTGGCCTGCGTGGCCGTCGCGGCCCGCGCGGCGCGCCGCGAGCACCTCGAGGTGGTCCTCGTACCGGCCGTGCTCGGTCTCGGGCTCGCCTGGCTGAGCGCGCTCGACCCGTTCGGTCTCTGGAGCGCGGTCGTCCTGCACCTGCCCGGCGGCGGCGTCCTGCGGGACGCCCAGAAGCTCCTCGCCCCGTGGGTGGTGCTCGTCGCGGCCGGCGCCGGCGTGCTCGTCCGCGACGCGCTGCGGGTGCGCGCCGCCGGACCCGCCCTCGCCGTCCTCGTGACCGCCCTGCCGGTCGTGCTCCTGCCGACGCTCGCGTGGGGAGTGGGTGGCCGGGTCACGGCGGTCGAGGTGCCCGACGACCTGAGGTCGGTCGCCACCACCCTCTCCGAGGCGCGTCCCGGGACGGTCGGCCTGCTCCCGTGGTCGCAGTACCGGCGCTACGGGTGGAACGGCGACCGGGTGTCGCTGACGTTGGTGCCGCGCATGGTCGACCAGCGCGTCCTCCTCGACGACGGGCTCCCGCTCGCGACCGGCCGGGTGCCCGGCGAGGACCCGGCGGCCCGCCGGGTCGGCGAGCGGATCGCGGCCGGGGTCCCGCCGGTGGAGGCGCTCGCCGAGGCCGGGGTCCGCTGGGTCGTCGTCGAGAAGGACACCGGGCTGCCGGATGCCGACCTCACCGGGTCGCTCCCGCCCGGCGCGCAGGTGGTGCACGACGGCCCGAGCGCGACGGTGGTGGCCCTCGACCGGGAGGACCGCGCGACCGACCCGGAGACCTCGCGGGCGACCCTGCTCGGGTGGTCCCTGACGTGCCTCACGTGGGTCGCGGCGACGGCGTGTCTCGCTCTGGCAGGGGTGCGGCGGAGGGGTTACGGGCTGGTATGGTCCCGGCCATGACTCCTGGTGTCGGCTCCGCCGTGTCGTTCGCCGTGGGCGCGGCGCTCGCGCTGTTCGCGATCTTCGGCGGCGTGTCCGCCGTGACGCCGGGCGCCAACCCGGCGTCCGCCTCCGACGAGGTCGTCCTCTACGACGCTCCCTGACCCCCGGTCAGGCGCGGCCCCGGTCGGGTGACCGGGGCCTTTCCACGTCCTCCCCGGGACGACGCGACGATCCTCCTCAGCGACCGGCCTCGCGCAGCAGCACGCGCTCCCAGGCGTCGACGCAGTCCTCCCACCGGAACCGGGACACCCACGCGCGGGCCGCGTGCGACATCCGCTCGCGCCGGTCGCCGTCGGTGAGCAGCGAGGCCAGGGCCTCGGTGTAGGCGGCGACGTCCGGCTCGCCGTCGGTGTCGTCGACGAGGATGCCGGTCTCGCCGTCACGGACGGAGTCGGCGGGTCCGCCGGCGCCCCGGAAGGCCACCGTCGGTGTGCCGTGCACGCCCGCCTCGACGACGACGAGGCCCCAGCCCTCCTTGAGGCTCGGCATCGCGTGCACCCAGGCCCGCGCCAGGAGCCGGTGCTTCTCGGCCTCGGACACGTGCCCGTGGAAGGTCACCCCGTCCTCGATGCCGAGGGCCTCGACCCGCTCGCGCAGGTGCGGCTCCCACCAGCCCGACCCGACGAGGTCGACGTGCAGCCCCGGCACCCGGCCGCGGAGCGCGGCGACCGCGTCGAGCGCGATCTCGACCCGCTTCTGCGGGACGAGGCGGCCGAGCACCACGAGCCGCGGCTCCGGTGAGCGCTCGGCGTCCTCGTCGGCGACGGCATCCGTGCCGTTGTGGATGATCGTGACGCGGTCGGGGTCGACGCCGAGGTCGACCAGCTCGCGCTGGGTCGAGTCGCTCACGGCGACGTAGCTCGTCCTCGGTAGACGCGCGGGGCGAGCGGGACTCGAGCCACCAGCCGAACCGAGCGGTGCGCGGGCCGAACACCACCGGCCACTGCTCGCGGTGCACGTGGTGCACCAGGTTGACGACCGGGGTGCGCGTCGCGAGCGGGGACAGGTAGGGCACGCCGTTCTGCACGTCGACGACGACGTCGGCCGGTCGTGGCGCAGGAGCGTGCCGGGAGGGCCCGCGCGTAGATCGAGTAGTGGCCGCCGTGGCGCACGTAGCGCACCCCCTCGACGACCTCGTCGGGGAGGGCACCGGGGTACGCGGCGGTGCGGAAGACGACGTCGTGACCTCGGGCGGCGAGCCCCTCCGCGACGGTGACGAGGTACTTCTCCGCGCCGCCGGCCTCGGGGTGGTGCAGGTCGCGCCAGTTGAGCAGGAGGACGCGGAGGCGAGGCATGGCTCTTCCAGGGGTGGGCGGGGGCGGGGCCGACTGCTGACTACCATGAGCGCGTGCCAACCGGAACCGGGCGACGATATCGCACGACCGCTCGCTCGGTCCGACTCTTCCGGTCCTTCCTCAAGGAGCAGACCGAGCCGCACGTCTTCTACGGCGACCTGGCCGCGGACACCGTGCAGAGGTGCTCGAGCACCACCCGCTCGACGGCGCGACGGTCGTCGACGTGGGCTGCGGGCCGGTCCAGTTCGCCCGCGCGTTCCGCCGGCGGGGGCGCGCTACGTCGGTCTCGACGTCGACGTGCACAGCGTCGAGACGGGCGAGCGGCCGCTCGCGATCTCCGCGCGTGGCGAGCACCTGCCCTTCGCCGACGCCAGCGCCGACGTCGTCATGTCGAGCAACGTCATGGAGCACGTCCGCGCGCCCGGCGTGCTCGGGCGCGAGATGATCCGGGTGGCGCGTCCCGGGGGGCTGGTCTTCATCTCGTACACGGCCTGGTGGTCGCCGCACGGCGGGCACGAGACCGCGCCGTGGCACTACCTCGGCGGCGAGCTGGCCGCCCGGCGCTACCGCAGCGTCCACGGGCACCCGCCCAAGAACCGCTACGGGACCAGCCTGTACGCCGCCCACGTCGGCGAGGGGATGGCGTGGGCCCGTCGCCAGCCCGACGCCGACGTCGTCGCCGTGGTGCCGCGCTACCACCCGCAGTGGGCCACCGGCATCCTCCACGTGCCCGGGCTGCGCGAGGTGCTGACGTGGAACCTCCTCATGGTGCTGCGTCGCCGATGACCGACGCCGTCCGCCGGGCCGCCTCCGGCTCGCGGCGGCCCTCCTCCTCGTGTGGGCGGTGGCGTGGTCGGTCCCGGCCGGGCGGATCTCCGAGGACACCAAGAACGACCTCTACGTCGACCCGTGGGGCTTCCTCGCGCGCGCCGCGCACCTCTGGGACCCGCAGGTGACCTGGGGCGTGCTCCAGAACCAGGGCTACGGCTACCTCTTCCCGATGGGCCCGTTCTTCGGGGTGGTCGGCGCGGTGGTGCCGGTCTGGGTCGCCCAGCGCCTGTGGTGGAGCGTCCTCCTGACGGTGGGGCTGCTCGCCGCCTACGCCCTGCTGGGCGCGCTCCGGGTCCGGCGGCGCCACGGCCAGGTGCTCGCGGCGCTCGCCTACACCCTGAGCCCGCGGGTGCTGTCCACCGTCGGCGGGCTGTCCTCCGAGGCGCTGCCGGTGCTCCTCGCGCCGGCGATCCTCCTGCCGGTCGTGCTCGCGACGCAGGGCCGGATCGGCCCGCGCCGGGCGGCCGCGCTGTCGGGCCTCGCCGTGCTCTGCTGCGGCGGCGTCAACGCGACGGCCACGATCCTCGCCGCGGTGCCGACCGGGCTGTGGCTGTGACCCGCCGCGCTGGTGGCGCGAGCCGGTCACGTGGTGGTGGGCCGGCCTCGTGGCCGCGGCCAGCGCGTGGTGGCTCGGCCCGCTCGTCGTGCTCGGCCGGTGGTCGCCGCCGTTCCTCGACTGGATCGAGCGGGCCGCCGACGTCGTGCGCGAGATCGACCTGCTCGACGTCGCCCGCGGCACCACCCACTGGCTGGGCTTCGTCGTCACCTCGGGCGGCGAGTGGTGGCCGGCGGGGTACGCCGTCGCCACCGGTCCGCTGCTCGTCGTCGCCACCGCCCTCGTCGCGGGCGTGTCCCTGGCCGGGCTCGCGCTGCGCGGGCTGCCGGAGCGCCGCTTCCTCCTCGTCACGCTCGGCCTCGGTGTCGTCCTGCTCGGCGTGCCGCACGAGGGGCCGGTGTCGTCGCCGCTGGCGCCGGTGGCGCAGGCCCTGCTCGACGGGCCGCTCGTCGCGTTCCGCAACATCCACAAGGCCGACCCGCTCGTGCGGCTGCCCCTCGCGGTCGGTCTCGCGCACGCGCTCGACCGCGGCCTGGCGGCCCTCGCCCGCGGCCGCTCGCGGTGCGTCTGCCCGTGGGCGCGGCCGGGCTGCTCGTCGTGCTCGTCGTCGTCTCGCCCGGGCTGTCCGGGGCGATCGCCCCCGGGGCACCTTCACCGACATGGCCCGGCAGTGGCGCGAGGCCGGGGCGTGGCTCTCCGACCGCGCCGACGACGGCCGCGCGCTCGTCGTGCCGGCGGCGAGCTTCGGTGAGTACGACTGGGGCCGCACCATCGACGAGCCGATCCGGCCGCTGTCCAGCGCCGACTACGCCGTGCGGGATGCCGTGCCGCTCACCCCCGCCGGCACCATCCGGGTCCTCGACGCCGTCGAGCAGCGGCTGCAGACCGGCCGGGACGTGGGCGGCGCGGTCGACGTGCTGCGCCGGCTCGGCGTGCGCTACCTCGTGCTGCGCAACGACCTCGACACGGCGTCCGCCGGGCAGCCGTCGGTCACCTACGCCCGCTCGGCGATCCGTTCGACCCCCGACGTCGACCTCGCCCGGGGGTTCGGGCTGACGCGGATCGACGCCAGCGGTGAGCGGGTCTTCCCGGTGGAGGTCTACGACATCGGCGCGGCCGCGCCGCTGGCCGTGACCCAGCCGGTGGCCGACGTGGTCGCCGTGTCCGGCGGGCCGGAGGACCTGCTGGCCGTGGCCGACGCCGGGGTGCGACGGGCTCGCCGTGCTCGACGGCGACCGCGTGCGGGCGTCGACCCCGGGCGCCGGGTGGTCACCGACGGCTACCGGGCCGCGAGCGGTGGTTCGGCGCGACCCGGGGGCGGGACACCTCGTCGACCCTGGCCGCGGACGAGCTCGAGGGCACCCGCGACTACCGGCCGTGGGACGACCTCGCCCTGCACGCGGTGACGGCGTTCGACGGCGGCGTGGCCGGGGTGGGCGCGAGCTCGTCGCTGGCCACGACCTACACCCTGGCCGGGCTGCGCCCGGCCGACCGACCGGCCGCGGTGCTCGACGGCGACCCGACGACGGCCTGGGTCACCCAGTTCGACGACCGGCCCACCCTCGAGGTGCGCCTCGACGCGCCGACCGCGTGTCGAGCGCTCGCATCGACGTGCTCACCGACCGCGACCGGTACCCCGGCCTCGGGGTGCCGACCCGGCTCGCGGTGCGCACCGATGCCGGGGAGGTGCGGGTCGACGTGCCGGCGTCGGGGCGGGTCGAGGTGCCGCTGCCCGGCGGCGCCACGCGCACGTGGCCGTCGAGGTGCTCGAGACCGACGGCGGCGACGCCGGGGGAGGTGCTCACCGGGCTCGTCGCCGTCGACCTCGACGGTGTCAGGGCGACCGAGGCGGTCGTCGCGCCGGACGACCGCGCCGACCCCGCGGACGCCGTGGTGCTGTCCGGCGGGCTGCCCGGGTCCGACGGGTGCGTCCAGCCCGAGGAGGCCGTCGTCTGCTTCGGCGAGGGGGGCCGCGACGCCGAGGGCGGGGCCGTGCTCTCCCGTCGGTTCACCGCGGCGGGGGGGGGACGGCTCGAGGCCGGCGGGACACTGGACGTCTCGCGCTGGGCGACCGACCCGCCGGGGCTGGCGACGCCGGGCGTCGCCGTCACGGCGAGCAGCAGCCGCACGGCGGCGCCGGCGGCGCGACCGGAGGCAGTCGTCGACGGCGACGAGCGCACCGCGTGGAGCCCGGCCGCGGACGACACCTCGCCCACGCTCACCCTCACCCTGGACGAGCCGGCCGACGTCCAGGGCGTGACCCTCGCGCCCGGCGCGGCTGGATGGCGCGCCACCGCCCCTTCGTCGAGGTGCGGCTCGACGACCGGGAGCAGGTGGTGCGGGCGTCGGCCGACGGCCGGCTCGCGGTCAGGGGGACGCGACGTGAGCACCGTGTCGATGCGGTGCTGCCGCTCGTCGGTCGCAGCCGCGGCGGCTGCGGCGGCGCTCGAGGTCGAGGAGGTCGACTCTGGCCGGCCACGAGCTGCCCGTCCCCGCGGAGCGGGTGACCCGGCCGTGCGGCGAGGGCCCGGCGCTCGAGGTCGACGGCACCACGGTGCCCACCCGGCTCGACGGTCCGCGCTCGGCGCTCTGGGGCGAGGGCGACCTGCCGTGGACGGCGTGCGCACCCGTGGTGCTGGGCCCCGGGCCCACCCACGACGTCGTCGTGCGCGGCGACGAGGCGTTGCGCCCGGCCACCGTCGCGCTGCGGGCCGGGCGCGGTCACGGCGACGCCGCGCCGACGCCGCTCGACGTGCCCGGCAGTCGCCGACGCACCTCACCGGCACCGTCGCCGCGGGACCGCAGCGGCTGCTGGCCCTGACGATGAACCACAACGCCGGCTGGGAGGCCACGCTCGACGGGGCGGAGCTGACCCCGGTGGTCGTCGACGGGTTCCGTCAGGGCTACGTCGTCCCGAGGGGGCCTCCGGCGCGCTCGAGGTGCGGTTCGCACCGGACGGCCCTACCGGTGGGCCCTCGGCGTGGGGCTGCTGCTCGCGCTGCTCCTGCCCGTGGCCCTGCTCGTGCCCGACCGGCGCGGGCGTCGTGCCGGCCGGTCGACCCGGACGCCGTGCTGCGGCCCGTCGTCGTCGCCGCCGTCACGCTGGGCGGTGCGCTGCTCGTGGCCGGTCCGTGGGCGGCGCTCGCCGCGGCCGTGGCGCTCGCCGCGCTCCGCCTGCGGCGGCGACGCCGATGCCCGCGGTGACCGCGTCGCTCGTCGTCGCGCTGGTGACGGCGGCCGGTGTGCTCGTGGCGCTCACCGACCCGGCGCGCCCGACCCAGCCGTGGGTGGAGGCGGTGGTCACCCTCGCCGTCATCGCGGCAGGGGTGCTCGCCGGTGCGGCACCGGTCGTGCCGCCCAGCGCATGGCGGGCCGCTCGACGGCGACGTGGCTCAGCCAGGCCAGGAACAGGCTGATCGGCAGCCCGACGGCGAGCAGCGGCAGGATGCCCCCGGTGAAGACCGTCGCGCCGGTGAGGGCGTAGATCGCGGCGAAGACCGGGAGGTGCCAGAGGAACAGGCCGTAGGACACCGCGCCCACGTTGCGCGCCGGCCGGGAGGCCAGGGCCGCGCCGTAGGCGTCGTCGCGGCCGAGCACGAGGGGCGCGAGCAGCAGCCCCGCGACGACGGTCGACAGGGCCAGCCGCACCGACAGCTGCACGCCGGACACCGGCCCCAGGGTCAGCGGCCCGGCGATCGGCGTCGTCGCGAGGAGCAGGGCCGCGCCGGCCACGACGAGGCAGCCCACGGTGTCGCGCGACCCGGCGGGCGACCCGGGCCGCACCGGCTCTGCGGGTCGCAGCACCAGCTCGGCCAGCACCATGCCCACCGCGAAGTTGGGCCACCGCGCGGGCAGCCAGCGCTCGATGAGCACGTCCTCCCGACCGTGCCCACCGGCATCAGCGCGAGCGCCACCATCGCGGCGACCGCCTGGCGACGAGGAGCGGCACCGGCAGGTCGGGGTGGCGTCGCCGGGCCCGCCCGAGCAGCCAGACGACGAGCGGCAGCACGATGTAGAAGGACAGCTCGGTCGGGATGCTCCACGACTGCGAGAACGCGTCGATGTCGGTCCCGGCAGGTAGGTCTGCACGGCGAGCGCCTGGGCCAGCCGTGCGCACCGGCGGCTGGTGGCCAGCGACGACCACCGCGAGGGTCACCCAGTACGCCGGCAGGACGCGGGCGGCGCGGCGCACGGCATACGCCCTGATGTCGGTGCGCCCGTCGCGTGCGTCGGAGACCAGCCGGTAGTGGAGCAGGAAGCCGGACAGGGCGAAGAAGATGGCGACGCCGAAGTCCCCGCGCCCGGCGAGCCGCCCCAGCAGGCCCCCGTTGACGGTGAACCCGGTGAGGTAGGCCGCGTGCGTGGCCACGACGAGCAGCGCCGCCACGGCGCGCAGCCCGTCGAGCGCGGGCAGGCGGGCGTCATGCGGGCACGATAGGCGACCCCAGGTCGGGGCGGCCGAGGCCGGCTCCGTGTGGCGCGACACGCCGGCCGCCCCCGCGCAGGGCGAGCCACCGCGGTACCGGCTGGTAGGGTCTCCGCGTTCGTCACCTCTGAAGACAAGGGCAAAGGTGCCATGCGCAAGACCGTCGGTCTCGTCCTCCTCGGACTTGCAGCGTTCCTGATCACGGCGGCGATCCTGGCGCTGGTGTGGGTTCCCGGTCAGGTGATGAAGACCCCCCTCGACGTCGACACGACCACCCGGCTCACCGGCAACGCCACGGCGCTGCCCACCGGCTCGGGCTCCCCGGTCAAGGCGGTCAGCCGCACCGTCGCCGACGGTGCGGCCTCCGACGTCGACGTCGTCGTCTTCGACACGTTCTCCTGCCTCATCCAGGACCCCGACGGCACCGCCCCCGACTGCGTCGACGACACCGACCCCGACAAGCGGCTGGTCACGGCCAGCACCGACCGCTTCGCGACCGACCGGGTGACCGCCCTGGCCGTCAACGACGAGAAGTACGTCGGCGTCGGGGCCGAGCCGCACGAGGGCCTGGTCAACAAGTTCCCGTTCGACGTCGAGCAGAAGACCTACCCGTTCTGGGACGGACTCCTCGGCCGCGCGGTCGACGCGACCTTCCAGGGCGAGGAGGACATCGACGGCCTGCCGACCTACAAGTTCCAGGTCTCGTCGTCGACGAGCCGGCCGAGATCAGCAAGGGCGTCTCCGGCACCTACTCGGCGACAAGACGATGTGGATCGACCAGGGCACCGGCTCGATCATCGACCAGACCGAGGAGCAGACGCGCAAGCTCGACAACGGCACCACGGTCCTCGACCTCGAGCTCAGCTTCACCGACGAGACGGTCGCGACGAACGTCGAGGACGCCAAGGCGAACAACTCCCAGCTCTCCCTCGTCGGCCCGCGCCCGATCGTCCTCGGGATCCTCGGCCTCCTCGCGCTCGTCGGCGGCCTGTTCCTCCTCCTCGCCGGCCGCGCGGGCACGACCACGGCACCCGGAGCGCGGGCGGCACGCGTAGCGCCAGCACACGAGCACCGCCGGATGACGCGGCCCGGATGGCGGCCGCGGCGGCGCGCGAAGGCGCGCTCCGGCCGGGACACGCGGATGCCGATCGACGGGCCTGCGGCGAGACCATCGAGTGGCGCCGCACGCAGCACTCGCCGACCGACGCGCTCCTCAGGCAGGACGGTCGGCGACGACGATCGCCGTCCCGGGCAGGAGCGCCCCGCGCAGCGGCGACCAACCGCCCCACGCCTGCTCGTTGCGCGCCGGCCACTCCGGCTCGACGAGGTCGACGAGCACGAGCCCCGCCGCGACGACCTGGCGCACGAGGTCGCCGAGGGTGCGGTGGTGCTCGGCGTACGTCGCCACTCCCGGCCTCGCTCTCGACGTAGGGGGTGCGGTCGAAGTACGACGACGTCGCGGTGAGGCCGTGCGGCCCGGGGTCGTCGGGGAAGGCCCAGCGCACCGGGTGCGACGTCGAGAACACGAACCGCCCGCCCGGGCGCAGCACCCGGGCGGCCTCGGCCATCACCGCGCCGCTGTCCGCGACGAACGGCACCACGCCGTAGGCGGTGAACACGCGGTCGACGCTGGCGTCGCCGAGGGGCAGGGCGAGCCCGTCGCACTGGAGGAGGGGGAGGGCGCGGATGCCGGGGCCGGCATCCGCTGTCCCGGCCTCGATCCGGCGCGCGGTGCGCAGCATCCCCATCGACAGGTCGCTCGCGACGACCCGCACGTCGTGGTGCGCGCGGCCAGCCAGCGCGAGCACTGGGCGGCGCCGGCGCCGATCTCGAGCACCGTCATGCCGTCGCGCACCTCGAGCAGGTCGAGCTCGGCCTCGGTCCAGCCCTCCGGCCCCCAGACGAACTCGCTGTCGCCGAGGAAGGCGCCGTGCTCGGCGTAGTAGTCGTCGGCCTCGCCGTCCCACCAGGACCGGTTCGCGGCGCGGGTCTCGTCGCCGCCGACCGGCCGACGGGTCGGCGTCGTGGCTCATCGCGGAGGGCCCGCTGGGGACGGCATCCGGGACGTTTTGCCCCCCGCGTGCGCGCACGAGTAGGCTGTGCGAGCACCCGTGTGGCCCTGTCGGTCACGCGTGCGCTCGTACCCTCCCATCGATTCCATCTGTCCACATCGGAGTTCCTACTACATGACTGCCAGCACGGTCGACACGACCGCCCCTCAGATTGCCATCAACGACATCGGCTCTGAGGAAGACCTCCTCGCCGCGATCGACGCGACGATCAAGCACTTCAACGACGGCGACATCGTCGAAGGTCGCATCGTCAAGGTCGACCGGGACGAGGTCCTGCTCGACATCGGCTACAAGACCGAGGGCGTCATCCCCTCGCGCGAGCTGTCCATCAAGCACGACGTCGACCCCAACGAGGTCGTCTCGGTGGGCGACGAGGTCGAGGCCCTGGTCCTCCAGAAGGAGGACAAGGAGGGTCGGCTGATCCTGTCCAAGAAGCGCGCGCAGTACGAGCGCGCCTGGGGCACGATCGAGAAGATCAAGGAGGAGGACGGCGTCGTCACCGGCTCCGTCATCGAGGTCGTCAAGGGTGGGCTCATCCTCGACATCGGCCTGCGTGGCTTCCTCCCCGCCTCCCTCGTCGAGATGCGTCGCGTCCGCGACCTCCAGCCGTACGTCGGCAAGGAGATCGAGGCCAAGATCATCGAGCTCGACAAGAACCGCAACAACGTGGTCCTGTCGCGCCGTGCCTGGCTCGAGCAGACGCAGTCCGAGGTCCGCACGACGTTCCTCAAGGAGCTCGGCAAGGGCCAGGTCCGCTCCGGTGTCGTGTCCTCGATCGTCAACTTCGGTGCGTTCGTGGACCTCGGCGGCGTCGACGGTCTCGTCCACGTCTCCGAGCTGTCCTGGAAGCACATCGACCACCCGTCCGAGGTCGTCGAGGTCGGCGACGAGGTCACCGTCGAGGTGCTCGACGTCGACATGGACCGCGAGCGTGTCTCCCTGTCGCTCAAGGCGACCCAGGAGGACCCGTGGCAGCACTTCGCCCGGACCCACGCGATCGGTCAGGTCGTCCCGGGCAAGGTCACCAAGCTCGTCCCGTTCGGTGCGTTCGTGCGCGTCGACGACGGCATCGAGGGCCTGGTCCACATCTCCGAGCTGGCCGAGCGCCACGTGGAGCTGCCGGAGCAGGTCGTCACGGTCGGCACCGACATCTTCGTCAAGGTCATCGACATCGACCTCGAGCGTCGCCGCATCTCGCTGTCGCTGAAGCAGGCCAACGAGGACGGCGCCAACCAGGTCGAGTTCGACCCGACCCTCTACGGCATGGCCGCCGAGTACGACGACAAGGGGGACTACAAGTACCCCGAGGGCTTCGACCCGGAGACCAACGAGTGGCTCGAGGGCTTCGAGTCGCAGCGTGAGACCTGGGAGAAGCAGTACGCCGAGGCCCACTCCCGCTGGGAGGCGCACCGCGCCCAGGTCGAGGCGTTCGCCAAGGCCGACGCCGAGGCCGCCGGTGGCAGCGACGCCACCTCGTACTCCTCGGAGTCGGGTGCGACCCGCCGGCCGACGACGACGAGGGCAGCGCCCCGCGTCCGCCGGCTCCCGCGTCCGAGGGCACCCTCGCCTCCGACGAGGCGCTGGCCGCCCTGCGCGAGAAGCTCACCGGAAACTGAGCCACGCCGGCATCCGCAGGCGGATGCCGTGAGCTCACCGCACGAGGCCCGGTCACCCACGAGGGTGGCCGGGCCTCGGCGCGTCCACGGGCGGGTCCTGCGTGGCAGGGTGGCGCCATGGCACGCGCGACCGACCTGGCCACCGTCACGCCCGACCTCTCGACCCCTCACCTCGACCGGCTGGTCGACGACGGCCACCTGCTGGGGTACTCGGTCGCCGTGCGCTCCGGCGACGGCTCCACGCGGGTCGCGACCCGCGGGGTCACCGACCCCGACGGCGGCCGGGCGGTCGACCCCTCGACGTCGTACCGCCTCGCCTCGCTGTCCAAGCCGGTGGCGGGGCTGCTCGCCGCCGGCCTGCTGGCCGAGGGCGTCCTCGCACCGGAGGACCCGATCCGGCGCTGGGTCCCGGAGCTCGACGGGGTGCGGGTGCTCCTGCGACCGTGCGGGCCCGCTCGAGGAGACCGAGCCGCTCGCGCGTCCGGTCACGGTCCACGACCTGCTGACGATGACGAGCGGCCTCGGCATCCGCTTCGACGACACGCCGCTCGCGCGCGCGATGGGGGAGGCCGGCGTCCACCCCGGGCCGGTGCCGCCGACGCTCGAGGCCGAGACCTTCCTCGCGCGCCTCGGTGAGCTGCCGCTGGCGTTCCAGCCGGGCGGTGGGTGGGCGTACCACACCTCGACCGACGTGCTGTCGGTCGTGCTCGCGCGGGCGTCGGGCGTGCCCATCGACCGGCTGCTCGCCGAGCGCCTGACCGGTCCGCTCGACGCCCCGTCGCTGTCGTTCTCCACGCCGGACCCCGCAGCGCCGGGCACCGTCCTACCTCGACCAGGGCGAGGGCTGGGAGCCGATCGAGCCCGACGGACCCGCGGACCCCGCCATGCTCACGCTGTCGTGCGGCCTCTGGGGCACCGCCACGGACACCGCCCGGGTCCTCGGCGAGCTCGTCCGTCCCACTGTCCTCCCGGCCGACGCGGTCGAGGTCGTGCGGACCCCGGCGCTGACGGCGGCCCAGGTGAGGCGGCACGTCCGTTCGTCCCCGAGGGGTACTCGTTCGGGCACCAGGTCTCCGTCGCGACGGCGGACGACCCGCAGGGACCCCGGGCCGGGAGCGCCGGGTGGAGCGGTGGCACGGGGACGCTCGGCATCGCCGACCCCGCCGCCGACCGCACCGTCGTGCTCCTCACGAACCGCGGCCTCGACGGGCCGCTCGGGACGGCCGCCTTCGAGGCGGCCCTCGCCGACCTCTGGTCCGACGTCCGGGACGGCTGACTGTAGGGTCGCCCGCATGCTGCGCGTGGCCCTCACCGGCGGGATCGGGTCGGGGAAGTCGACCGTGTCGGCCCGGCTCGCGGCGCTGGGCGCGTTCGTCGTCGACGCGGATGCCGTGGCGCGCGAGGTCGTCGAGCCCGGCACCCCCGCACTGGCCGCCGTCGTCGAGCGCTTCGGTCCCGAGGTCGTCACCGCCGACGGCACGCTCGACCGGCCGGCGCTCGGTCGGCTCGTCTTCGGCGACCGCGCCGCGCTGGCCGACCTCGAGGCGATCACCCACCCGGCGATCTGGGCGCGCACCGCCGAGATCGTCGCGGCGGCCCGGCCGGACGCCGTCGTCGTCCACGACATGCCCCTGGTCGTCGAGAAGGCCATGGGCGCGCAGTACCACCTCGTCGTCGTCGTGGGGGCGGGGGAGGAGGTGCGCCTGCGACGGCTCGTCGAGCTGCGGGGGATGCCGGAGGCGGACGCCCGTGCCCGGATCGCGGCGCAGGCCACCGACGAGGAGCGACGGGCCGCCGCCGACGTCTGGCTCGACAACGAGGGGACGCCGGACGCGCTGCGCGCCGCGGTGATGCGGCTGTGGTCCGAGCGGCTCGAGCCGTTCGAGGCCAACGTGCGGCACGGCATCCGGTCCCGCCTCTCGCACCCGACGATCTCGGCGCCCGACGCCACGTGGCCGGCGCAGGCCGCGCGGCTGCTCGCCCGGGTGCGGCACGCCGTGGGCGACGCGGCCGTGACCCTCGACCACATCGGGTCGACCGTCCGTGCCCGGACTCGTCGCGAAGGACGTCGTCGACCTCCAGGTGGGCGTCGCGTCGCTCGAGGACGCCGACGCCCCGGGGTTCGTCGAGGCGATGGCGGCGCGCCGGCTTCGTGCGGCAGTCGGGGGAGTGGTACGACAACGGCAAGGACGGCACGACGTGGCCCAAGCGCTTCCACGGGTCGTGCGACCCGGGCCGGGTCGCGCACGTGCACGTGCGGGAGGTCGGGTCACCGGGCTGGGAGTGGGCGCTGCTCTTCCGTGACTGGCTGCGGGCGGAACCCGACGAGCGGGCGGCCTACGCGTCGATGAAGACCGACCTCGCCGCGCGGGTGGCCTCGATCGACGAGTACGCCGATGCCAAGGAGCCGTGGTTCGACGCGGCGGACGCGCGGGCGCGGGCCTGGGCCGAGCGCACCGGGTGGGCGCCCGGCGACTGACGGGCTCCTGGTCAGGGGGCTGCCGTGCCCGGGCTCGAGGTGAGGTCGGCGCCGGCCATGAGGTCGGCGACGGTCGCGGCCCCGAGCTCGAGGAGGGTGTCGAGGAAGAGGTCGAGGTCCTCGTCGCGGGTGCGGTGGTTGCCGATCGCGACCCGGACGGCGAGGCGGCCGTCGAGGACGGTGTCGGTCACGATCGCCACACCGCTCTCGTGGATGCGCAGGACGAGCTCGTGGTTGACCTCGTCGAGCCGGTCGGCGGGCACCCCGGGCGGGGCGTAGCGCAGGCAGACGATGTCGCAGCCGACGGGGGCGAGGCGCTCGAGGTCGGGGTGGGCGTCGACGCGGTCGGCCAGGGCGTGGGCCTGGGCGACGTTGCGGTCGATGATCCGGCCGAACGCGTCGGCGCCGTAGGCCTTGAGCGCCATCCACACCCGCAGCGCCCGGAAGCCGCGGGAGAGGGCGATGCCGTACTCGTTGAACCACACCTCGCCGGCTGCCAGGCCGCGCGTCGAGTGCGCGAGGTACTGCGGCACGACCGAGAACGTCGCGCGGTGGGCCGCCTCGTCGCGCACGAGGGCGAGCCCGACGTCGATCGGCGCCTGCATCCACTTGTGGAGGTCGAGCGCGAGGGAGTCGGCGCGCTCGAGCCCGCGCACGGCATCCGCGTGCGAGCTGAGCGCGAGGAAGCCGCCGATGGCGCCGTCGACGTGGAACCACAGGCCTTCGGCCTCGGCGAGGTCCGCGATGGCGTCGAGGTCGTCGACGGAGCCGGTGTTGATCGTGCCCGCCGACGCGATGATGGCGAGCGGCTCGACGCCGGCGGCCCGGTCGGCGGCGATGGTGGCGGCGAGGGCGTCGACGTCCATGGTCCAGTCGTCGCGGACCGGGACCTGGCGCAGCGCGGACTCCCCGAGCCCGAGCAGCTCGACCGTCTTGCGGTGGCAGCTGTGCACCTCGGTGGAGGCGTAGACGCCGAACCGGCGGCCGTCCGGCATGCCGTCGGTGCGCAGCGTCGGGCCGATCCGTGCGCTGCGGGCGACGGCGAGGCCGACGAGGTTGGCCTCGGAGGCGCCGGTGACGAGGAGGCCGCTCGCGGTCGTCGGGTAGCCGGCGGCCTCGGCGCACCACCGGACGACCTGCTGCTCGACGAGGATCGGGGCGTGGTCGGCGCCGCCCATGTTGGGGTTGAGGACGCTCGCGAGGAGGTCGGCGAGGTTGCCGACGGGGTTGCCGGCCCCATGTACCAGCCCCAGAAGCGGGGGTGGTCGTTGCCCATCGAGTAGGGCACGACGTGCCGCAGGAATTCGTCGTAGGCCGTCGCGGCACCCTCGGGGGCGCGGGGGAGCGGCGTGTCGAAGAAGGCGCGGACGTCGTCGGGCATGGGGCGCCAGACGGGCTGGTCGCGGCGGGCCGCGAGGTGGTCGAGGGAGTCGTCGAGCATGCGGTGGGCGAGGGCGCGCAGGGCGTCCCAGTCCTGCGGGTCCAGGCCGGTGCTGCCGTCGGGTGCGGGGTCGGGGTGGGCGTCGTCGACATCCTCGGATGTGCCACCGACCGTGGTCGTGACCAGAGGGGCGGAGGTCGTGGTCGTGGTGCGTGATTTTTTTTTTTTTTTTTTTTTTTTTTAAAAAAAAAAAAAAAAAAAAAAAAAAAAAAAAAAAAAAAAAAAAAAAAAAAAGAGGGGGCTGACCAGTGGGCCGTGGAGCCCTTCGTTCGCTCAGTCGTGGAGCGCGAGGGTGCAGTGTGGAATGGCGAGAGCCGTCCGGGCGGCGTGACGGGTGCCGGGGACGAGGGCGGCGGCTCGTCAGTGGGTGCGGTGTCCTCGGTGGTGCGGCCAGGAGTGTCTCGGCGCATGAGGTCGGGCCCGTCTCGATGGCGCGGCCTGGAATGCCCGGCGCGTGTTGCCGAGCTGTTTGGTGGTCGAGCCAGGAGGGCTTCGGGCCGGGAGGTCGGGGCTGCTCGATGCCGCGGCGAAGAGCGCTCGGCCCGTGAACCCGGCCCTCTTCGATGGCGCCTGCAGGAATCGCTCGGGCCCGTGATGTTGACCGTGATTGGGTGGGGCGAGCGGGAGGGCTTCGATCCGCCGTGGGGCTGTCGGTGGCGGCCGATAGTGTTGGCTTCATCACCTCGGAGGAGGTGAGCAGGGCTGGGGGACAGCCTGTTTCGGGCTGGTTGGGAGGTGCGGGATGGCAGACGGCGGAGCCTTGGTGGCCGACCTCGCGATGCGCCACGCAGTGCCTCCGGGGTCCACCAGGTGCGACAGCGCGCCTCCGGGGCGGGGTGGGCCCGACGACGGGTGCCCGGATTGCAGCGGGTGCGACGCCGTGCGTACGGGGTCCAGCTTGTTCGACGAAACGCCTCCCGCGTCCACCAGGGGCGACGACGGTTCCGCGGAGCCTGTTGGGCGCGACGACCACGGTCCAGGTTCCAGCAGGTGCGACGCCGCAGTCGCTGCGGTCGAGGTGCAGGAGGCGCGGCGGGCGCTGGAGGCGTCGGCCCGGCGACTGGCGTCGGATCCATCAGCGGGCGGCGGTGGGTCACGCATCGACTGGGCGGCCCTCGTGAGCGGGTGCCAGTCCCTCGTCAACACGACGACCGCGCTGCAGGACACCGCGATCACCCGGCTGGCGGCGATCGAGGAGGAGTGGCTCGAGGACGGCACGGTCGTCGAGGCGCGGCGGGCGCCGGGACACGTCGCGCTCGACGCTCCCGACATCGTCGCCGGCGCCATGGGCGTCTCCCACGTGCACGCCCAGCGCCGGGTGGCCCTGGCGGTCCGACTCGTCGCCGACGGGGTGACCCGTCGGTCGCGAGCCCGGGCGCGGCCTCCGGGCTGTCCGGCCTCCACACGGCCATGGTCGAGGGACGTCTCGACGCCTATCGCGCGGGCGTCGTGGCCGAGGAGCTCGCCGAGGCTCCGCCCGAGGTCGCCGAGGCGGTCGTCGGTGTGCTGGCACCGCACCTGGGGGTCGAGACGCCGGTGCAGCTGCGGCGGCGGTGTCGTCGGACGCTGGCGCGGATCAGCCCCGACCTCCTGCGCCAGCGGGCGAAGCGTGCACGCGAGGAGTGCGGACTGCGGCGGTGGGTCGACGAGCCCGGTGTGGACCGGTGGGAGGGCACGTTCCCCAGCGAGCAGGCGGCCGAGGGCTGGGCGGCCGTCGACGCCCTCGCCCGACGGTACGTCGCCGAGGGACGGTGCCCGCGGGTGGAGCAGGCACGGGCCCGGGCGCTGATGGACCTGATCCGCCAGCAGGCGACGATCGACGTCCAGCTGGTCGTCACGGTCCCTGCCGGCGGTGTGCACCGGTGAGGCGGTCGGGACGGCCGCGCGGACCTCAGGCGGCGATCCGGCCCCTCGGGCTCGGGCGGCGTCCGAGCGCGGACATCGGGCGCAGAGCCAGCGACGTCGGCCACGGTCCACCGCCATGTCCCGCCGCCGCGCGCCTCCGCGGCCGTGGTCGCACCCGCGCGGTCCATCGACTCAGTGCGGTCGGCGCAGACCACGCTCGGGAGCGATGCGGCCTGTGGCGACCTCGGTGGCGACCTCATCGAGGTCGCAGGTCCGTTCCCGGTGACCCGGTGCTCGTGGCAGAGAGTGGGTCGCCGGCTTCGTGCGGGACAGGGCGTCGACCAGCCGAGGAACGGCCCGAAGGACCGCGTCGGCCGGGCGCCCCAGGGTCAGCGTGTGGTCCCGGATGGCGGAGTGCGACGTGGTGACGGGTGCGTTGCTCGACCTCGGGTCGCGTCCCGCGATCACCTACCGACCCGGCGGGAGGCTCAAGGCTCTCGTCAGGATGCGTGACGGGCGCTGCCGCTTCCCGGGGTGCTCGGTCGCCGCCCGGTTCTGCGACCTCGACCACGTGCGGCCGTGGCCCTCGGGCCCGACGGAGGCCGCCAACCTCATGTGCCTCTGCCGACGCCACCACCGCGTCAAGCAGCGAGCCGGCTGGGGCGTTCGCCTGCTTCCGGACGCTCGAGCGGTCTGGACCGACCCGACGGGCGGGTCCGCACCTCGTGGCCGCGCGACCTGCTCGACCTCGTGGTCCTCCCGGCGCCGTGCGCGACGTCGGAGCGCCAACCCCCCGCGACCCACGAGTCCGCGTCGCTTCCGCTGCCTGAAGGGCCTGCACCGCTGGAAGCGCTCCTCGGCGTGCTCGGCGAGCACGCCACCGGATGCACGGCCCACCTGGGACGAGGTGGCCCGCTGCCCGTGGTCCCGCTGCGCGGGCGGCCGACGTCACGTTCACGAGGGGCGTCCGATCCGTGGATGTCGTGTCCGGTACGTGGATGACAGGGCTGGTCACGCCGGCCGGCGCCGGTCCGCGAAGCAGCGCCCGACGACGCGGCGTCCGCACCGACGCCGATCCACCGCCGTTCTGACCGCCGTCGCGGCACGCCGGGCGGTCCGGCCGCCTGGACCAGGCGCCCGTGCCACCGCCGCCGGCCAGAGCCCGGGGGGGGGGAGCTGCCGCGGCCATCGGGGCGGCTCGTACCTGGCCGCGCGCGTCGTGAGCGCGACCGTGGCCACGCGCGCCCACTGTCGCCACGTGCACTGCCGTCATGGGCGCGACCCAGCCGCGGGCGAGGCGCGCGCCGCCGTGGGGTCCCGGACCGGCGCCGCCGATGCCGTCCCGGCTGCCCTGCACGACGTCCCGGCCGCTCTGCACGACCGGGTGTCGGTGGCGCGGCATACCGTAGGGGACATGCGTCCGACCACCGAGCTCCAGCGCCGCGTGGCGCCCTTCGAGGTCGTCTCCGACTTCCAGCCCGCCGGCGACCAGCCGACGGCGATCGCCGACCTCGCGCGCCGCGTGCAGGGCGGGCGAGCAGGACACCGTGCTCCTCGGCGCCACCGGCACCGGCAAGTCGGCGACGACGGCCTGGCTCGTCGAGCAGGTCCAGCGGCCGACCCTCGTCATGGCGCCCAACAAGACCCTCGCCGCCCAGCTCGCCAACGAGTTCCGCGAGCTGCTGCCGCACAACGCCGTCGAGTACTTCGTCAGCTACTACGACTACTTCCAGCCCGAGGCCTACGTCCCGCAGACCGACACCTACATCGAGAAGGACTCCTCGATCAACGACGAGGTCGAGCGGCTGCGGCACAGCGCCACCAACAGCCTGCTCACCCGGCGCGACGTCATCGTCGTCGCCTCGGTCTCCTGCATCTACGGCCTCGGCACGCCGCAGGAGTACGTCGACCGCATGGTGCCGCTCCGCGTCGGCGACGAGGTGCCGCGCGACGACCTGCTGCGCAAGTTCGTCACGATGCAGTACACCCGCAACGACCTCGCCTTCACCCGCGGCACCTTCCGGGTGCGCGGCGACACCGTCGAGATCATCCCGATGTACGAGGAGCTCGCCGTCCGCATCGAGTTCTTCGGCGACGAGGTCGAGGCCATCTACACCCTCCACCCGGTGACGGGCGAGGTCGTGCGCGAGGAGCAGGAGATGTACGTCTTCCCGGCCTCCCACTACGTCGCCGGCCCGGCCCGGATGGAGCGCGCCATCGCCGGCATCGAGCACGAGCTCGAGGAGCAGCTCGCGCTGTTCGAGCGCCAGGGCAAGCTCCTCGAGGCCCAGCGCCTGCGCATGCGCACGACCTACGACATCGAGATGATGCGCCAGGTCGGCTCCTGCTCCGGCATCGAGAACTACTCGATGCACATCGACGGCCGCTCGCCCGGCACGGCCCCGAACTGCCTGCTCGACTACTTCCCCGAGGACTTCCTCCTCGTCATCGACGAGTCGCACGTGACCGTGCCGCAGATCGGCGCGATGTACGAGGGCGACGCCTCCCGCAAGCGCACCCTCGTCGACCACGGCTTCCGCCTGCCCTCGGCGATGGACAACCGCCCGCTGAAGTGGGAGGAGTTCCTCGAGCGGATCGGCCAGACCGTCTACCTCTCGGCGACCCCGGGTCCCTACGAGCTGGCCAAGGCCAGCGGCGTCGTCGAGCAGATCATCCGCCCGACCGGCCTCATCGACCCCGAGATCATCCTCAAGCCCACCAAGGGCCAGATCGACGACCTCCTCCACGAGATCCGCACCCGCGCCGACAAGAACGAGCGCGTCCTCGTCACGACCCTGACGAAGAAGATGGCCGAGGACCTCACCGACTACCTCCTCGACAAGGGCGTGCGGGTCCGCTACCTGCACAGCGACATCGACACCCTGCGCCGCGTCGAGCTGCTCCGCGAGCTGCGCCTCGGCGAGTTCGACGTCCTCGTCGGCATCAACCTCCTGCGCGAGGGCCTCGACCTCCCCGAGGTGTCCCTCGTCGCCATCCTCGACGCCGACAAGGAGGGCTTCCTCCGGTCGAGCCGCAGCCTCATCCAGACGATCGGCCGCGCGGCCCGCAACGTCTCCGGTCAGGTCCACATGTATGCCGACAAGGTCACCCCGTCGATGGCCGACGCGGTCGAGGAGACCCGGCGCCGCCGCGAGAAGCAGGTGGCCTACAACACCGAGCGCGGCATCGACCCGCAGCCGCTGCGCAAGAGGATCGCCGACATCACCGACATGCTCAACCGCGAGGACGCCGACACCGAGGAGCTGCTCGGCTCCGGGCGGGCCCGCTCGCGCGGCAAGAGCGACGGCGGCCGCGGCGGCCGGGGCGCGGCATCCGCCGACATCGCGCTGGGCGCCCGCCGGTCCGAGCCGGTGGCGGCCAGCGACCTCGCCGGCCTCATCCAGGAGCTCACCGCCCAGATGCACCAGGCCGCCGGCGACCTCCACTTCGAGCTCGCGGCCCGCCTGCGCGACGAGATCGGCGACCTCAAGAAGGAGCTCCGCCAGATGAGCGAGGCCACCCGGTGAGCCCGGCCGTGAGCCCGCCGTCGCGGTCCGCTCGCCGAGCACGCCCTCGGCAAGCCCGGCGCCTGGGCGGACCAGCCGTGGGAGGGCGACCACGTCGCGAAGGTCGCCGAGAAGATCTTCTGCTTCCTCGGCGACGAGGCGATCGGCGTCGCCTGCGGCACCCGGGCCGAGGCCGACGAGTGGATCGCCGAGTTCCCCGACGACGCCAGCGTCATGCCCTACATCGGCCGGCACGGCTGGAACACCCTGCGCATCGGCGGCGCCATCCCCGAGGCGACCCTGCGCGAGGCGATCGACACCTCCTACGACCTCGTCGTCGCCAAGCTGCCGAAGTCCAAGCGCCCCACGGCCTGAGCGGCGGCTACGCCGAGGACCGCTCAGCCGGTGTTCTGCAGCCCCGCCGCCAGTCCGTTGATGGTCAGCAGCAGCGGCCGGTGCCACTGCGCCGCGCCCTCCTCGCCGTGCGCCCGCACCTCGGTCAGGCCCCGCAGCTGGAGGTGGCTCAGCATGTCGACGAACGGCCGCCGCAGGGACACCGCCGTGTGCAGGTGCGGCTTGCGCTCGAGCATCTCGTCCTGGTCGAGCAGCGCGAGCACGGTCCGCCGGGTGCGCTGCAGCTCGTCGAGCACGATCGCCGCCAGGTCCGGCCGGCCACCGAGGGCGAGGAAGCGCGCGGCCAGCGCGTCGTCCGTCTTGGCCAGGCTCATCTCCGCCACGTCGACGAGCGCCGCGAACACCGGCCACTCCCGGTAGGCCTCGCGCGCCACGTCGAGGTCGCCGAGCGCCTCGAGCCCGCTGCCCAGGCCGTACCAGCCGGGCAGGTTGACCCGGGTCATCGACCACGCGAACACCCACGGGATGGCGCGCAGGTCGTCCAGGCTGCGCCCCGACTCCGCGCCCGAACGCCGGCTCGGCCGCGAGCCGAGCCGCAGGTCGGCGAGCAGGTCGAGGGGGCTCGACATCGCGAAGAAGTCGGCGAACCCGGGCTGCTCGACGAGGGCCCGGAAGGCCCGCCGGCTCGCCGCGTCGACGACGTCGGCCACCCCGGCATACCGCTCGCGCGCCGCCTCCCGCGCCGCCGCGTGGTCCGGCGCGTCGGTGAGCAGCACCGCCGAGGCGACCCGCTCGAGGTGCTGCTCGGCGATCCGGATGTCCGCGTACCGCGCGAAGATCACCTCGCCCTGCTCGGTCACCTTGAACCGGCCGTCGACCGACCCGGTCGGCTGGGCCGCGATCGCCCGGTGGAGCGGGCCGCCCCCACGGCCGAGCGACCCCCCGCGGCCGTGGAACAGCGTCAGCGTCACCCCGTGCCGCGCGGCCCACTCCACGAGCGCGAGCTGCGCCCGGTGCAGGGCGAGCGTCGCGGATGCCGGGCCGACGTCCTTCGCCGAGTCGGAGTAGCCGAGCATGACCTCGACCTCGCGGCCGACCCCGTCGAGCCACGTCGCCGTCGACGACAGCCCCATCCACGACTCGAGGGTCGCGTCGGCGGCGTCGAGGTCGGCGCCGGTCTCGAACAGCGGCACGACGTCGAGCCGCAGCGGGCGCGACCCCACGGCGAGCCGGCCGAGCGCGCGCACCGCCACGAGGTCGCCGGCCGACTGGCTGAACGAGACGATGTAGCGGCCGCAGCACCGCGGCCCCCACCGCTGCTGGAGCCACGACATGACGCGCAGCGTGTCGAGCACCTCGCGGGTCGACGGGCTCACCGGGCCGGTCAGCTCGGGCCAGCCCTCGACGGCGAGGCGGTCGAGGTATGCCGCGTCGGCGGCTGCCGTCGCCGGGTCACCGGGGCGTCCGGCACCGTCGGGCAGCAGGCCGAGCAGCTCGACCAGGGCGGCGCGGTGCACCGCGGAGTGCTGGCGCACCTCGAGCTCGGCGAGGTGGAAGCCGAACGTGCGCAGCAGCCAGACGACGTCCTGGAGCTCGCCGTGCGCGGCGCGGGCGTCCCCGGCGGCGACGAGGGAGTCCTGCACGAGGACGAGGTCCTCCAGCGCCTCCTCCGGCCCGGAGTAGGCCACGCCCGCCCGCTCCTGGCGGGTCGCCTCGAGCCGGGCCGCGACGACGAGCAGCTTCTGGCGGTGCGGCTCCCGCGGGGAGTCCTTCGTGATCTCCGCGAGCAGCCGGGGGTGCGCCGCGGCGTCGTTGGCGAGGGCGTCGCGCAGCCGCGCCGTCGGGGGCGTCGACTCCTCGTCGACGGTGATCATCCGGGCGACCCGGTCCACGGCGTCGTGGAGCACGAGCAGGGCCTGGTCGGCGTGGGTCGCGACGGTCTCGCGGGTGACCTCCGCCGTGACGAACGGGTTGCCGTCGCGGTCGCCGCCGACCCAGGACCCGAAGCGCACGATCGGGGGCAGCGGCAGCCGCCCGGGGTCGTCGTCGCCGAGGGCCGCCTCGACGGCCCGCTGGAACCGGGGCACGGCCTGGATGAGCGACTGCCGGAACACCGTGAGGACCGTCTTGACCTCGTCCGCCGGGCGTCGGCCGGGTGATCCGCAGCGTCGAGGTGCGCTGGAGGATGTCGATGTCCTCGAGCATCCGGCGCCGCGCCTGCGCGCGCTCCGAGGGGCCCGAGCCCGGGTCGTCGTGGACGTCCAGGTGGTCGGCGATCCGGCGCAGCGCCGAGGCGACCGCACGCCGCCGGGCCTCGGTGGGGTGCGCGGTGAGGACCGGGTGGATCCGCATCCGCTCGATCCGCCGGCGTGCGTCCGCCCCGGCCGCGCGCACCGCCGGGCGTGATGTCCCCGGTGTCGGCGCCCCCGCCGTACTCGCCGTCCTCGCTGCGCAGCGAGCGGGCGCGCTGGCGCTCCTCGGCGAGGTTGGTCAGGTGGAGGCGCACGGTGAGCAGCCGGGCGATCCGCTCGGTCGTGTCGGGGTCGAGCCCGCCGACGAGCTCGGCGGGCGACTCCGGGTCCTCCGTGCGGCACCGGCGCTCCAGCTCGTCGGTCAGCTCGAGGAGGTCGGTGCGACCGGACTCCTCGACGACCTGGCGGTGCAGGGTCGTGAGCAGGGAGAGGTCGTCGAGCATGCTCGCCATGCGAGAAGGGTAGGGGCGAGGGGTCTCGTGGCGTCCGGCCCTCTCGCCCCTCGGTAGGCTTGCGCGGGTGACCCCAGCGATGCTCCCGGCCGCGACCGAGTCCCTCGACCTCGACCCCTGGGTGTGGTGGGTGACCATCGGCGTCGCCGCCGCCGTCCTCGCGTTCGACGTCGTCTGGATCGCCCGCAACCCGCACCGCCCCTCCAACCGGGAGACGGGCATCGCGCTGAGCGTCTACGTCGGGGCCGCGATCCTGTTCGGCCTCGGCATGTGGTACTTCGCCGGCGCCCAGCTGGCGGGCGAGTACTTCGCGGGCTGGCTGACGGAGTACTCCCTCTCCGTCGACAACCTGTTCATCTTCCTGCTGATCATGGCGAAGTTCGCGGTGCCCGAGAAGCTCCAGCAGTTCGCGCTGATGGTCGGCATCATCATCGCCATCGTGCTGCGCGGCATCTTCATCTGGCTCGGCGCCGCCGCGATCGAGAACTTCAGCTGGGTCTTCTACATCTTCGGCGCGTTCCTCATCTACACCGCCGTCAAGCTCGCCCGCGAGGGGGAGAGCGACGACGACGAGTACGAGGAGAACCGCTTCATGAAGTGGGTCGAGTCGCGCTTCCCGGCCACCCAGACCTTCCAGGGCACCAAGCTCTTCGTGCTCGAGAACGGCAAGCGCCTCGCGACGCCGCTGTTCTTCGTCATCGTCGCCCTCGGCACCACCGACCTGCTGTTCGCCCTCGACTCGATCCCCGCGATCTACGGCCTCACCGACGAGCCCTACATCGTCCTCGTCGCGAACCTCTTCGCGCTCATGGGCCTGCGCCAGCTCTACTTCCTGCTCGGCGGCCTGCTCCAGAAGCTCGTCTACCTCAGCATCGGCCTGGCCGTGCTGCTCGCCTTCATCGGCGTCAAGCTGCTCCTCCACGCGCTCCACACGAACGAGCTGCCGTTCATCAACGGTGGCGAGAACGTGCACGTCCCGGAGATCCCGATCTCGGATGTCGCTCGGGGCCATCGTCCTCATCCTCGGCACCACGACCGTCCTCAGCCTGCGCAAGACCCGCAAGGACGAGCGCGAGGAGCAGCAGCGCCTCGGGCTCCTGACCGGTCGGTCCGGCCGACCTGTCGGGGCTGCCGCGAGCCCGTCGTCAGGCGTTCGCGGTCTCCGCCGGGTCCGGCTCCCTGCGAGCGCCCAGCCCGAGCACGAGGGCGGATGCCGCGACGACCAGTGCCATGCCGAGCAGCTGCGTCGCAGACGAGCACCTGGCCGAGCACGATGAGGCCGGCGAGCGCCGCGAAGGCCGGCTCGAGGCTGAGCAGGATGCCGAACACCTTGGCGCTCATCCGGCGCAGCGCGAGCAGCTCGAGCGAGTAGGGGAGCACCGAGGACAGCACCGCGATCCCGAGGCCCTTGAGCGAGCGTCTCGCCCGTCCACGTCGGCACGCTCGACGACCCCGAACGGCAGCGTCACGAGCGTCGCGACGACCATCGCCAGCGCGAGCCCCTCCAGCTTCGGGAACTCGGCGCCGGTGCGCCCCGACAGCACGATGTACGCCGCCCAGAAGCGCGCCGGCGAGCAGGGCCAGCGCGATGCCGGTCTTCTCGAGCTCCGCGAACGGCGTCTGCAACGCCTCGGAGATGAGCACGACGCCGCACGGCGGCGGCCAGCACCGCGACGGCATCCAGCCACCGGCGCGAGAGCGCGGCCGCGAGGGTGAGCGGCCCGATGAACTCGATCGTCACGGCCACACCGATCGGCAGGTGCGCCAGGGAGCCGTAGAACGTGTAGTTCATCAGGCCGAGCGCGACGCCGAACGCGATGACGGTGAGCCAGGCCCGGCGGGAGTGACCGCGCCACCGCGGGCGCACGAGCGCGAGGAGCAGGACGCCGTCGCGAAGAGCAGCCGCATGACGACCGAGCCGCCCGCGCCGATGACCGGCACGAGGGTCGCCGCGAGCGCGCCGCCGAACTGGACCGAGACGATGCCCGCGAGGACGAGCAGGGGTGCTGGGACCCGGTCGGCGGCGCTCGTCACCGCGTCAGGCTAGCCAGTGATCGGTCCCGACCGGCAGCCGGGCCGTCACCAGCCCCGCTCGTGCCACTCGTCGAGGTGCGGGCGTTCGGCGCCGATCGTCGAGTCGTCGCCGTGCCCGGGGTAGAACCACGTCTCGTCGTCGTGGGTGGCGAACACCCGCTCGACGACGTCGCGGTAGAGCGAGTCGAAGCTCTGCTCGGGCCGCTTCGTGTTGCCGACACCGCCGGGGAAGAGGGAGTCGCCGGTGAAGAGGTGGGTGGTGCCGTCGGGGTCGGCCCACGACAGCGCCACGGACCCGGGGGTGTGCCCGCGCAGGTGGATGACGTCGAGCTCGAGCTCGCCCACGGTCACGACGTCGCCGTGGCGCAGCCGGACGTCGGGCGCGAGGGGGAGCGCGTCGGCGTCGTCCTCGCCGGCATACGTCGTGGCGCCGGTGGCCCGCGCGACCTCCTCGAGCGCCCGCACGTGGTCCCAGTGCTGGTGCGTCGTCACGAGGTGGTCGAGGCGGCCGGTGCCCTCGCGGACGAGGCCGAGGCAGCGGTGCGGGTCGTCGGCGGCGTCGACGAGCAGCTGCTCGCCGGTGGCGGTGCACGTCACGAGGTAGACGTTGTTGTGCATCTCGGACACGGACATCTTGCGGATGGTGGCGCGGCCGAGCGTCCGGATGTCGGTGGGTCCGCCCGGGGACCACGTGCCCGGTGTAGGTCATGCGTCAGCGTCCCTGCCGGGAGCCGCGGCAGCGGGTCGCCGCCGACGCCGTCGGTGAGCCCGCGGGCGAGCCAGCCGAGGAGTGCGGCGCGGGAGCCGGTGACGGATGCCGTCCCGAGGCCGATCGTCCACTGGTCGCCGTCGGGGGTGGACAGGGTGGCGTCCGGGGCGTCGTCGGCCGCGCGCACGCGCGCCACCTCCTCCTCGAGGAAGAGCTGCAGGAGGTCGGGCTCGATGTCGGCGAAGCCGAACCCGGCGTCGAGGTCGACGTGGTGGAAGACGACCTCGCGCAGGCGCATGAGCGGGATCTCGGCCGCGGTGCCCCGGATCTCGCCCGGCGTGCGCTCGAGCGGGCGGTCGGCGTGCTCGGGGCCCGAGGCGGGGCAGCTCGTCGGCGAGGGCGGCCGCGGTCCGCTCGACGTCGGCGACCAGCTCGGGGACCGGGCGGTCGGCGCCGGCGTCGATGTCGGCGTCGCGCGCGGGACGGCTGCGGTACATCGTCGCCCCGGTGCCGTCGACGACCGCGCCGACGAGGGAGACGAGGCCGTCGCCGTTGCGGGCCACGTGGGTGAGCACGTGGCCCCGCGACCAGCCCTCGCACAGCGACGGGCCGGAGGCGTCGTCGAGGGAGCGGGCGGTCGCGACGAGGCGCTCGGTGTGCACGGGGATGAGGGCGAGGACGTCGGGGGAGCCGGTGGCCATGGACCCGACGCTACCGCCGATGGGGGCTCTGTCGGTGGTCCCACTTAGGCTGACGTGCGTGAGTCATGACCACCTCGTCGTCCGTGGTGCCCGCGAGCACAACCTCAAGGACATCAGCATCGAGCTGCCCCGCGACAGCCTCGTCGTGTTCACCGGCCTGTCCGGGTCGGGGAAGTCGAGCCTGGCGTTCGACACGATCTTCGCGGAGGGCCAGCGCCGCTACGTCGAGTCGCTGTCCGCCTACGCCCGGCAGTTCCTCGGCCAGATGGACAAGCCGGACGTCGACTTCATCGAGGGGCTCTCGCCGGCGGTCTCGATCGACCAGAAGTCCACCAACCGCAACCCGCGCTCGACCGTCGGCACGATCACCGAGGTCTACGACTACCTGCGCCTGCTCTTCGCCCGCGCCGGCCGCCCGCACTGCCCGGTGTGCGGCGAGCCGATCACCCGGCAGAGCCCGCAGCAGATCGTCGACCGGCTCCTCGAGCTGCCCGAGCGCACCCGCTTCCAGGTGCTCGCCCCGGTCGTCCGCGCCCGCAAGGGCGAGTACGTCGACCTCTTCGCCGAGCTGCAGTCCAAGGGCTTCGCCCGCGCCCGGGTCGACGGCGAGGTCGTCGCCCTCACCGACCCGCCCAAGCTCGAGAAGCAGGTCAAGCACACCATCGACGTCGTCGTCGACCGGCTCGTCGCCAAGGGGGCCGACGACGCGTCGGCCAAGCGCCGCCTCACCGACTCCGTCGAGACCGCGCTCGGCCTGGCCGGCGGGCGTGCTCGTCGTCGAGTTCGTCGACCGTCGAGGAGGGCGCACCCCGAGCGGGAGCGCCGCTTCTCCGAGCGGATGGCCTGCCCCAACGACCACCCCCTGCAGATGGACGAGGTCGAGCCGCGCTCGTTCTCGTTCAACAGCCCCTTCGGCGCCTGCCCCGAGTGCACCGGCATCGGCACCGAGCTCGAGGTCGACCCCGAGCTCATCGTCCCCGACGAGGACCTCACCCTCGCCGAGGGCGCCATCGCCCCGTGGTCCAGCGGGTCCGGGCGCGGCCGACTACTTCCAGCGGGTCATGGCCGCCCTGGCCGACGACCTCGCCTTCTCGATGGACGTCCCGTGGCGCGCCCTCCCGCAGCGGGCGCAGCAGGCCGTCCTGCACGGCAAGAACCACAAGGTCCACGTCCGCTACCGCAACCGGTTCGGGCGCGAGCGCTCCTACTCCACGGGCTTCGAGGGGGCCGTGCCGTTCGTCAAGCGCCGGCACGCCGAGACCGACTCCGAGTGGAGCCGCGAGCGCTACGAGGGCTACATGCGCGAGGTGCCGTGTCCGGTGTGCCAGGGCGCCCGCCTCAAGCCGGAGTCGCTCGCCGTGCTCATCGGCGGCCGGTCGATCGCCGAGGTCTCCCGCCTGGCCATCGCGGATGCCGCCCGCTTCTTCGAGGACGTCGACTTCACCGTCCGCGAGCGCCAGATCGCCGAGCGGGTCATCAAGGAGATCAACGCCCGCCTCGGGTTCCTCCTCGACGTCGGGCTCGACTACCTCAGCCTCGACCGCCCGGCCGGCACCCTCTCCGGCGGCGAGGCCCAGCGCATCCGGCTCGCGACCCAGATCGGCTCCGGGCTCGTCGGCGTCCTCTACGTCCTCGACGAGCCGAGCATCGGCCTGCACCAGCGCGACAACCACCGCCTCATCGAGACCCTGACCCGGCTGCGCGACCTCGGCAACACCCTCATCGTCGTCGAGCACGACGAGGACACCATCTCCACCGCCGACTGGGTCGTCGACATCGGCCCGGGCGCGGGCGAGCACGGCGGCCAGGTCGTGCACTCCGGCACGGTCCAGGACCTCCTGACCCACCCCGACTCGCTCACCGGCAAGTACCTCTCCGGCCGCCGCGAGATCCCGACGCCCCCGGTGCGCCGCCCGCAGGAGAAGGGCCGCCAGGTGTCCGTCGTCGGGGCCAACGAGCACAACCTCGACAGGGTGTCGGTGTCCTTCCCGCTCGGCAACCTCGTCGCCGTCACCGGCGTCTCCGGCTCGGGCAAGTCCACGCTCGTCAACGACATCCTCTACAACGTCCTCGCCAACAAGCTCAACGGCGCCCGCCACGTGCCCGGCCGGCACAAGACCGTCACCGGCCTCGAGCACCTCGACAAGGTCGTCCACGTCGACCAGGGGCCGATCGGGCGCACGCCGCGGTCCAACCCCGCCACCTACACCGGCGTCTTCGACCACATCCGCAAGCTCTTCGCGACGACGACCGAGGCCAAGATCCGCGGCTACCAGCCGGGCCGCTTCTCGTTCAACGTCAAGGGCGGGCGCTGCGACGCGTGCTCGGGCGACGGCACGATCAAGATCGAGATGAACTTCCTCCCCGACGTCTACGTCCCGTGCGAGGTCTGCCACGGCGCCCGCTACAACCGCGAGACGCTCGAGGTGCACTTCAAGGGCAAGACCATCGCCGACGTCCTCGACATGCCGATCGAGGAGGCCGCCGAGTTCTTCTCGGCCGTGCCGGCCATCTCGCGGCACATGCGCACCCTCAACGACGTCGGCCTCGGCTACGTCCGCCTCGGCCAGCCGGCACCGACCCTGTCCGGCGGTGAGGCGCAGCGCGTCAAGCTCGCCACCGAGCTGCAGAAGCGCTCCACGGGCCGCACGATCTACGTCCTCGACGAGCCGACGACCGGCCTGCACTTCGAGGACATCCGCAAGCTCCTCGGCGTGCTCCAGGGCCTGGTCGACAAGGGCAACACGGTCATCGTCATCGAGCACAACCTCGACGTCATCAAGAGCGCCGACTGGATCGTCGACCTCGGGCCCGAGGGCGGCAGCGGTGGCGGCCGGGTCGTCGCCGAGGGCACGCCCGAGCACGTCGCGACGCTCGAGGAGTCGCACACCGGCCGCTTCCTCGCCCCGGTGCTGGCGAGGACGGCCCGCACGACGACCCGCTCGGCCCCGACGCGCAAGACCGCGACGCAGGAGCACGCGCCGACGAAGGCCGCGACCAGCAGCGCCACCGCGCCGAACGACCACGACCACGAGCGCGAGCACGCCGAGCACGGCGACGAGCAGCGCAGCCGCGCCGAGGAAGAAGGCCGCCGCGCGCAAGGCCGCGACGTCGGCGGCCAAGGCGGTCACGACGAAGGGCACGACCCCGGCCCGCGCGGCGCGAAGAAGGCGACGGTCACGACGACGTCGACCACGAAGCGGGCGACGCGCGAGACCGGCCGCCCGGCGCACCGCCAGCTGACCGGACTGCGACACCGCAGCCCGGGGCACTCTCACCTCCGCCGCGCCCCAACTTTCCCGCCCGAAGCGGGAAGCTTCACCTCGGCAGGGGAACTGTTCTGGCGCGAACCTGAAGGTTCCCGCATCGGGCGGGAAAGTTGGGGCGCGCGCGCTCAGTCCTCGCCGAGGTAGGCCTTGCGGACGTCGTCGCTCGAGAGCAGCTCCTGGCCGGTGCCGGAGAGGACGATCTTGCCGACCTCGAGGACGTAGCCCTTCGTCGCGCGCTTCAGGGCCGCCTGGGCGTTCTGCTCGACGAGCAGGATGGTCGTGCCCTGCTGCTGCAGGGTCGTCACCGTCGTCATGATCTTCTTCATCATGAGCGGGGACAGCCCCATCGACGGCTCGTCGAGCATGAGCAGCTGCGGGCGGCTCATCATCGCCCGGCCCATCGCGAGCATCTGCTGCTCACCGCCCGAGAACGTGCCGGCGGGCTGCGACCGCCGCTCGCGCAGGATGGGGAAGAGGTCGTACGCCGACTCGAGGTCCGTGTTGATCTGCGCCTTGTCCTTGCGGGCGAACGCGCCGAGGTAGCAGGTTCTCCTCGACCGAGAGCCGAGGGAAGATCCGCCGGCCCTCGGGGGAGTGCGCGAGCCCGAGCTGGACGATGTCGTGGGCCTCGACCGTCGTGATGTCCTGGCCCTTGAAGGTGATCGACCCACTGGTCGGGCGCAGCAGGCCCGAGATGGTGCGCAGCGTCGTCGTCTTGCCCGCACCGTTGGTGCCGATGAGGGTGACGACCTCGCCCTCGTTGACGTCGAAGCTGATCCCCTTGACGGCCTTGATCTTGCCGTAGGCGACCTCGAGGTCCTTGACCTCCAGCATGGCGCTCACGCGCTCTCCTCCTCGTCGTCGCCACCGATGTAGGCCTCGATGACACGGTGGTCGGACTGCACCTCGCCGGGTGTGCCCTCGACGAGCAGCTCGCCGCGCACGAGGCACAGCACCCGGTCGCACAGGTTGAAGATGAACCGCATGTCGTGCTCGATGACGACGACCGCGAGACCGCCGTCCCTGATCTTGAAGATCAGGTTCATCGTCTCCTCGGTCTCCCTCGGGTTCATGCCCGCGGTGGGCTCGTCGAGCAGCAGGACCTGCGGGTCCGTGGCGAGGGCCCGCGCGATCTCGAGCCGGCGCTGGTCGCCGTACGGCATGTTGCGGGCGAGCAGCTCGGTCGACCTCCCGAGCCCGACGTAGTCGAGGAGCTCCTGGGCCCGCTCACGGGTGGCGGCCTCCTCGCGCTTGAACTTCGGGCCCCGCAGGATCGAGGTGAGCGCCATCGACGACGTGCGGCAGTAGCGCCCCACCATGACGTTCTCGAGCGCGGTCATGTTGCCGAAGAGCCGGATGTTCTGGAACGTGCGGGCCATGCCGGCCCGCACGACCTTGAGAGGCTTCGGCGGCAGGACCGTGCCGTGCAGCGTGACCCTGCCCTCGGTCGGGATGTACATCCCGGTGAGGCAGTTGAAGAACGTCGTCTTGCCGGCTCCGTTCGGGCCGATGAGGCCGACGATCTCTCCCTCGTGGACCGTCATGCTGACGTCGTCGACGGCGGTGAGGCCGCCGAAGCGCATCGTGACGCCGCTGGCCTCCAGCACGGTCTTCCGACCGGCCTCGAGGTCGGTCGCCGGGGTGTCGGTGACGGTCATTTCGCCTCCTGGAGGTGCTCTGCCTGGAGTAGCTCGCTGAGTTCTTCGTCGTCCTCGTGGAACTCCAGCTGACGCCGCTTGCTCGGCACGAGGCCCTCGGGGCGGAACCGCATCATGACGACGAGGAGGAGACCGAAGACGAGGAGCCGGTAGTCGTTGACCTCGCGCAGCTTCTCGGGGAGCAGCTTGAGGATCGTCGCGCCGACGAGGACACCGACGACGGTGCCCATGCCGCCGAGGACGACGGCCGAGAGCAGGAACGCCGACTCGAGGAAGACGTACTGGTCGGGGCTGACCGAGGTGTCCTGGTGCGCCTTGATCGTGCCCGCGAGGCCGGCGAGGAACGCACCGACCGAGAAGGCCAGGAGCTTGAGGCCGAAGATGTTGACGCCCATGGCCTCGGCGGCGCGCTCGTCCTCGCGGATGGCGACCCAGCCGCGGCCGATCCGGCTGTTGTTGAGCCGCGTGAAGACGAGCATGACGAACATGAGCAGTAGAAGCAGGATGAAGTAGTAGTTGCTGAACCGGCCCAGCGGGATGCCGGCGACCGTGTGCACGTCACCGAAGTTGAACCCGAGGAGCTCGAGGTCGGGGATGGCGGGGATGCCGTTGGGCCCGTTCGTGAGGTCGGGTCCGTTGTTGCCGTCGAGGTTGAACATCGCGAGGCGGAAGATCTCACCGAACCCGAGGGTCACGATCGCGAGGTAGTCGCCCGAGACCCGTAGGGTCGGCGAGCCGATGATGAGGCCGAACGTGGCCGCCGTCGCGGCACCGATGAGCATGACGACGACGAACGGCGGCTTCCAGCCGATCGTCGCGAAACCCGAGCTCGACAGCATCGCCGCGACGTAGGCGCCGGTGCCGAGGAACGCGACGTAGCCGAGGTCGAGCAGGCCGGCGAGGCCGACGACGATGTTCAGGCCGAGTGCGGTCGCCGCGAAGATCAGCACCTGCGTCGCGATCGACATGTTGGCGTCGGAGCCGTCCTGCGTGAACGGGAAGAGGAACGCGACGACGAAGGCCGCGAGCAGCAGGGGCCGGCGGTTGTTGGCGCCGATGAAGCCGAGGTAGCCGCCGAACCCGGTGCCGAGGAGGCCGCCGGCGAGGCCGATCAGGGCCATGAGGAACGACGCGAAGATGACGCCGTCCTGGATGTCCAGCGTGTAGGCGACGGTGAACAGCAGGATCGCCATCAGCACGACGATGATGAGGATCTCGAGCGTGCTGCTCAGCCGCGGCCAGGTGCGTACGTCGATGTCGACGTCCGGGGAGATGTAGCCCGCGGCGGTCAGCAGCACCGCGCCGACGAGTGCGACCCAGCCGCCCTCGTTGGCGTTGATGAGGCCGCCGGACTGGAACGCGACCGACGCGACGACCCAGACGACGAACACGATCCCGGTGATACCGAGGATCCGCAGACCGCGTGCCGGGCTGAGCCACGGGGGCCGACGCATGAGCAGCACGGCCAGGATGATCCCGATGACGCCGAAGAGCATGGCGTAGAGCTGGATGCCGGCCGGGTAGAAGCGGATCGAGAGGTCGCCGAGGATGCGGTCGTCGTAGGACCACGACAGCAGGCCGCTGAGGAGGAAGAGGACGCCACCGGCGAGGGCGAGCCAGGGAGCCTTCGGCCCGTGCTTGGTCCGGACACTGTCCGGGAGGGTGCGCCTGCTCATGCCCGGTCCACCACCTTCGCGCCGAGGATGCCCTGGGGTCGGAAGACCAGGACGATGATGAGGAGGCCGAAGGCCCAGACGTCCTTCCACGGGCTGCCACCGAAGGTGCCCGGGATGAACTGGACGGCCATCGCCTCGACGACGCCCAGGGTGAGTCCGCCGACCACGGCGCCCCAGACGTTTCCGATGCCGCCGAGCACCGCGGCGGTGAACGCCTTGAGGCCGGCGAGGAAGCCCATCCTGAAGTTGATGTTCGTGACCTGCAGGCCCTGGGCGACACCGGCGATGGCCGCGAGGGTGGCACCGACCGCGAACGCGACCACGATGATGCGGTTGACGTTGATGCCCATGAGGCGCGCCGTGTCGGGGTCCTGCGAGACGGCCTGCATCCCGCGGCCGGTCTTCGTGAGGTTGACGAAGTACCAGAGGCCGGCGGCGCACATGATGAGCGCCCCGATGGTGAACAGCGCCGAGCGCTGGATCGTCACGCCGCCGACCTGGAAGGCCGGCCCGGTGACGACGTCGATCTGCGGGAACGGCACGCGCTGCTTGGCGTCGGGGAAGTCGAAGAAGGGGACGCTGCCGTAGAAGAGGCGGACGGCCTCCTGCAGGAAGATCGAGATGCCGATGGCGGTGATCAGCGGGGCGAGCCGTGGCGCGTGCCGCAGCGGCCGGTAGGCGATGCGCTCCATGAGGACCGCGGTCGTGACGGAGGCGAGGATCGCGCCCAGGATCATGATCGGCAGGACCCAGAGGGCCAGGTTGCCGTCGAAGAAGATCAGCCAGGTCGAGAGGGCTCCGAACGCACCGATCATGAAGATCTCGCCGTGGGCGAAGTTGATCAGCTGGACGATGCCGTAGACGACCGTGTAGCCGACCGCGACCAGGGCGTAGAGCGATCCCAGGGTCAGCCCGTTGACGAGCTGCTGGGCGAAGGCGTCCACCACGACCTCCTGTGTAGACGGGGAACGGGCTGGGGGGAGCGTAGCGGGTGCGTGCGGCGCTGTCCCGCACCACGCGGGACCGGGTGGCCCGGGGACCCGCTCAGGGTCCGGGCGGACCGTCGCCGGACAGCGAAACGGCGGGGGTGGTCCCGGTGGACCACCCCCGCCGTCAGGACGTCGTCACGGCAGTGACGTCACGGCCTGGGTTTACTTGAACTCCTCGGTCACGACCGGCTTCCAGGCGCCACCCTCGACGCCGTAGACGGTGAGGACACGGGAGGTGGTGTCGCCGTACTCGTCGAACGCCACCTTGCCGGTGACACCGTCGAACGCGACGTCGCTCATCGCCGTGACGGTGCCCTGACGGGCGGCCTCGGCGGAGTCGGCCTTGGCGAGCGAGACCTTGAGCGCGTTGATGATGGCGTTCGCGGCGTCGTAGGAGTAGGCGCCGTAGGCCTCGTACGGGTCGGCGTAGCCGCCGGCGTTGTACGCGTCGACGAAGGCCTTGGCGGACGCGAGCTCGGCGGTCGGCGCGCCGACCGAGGTGGCGAGGTCGCCCGTGGCGGTCGCACCGGCGAGCTTGACGTACTCAGGGGAGTAGATGCCGTCGCCACCCATGAGCGGGACGTTGAGACCGGCGGCCTTCATCTGCTGGGAGAACGGACCCGCATTGCGGGTACTCGCCGCCGTAGTACACGACCTTCGGGTTCGAGGGCTTGATCTTGCTGATGACGGCGTCGTACTTGTCGTCGTCGGGGTTGATCGTCTCGGCCGCGACGACCTTGCCGCCGAGCTTGGTGTACTCCTGGGTGAACGCGTCGACCAGGCCCTGGCCGTAGGTCTTCTTGTCGTGGACCGTCGCGACCTCCTTGATGCCCGCCTTCTCGAACAGGTAGCGCGCCGCGAAGGGGCCCTGGATCGAGTCGGTGGTGCACGTGCGGAAGTACGTCGGGTAGGTCCGCTCCGGCGCCGTCGCGAAGTTCGCGCCCTGGGTCAGGGCGGGGTTCGTGTTGGCCGGCGAGACCTGGGTGATGTTGGCCGACGAGAGGACCGGCTGGACGCTCTGCGCCACGCTGGAGTTCAGCGTGCCGACGACACCGACGACGTCCTTGTCCGCCGCGAGCTTCGTCGCGGCGTTCTTGCCGACGTCCGGCTTGGCCTCGTCGTCCTCGGCCGCGAGCTCGAGGGTCCAGCCCGGGATCGCCTTGGACTCGTTGGCCTGCTTGATGGCCAGGTCGACCGAGTTCGAGATGCCCTTGCCGAGGGCGGCAAGGTCACCGGACAGGGGCGCGATGACGCCGATCTTGGCGACCTTGTTCTCGCTGGAACCAGAACCGCCGGTCTCGCCGCCGTCGTCCCCGCCACGCGTGCCACATCCGGCGAGCGCGAGCGAGGCCACGAGCAGCGAGGCGCCAACGGCAACCACGGAACGCTGAGGCACGTTTCCTCCTGAGTAGTGCTGGTGGGGTGAGCAGGTGTGCTCGTGCCCGCACATCTGGCGAGCATGCGCACTGTAACCACAGCCCATGCGCGGGGCCCAGCATTGGCGGCACAGTGGTGCCGAGTTGTTACCTGGCGCGTCCGGCTGCCGTGCGCGCGTGGATCGTGCGGTTCCTGCCCGCCCCACGCTCAGGTTCTGCGGCGATACTCGGGGACCCAGCCCGGCCCCCGCATGGCCCCGAACGAGCACTGAGGACCACGATGAGCACCGAGCGCACGACACACCCGGCGACGCCGCCGACGACCGCCACCACCCCCGAGGACACCTCCGCGCCGACGTGCGCGTGCTGGTCCCGCCGGCAGAGCCTGGCCGTCGCGGGCCTGGCCGTCGCGGGCGGCGCCGGCCTCACCGCCTGCGGCGCCGAGGGCGCCGTCGAGGGCGCCGTGGAGAGTGCCAAGGGCGCGGCGTCCTCCGCCGTCTCCTCCGCAGCATCCTCGGCCGCGTCCGCCGCGGCGGGCGCGATCGCCGCTGCCGAGATCCCGGTCGGGGGCGGGACGGTCTTCGAGGCCCTCAAGGTCGTCGTCACACAGCCGACCGCGGGGGAGTTCAAGGCCTTCGACGCCACCTGCACGCACCAGGCCTGCACCGTGACGGGCGTCAAGGACGGTGTCATCACCTGCCCGTGCCACGGCAGCCAGTTCGACATGGCCACCGGCGCGGTCCGCCAGGGCCCGGCCACCAAGCCGCTCCCCGAGAAGTCGGTCTCCGTCGGCGCCGACGGGATCACCGTCTCCTGAGCCGGCTCGTGGCGGAGATGCCCTGACCTGCCCTGTCGGCCTCCGGTCGTAGGGTTGCGGGGTGGCAGACCCGTCGACGTACCGCCCCCGGCCGGGGGAGATCCCGACCGACCCGGGGGTCTACCGGTTCCGCGACCGCGACGGGCGCGTCATCTACGTCGGCAAGGCCAAGAACCTCCGCCAGCGGCTGTCCTCCTACTTCCAGGACGTCGCAGCGCTGCACCACCGCACGGCGACGATGGTGCGCACCGGCGCCAGCGTGGAGTGGACCGTCGTCACGACCGAGGTCGAGGCCCTCCAGCTCGAGTACAGCTGGATCAAGGAGTTCGACCCGCGCTTCAACGTCCGGTACCGCGACGACAAGTCCTACCCCTACCTCGCGGTGACGCTCGGCGAGGAGTTCCCCCGGGCCCAGGTGATGCGCGGTGCCAAGCGCAAGGGCACCCGCTACTTCGGCCCCTACGCCCACGCGTGGGCCATCCGGGAGACGCTCGACCTCGCGCTGCGCGTGTTCCCGGTGCGCACCTGCTCAGCGGGGGTGTTCAAGCGCGCCGGCCAGGTCGGGCGTCCCTGCCTGCTCGGCTACATCGACAAGTGCAGCGCGCCCTGCGTCGGCCGGGTCGACGCGGAGCGGCACCGCGAGATCGCCGAGGACTTCTGTGACTTCATGGCGGGTGAGACCGGTCGCTTCCTCGGGCGGCTGACCGCTGAGATGAAGGCGGCCGCCGCCGAGCTCGACTTCGAGCGCGCCGCCCGCCTGCGCGACGACATCGGCGCGCTCGAGCGGGTCCTCGAGAAGTCGGCGGTCGTGCTGCCCGACGCCACCGACGCCGACGTGTTCGCCCTCGCCGAGGACGAGCTCGAGGTCGCGGTGCAGCTCTTCCACGTCCGCGGCGGTCGCGTCCGCGGACAGCGCGGCTGGGTCGCCGAGCGCGACGCCGAGACGACGCCCGACGTCGTCGAGCACCTGCTCCAGCAGGTCTACGGCGGTGAGACGGGCGAGGGCGTGCCCCGCGAGGTGCTCGTGCCCGTGCTCCCGGACGACGCCGAGGCCCTCGCCGAGTGGCTGTCCCGGCTGCGCGGCAGCCGGGTCGACCTCCGGGTGCCGCGCCGCGGCGACAAGCGCACCCTCATGGAGACGGTCGCCCGCAACGCGACGCAGAGCCTCGCCCGCCACAAGGTCGCGCGCGCCGGCGACCTCACGACTCGCAGCCAGGCGCTCCAGCAGCTCCAGGAGGGCCTCGAGCTCGACGAGGCGCCGCTGCGCATCGAGTGCTTCGACATCAGCCACGTCCAGGGCACCCAGGTCGTCGGGTCGATGGTCGTGTTCGAGGACGGACTGCCCCGCAAGTCGGAGTACCGCCGCTTCATCGTCCGCGGCGACGAGACCGGCGCGACCGACGACACGGCGGCGATGCACGAGGTGCTGACCCGCCGGTTCCGGCGCGGGCGCCGCGAGGAGGCCGAGGCGGAGGTGGCGCCGGCGGCGCCCGAGACGTATGCCGCGGACCCCGTACCCGACGAGCCCGCGCCGGAGGTGGGGGCCCGGCCGGCCCGCTTCGCCTACCGCCCCAACCTCGTCGTCGTCGACGGCGGTCTGCCCCAGGTCAACGCCGCGGCCCGCGCCCTCGAGGAGGCGGGCGTCGTCGACGTCATGGTCGTCGGCCTCGCCAAGCGCCTCGAGGAGGTGTGGGTGCCGGGGGAGGAGTTCCCGGTCGTCCTGCCGCGCACGAGCGAGGGCCTCTACCTCCTCCAGCGGCTGCGCGACGAGGCGCACCGGTTCGCGGTCACCTTCCACCGGCAACGCCGGTCCAAGGCGATGACGGCGAGCCGGCTCGACGGCATCCCCGGTCTGGGGGAGAAGCGGCGCAAGGCCCTCCTCAACCGCTTCGGGTCGGTGAAGAGGATCCGGCAGGCCTCCGTCGAGGAGCTCGCGGCCGTTCCCGGCATCGGGCCTGCGCTGGCGGCGGTCGTTGCGGCAGAGTTGGGCTCGGCCGCCGACACCACCCCCGCGGTCAACCTCGCGACCGGCGAGGTCGTCGACGACGAAGGAGCGGACCGTGTCGACGGAGCCCACGCAGGCTGACCAGCACGGCGCGGACGCCCCGCTGCCCGTGCCCCGCTCGACCGACTTCGTCATCGTCACGGGGATGAGCGGTGCCGGTCGCTCGACGGCCGCCAACGTCATCGAGGACCGCGGCTACTACGTCGTCGACAACCTGCCGCCCCAGCTGCTCGCGGCGATGGCCGAGCTCGCGGGCAAGGTTCGGGACTCCGGCGTCACCGACCTCAAGATCGCCGCGGTCGTCGACGTGCGGGCCCGGGCGTTCCACTCCGAGCTGCAGGCGGGTCTCGCCGCGCTGCGGGACGCCGGGTGGCACCCGCACCTCATCTTCCTCGACGCGACCGACGAGGCGCTCGTGCGGCGGTTCGAGAGCGTCCGCCGCCCGCACCCGCTCCAAGGCGAGGGCCGGCTGCTCGACGGCATCCAGGCCGAGCGCGAGACGCTGCGCGACCTGCGGGCCGAGGCGCAGGTCGTCATCGACACCTCCGGCCTCAACGTCCACCAGCTGGGCCGCAAGCTCACCCCGTTGCTCGGCGCCGAGGGCGGCCCGAGCCTGCGGCTGGCCCTGATGTCCTTCGGCTTCAAGTACGGCATCCCCCTCGATGCCGACTTCGTCTTCGACATGCGCTTCCTGCCCAACCCGTTCTGGGTGCCCGAGCTCAAGGCGCTCACCGGCGCCGACGCCCCGGTCGCCGACTGGGTCATGGGGCAGGAGGGGGCCACCCCGTTCCTCGACCGCGTCGTCGACCTCATGGAGCCCGTCACCGAGGGCTACCTGCGCGAGGGCCGCCGCTACGCGACCGTCGCCATCGGCTGCACCGGGGGCAAGCACCGGTCGGTGGCGATGACCCAGGCGGTCGCCGCCCGGCTCGCGACCGAGCGCGTCGCGACGTTCGTCGTGCACCGCGACCTGGGGCGCGAGTGAGCGGGCCCGTCGTCGCCGCCCTCGGCGGTGGCCACGGTCTCGCCGCCACGCTCACCGCGCTGCGGCACGTCACCGACGAGATCACCGCCATCGTCACCGTCGCCGACGACGGGGGCTCCAGCGGCCGCCTGCGCGACGAGTTCGGGGTGCTCCCTCCCGGGGACCTGCGGATGGCGCTCGCGGCGCTCTGCAGCGAGACCGAGTGGGGCCACACGTGGCGCGACGTGCTCCAGCACCGCTTCGCCGGCGAGGGCCCGCTCGGAGGGCACGCCCTCGGCAACCTCCTCATCGTCGCGCTCTGGGAGCTCCACGAGGACCCCGTCGCCGGGCTCGACCTCGTCGCCCGCCTGCTCCAGGCGCAGGGCCGGGTGCTGCCGATGGCCGCGGTCCCGCTCGCCATCGAGGCCGACGTCGGTGACCTGCACCCCTCGGACCCGGATGCCGTCACGGTCGTCCGCGGCCAGGCCCAGGTGGCCGTCACGCCCGGCACGGTGCGCACCGTGCGCCTCGTGCCCCCGGAGCCACCGGCCTACCCCGAGTCCGTCGCGGCCATCCGCGGCGCCGACTGGGTCGTCCTCGGGCCCGGCTCGTGGTTCACGTCGGTCATGACGCACCTCCTCGTCCCCGAGGTGCGCGAGGCGCTCGAGGTGACCCAGGCCAAGCGCCTCCTCGTGCTCAACCTCGACCCGGGCACGGGGGAGACCGCGGGCTTCAGCGCCGAGCGGCACCTCGAGACCTTCGCCGCCCTCGCGCCGCACCTGCGGCTCGACGTCGTCCTCGCCGACCCCGCCGTCGTCGACGACGAGGTCGCGCTCGCGGAGCACTGCGCCCGGTTGGGCGCCACGCTCCTCGTCGCCGACGTGTCGCGCCGGGAGCGTCCCGGCGAGCACGACCCGCTCCGCTTCGCGGCCGCGCTGCGGGACGTCGTGGCAACCCCCGGTCCGGTCCGGTGACGCGTGGCAGGATGCCCCCCATGGCGATGACGGCGAAGGTCAAGGACGAGCTGAGCAGGCACAGTGTGACCAAGCCCTGCTGCCGCAAGTCCGAGGTCGCCGCGACACTGAGGTTCGCCGGGGGGCTGCACATCATCGGGGGGCGCATCGTCGTCGAGGCGGAGCTGGACACGGCGAATGCCGCGCGCCGGCTGCGGCGCGAGCTCTCCGAGGTCTACGGCCACACCCCGGAGGTCCTCGTGCTCGCGGCCGGAGGGCTGCGCAAGGGCAGCCGGTACGTCGTGAGGGTGGTCCAGGACGGCGAGTCGCTCGCCCGCCAGACCGGCCTCATCGACAGCCGCGGGCGGCCCGTGCGCGGGCTGCCCCCCAAGGTGGTGAGCGGCTCGGTGTGCGACGCCGAGGCCGCGTGGCGTGGAGCGTTCCTCGCGCACGGGTCCCTCACCGAGCCCGGCCGGTCCTCGGCCCTCGAGGTCACCTGCCCGGGCCCGGAGGCCGCGCTCGCCCTCGTCGGCGCGGCGCGCCGGCTCGGCATCCCCGCGAAGGCGCGGGAGGTGCGCGGGGTCGACCGGGTCGTCATCCGCGACGGCGACGCCATCGGCGCGATGCTCACCCGCCTCGGCGCGCACGACGCCGTGCTCGCCTGGGAGGAGCGCCGCATCCGCCGCGAGGTCCGGGCCACGGCCAACCGCCTGGCCAACTTCGACGACGCCAACCTGCGCCGCTCGGCGCGGGCCGCCGTCGCCGCCGGGGCGCGGGTCGAGCGGGCCCTGGAGATCCTCGGCGACGACATCCCCGACCACCTGCGCGAGGCCGGCCAGCTGCGCCTGGAGCACAAGCAGGCCTCCCTGGAGGAGCTCGGCCAGCTCGCCGCGCCGCCGATGACCAAGGACGCCGTCGCCGGCCGGATCCGCCGCCTCCTCGCGATGGCCGACAAGCGGGCCCAGGACGAGGGGATCCCCAACACCGAGGCCGTGCTCACGGCGGACATGCTGGACACCTGAGCCGCCCTCCACCGGCGTGCGGAAGCGGTTACTCGCCCGTACCTCGGACGCCGCGCAGCGGCTTCCGGCAGGGGTCTAGGGTGGACGGGAACCCCCGTCGTGCCGCGCTCCTGCGGCACGCCCGCAACTCCAGTGGAAGGCAGCACACACCGTGACCGTTCGCGTAGGGATCAATGGCTTCGGCCGCATCGGCCGCAACTTCTTCCGGGCCGTCCAGGCGTCCGGTGCCGACATCGAGATCGTCGCCGCCAACGACCTGATGGACAACAAGACCATCGCGCACCTGCTCAAGTACGACTCGGTGCTCGGGGTCCTCAAGGACGACGTGACCTACACCGACGACTCGATCACCGTCGGCGACCAGACGATCAAGGTCTTCGCCGAGCGCAACCCCGCCGACATCGCCTGGGGCGCCGCCGGGGCCGACATCGTCGTGGAGTCCACCGGCATCTTCACCGACGCCACCAAGGCCCACGCCCACATCGACGGCGGCGCCAAGAAGGTCATCATCTCGGCCCCCGCGTCCAACGAGGACGCCACCTTCGTCATGGGCGTCAACCACGAGTCCTACGACCCCGAGTCGCACCACGTCGTCTCGAACGCGTCGTGCACGACGAACTGCCTCGCGCCGATGGCCAAGCCGCTGTCCGACGAGCTGGGCATCGTCAAGGGCCTCATGACGACGATCCACGCGTACACCCAGGACCAGAACCTCCTCGACGGCCCGCACAAGGACCTGCGCCGCGCCCGCGCCGCCGCGCTGTCGATCATCCCGACGAGCACCGGCGCCGCGAAGGCCATCGGCCTGGTCATGCCCGAGCTCAAGGGCAAGCTCGACGGCTACGCGCTGCGCGTGCCCACCCCGACCGGCTCGGCCACCGACCTCACGTTCGAGGCCGGTCGCGAGACGACGGTCGAGGAGGTCAACGCGATCATCAAGGCGGCGGCCGAGGGCCCGCTCAAGGGCTTCCTCAAGTACACCGAGGACCCGATCGTGTCGGCCGACATCGTCACCGACCCGCACTCGTGCATCTTCGACGCCGGCCTCACCAAGGTCATCGGCAACCAGGTCAAGGTCGTCGGCTGGTACGACAACGAGTGGGGCTACTCCAACCGACTCATCGACCTCGTGGCCCTCGTCGGCAAGACGCTCTGAGAGAGCGGGGCCGAGCCGATCATGGGTGACCTCGCCTCGCTGGGCGACCTGCGCGGCAAGCGCGTCCTCGTCCGCTCCGACCTCAACGTGCCGCTCGACGGCACGACGATCACGGACGACGGCCGCATCCGGGCCTCGGTCCCGACGATCTCCCGGCTGTCCGAGGCGGGCGCACGCGTCATCGTGTGCGCCCACCTCGGCCGGCCCAAGGGCGCCCCCGAGGAGAAGTACTCCCTCGCGCCGGTCGTCGACCGGCTCGGCGAGCTCCTCGGGCGCCCCGTCACCTTCGCCGCCGACACCGTGGGGGAGAGCGCCCGGGCGGCGGTCGACGCCATGTCCGACGGGGACGTCGTGCTGCTCGAGAACCTCCGGTTCAACCCGGGCGAGACGGCCAAGACCGACGAGGAGCGCGCCGAGTTCGCCGACGCCCTCGCCGGGCTGGCCGACGCGTACGTCTCCGACGGCTTCGGGGTCGTCCACCGCAAGCAGGCGTCGGTCTACGACGTCGCGACGCGCCTCCCGTCGGCCATGGGCGGCCTCGTGGCCACCGAGGTCGACGTCCTCAAGCGCCTCACGGAGGAGCCCGAGCGGCCGTATGCCGTCGTCCTCGGGGGCGCGAAGGTCGCCGACAAGCTCGCGGTCATCGACAACCTCATGAGTACGGCCGACCGCCTCCTCGTCGGCGGCGGCATGGTCTTCACCTTCCTCGCGGCCCAGGGCCACGAGATCGGCAAGAGCCTGTTCGACGCCGAGAGCCTGGAGGCGTGCAAGGGCTACCTGGCGCGCGCCGAGGAGTCCGGCGTCGAGATCGTCCTGCCCGTCGACATCGTGTGCGGTCGGGAGTTCTCCGCAGACACCGAGGTCACCACGGTCGATGCCGACGCCATCCCGGCCGACGCGATCGGCCTCGACATCGGCCCGCGCTCGGCCGAGCTCTACGCCGAGAGGCTCGCGGACACCCGGACCGTCTTCTGGAACGGCCCGATGGGTGCGTTCGAGATGGAGCCCTTCGCCGCCGGCACCCGTCGCCTGGCGGAGGCGCTCGTCGAGGTCACCGCCCGGGGAGCGCTCACCGTCGTCGGCGGCGGCGACTCCGCCGCGGCCGTGCGCCAGCTCGGCTTCGACGACGAGCAGTTCGGCCACATCTCCACCGGTGGCGGGGCATCCCTCGAGTACCTCGAGGGCAAGGAGCTGCCCGGCATCGCGATCCTCACGAAGGAGCACTGACCCATGGCCTCCGGCCGCACCCCGCTCTTGGCGGGCAACTGGAAGATGAACCTCGACCACCTCCAGGCGACGCACCTCGTGCAGAAGCTCGACTGGACCCTCAAGGACGGCCGCCACGACTTCGGCGCCGTCGAGGTCGCGGTCCTCCCGCCCTTCACGGACCTCCGCAGCGTCCAGACGCTCATCGACGGTGACCGCCTCGAGCTGAAGTTCGGCGCCCAGGACCTGTCGGTCCACGACGCCGGCGCCTACACGGGCGAGATCAGCGGGGCCTTCCTCGCCAAGCTCGGCTGCACGTACGTCGTCGTCGGCCACAGCGAGCGGCGCGAGTACCACGCCGAGGGCGACGACGTCGTCAACGCCAAGGTCAAGGCGGCCTACAAGCACGGGATCACCCCGATCTTCTGCTGCGGCGAGGGCCTCGAGGTCCGCCAGGGCGGAACGCACGTCGAGCACGTGCTCGCCCAGGTCGAGGCCGGGCTCGACGGGATCCCCGTCGAGCAGGCCCGCACGCTCGTCGTCGCGTACGAGCCCATCTGGGCCATCGGCACCGGCGAGGTCGCCACGCCGGAGGACGCGCAGGAGGTGTGCGCGGCGATCCGCACCAAGCTCGCCGAGCTCTACAGCGGCGACGTGGCCGACGGCATCCGCGTCCTCTACGGCGGCTCGGTGAAGTCCGGAAACGTCGCGGCGATCATGGCCAAGGAGGACGTCGACGGCGCCCTCGTCGGCGGCGCGTCGATCGACCCGACGGAGTTCGCGGCGATCTGCCGCTTCAAGGACCACCTCAGGACCTCCTGAGGCCCCGCCTGTCGGGATCCGCCCATCCGAGCGGTTATCCTGTACCGGTTGTCCCCCCGACCCCGCACGAAGGATTGCCCGTGGACGCGGTTCGCATCGGCCTCCAGGTCCTCCTGGTCCTCGGTGGCCTCTTCCTGACCCTCCTCATCCTGCTCCACAAGGGCAAGGGTGGCGGACTGTCAGACATGTTCGGCGGCGGGATGTCGAGCTCGCTCGGCGGCTCGTCGATCGCCGAGCGAAACCTCGACCGGATCACGGTCGCGGTCGCCCTCGTCTGGTTCACGTGCGTCGTGGGTCTGGGCGTCCTCGAACGCTTCGCCTGATTGGGGTAGGAACACATGGCTGGAGGTAACGCGATCCGCGGGTCGCGCGTCGGCGCTGGCCCGATGGGCGAGGCCGAGCGCGGTGAGGTCGCCCCGCGCGTGCACGTGTCGTTCTGGTGCTCCAACGGGCACGAGACGCGGCCGAGCTTCGCCGAGGAGGCCGGGCTCGCCATCCCCGAGCAGTGGGACTGCCCGCGCTGCGGGCTCCCCGCCGGGCACGACAAGGACAACCCGCCGGCCGCCCCCAAGGTCGAGCCCTACAAGACGCACCTGGCCTACGTGAAGGAGCGTCGCTCCGACGAGGACGGCGAGGCCATCCTCGAGGAGGCCCTGCAGACCCTGCGCGACCGCGGCCTCATCCAGTAGGTCCGCCGCGCCCCGGCGGGGCCGGCTAGCTGCGGCCCATCCGGGCGAGGTGTGCGGTGACGCCCGGGATCCAGCCGGTCTCGCGCGCCATCCAGCGCACGGCGACGAGCATCCTCGTCACGACGGGGATGCCGCGGCGCGGTGGCTCGACCGCCAGGTCGGTGCCGAACGGGTCGGTGCTGACGACCCAGCGGTAGCCCGCCGTCGCCACGAGGTGGTCGCCGATCGCGGTGCCCAGGAGCTCGACGACCGCGGAGGAGTCCTCGTCGTCGTGCCGGTCCAGGGCCCGGTCGTACGCCGCGACGACGGTCGCGAGGTCCCCGGGGTCGATGCCGTGCTCGGCGTACCCCGCCCGGACCTCCTCGAGTGCCGACTCCTCCTCGGAGGTCAGCCGACGGACCCCGATCTCCTCCACCGGCGCCACCCCGTCGACGACCTCGCCGTCGGTGGCGTCGTCAGGGGGCTCGGGGTGGTCGTCGTCGCCGCCGCGTCCGCGGATCCGGTCCAGGATGCCCATGCCCGTTCACCTCTCCAGGTCGGCGGCCGAGTCGGAGTCCACGAGCCAGAGCGTGCGCTCCTCACCGTGCACGTGCGCGCCCGGTGTGGTCTCGAAGGGGGCCCCGTCGACGCAGCGCCGCAGGGCGTCCGCCTTGTCGGCACCGCTCACGACGAACCACACCTCCCGCGAGCTCTCGAGGCACTCCCTCGTCAGGGAGACGCGGTCCGGTGGCGGCTTGGGGGAGTCGTGGACGGCGACGGCCAGGGCGCCTGTCGTCCCCGCCGCCGGGTGGAACGGGAAGAGCGAGGCGACGTGCCCGTCCGGTCCGACGCCCAGCACCATGACGTCGAACGCACCGACGCCGTTCTCGCGCAGGGCATCTCCGTAGGCGCGGGCGCTCTCCTCCGCGTCGGCGGTCGTGTCGGGGCCCGCGACCCGGTGGACCTTCGCCGGGTCGAGGCCGAGCGCGCCGAGGCCGGCCTCGTCGTTCTGGGTGTCGTTGCGGTCGGCGTGCCCGGCCGGGAGGTAGCGCTCGTCCCCCCACCAGACGTGCACCTGCGACCAGTCGACGGCGTCGCGGGCGGGGACCCGGCCGAGCGAGGCGACGAGGTGCGAGCCCATCGACCCGCCGGTCAGCGAGACGTGCGCCACGCCGCGGGCGGACTGGGCGTCGAGAAGGGCGACGACGAGGCGAGCCGCGGCCGCATCCGCGAGGGACTGCCGTGACGGGTGCACGACGACGGTCTCGATCATGAGCGCTCCTCCTTGACCTTCGCGAGCTTCCTGGCGGCGGCCGTGCGCACCTGCTCGGGGTCGTCGGACTTCGGCGGCATCGGCTGGGCCTCGACCATGGTGCTGCTGCCGCTGGCCCGGGCGGCCCGGCGCAGGCGCCTGACCTTCCGCTCGGCCTCGGCGGCCGACGGGGCCCGACCCGACCGGATCACCTCGCTCGCGGTGCTCCTCGAGAGGGTCACCTTGCGCACGCCGGAGGTGAGGGCCTCGTGGTAGACCTCGTCGGGGTCGAGGCGGCGCAGCTCGTCGGCGAGGCACTCCGCGTCGCCGCGGTGGGCCAGGGCGATCGTGCGGTCGGGCTGGCTCGGTTGCGACAGGGTGGCCGTGTTGCCGTCCTGGGGGCGGACGAGGTCGACCGTGCCGCTCGCGCGCTCGAGCCGCACGGAGATGATCCCGGTGCGGTTGCGGGAGCGGGCCAGCGTGACGGGGCAGCGCAGGCGCGCCGCGAGCCAGCCGGCGAGCAGCTCCCCGGAGGGCGAGTCCGCAGCCGCCACGACGGTCGCCGCGGTGACCTGCTCGTAGGGCGGCTGGTCGAGGGCGGCCGCGAGGACGCCCCGCCACAGGGTCACCCGCGACCAGGCGAGGTCGCCGTCGCCGGGGGCGTAGGACTCGGCCAAGCGCTTGAGCACGGTCCGGGGTGCGGCGGTCGTGCTGGCGGCGTCGGTGACCCGGCGCTGCGCCATGGCGCCGATGGGGTCCTCCGACGGGCTCTTCGGGCCGTTGCTCGGCCACCACGCCACGATGGGCGAGTCGGCGAGGAGCAGCGGGGTCACCACCGCCCGCCCGTGAGCTGCCAACGGGCCGTAGAGCCGCAGCACGACGACCTCGGACGCCCCGGCATCCCCGCCGACCCGGATCTGGCCGTCGAGGCGGGCCGCGCCGCGCCGGTTGCCGGTGACGACGACGATGATCCGGCACGGGTGCTGGCGGCTCGCGTCGTTGGCGGTGTCGATGGCCGCGTCGGCCTCGGACTCGTCGACGACGACGATCAGGGTGAGCACGCGCGAGAGCGCCATCGAGCCGGTGTCGGCGCGCAGCCGGATGAGCCGCTTCGCGACGTCGGCGGTGGTCGTGCTCGGCAGGTCGACGATCACGGCAGCCTCCACTCGCGTCCGTCGCGGCGCATCATGGCGTCGGCGCCGGACGGTCCCCAGCCCCCCGAGACGTACTGCTCGGGTGCGGCGCCCTTCTTCGCCCAGAACTCCTCGATGGGGTCGAGGATCTGCCAGGACAGCTCGACCTCCTCGTGCCGGGGGAAGAGCGGCGGCTCACCGAGGAGGACGTCGAGGATGAGGCGCTCGTAGGCCTCGGGCGACGACTCGGTGAACGCGCGGCCGTAGCCGAAGTCCATCGTGACGTCGCGGACCTCCATCTGGGCGCCCGGGACCTTGGCGCCGAAGCGGAGGGTCACGCCCTCGTCGGGCTGCACGCGGATGACGACGGCGTTCTGCCCGAGCTCCTCGGTCGCGGTGTTGGAGAACGGCAGGTGCGGCGCCCGGGTGAAGACGACGGCGATCTCCGTGACCCGCTTGCCGAGGCGCTTGCCGGTGCGCAGGTAGAACGGCACGCCCGCCCAGCGCCGGGTGTCGATGTCGAGCCGCACCGCGGCATACGTCTCGGTGCACGAGTCCGCGGCGACCCCCTGCTCCTCGAGGTAGCCGACGACCTCCTCGCCCCCCTGCCAGCCCTTGGCGTACTGCCCGCGGGCCGTGCCCTTGGCGAGGTCCGCGGGGATGCGCACCGCCGAGAGCACCTTCTCCTTCTCCATCCGGAGGCCCTGCGCGTCGAAGGAGACCGGCTCCTCCATGGCGGTGAGGGCCAGCAGCTGGAGGAGGTGGTTCTGGATGACGTCGCGAGCCGCGCCGATGCCGTCGTAGTAGCCGGCCCGGCCGCCGATACCGATGTCCTCGGCCATCGTGATCTGCACGTGGTCGACGTAGTTGGCGTTCCAGACCGGCTCGAACATCTGGTTGGCGAAGCGCAGCGCGAGGAGGTTCTGGACGGTCTCCTTGCCGAGGTAGTGGTCGATCCGGAAGACCGAGTCGGCGGGGAAGACCTTCTCGACGATCGTGTTGAGCTCGCGGGCGGAGGTGAGGTCGTGGCCGAACGGCTTCTCGATGACGACCCGACGCCACGAGCCCTCGTGGGGGGTCGACAGGCCGGACCGCTCGAGCTGCTGGCAGACCATGGCGAAGGAGGACGGCGGGATCGACAGGTAGAAGGCGTGGTTGCCCCCGGTGCCGCGGTGCTCGTCGAGCTGCTGGACGGTCTGGGCCAGGAGGTCGAAGGCACCGGCGTCGTCGAACGAGCCCGGCACGAACCGGATTCCCTCGGCGAGGGAGCGCCACACCTCCTCGCGGAACGGGGTACGGGCCCGCTCCCGCACCGACTCGTAGACGATCTTGCCGAAGTCCTGGTCGGCCCAGTCGCGTCGCGCGAACCCGATGAGCGAGAACCCCGGCGGCAGCAGCCCGCGGTTGGCCAGGTCGTAGATCGCCGGCATGAGCTTCTTGCGCGCGAGGTCGCCGGTGACCCCGAAGAGCACCATCGAGCACGGCCCGGCGATGCGGGGGAGCCGCTTGTCGCGGGGGTCCCGCAGCGGGTTCGACGAGGCGGAGACCCGAGCCGGGCTCATCCACGACCTCGTCCCAGGGCGGCGCGCACCTGCGCCAGCCCCTGCGCGTGGTCGGTGAGGTGCAGCCGCAGCACGGGACGGCCGTGCTCGGCGAGCACCTGGGCGTCACCGGCGGCCTGGGCGGCGATGAAGTCACCGAAGGTGAACTCGCGGCCGGGCACCTCGAGGTCCTGCTGCGGGGCCGCGGTCACCTGGAGGTAGACCCCGGTCGCAGGCCCACCCTTGTGGTACTGCCCGGTCGAGTGCAGGAAGCGCGGGCCCCAGCCGAACGTCGCCGGACGGCCGGTGCGGTCGAACAGGTCGCGGGCGACGTGCTCGAGGTCGGCGTCGGCCTCCCGGTCGAGGTAGGCCATGACCGCGACGTACCCGTGATCGCCGTCGAGCTGCCCGAGCAGGGCGTCGACGGCGGCGTCGACGGTGGTGGCCTCGCCGAGCCAGTCGCCCCCGAGGGCACGCACCTCGACGGACCCGTCGGTGAAGGCCGGGTCCGCCCCGGCGCCGATGCCCGCGTCCAGGAGCTCGCGGGCCGCGGCCTTGGCGCTCTCGACGTCGGGCTGGTCGAACGGGTTGATGCCGAGCAGGCGCCCCGCGACGGCCGTGGCCGCCTCCCACAGGAGGATCTGGGCCCCGAGCGGACCGGCGACGCTGACGAGCGACGCAGCCGTCTCCGCGGTGACGTCGTCCGCGTCCGCGTCGGCGTCGGAGGCGACGAGCCGGACGACGGTGCCGTCGTCGTAGAGGTGCGCGGGCTCGCTGCCGATGGCGACGACCGGGAGGATGCCGGTGCCGTCCTTGCCGGTCGACTCCGCGATCAGCTGCTCGGCCCAGGCGCCGAAGCCGACGTTCTCGGTGCCGGCGTCGACGAGGACGAGCTTGTCGCGCAGGGGAGTCGTGCCGCCCATCGCGGCGCCCAGGCGCAGCGCGGGGTTGGCGTCGTCGTCGGCGGCGAGCACGTCGGCGACCGCCTCCGCGTCGTCGAGGAGGGCCTCGACGTCGGCGCCGGCGAGGCCGCTCGGGACCAGCCCGAACGCGGTGAGGGCGGAGTACCGCCCGCCGACGTCGGGGTCGGCGTTGACCACGCGGAACCCGGCGGCCCGGGCCTCGCCGTCGAGCGGGCTCCCGGGGTCCGTGACGACGACGAGGCGGGTCGTCGGGTCGATGCCGGACGTCGCGGAACGCCTGCTCGCAGGCCCGGCGCTGGCTGTCGGTCTCGACGGTGGAGCCCGACTTGCTCGACACGACCACGACCGTGCGCCCGAGGTCGGCCAGGGCGCCGCGGACGACGTCGGGGTCGGAGGAGTCGAGGACGACGAGCGGCACGCCGGCCGTCGCGCAGATGACCTCGGGCGCGAGGGACGATCCGCCCATGCCGCAGAGGACGACCCGGTCGTACCCGGTCTCCTGCAGCTCGCCGCGCAGCGCCTCGATCTCACCGACGAGGTGGCGCGAGGTGCGCGGGAGACCGGTCCAGGACAGCCGTTTCGCGGACTCGGCCTCCGCGGCCTCACCCCACAGGGTGTGGTCCTGCGCGAAGAGCCGGCTCGCGACGCGGTCGGCGACGAGGGTCGGGACGTGCGCGGCGACGGCATCCGCAGCCGCCCCGGTGGCGACGACGTCGAGCGAGCTCACGCGGTGGCCTTCTCGAGCTCCCGGGTGACGCCCCCGAGGAGCTCGTCCCAGGACTTCTCGAACTTGTCGACGCCCTCGTGCTCGAGCTTCGCGGTGACCTCGGCGTACGAGATGCCGAGCCGCTCGAGGCTGTCGAGCACCTCGGCGGCCTCGGCGTAGAACGGCGTCACCGTGTCGCCGGTGACCTCGCCGTGGTCGGCCGTGGCGTCGAGGGTCTTCTCGGGCATGGTGTTGACCGTGCCCGGGGCGACGAGCTCGGTGACGTACATCGTGTCGGGGTACGCCGGGTCCTTGACTCCGGTCGACGCCCACAGGGGCCGCTGCGGGTGGGCACCCGCCGCCGCCAGCGACTCCCAGCGCGGGGTCGAGAAGACCTCCTCGAAGGCCTGGTACGCGAGCCGGGCGTTCGCGACGCCGGCCTTGCCGCGCAAGGCTTTCGCCTCCTCGCCGCCGATGGCGTCGAGGCGCGCGTCGATCTCGGTGTCGACGCGCGAGACGAAGAACGACGCGACCGACTGGAGGCGCGAGAGGTCCTTGCCGTTCTCCCGGGCCTGCTCGAGGCCGGTGAGGAAGGCATTCATGACGCCGCGGTAGCGATCGAGCGAGAAGATCAGCGTCACGTTGACCGAGATCCCCTCCGCGAGCACCTGGCTGATCGCGGGCAGCCCCTCGACCGTCGCCGGGATCTTGATGAGGACGTTCGGGCGGTCGACGGCGGCCGCGAGGGCCTTGGCCTCCTCGACCGTCCTCGCGGTGTCGTGCGCGAGGCGCGGGTCGACCTCGATCGACACGCGTCCGTCCTGACCGCCGCTCGCCTCGAACACCGGCAGGAAGACGTCGCACGCGTCGCGGACGTCCTGGGTCGTGAGGGCGAACACGGCCTCGTCGACGGTCTTCCCGGCATCCGCGAGCTCGCGCACCTGGGTGTCGTAGGCGTGCCCCTCGGACAGGGCGGCCTGGAAGATCGACGGGTTCGTGGTGACCCCGACGATGCCCCTGGTGTCGATCAGCTGCTGGAGGTTGCCGGAGGTGAGGCGCTCGCGCGACAGGTCGTCGAGCCAGACGGAGACGCCGTGGTCGGCGAGGTCCTTGAGGGCGGTGCTGGTCATCGTGACTGCTTCCCGGCCGAGGCCGCGCTCTTGCGGCTCGGGGCCTGTGTGGCGGGGACGTCGGTGCCCGTGTCCTTGCGGGACCGCGGCGCGGTCTCGGTCACGGACGGCACCTGGCCGGTCTTGCGGGCGGCGGCCAGGGAGTCCTTGGCGGCCTTGACGACCGCCTCGGGGGTGAAGCCGAACTCGCGGAACAGGGTCTTGGCGTCGGCGGAGGCTCCGAAGTGCTCGATGCTGATGCTGCGGCCGGCGTCGCCGACGAGGTCGTGCCACCCCATCGCCACGCCCGCCTCGACGCTGACGCGGGCGCGTACGGCGGGCGGCAGGACCTTGTTCTGGTACGAGCGTGGCTGCTCCTCGAACCACTCGCGGCACGGCATCGAGACGACGCGCGTGGCGACACCGGACTTCTCCAGGCGCAGCCGGGCCTCGAGGGCGAGCGAGACCTCCGAGCCGGTCGCCACGATGACGACGTCGGGGTCCCCGGATACCGCGTCGACGAGCACGTAGGCGCCCTTGGCGACCCCGGTGGCCTTCGCGTGCTCGGTGCGGTCGACGATCGGAAGGTTCTGTCGCGACAGGGCGATGCCGGCCGGGCGACCGCGACGCAGGACCTCCGCCCACGCCTGCGCGGTCTCGTTCGCGTCGGCGGGCCGGACGACGTCCAGGCCGGGGATGGCACGCAGCGCGGCGAGGTGCTCGATCGGCTGGTGCGTCGGACCGTCCTCGCCGAGGCCGATGCTGTCGTGGGTCCAGACGAAGGTGACGGGCACCTGCTGGATCGCCGCCAGGCGCACCGCGGGTCGCATGTAGTCGGAGAAGACGAGGAACGTGCCGCCGTAGGGGCGGGTGAGTCCCTCGAGGGCGATGCCGTTGAGGATCATGCCCATGGCGTTCTCGCGGATGCCGAAGTGCAGGGTGCGGCCGTAGGGTCCGCCCTTCCACTCATGCGTCTGCTTGCCCTTGGGGATGAACGACGGCTCGCCGGCCATCGACGTGTTGTTGGACTCGGCGAGGTCGGCGGAGCCGCCCCACAGCTCGGGGAGCACGCCGGCGAGGGCGCCGAGCACCTTGCCGGATGCCGCCCGCGTCGCCAGTCCCTTCTCGGTGTCGGTGTCGAAGACCGGCAGGGCCTTCTCGAAGCCGTCCGGCAGGCGGCCGTCGACGAGGCGGTCGAGCAGGGTGGCGCGGTCGGGGTGGGCCTTGCGCCACGCGGCATACGCCGTGTCCCAGGCCTGGTGCGCGGCCTTGCCGCGCGTCCTCACCTCGCGGGCGCGGGCCAGCACGTCCTTGTCGACCTCGAACGTCTTCGCCGGGTCGAACCCGAGGAGCTCCTTGGTCGCGGCGACCTCGGCGTCGCCGAGGGCGGAGCCGTGCGACTTGCCGGTGCCGCGCGCCGTGGGTGCGGGCCAGGCGATGACGGTGTGGAGCCGGACGAGCGTCGGCTTCGTGCGCGACCGCTTGCTCTTCTCCAGCGCGGCGAGCAGTGCGTCGACGTCCTCGACGTAGTCGTCGGTTCCGGCGGGCTTGTCGCTGCGCCGCCAGTCGACGTCGACGACCTCCCAGCCGTAGGCCTCGTAGCGCTTCGCGACGTCCTCGCTGAACGAGATGTCGGTGTCGTCCTCGATGGAGATCTGGTTGGCGTCGTAGACGACGGTGAGGTTGCCGAGCTCCTGGTGCCCCGCCAGCGAGGACGCCTCGGACGCGACGCCCTCCATGAGGTCGCCGTCGGAGGCGAGCGCCCAGACGTGGTGGTCGAAGGGGCTCTGGCCGGGCTTGGCGTCCGGGTCGAGCAGGCCGCGCTGGCGGCGCTGGGCCATCGCCATGCCGACCGCCGAGGCGAGGCCCGAGCCCAGCGGGCCGGTCGTGACCTCGACACCCCGGGTGTGGTGCACCTCGGGGTGGCCGGGGGTCAGCGAGCCCCACGTGCGCAGCGCCTTGAGGTCCTTCAGCTCCAGGCCGTAGCCGCTGAGGTAGAGCTGGATGTACTGCGTCAGGGACGAGTGCCCGCAGGACAGCACGAACCGGTCGCGGCCGAGCCACGTCGGGTCGGACGGGTCGTGCGCCATGACGTTCTGGAAGAGGAGGTAGGCGACGGGCGCCAGGCTCATCGCGGTGCCCGGGTGCCCGTTGCCGGTCTTCTGCACGGCGTCCGCCGCGAGCACCCGGACGGTGTCGACGGCCCGCACGTCGTGGTCGGTCCACCCAGCCTTCCTCGCCCGCGGCCGCGAGATCGCGGTGCTCCTGCGGGCGGTGGGCTTCGTGCTGCGGCTGGTCGGGGTCTTCGTGGTCACAGGGGCCTCTCTCGCGGGGTCGTGCACACGTGGAACGGTCCGCCGACCACCCTAGTGTCAAGAGCACGCGCGGTTGGGGCCCACCAACGGGCGGCGGCTAGAATCGCCGGGCACCCTCCAGGCCGACCCCGAAGGACGACGTGGCCACCACCCCGATGACGACCGACACCCCGTCGGTCCCGCGGCGCGACCGGCGACGGACGGTGGCGGCGTACGTCGCCCTCACCAAGCCGCGGATCATCGAGCTGCTGCTCGTCACGACGGTCCCCGTCATGTTCCTGGCCGAGCGCGGAGTGCCTTCTCTCTGGCTCGTGCTCGCGACCCTGGTCGGTGGCTCGCTCAGCGCCGGCGCGGCCAACACGTTCAACTCCGTCTACGACCGCGACATCGACCGGCTCATGCACCGCACGAGCAACCGGCCGATGGTCACGGGTGAGGTCACCCCGCGCAACGCCCTCGTCTTCGCGGCGGCCCTCACGGTCGTCTCGACGCTCTGGTTCGCCGCGGTCGTCAACGTCCTGTCGGCGGTGCTCTCCGTCCTCGCGATCGCGCTCTACGCCGTCGGGTACACCGTGCTGCTCAAGCGGCGCACGTCGCAGAACATCGTGTGGGGCGGCATCGCGGGCTGCATGCCGACGCTCATCGGCTGGTCGGCCGTGACCGGCACGGTGGAGTGGCCCGCGGTCGTCCTCTTCCTCGTCATCTTCTTCTGGACCCCGCCGCACTACTGGCCACTGTCGATGGCCTTCCGCGACGACTACTCCGCCGCCGGCGTGCCGATGCTCCCCGTCGAGCAGGGGCCCGTCGCGGTCGGCCGCCAGATCGTCCTCTACTCGTGGGTCATGGTGGCGGTCTCGCTCCTGCTGGTGCCGGTCGCCGACATGGGCTGGGTGTATGCCCTGACCGCAGTCGTCGCCGGAGCCCTGTTCCTCCTCGAGGCCCACCGGCTGCTGCGCGCCGCGAACGCCGGCGTCACCGGCCTGGCGCTGAAGCCGATGCGCCTCTTCCACTACTCGATCACCTACGTGACGGTCGTCTTCCTCGCGGTCGCCGTCGACCCGCTGCTCCACGTCGCCATCGGCTGACGGGGGAACGTGCGTCGCCGCCCGTAGGGGCCGACGAGCGTCGCGAGCGACGCCAGCAGGTGCAGCACCCCCATGAGCGCGATGGTCTCGCGGACCCCCACGTGGACGCCGAGCCAGCCCGCCGCCAGCCCGGCCAGCGGCATGGTGCCGAAGTTGACGAGCGACGAGGTCGACATCGTGCGAGCCAGCAGGTGCGCGGGCGTGTAGCGCATCCGGAACGTCCCGCGGATGACGTTGGCCGCGACGACCCCGACCCCGACGAGCGCCAGCCCGAGCGGGACGAGCACGACCCCCCATCCGGGCTGCGCGAGGGCGATGAGCAGTGCCGGCGGGCCCGCGGACACCTGGAGCGTGACCATGGCCCGCGCGTCGCCGAGCCGGTCCGACGCCCTGCGCGCCAGACCCGCACCGACCAGGCCGCCGAGGCTGCCCAGGGCGAGGACGGTCCCGACGCCTCGCGGGTCCAGCCCGAGGTCGCGGACGACGAAGAGCACGAGGAGCGCCCCGTACCCCGTGAGCGCGAAGTTGGAGGCGCCGCCCTGCAGGGTGAAGAACCGGAGGAACCGGTCGTGGGCCACGACGCGGATGCCGGCGGCCACCTCGCTCCGGAGCGGCTCGCGCGTGGGGGGCGGCGTCCGGGGCGCCAGGGTGCGCGGGTCCATCCGGTGCAGGCACAGGGCGGAGACGAGGAACGAGACGACGTCGGCGACGACGACATACGCGGCGGAGACCACGGCGACGAGCGCCCCGCCGAGCCCGGGCCCGGCCACCTGCATGGCCGCCTCCGTGCCGGCGAGGCGTGCGTTGGCCCGGGCGAGGTCGTCGGGTGCGGCGACGCGGGGAACCAGGGGCAGGTACGCGGAGCGGAGGAACACGGATGCCGCCCCGACCCCGAGCGCCGCGGCGACGAGGTGGGGGAGGGTCAGCACGCCGAGGGCCCAGGCGACCGGCACCGACCCGATGGCCGCCGCGGCCGCGAGGTCCGCGGCGATCATGACCCGGCGCGCGTCGAGCCGGTCGACCCACGCACCGGCCGGGAGGCCGATGACGAGCCAGGGCAGCCAGGCGGCCGCGGTGAGCAGGCCCATCCATCCCGGGCCGGCACCGAACACCGTGACGGCGACGAGCGGGACGACGACGGCGGTGGTCATCGACCCGAGCACGCAAACGCCCTCGCCCGCCCACAGGAGCCGGAAGTTGCGGTTCTCGGCGAGTGGGGGAGCGCCGGCGACGGGGGCGGTCGTCGTCGTCACGGCTGGCTCGGGAAGCCGCGGGCGAAGACGAACACCGGCTCGCGGTGGATGCCGTCGTCGGGCAGCTCGCGGTCGCCCCAGCGGGCGAGCACCGCGAGGACCTCGCCGGCGACCTCGCGCAGCTCGTCGGGGCTGAGCCGGAGCCAGTTCTGGGTCGCGAAGGCGGCGTCGTCCCACTCGGGGTCGCTCTGGGCGTTGACGAGCCAGTCGCGCACGCGCTCCTGCTGGCGCCGCACGGTGAGGGCCTCGGCCTCCTCGGCCGCGGTGACCGCCGCCTGGTCGGCCAGGTCGCGCCGGCTCCAGCGGGTGCCGGCGGAGACGAGGCGCCACCACCGTTCACGGCGGTCGCGCGCGAGCTCCGGGGCCTCCTCGACGAGCCCGGCCTCGGCGAGGACCTTGAGGTGGTGGCTCGCGTTGCCGACCGCCTGACCGGTGCGCGCGGCCAGCATCGACGCCGTCGACGGGCCGTCGACCTTGAGGGCGTCCATGATGCGCGAGCGGAAGGGGTGGGCCAGGGCGGCGAGCGGCGCGGCGTCGCGCAGGGTGCGGACCTCGGGTCTGGTCATGCCTCCACGGTAGACGCACAACAGCCCTTGCACAACTACTCTTGTGGAATACCCACCCCGCGGAGTCAGGAGCACGTCGCCCACTCAGGGCCGGACACCGTCCTGACTCGGCGACGTGCTCCTGAGTTCGCGGGAAGAACCGGGAATGAGGTACCTCAGACGCGGTCGCGGTGCGAGAGATACGGCTCCCGCCCCATGTGGCGACCCACCTCATCCAGCGAGATTGGGTGGTGCCGGCGGGAGACGCCCACCGGATCCGCACAAGGAGCCACCATGAGCATCCACGCAGACCAGCTGTTCCTCCAGGCCGAGATCGACCGCCGCCTCGAGCTGTTCGGGGTCGGCGACCAGGTGCACCACACCTCGCCGGTCCGCCGGCACCAGGGCCGCCTCGGCCAGCTCGTCGACCGCACGCTGGGCGCCCTGCGCCCGACGCGCCCCACCGTCGGAGCCACCGGACGCCCGCGCCACCCGTGACCGGTGCCATGATCGGGGCCGTGCCGCCCCGTTCCCACACCGACCTCGTCGGTCGCCACGAGGAGCTCGACCGCGTCGCCGACGCCCTCGGCTGGGACGACGGCGGCGGCGGCGCCGTCCTGCTCGGCGGCGACGCCGGCATCGGCAAGACCGCCCTCGTGACCCGGCTCGTGTCCCGGGCCGCCGACCGACGGGTCCTCGTCGGCCACTGCGTCGGCGAGGTCGGGACGAGCCTGCCCTACCTGCCCTTCGTCGAGATGGTCGCCGGGCTCGACGCCCGCGAACGCGACCTCGTCGACGACCTCGTGGCCGCCCACCCCGGGCTGGTCCCGCTCGTGCCGCGCCTCGCCGGCGGCGCCCGGGGAGATGCCGTGCGCTCCGACCTCGTCGAGGCGGTCCACGGCGCCCTGGCCGACCTGGGCCGCCGCGGCCCCGTGCTCGTCGTCGTCGAGGACGTCCACTGGGCCGACGAGTCGACCCGTGAGCTGCTGACGCTCCTCTTCACCCGAGGGGGACCCGACGGCGTCGGCCTCCTCACGACCTACCGCAGCGACGACATCCACCGCCGGCACCCTCTCGCCGGGTCCCTGGCCCTGTGGTCGCGCCTGCCCGCGCTGACCCGCCTCGAGCTCGGCCCCCTGCCCGACGCCGACCTGCGCCGCATCGTGCGCCGGTGCGGCGTCGTCCTGTCCCCACGCGTCGTCGAGGAGGTCGCCCGCCGCGCCGAGGGCAACGCCTTCTTCGCCGAGGAGCTCGCTGCGGCGGCCGGCGCCGGCGGCGCGGACCCCGGCGACCTCACGCGGCTCCTCCTCACCCGGGTCGACCAGCTCGACGAGGACGCCCAGGGGGTCGTTCGCGTCGCCGCGGTCATCGGGCGACGGGTGCCGCACGTGCTCCTCGAGCGCGTCGCCGGCGTCGACCCCGCCACGCTCCGCGCCGCCCTCCGGGCCGCCGTCGAGCACCACGTCCTCGAGCCGTGGGGAGAGCGCGGGTACGAGTTCCGGCACGCGCTGCTCGCCGAGGCCGTCACCGACGACCTGCTGCCGGCCGAGCGCCTCCAGCTGCACCGCGCCTGCGCCGAGGCCCTCCTCGAGGACCCCACCCTCGGCACGTCCGCCGACCTCGCCCGTCACGCGCTGGCCTCGGGCGACCGCGCGGCCGCCCTCGACGCCTCGGTCCGCGCCGGCGAGGCCGCCCAGCGGATGGGCGGTCCGGCCGAGGCCCTCGCGCACTACGAGACCGCCCTCGCCCTCGTCGAGGGCCACGGCGGGTCGGCCCACGCGCTCACCCTGCGCGCGGCATCCGCCGCGAACGGCAGCGGCCGCACCGGGCGCGCCATGGCGCTCCTGCGCGCGCGGCTCGCCACCGACGAGCCCACCGACCACGAGCGCGCCGAGCTGCTGGGCGCCCTCGCCTTCGCGGCCCGGATGACCGAGGAGCAGGTCGACCGGCTGGAACTCACCCAGGAGGCCCTCGGCCTGCTCGGGGAGGACGCGCCCGTGCCCCTTCGGGTCTTCCTGCTCGCCCGACGGGCGGAGGCCCTCATGGACGGCGGCTCACCGAGCGAGGCGCTCGTCGTCGCCGACGACGCGATGGCCCTGGCCGTCGAGCACGACCTCACCGTGGACCGCACCGACCTCGCGTCGATCCTGGCCCGCCTCAGCGAGTCCGCGGGCGACCCGGGCGAGTCGATCCGGCGGCTGGAGGGGGTCGTCGCCGCGTGGACGAGCGCCCCCGACCTCGCCCTGCTGCGCGCGATGCACATCCTCGCGTCGGTGCACTACCGCCAGGGTGACCACGCGGCCGCCCTCCCCAGTTTCGAGCGCACCCTCACCGAGGCCAGGCGCGCCGGCCTCGAGTGGTCCGTGTTCGGGGTGGACGCCCGGGCGATGGCGGTGACGACCGCCTACGAGATGGGCGACTGGGACCACGCGCTGCGGCTGGCCGACCACGCGACGGATGTCGGGATGCCGTCCTGGGCCGCGGCGAGCATCGACGCGGCCGCGCTCGGTGTCCGGGCCGGCCGAGGCACCGTCTCGCCCCAGGAGATCCTCGCCGGCACACGCCCCTGGTGGCCCGAGGACGGCCGGATCGCGGTGCAGTCGGGCGCGATGGCCATCGACGTGCTCGGCCGCGACGGCGACGCCGACGGGATGCTGGCCCTGCACGCCGACGTCGTCGGGTTCCTGCGCGGCCTCTGGGGCCAGGGCCGTGTCGCCGCGGAGGTGCGCCTCGCCGCCCTCGCCGCCGGCCACCTCGGCACCGCCGTGCGCGGCGTGACGCCGGCTCGCCGGGCCGAGCTCCTCGACGCACGTCGACCGCCTGGCCGCCGAGGCCTCGGCCGTGTGGGGCGGCGGCTCGGTCCTCCTCCCCCCGACGGTCGAGGGTCGGGCGTGGGAGACCCGGGTGACCGCGGAGCAGCAGCGCGCCCACTGGGCCGCGGGGGAGGACGTCCCGCTCGATGGTCTCCTCGCCGTCTGGCGTGAGGTCGTGGCGCTCTTCGAGGAGTACGGCGAGCCCTACGAGCTGGCCCGGGCCCGGGCCCGCCTCGCCGAGGTGCTCGTCGCGGCCGGTGACCGCGAGGCGGATGCCGTGGTCACGGCGGTGCGGGAGACCGCACGAGCGCTCGGCGCGGCCCCCCTGCTCGCGGCCCTCGACCGCCTCGAGCCGCGCCACGCGCGGTCCACGCTGACGAGCCGGGAGGAGGAGGTGCTGGCCCTGGTCGCCGCGGGGCGCACGAACGGCGAGATCGGGCGGGCCCTGTTCATCAGCACGAAGACCGCCAGCGTCCACGTCTCGAACATCCTCGCCAAGCTCGGCGCGACGTCGCGCGGCGAGGCCGTCGCGATCGCGCGAACGGCCGGCCTGCTGGACGCCTAGGTGCGGTGCTCGGCGCGACGGCGCAGCGCGAGGACGCCGTGGGTCAGGGCGACGACGAGCAGGCTCGCCCCGAGCATGTGCGCCACGACGAGCGCCTCGGGCAGGTCGGTGAAGTACTGGACGTAGCCGACGACGCCCTGGGCCAGCGCCACGCCGAGGACGAGGAGCCACGCACGTGCCGGCCCGCGTTCCCCGTCGGCGCTCGTGAGCCGCGCGGCGAGCCACGTCGCGACGACGAGGCCGAGGAACAGCATGACGACGTCGGCGTGCAGCCACGACACGGTGCGGGCATCGAGGCCGAACCTCGCGGGCTCGTCGGCGTCGCCGGAGTGGGGGCCGGACCCCGTGACCACCGTGCCGAGGGCCAGCACCAGCCCGCCCAGCGCGCACGTCGCCCATGCCAGGCGCGAGACGAGCGGTGGCACGAGCGCGACCGGGGCCGAAGCGGACTCGTTCCGGGCGAACCAGAGGTACGACGCCGCCACGACGAGCCCCATCGACACGAGGAAGTGGGTGGCCACGGTGGCGGGGTGCAGCCCGAGCAGCACGGTGAAGCCGCCCAGGACGGCCTGGCCGACGACCCCGCCGAGCACGACGACGGAGGCGGTCTTCATCGCCCGGCGCGGCGCCCAGGCCCAGACGGCCAGCACGGTCGCGAGCGCGAGGATGCCGAGGACGCCGGTCAGGGTCCGGTTGCCGAACTCGATGTACTTGTGGAAGCCCTCGGCCTGCTCGAACGTCGGTGTCATCGAGCCGTCGACGCACTCGGGCCAGGTGGGGCAGCCGAGCCCGCTGCCCGTGACGCGCACGAGGCCGCCCGTGACGACGATGCCGACCTCGGCGACGAGGTTGGCGAGGAGGATCGGGGCCAGCCAGCGCGACCCGGGTCGCGCGGGGGCCGGTGCCACCGGGGCGTTGGTGCTCGTGCTCGTCACGGTCACAAGGCTACGGCGCGGGTCGCACGGCTCGTGAGGGCGGTCAGCCGCTCCAGCGGAAGAGCCGCGACGCGAGGACCCCCGCCACCGCGCCCCACGCGACGAGCACGGCCCACGGGCCCCACGGCCAGCCACCGTCGACGAGCGCGGTGCGCAGCGCGTCGCCCAGGGCGCCGGAGGGGAGGGCCGCCGCGACGTTCCCGACGGCTCCCGGCAGCCGGTCGGTCGGCACCAGAGTGCCGAGCCCGAGGAGCAGGACCCACACGAGGTTCGCGAGGGCGAGCACGGCCTCGGCCCGCAGCGTGCCGGCCATGAGGAGGGCCAGCGCCACGAACGTCGCGCTCCCGAGGAGCAGGCTCACCAGCGCGGGCAGGATGCCGGATGCCGCGGGCCGGGCGCCGAGCGCCACCCCCAGCGCCCCGAGCACGATCACCTGGACGCCGAGGACCGACAGCACGGCGAGCGCCTTGCCCGCGAGGAGGCCGCCGCGGCCGAGGGGCGTGGTGCCGAGCAGGCGGAGCACGCCCGCCCGCCGGTCGAACCCCGTCGCGATGGCCTGCCCGGTGAACGCGGTGGAGACGACGGCCAGCGCGAGGGTGCCGGCCAGGGCGAGGTCGACGCGGGGACCCGGTCCGAGGTCGGGGACGGACGCCAGCGACAGGCCCACGAGTGCCAGGGCGGGGAGGACGAGGGAGACGAGCAGCTGCTCGCCGTTCGTGAGCAGGGCCCGGGTCTCGAAGGACGCCTGGGCGAGGACCCGACCTCGGGGCGGGGCCGCGGTGCTCATCGAGCCGTCCCCGTCGTGAGGGAGAAGTAGACGTCCTCGAGGGTGCGGTCGCCGCGCACGCCGGCGAGCGACCCGTCGGCGACGACCCGGCCCGCGGCCACGATGACGACGCGGTCGGCGACCCGCTCGGCCTCCTCGAAGGAGTGCGTCGTGAGGACGACGCAGGCGCCGCGGCCGGCCTCGGCCCGCACGAGGTCCCACACGTCAAGCCGGGCGTGCGGGTCCAGGCCGGCGGTGGGCTCGTCGAGGAAGAGCACGTCGGGCCGGGGGAGGAGGGCGCCCGCGAGGGCGACCCGCTGCCGCTGCCCGCCCGACATCCGGCGCACCGTCGTGCCGGCGAAGGCGTCGATGCCGAGGCGGGCGACCAGCTCCTCGACCGGCACCGGCGCGGCATACAGCGCGGCGAGGTGGCGCAGGAGCGGCACCGGCCGGCTCGTCGTGGGCAGCCCGCCCTCCTGGAGCATGACGCCCACCCGGGCCCGGTGCTCCGGTCCGGCGCGCCAGGGGTCGGCGCCGAGCACCCGCACGCGGCCGCCGTCGGGCCGCTGGAGGCCCTCGAGGCACTCGACGGTGGTCGTCTTGCCGGCGCCGTTCGGGCCCAGCACCGCGGTCACCGTGCCGGCATCGGCCGCCCACGAGGCGCCGTCGACGGCCCGTCGTCGTCCCGAACGATCGGCGCAGGTCGCTCACGAGCACTGCACCGGACATGGTCGGCATCCTAGGCTGGCGCCCATGCCACGCATCGACCGGGAGGCCGTGCCCGCCACCACGGTGGCCGCCGTCCCCGCCGCCCTCGCCCTGCTCCTCGGCCGCCCCCGGACGGCGGCTGTGCTCGGCGTGCTCCCGCTGGCCGTGGCCGCCTTCTTCCGCGACCCCGACCGCACCCCCGACCACCGCCCGGTGCCGGCCGACGACGTGCTCTCCCCGGCCGACGGCAAGGTCATGTACGCCGGCACCGGCCAGGACGGCGTCGCCCCCGAGGGGGACTGGCAGCAGGTGAGCATCTTCCTGTCGGCGTTCGACGTCCACGTCAACCGGGCGCCCTACGGCGGCCGCGTCACCGAGGTCGTCCAACGCCCCGGGAAGTGGCTCGCCGCGTACACGCACGAGAGCGCCCACCTCAACGAGCGCGCCGACATCACGGTCGAGCGCGAGGTCGACGGCGAGGTGCGCCGGGTGCACTTCCGCCAGATCGTGGGGCTGATGGCCCGGCGCGTCGTCACCCGGGTCGCGACCGGCGACGAGGTCGCCACCGGCCAGCGGGTGGGCCTGATGAAGTTCGGCTCCCGGATGGACGTCTTCGTGCCGCCCGAGTGCGACCTCCTCGTCTCGGTGGGGGACCGGGTCCTCGGCGGCGAGACGGTCATCGCCCGTTGGACCCGCCGGACGCCGGTGACGCCGTGACCACCCCCGCGGCGCCCGGGCGGCGCCGCATCCTGGCCCGGTGGCGGCTCGTCTCCCCGACGGGAGCCCGGGTCGTCTCGCTGCGCCAGCTCCCGAAGCGCGAACGGGCACGGCTGCTCGCCCCGAGCGTGTTCACGACGCTCAACATGGTGAGCGGCCTGTCGTCGGTGCTCCTGGCGTTCCGGGGCGAGTTCACCATCGCGGCGTCGCTCATCGCCGTCTCGATCGTCCTCGACATCGCTGACGGGTTCGTCGCCCGCCTCGTCGGGGCCACGTCGCCCTTCGGCCTGCAGCTCGACTCGCTCGCCGACCTCATCTCCTTCGGCCTGGCCCCGGCGATCCTCGTCCACACCTGGGCGCTCGACGAGTGGCCGGTGCTCGCCTGGCTGGCGGCCTTCTTCTGGCTGGCCTGCGCCGCGTTCCGCCTGGCCCGGTTCAACGTCACGATCGACCCGCTCGCCGACAAGCGCTACTTCGTCGGACTGCCCTCGCCGGGCGCGGCCGCCGTCGTCATGGCGACGATCCTCGCCCTCGACTCCCCGCACTGGGGGCCCGGCACCGGCCCGTGGCGGGCGTGGTTCCCGCTCGTCGTCAGCGTCGTGCCGGCCCTGCTCATGGTCATGACGGTGCGCTTCCGCTCCTTCCGCACCCTGCTGTCGCCGAGGACCCGGGCCGGCCGGGTCACGACCGCGGTCGTCGGGGTCGCCATCGTGCTCGGCCTCGCGTTCGCGCCGGGCCTCACGTTGCTCGTCGTCGCCTACGGCTACGTCCTGACCGCCCCGCTCGGCGTGCTGTCGGCGCCCCTGCGGGAGCGCCTGCTCGGTCCGGATGCCGTCGCGCCGCCCCGCACCCGGATGCCGTCGGTCTTCCTGCCGCTCGACGCGGACGAGGAGATCGACGGCGGGGCGGGGGCCACGGAGGCGGACTTCGCCGAGGAGGCCCCGGGGCCGCAGGGCGGGCCCGTGCAGGGTTAGGTGACCCTTTGCTTGGAGCAGCCGCGGTAATTACCTAACATGGGTGTGTGGTTAATCCCGACGCCCACACCCTGGAGTCGCGAACGCGCGACCGGGTCCTGCGCGTCGTGAGCCAGGAGGGGCCGGTCAGCATCACCGTCCTCGTGGAGCGGCTCGGCCTCACCGAGACCGCCGTCCGCCGCCAGGTCGACGCCCTCCACGCCGACGGGCTCGTCGAGGCGCGCGAGGCCACCGGCCCGCGCCGCCGCGGGCGCCCGGCCCGGGCCTGGGTGCTCACCGAGCACGGCCACCGCGCCCTCGTCAGCGACTACGACCACCTCGCGGGCGACGCGCTGCGCTTCCTGCGTGCCACCGCCGGTGAGACCGCGGTCCAGCAGTTCGCCGCCCACCGCGTCGCCTCCCTCGAGGAGCGCTACGCCGACCGCCTCGAGCAGGCCGGCGAGCGACACGGAGGACCGCGCCGCGGCGCTCGTCGAGGCCCTCAACGTCGACGGCTTCGCGGCATCCGCCCGCCCGGTCGGCGAGGCGGGCACCGGACCCGCTCACCGGCATCCAGCTGTGCCAGGGCCACTGCCCGGTCCAGCACGTCGCCACCGAGTTCCCCGAGCTCTGCGAGGCCGAGACCGAGGCGTTCTCACGTCTGCTCGGCGTCCACGTCCAGCGCCTGGCGACCCTCGCCCACGGCGACCACGTCTGCACCACGTTCGTCCCCACCCCGACCACCGAGAGGCCCTCGTCATGACGAGCCACATCGAAGAGCTCAACCCCGGTCTGAAGGACCTCGGCACCTACGCGTTCGGCTGGGCCGACAGCGACACCGCCGGCGAGACCGCCCGCCGCGGGCTCAACGACGAGGTCGTCAGCGACATCTCGGCGCGCAAGGGCGAGCCGCAGTGGATGCTCGACCTGCGCCTGAAGTCGCTGCGCCTGTTCGGCAAGAAGCCGATGCCCACCTGGGGCTCCGACCTGTCCGGCATCGACTTCCAGAACATCAAGTACTTCGTGAAGTCCACCGAGAAGCAGGCCACCTCGTGGGAGGACCTGCCCGAGGACATCAAGAACACCTACGACCGGCTCGGCATCCCCGAGGCCGAGAAGCAGCGCCTCGTCGCCGGTGTCGCCGCGCAGTACGAGTCGGAGGTCGTCTACCACCAGATCCGCGAGGACCTGGAGGAGAAGGGCGTCATCTTCGTCGACACCGACACCGGGCTGCGCGAGCACGAGGACCTCTTCCGCGAGTACTTCACCTCGGTGATCCCCGCCGGCGACAACAAGTTCGCGTCGCTCAACACCGCGGTGTGGTCGGGCGGCTCGTTCATCTACGTCCCGCCGGGCGTCCACGTCGACATCCCGCTGCAGGCCTACTTCCGGATCAACACCGAGAACATGGGCCAGTTCGAGCGCACCCTGATCATCGCCGACGAGGGCTCCTACGTGCACTACGTCGAGGGCTGCACCGCGCCGATCTACAAGAGCGACAGCCTGCACTCCGCTGTCGTCGAGATCATCGTGAAGAAGAACGCCCGGGTGCGCTACACGACCATCCAGAACTGGTCCAACAACGTCTACAACCTCGTCACCAAGCGCGCGACCTGCGCCGAGGGCGCGACGATGGAGTGGATCGACGGCAACATCGGCTCCAAGGTGACGATGAAGTACCCCGCCGTCTTCCTGCTCGGCGAGCACGCCCGGGGCGAGACGCTGTCGATCGCGTTCGCGGGCGAGGGCCAGCACCAGGACGCCGGCTCCAAGATGGTGCACGCCGCCCCCAACACGAGCAGCCAGATCATCAGCAAGTCGGTCGCCCGTGGCGGTGGCCGCACGTCCTACCGCGGCCTGGTCCAGATCCTCGAGGGCGCCCACGGCTCGAAGAGCTCGGTCGTCTGCGACGCCCTGCTCGTCGACACGATCAGCCGCTCCGACACCTACCCCTACGTCGACATCCGCGAGGACGACGTCCAGATGGGTCACGAGGCCACGGTCTCGAAGGTGTCCGAGGACCAGATGTTCTACCTCATGTCCCGAGGCATGTCCGAGGAGGAGGCGATGGCGATGATCGTGCGCGGCTTCGTCGAGCCGATCGCCAAGGAGCTCCCCATGGAGTACGCCCTCGAGCTCAACCGCCTCATCGAGCTGCAGATGGAAGGAGCGGTCGGCTGAATGAGCCTGCTGACCCCCCAGCGCCCCACCGCGGGCGCGCACACCGACAGCGCCGCGACGATGGTCCCCGAACCAGTCGCGCGCCGAGCGGACGACGTCGTACACCGTCGCCGACTTCCCGCTGCCCACCGGGCGCGAGGAGGAGTGGCGGTTCACGCCCGTCGACCGCCTCGGGGTGCTGTTCCGCGACGAGGCCACCGGCGCGCGCCTGGAGCGGAGCGAGGAGCTCCCCGACGGCGTCACGCTCGGCACGGCATCCGTCGAGGAGTGGAAGGCCAGCGGCGCACCGGCGCCGAGCGACCGCGCCGCGGCCGTGACCGCCGCCCGCAGCGGCGGCGTCACGCTGCTCGACGTGCCCGCCGAGGCCGAGCTCGACGAGCCGGTGCGCCTCCGGCTCACCGGCACCGAGCGCGAGGTCGTCCACGGCCACCTGCTCGTGCGGGTCGGCCGCTTCGCCCGCGCCACCGTCGTCCTCGAGCACACCGGCGCCTCCGACTACAGCGAGGTCCTCTCGGTCGTCGTCGGCGACGGCGCCGAGCTCACCCTCGTGACCGTGCAGGAGTGGGACGACGACAGCCACCACCTCGCCCAGCACGACCTCGTCGTCGGGCGCGACGCCCGGGTGCGGCACATCGCCGTCACCATCGGCGGCGGCATCGTGCGGATGAACACCAACGCCTCGTATGCCGGTCCCGGCGGGTCGTTCGAGGGCCTCGGCGTCTACTTCGCGGATGCCGGCCAGCACCTCGAGCACCGCCTCTTCGTCGACCACGGGGCGCCGCACTGCCGCTCCAACGTCGAGTACAAGGGCGCGCTCCAGGGCGACAGCGCCCACACCGTCTGGGTCGGCGACGTCCTCATCCGCGCGAGCGCCGAGGGCACCGACACCTACGAGCTCAACCGCAACCTCATCCTCACCGAGGGCGCGCGCGCCGACTCGGTCCCCAACCTCGAGATCGAGACCGGGGAGATCAAGGGTGCCGGGCACGCCTCCGCGACAGGCCGTTTCGACGACCAGCAGCTCTTCTACCTCATGGCGCGCGGCATCCCCGAGGACGAGGCGCGCCGCCTCGTCGTGCGCGGGTTCTTCGCCAGCGTCGTCGCGCGGATCGGTGTCCCCGAGGTGCAGGAGCACCTCATGGACGCCATCGAGCGCGAGCTCGCCGGGGGTGCCGCGTGAGCGAGCAGCTGACCGACACCGGCTTCGTCCGGGTCTGCCGGCTCGACGAGCTGCCCGCCGTGGGCGCCGGCCCTCGCCGAGATCGAGGGCCGCCGGGTCACCCTCGTGCGCACCGAGGACGGCGACGTGCACTGCGTCGACGACACCTGCACCCACGCCAACGTCTCGCTGTCCGAGGGCGAGCTCGACGGCTGCACCCTCGAGTGCTGGCTGCACGGGTCGCGCTTCGACCTGCGCACCGGTGAGCCCTCCGGCCCCCCGGCCATCGTCCCCATCGCCGTCCACACCGTCCGCATCGAGGGCGACGACGTCTACGTCGCCCTGTCCGAGGAGAGCTGAGCCACCCATGTCCACCCTTGAGATCAAGGACCTCCACGTCAGCGTCGAGACCGAGGAGGGCGCCAAGGAGATCCTCCGCGGCGTCACCCTGACCATCGAGTCCGGCCAGACCCACGCGATCATGGGCCCCAACGGGTCCGGCAAGTCGACCCTGGCCTACTCGGTCGCGGGCCACCCCAAGTACACGATCACCTCCGGCACGGTGACCCTCGACGGCGAGGACGTCCTCGCGATGAAGGTCGACGAGCGCGCCCGCGCCGGCCTCTTCCTCGCGATGCAGTACCCCGTCGAGGTCCCCGGCGTCAGCGTCTCCAACTTCCTGCGCACCGCCAAGACCGCGGTCGACGGCGAGGCCCCCAAGCTGCGCACCTGGGTCAAGGACATGAAGGAGGCCATGAGCCACCTGCGCATGGACCCCACCTTCGCCGAGCGCAACGTCAACGAGGGCTTCTCCGGCGGTGAGAAGAAGCGCCACGAGATCCTCCAGATGGAGCTGCTGCGCCCGAAGATCGCGATCCTCGACGAGACCGACTCCGGCCTCGACGTCGACGCCCTGCGGGTCGTCTCCGAGGGGGTCAACCGCGCCAAGGAGAGCACCGGCGCCGGCGTCCTGCTCATCACGCACTACACGCGCATCCTGCGCTACATCCAGCCCGACTTCGTCCACGTGTTCGTCGACGGACGGATCGCCGAGGAGGGCGGGCCCGAGCTCGCCGAGCGCCTCGAGGCCGAGGGCTACGACCGCTTCCTCACCGAGACCGCCGAGGCCTGAGTGTCCGCCGCCCCCTTCACCGACGAGGAGCTGGCCCGGCTGCGGGCCGACTTCCCGATCCTGGCGCGCACCGTGCGCGGGGGGCACCCGCTCGTCTACCTCGACTCGGGTGCGACCTCGCACAAGCCGCGCCAGGTGCTCGACGCCGAGCGTGACTTCTACGAGCGCACCAACGCGGCCGTCCACCGGGGGGCCCACCAGCTCTCCGAGGAGGGCACCGACGCCTACGAGGCCGCCCGCGAGACGATCGCGCGCTTCATCGGGGCGCCGGCATCCGAGGTCGTCTTCACGCGCAACGCCACCGAGGCGATCAACCTCGTCGCCTACGCCTTCACCAACGGCGCCGCCGGTGGCGGGGGCGGGCACGGCGAGCGGTTCCGCCTCGGCCCGGGCGACGAGGTGCTCGTCACCGAGATGGAGCACCACGCCAACCTCATCCCGTGGCAGGAGGCCTGCCGCCGCACCGGCGCCACGCTGCGCTGGGTGCCGGTGACGCCCGACGGACGGCTCGACCTCACCGACCTCGACGGCCTGCTCACCGAGCGCACCAAGGTGTTCGCCTTCACGCACGTCTCGAACGTCCTCGGGACGCTGAACCCGGTGCGCGAGCTCACCGAGCGCGCCCACGCCGTCGGGGCCCTCGTCGTGCTCGACGCCTGCCAGTCGGTGCCGCACCTGCCGGTCGACGTCGCCGACCTCGGGGTCGACCTGCTCGCGTACTCCGGCCACAAGATGTTCGGCCCGCTCGGCATCGGCGTCCTCTGGGGCCGCGCCGAGCTGCTCGACGCGATGCCGGTGTTCCTCACCGGTGGCTCGATGATCGAGACGGTCACCATGGAGGTCTCGACCTACGCGCCGGTGCCGCAGAAGTTCGAGGCGGGTGTCCCGGTGGCGGCCCAGGCCGTCGGCCTCGCCGCCGCCTGCGACTACCTCACCGCGCTCGGGCTCGACCGGGTCCACGCCCACGAGCAGGCCCTCACGCGCCGGCTCCTCGAGGGCCTCGCGCAGCGCCCGTGGGTGCGCGTGCTCGGCCCCGACGACCTGCGCGAGCGCGGGGGAGCGGTGGCGTTCGTCGTCGACGGCGTCCACGCCCACGACGTGGGTCAGGTGCTCGACGACAGCGGGGTGGCCGTGCGCGTCGGCCACCACTGCGCGTGGCCGCTGCACCGGGCCCTCAAGGCGCAGGCGAGCACCCGCGCGAGCTTCGCCGCCTACACGACCCCCGCCGAGGTCGACGTGCTCCTCGAGGCGCTCGACCGCGTCCCGGCGATGTTCGGGCTGGAGGTGGCGGTCTGATGGACCTCTACCAGGAGCTCATCCTCGAGCACTACAAGCGCCCGGTCCGGGTGGGTCTGCGCGACCCGTACGAGGCCGAGGTGCACCACGTCAACCCGACCTGCGGCGACGAGGTGACCCTGCGGGTGCACCTCGCCGGCGCGGGGGAGTCCGCGGTGGTCGAGGACGTCTCCTACGACGCGATGGGCTGCTCGATCAGCGTGGCCTCGACATCGATCCTCGCCGAGGAGGTCACCGGCGGGTCCGTCGCGCACGCCCGCGAGACGGTCGAGGCGATGCGCGCGATGCTCACGAGCAAGGGCGAGGACCCCGGCGACGAGGACCAGATCGGCGACGGCGTCGCCCTCAGCGGTGTCGCGAAGTACCCCGCACGCGTCAAGTGCGCCCTCCTGTCGTGGATGGCGTTCACCGATGCCCTGCACCAGGCCGAAGGAGTCCAGCAGTGACCCAGACCAGCACCCCCGCCAACGTCGCGGACGTCGAGGAGGCCCTGCGCGACGTCGTCGACCCCGAGCTCGGCATCAACGTCGTCGACCTCGGCCTCGTCTACGGCATCACCGTCGACGGCCAGAACCACGCCGTCATCGACATGACGCTCACCTCGGCGGCCTGCCCGCTCACCGACGTCATCGAGGACCAGACCGCCCAGTCCCTCGAGGGCCTCGTCGCGTCCTACCGCGTCAACTGGGTCTGGATGCCGCCGTGGGGCCCCGACAAGATCACCGACGACGGCCGCGAGCAGCTGCGGGCCCTCGGCTTCAACATCTGATCCCGACGTCCTCGTGACCACCCGCCTCGTCGAGGTCGCGCCCGCGCGGCTCGACGGCTGGCTCGAGCGCTTCCGCGCCAACAACCCCGACGGCCCCCAGCGGGTCGTCGGGGTCGCGCGCTTCGACCACGACCCGCTCGCCGTCGTCCTCGTGCGGCGCGGCGGGTATGCCGTCGGCGTCGCCTCGGGCGACCGGCTCACCGCCCACAAGGTCGGCACCCGCTACGTCCAGTCGCGCACGGCGGCCGGCGGCTGGAGCCAGCAGCGCTTCGCGCGTCGCCGGGCCAACCAGGCCGACGAGCTCGTGGGCGCGGCCACGGAGCACGCGGTGCGGCTGCTCACCGGCATCCGCCCGGCGGGCGTCGTCCTCGGTGGCGACAAGGCGCTCGTCGCGGCGCTGCTCGACGACGACCGGCTGGCCGGCCTGCGCGACCTCCCGCGCCGCGAGCTCTACGACCTGCCCGACCCGCGGCTCGACGTGCTGCGACGCGCGGTGGAGCGGGGCCGGGCCGTGCGGGTGACCCTCGAGGAGTGAGCCCGCGGCCTTCCCGCCCGATCCCCGGCGTTGACGGGTCGGAGCGACGGCTGGGAGCCTGACTCGCACGGATGGTGTCGACGAGTGGGGAGCACACGATGCCGGGTCTGATCCGCGACGACCGCGTCGGCAACCACTCCTTCGTCGTGGAGGTCGACGGCGCACCGGTGTCGTCGGTGTCCGAGGTCCGTGGGCTCCGCCTCGAGCGGGACGTCATCGAGCTGAAGGAGACCGCCCCGGACGGGACCACCGTCGTGCGGCGGCTGCCCGGCGGGCCGAGACCGGGCGACGTGGACCTCGTCCGGCGGCTGACCGACGACACGAGCTTCCAGCGGTGGATGAGGGACGCGCACCTCGGCGAGGGTGGCAGCCGGAGGGTGGTCATCAGCGTGTTCGACCCGGCGGGCCGGCGCGTCACCGGGTACACCCTCACCGGCGCGTGGCCGAGGTGCCTGGAGATCGGCGGCCTGACCGCCGGTGGAGCCACGCTGGTGACCGAGACGCTCACCGTCGCCTACGACGCGATGGAGCCCGGCTGAGCCCGACGGACTCCACCTCCGCCCTCCCGGCAGCGACGGGACGCCTTCAGTTGACGGACTCCACGGCGAAGGTGTCGCACTGGTTGAGGTCGCCTGTCTTGAAGCCCTGCAGGAACCAGCGCTGACGGGCCTCCGACGAGCCGTGGGTCCAGTTCTCGGGGTTGACCCTGCCCTGCGTCTTCTCCTGGATGGAGTCGTCGCCGACGGCGGAGGCCGCCGAGAGCGCGTCCGCGATGTCCTTCTCGCTGAGCTGCTTGAGGAACGGCTGGCCGGTGTCCTCGTCCTTCACCGTCGTCGCGTGGTGGGCCCAGACCCCGCCGAGGCAGTCGGCCATGAGCTCGATGCGCACCGCGCCCGACTCCGGACCCTGCGGGTCCTGCTGCGCCCGGTCCAGGAGCCCGAGCTGGTCCTGGAGGGCGTGGCCGTACTCGTGGGCGACGACGTACTCCTGCGCGAGCGGCCCGGCGCTGCTCCCGAACTGCTGCTCGAGGATCTGGAAGAAGTCGGCGTCGATGTAGACCGACTTGTCGAGGGGGCAGTAGAAGGGCCCGACCTGGTTGCTCGCGGTGCCGCATGCCGACTGGGTGGCCCCGCTGTAGAGCACGGTCTTCGTGTCCTGCCACTCCTTGCCGAAGCGCGGGAGCTCGCCCGACCAGAAGGTCTGGACCGAGTTCACGGTGCCGATGACCCGGCACTCGGTGTTCTTGTTGGCGTCGGCCCCGGTCTTGCACACGGCGAACGCCTCGCTGCTCTGGTCCCCGCCGGCCTGCACCTGGTCCTGCGCCGTCGTCGTACCGCCGCCCGTGACGTCCCCGGGGTTGATGCCGAAGATCAGCGCGAGGATCAGCATGATGATGCCGCCGATGCCGCCCCCCACGACCATGCCGCCCGGCGCACCCCCGCCGCCCCCCGACCTCACCTGCGAGGTGTCGAGGGTGACGTTGTCGTTGAAGCTCATGCGGGGCCTCCGTCGCCAGGTGCGTGGACCGCGCGGCGCGCGGCGGCACCTAGACTAGACGTCGACCGCCCGTCGCCGTGCCCTCCGGCACCGCCCTGATCGTTGCCGGCCACCCCACCGAAAGGCACCTCGTGATCACCGCTGCCGCCGTCGAGCTGCGCGCGGGCTCCCGCCTGCTCCTCGACGACGCGACGTTCCGCGTCGCGCCCGGTGACCGGGTGGGTCTCGTCGGTCGCAACGGCGCCGGGAAGACGACTCTCACCAAGGCCCTCGCGGGTGTCACCCAGCCCGCCGCCGGTGCGATCACCCGGTCCGGCGCGGTCGGCTACCTGCCGCAGGACCCCCGTGGCGTCGACCTCGGCATCCTGGCGCGCGACCGCATCCTCTCGGCGCGTGGGCTCGACACGATCGTGCGCGACCTGCGAGCCGCCGAGGTCGCCATGTCGACGCACACGGGGGAGAAGCAGGACCGCGCCATGCACCGCTACGGCCGGCTCGAGGCGGAGTTCACCTCGGCCGGCGGGTATGCCGCCGAGTCCGAGGCCGCGTCGATCGCCGGGGCCCTCGGCCTCGACGAGCGGGTGCTCGGCCAGACCCTCGGCACGCTCTCCGGTGGCCAGCGCCGCCGCATCGAGCTCGCCCGCATCCTGTACTCGGGTGCCGAGACCCTGCTCCTCGACGAGCCCACCAACCACCTCGACGCCGACTCGATCGCCTGGCTGCGCGACCACCTCAGGGGCTACAAGGGCGGCCTCGTGGTCATCTCGCACGACGTCGAGCTGCTGGATGCCGTCGTCAACAAGGTGTTCCACCTCGACGCCAACCGCGGCGAGCTCGACCAGTACAGCCTGGGCTGGAAGGCCTACCTCCAGCAGCGCGAGACCGACGAGCGGCGCCGCAAGCGCGAGCGCGCCAACGCCGAGAAGAAGGCGTCGGTGCTCATGGCGCAGGCCGACAAGATGCGGGCCAAGGCGACCAAGACCGTCGCCGCGCAGAACATGGCCCGCCGCGCCGAGCGCCTCCTCGCGGGCCTGGAGGGCGAGCGGGTCCAGGACAAGGTGGCGAAGCTGCGCTTCCCCAAGCCGTCGCCCGTGCGGGAAGACCCCGCTGCGGGCGAGCGGCCTGTCGCGCTCCTACGGCTCGCAGGAGGTCTTCACCGACGTCGACCTCGCGATCGACCGCGGGTCCCGCGTCGTCGTGCTCGGCCTCAACGGCGCCGGCAAGACGACCCTGCTGCGGATGCTCGCCGGCGTCGACGACCCGGACACCGGGCAGGTGGAGCCCGGCCACGGCCTCAAGATCGGCTACTACGCCCAGGAGCACGAGAACCTCGACGTCGGCCGCACGGTGCTGCAGAACATGAAGTCGGCGGCCCCCGACCTCGGCGAGACCGACGTGCGCAAGGTGCTCGGCTCGTTCCTCTTCAGCGGCGACGACGTCGACAAGCCCGCCGGCGTCCTCTCCGGCGGGGAGAAGACCCGACTGTCCCTGGCGCTGCTCGTCGTCTCCTCGGCCAACGTCCTGCTCCTCGACGAGCCGACGAACAACCTCGACCCCGCGTCCCGCGCCGAGATCCTCGGCGCGCTGCGCACCTACGAGGGCGCGGTCGTCCTCGTGACGCACGACGAGGGCGCGGTCGACGCCCTCGAGCCGGAGCGCATCCTGCTGCTTCCCGACGGCGTCGAGGACCTGTTCAGCGCGGACTACCGCGACCTCGTCACGCTCGCCTGAGGGCCGGCACCGACCACCTGACGCCGGCTGGACGGCATCCTGCCCTCGACAGAAAGGTAACCGTGTGGTTACCTGTCTGGATGGACCTCTTCGCCGCGATCGCCGACCCGGTGCGCCGCGACCTCCTGAGGACCCTGTCCGCGGGCAGCGCCCGGGTCGTCGACCTCGCCGCGGGGCGCCCGATCAGCCGGCCGGCGGTGAGCAAGCACCTCCGCGTGCTCTCGGATGCCGGTCTCGTCGATGCCGTCGACGTCGGGCGGGAGCGCCACTACCGGGCCAGGCCCGACGCGTGGGGGCCGCTGGCCGCCTTCCTCGCCGAGGTGACCGCTTTCCCGGCCGTGCGCCAGCCGCCGGTGACGCCGTCGATGCTCGACGCCCTCGACCTCGAGGTGCGCCGAGTCGGCCATGAACGGCGCGACGGCACTCGCGCGAGCGACCGGGCACCCTCATCCACCGAGCACGCACACCCAGGGGAGAGCGCATGAGCACCCACGACACGACCACGACCGGACCCGAGCCCGTCGGGCGCCGGGAGGAGCGCGACGGCTTCGCCCACCGTCGTCATCGAGCGCACCTTCCGGGCACCCGCCCGCGACGTGTGGGCCGCGGTCACCGAGCCCGAGCGGCTCGTGCGCTGGATCGGCACCTGGAGCGGAGACCCGGAGTCCGGGACCGTGGAGTTCCGGATGACCGCCGAGGGCGAGGACGCCCCCGCCGAGGCCGTCACGGTGCACGAGTGCGACCCGCCGCGTCGCCTGGTGCTCAGCTGGACCGCGCAGGGGCCCTCGAGCGGTCTCTGGGAGGTCGAGCTCGACCTCGCCGAGGCCGACGGCGTCACGACGCTGACCTTCGCCCAGCGCATCCCCGACCTCGCGACGGGCCGCGACGTCGGCCCGGGCTGGGAGTACTACCTCGACCGGCTCGTCGCGGCGCAGACGGGCGCCGACGTCGCGGCCGTGGCGTGGACCGACTACGAGGGCATGGCCGGGCACTACGAGGGGCTCTTCGCCGACCTGCCCTGACCGGCTCAGGAACAGGTGTCGGCGCCCGGTGGTTGACTACCGGGCAACGACGACGAGGAGCGCAACCGGTGAGCATGCAAGGGTGGCAGGCGCTGCACAGCCTGACCAGGGACGCGAGCGTCAAGGAGCGTCGCCTCACGCCCGGCACCACCAAGCGGGTCCTCGGGCTACGCCCGGCCGTACAAGGTGCAGATCGCGTGGTTCCTCGGGCTCGTCGTCATCGAGTCGGTGCTCGTCGTCGCGACGCCGCTGATCCTGAAGTCCCTCATCGACGACGGCATCTACCCCAAGGACTCCGCGCTCGTCGTCCGCCTGTCGCTGCTCGTCGCCGCGATCGCCGTCGTCAGCGGCGCCCTCTCCCTCGTCGAGCGGTGGTTCTCCGCACGCATCGGGGAAGGGCTCATCTACGACCTGCGCACCGAGGTCTTCTCGCACGTGCTGCGCCAGCCCGTCGCCTTCTTCACGCGCGCCCAGACCGGCTCCCTCGTCACCCGCCTGGGCAACGACGTCATCGGGGCGCAGCAGGCCTTCACGTCGGTGCTCTCCAGCGTCGTGAGCAACGCGATCACGCTCGTCCTCATCATCGTGGCGATGGCCTTGCTGTCGTGGCAGCTCACCCTGGGCGCCCTCGCCCTCGTGCCGTTCTTCCTCGTGCCCGCCCGGCTCATGGGTCGCCGCCTCGCGAGCCTGGCCCACGAGCAGATGGTGCAGAACGCCGACCTCGGCACCCGGATGACGGAGCGCTTCAACGTGGCCGGGGCGCTGCTCGTCAAGCTGTTCGGGCGCCCCGTCGTCGAGGACGAGGAATATGCCGTCCGCGCCGCCCGCGTGCGTGACATCGGCGTGCGCATCGCCGTCAACCGCTCGGTGTTCTTCGTCGCGCTGACCCTCGTCGCGTCGCTCGCGACCGCGATGGTCTACGGCGTCGGCGGGCTCATGGCCGTGGCCGGCACGCTGAGCGTGGGCACGCTGATCGCCCTCACGGCGCTGCTCGCCCGGCTCTACGGCCCGCTCACCGCGATCTCCAACGTCCGGGTCGACATCATGACCGCGCTGGTGTCGTTCGAGCGGGTCTTCGAGGTCCTCGACCTCCAGCCGCTCGTCGCCGAGGCACCCGACGCGCGCCCGGTGCCCCCGGGGCCGGTGCGGGTCGAGGTCGACGACGTCGCGTTCTCCTACCCCTCGGCCGACGAGGTCTCGCTGGCCTCGCTCGAGAGCACCGCCACCGGCGACCGCCGGGGCAGCGGCCCGGTGCTGCGCGACGTGTCGTTCACCGTCGAGGCCGGCACCCTCGTCGCCCTGGTCGGGCCCAGTGGGGCCGGCAAGACGACGATCACCGCGCTCGTCGCCCGGCTCTACGACCCCAGCTCCGGTGCCATCCGGATCAACGGCGTCGACCTGCGCGAGGTGAGCACCGAGTCGCTGCACGACGCCGTCGGGGTCGTCACCCAGGACGCCCACCTCTTCCACGACACGATCCGCGCCAACCTCGCCTACGCCGCCCCGCACGCCACCGAGGACGACATGGTCGCGGCGCTCCAGGCCGCCCAGGTCTGGTCGCTCGTCGACTCGCTGCCCTCCGGGCTCGAGACGGTCGTCGGCGACCGGGGCCACCGCCTCTCCGGGGGCGAGAAGCAGCGGCTCGCCATCGCCCGCCTGCTCCTCAAGGGGCCGGGGCTCATCGTCCTCGACGAGGCCACCGCCCACCTCGACAGCGAGTCCGAGCAGGCGCTCCAGCGGGCCCTCGACCACGCACTGCGCGACCGCTCGGCCCTCGTCATCGCCCACCGCCTGTCCACGGTGCGGCACGCCGACCTCATCCTCGTCGTCGACGACGGCCGCATCGTCGAGCGCGGCACGCACGCCCAGCTCGTCGGGGCCGGCGGCCTGTACGCCGAGCTGTACCGCACCCAGTTCTCCGACGAGCTGGGCGAGGTCCTCGACGCCCACGCGTGAGGCACCCAGCGCGGGCGGGCCCCTCTCGGTCCTGGGGCTACTCGTCCTCCTCGTCCCAGATCCGGGTCTTCCTCGGCTTCGGGGGGTACCGAACCGGGTCCTCGGCGCGGACCTCCCGCCGGATGCCGAACCACACGAGCACGAAGCCGACCGGCATCGTGAGCCACCACTGGTACGCGTACGCGAGGTGGGGCCCGAGGGCCCGGTCGGGCGCCGCGAGGGGTTCCGGACGGGGCGGCGTGCTGCCGTCGGCGGCGGCCTCCGACTGGAGCAGCACGTAGCCCGGCAGCACCGCGGCGGAGCCCAGCTCGCGCCCGGCCGCCGCGACGTCGACGCTCGCGACCTGGCCCGGCGGCAGCTGACGACCGCGCGGCGCCTCACCGCGCCGCACCCACCCCGTCACCGTCACCGGGCCGGAGGGCGCCGGCGCCACCTCGGGCAGGACGCTCGCGCCCTCGTCCGACGGGGGCACCCACCCGCGGTCGACGACGACGTCCGGGCCCCCGGCATCCGGCCGCAGCGCCCAGAGCACCTCGAGACCCGTCTCGCCCTCGAGGGTGCGGCTGCGCACGAAGACCGGCCCGCCGGTGTAGGTGCCGGTGACGGCGACGCGGGTCCACTCGTCGTCGAGGGCGAGGGGGGCGGCGGGGGTCAGCACGTCCCGCAGCGGCACGGGGGTGGCGCGGTAGTGCGCGTCGAGGCGCTCGTTGCGAGCGACCTTCGCCTCGTGCCGGTGGTACTGCCACCAGCCGAGGTGGTAGCAGGCGACCGCGACGATCACGGCGAGGAGGAGGGCGCCCAGCCAGCGAGGTGTGAGGAGCCGCCTGAGCACGTCGTCACGGTACCCGTCGTACATTGGACACCTATGGCCGCCCTACCCGCCCCGCGCCTGCTCGACCAGTTCGGTCGCGTCGGACGAGACCTGCGCGTCTCGGTCACCGACCGCTGCAACCTGCGCTGTACGTACTGCATGCCCGCGGAGGGCCTGGACTGGCTGCCCAAGCCCGAGATGCTCACCGACGACGAGCTCGTCCGGCTCGTCGACCTCATGGTCGGCCTCGGCGTCACCACCGTGCGGCTGACCGGCGGCGAGCCCCTGCTGCGCCGCAGCCTCGTCGACGTCGTCCGGCGGATCGCCGCGCTGGAGCCGCGGCCGCGCATCGCGATGACGACCAACGGCATCGGCCTCGACCGCCTCGCCGCCCCGCTCGCCGCGGCGGGGCTGGACCGGGTCAACGTCAGCCTCGACACCATCGACGCGCGCCAGTTCACGGACCTCACCCGCCGCGACCGCCTCCAGGACGTCGTGGCCGGCCTCAAGGCGGCGGCGGATGCCGGTCTGGCGCCGGTCAAGGTCAACGCCGTCGCGATGCGCGGCATCAACGACGGCGACGTCGCCGAGCTGCTCCAGCTGGTGCCTCGACCGCGGCTACCAGCTGCGCTTCATCGAGCAGATGCCGCTCGACGCCCAGCACGCCTGGGACCGCGCGCAGATGGTGTCCCAGGCCGAGATCCTCGAGCGGCTCGGGGAGCACTTCGGGCTCACCCCGGTCGAGGAGCGGGGGAGCGCCCCGGCCGAGCTGTTCCTCGTCGACGGCGGACCGCAGACGGTCGGGGTCATCGCCAGCGTCACCGCGCCGTTCTGCGGGGCCTGCGACCGGGCGCGGCTCACGGCCGACGGCCAGCTGCGCAACTGCCTCTTCGCCCGGCAGGAGGTCGACCTGCGGGGTCCGATGCGTGACGGGCGCCTCCGACGCCGACCTCGCCGACCTCGTCATCGCCGAGATGTGGGCCAAGAAGGCCGGGCACGGCATCGACCGGCCCGACTTCGTGCAGCCGCAGCGCCCGATGTCAGCGATCGGTGGCTGAGGGGGCTCCTCGGCGGGCTCCCCGGCGGGGGGCTCCCCGGGGCCGCGCTCGATGAGCCTGGTGTCGTCGACCGAAGGGAGCACGGGGCGCACCCGGCCCGCGACCCGCGGCGGACGGCATTCGCCGCGACGACCGCGAAGAAGGGCAGGAAGACCGCCCCGGCGGCGAAGAGCCAGCGGATCGGGTGGTCGATGACGACGAGGAGCACGAAGCACGCCGTGCGGATCGACATCGTCAGGAGGTAGCGCTTCAGCCGCCTCGCCTGGTCCTCGGTTCGGGCCTCCGGCGCGGTGGTGACCGACTGCGGTGAGCCGGCGCGCGGGCGGGTCAGGGGCACGCGTCCACTGTATGTCGCCCGGCTCCGGCTACCCAGCGGTAGTCCACTAGGTTCGACGGCATGAGCGAGCCACGCACCGTCCTCGTCACCGGCGGCAACCGCGGCATCGGTCTCGCGATCGCGCGGTCGTTCGCGGAGGCCGGCGACACCGTCGCCGTGACGCACCGCTCCGGTGACGCGCCCGACGGACTCATCGGCGTCCGCTGCGACGTGACGGACACGGCCTCCGTCGACGCCGCGTTCACCGAGGCCGAGGAGAAGCTCGGCGGCCCGGTCGAGGTGCTCGTCGCCAACGCCGGCGTCACCAAGGACGGGCTCCTCATGCGGATGAGCGACGAGGACTGGGACACCGTCGTCGACACCAACCTCGCCGGGTCCTTCCGCTGCGCGCGCCGCGCGAGCAAGGGCATGATCCGGCTGCGGCGCGGCCGGATCATCTTCATCTCGAGCGTCGTCGGGCTGTACGGCGGCCCCGGACAGGCGAACTACGCCGCGAGCAAGGCCGGGCTGGTCGGCCTGGCGCGCTCGATCACCCGCGAGCTCGGCGGCCGCGGCATCACCGCCAACGTCGTCGCCCCGGGCTTCATCGAGACCGACATGACCGCGGTCCTGCGCCGAGGAGACCCGGAAGACGTACAAGTCGGCCATCCCGGCAGGCCGGTTCGCGACGCCCGAGGAGGTCGCCGCCACGGTGCGCTTCCTCGCGAGCCCCGAGGCCGCCTACATCTCCGGCGCCGTCATCCCCGTCGACGGCGGCCTCGGCATGGGTCACTGACCGGGGCCACCGCCGGCCGCGACGCCCACCCGGGACCCGCCCGGCACCCACCCCCCGACCCCCAGCGAAAGGCCTCCCCATGTTGCTCGAGGGCAAGAAGCTGCTCGTCACCGGCGTCCTCATGGACTCCTCCATCGCCTTCCACGTCGCCAAGCTGGCGCAGGAGCAGGGCGCCGAGGTCGTGCTCACCTCCTTCGGCCGGACGATGAAGATCACCTCGACGATCGCCAGCCGCCTGCCGGTCAGACCCCGCCGGTCGTCGAGCTCGACGTGACGAGCGAGGACGACCTCGGGGCCCTGGCCGACCGGGTCCGCGAGCACGTGCCGCACCTCGACGGGGTCGTCCACTCCATCGGGTTCGCCCCGCAGGGCGCGTTCACGTTCATGGAGGCGGGCTGGGACGACGTCTCGACCGCGGTCCACGTCTCCGCCTACTCGCTCGCGGCGCTCACCAAGGCCGCGCTGCCGCTGATGGGCGAGGGCGGCAGCGTCGTCGGCCTCACCTTCGACGCCCGGTTCGCGTGGCCGGTCTACGACTGGATGGGCGTCGCCAAGGCCGCCTTCGAGTCGACGAACCGCTACCTCGCGCGCGACCTGGGCCCGCTGGGGATCCGGTCCAACATCGTCGCGGCGGGCCCGATCCGCACCACGGCCGCCAAGTCGATCCCGGGCTTCGAGCGCTTCGAGGAGGAGTGGGGCACCCGTGCGCCGCTCGGCTGGGACGTCAACGACGCCGCGCCCGCGGCCCGGGCCTGCGTCGCCCTGCTCTCCGACTGGTTCCCCGCGACGACCGGCGAGATGGTGCACGTCGACGGCGGCTTCCACGCGATGGGGGTCTGAGGTCCGGGGCCGCGTCCGGGGCGCACTAGGCTCCCCGCGTGAGCAGCGAGCACGCCGGTCCCGGCGCGACGGTCGACACCCGGGAGGTCCGCCTCCTCGAGGGGCCGAACCTCTACTTCCCGCGACCCGCCGTCAAGGTGACCCTCGCCCTCACGGGCTACCTGGCCGCCCCCGGTGACGACGTCCGTACGGTCTGCCGGGCCCTCGGCCTGCGCGCGGCCAAGCCCGGCGCTCCCGGCTCCGAGCAGCGCCAGGCAGGTGCTCGTCCGCGTCGTCGAGCGCGTCGCCCGGGCCCTCGCGACCGCCGCCGGCACGCGGCGGCTCGGGGTCCGCACGCGACCGGCATCCGAGAACGACGTCGTCGTCTGCGCGTTCGTCTGGCGCCACCGCGGCCGCGCGGAGGCGCTCGGCGCGGCGATCGGACCCACCCTCGTCGACCTGCTCGCCGGCGTGCCTTTGGCGGATGCCGTGCGCGAGCGTGCTGCGGCGGTCACCTCCGCGCCCCTCGGGGACGCCCCCCGGCTGATCAGCCCGAGGATCCCCGTCGCGTCGGTGACCGGTACCAACGGCAAGACGACGACGACCCGCCTGCTCGCCCACATCTGCATGACCGCGGGCCTCAGGACCGGGTGGAGCTCCACCGACGGCGTCGTCGTCCAGGGCGAGATGGTCGAGCCCGGCGACTACTCCGGGCCGGCCGGCGCGCGTGCCGTGCTCGACGCGCCCGGCGTGCAGGTCGGCATCCTCGAGACGGCCCGCGGCGGGATGCTGCTGCGGGGCATGGGCGTCAGCCACAACGACGTCTCGGTCGTCACGAACGTGTCCGCCGACCACCTGGGCATGCAGGGCATCGACACCGTCGACCAGCTCGCCGAGGTCAAGGCGATCGTCACCCGCGTCACCCGGCCGAAGGGCTGGGTCGTGCTCAACGGCGAGGACCCGCGGGTCTGGGCGATGCGCACCGGCATCCGCGCCCGCCCGTGGGTGTTCACCTCCGACCCCAGCGCCCCGGCCGTGCGCGAGGCGCTCACCGCCGGCGGCCGGGCGACGACCGTGCTCGACGACCACGTCACGGTGCTCAGCGCCGACGGCACCCCCGACCGGCTGCTGCGCGTCGTCGACCTCCCGATGGCGCTGTCCGGGCTGTCGCACCACAACCTCCTCAACGCCCTGGCCGGCGCGTCGGCCGCCCTCGGGCTGGGCATCGAGCGCGACGCCGTCGTCGAGGGGCTGCGCACGTTCCGGCCCGACGACGTCCTCAACCCCGGCCGGATGAACACCTACTCGGTGGCCGTCGAGGGCGGCGAGGTGACGGTCGTCGTGGACCTCGCGCACAACGAGGCCGGCCTCGAGGCACTGCTCGACGTGTCGCGCGGGCTGACGGCGCCCGGTGGGCGCGTGCACCTCGCGCTCGGCACCGCCGGCGACCGCACCGACGACATCCTCCAGGCGCTCGGCGAGATCGCCGGCGTGCGCGCCGACCACATCGTCGCCGCGCACAAGGAGCACTACCTGCGCGGTCGCACCATCACGGACCTCGAGGCCCAGCTGCGGATCGGCCTGGCCCGGGCCGGTGTCGCCGACATCGCGTCCTACCCGACCGAGCTCGCGGGCCTCCAGGCGTGCCTCGAGGTGGCCGAGGACGGCGACGTCGCGGCGCTGATGTGCCATGCGGAGCGGGCCGAGATCGTCGCCTGGCTGCGCTCCCGTGGCGCGGTGGCCGACGACTCGGATGCCGTGCGCCGCAAGGTGGTCCGTGCGCGCGGCGAGCACGAGGCCGAGGACGAGATCGCCCGGCTCTGGGAGGTCGAGGACGCCGAGGAGCGGTGCCGCGGCGGCGCCGGGCTCTACGCGGCCCATGCCGGTGACGCCCGGATCGCCTACGAGTACGCCGGCACCCACGACAGCGCCGGGCACGAGGCGGATGCCGTGCCGCTGTACGAGGAGGCCCTCCGGCTCGGGCTGCGCGAGCCGCTGCGGCACCTGGCCCAGCTGCAGCTCGCGTCGAGCCTGCGCAACCTCGGGCGCCACGACGAGGCCCTGGCCGTCGTCGAGGACGTCGCCGCCCGCTACCCCGAGAGCGTCGGCGTCGCCGCGTTCCGAGCCCTCGTGACGCACGACGCCGGTGAGCCCACGCAGGCCCTGCGCGACCTGCTGGGGACGGTCGTGTCGACGAGCACGGACCCGGACGTCGAGCGCTACCGGCGGGCGCTCACGGCCTACGCCACCGAGCTCGGCCGCTGACCGCGTCAGGTCAGCGCTCGGAGCCGCGTCGAGGTCCCGGGCGGCGGTGTCGCCGGCCTCCTTGGCCTCCTCCTGGAGGGTGGTGGGGTCGAGGTCGGGGTCGCCGACCGAGTCCTGGGTGTGCGTGCCCGGCTGGGCCTGCTTCGTCATCGACTCCAGCTCGGCCATGACGGCGGCGTGCTGGTCGACCGAGAGCACGACGATGTCCCCGGGGTTGGCGCGCGCCATGACGTGGCGCACCGCCGCCGTCTCGTCGAGGACGATCTCGACCTGGCGGCAGCGGACGCCGGGCTCGCTCATCCGGGAGCGGACGCCCTCGGCGACCTGCTCCGCCGTGAAGCCGCGCTCCCGTCCGCGCAGCCGCTCGTCCTCGCGGACGACGATGACGTCGAAGTGGTCGGCGGCGATCGACCCGAGCTCGCGCATGTCCTCCTCGCGGCGGTCACCCGCCGTCGCGACGACGCCGATCCGCGAGATCTTGCCGAGGTCGGTCTGGCCGGCCTTCATGGCGGCGTAGCGCTCGAGGAACTCGCCGAGCACGCGCATGCCGGGCGCGTTGTGGCAGTAGTCGACGATGACGTCGACGTTGTGCACGTTGATCTGGTTCATCCGGCCGGGGGAGAGGTAGTACGACGTCGTGAACGTGCGCAGGCCCTGACGGATCTCGTGCAGCCCGGCGCCGGTGGCGAAGGCCGCACCCGCCGCCGCCATCGCGTTGGCGACGTTGAACAGGGCCGTGCCGCCGAACGTGGCGGGGAGCAGGTGGGTCCAGGCGAGCTGCATCGACCGGCGCCCGTGGCGGATGACGATCATGTCGCCGCGCTCGGTGCGGTCGAGCACGACGGCGCGGCCTCCGCGGCGGCAGTGGTCGTCGATGAAGTCGCGCACGGCGCTGCCGGGCTCGGCCAGGCTGAACCACACGATCGACCCCGAGCAGCGGCGCCGCATCCGGCGCACGAGCTTCTCGTCGGCGTTGAGCACGGCGAAGCCGTCGCGCGGCACCGCCTCGACGACGACGGCCTTGACGTCGGCGAGCTGCTCGAGGGTGTCGATGCCGCGCATCCCGAGGTGGTCGGGCGCGACGTTCGTGACGACGGCGACGTCGTTGCGGTCGTAGCCCAGGCCCTCGCGCAGGATGCCGCCGCGCGCCACCTCCATGACCGCGAAGTCCACGCGGGGGTTCTGGAGCACCATCCGGGCCGAGCGCGGCCCGGACGCGTCGGAGCGCACGACGAGGCGCTCGTCGATGACGATGCCGTCGGTCGAGGTCATCCCGACCTGGCGGCCCAGGCCCTTCATGATGTGGGCGATCATCCGCGACGTCGTCGTCTTGCCGTTCGTGCCCGTCACCGCGACGACCGGCACCCGCGCCGACGCGCCCGGCGGGAAGAGCAGGTCGACGACGGGCTTGGCGATGTACTGCGGCTCACCGATCGTCGGGTGGGTGTGCATCCGGAAGCCGGGCGCGGCGTTGACCTCGCAGATCGCGCCGCCGGTCTCGCGCACGGGGGAGGCGATGTCCGGACAGATGAAGTCGATGCCGGCGACGTCGAGGCCGATGAGGCGGGCGGCCTCCTCGGCGATCTCGACGTTGTCGGGGTGGGCGTCGAAGGTGCGGTCGATCGAGATGCCCCCGGTCGACATGTTGCCGGTGAGCGCGAGCTTGACCATGGTGTCGGTCGGCGGCACGTCGTCGAGGCCGAAGCCCTGCTCGCGCACGAGCTCCTCGGCCGCCGCGTCGACCTTGATCTTGGTCAGCACCTTCTCGTGTCCGACCCCGCGACGCGGGTCGGAGTTCGTGATGTCGACGAGCTCGCGCACCGTGTGCGTCCCGTCGCCGAGGACGTGGGCCGGGACGCGCTCGGCGATGGCCTGCATCCGGCCCCCGACGATGAGGCAGCGGTAGTCGCGGCCGGTGACGAGGCTCTCGACGATGACCCAGCCGCGCCGCGACTCGCCCTCGGCGACGACGAACGCCTCGCGCACGTCGTCGTCACCCAGGAGGTCGAGGCAGACCCCGCGCCCGTGGTTGCCGTCGAGCGGCTTCACGACGACCGGGAAGCCGATCCGCCGCGCGGCGGCCACCGCGCCCTCGGCCGATCGCACCGTCTCCTGCTTCGGCACGGGCAGCCCCGCCGAGGCGAGCAGCCGGGTCGTCATGTCCTTGTCGCCGGCGATGTCGACGGCCAGCGCGCCCGTCTTCGACGTCATCGTGGCGCGGATCCGCTGCTGGTGCACGCCCTGCCCGAGCTGGACGAGGCTGCCGCTGTTGAGCCGGATGAACGGGATGTCGCGGCTCACCGCCTCCTCGAGGATGGCGGCGGTCGACGGGCCGAACGCCGTGCGCTCGGCCCGGGTGAGGAAGCGCTCGAGCTCGGTCTCGAAGTCGAAGTGGGGGTCCTCCTGCACGAGGTGGTTGACGAGGCGCACCGCGAGCTGGCCCGCCGCGAGCCCCACGCCCTCGTCGGTGTAGCCGTAGATGATGTTGTAGACGCCGGTGCGGCCCTTGACGCCACGCGTCTTGCCGCGTCGCTGGTCGTGGCCGGCCTCCTGCTGCAGCTGGAGGGCCACGTGCTCGGCGACGTGGCCGAGCCAGGTGCCCTCGTGCATCCGCTCCACGAAGCCGCCGCGGACCCCCTTGGAGCACGTGTGGTTCTCGAGGCGGGGGAGCAGCGCCACGAGGCGGTCGGTGAACCCGGGCAGGGTGTCGGTCGGGTAGGCCTCGAGCACGCCGAGGTCGACGACGAGGTGGATCGCCGGGTCGTAGGACCAGATGTTGCCGCCACGGTAGACCCGGGACTCGGTGATCCGCAGGTCGGGGGCGGCGGGTCCGGTGGGGGTGGGGCGGTCCATCGGCGCTTCTCCTCGGATGGGGTGCGGTCGGGCGGTCGGCGGCGTCCGGTCAGGCCTTGGCGGCGGCGACCGAGACGAGCACGTCCGGGTGCTGCTCGACGAAGTCCGTGAGGCGTCGCGCCGTGAGGTCGAACGTAGCCCCTGCGGGGAGGGTGTGCACCGTGGCCCCCGAGACGAGGACCGGGGCGCCGGCCCGGGCATCCGGGGCGTCGGTGCGGGCGGTGCTGCAGTCGAGGACGAACACGGAGCCCGAGCCGCGCACCGTGAACTCGCGACAGTCGGTGACGACCACCGCCGTGTCCTCGTCGATGCCGATGCCGAGCAGGTGCGGCGACGGCGCGATGACCGACAGCAGGCGGCCGTAGCGCGAGCGCTGGTCGAAGTGCTGGTCGATGACGAGCCCGCGCAGGAGGCCCAGGCCGGAGGAGAGCTGGCTCGCCCGCTGACGCGGCGTCACGCCCTCGTCGCCCATCGAGATCATGAAGTCGGACATGATCGAGGCTCCGGCCGAGGTGCCGCCGACGACGCAGCCGCGGTCGTGCGCGCGGTGGATCGCATCGCCGACGGGGGTGCCGGGCAGGAACTGGGACAGCCGCAGCTGGCTGCCGCCGCTCATGAAGATGCCGGTCGCGTCGTCGAGGGCCGCCACCGCCTGCGGGTCGTGGGCGTCCTCGCGGCTCGCGGGGTTGACGACCCGGACGCCGGGCGCGCCCAGCCGGGTGAAGACCTCGGTGTAGGACGCGACGACCTCGTCCTGGAAGGACGAGGCCGTGGGGACCAGGACGAGCCGCGAACGGCGTCCCCCCGAGAGCTTGAGGAACTGCCGCAGGAGAGAAGCCTTCCCGACCCGGTCCTCAGCCCCTCCGACGATGAAGAGGGTGGGCGTGGTGGAGGGGTAGCGCGGCACGCCGGTCAGCCTAGTGCGGCTCGTCGCCCGCGTCCGCGTCCTCGATCTCTTCGCGCGAGATCCCCAGGAGGAACAGGACCGCGTCGAGGTAGGGCACGTTGAGCGCGGTGTCGGCCTGCCGGCGCACGAGCGGCTTGGCGTTGAAGGCGACGCCGAGCCCGGCGACCGCGAGCATGTCGAGGTCGTTCGCGCCGTCACCGATGGCGACCGTCCGCGAGAGGGGGAGTCCCTCGAGCGCGGCGAACTCCCGCAAGCGCGGCGGCCTTGCCGGCGCGGTCCACGACGTCGCCGACGACCCGTCCGGTGAGGTGGCCGTCGACGACCTCGAGCCGGTTGGCGCGCACGTGGTCGACACCGAGGTCCTCGGCGATCGGGGCGACGACCTCGACGAAGCCACCTGACACGACGGCCACCGTGAAGCCGAGGCGCTTGAGGGTGCGCACGAGGGTGCGGGCACCCGGGGTGAGGCGCACGGCATCCCGCACCTCGTCGAGCACGGCCGCGGGCAGCCCGGCGAGCGTCGCCACGCGGGCGTGCAGGCTCTGCGCGAAGTCGAGCTCGCCGCGCATCGCCAGCTCGGTGACGGCCGCGACCTCCTCGGCGCGGCCGGCGTTCTCGGCGAGGAGCTCGATGACCTCGTCCTGGATGAGCGTGGAGTCGACGTCCATGACGACGAGGCGCCCGCCGCGCCGCGCGAGGCCCGCCGGGGCCACGGCGATGTCGGCGCCCGTCTCGGCGGCGACGAGGGCCAGGGCCCCGCGCAGGACGCCGACGTCGGCACCGGACACGTCGAGCTCGACGGTCGTCACGGGGTAGCGCGAGAGTCGCCGGATGCGGTCGATGTTGGCGCCGTGGTCGGCGATGACCGCGGCCACCGCCGCGACGTGCCGCGTCTCCAGCGGAGCGCCCATGACGACGACCGCGGCGCGTCCGGTGCGCCGGGGCGCGTTGTCGCCGCGGCCCTCGACGAGGCCGACGCGCATCCCCATCGACTCGCCCGCCTTCGTGAGGCGGTCGACGAGGACGTTCTCGTCGCGCCGGGGGGCGAGCAGGACCGACAGTGCGAGGTGTCCGCGCACGACGACCTGCTCGACGTCGAGGACGTCCGCGCCGACCGTCGAGGCCGCGGCGAACACCGCCTTCGTCACGCCGGGTCGGTCGGGGCCGTCCAGGGTCACCAGCAGGGTCCGCGCCGAGGGGTCGGGCAGCGGCGCGACGGGGGGCTCGAGGGCGACGGGAGGCACGCCCGCAGGCTAACCGGCGCGGGCGTCGCGCCACGCGACGAGGTCGCGGACCGGACCGAGGTCGTAGCGCGGGACCGGACAGTCCCGACGGTCACGAGCCGGGTCCCCGACTGCGTGGAGCGCCTCCGCGTTGGCGGCATAGTCCGGCGACCCCCTCGGCGTACCGGCCGGGCCTGGGCGAGGCGCCGGCTGACCGCTCGATCTCGTCCGGGTCGCGCCCCACCCTCGCGCACCACTCGTCGAGGACGGCGTGCTTGTGGGCGATCGTCTCGGGTGTGCCGAAACCGTGCCAGATGTCGGCGTGCTCGGCGACGATGCGCAGGGTCTTGCGCTCGCCGCCGCCACCGATGAGCACCGGGATGTCGCGTGTCGGCGGGGGGTTGAGCCTGCTCCAGCGCTCCTTGATGACCGGCAGGTCACGGTCCAGGGCGTCGAGCCGGCCCCCGGGCGTGCCGAACTCGTAGCCGTACTCCTCGTAGTCGCGCTCGAACCACCCCGACCCGATACCCAGGATGAGCCGGCCCCCGCTGATGTGGTCGACCGTGCGCGCCATGTCGGCGAGCAGCTGCGGGTTGCGGTAGCTGTTGCACGTCACGAGCGCGCCGATCTCGACCCTCTCGGTGGCCTCCGCCCACGCGGCGAGCACCGTCCAGCACTCGAAGTGCGGACCGTCCGCCGGGCGGCGGAGCGGGAAGAAGTGGTCCCACGTGAAGATCACGTCGACCCCGATCTCCTCGAGATCGGCGCACGCGCGTCGGATGTCGGCGTAGGTCGCGTGCTGCGGCTGGACCTGCGCCGCGATCCGGACCGGGCGGTCGGATGCCGTCACGGCTCGACCTTCTGCCCCTTCCCGACGACGGTGATGCCGGACTCGGTGACCGAGAAGCCACGCGCGACGTCGTGCTCGCGGTCGAAGCCGATCGCCGCGCCGTCCGGGACGACGACGTTCTTGTCGATGACGGCCCGCTGGATGCGGCAGTGCCGGCCGATCTGCACGCCGTCGAGGACGACGCTGCTGTCGATCTCGGTGTAGCTGTGCACCTTGACGTTGGGGGAGACGACCGAGCCGCTGACCCGGGCGCCCGAGATGACGACGCCGGGGGAGACGGCCGAGTTCAGGGCCTCGCCGAAGCGCCCGTGGTGGCCGTGGACGAACTTCGCCGGCGGGTACGGGCCGTGCGAGGTGTAGATCGGCCAGTCGTAGTTGTAGAGGTTGAAGATCGGGTGGATCGACACGAGGTCCATGTGGGCGTCGAAGTACGAGTCCATGGTGCCGACGTCGCGCCAGTAGCCCATGTCGCGCTCGGTGCCGCCGGGGATGACGTTCTTCTTGAAGTCGTAGGTGTAGGCGGTGCCCTCCTCGACCATGGCCGGGACGATGTCACCGCCCATGTCGTGCTTCGAGCCGTCCAGCGTGGCGTCGGCGGTCACGGCCTCGATGAGGGTCTGCGCGTCGAAGACGTAGTTGCCCATGCTGGCAAGGATCTCGTCGGGCGAGTCGGGCAGGCCGTCGGGGTCGGCCGGCTTCTCGCGGAAGGCCTTGATCTTCGTGTGGTCCTGCGCCGAGACCTCGATGACGCCGAACTCGCCGGCCATGCCGATCGGCTGGCGGATCGCGGCCACGGTGACGCCGGCCCCGGACTCCACGTGCTGCTCGACCATCTGCGAGAAGTCCATCCGGTAGACGTGGTCGGCGCCGACGACGACCACGATGTCGGGCCTCTCGTCGTCGATCGTGTTCAGGCTCTGGAAGATCGCGTCGGCGCTGCCCGTGTACCAGGACTTGTCGATGCGCTGCTGCGCGGGGATCGGCGCGACGTAGTTGCCGAGCATCGTCGACATCCGCCAGGTCTTGGTGACGTGCCGGTCGAGGCTGTGGGACTTGTACTGCGTCAGGACGACGATCTTGAGGTAGCCCGAGTTGACGACGTTGGACAGCGCGAAGTCGATGAGGCGGTAGATGCCACCGAACGGGACCGCCGGCTTCGCGCGGTCGGCCGTGAGCGGCATCAGCCGCTTCCCCTCCCCACCCGCGAGGACGATGACCAGGACCTTGGGACCTCCGCTGCGGTACGCCATGGCCTCACGCTATTGGGTCGCAGCCCTCGCCGGGAGACCACGCGCGTCCTAGGGTGACTTTCGTGCGCATCGACATCCTGTCCAAGGAGTACCCCCCGGCCATCTACGGCGGCGCGGGGGTGCACGTGGCGGAGCTGGTCAGGGCGTTGCGCCGGCGCGGCGACCTCGACGTCCGCGTCCACGCGTTCGGCGAGCCGCGGGACGAGGACGGCACGACCGGCCACCCCGACCTCGGCGAGCTCACCGGCGCGAATGCCGCGCTCACCACCCTCGGCGTCGACCTCAGCCTCGCGGCCGCCTGCGAGGGTGCCGACCTCGTGCACTCCCACACCTGGTACGCCAACTTCGCCGGGCATCTCGCGAGCCTCATGGGGGACATCCCGCACGTCCTCACCGCGCACAGCCTGGAGCCGATGCGGCCGTGGAAGGCCGAGCAGCTGGGCGGCGGCTACCGCGTCTCGTCCTGGGTCGAGAAGACCGCCTACGAGGCCGCCGACGCCGTCGTCGCGGTGAGCGCCGGCATGCGCGAGGACATCCTGCGGTCCTACCCCTCGGTCGACCCCGAGAAGGTCATGGTCGTCCACAACGGGATCGACTCCCAGCTGTGGCAGCGCGAGCGCGACGAGGACGTCGTGCGCTCGCACGGGGTCGACCCCGACCGCCCGAGCGTCATCTTCGTCGGCCGGATCACGCGCCAGAAGGGTCTGCCCTACCTGCTGCGCGCCGCCGCCGAGCTGCCGCCCGAGGTGCAGCTCGTGCTCCTCGCCGGCGCCCCCGACACGCCCGAGATCAAGGCGGAGGTGGAGCACCTCATCGACGGCCTGCGCGAGACGCGTGACGGGGTCGTGTGGGTCCCGACGATGCTGCCGCGCAACGAGGTCGTCGCGATGCTCAGCAGCGCGACCGTCTTCGTCTGCCCCTCGGTCTACGAGCCCCTCGGCATCGTCAACCTCGAGGCGATGGCCTGCGAGCTCCCGGTCGTCGCGACCGCCACGGGCGGCATCCCCGAGGTCGTCGTGCACGAGGAGACCGGGTGGCTCGTGCCGATCGACCAGGTCCAGGACGGCACGGGCACCCCCGTCGACCCGGACCGGTTCGTCGCCGACCTGGCGGCCGCGCTGACCGATGCCGTGAGCGACCCCGCCCGGGCCGACCGGATGGGTCTCGCGGGCCGTCGTCGTGCCGTGGAGTCGTTCTCCTGGGGCTCGATCGGCGAGCAGACGCATCAGGTGTACCTCGACGTCCTCAGGCGCCGGATGCTGTCGACCTGACTCGGTTAGGGTGCGGGGCATGAGCGATGTCCTTGCGATGGCCGGCGTGGGCGTCGTCCGTGGGGACACCGTGATCCTCGAGGACGTCTCGTGGGACGTCGAGGAGGGGCAGCGCTGGGTCGTGCTGGGCCCCAACGGTGCCGGCAAGACGACGCTGCTCCAGCTCGCCTCCGCCCGGATCCACCCGACGACCGGTGTCGTCGGCATCCTCGGTGAGGTCCTCGGGGCCGTCGACGTGTTCGAGCTGCGCCCGCGCATCGGCTTCGCCTCGGCGTCGCTGGCCGAGCGGATCCCGGCGGGGAGCGGGTTCGCGACGTCGTCGTCACCGCGTCCTACGGCGTCGTGGGGCGGTGGCGCGAGCAGTACGACCGCCTCGACGAGGGCCGCGCCGACGAGCTGCTCGAGGCTCTCGGCGCCGACCACCTCGCCGACCGGCGCTTCGGCACCCTGTCGGAGGGGGAGCGCAAGCGGGTGCAGATCGCCCGCGCGCTCATGACCGACCCCGAGCTCATGCTCCTCGACGAGCCGGCCGCCGGCCTCGACCTCGGCGGGCGCGAGGACCTCGTGCGCCGCCTCGGCGAGCTCGCGGCCGACCTCGCGGCGCCCGCCATGGTCCTCGTGACGCACCACGTCGAGGAGGTGCCGCCGCACTTCACCGACGTCCTCCTGGTCCGCGACGGCCGCGTCGTCGCCCAGGGACCGATCGAGATCACCCTGACCGCCGCGAACCTCGAGGCCACCTTCGGCCTGCCCCTCGAGCTCGAGGTCCGGGGGAACCGGTATGCCGCCCGCGCCCGCTGACGCCGCAGGGAACCGCCCGCACGGGACACACGTCGACGTGCTGTCCGCACACCTCCGAGAGGGGCCCTCGCCATGGACTGGCTGATCGACAACTGGTGGCTCGCCTGGCTGGGCCTCGCGATCGTGCTGGCCGCCATCGAGGCTGCCACCGTCGACTTCGTCTTCCTCATGTTCGCCGGCGGCGCTGCCGCCGGAGCCGTGGCCGCCGCCCTCGGCGCATCGTTCGCGCTCCAGGTCGTCGTGGCGGTCGCCGTCGCGCTGCTCCTGCTGCTCATCGTGCGCCCCATGATCAGGCGGCAGTTCATGGACAGCGAGACCGACCACCAGATCGGCACCTCCGCGCTCGTCGGTCGGGAGGCCCGCGTCCTGCAGGCCGTGACCGACACCGACGGCCGGATCAAGCTCGCCGGCGAGACCTGGTCCGCCCGCCTGGCCGAGGGCGGCGAGCCCGTCGGCCCCGGCGAGGAGGTCCGCGTCATCGCCATCCACGGGGCGACGGCCATCGTCGCTCCGGTCCCCCCACACCCCTCCGACTGACCCGCGCCCCGGCGCCCCGAGAAAGGCAGACCCGTGCCCGACGGCATCATCTCGCTCATCGTCCTGCTGCTCCTGGCGGGCTTCGTGATCATCGTGCTCGTCCGCACGGTCCGCGTCGTCCCCCAGCAGACGGCCCTCATCATCGAGCGCCTCGGCCGCTACTCCCGCACCCTCGAGGGCGGCCTGCACATCCTCGTGCCGTTCGTCGACCTCGTGCGGGCGAACATCGACCTGCGCGAGCAGGTCGTCTCCTTCCCGCCGCAGCCGGTCATCACGAGCGACAACCTGGTCGTGAGCATCGACACGGTCATCTACTACCAGGTCATCGACCCGAAGTCGGCGGTCTACGAGATCGCCAACTTCATCCAGGGCATCGAGCAGCTCACCGTCACCACGCTGCGCAACGTCATCGGCTCGCTCGACCTCGAGCAGACGCTGACCAGCCGCGACCAGATCAACGGCCAGCTGCGCGGGGTGCTCGACGAGGCGACCGGCAAGTGGGGCATCCGCGTCAACCGCGTCGAGCTCAAGGCCATCGACCCGCCGCACTCCATCCAGGAGTCGATGGAGAAGCAGATGAAGGCCGAGCGCGAGCGCCGCGCCATCATCCTCACCGCCGAGGGCTCCAAGGCCAGCCAGATCCTCACGGCCGAGGGCGAGAAGCAGAGCCAGATCCTGCGCGCCGAGGGCTCGGCGCAGGCCCGCATCCTCGAGGCCCAGGGCCAGGCCCGGGCGATCCAGCAGGTCTTCGACGCGATCCACCGCGGCAAGCCGACCCAGAAGCTGCTCGCCTACCAGTACCTCCAGGTGCTCCCGCAGATCGCCCGCGGCGACGCCAACAAGCTGTGGATCGTCCCGAGCGAGCTCACCGACGCCCTCAAGGGCATCGGCGGCATGCTCGGCCGCGGCGACCAGGGCTTCGACGGCGGCGGTGAGGACGAGTGGGTGGACCCGGGCGAGGTGGGCGCAGCCTTCGAGGAGAGCACCCTCGAGGACCCGGCCCAGGCCCTCGCCGAGGCCCGCGGCCAGGCCGGACTCGCGAGCCGGGAGGCCGAGGAGCACGCGACACCGGCATCCCGCGTCCAGCCCGCGATCAGGCCCGGCGTGGATGCCGTCCGCCGCCGCGGCCCCCGGTCCCGCCGGCACCGCCGGCCTCGCCGACCGACGACGAGCAGGAGCCCCCGGCGCCGCCGCGCTGAGAACCATAGGGTGTCCGGGTGTCCGCGCTCGAAGCCCTCGTCGTCGTCCTCGCCGGCGTCGGGGCGGGCACCATCAACACGATCGTCGGCTCGGGGACGCTCATCACCTTCCCGGTCCTGCTGCTGCTCGGCGTCCCGCCCGTGACGGCGAACATCTCGAACAACATCGGGCTCGTGCCCGGCAGCCTGACCGGCAGCATCGGCTACCGCAAGGAGCTCGTCGGCGCCGGGCCGGACCTGCGCCGGCTCGCGCCGATGTCGTTCCTGGGGGCCGTCATCGGCGCCGTGCTCCTCCTCGTCCTCGACCCCGCGCTCTTCGACGCCATCGTCCCGGTGCTCATCCTCGTCGGGCTCGTGCTCGTGGTGCTGGGGCCCCGCCTCAGCGCGTGGGCGGAGCGCCGCCGGGCGGAGGGCACGGCATCCGTCGAGAGCCACGAACGGGCCATGCAGGCGGGCGTCCTCGGCGCCGGCGTCTACGGCGGCTACTTCGGTGCGGCGCAGGGCATCATCCTCATGGGCATCCTCGGTGCCCTGTCGCCGCAGCCGCTCCAGCGGCTGAACGGCTACAAGAACGTCCTCGCGACGGTCGTCAACGCCGTCGCCGCGCTGGTCTTCGTCCTCGTCGCGCGCGACCAGATCGACTGGCTCGTCGTCGTGCTCATCGCCGTCGGCGCGACGGTCGGCGGCGTCCTCGGGTCGACGGTGGGCCGGCGCCTGCCGCCGCCGGTGCTGCGGGCGGTCATCGTCGTCATCGGCCTCGTGGCGATCGTCCGCCTCGTGGGGTTCTCGTCGAGCGTCGAGCGGGTCACCGACGCCACCGACCCCCGGCTCAAGGACTACGTGGGCCTCACCGACGTGGCCCTGCGCCGCCGCACCGAGCCCGAGCGCGGACTCTACGTCGCGGAGTCGGAGAAGGTGATCCGCCGCGCGCTGGCCGCCGGGCACCGGCCGCGGTCCTACCTCATGGGGGAGCGCTGGCTCACCGACCTCGCGGACCTCGTCACGGCCGCCGAGGCGGACGGCATCCCCGTGTTCGTCGGCGAGCACGAGGTCATCGAGTCGATCACCGGCTTCCACCTGCACCGGGGGGCGCTCGCGGCGATGCAGCGTCCCGTGCTGCCGCCGCTCGCCGAGGTGCTGGAGGGCGCCCGGAGGGTCCTGGTCCTCGAGGACGTCGTGGACCACACCAACGTGGGTGCGGTGTTCCGCAGCGCCGCGGCGCTCGGCGTGGATGCCGTGCTCGTCACCCCACGCTGCGCCGACCCGCTCTACCGGCGCTCGATCAGGGTGTCGATGGGCACGGTGTTCCAGGTGCCGTGGACCCGGATCGACCCGTGGCCCGGGGGCGTGGAGCAGCTGAGGGCGCTGGGGTTCACGACCGCGGCCCTCGCGCTCGAGGGCGACTCGGTGGGCCTGGACGCCCTCGCCGACGACCCGCCGCGAGCGGCTGGCCCTCGTGCTCGGGACGGAGGGTGACGGCCTGGCCCGCCGCACCATCGCGGCCGTCGACGTCACGGTGCGCATCCCGATGCTCGGCGGGGTCGACTCCCTGAACGTCGCGGCCGCCGGTGCCGTGGCGGCGTGGGCCCTGCGCGTCCGGGACTGACGGAGGAGGGTGCACCGGGGTACCGTCCGCCCGTGCGCATCGTCGTCTCGGGCACCCACTCGAGCGGCAAGAGCACGCTCGTCTCCGACGTCGCGCTCACGCTGCGCGGGTACGCCCAGCTGCCCGACCCCTTCGAGCTCGTCGAGTGCGACGACGAGCCGGCCGGGGCCACCTCGTTCGTGCGACAGCTCGCCGTCGCGGCGGAGCGGCTCGTCGAGCTGTCACCCGGCTCCGACGTCGTGGCCGAGCGCGGACCCGTCGACTTCCTCGCCTACCTCGAGGCCCTGGCGGAGCTCCGGCGGGGTTCCGCGGGGCCGGACCTGATGACCCGCCTGCGCGCGACGACGGCCGAGGCCATGGCGCACGTCGACCTGCTGGTCGTCCTCCCGCTCGACCCTCGCGACGGCATCCGGGTCCCCGACGACGAGGACCCCGAGCTCCGGGAGGCGATGGACGAGCGGCTCCTCGGCCTCTGCGAGGACGTCGAGCTCGTCGGGTCCGTGGGGCTGGTGCTCGAGGTCTCGGGACCCCCGAGACGCGGGTGGAGCAGGTGGTGGCCGCCGTCGGGGCGGCGGGCCGTCGCTAGCGGACCAGGCGGTCGAGGAGGCGCTCGACCTCGGCCTCGGGGTCGGCCACGGAGCCGCCGTGCACCGGGCCGGGCTGGAGCACCGTCGAGCGGGGGGCGCTGATCCAGCCGAAGCGCTTGCCCTGCGTCGACAGGGTCGCGTCGACCTCGGTCGGGGGACGCTCGCACATCGTGCCGACCGCCTCGAGAGCGGCGCGCAGGGCGTCGAGGTCGGCGTCCGGTTCCACGGCCAGGATGCGCGCCTCGTCGAGGTGGAAGGCGCAGCGCAGCACGCCCGCCGACTGCGAGTGGAGGACGACGCCCACGTTGAGGCACTCGCCACGGTCGACCCGGGGCACGTACCGGATGACGACGTACTGGAACGGGTGGCTCATGCCGCACCTCCGGTCCACGCGTCCGGTCGGGCCAGGCGCAGCGTGAGGTGCTCGACGTAGGCCGCGCGGACGGCATCCGCATCGGGGAGGCTGCCGGTGGTCTCGAGCCAGTCCTCGGGCACGAGCCCGACGACCTCCTCGACGACGGCCACGGTGACGAGCGGGGCGAGCCGCTCGTGGGTCGCCGCGACCGGCTCGGCGACGGCGGCGAGCACGTGGCCGCTGGGGTCGAACGGCTGGCCGACGAAGCGGCTGACGTCCGGCGGGCGGCTCGGCCACGAGTGGTGGAACCACAGCGAGGCGCCGTGGTCGATGGCCCACGTCCGCCGGTGCCAGACGAGGAGGTTGGGGTTGGCCCAGGTGCGGTCGACGTTCGCGGTGTAGGCGTCGAGCCAGAGGATCGAGCCGGCGTCCTCCGCCGAGGGCGGGCGCGAGCCGTCGTAGCCGAACGAGCCCGGCAGGAAGTCGACGCCGAGGTTGCGGCCCGGGCTGGCGTTGAGCAGGTCCTGCACCTCCTCGTCGGCCTCGTAGCGGGCGATGGCGGTGGGGAGGTCGACGACGGCGAGGCGGGGCGTCGGGATGTCGAGGCGGCGGGCCAGCTCGCCGACGAGGACCTCGGCGACCAGCACCTTCAGGCCCTGGCCGGCGCCCGAGAACTTCGACGACGTAGGTGCCGAGGTCGTCGGCCTCGACGAGCCCCGGCAGCGACCCACCCTCGCGCAACGGGGTGACGAAACGCGTCGCGGTCACGGTCTCCAGCACGTCGCACAGGCTACGGGACCGTGCCAGTAGGGTGGCGGGGATGAGCAGCGAGCAGCGACGTCTGGCCGGTCGCTACGTCCTGGAGTCGCCCATCGGACGTGGCGGCATGGGCCAGGTCTGGCGGGCCACCGACACCGTCCTCGGCCGCGAGGTCGCGGTGAAGACCATCGACCTGCGCTCGCTGCCCGACGAGTCGGGGGCGGCACGGTTCGAGCGCGAGGCGCGGGTCACCGCGGGCCTCAGCCACCCCGGCGTCGTCACGGTGCACGACAGCGGCGTCGAGGGCGAGACCGCCTACCTCGTCATGGAGCTGCTGCCCGGGCCGAGCCTCGCCGAGCGGATGGCGGCCGGGCCAGGTGCCCGTGGACGAGGTCGTCGAGGTCGGTCGGCAGGTCGCCTCGGCGCTCGACGCCGCGCACGCGCGCGGGCTCGTCCACCGGGACATCAAGCCGGCGAACGTCGCCTACGCGGCCGACGGCCGGGTGCGCGTCCTCGACTTCGGCATCACCCAGCTCGAGCGAGGCGGCCGGCTCGCAGGCGCTCACCGCGACGCACACGGTGATGGGCACTGCGGAGTACCTCGCCCCCGAGCAGGCCCTGGGAGGGCGGGTCGACGGCCGTGCCGACCTCTACGCGCTCGGCTGCCTCCTCTACGCCCTGCTCGCCGGACGGCCGCCGTTCCGGGCGGCGACGCCGGTCGCGACGATGATGATGCACGCCAACGACCCCGTGCCGGACGTGCGCGACCTGCGCCCGGACACGCCGGACTGGCTCGCCGACCTCGTGCACGGACTGCTCGCCAAGGACCCCGAGGACCGACCCGCGGGAGCCGCCAGCGTCGCCGCCGCCCTCGCGGCGCAGGAGGCGCTCGCCGGTGCCGCGACGACCGTGCTGCCCGCGGCCGGTGCGCCGACGACGCAGCGGCTCGACGCGTGCCCCCGCCGGTGGCCGCGCCCCTCCCGGTAGCCCCTTCCCGAGGACGACG
>CAVWRI010000002.1:0-180593 GCA_963757405.1 uncultured Actinomycetota bacterium
GCGACCGGTCCGGTCGCCCCTTCGGCGTCCCCTTCGGCGTCCCCGGCGTGGGTGTGGTCGTCACCGGCGCGGGCTAGGGTCGGACGACGGCAGTCCGAGGAGGCGATGCGCCGTGGGTGAGTTCCCGACCCTGCTGCACACCGTGATCGACACGACCGACGTCCGTGGGCTGGCGGAGTTCTACCGCGAGCTGCTCGGCCTGCGCTACCGCCCGGGCGACGAGCGGCCGGCCGCGGGGGAGCCCGACGACGCCGACTGGCTCGTGCTCACGGAGGCCGACGGCACGCGACGGCTCGCGTTCCAGGAGGTGCCCGAGCTCCCGCGCACCACCTGGCCCCGCCACGACGTGCCGATGCAGCTCCACCTCGACCTCACCGTGCCCGACGTCGCCGCCCTGGAGCGCCAGCGCGAGCGCGCCGAGTCGCTCGGGGCCGTCGTGCTGCTCGACCGCACGGACGACGACGAGGAGCCTCTCTACGTCCTCGCCGACCCCTCCGGCCACCCGTTCTGCGTCTTCGTGGGCTGAGCGGTCGCCCGGGGCGCGAGTCGGTGGGCAGCCCTCCCGAAACGTAGACTCGACGATCGTGAGCCACTACCTCGACCACGCGGCGACGACCCCGATGCTGCCGGCCGCGGTGGAGGCCCTCGCCGAGCAGGCGCGCCGGGTCGGCAACGCCTCCTCGCTGCACACCACCGGCCGCGCGGCGCGCGCCGTCGTCGAGGAGTCGCGCGAGCGCATCGCGTCGGTGCTCGGTGCCCGACCGTCCGAGGTCGTCTTCACGTCGGGGGGCACCGAGGCCGACAACCTCGCGGTCAAGGGCACCTATGCCGCGCAGCGCGCCGCCGACCCAGCGCGGACCCGGATCGTGGTCAGCGGCATCGAGCACCACGCGGTCCTCGACCCGGTCGAGCACCTCGTCCGGCACGAGGGCGCGACGGTCGACTGGCTGGACCCCGACCGGTGCGGACACCTCTCGGTCGACGGCCTGCGCGCGGCTCTCGAGCGGTCCGAGGACGTCGCCCTCGTCAGCGTCATGTGGGCCAACAACGAGGTCGGCACGGTGCAGCCGGTGGCCGAGCTCGCGGCCGTCGCCCGCGAGCACGACGTTCCCTTCCACACGGATGCCGTGCAGGCGGTCGCTCACCTGCCCGTCCGGTTCGACGAGTCCGGCGCCGACCTCCTGACGATCTCGGGCCACAAGGTCGGCGGCCCCCTCGGGGTCGGTGCCCTCCTGGCCCGTCGCGACGCCAGGCTCGTGCCCTTGGTCCATGGAGGCGGCCAGGAGCGCCAGGTGCGTAGCGGCACCCTCGACGTACCCGGCATCCGGTCGTTCGCGGTCGCGCTCGAGGAGACCGTCGCGATGCGCGACGTCGAGGCCAAGCGGGTCATGGTCCTGCGCGACCGGCTCGTCGAGGGCGCGCTCGCGCTGGGCCTGGGCATCTCCGTGAGCGGCTGCTGGACCGCCGGCGACGCGACCCGGCGCCTGCCGGGCAACGCCCACCTCGTCGTCCCGGGGTGCGAGGGCGACTCGCTCCTCTACCTGCTCGACGCCGCCGGTGTGGAGTGCAGCACCGGGTCGGCGTGCCAGGCGGGGGTGCCGCAGCCCAGCCACGTGCTGCTCGCGATGGGCATCCCCGAGGCCGAGGCCCGTGGCGCGCTGCGCCTGTCGCTCGGTCACACCTCGACCGAGGCCGACGTCGACGCCTTCCTCGCGGCCCTCCCCGGTGTCGTCGAGCGCGCCCGACGGGCGGGAGGCCTGCTCTGATGCGCGTCGTCGCCGCGATGTCGGGCGGGGTCGACTCGGCCGTCGCAGCGTCGCGGATGCTCGAGGCCGGTCACGAGGTCGTCGGCGTGCACCTCGCGCTCTCGCGCTCGGCCGCGACCCTGCGCGAGTCGGCGCGGGGGTGCTGCACGATCGAGGACGCCGGCGACGCGCGACGCGTGGCGGACCGGCTCGGCATCCCGTTCTACGTCTGGGACCTCGCGAGCCGGTTCGAGCGCGACGTCGTCGAGGACTTCGTCGCTGAGTACGCCGCCGGGCGGACGCCGAACCCGTGCCTGCGGTGCAACGAGCGGATCAAGTTCGCCGGGCTGCTCGACAAGGCCGTGGCGCTCGGCTTCGACGCCGTGGCGACCGGGCACTACGCCCGGGTCGTCGAGGGATCGGCGGGGCGTGAGCTGCACCGGGCCGTCGACGCGGCCAAGGACCAGTCCTACGTGCTCGGCGTGCTCGACGCCGACCAGCTCGCCCGGTCGTTCTTCCCCCTCGGGGACTCGACGAAGCCCGAGGTCCGCGAGGAGGCGGCGGCGCGGGGGTTCGCCGTCGCGCGCAAGCCCGACAGCCACGACATCTGCTTCATCCCCGACGGCGACACCCGCGCGTGGCTGACGCGCCGGCTGGGGGAACGCCCCGGAGAGCTCGTCGACGCGGCCTCCGGGTCGGTCGTCGGCACGCACGCCGGGACGCACGGGTTCACCGTCGGCCAGCGCCGCGGGCTCGGCCTCGACCGGTCGGCGCTCGACGGCGAGCCGCGCTACGTCGTCGAGGTCGACGCGCCCACCAACCGGGTGGTCATCGGCACCGCCGACCTGCTCGGCGTCGACCTCGTCGAGGGCGCCCACGTGCGGTGGTGCGGCCCGGCGCCGACCGGCACCGTGCGCGTCGGCGCCCAGGTGCGGGCCCACGGCGAGGAGGTGCCGGCCACGGCCGAGGTGCTGGCCGCCGGCGGACGAAGGCGCCGGGGGTCCGGACGTCGGAGGTTCGGATGCCGTCTCCGAGGCGTCCGCGAAGAGCGCCACGACGCTGCGCGTGCGGCTCGACCGCCGCATCCGCGGGGTCGCGCCCGGCCAGTCGGTCGTCCTCTACGAGGGGACGCGGGTCGTGGGGTCGGCGACCATCAGCGGCACCGCTCGGGCCTGACCCGGCCGGCGGCATCCCGCGGTCTTCGTGAGGGAACCTTCAGGTGGGCAGGGGAAACGATGTGCTGCTGAGGTGAAGGTTCCGGGATCGGGCGGGAAAGTTGGGATCGTGGAATAGTTGACGAGTCAACTACTGTTGGACGGGACAGCCTCCCCACCGGAGGATGGAAGCCGAAGGAGCTGATGACCATGCCGGCCGTGACCGTCGACAACATCCTGACCCTGCCGCGTCTCTCGGAGCCGCTCGCGGGAGCCGCGACCCGTCCCGTGCGGTCGGTGACGACGGCGCCGTCAGGCTTCGAGGGGGAGGGCTTCCCGGTCCGCCGCGCGTTCGCCGGCGTCGACCTCGCGGCCCTGGACCCGTTCATCCACATGGACCAGATGGGTGAGGTCGAGTACGCCCCGGGCGAGCCCAAGGGCACCGCCTGGCACCCGCACCGTGGCTTCGAGACCGTCACCTACATCATCGACGGCACCTTCGTGCACCGTGACTCCCACGGCGGCGGCGGCACGATCACCAACGGCGACACCCAGTGGATGACGGCGGGCTCCGGCCTGCTGCACATCGAGGTGCCGCCGGAGGAGCTCGTCCTCAGCGGCGGCCTCTTCCACGGTCTCCAGCTGTGGGTCAACCTGCCGCGGTCGATGAAGATGTCGGACCCGCGCTACCAGGACATCCGTGGCGGCGAGGTCGCGCTGCTCTCCAGCCACGACGGCGGGGCGCTCCTGCGCGTCATCGCCGGCGAGGTCGACGGCCACCAGGGCCCCGGCGTCACGCACACCCCGATCTCGATCGTCCACGCGACGGTCGCCCCGGGTGCCCAGGTGCGCCTGCCGTGGAACCCCGAGTTCAACGCGCTCGTGTACGTGCTCAACGGCAACGGCACGGTCGGCGCGGACCGCCGTCCGCTCCGGATGGGCCAGCTCGCGGTCCTCGGCGCCGGCGACGTCATCGAGGTCGGAGCCGACGAGAGCCAGGAGAGCCGCAGCCCGAGCCTCGACCTCTACATCATGGGCGGCCGCCCGATCCGCGAGCCCGTCGCGGCCTACGGCCCGTTCGTCATGAACACCCGCGCCGAGCTCGTCAAGGCCTTCGAGGACTTCCAGGCGGGTCGCCTCGGCACCATCCCGTCGGAGCCGCACCCCGGCCACGACGTGCTCTGACCCCACCAGGCCACCACCAGCGGCGACGCCCCCGGGACAGTGAGGTCCCGGGGGCGCCGTGCGATCGTGACGGATGCCGTGACCGGATGCCGTGTGCGCGGGCGAGGTGCGCCGGCACAGGTCCACGCGCCGGTCAGGCCGCGGGGTAGGACTGCGTCCCGTAGCCCTTGCGCATGCTCGCGCGGTTGAACGCGAGCCAGCGGGACTGCGACGTCGTGATGCCGCCGCTCGTGACCCCCGCGGCGCGCAGCACGCGGGTGGAGTGGTTCGACGTCTGGGAGCCCCACACCCCGTCGATGCTCGTGCCGAGGCCCCACAGGTACCGGCAGCAGGCCTGGACGTGCTGGACCTGGGCCGACGAGGCCGTGCTGAACGTCGACAGACCCGTGCCCGACACGAGGTTGTCGATGTGGATGTGGTTGTGGTGCCCCGAGTTGTAGAGGTACGTCAGGACGTTGCGGAAGTGGTGGTGCGCCGACGCCGACGTGGCCCAGTAGTGACGCCGGGCCGTCGTGAGGTCGCTGCCCGACCAGGTCCGCCAGATGTCGTAGCGCGCGGTGAACCGGCGGGTGCTGCCCGTGTAGATCCGCGACAGGTCGAAGCCCCGGCCGTTGTTGTGCGCCTCCGTGACGCGGTGGTCGGTGTGCGCCCCGTAGCCCCAGACCCGCGAGGCGTCCGCATAGGACGACGGCGTGTTCGCGTTCCAGAACGCGAGCCACGAGTTGAGCCGGTCGTGGAACGACGGCCGGTAGCCCCAGGCCGTGAGCGCCCCGTTGACCTCGTAGACCGTGCGTGCCCCGTTGATGGCGGCATACGTCGTGATGGTGCCGTGGGCGGATGCCGGACCGGCGGTCGCGATGCCGGCGGCGCCTGCGCCGACGAGGCCGAGCGCCCCCGCGCCGGCGGCCCCTCCGAGGATGCTGCGGCGGCTTGCGGTCGCCTGCTCGTGGTGTGCTGACATGGTGTTCCCCTCTCGTGTGGAGGTGGGCACGTCCCCCGTGCCCACCGGTTCCGGACGCTAGGGCCGGTCCCGGGGTCGGGTCCATGGGGAGGAGTCCCCACCGTCACACGGGAGGCGCGAGCTCACCCGCCAGGACCCGCACGGCGTCGTCGGCGGCGGTCTCGGGCAGCCCGGCGTAGCAGAGCACGAGACCGCGCACGGGCGCGTCGACGGCATACGCGGACAACGGGCTCGCGGCCAGGCCCCTTCGGGCGAGGCGCGTCACGACGTCCAGGTCGTCCAGGTCGTCGGGCAGCCGGAGGACGACGTGCAGCCCTGCCTCGACCCCCTCGAGAACCGCGCCGGGGAGGTGGCGCGCGGCCGCCGCGACGAGTGCCGCCCGCCGTGCGGCATAGGTGCGCGTCACCCGCGCGTGGTGGGCGGACAGCGCTCCCGACGCGACGAACTCGGCGAGCGCGAGCCCGGTCGCCTCGTTGACGACGAGCCCGCGGCCCTCCAGCTCGACGCTGAGCGACCCGCGCAGGCGGCGGGGCGGCGCGACCCACGCGACGCGCAGCGAGGGCGCGACGAGCTTGGATGCCGTGCCGATGTAGACGACGTGGTCCTCGGCCCCCGCGAGGGACCGCAGGGCGGGCAGCGGGGAGACGTCGTAGCGGAACTCGCCGTCGTAGTCGTCCTCGAGGACGAGGCCGTCGGTGCGGCGCGCCCACTCGAGCAGCTGCACGCGACGGGTCACCGGCATCCGGGCGCCGAGGGGGTACTGGTGGGAGGGCGTGACGTAGACGGCGGCGGCACCCCGGGGGAGCGTCGCGGGGTCGAGGCCGTCACCGTCGACGGGGACGCCGACGACGCGAGCTCCCTCGCGGGAGAACGCCGTCCAGGCCTCGACGTAGCCGGGGTCCTCGAGGGCCACCGTGGCTCCGACGAGGCCGAGAGCGGCGGGGAGCGCGCGGAGCGAGGCGCCGACGCCGGGCACGACGAGGAGGTCGTCGGGGTCGACCGCGACGCCGCGGCTGCGGCGCAGGTGCTCGGCGAGCACCCGGCGCAAGCGGGCGTGAGGAGGGCCGGCTCCGGCGTCGTTGCCCGGCACGACCGATCCGGCGGCCCGCCAGGCCCGGCGCCACGCGGCCGGGTCGACGAGCGAGGTGTCGGGGCGGCCGGGCCGCAGGTCCCAGCGCGGGGTCGCGTCGACGGGGGAGTCGGGGCCGGGCCGCTCGGCGCGGGGGGTGTGGACGTGGGTCTCGGCGCCGGCCGCCGCCGCCCGGTCGGCTCCCGGTGCGACGACGGCGCCGGACCCCGCCCGGCTCACGACGAAGCCCGCCGCGGCCAGCTCGTCGTAGGCGGCGACGACGGGGCCGCGCGAGAGCCTGAGGGCGGCGGCGAGGGCACGGGTCGAGGGCAGGGTGTCGCCGGGGCGCAGCCGACCAGCGCGCAGCTCGGCGACGACGGCGTCGGCGATGCGGTGGCGCAGGGGCGCCGGGCCCTCGGCGACGTCGAGGACCACCTCGACGGGGCGGGCGGCGCGCGGCATCCGTCGACGATACTGGTCCTGAGGAATTCGTGCCCACTGGATCTCGGTGGAGGCCACTACCTGAGGTGAACTGGGACCTTGGGTGGCGTCCGGCGACGGGTCGGGTTCGGCCGGACGACGCCATGAGGGTCCTGTCGGAGGGACGAGAGAGGATGACGTGGTGAGTGGGTTGGAGATGCGTCCGGGGTGCGAGTGCTGCGACGTCGACCTGCCCGCCGACGAGGTGGGCGCGGTCGTGTGCTCCTTCGAGTGCACCTTCTGCGCCGGCTGCGCCGAGCACCTCGACCGAGCCTGCCCCGCCTGCGGGGGCGTGCTCATGCCGCGCCCCACACGGGTCGGCGACGCCCTCGAGCGCCACCCCGCGTCGACCACCAGGGTCGTGTCCGCGGACGAGTGCCCGGGTCCCGGGTATGCCGGTCGCACCCGCAGCGCGGCTCGCCCGGCCGAGCGGCTCACCCGCAAGCCCGACCGCGGCCACCTCGAGCGCGACGAGCTCGACGCGCTGCTCGACGACCAGCTCGCCGGCACGCTCTCGACGGTCGTCGACGGCAGGCCGTGGGTCGTGCCCATGCTCTACGCCCGCGACGGCGACCGCATCCTCCTGCACGGGTCGACCGGGGCGGGCGCCCTGCGCCACGTCGCCGCCGGGGCCCCGGCCGCGTTGAGCGTCACGGTCGTCGACGGCCTCGTCGTCGCGCACACGACGTTCGACTCCTCGGCCAACTACCGCTCCGCCGTCGTCCACGGCGAGCTGACGCCGCTCACCGGCGCCGACCGCACCCGTGCCCTCGACCGCATCTCCGAGCGGCTCATCCCGGGGCGCACGCGCGAGGTGCGGCCGATGACGTCCAAGGAGGAGGCCGCCACCCTCGCCATGGCGCTGCCGATCACCGACGGGCGCTGGCTGCTCAAGGCTCGGGCCGGCGGTCCGTCGGCGCCCGACGAGGAGACCGACGCCTGGACCGGCGTCGTGCCGTTCCGGGTCGTCGCGGGCGACCCCGAGCCGGCCCCGTGGAACGTCGCGGCCGGGACGGCCGTGCCGGCATCCGTCGTCCGGCTCGTCGAGCGGGTGGGGCGGTGACCGCCGTGGAGGGCGTCGAGGGGGCCGCGACCGACGCAGCACCGGTGCGCGCCACCGGGATCGGCTCGTGGCCGGGCACGTCCTCGCGCGAGGCCGTGCGCACGGTGCGCGACCTGCTCGTCGACGGGGAGGGCACCGGCATCCCACACCTGCCCGAGCTCCCGGGGCGCGGACCCGGGGCCGACGTCATCGGCCGGGGCGCCGGGATTCTCGTCGACCTGCCCGTCGACCTCCAGCCCAGCGGGTGGCGGTTCGTCGACCGGCCGGGGCGCGACGCCGCGCGCACTGCAGCCTTCCTGCGCGAGGACCTCGACGAGCTCGCCGAGGCCTACGAGGGCTACGTGGGGCCGCTCAAGGTCCAGGTCGCCGGGCCGTGGACCCTCGCAGCCTCGGTGCACCTCACCCGCGGCGAGCGCTCGGTCATGGACCCGGGAGCGAGCGCCGACCTGGCGGCGTCGCTGGCCGACGGCATCCGGGCGCACGTGGCCGACGTGCGACGGCTCGTGCCGGGTGCCGAGGTCGTCCTCCAGCTCGACGAGCCGTCGCTGCCGGCGGTGCTGGAGGGCTCGCTGCCCACGTCGTCGGGCTTCGGCCGGGTGCGAGCCGTCGACCCGCAGGTCGCCGCCCGAGCGCTCGAGACGGTGCTCGCCGCCCACGACGGTCCCACCGTCGTGCACTGCTGCCACCCCTCGGCGCCACTGCCGCTGCTCCGGGCCACCGGTGCCGGTGCGCTGGCCGTCGACCTCACGGCTGCCTCACCCGCACGCTGGGAGTCGGTCGCGGCCACCCTCGACGGCGGCACCGGCGTGTATGCCGGAGTGCTCGCCACCGATGGCAGCGGCACCGACACCGCGGCGCGGGCGCTCGTGCTCGAGGGGCTCGAACGGGCCGGGCTGTCGGCCGACGCCCTGCGCGGGATCGTCGTCACGCCGGCCTGCGGACTGGCCTCACTCACACCCGAAGGGGCCCGCACCGTTGTCCGGTCGGCGCTCGACACCGCGCGCCGACTCGGTGAGGAGGTGGGGTCGTGACGAAGCAGACGCGCGTCCCGTGGCAGGTGAAGTACGTCGCGCTCGTGCTGATCTGGGGGTCGAGCTTCCTCCTCATGAAGGTGGGGCTCGAGTCGCTCTCCGCCGTGCAGATCTCGGCACTGCGCATCCTCTCCGGCGCCCTCGTGATCACGCTGCTGCTCCTGGCCGGCGGCGGACGGCTGCCCACCGGCGCACGCGTGTGGGGGCACCTGTTCGTGTGCGGGTTCTTCCTCGGCGCTCTGCCGTTCACGCTGTTCGCGCTGTCGGAGACGCGGATCAGCTCGGCGCTCGCGGGCATCGGCAACGCCGCGACGCCGATCGCCACGGTGCTCGCGACGATGGCGATCCTGCCGGGGGAGAGGGCCACCGGGCGCCGGCTCGTCGCCGTGGGCGTGGGGTTCCTCGGCGTCATCACGATCATGCAGCCGTGGACGGCGACCGACCGTCCCGACCTCGTCGGGTTCTCGATGGCGCTGGCCGGTGGCGCGAGCTACGGGATCGGCTGGACCTACAACCGGCGCTTCCTCAGCGGAGTCGACCTCGGCGGGCTGTCACAGCCCGCGGCGACGCTCCTCACGGCCCTCGTGCTCATGGTGCCGGTGACGCTCGGCTGGGCGGTGGTGCAGCCCGAGGGGCTCGCGGCCGTGTGGTCCTACGACACGCCGGATGCCGGCACGTGGCTGTGGCTGCCGCTCGTGTGCACGCTCGTGCTCGGCCTCGTGGGCACCGGCTTCGCCTACATGCTCCAGTTCGACGTCGTCCGCGGTGCCGGACCGGTGATCGGCTCGACGATCACCTACCTCATCCCCGTGGTGTCGGTGCTCCTCGGCGTGCTGGTGCTCGGCGAGCGGCTCGGGCCGTGGCAGGTCGTCGGCTTCGTCGTGGTCCTCGGGGCGGCGTTCGTCATCAACCGGAGGCCGCGCCCGCCGGAGGTCGTCGCGGTGCAGGAGCGCGAGCAGGCGCAGGTCACGCCGTCGCGCTGACGGCATCCGGGCGGTGTCACTCCGCGGGGCCGTGCACCTCGCGGCGGAGGATCTTGCCGGTCGGTCCCTTCGGGAGGGCGTCGACGACCCAGACCTTCCTGGGGCACTTGTACGCCGCGATCCGCTCCTTGGTGAACTCGATGATGTCCTCCGGCGTCGCGGTGGCGCCCTCGCGCAGTGCGACGGCCGCGCCCACCTGCTCGCCGTAGAGCTCGTCCGGGATCCCGACGACGGCGACCTCGAGGACGTCGGGGTGGGTGTAGACGACCTCCTCGACCTCCCGCGGGTACACGTTCATCCCGCCGCGCAGGATCATGTCCTTCTTGCGGTCGACGATCGTGAAGTAGCCCTCGTCGTCCATCGTCGCGAGGTCGCCGGTGCGGAACCAGCCGTCCGGGATGGCCTCGGCCGTGGCCTCGGGCTTGTTCCAGTAGCCCTTCATGACGTTGTCGCCGCGGATCGCGATCTCACCGACCTCGCCGACCGGGACCTCGTGGCCCTCGAGGTCGACGCACTTCATCTCGCAGCCGGGGATGGCGACGCCGATGGTGCCCGGCTTGCGTTCCATGGTCGGCATGTTGAACGAGGCGACGGGAGAGGTCTCGGACAGGCCGTACCCCTCGAGGATCATGCAGCCGAACTTGTCCTCGAAGGAGCGCATGACCTCGAGCGGCATCGCGGAGCCGCCGGAGGCGCAGGTGCGCAGGCTCGACGCGTCCATGCCGTCGGAGCTCGGGTGGTTGAGGATGGCGGCGTACATCGTCGGCACGCCCTGCATGATCGTGACGCGCTCCTTCTCGATGACCTCGATCGCTGCCGCGGGGTCGAACCGGGGGATGAGCGCGAGGGACGCGCCGGCCACCGTCGCGGCGTTGAGGCCGACGACGAGCCCGAACACGTGGAAGAGCGGCAGGCAGCCCATGACGACGTCGTCGGGCGTCATCTCCTGGATCACCTGGGCCGAACGGGTGGCGTTGAGGTGGATGTTGCGGTGGGTGAGCTCGGCGCCCTTGGGCCGGCCGGTCGTGCCCGAGGTGTAGAGGATGATCGCGGTGTCGTCGTCGGCGCGCTCGTGCGGCTCGGCGATCGGGTCCCCGCCCTCGAGGCCGCCCTCGACCGGACCCATGGGGCCGCACTCGACGATGCGGGTGCCCGAGCCCTGCGCGCCCTTCGTGGCCTCGGGGACGAAGTCGGGCCAGACGAAGGCGACCTTGGCCCCCGAGTCGGTGAAGAAGTAGTCGATCTCGCCCGCCTTGAGCAGCGGGTTCATCGGCACCACGACCCCCCCGGCGAGCAGGATCCCCCAGTAGACGACCGGGAAAGCCGGCACGTTGGGCAGGATGACGGCGACCCGGTCGCCCGGCTCGACCCCGCTGGCGCGCAGGGCCCCTGCCACCTTCGCGGCCATGCCGTGGAGCTGCGCGTAGGTGACGCCCTGCCCGTGGACCCGCAGGGCGTCCTGTTCCGGCTGCTTCGAGGCGGTGCTCGTGAGGTTGGTCGCGATGTTGGTCATCGGGGGCTCCTGGGTCCGGCGGCGGTGGCGGCTGCCCCATCCTCACCCGGATGCCGTCGCCGCGCCAGAGGGTGGATGCGGGTGTTCCTCGGGTGCCGGCTCAGGTGGCCGCAGTTCGAGCCAGACCTGTTGTGCTGAGGGCGAACTCGCGGGCGACCGGAGGTGTGGACATTCCGGGGAGCGAACAAGTGTTCGCGAAACGCCCGGGTATGCCGATGACCGTGCACAGGAGCCCTGCCCGTCCGCACCTGTCTACGGGCTGATTTCAGCCGCTGGTGTCGATGCTCAGAGCCGATAGGGCGTCGAGCTGGGCGTTGTTGAGGACAACGTCCGCCGCCGAGGCGTTGGCCGTGATCTCATCGACCGTCTCGGCACCGACGATGGCGGAGGCGACCGCCGGGCGGGACAGAAGCCACGCGAGCGAAATCTGGTGGGGCTGAAGTCCCCACTCGTGGCTGAGCTTCTCGACGGCCCGGCCAACGTGCAACTCTGCTTCGCTGAACCCCGGACCCGAGAATCTCATGTCTCCCTGGAGGTCGCGCTCCAGGACTCGCATTCCTGCGAGCAGGCCGCCGTGGAGGGGAGCGTACGGGACGAGGGAAAGGCCGAACTGCACGCATGCCGGCGCCAACTCGCGCTCAGCAGCGCGGTCGATGAGGTTGTACTTCACTTGTACACAGACTGGGGCGTGCAGGTGACGGTCATCGGCGATCCACAACGCCTGAGTGACCTGCCACGCGGGATAGTTGGACAGCGCCACATACCGCAGCTTCCCCTGCCGTACCAGGTCGTCGTACACCGACAGCGTCTGCTCCAGTGCCGTGTCGGCATCCGGGGCATGCGCGTAGTACAGGTCGATGTAGTCCGTTCCCAGCCTGGCCAGGCTGTTCTCGACCTGCTGGATGATGTGCCGGCGTGACAGCCCATGGTCGTTCACGCCCGGCCCCACCACTTCCCGCGACTTCGTCGCTACCACCACCCCGTCCCGCCGACCGGCGAGCGCTCGCCCCAAGATGAGCTCGGCCGGTTGGCGTTCGCTCGCAGGCGGCGCGCCCGCACGATCGAAGGTGGGCATGTGTCCGTAGACGTTCGCGGTGTCGAAGAAGTTGATGCCAAGATCCAGCGCGGCATGGACCACTCGCTCGGCATCGTGCTCATTCGGCGCCACCCCGAAGGTCGCGGTGCCCAAGCAGATCCTCGAGACGTTGACACCCGTCGGTCCCAGCGGCGTGTACTCCATCAGCCACCCCATCGCCTGCCATAAGCCCGACGCGCACGGGCACCTCGGCGGTATCGAGGCGCTGACAAACCTACTCACACATCCCACGGCCACCCGGGCGCTACGCCATAGGCCACTGCCTCTAGGCCAGCTTTCCGGTCATGCCGCCGCGTGGCGCGCGACTGCCCGATGGGCGTAGATGCGCCCTCCGGCGGAGGGTGCCTGGGGCCCACGCTGGACTTGCCTCCTCCTGAAAATGGCAGGTACGCCCATGCCGGCACTGTTGATCGCACGCTTCCGCGGGGAGGTGGAGAAGTTGACCCGCGCCTATGACCGCGCCCATCGAGCGATCATGGACGCCGGCGGGCCGCCAGGTGAGCTACGCCACCATTGCGCGGTCGGTGACGACTCGCTGTACATCGTCGGGGTCTGGGAGTCCGAGGATGCGATGCGTACGCGCCTCGCCAGCGAACAGATGCGCGATGCTCTTGCGCACGCCGGATTCCCGACGATGGACCAAGCCGAGATCACCGTGCTCCGCTTGCATGCCATCGAGCCGCCCATCTGAGGAGCGCGCTCGGCACGACGCAGAAATGACCTGTCACCCCTTCCACTGCGACGCACGCTCATGCCGCCGATCGTGCCTCCCCTGCGCCCAGATGGACACACCAGCACGTTGCCCAAGAGCAATACCTGCCCTCCCAACTGACGATCAGCCCGGGGCGACACCAGCCTGGGCGAGGAACTGAGCGATCGCCTGATGCGGCCGAGGCAGCATCCACGCGCTCCTACTGGTGCTCGACGTCCCGCGCGCGCGACCCACGACGCCGGCCCTACGCGATGAGTGCCACCGCCATGACCATGGGCAACGACACGACCGAGGCGATGGAGGTGACCATTGTCAGGGTCTTGAAGGTTCCCTGTGTCGCCAGTCCGAGCAGGGACTTGTACATCCAGAAGAAGTTGCTGTTGACCTGCAGGGCGAACATCGCTCCCGAGGCGATGGCCAGCCCGATGACGACCGGCGAGACGTCGATCGACGCGAGGACTGGGCCGATGATCCCGGCGGCTGTGATGGCCGCCACCGACACCGACCCGATCGCCAGGTGCAGCACCGCGGCGATCAGCCAGGCGAGCAGGATGCTGAGGGTGACCGGCGCTGCTTCGTCGGCGGTGAAGAGGTCAGCCAGGATCTTGTCGAGCCCGGTCTCCTTGATGACGGCACCAAGGGAGCCGCCGATGCCGGTGATGAGCAGGATCGCGCCGGTGGTGTGGAAGCCCTCGCTCATCGCCGCGTCAGTGCCGTCCGAGCCCAGGGTGCGTCGGCAGAGCGCGTAGGCACCGAGCAGGCCGACGAACAGTGCGAGGTTGGCGTCGCCGAGGAAGGCGATGAACTCGTTGGAGAACTCCAGGAGCTCAGCGAAGGCACCGAATGCGATCATCACCAGCGGGACCAGGATCGGGAGCAGGCAGACAAGCAGTGGGGGCGTCGCGGTGTCGTCGTCGACCAGCTCCGTGGTCTCCTGCTCGACCATCGCCTCGTCGACATCTTCGTCTTTGGTCGGGTTCCAGTAGGGGCCGCGCAGGAGCAACCGGAAGATCAATGTCGTCACGATCGCGGTCAATGGCCCGAGCACGAGGCCGTACAGCAGCCAGGTGCCGAGAGGGATCTCCAGCAGGCCTGCGATGGAGACCGCGGCCAGTCCCGGGATCACGAAGACGTAGCCGGCGAAGATCCCGGCCCCGAGCGCGCCGGCCATGTGCGGCAAGCCGGTCGGGCCGATGAAGGGCGCGGTCGAACGCGCCACCGGGGATGCCAGAACGACCTGGACGTCCACATAGATCGAGGGAAAGATCGTCGACATCGCAGCCGTCAGCGCGTACGGGAGCCGGTGCGCGCCGACACCGTTGACGAGCATCGTCACCATCTTCTTGAAGGCGCCCATCGCGTGGAGCATCGCCCCGATAAGCACGCCGAAACCGATGAGCAGTCCGACCTCGCCCATGATCTCGCCGAATCCAGCGGCGATCGCTGTCAGGGTCGCAGTGAGGCCGACACCGGTCGCGATCCCGAGATAGAGCGAGCCGATGATCAACGAGATCACCGGGTCGACCTTCGCCTTGATGATGAGCAGGACGATGACCGCGATGGCGATTGCGGTGTGCAGGACCACCATGGCCTGCTCCTCTCGACATGGGGAGTGGCGAGGACAGCCGGCGCCGCCGCCACGTCGACTCAACACTTTGGCACACTGATCGGTGCCGCGCAGGGTGAGCTCGAGTCCCCTCCCGCCCAGTCGGGAAGGCGGCTGGCTACATCGAGTAGGTCAACCGGATCGGCCGCCGGTAGTAGTGCAGCTCCCGCCCCAGTGCAGGGGCGGGAGCTGGACTGGCCGGGACGTCAGGCGAGGGTCGAGGTGTCGATGACGAAGCGGTAGCGGACGTCGGAGGCGAGAACCCGGTCGTAGGCGTCGTTGACTTGGTCGGCGCTGATGACCTCGACCTCCGCGCCGATGCCGTGCTGGGCGCAGAAGTCGAGCATTTCCTGGGTGAGGGCGATGCCGCCGATCATCGAGCCGGCGAAGCTGCGCCGGCCGCCGATCAGGGAGAAGACGTTGACGTTGAGCGGGTCGGCGGGGGCGCCGACGTTGACCAGGGTCCCGTCGACGGCGAGCAGGCCGAGGTAGGCGTCGAGGTCGATGGCGGCACTGACGGTGTTGACGATGAGGTCGAACCGTCCTGCGAGCTGCTCGAAGGTGCCGGGGTCGGAGGTGGCGAAGTACTCGTCCGCGCCGAGACGCAGCCCGTCCTCCTGCTTCTTCAGCGACTGCGACAGCACGGTCACGTGCGCGCCGAGGGCGTGGGCGATCTTGACGGCCATGTGCCCGAGACCGCCGAGGCCGACGACGGCGACCTTCTTCCCGGGTCCGGCGTTCCAGTGCCGCAGCGGCGCGTACGTCGTGATGCCGGCGCAGAGCAGGGGTGCGGCGGCGGCCGGGTCTATGCCGTCCGGGACGCGCAGGACGTAGTCGGCGTCAACGACGACGTGGGTGGAGTACCCGCCCTGGGTGGTCGAACCGTCGCGGTCGGTCGCTGCATAGGTGCCGACCATCCCCTCGAGGCAGTACTGCTCGTCACCGTTGCGGCAGTTGGTGCAGGTGCCGCAGGAGTTCACCATGCATCCCACGCCGACCCGGTCGCCGACCCGGTGGCGGGTGACGTGGGAGCCGACCTCGGTGACGATACCGACGATCTCGTGGCCCGGGACGACGGGGAACGGCTGGGGACCCCAGTCGCCGTTCACGGTGTGGATGTCGGAGTGGCAGATTCCGGCGTACTCGATCCGGATGAGGACGTCGTTCGATCCGACGTCTCGGCGATCGATGGTGGTGGGTGCCAGCGGCTGGCCGGCGGAGGGTGCTGCATAGGCGTTGACCTGCATTGTGGTGTTCCTTCGGGTTGGGGTCCGGTCGTCGGGCAGGAGGCATCGGCGGGAGCGCCAGCGGCGTCCCGTGGTCGGGGGTCTGCGAGGCGGCGCCGGTCAGGCGCCGTACTCCTCGTCGGTGACGTGGTCGAGCCAGGTGACGACCTCGCCCGCGTCGTCGGCCTCCTGGATGGCGACGTGGGCCATGAACCGGTCGGGGGTGGCGCCGTGCCAGTGCTCCTCGCCCGGCTCGATGTAGACGACGTCGCCCGGGCGGATCTGCTGGGGCTCCGCCCGACGGCGGGCGACGAGCCCGATGCCGTCGGTGACGTACAAGGTCTGTCCCTTGGGGTGGGTGTGCCAGGCCGTGCGAGCGCCGGGCGTGAACCGGACGTGCGCGCATCCGACGCAGGACTGCTCGTCGGGGGTGCGGATGCCGTCGATGTGGACGGTGCCGGTGAACCAGTCAGCCGGTCCGGGGCTGGACTGACCACCACTCGTGGTCAGCTTCATGGTCTGCTCCTTGCTGCTCGGGGCCGCGCCAGGGTGGTCGGCGGGCCTGTAGGTGAGCGTTCGTGTCAGGTCGTCGTGACGCGCTTGAGGCCGTCGGCCAAGGCGCGCGCGTCAGCGGAGATCCGTTGCGCCCGTACGTCGTCGCGTGCCTCGACCGCGTGCCAGTAGTCGATCTTCAACGCGACGTACCGCTGACGCAGGGCCAGCAGCTCGGCCTCGGCGGCCAGCCGCTGCTGCTGCTCGGACAGCAGCGCGACCTGGTCGCCCGCCGCCGACGCCCCGCGAGGGGCGTTCGCGACGTACTGCCTCATGTCACCGATCGACATCCCGGTCGCGGCCAGGCACGCGACCGAGGTCAGCTGGTCCAGGTCGCTCTCGAGGTACACCCGGTGCCCGCTGCTCTCCCCGCGGGAGATCGGCGGGATGACGCCGATCCCCTCGTAGTAGCGCAGGGTGCTCGCCGGCAGTCCCGTCAGGGCTGCCGCCTCACGGATCGTGTACTGGTGCTGGGCGGTCTGACTGCTCACACCAACGACCGTAGAAACTTCAAGCGCTCGAAGTCAAAGCCCGGCCCGATGATTTCGCGGCCGTCTGTTGCGGATCCGGGCAGACGTACGGACATGCCGCACCTGGTGCGACTTCTTGACCGTCGGGGATCAAAGTCGAACGCTGCGGGATGGCTACTTCACAGATTCTGATCCCTGTCGTGCTTCCTCCCGTTTCGGACCGGCCCGGCACGGCGCACGCCACGTCATCGGTCGGCTTCCCCGGGCCCTGACCCCACCGGGGGGGCATCGGCAGGATGTCCGGTTCGGCATGACCGTGCTGGGGATACGTGCGACTGCGACGATCACGTCTCGATGGACAGCCCGCGATGGGACGTGGCCGTGGTGAGGTGTCGAGCGCAGTCGATGCCCCCTGTCTGGCCAATCACTCTGGCACCAGATGTTCGTGTGGGACCGGGTGCTTTCGCCCTCAGCGCCGTCAAGTGCGGCAGGAACGTGCAACGTCCACCGTGGAGCGTCTCCTGGCACGGGCATCTCGAGGAGGCTTACCGGCTGGACAGGTTCGCCGCAGTCAGGGAGGCACTGGCGCCGATATGACCCCGTCGCCGCGCGGGATCGCGATCCTGTTTCGGGCGTTGACCGCGTGCACTCCCACGGCCAGTGTGGTCTGCATGCGACGCGAGGCTCTGTGGGAGTACATCCGCGGGGCGCTGTGGGTGCTGCCCACGATCGCTGTGGTCCTGGCGCTCGGCATCGGTCTGGTGCTCTCGCAGATAGAGGTGTCGTCGACCAGCTGGTTCGTCTTCCAGGGAACCCCGGACGACGCGCGCACCCTGCTTATAGCGATCTCGAGCACCTTGGCCACAGTGATCGCTCTGGTCCTGGGCCTGACCGTTGTCGCGCTGCAGCTGGCGTCGACGCAGTTCTCACCCCGGCTCCTGCGCAACTTCCTGCGGGACCGGACCAACCAGGTGGTCCTCAGCGTTTTCGTCGCAACGTTCACCTACAGCACGGCCGGCCTGTTCACCGTCGGGGTCTCGGCGGGACAACGGGTGGAGGACTACCCGCGGCTCGCGGTGAGCTTTGCGCTGACCCTGCTCTTCATCAGCCTGCTCATGTTGGTGTTCTTCGTGCACCACCTGGCGCACTCCATCCAGATCGACGAAGTCATGAGGCGCGTGGAACGCAGCACGCTCCGTGTGATCGAGCACGGCCTACCCTCGCAAGGAGTGAGCGCCGAACCCGCCCCATCGCCGCCCGCCTGGGCTGTCGCGGTGCCGGCGTACCAGTCCGGTTGGGTCCAGACCGTGCATCCCGACGTGCTCCTGCCGATGGTGCGAGACCACGACCTGGTGGCGGTCGTGTCCACCATGGTGGGCGAGTTCGTCGTGGAAGGCGCGCCCCTGTTGTGGTTGTGGGCACGGTCCCCGGACGACCCGTCACCGGACCCGGCGATCTTCGGCGAGGCGCTCCCCGTGGCGGTCCGTCTGGGGTATGAGCGCACCGCCGAACAGGATGTGGCGTTCGGGGTGCGGCAGCTCGCCGACATCGCCGTCAAGGCGCTGTCTCCGGCCATCAACGACCCGTACACGTCGATCCAGGCGCTCGAGCACCTGGGCGTCCTGCTCGCACACTTGGTGCGCAGGCCGCTCGGCAGCCAACGCCTGAACGACCACGCCGGCACGATCCGAGTCGTCGTGCCCGGCCGGGACCTGTCCTACTACCTCGACTTGGCCACCGGCCAGATCCGCCGGTTCGGGTGCGCCGAGCCCCGGGTGGACCGCGCGCTGCTGCGGGTGCTGGCCACCACCGGCAGGTTCTGTCCTGACGCGGACGACCGGGCGCTCATCGCCGGGCACGTACAGCTCGTCGTCGATGACGCCCAGCGAACCATTCCACAACCCGCCGACCTGGCGCCGGTCCGCGCGCACGCTGCCCTCGTCCTCCACCAGCTCGACGAATCGGAGTAGCTGCCCTCCCGCCCGGCGTCATGACGACGAGCCCATGGCTCGACAGTCCCGGCGGGCGGCTTCGATGATCATCACCGGTTCCTGCTGGAACGGATGTTGGGCCGCATCGACGCCATCGATGCCGACATCGCGGTGCTGGACGTCCGCAACTGCCGCGATCCGGGCGCAACAGTCAGGCGGGGTGTCGGACCGCGTGGCGGACGTAGACCACGCCGTTGTCGAATCGTCGGTGGTCCAGCAGCTCGAGGTCGAGTCGTACGCCCCGAGGCAGCGCCGGCTTGCCGCCGCCGACGAGGACCGGGCACAGCAGCAGCACGCACTCGTCGACCAGGCCGTGCCGGAAGGCCTCCGCCGCGATCCCCGCGCCTCCGATGCTCAGGTCCGAGCCGGAGGTCTCCTTGAGCCGTCGTACCGCCTCGGGCTCGAACGTCCGCTCGATCCTCGTGCGCGCCGTCGACACGTCGGTCAGTGAGGTGGAGTAGACGACCTTGTCGGCGTCACGCCAGATCCCGGCGTACTCGCGGACCACCGGGGGCTCGTTCGTCAACCAGTCGTCGCTCTCCCACACGCGCATCGCCTCGTACATGCGTCGCCCGTAGAGCGACGTGCCGATGTGCCGCTCGTGCTCGTTCCAGAACGCGTGCACGTCCTCGTCCGGCACGGACCAGTCGAACGACCCCGTCTCGTCCTCGAGGAAGCCGTCGAGCGAGATGTTGGCCGCGTAGATCAGCTTACCCATGGAGCCCTCCACTCAGACGCGGGCAACAGCGTGCGACGTCACACGGGCACAGTCAACAGCATCGACTGCGAGATCGATGAGCCCGCCGCGAAGAGAAGGTGCCAGGGCGCCGCCGCCGACGGTGGGCGGTCCGTACGGTCGCGCGCTCATGCCGCGATCCGCAACCCTGACCATCACATGAGGGTTGCGTGAGCGAGAACCTGCGGCTGCGGAGATTCTGTCGCCGGGCGGTACCCGACGGCGGTGCCTCCGACGTCGACAACGCCGCCCTGCTCTGCGAACGCCGCCACACCGTGGTGCACCAGCGCCGCCTGTGGGCGACCGTCAGGAGCGACCCGATGAGCACGGCCGGTACGTGGTGTGTGAGCTGCACCACGGCGGCTAAGACCGCCACCTCGAAGCGCTGCACCGAGAACGCGCCGCGCACGACCCGCCACCGCTGACCCCGGACCGACTGCGGGAGCTGCTCGCCGCACTGAGCGGAGACGACGTCGACGACCGACGATGGGCCGCGCTCGAGCTCGAGGGAGCCAGTGCGCCGGACCCCGACGAGCCGTGGATCGACGAGCCCTGGGATGGACGAGTCCCCGTCGGCTGGCCTGCACGCGTAGCGGAGCCGCGGCTGCGACCCGCCGCGCCCCGGATGCAGCCGCCGGCGTCAGGAGCGGCGGCCCCGTCCGGATGCGGCCGCGCGGGCGCCCCGGACACGGGATCCGTGGCATCGTCTCGCTGGAGCCGCGCCGACCCGTGTGACCGAGGCGCTCGTCGTGAGCGGCCCGGACGACAACGGAGGTGGACGGTGGCCAGCCTGCAGATGAGGCTCGTGGCGCTGTACGTGCGGCTGACCCGCAAGAAGCGCTACGCGACCGAGGAGGCGGGGATCGCGTTCCTGCACTCGGCGAAGGGTCCGTCGGACCCGCCGCGTGACGCCGTGGCCCGGTGCCACGTCACCACCCACGAGGTCCGCGGTCGCGCCGTCCACGTCGTGCGACGCCGGGGCGCCGCCCCACCCGCGGACGGCGGTGTCGTCGTCTACCTCCACGGCGGTGCGTACACCAACGAGATCGTCGAGCAGCAGTGGACGTTCGTCGCCGCCCTGGCCCGGCAGACGGGGTGCGAGGTCCACGTCCCCGTCTACGGACTGGCGCCGCACCACACCGCCCTCCAGGCGCTGGACCTCGTGACCGACCTCGTCACCGGGCTCGTCGACGCGGGCCGACGGTGCGTCCTGGCGGGTGACTCCGCGGGCGGCGGGCTCGCCCTCGTCGCAGCCCAGTCCGTGCCGACGCGGGTCCGCGAGGGCATCGCGGGGCTCCTCCTCATCGCCCCGTGGGTCGACCTCGCGATGACCAACCCCGAGATCGCCGAGATCGAACCCAACGACCCGTGGCTGACCCGGGCCGGCCTGCACCCGATCGCCCGCTCCTGGGCCGGCGAGCTCTCCGTCGACGACCCGCGCGTCAGCCCGCTCCACGGCGACCTCGCCCACCTGCCGCCGCTCGAGGTGTGGGTCGGCACCCGCGACATCACCCACCCCGACTGCCGCGAGCTGGGTCGTCGGATGCCGTCCGGCGCGCCGTTCGCGCTGCACGTCCAGGACGGCGCCATCCACGACTACCCCCTGCTGCCCGCCCCCGAGGGGCGTGCGGCGCGTCGCGAGATCGCCGCACGCGTGTCCGCGCTCCTCGCGGGCGCCCCCTGACCTCGGGCGCCCGACGAGGCCTCAGGTGCGCGCCTCCTTCGGGGGGCGCGCGACGACGAGGTGCGTGAACGCCAGGGCCGCCAGGGCGACGAGGCAGAGCAGGCCCAGCCCGAGGCCGTAGCCGTCGAACACCTTGTCCTGCGTCGCCCCCATGACGAGCGGCGGGAAGTAGCCACCCAGACCGCCTGCGGCGCCGACGAGCCCGGTCACGCTCCCGACCCGCTCCGGGGGTGCGAGCTGCGCGACCCAGGCGAAGACGGCGCCCGTTCCGAGGCCGAGGAACGCCGCCATCGCGACGAACGAGGCCCCGGCGGCGACCTCGAGCGGCGGCTGGAGGGCGAGGACGACGGCCAGGACCGCCGTGCCGGCGAGCGAGATCGTCATGACGGTGCGCGGACCGATGCGGTCCGACAGGGTCCCGCCGACCGGGCGGGCCACGACGGCGGCGATCGCGAACCCGGCCGTCCGGGTGCCCGCCGCGGTGAGGTCGAAGTCGTAGATGTCGTTGAGGTAGGTCGGCAGGTACGTGGAGAACGCGACGAACCCGCCGAACGCCACGGCATACAGCAGCGACATCTGCCACGTGACGCGGAGGCGGGCCGCCGCCGCGAGCTTGGGCACGACGGGGTCGCGGTTGGGCTGCCACAGCGGCGAGTTGCGCATCGCGGTCCAGCAGATGGCCGCGGTGATCACGAGCGCCACGGCGAAGATCACGTGGGTCGTCATGTAGCCGAACCAGTTGACGAACCGCGGCGTCAGGGCAGCCGAGAGGGCGGTGCCGCCCATGCCCGCGCCGAAGACGCCGGTCGCGAAACCACGACGGTCCGCGCGGTACCAGGCGTTGACGAAGGGGATGCCGACCGCGAACGTCGTCCCGGCGACGCCGAGGAAGAACCCGAACAGGAGCATCAGCGGGAACGAGTCGATCGACCCCGCCCACGCGACGAGCAGCACGAACGGCACCGTCGCGAGGGTCAGCACCGGGAACATCAGGCGGCCGCCGTAGCGGTCGGTCAACGCGCCGACCGGGATGCGGCCGAGCGACCCGACGAGCACGGGGGTGGCCACGAGCAGGGCCTTCTGCGTGCCGGACAGCCCCATCGCCTCGGTGTAGCGCACGCCGAGGGGGCCGATGATGTTCCACGCCCAGAACGTCACGGTGAAGGCGAAGGTCGCGAGCGCGAGGTTCTTCGACTGCGCCGACAGGTCGACGTCGGCCCCGGCACCGCGCGCGGCGCCCCCTCCCCTCGCCGCGTGCGCCTCGTCCGTCACGGCCGCGCCGTCGGCCCTGTTCAGCCCGTCGTCCTGCCCCATGTCAGCACCTTGGCAGCCTCCGGCGCCCCCCGCCAGTGGCGCCGAGGCGGAATCGCCCGCCGCGGGTGTCTCGGTGCGCGGCTCGGTACGGTGGACCGGTGATCTCCGTCGACGAGTTCCTCGGCTACTGCGACAGCGCCCTCGACGGCTACGCCGCGATCGTCCGACAGCTCGGTGACGACCTCGTGAACGCCCGGCTCGACGACGTGCCCGCGACCAACACGGCATCCGCGCTCGTCACCCACGCCTGCGGCGTGATGGCCTACTGGGGGAGCACGGTCAACCGGGGCATCGTCGTGCCCCGCGACCGCGACGCGGAGTTCACCGCGACCGGCACGGTCGACGAGCTGCTCGCGCTGCTGGATGCCGGCCGCGCGAGCCTGCACGAGGACGTGCGGGCCGCGTCTCCGCGCGAGGCGCCGGTCAACCCCCCGACGCCGAAGGACGACCGCGACGTCCGGACCACCCAGGGCGACGTGCTGCTGCACGTGTACGAGGAGCTCGCGCAGCACCTCGGACAGCTCGAGGTGACCCGCGACGTCCTCCTCTCACGGCAGGGATGAGCGTCGGTGGGCTGCGGCAGGATGGGCGCGTGAGCGAGACCCCGACCGACCCCGCCGCCCAGCAGCCGAGCGACGTCGTGCCCGACGACGTGCGCCACGAGTGGGAGTCCATCGCCGAGGAGGCGCGGGCCCACCAGTTCGCCTACCACGTCAAGGACGCCCCGACGATCAGCGACGGCGAGTACGACCTGCTGATGCGGCGCCTCAACGCCATCGAGGACGACCACCCGTCGCTGCGCACGCCCGACAGCCCCACGCAGCAGGTGGGGGGCGCCATCTTCTCCACCGACTTCCAGGCGGTCGACCACCTCGAGCGGCTGCTGAGCCTCGACAACGCGTTCAGCGCCGACGAGCTCGCCGCCTGGGCCGCCCGCGTCGAGCGCGACGCCGGCGGAGCGGCCCTGCACTACCTGTGCGAGCTGAAGATCGACGGCCTGGCCATCAACCTGCTCTACGAGAACGGCCGGCTCACCCGGGCGCTGACGCGCGGGGACGGGCGCACCGGCGAGGACGTCACGCTCAACCTCCGCACCGTCGAGGGCGTCCCGACCGAGCTCCACGGCGACGACGTGCCCGAGCTCGTCGAGATCCGCGGCGAGGTCTTCTTCCCGATCGAGGCCTTCGGCGACCTCAACGCGAGCCTCGTCGAGGCGGGCAAGGCGCCGTTCGCGAACCCGCGCAACGCCGCGGCGGGATCGTTGCGCCAGAAGGACCCTCGCGTCACGGCCACCCGTCCGCTGCGGATGCTCGTGCACGGCATCGGGGCCCGCCGCGGCTTCGACATCGAGCGGCAGAGCCAGGCCTACGACCTGCTCGGGGCGTGGGGGATGCCGGTCAGCAGCCACTTCCGCGTCCTCGGCACCGTCGAGCAGGTGCAGGAGTTCGTCATCGGCTACGGCGAGCGCAGGCACAGCGTCGAGCACGAGATCGACGGCGTCGTCGTCAAGGTCGACGAGATCACCGTGCAGCGCCGGCTCGGCAGCACCTCGCGGGCACCCCGCTGGGCCATCGCGTTCAAGTACCCGCCGGAGGAGGTCAACACCACCCTGCTCGACATCCAGGTCAACGTCGGTCGCACCGGACGCGTCACGCCCTTCGGGGTCATGGAGCCGGTCACCGTCGCCGGGTCCACCGTGTCGATGGCCACCCTCCACAACGCCCACGAGGTGAGGCGCAAGGGCGTGCTCATCGGCGACACCGTGGTGCTGCGCAAGGCCGGCGACGTCATCCCCGAGATCCTCGGCCCGGTCGTCGACCTGCGTGACGGCTCCGAGCGCGAGTTCGTCATGCCCACGCACTGCCCCTCCTGCGGCAGCGAGCTCGCCTACGAGAAGGAGGGGGACAAGGACATCCGCTGCCCCAACGCGCGCGCCTGCCGCTCCCAGCTACGCGAGCGGCTCTTCGGGCTCGCCTCGCGCGGGGCGTTCGACATCGAGGCCCTGGGGTGGGAGGGGTCGATCGCCCTCCTGGAGTCCGGGGTCCTCGAGGACGAGTCCACGCTGTTCTCGCTCACCGCCGAGGACATCGCGCGGGTGCCCCTGTACACGCGCGCGGCGAAGAGGACCGACCCCGAGGACTCCGTCGTCGATGGCCGCGTCCTCTCGGCCAACGGCCACAAGCTCGTCGCCAACCTCGAGACCGCGAAGGAGCAGCCGCTCTGGCGCGTCCTCGTCGCGCTGTCCGTCCGCCACGTCGGCCCGACGGCGGCCCGCGCCCTCGCGCAGCACTTCTCGTCGATGGATGCCGTGCGCTCGGCCTCGCTCGACGAGCTCGCCGGCGTCGAGGGCGTCGGTCGGGTCATCGCCGAGTCGGTGCGCGACTGGTTCGACAAGCCGGGCAACGAGTGGCACGTCGCGATCGTCGACCGCTGGGCCGCCGACGGGGTGCGGATGGTCGACGAGCGCGACGAGACCGTCGAGCAGACCCTCGCCGGACTCACGGTCGTCGTCACCGGGTCGCTCGACGGGTTCTCGCGCGACGAGACCAAGGAGGCGATCCTCGCCCGCGGCGGCAAGGCGTCGGGGTCGGTGTCGAAGAACACCGACTACGTCGTCGTCGGCGCCAACGCCGGGACCAAGGAGGACAAGGCCCGAGATCTCGGCCTGACGATCCTCGACGAGGCCGGCTTCCGGCGGTTGCTGGAGACCGGCAGCCCCGACTGACGGCGGCCCCGACCGGCGGGGCGCCGCCGGCCGGCGTCAGTCGCCGCTGCGCAGGGGCCGCGGGGCGTTGAGGTCGAGGCCGACGGCGACGACCCGGATAACGAAGACGAGCGTCACCGCCACCCACGCGGTGAGGGACGTCAGCACCCCCAGGTCGTCGAGGAGCACGACCAACGCCGCCCCCGCGAGGGCGGGCACGGCATACAGCTCACGCCGCAGCACCTCGGGGACCTGGCCCGACAGCAGGTCGCGCAGCAGGCCACCGCCGATCGCGGTGATGCCGCCGATGAGCGTGGCCGCGAGGGCTCCGGCGTCGGCGTCGAGGGCCACGAGGGCCCCGCTGACCGCGAAGACGGCGAGCCCGGCCGCGTCGAGCAGGCGGATGGCGTAGGGGACCCGGCGCCACCGGGCGTCGGGATGGCGGGCCGCGACGGCCTGCCACTGCCCGTGGAGGAGGAAGACGATCAGACCCGCGGTGACCGCCGCGGCGAGCAGCCGCCAGTCGCTCACCCCGACCGGTGGGGTGATGCCGAGGAACAGGTCGCGGATGATCCCGCCCCCGAGACCGGCGACCCAGGCCAGCACCATGACGCCGAAGATGTCGAGCCCGCGGCGCACCGCGACGAGCGCCCCCGAGAGCGCGAACACGAAGACGCCGACCAGGTCCAGGACGAGCTGGAGGGTGGCGGTGTCCGTGAGCACCGGGACATCCTCGCAGGACGTCCCGGCGGGGATCTCAGCCCCCGGCGAGCTGCCGCTCGGCCGCCTCGATGATCTGCCTGACCGCGTCGTTGACCGAGTTCGGCGTCGACGCCCCCAGGGCGTCGCGGACGATCTTGTCCCACAGCGCGGGGTCGTCCTGGATGAAGTGGGCGTACCGCTCGCGCAGCCCGACGATGCGCAGCTGCTCGGCCACCGTCGCCCCCTCGTATCCCGGGATCCGCCGGATCCACGAGCCGTTCTCGGTGAGGACGGTGTTCCAGCGCAGGCCGGGGTGGTTGGGCACCGAGTACCGGCTGCCGAGGAAGCGGGGGATGTCGTTGAGGATGTCCCGCAGGGTGCTCATGATGTCGTCGAGGCTCTGACCGCTGCGGGTCAGGCCCTGGATCTTCGGCACGACCTCGGAGACGAGGGCGCTGACGCGCGTCGTCGCCTGGTGGATGACGAGCGGCGTCGCGGCGCCGAGCGTGAAGACGAGCTCGGCGACGTAGCTGAGGATCGCCCCGACGATCTGCGCGATGGCGTCGCGCACGAGGCTGTGCACGAAGGTGACGAGCACGCTCATCGCGTCGTAGCCGACCGACAGGCCCTGGGAGACCGTCGACAGCAGCTGCAGCCGGTCACCCTGGTTCTTCACGTGCTGCCGGTAGGCGTCGACCCCGGGCCCGGTCATCTCGTCGAGCCGACGGTTCGCCTCCTGGAGGTAGTCGGTGCGCACGTCGTCGACGTACGACGAGACGTTCTGCCACGTGCCGGCAAACGCGGCCACCTCCTCGGGGTTGCCCGCGAGGTCGTCGAACCAGCTCTTGAGCGGCTCGAGGTGGTCGATGATCCAGCCGATCCCGGCGGCGAACAGGCTGCCGAACGGGTCGACGACGGTCGCGTAGACGTCGAACCCGACCGCGACGCCGGACAGGGCGCCGTCCACCCACGACTCGCTGGCCAGCGCCTCGCAGTAGGAGGCCGTGGAGTCGAGCAGGCCGGTGCCGGAGTGCCAGGAACGGTCGCTGGGGGCGACGACGAGGTCGCCGCTCACCGGGTCTGCCCGCCGATGAGGCCCGCGGCGTTGCGGTCGGTGGTCTCCGTGGTGCGGGCCATCGTGCGCAGGGTCGTCGCGGTCTCGCCGAGGTCCTCCGCCTGGTCGGTGATGCCGTCCCGGGTGGCGCCGGCGATGATGCCGACCGTCGGCACCATCCACGCGTTGAGCAGCCCGAAGGCCCGGTGGTCGAGCGTGGTCTCGGCCGCGGAGGCGGCGTCGTCCACCCGCTGCCGGTAGCCCTGGACCTGGCCGCTGTGCGTGCGGATGTCGTCCGGCATGACGTGGAACTCGACCATGCTCTCCCCTCCTCCTCCGCGCCCCCAGGGGACGGATACCGCTGTCTGAGAACCCCACCGTATGGTGCCCCATCCCGTGCCCACCATGGGGAGGTCTCCCCGGAGGGCCGCCGCGCACGCGTCGCGCGGGCGCCCGCGGCCGTGGTTAGGGTGGCGGCATGGATGGGGACCTGGGGCTCCTGCTGTGGGCGGTGCGGGCGATGCTCGTCGTCGTGACGCTCGCGCTGCTCGCGATGTTCTTCGTGGTGTGGCGGGTCCTCGTCATCCCCGTGGTGAGCGAGGCGCAGCGTGCGCGCACGGAGAGCAACGGCTGGGCGCCCTTCCTCCGCGACGGACGAGGGGAGTGGGGTCCCCTCGCGAGCAACCGCTGGTGGGCGACCTTCCGCGCCGACGAGCCGGGCGCCCCGGGGTCGCTCGCCTGGCGGTGGGGCTGGTGGGCGTTCACGGCCGTCGTCGTCGCCGGCGCGACGGTCTACTGCCTGTGGCTGTGGGCGCGCATGCTCGTCTCCGGCTGGGGCTGAGCCCCGCCGCCGAGGCGGACGCCCTCGCGTCACCAGCGGTCGGCCGGCGGGGCGGGCGGGCTGCCCGAGGTTCCCGGCATCCCGCGGGCGTCGCGGGGGTCGACGGTCACGGCCTGCGGCCGCCGGGCGAGTCCCGACGCCCACGACGCGGTGATCGTCTCCGCCTCGGTCGAGTCCTCCCCGAACTCCGCGCGCCCGGAGCCGGCCACCTGCTCGGCGACGTCCTCCCGCGCGGCCATGAGCGCGTCGAGCACCGACTCGGCGAGCGCTCGGCCACCATCGGCGCAGGCCGCGTCGGGCACGGACAGGTCGACGAGGTGGCCCCCGGCGTCGCACACCGCGCGGATGCCGTGGGCGCGGCCCTCGCCGTGCAGGCCGCTGAGGCCCTGCCGCCAGTCGAGGGCTCGGCGGGTGCGGGCCGCGAGCCGGTCGAGGTCGCCCTGGGCGAGGCGCTCCCCGCCGAACGCGTCGTGGGTGCTCACCAGGTCCCCCCTCCGTCCGGCGTGCCGCCGGGTGCGGTGGGCCCCCGACGGCCGGGGTCCGGGCCCAGGTCGGTCGGGCCGTCGGGGTCGGGCACGGTGGTGGGGTTGAGGTCGTCGACCTCCGCCTGCACGGCCCGGGTGATCGGGGACGACGCGCCGAAGGTGGCCTCGTTGAGCTCGGCCGTGCGCTCCCGCACCTGCTCGTGGGCGCGGGCCTGGGCCTCGAGGATGGCGTGCGCGACCGAGCGCCCGCCGTGCCGGGCGGCGTCGTCGCGCACCGCGAGGGTGACGAGGGACCCGTCGAGGTCGACCTCCACGGTGACGCCCCCGCCGAGGGCGCTGCCCCGGCCCCGCACGGCCAGGACCTCGTCCTTCCAGGCCGTCGTGCGGGCGGCCCGCTCGTGGGCGCCCTCGGCAGCCAGCTCGACCGAGCGCAGCGCCTCCTCCGGCGTGCGGTAGCGACGGTGCTGCTCGTCCACTCGTTCCCTCCCGTGTCGTGCGCGTCCGGGTGTCGTGCCCCCTCGGCTCCTCGCGACCCTAGCGAACCGGCGCCCGGGGTTCGACGGGGAGCGGTCCCCGTCGGCGCCGCCCGGCATCCGGCGCGGCGCTCCTAGACTCGGCGGCATGGGGGACGTCGGTCAGGTGGGAGCGCTGCCGGTGGCTCGGCCCGTCACGGTGCGCGCTCAGCCGGGGCTGCGGCTGCTCGCGACGCTCGTCCTGGGCGCGCTCCTCGTGGGACTCCTGGGCACCGTCGTGCTCGCCGTCCGGGAGGGTGACGCCGGCGCCCCCTTCGGTAGGCAGGGCTGGGACGCGGGGGTCGCCGCCGGCTGGCTGCTCGTCGGGGTGCTCCTCGTCGGGCTGTCGCTCGCGCTGACCGTCCTGCTCACGATGCGCACCCGCCTGACGACGACCGAGGCCGAGAGCCGTCTCGGGTTCCACCGCGGCAGGGTCTCGGTCCACGAGGCCTCGCACATCTCGTACGCCGGGCCGACGCACCGCGGCACGACCGGCCCGGCCGCCGCGCGCCTCACGGTGCACGGGCCCGGCGGCGCACCCGTCGCCACCTTCAGCGGGCGCGAGACCGAGTGGCCGCTCGTCCTGGCCAACCTCCGCGAGTGGGTGCGCGCGCGGCCGTCGCTCGTCCGCGACGAGGAGACAGCCGAGGTGTTCACGGCCCTCGAGGCGCCCTGACCCCACCCGATGGGCGCCGACCCGGTGGCCCCCCGTCGTCACCGGGCCGCGCCGGGCGCCCCCTCGCCCGGCCCATAGACTGGCCCGCATGGCCGACCTCACCCGTGACGACGTGGCGCACCTCGCCGGTCTCGCCCGCATCGACCTCTCCGACGCCGAGCTCGACCGCATGGTCGGCGAGCTGGCCGTCATCCTCGAGGCGGTGGCGACCGTGCAGCAGGCACCGATCGCCGACGTCGAGCCGATGAGCCACCCGATGCCGATCGTCAACGTCACCCGCCCCGACGTCGTGCGTCCCTCGCTGTCCCCGCAGGACGCGCTCGCCGGGGCGCCGGAGGCCGAGCAGCAGCGCTTCGCCGTGCCGCGCATCCTTGACGAGGACTGACCGTCCGCCGACGCGGCGCACCGACGGATGCCGGTCGCACGGCATCCCCCGCACCTCACCACCCGGCCCCGCACCCACAGGAAGCCACGACGTGACCACCGACCTCACGCGGTCCACCGCCGCCGACCTCGCCGACCTCCTCACGAAGGGCAGCGTCTCGGCGCGCGAGGTGGCCCAGGCCCACCTCGACCGCACCGCCGCCGTCGACGGCGACGTGCACTCCTACCTCCACGTCGACGTCGAGGGTGCCCTCGCCCAGGCCGACGCCGTCGACCGGCGCCGTGCCGCGGGCGAGCCGCTCCACGCGCTCGCCGGCGTGCCGATCGCGGTCAAGGACGTCATGACGACCCGGGGCCTGCCGACGACCTGCGGGTCGCGGATCCTGCAGGGCTGGGTGCCGCCCTACGACGCGACGCTCGTGACGCGGCTGCGCGAGGCCGGCATGCCGATCCTCGGCAAGACGAACATGGACGAGTTCGCGATGGGCTCCTCGACCGAGCACAGCGCCTACGGCCCGAGCCGCAACCCGTGGGACCTCGACCGGATCCCCGGCGGGTCCGGCGGTGGCTCCTCCTCGGTCGTCGCGTCGTTCCAGGCGCCGCTCGCGATCGGCACCGACACCGGCGGCTCGATCCGCCAGCCCGCGGCCGTCACCGGCACGGTGGGGACCAAACCGACGTACGGCGGTGTCTCGCGCTACGGCCTCGTGGCGCTCGCGTCCTCGCTGGACCAGGCCGGCCCCTGCACGCGCACCGTGCTCGACGCCGCCCTCCTCCACGAGGTGATCGCCGGGCACGACCCGATGGACTCCACGTCGATCGACGCGCCCGTCCCGCCGGTCCTCGAGGCCGCCCGCCGCGCCGACGTCTCGGGGATGCGGATCGGCATCGTCCGCGAGCTGACCGGTGAGGGCTTCCAGGCCGGCGTGCAGACCCGCTTCGACGAGGCGGTCCAGCACCTCGTGGACGCCGGCGCCGAGGTCGTCGAGGTGTCGTGCCCGAGCTTCACCTACGCGCTCGCGGCCTACTACCTCATCCTCCCGAGCGAGGCGTCGAGCAACCTCGCGAAGTTCGACGCCATGCGCTACGGCATGCGGGTCGTGCCCGACGGCGTCGGCGACCCGAGCGCCGAGCAGGTCATGGCCGCCACCCGCGACGCCGGCTTCGGCGACGAGGTCAAGCGGCGCATCATCCTCGGCACGTACGCCCTGTCCAGCGGCTACTACGACGCCTACTACGGCTCCGCCCAGAAGGTCCGCCGGCTCATCGCCGACGACTTCATCGCGGCGTTCGGGAACGCCGACGTGCTCGTCAGCCCGACCGCGCCGACGACGGCATTCAGGTTCGGCGACAAGCTCGACGACCCGATGGCGATGTACCTCAATGACATCGCGACGATCCCGGCCAACCTCGCCGGCATCCCCGGCATGTCCGTGCCGAGCGGCCTCGCCGACGAGGACGGCCTGCCCGCGGGCTTCCAGATCCTCGCGCCCGCGATGCAGGACCACCGGCTGTATGCCGTCGGCGCGGCCCTCGAGGCGCGCCTCACCGCCGCGTGGGGCGGGTCCATCCTCGACCGTGCGCCCGCCCTCGCGGGGGCCACGACCGGCACGACGACGAAGGAGGCCTGAGCGATGACGACCCAGGCGCACGCCGAGGCGACGCTCCCGTATGACGACGCGATCGCGGCGTTCGACCCGGTCATGGGGCTCGAGGTGCACGTCGAGCTCAACACGGCCACGAAGATGTTCTGCGGCTGCCCGACCGAGTTCGGCGCCGAGCCCAACACCCAGGTCTGCCCGGTCTGCCTCGGCCTGCCCGGTGCGCTGCCGGTCGTCAACGTCAAGGCGGTGGAGTCGGCGATCCGGATCGGGCTGGTGCTGAACTGCCGGATCGCCGAGTGGTGCCGGTTCGCCCGGAAGAACTACTTCTACCCGGACATGCCGAAGAACTTCCAGACCTCGCAGTACGACGAGCCGATCGCGTTCGAGGGGTTCCTCGACGTCGAGCTCGACGACGGCACGGTCTACCGCGTGGAGATCGAGCGCGCGCACATGGAGGAGGACACCGGGAAGTCGCTGCACGTCGGCGGCTCGACCGGCCGCATCCACGGCGCGACGCACAGCCTCGTCGACTACAACCGCGCCGGCATCCCCCTCATCGAGATCGTCACGAAGCCGATGACGGGTGCGGGGGAGAGGGCGCCCGAGATCGCCCGGGCCTATGTCGCGACCCTGCGCGACCTGCTCAAGGCGCTCGACGTCTCGGACGTGCGGATGGAGCAGGGCTCGATGCGCTGCGACGTCAACCTCTCGCTGATGCCCAAGGACGCGTCGGTGTTCGGCACGCGGTCGGAGACCAAGAACGTCAACTCGCTGCGCTCGGTCGAGCGGGCGGTGCGCTACGAGGTGGGGCGCCACGCGGCGGTCCTGTCGTCCGGCGGCACGGTCGTGCAGGAGACCCGGCACTGGCACGAGGACACCGGTGTCACGACCTCGGGCCGGGTGAAGTCGGACGCCGACGACTACCGCTACTTCCCCGAGCCCGACCTGGTGCCCGTCGCCCCGTCGCGTGAGAGCGTCGACGCGTTGCGGGGCACTCTCCCCGAGCCGCCGGTCGCGCGCCGCAAGCGGCTGCAGACGGCGTGGGGCTTCGCCGACCTCGAGATGCGCGACGTCGTCAACGCCGGGCTCGTCGAGCTCGTCGAGGAGACCGTCGCCGCGGGGGCCTCGCCGGCGGCGGCCCGCAAGTGGTGGTCGGGCGAGGTCGCCCGCCGCGCCAACGCCGAGGGCCAGGACGTGCCGACGTACGCAGCGGGGCTGGGCGTGGGCCCGGCCTCCGTCGTGGAGCTGGAAGGGCTCGTGACCTCGGGCCGGCTCAACGACTCGATGGCCCGCCAGGTGTGGGAGGGCGTGCTCTCGGGTGAGGGGACGCCGACCGAGGTGGCCGACGCCCGCGGGCTCGAGCTCGTGCAGGACACCGGGGCGCTCGAGGCCGCGGTGGACGCGGTCATCGCGGCGAACCCCGACGTGGCCGACAAGATCCGCGACGGCAAGGTGGCGGCGGTGGGCGCGCTCATCGGGCAGGTCATGCGCGAGATGAAGGGCCAGGCCGACGCCGGTGCCGCTCGCGCGCTCATCCTGGAGCGCCTCGGCCAGTCCTGACCCCGCCAGCACCAACTTTCCCGCCCGATCCCGGAACCTTCAGCTCAGCACCGGAACGGATCCCCTGCTGAGGTGAAGGTACTCGGGCCGAGGGCCGACGACAGGCCCGTGCGCGAGCCGGACCGGGGTCCGCAGCGCCAGCAGGTACCCTCACCGCCGTGGCGACGGCGCGGATGACGAAGCAGGGGCTCGTCGCGACCCTCGCCGCGCTCCTCGTCCTCGCCGTGGGGCTGGGCGTCGCGCTAGGCGTCGGCAGCACGCTCGGCATCCGCTCGCAGCCCTCCGCCGGCATGGATGCCGTGGCCGCGCCGGTCGGTGCCGTCGCGCCCGCCGTCGTCCCGCCGCGGATCACCGTCACCTCGGCCCCCGACGGCGTCCGCACCCGCGTCGCCCTCGACGAGCTCGAGGCGGCACTGGCCGAGGCGCCGAACACGGCCGGCGAGGCCACGCTCACGGTCACGGCGGGTGAGGGGGATCCCGACGACGACACCTACCGCCTCGACGGCGACTCCACCGCGTTGCGGGTGACGGCCCGGAGCGAGGCCGGCGCGGCCCGCGGCGTGTACGACCTGGCCGCCGCGGTGCGCACCGGCCACGCGGTCGCCGAGCGGGTCGGCACGGAGGTCACCTCGAGGCTGCCGTTCCGGATGGTCGACCTGGGCGCGGTCGGGGTGACCCCGGACCCCGAGGTGTGGTCGGCCGGCACGGACTACTCGCACGCCTCGAAGGCCTTCGCCGACGTGCTCCTGGCCGAGGCGCCGTACGTCGACGAGGAGGCGCTGGCGACGGCATACGACGACTTCGACACCTTCGTGCGGCACAGCCTCGCGAACGGGTTCACGGCGGTCGCGTTCCCCGGGTTCGTCGAGCTCGTCACGTTCGCCGACGCGCCGGGTGGGCCGGTCTACACCGAGGACGACGACCACGTCGCGCGCGCGCTCGCGCTGCGGAAGGCCTTCACGCCGTTCTGGGACCGGGCCGACCAGCTCGGCATGGACGTGTTCCTGCGCACCGACATGCTCACCCTGACGACGCCGCTCGCGGCGCACCTCGAGGAGCACGTCGGGTCGCTCGACACCACGTCCCCCGAGCTGTGGGCGGTCTACGCCGCCGGGCTCGACGAGCTCTACGCCGCCGCCCCGTCGCTCGACGGCGTGCTCGTGCGGATCGGGGAGGCGGGGCGGGTCTACGACCTCGTGGGCTGGGACTACTACTCCGAGCTCGCGGTCACCACCGTCGCGGCCGTCCGCGCGATGCTCACGGCCCTCACGGACCAGGCCGAGGCGTCGGGGCGGGAGGTCGTCTTCCGCACGTGGAGCGTCGGGGTCGGCGCGGTCGGCGACATGCACACGAACGCGGCGTCCTACCGGGCCGTGCTCGACGGCATCGACTCGCCCGCGCTCGTCGTGTCGACGAAGTACACCCTCGGCGACTTCTACAGCCACCTGCCGCTCAACGACACGCTCGCCCAGGGCTCGCACCGGCGGATCGTCGAGCTGCAGAGCCGGCGCGAGTTCGAGGCCTACGGTGCGGTCCCCAACGACCTCGGCGCGGAGTACCGGGACGCCCTCCAGCGGCTGCTCGCCGCGAACCCGAGGATCGAGGGCGTCTGGGTGTGGACCCAGGACGGCGGCCCGTGGCGCGCGGGCCCGATGACCCTCTACCTCAAGGCCGGCTTCTGGCAGCTCTACGAGCTCAACACGTGGCTCGCGGCCTCGCTCGCCCGCGACCCCGACGCCGACGTCGGCGGGCTCACCCGTGACTGGGCCCGACGGTGGTTCTCCGACGACCCCGCAACGGTCACGGCCATCTCGGAGGCGATGCGCCGCTCCAGGGACGCCGTGCGCGACGGCCTGTACATCGGCCCCTTCGCCGAGCGCCGGGTCTTCGCGATCGGCCTCGAGCCACCGCCGATGATGTGGATCTTCGAGTGGGACATCCTCACCGGCGACTCCGCGGTGCTCGACCTCGTCTACGCGGTCTCGCGCGACCGAGTCGACGAGGCGGTGGCGGAGGGCTCGGATGCCGTGGCCACCGCCGAGGGGATGCGCACCCTGGTGGCCGGCACCGACGCCGCCACGTGGCGCGACCCGGCGATGCGCGCCGCGTTCATCGGGACACTGGACCACGAGGTCGACGTGCTGCGCGTGCTGTCGGCCTACCGGACGATGGTGCTGCGCCAGGCCCAGTGGCACGACACCGGATCCGCCGACGTCCACGACCAGTGGGTGCGGGCGCGCGACGAGTACCGTTCCGTCGCAACGGCGCACGTCGAACGCTACGAAGGTGACGTCGACCACCCCGCGCTGAACCTCACTGCCGCCGACCTCGGCGTGCAGCGAGCCGAACGCGACCTGGCGATGGCGTGGCTCGCCCGGGCGCTGCTCGCCCTGGCGCTCGGGTGGCTCGCGCTCGGCCTCGTCGCATCCCTGCGGACCGCGCCGACGCGCCGGCTCCGACCGGGCGGCGTCGCCGGCGCGGTCGCGGGCGCCGCGGCGGCGGGCTGGGTCGCGGGTACCCGTCCGTGGCGGGCCGCGGAGGTGACCGCCGGCCTCGGGCGCACGGGCGCCACGGGCCGCCTGCTGCTCATCGCCGTGCCCGGCGCGCTGCTCGTCCTGACGCGTGGCGTGCAGACGGCCTTCCTCGCGCCCGTCCACCTCGCGGTGGTGCTCGGCGCGTGGCTCGTCGTGGCCCTCGTGCTCGTGGCCGCCCGGCGGCGCCACGCCGGCTGGCCCGTCGTCGCGGCGCTGGGCGGGGTGGTCGTCGCGCGGTGTGCGCTCGGGCTCTTCGCCGTGTCCTCGACCGGCCCGGGTGGCTACTGGTTCGGATTCTGGACCGACCCGACGCGCCGCACCCTCTACGTCACTGTCGCCGTCGCACTCTTCCTGTGGGGCTTCGTCGCGGCGGGCTGGGCACTCGCACAGGCCGCGGGTGGACGCCGTGCGCTCGGCACCGTGCTGCTCGCGGTCGGGGCCGGGCTCGCCCTCCCCGCCGCGATCGTCGGTGCGGTCGGACTCGAGGAGGCACTCACCGCCTGGAACGACCAGATGGGGCTGCTGCCGTGGGGCCTGTCGCGCATCCTCGGCATCACCGTGTACCTCGGCATCCCACCCGACGCCGCGTGGTGGGCCGCGGGTCTCGGTCTCGTCGTCGCGGCATCCGGCCTGCTCCTCGTGCTCGTGCGGCGGCCACGACCCGACTCGGCCGAGGTCGTGCCCAACGGCAGCGCCTGAGCCGTGGCCCGTTCGTCAGGTCGGCGCGTCAGCGGCGGCCGCCCCCGAGGATGCCGCCGAGCACGTCGCCGATGATGCTGCCGGGGTCGAAGCCGCCCGCTGCGCCACCCCCGCCGGATGCCGTGCCCGCCGACCCCTTCGTGGCCCCGCCGAGGACGTCGCGCAGCAGGTCGTCGAGGGACCCGGGTGCCCCGGTCGCCCCGGAACCACCCGGCAGCGAGGGGCTGGTGTCCGCGGGCTGGGCGGATGCCGTGCCGCCCCCGAGCCCACCGCCCCCGCCCTTGAGCACGCGGTTCGCCAGCCACGACAGCACCATCGGCGCGAGGATCGGGATGAGCTTCTTGACGAGGTCGCCGCCGAAGCCGGAACCGCCGACCCCCGGGAGCCCGCCGAGCCGGTTGACGACCTCGTCCTGCTGGTCGCCGAAGATGTGGCTCGCGATGGCCGAGCCGTCCTGCTCGTCGATCGCGGAGAGGTCCGCACCGCCGGTGAGGAGGTCGTCGTCGTGCTGGCCCAGCGCCTGGAGGATGGAGCCGGCGCCGCCGGGGTCGCCGGCGTTGGCCTGGAGCCCGCCGAGCAGGGCGGGGAGCACGGCCGCTGCCGTGGTGCGGACCTCGTCGGGGGAGGTCCCCAGCTGCTGCGAGAGCTGGTCGGCCGGGAGCGCGCCGAGGATGTCGTCGAGTGCGGACACGGGAGTCCTTTCGCCGAGGGCGGACCTGCTCCACCCCGTGTCCCCAACCTAGCCGTGGCGGCGCCGCGACCACAGGGTCCGGGCCGGGACAGGTGCGGTCCGGTGGGTGCATGATCGGGGTATGACCCGTGCAGCGCAGGACCGAACCCTCGTCCTCCTCCGCCACGCGAAGGCCGAGCAGGAGGGCTGGGACGACGACCACGAGCGAGAGCTCACCGCCCGCGGTCGGCGTGACGCGGCCGCCGCCGGACGCTGGCTCGCCGACCACGGGCTCGGAGTCGACGAGGTGCTCTGCTCGACCTCCGAGCGCACCCAGCAGACCGCGGAGGGCGTCTGGTCCGGGGGCTGCCCCGAGGCCGAGGTCCACCTCGACCGGCGCCTCTACAACGCCTCTCCCGAGCGGCTGCTCGAGGTCATCCAGGAGGCCGACGAGGACGCCGACGTGGTCATGGTCGTCGGGCACGCTCCGGGCATCCCGTCGCTCACCGAGCTGCTCTGCGACGGAGAGGGAAGCTCCGACGGGCACCGCGCGATGGCCGACGGCTTCCCGACGTGCGGGGTCGCCGTGCTTCAGTACTCAGGCAGGTGGTCCGACCTGGAGTTCGGCGAGGCCCGGCTCGAGCGCTTCCACGTCTGCCGCGACGGCGCCTGACCGCCGAGGGTGGTCTACGCGGGTGCGGCCGTGGCCGGCTCGTCGCCCTCCTCCGCCAGCTGGGCCCCCCACCGGCTGAACACCTCGATCACCGTGAGCGCGAGGACGACGAGCACCGCGATGAGCAGCACGCCGCCGGCGCTCGGCCGGTCACCGACGAGCACGGCCAGCACCGCGAGCCCGCCGACGGTGAGACGCAGGCCTGTGGTGTTGGCGTGGGCGAACCGGCTGACCGACCCGAGGGCGCCGGTCGGCCGGCGCGTGGCGCCGGCCAGCCGTCCCGGCACGGACCGCACGGCCGCTGCCGCGCTCGAGGGGCCGGCGGCCCAGGCGCCGATGGCGATGACGAGGAAGAGCACCGCGGCCGACCGCACCCACAGCCGCAACGGCATCGACACCGTGTCGAAGAGCACCTGCCCGACCTGCGGCACGAGCAGTGCCGACTCGAGGTCGTCGAGGTAGAGGGCGCGCCCTACCTGGATCGAGAGGAGCAGCAGCACGAGCGAGACGACGACCATCGACGCCCCGATGAGCAGGCCCCGGCGGCGCGACGGAGCGAGCACGACGCCCGCCACGAGCAGGAGGATGGCCAGCACCGGCAGGACCCAGCGCAGGAGGTCGAGCAGGCGCAGGGCGGACTGGGCGTTGGCGAGGGTCCGGCTCTCGAGCAGGACGAACTGGGCGTCCACGACAGGGATGCGGTCCGCGAACGGCACCCCCCGCTCGACGAGCACCGGCTTGATCGCCTCGATGAACGGCGCGAGGCTGACCGTCACCCGACCGTCCGCGACGGCGACGCCCGCGGTCCGCGTCTCACCGGTGAGGGCGGCCACGAGGCTCGCGTGGGCCTCCCGGTTGGCGGCGACCCACGCATCCTCGAACGTGTCTGAGGCGACGAGCCTGCTCACCTGTTCGAGGGTGAAGCCGTGGATGGCGTTCGTGATCGGCTCGGCGAACGAGCCGAGCTCCACCGGCAGGCGCTCGGTCACTCCTTCGACGCGCGGCCGCTCGCCGATCGCCTGGAGGGTCTCCGCGGTGAGCTGCTCGACGCGCAGGGCCTCGAAGACGGCATCTGTGATGCGGGCAGAGATCTCCTGCTGCACCGCCGGGTTCTCGGCGAGCGGGGCGACCATCGCGACGTACTCATCGGTGTCGAGCAGGTTCGAATGGGTCCACGTCGCGACCGCCGACAGCGGTGCGATGAGCGCGGCGGCGAGCATGAGGGCGATCGCCCCGGCCCACCGCCCGCGTCCGCGGGTCCGGGACGTGGGGGCGACCGCGATGGCGGCGTGCTCCGCCCGGAGCCGCTCCAGCTCGGCCCGCTCGTCGGTCGTGAGGGGCTGCGTGTCCCCGGCTCCGGCGGTGTCGCTCATGACGGTCCTCTTCCGCGGCGACCTGCCCCGCACCCCGTCGGCCCGTGGTGGACGCCACCTCCACGAACCTAGGGTCGAGCCGTGCCCGGCTCTTCACCCCGCGCGGGTGAGCGGACCGGCCTCCACCGGTCGCCGGTACCGTGAGGACGGTCGGGAGGTGATGCCGTGAGCCTGCAGAAGGCCGTCGTGCGCCGCTACCTGGAGGCGTTCGCACGCAGTGACAGGGAGGCCGTGCTCGCGTGCCTCACCGACGACGTCCGGTGGGACATCTACGGGCACCGGCACCTGCGCGGTCGCGAGGCGTTCGCGGCAGAGATCGTCCCGCCCGAGTTCGAGGAACGGCCGGTCATCTCGACCGACAGGCTCGTGGAGGACCACCACACCGTGGTCGCGATCGGGTCGGTGCGGTCCCGGCGGCGCGACGGCCCCCCGCTCGTCGTCGCGTTCTGCGACGTCTTCACCTTCCGGGGCGGCTCGATCCGCCGCCTGGAGTCCTTCGTCGTCCCCGTCGGGGATGCCGACCCCGCGCCGGACGTCCTTGACGTGCCGGACGGGCCCGACCGGTAGCGCCCGACGAGGACGCGGTCATCGTCGGCGGCCGGCCCACGGGACACCCGGACGGCGAGCACACCCCGTACCTAGGATGGGCGGCATGAAGAGGTCGCCCGACATCAAGCCCCGCAGCCGCGACGTCACCGACGGCCTCGAGAAGACCGCCGCCCGGGGGATGCTGCGCGCCGTGGGCCTCGGGGACGACGACTTCGCCAAGCCCCAGATCGGTGTCGCGAGCTCGTGGAACGAGATCACGCCCTGCAACCTCTCCCTCGACCGGCTCGCGAAGGCCGCCAAGGACGGCGTCCACGCCGCCGGGGGCTACCCGCTCGAGTTCGGGACGATCTCGGTGAGCGACGGCATCTCGATGGGCCACGAGGGGATGCACTTCTCGCTCGTGAGCCGCGAGGTCATCGCCGACTCGGTCGAGACCGTCATGAACGCCGAGCGCCTCGACGGCTCGGTGCTCCTCGCCGGCTGCGACAAGTCGCTGCCGGGCATGCTCATGGCCGCCGCGCGCCTCGACCTGTCGTCGGTCTTCCTCTACGCCGGCTCGATTCTCCCCGGCATCGCGAAGATGTCCGACGGCAGCGAGCGCACGGTGACGATCATCGACGCGTTCGAGGCCGTGGGTGCCTGTGCCGCGGGCCTGATGACGCGCGAGGACGTCGACGCCATCGAGCGGGCGATCTGCCCCGGCGAGGGCGCCTGCGGCGGCATGTACACCGCCAACACGATGGCCTCGGTCGCCGAGGCGATCGGCATGTCGCTGCCCGGCTCCGCCGCGCCCCCCGCCACCGACCGCCGCCGCGACGGGTTCGCCCGCAAGTCGGGCGAGGCGGTCGTCGAGCTGCTGCGCCAGGGCATCACCGCCCGCGACATCATGACGAAGGAGGCGTTCGAGAACGCGATCGCCGTCGTCATGGCCTTCGGCGGCTCCACGAACGCCGTCCTCCACCTGCTCGCCATCGCGCACGAGGCCGAGGTCGACCTCACCCTCGCCGACTTCGCGCGGATCGGCCGGCGCGTGCCGCACCTCGCCGACGTCAAGCCGTTCGGCGCGTACGTGATGACCGACGTCGACCGGGTCGGAGGTGTCCCCGTCGTGATGCGCGCACTGCTGGATGCCGGTCTCCTGCACGGGGACTGCCTCACCGTCACCGGCAAGACGATGGCCGACAACCTCGCCCGCATCGCACCCCCCGACGTCGACGGCAAGGTCGTGCGCGCGATGGGCAAGCCGATCCACGCGACCGGCGGCATCACGATCCTCAACGGCTCGCTCGCCCCCGACGGCGCGGTCGTGAAGTCCGCCGGCTTCGACTCGGACGTCTTCGAGGGCACCGCCCGCGTCTTCGACGGCGAGCGCGCCGCGATGGACGCCGTCGAGGACGGCACCCTCACCGCGGGCGACGTCGTCGTCATCCGCTACGAGGGGCCCAAGGGCGGCCCCGGCATGCGCGAGATGCTCGCCGTCACGGGCGCCATCAAGGGCGCCGGGCTCGGCAAGGACGTCCTCCTCCTCACCGACGGCCGCTTCTCCGGCGGCACGACCGGCCTGTGCGTCGGGCACGTCGCGCCCGAGGCGGTCGACGAGGGGCCCATCGCCTACGTCCGTGACGGCGACGGCATCCGCCTGGACGTGGCGCAGGGTCGCCTCGACCTCCTCGTCGACGACGAGGAGATGGCCCGCCGCCGGGCCGATCCGGTCACCCACCCGGCACCGAAGTACACCCGTGGTGTCCTCGCGAAGTACCGCCGGCTCGTCGGCAGCGCCAGCCAGGGCGCCGTGTGTGACTGAGCCCGGGATGGAGGGGCCGGCGCTCGAGCTGCTCGGCCTCGTCAAGGAGTTCAGGGGACGACGGGTCGTCCACGAGCTGTCCCTCGCCGTGCCGCGCGGGTCGCTCTACGGCCTCGTCGGCCCCAACGGCGCCGGCAAGACGACGACGCTGTCGATGGCGACGGGCCTCCTGCGCCCCGACGGCGGCACCGCCCGCGTGCTCGGGCACGACGTCTGGCGCGACCCCGCCACCGCCAAGGCGGTCATGGGCGTCGCACCCGACGGCATGCGCCTGTTCGAGCAGCTCTCCGGGCGTGAGCTGCTCACCTACGTGGGCGCGCTGCGCCGGATGCCGCGTGACGTCACCGAGCAGCGCGCCGACGAGCTGCTGCTCGTGCTCGACCTCGCCGACGACGCCCGCACCGTCGTCGCCGACTACTCCGCCGGCATGGTCAAGAAGATCAGCCTGGCCGCCGCGCTCATCCACGCCCCGCGCCTCCTCGTCCTCGACGAGCCGTTCGAGGCGGTCGACCCGGTGTCCGGGCAGACGATCCGCACGATCCTGCGGCGCTACGTCGCGACCGGCGGCACCGTCGTGATGTCGAGCCACGTCATGGAGCTCGTCGAGGGCCTGTGCGACCGCGTGGCCGTCATCGCCGGCGGGCGCGTGCTCGCCGAGGACACCATCGGCGGGCTCACCCGCGGCGGCTCCCTCCACGAGCGCTTCCTCGAGCTCGTCGGGGCGTCGGACGCCGCCGGCGACGGGCTGTCGTGGCTGGGCTGACGGCCGCCGCGACGCCCCCGTCCGCCGCGACGCCCCCGTCCGGCAGGCCGGATGCCGTCGTCGGTCTCGTCGTGCGCCTGCGCCTCGCGATGTGGCGCACCGCGATGACCCGCAGTCCGCTGCACCTCGTCTCCTCGGTCGTCGGGGGCCTCGCCGCGCTCGCGGTGCTGGCCGTCCTCGGCCCGGGGCTGCTGCTCCTCGCCGGGCGTCCGCTGCGCGTCGTCGCGCTCACCGTGCCGCTGTTCACGGTGGTCACCCTCATGTGGGCCGTGCTCAGCCTCGTCGCGACCGGCGTCGACGCGACGCTCGACCCGGCGCGCTTCGCCGTGCTGCCCCTGCGGGCACCCGAGCTCGCCCGGGGGCTGCTCGCGGCGGCGCTCACCGGCATCCCCGCCGTCATGCTCATCGGACTGGCCCTGGCTCAGGTGGGGGCGTGGCTCGCCGAGCCTGCCGCCGCCCTGGCCGCCCTCGTGGCGGCGGTGCTCGGGGTGCTCACCGCGGTGCTGCTGTCGCGAGCGGTGACGAGCGCGCTCGCGCGCGTCATGACGACCCGGGGCGGGCGCCTGCTGGGGGCCGTCGTCGTCTCGCTCGTCACGCTGCTGCCGCTCGGCCTCAACCTGCTCCTCGCGACGGGCTCGCTCGCGCCGAGCCTCGCGACGTTCGACGCCACCCGGTCGGCACAGGTGGCGTCGTGGACCCCGGTCGGCTGGGCCTGGGGGCTGCCGTTCGACGTCGCCACCGGGCGGTGGGGGAGCGCCGCCGCGCACCTCGTGCTCGCGGTCGGGTTCATCGCCCTCCTGTGGGCCGTGTGGGTGCGCGCCCTGGGGCGGTCGCTCACCTCCCCGCTCACGAGCTCGGGCGGTCAGCGGATCGGGGCGGGGCGGTTCCTGCCGGCCCTGCTCGGCACCTCTCCGACGGCCACCATCGCGGCTCGACGGGTGCGTGCGTGGTACCGCGACAGCCGGCTCGTCGGCATCGCCCTGCGCACCGCGGTGTTGCCCGTCTTCTTCATCACGCAGGCGGTGGTCACCGACACGCCGGGCCTCGCCGGCGTCGGGATCGTGACGCTCGCAGTGTTCGCGGGGCTGACCCTCATGAACGACCTCGCCTTCGACGGGCCCGCGTGGTGGCTGCACGTCGCGGTCGGCGTCAAGGGGTGGGAGGACCGGCTCGGCCGCGCCCTCGCCTCGGTGCTCGTCTTCGGGCCCGTCGTCGCGCTGACGTTCGTCGTGGCCGTCGCCATCGGGGTCGTCCGCCAGCCCCTGCCGTGGCTCACGGTCGTCGTCGTCGCGTTCCTGTCCAGCCTCGGCCTCGCCGTCGCCGTCGGCGCGGTGCTGCCCGGCACCGCGCCCCGCACCGGTGGCAACCCGTTCGCCGCGACGTCGGGTGGCGCGGCGCAGGGCTGCCTGACGGCGATCGTCTCGTTCGTCGGGCCGATGCTGCTCACCCTGCCGGTCGTGGTGGCCGCGGTGCTCACGTCCGCGAGCCCGACGGGTCGCTGGGTCACGCTCGTGGTCGGCACGGTCTACGGCCTGGGCCTGCTCGCTGCGGGCGTCGTGCTCGGGGGACGTCGGCTCGACCACCGCTCGCCGGAGGTGCTCGCGCAGCTGGCCCACTCGCAGATGTGAGGCCTCCGCTCAGGTGGTGACGCGGGCAGCCGGTGCCGGGTCGGTGTGGTCGTGCTCGGTCCGCACCGCGGCGACCGGCGCGAACCGGTCGTGCATCGTGACGAGCAGCGAGAGCAGGAGCACGAAGAAGAGCGTGGCGGACGTGTCCAGGGCGTTGCCGCCGAGGAGGAGCCGGGCCAGCAGCACCAGCCCGAAGTTGACCACGACGCGAACACCGAAGTCGGCAGCGAGTCCCTCGCGGGTCCCGGACCGTCGCGCGAAGGCGATCGAGATGGCGGCGTTGACGACGACGTAGGCCGCGATACCGAGGAACATCCGCAGGTCGGACACCTCGAGGCCGGGAAGGATGCGCGCGTAGATCGTCGACAGCAGCCCGATGAGCACGACCTTCTCCAGGGTCATCCACGACCACACCCGGACGTTCGCGGCGGTCCACGCGTCGCGCTCGGCGGCGGTGTCCATCTCCTCGGGCAGCGGGTCGGCGGCGACGCGCCACGTCCAGTCGGGCACCAGGAGGCGGGGGCGCACGACGAACCAGAGGACGGCCAGGCCGACGAGCACGGCGGTCACGATGAGCGGGGCGAACCAGGCGACGTTCTTCCACGTGTCGGTGAAGTCGAGCTGGGCCACGTGGATCCAGTACTCCTGGGGCAGCTTGACGAAGATCCAGATCGCCGCCGCCGTGAGCAGCCAGAAGCGGCGGCCGAACCGGCGGGGGTCCCAGCGCAGCCGGACGACCTCGTAGGCGATGAAGAAGTACTCGAAGGTGTTCGGGAAGACCAGCAGCAGCGTCCGCTCGCCGGTCAGCTCGAACGCCATGACGCCGACCATCCGGTAGAAGAAGAGGAACCGGGAGATGCTGACCGCGTAGGAGTGCGTCCAGTTCTGCAGCGACGACAGGAACGCGATGGCGAGGTAGTAGAGGTCCATCGCCTTGTCGTAGTTCTGGTACCCGGGCGGGTCGAAGCCGAAGGTCTGGAAGATCGTCTGGTCGATGCCGTCGAGGACGAGGCACGCGAACACCGCGGGCAGCGGGAACCTCGGGATGAGCAGCGGGACCAGGAACCGCAGCCCGACGACGGCGACGAAGACGACGGTGGCCTCGGTGGTCATGCGTGCTCCCGGGGTGATCGCGGCGGCCCGTCGACGAAGGGCTCGCGGCGAGGCTAGCGGAGGTGGTCGCCGGCCAGTGGGGGCGCCGGGAGCGGTCACCGGTCCCGGGTGAGCGACCTCACGGTCCCGGATCGTGGGACCGCCTGTCTCGCCGGTTGACACGTCCCACGGGCGGGGGGAGAGTGAGGCCGTGGCCCGAGTCCTCGTACTTTCCCGGCGCGTCTGACCGAGAACGACCAGACGCGCTCCCTCCGTCGTCCCGTCACGGGACTGGAGGGTTTTTTTGTGCACGGACGACGGCCGCGAGCAGCGGCGAGACCCCCAGAGAGCGGTGAACGGCAGTGAGCGAAGCGAGGCCGGCGACCCCGGTTGCCCCCGTGCCCCCCAGCACCCCGAGCCCGGCGCAGGTGGCGCAGCAGGCCCGGGCCAGGACGCCGATCGAGGTGACCGGTGCGCAGAGCCTCGTCCTCTCCCTCGAGGCCATGGACGTCGACACCGTGTTCGGCATCCCCGGCGGCGCGATCCTCCCCGCCTACGACCCGCTCCTCGACTCGGTCAAGGTGCGCCACATCCTCGTGCGCCACGAGCAGGGCGCCGGCCACGCCGCCGAGGGCTACGCCGCGGCGACCGGCCGCGTGGGGGTCTGCATGGCGACCTCGGGCCCCGGCGCGACGAACCTCGTGACGCCGCTCGCGGACGCCCACATGGACTCGGTGCCGATCGTCGCGATCACCGGCCAGGTCAGCTCGGCCGCCATCGGCACGGACGCCTTCCAGGAGGCCGACATCCGCGGCATCACGATGCCGATCACGAAGCACAACTACCTCGTCACGAACGCCGACGACATCCCCCGCGTCATCGCCGAGGCGTTCCACATCGCCTCGACCGGCCGCCCCGGCCCGGTGCTCGTCGACATCGCCAAGGACGCCCTCCAGGCGCGCACGACCTTCTCGTGGCCGCCGCGCATCGAGCTGCCCGGCTACCGACCGGTGACCCGCCCGCACAGCAAGCAGATCCGCGAGGCCGCACGGCTCATCGCCGAGGCCGAGCGACCCGTGCTCTACGTCGGCGGCGGTGTCGTCCGGGCCGGCGCGAGCGAGGAGCTGCGCCGCCTCGTCGAGCTGAGCCGGATCCCGGTGGTCACGACCCTCATGGCCCGGGGCACACTGCCCGACAGCCACCCCCTCCATCTCGGGATGCCGGGCATGCACGGCTCGGTCTCGGCGGTCACCGGCCTCCAGAAGGCCGACCTCCTCATCGCCCTCGGCGCCCGCTTCGACGACCGGGTGACCGGCCAGCTGAAGACCTTCGCCCCCGACGCCAAGGTGATCCACGCCGACATCGACCCGGCCGAGATCAGCAAGAACCGCAAGGCCGACGTGCCGATCGTGGGGGACTGCAAGGCGGTCATCGCCGACCTCATCGAGGCCATCGACGCCGACATCGACGCCGGGCGCGGCGGGGACTACACCGAGTGGCGCGAGCGCGTCGCGGGGTGGAAGGAAGCCTTCCCGCTCGGCTACAACGTGCCCGAGGGTGGCACCCTCGCACCGCAGTACGTCCTCGAGCGGCTCAGCGCGATCGCCGGGCCGGAGGCCTGCTACGTCGCCGGCGTCGGCCAGCACCAGATGTGGGCGGCGCAGTTCGTCCAGTACGAGCGCCCCAACGCCTGGCTGAACTCCGGCGGGCTCGGGACGATGGGGTACGCCGTGCCGGCCGCCATGGGCGCCCAGGTCGGCCAGCCCGACCGCACGGTGTGGGCGATCGACGGCGACGGCTGCTTCCAGATGACCAACCAGGAGCTCGCGACCTGCGTCATCAACAACATCCCGATCAAGGTCGCGATCATCAACAACAGCTCGCTCGGCATGGTCCGCCAGTGGCAGACGCTGTTCTACAACGAGCGCTACTCCAACACCGACCTGCACACGTCGGTCGGCTCCCGGGTGCCCGACTTCGTCAAGCTCGCCGAGGCGTACGGCTGCGCCGGGCTCCGCTGCGAGCGGCCCGAGGACGTCGACGCCACGATCCACGCGGCGATGGAGATCCACGACCGGCCCGTCGTCGTCGACTTCGTCGTGCACCGCGACGCCATGGTGTGGCCGATGGTCCCCGCGGGCGTGAGCAACGACCTGATCCAGGTCGCCCGCGACACCGCGCCCCAGTGGGACCGCGAGGAGTCCGAGGCCGTCGAGCAGGCCACCGACGCCGACCACGACGGCCGCTGACCGAGACGAGGAGACACACACCATGTCCAAGCACACCCTGTCCGTCCTGGTCGAGAACAAGCCGGGCGTCCTCGCCCGGATCGCCGCGCTGTTCTCGCGCCGGGGCTTCAACATCGACTCCCTCGCCGTGGGGGAGACCGAGTACGCCGACATCTCGCGGATGACCGTCGTCGTCGACGTCGAGGACCTCCCGCTCGAGCAGGTGACCAAGCAGCTCAACAAGCTCGTCGAGGTGCTCAAGGTCGTCGAGCTCGAGCCGACCTCGGCCGTGCAGCGCCAGGTCATGCTCATCAAGGTGCGCGCCGACGCGGGGACCCGCAGCCAGGTCCTGGAGATGGTGCAGATGTTCCGCGCCAAGATCGTCGACGTCGCCACCGACTCGCTGACCATCGAGGCCACCGGCACCACCGAGAAGCTGAGCGCACTCCTCGAGGTCCTCGAGCCCTACGGCGTCAAGGAGCTCGTCCAGTCGGGGATCGTCGCCATCGGCCGCGGGGCCCGATCCATCACCGACCGGTCGCTGCGCAGCGCCTGAGCAGGCGCCCGCCGCGAGCCGAGACCACGCCGCACGCCGCCCGGCGCACGGCATACAGTCCGACGAAAAGCACCACCACCCCGAAGGAGAGGCCGACACGATGGCCGAGATGTTCTACGACGACGACGCCGACCTTGCCGTCATCCAGGACCGCAAGGTCGCGGTCATCGGCTACGGCAGCCAGGGCCACGCCCACGCGCTCAACCTGCGCGACTCCGGGGTCGACGTGCGCGTCGGGCTCGCCGAGGGGTCGAGGTCGCGACCCAAGGCCGAGGCCGAGGGCCTGCGCGTGCTCGACGTGGCGGATGCCGTGAGGGAGGCCGACGTCGTCGTCATCCTGACGCCCGACCAGGTGCAGCGCGGCGTCTACGCCGAGCACATCGCCCCGAACCTCAAGGAGGGCGCGGCGCTGCTCTTCGGCCACGGCTTCAACATCCGCTTCGGGTACATCCAGCCGCCGGCGGGCTCGGACGTCCTCATGGTCGCCCCCAAGGGGCCCGGCCACATCGTCCGTCGCGAGTACGTCGACGGCCGCGGCGTCCCGGTGCTCCTCGCCGTCGAGCAGGACGCCTCCGGCAGCGCCTGGGACCTCGCGAAGTCCTACGGCAAGGCGATCGGCGGCCTGCGCGCGGGCGGCATCGGCACCACCTTCACCGAGGAGACCGAGACCGACCTCTTCGGCGAGCAGGCCGTGCTCTGCGGTGGCGCCTCGCAGCTCGTCATGTACGGCTTCGAGACCCTCGTCGAGGCGGGCTACCAGCCCGAGGTCGCCTACTTCGAGTGCCTCCACGAGCTCAAGCTCATCGTCGACCTCATGATCGAGGGCGGCATCGCCAAGCAGCGCTGGTCGGTCTCCGACACCGCGGAGTACGGCGACTACGTCTCGGGTCCGCGCGTCATCGACCCGCACGTCAAGGAGAACATGAAGGCCGTGCTCGCCGACATCCAGAACGGCGCGTTCGCCCAGCGGTTCATCGACGACCAGGACGCCGGCGCCCCCGAGTTCAAGGCCCTGCGCGACCGGGGTGCCGCCCACCCCATCGAGGCCACCGGCCGCGACCTGCGCAAGCTCATGGCCTGGGTCGACTCCGACCGCGACCAGGACTACGTCGAGGGCTCCGCCGCGCGCTGACCCTCGCCCGCCTGTCTCAGCACCACCACGGATGCCGTGGGCCCGCCTCTCCGGGTGGCCCGCGGCATCCGCCGTCGTTCCGACCTCGTGCGAGTTCTGCACGGTTCCGGCGCGTCCGGCCACCAGAACAGTGGGGAGGTCGCACGGAGTCGGGGCCTCGGCGGGTGTCGAGGACCCGACGCCTACGATCGTCGTGTGGAGGCGCGCGTCGACGACTGGCCCGTGTGGGTGGTCTTCGTCGTGCTGTGGCTCGGGGCGTTCGTGCGGGGGACGGCGACGTACTGGGTGGGCCGCGGGGTGCGCGCGGGCGGCAGCCGCTCGCGGTGGTCCGACCAGCTCGACCGGCCCGGGGTGCGGCGCGCCGAGGGCTGGGTGCGCCGCTTCGGGGCCCCCGCCGTGACGCTCGGCTTCCTCACCGTCGGGGTGCAGACCGCCATCAACGCCTCCGCCGGCATGCTCCGGATGCCGCAGCGCCGGTTCCTGCCCGCCGTCACCCTCGGGGCCCTGCTCTGGTCGCTCGTCTACACGACCGTCGGGTTCACGGTGGTCGACGCCTGGCTCGGCGAGGTCGACTGGTGGTGGGCGCTGGTCGCCCTCGCCGTCGTCGCGGGCATCGTGCTGGTGTCGCGCCGCCTCGAGAGGGCTCCGTCCGACGCCGGCTGACGCGTGGTCACATCGTGGTCACCGGAGTCCACATGCTGGCACCGACCTATCATGGAGGTCCCGGCCCAGCGGCGTGCCGGAGCGCTCGCACCGCCAGTGGTGACGGGCGCCGCCCACCCGGGCACCGGCATCCGGCCGACCGGCCGTGACCGATCGCAGCACCGAAAGAGGGACCGTTCGTGACCAAGCCCGTCGTCCTCATCGCCGAGGAGCTCTCACCCGCGACCATCGACGCCCTCGGACCGGACTTCGAGGTCCGCCAGACCGACGGGTCCGACCGCGACCTGCTCCTCCCGGCCCTCGCCGACGTCGACGCGGTGCTCATCCGCTCCGCCACGAAGATGGACGCCGAGGCCATCGGTGCCGCGAAGAACCTCAAGGTCATCGCCCGTGCGGGGGTCGGCCTCGACAACGTCGACGTCGAGGCGGCGACCAAGGCCGGCGTCATGGTCGTCAACGCCCCCACCTCGAACATCACCTCCGCCGCCGAGCTCGCCGTCGGCCTGCTCCTGGCCAGCGCCCGCAACATCGCCCCCGCCAACGAGGCCCTCAAGAACGGCGCCTGGAAGCGCAGCAAGTACGGCGGCGTCGAGCTGCTCGAGAAGAAGGTCGGCATCGTCGGCTTCGGCCGCATCGGCCAGCTCGTCGCCGAGCGGCTCAAGGGCTTCGGTGTCGAGATCCTCGCCTACGACCCCTACGTCTCGGTGCAGCGCGCCGGCCAGCTCGGCGCCCGCCTCGTCACCCTCGACGAGCTGCTCGCCGAGAGCGACTTCATCACGATCCACCTGCCGAAGACCCCCGAGACGATCGGCCTCATCGGCAAGGAGGCGCTGACCAAGGTCAAGCCGACCGTGCGCGTCATCAACGCCGCCCGCGGTGGCGTCCTCGACGAGGAGGCCCTCGCCGACGCCATCGCCGAAGGTCGTGTCGCGGGAGCCGGCCTCGACGTGTTCGCCAAGGAGCCCTGCACCGACAGCCCCCTCTTCGCCCACGAGTCGGTCGTCGTGACGCCCCACCTCGGCGCCTCGACCGACGAGGCCCAGGAGAAGGCCGGTGTCGCCGTGGCGAAGTCGGTGCGCCTCGCGCTCGGCGGGGACCTCGTGCCGGATGCCGTCAACGTCTCCGGCGGCGCGGTGGACGAGGAGGTGCGCCCCGGCATCGACCTCGTCGAGAAGCTCGGCCGGGTGTTCACCGCCTTCGCCGGCTCGGTGCCGGTCCAGCTCGACGTCGACGTGCGGGGCGAGATCACCCAGCACGACGTGTCGATCTGGGAGCTCGCCGCCCTCAAGGGCCTGTTCACCGACGTCACCGAGGACCCGGTGACCTACGTCAACGCGCCGCTCCTCGCCAAGGAGCGCGGCTGCGAGTCGCGCCTGCTCACCAACGAGGCCGCCGAGGACTTCCGCAACACCACGACGCTCCACGGCACCCTCGCCGACGGCACCGCGGTGTCGGTCTCGGGCACGCTCACCGGGCCCAAGCTCGTGCAGAAGGTCATCGGCGTCAACGGCTACGACCTCGAGATCCCGCTGTCTGTCCACATGGCGTTCTTCACCTACGTCGACCGCCCCGGCGTCATCGGCGCGGTCGGCCGCCTGCTCGGCGACGCCGACGTCAACATCGCGGGCATGCAGGTCTCGCGCGACGACGAGCACGGCAAGGCGCTCGTCGCCCTCACGGTCGACAGCGCGATCCCGTCCGACGTCATCACCGCGATCGAGAAGGAGATCGGCGCCGAGACCGTGCGGGTCGTCGACCTCGTCTGACGTCCCGGGCGTCGAGCTCGGTTCGACGCCCCCGGGCGGCCGTCAGGGTCCACCGGGCCGACCGACCGTGGCGGCACGGCCGACGGACAGGCCTCGTTCGTCGGCGAGCCCGGCGAAGAGCGACTCCCACCTGCTCGCCGTCTCCTGGGGGTCGAAGTCCCGGGCCCGCGCCGCTGCGGCGTCCGCCAGTCGTCGCCGTTCCTCCTCGTCGGAGACGACCCGTCGGATGCCGTCGGCCAGCGCGGCGACGTCCCCCGCGGGCACGAGGACACCGAACCGCCCACCGTCGAGCAGGTCCGCCGGCCCGGTGGGGCAGTCGAACGCGACGACGGGCAGACCGGCGGCCATCGCCTCGATGAGGACCATCGGCATCCCCTCCCGACGCGAGGGGAGCACGAACAGCGAGGCGGCGTCGAGCTCGCCCGCGAGGTCGCGCGCGAACCCCGGGAACGACACGGTCGAGGTGAGCCCGAGGTGGTCGACCCGCGCGGCCAGCTCGTCGGCCTGGTCACCGACGCCGTGGACGCGCAGCCGCCACTCGGGGTGCTCGTCGGCGATGGGCGCCCAGGCGTCGACGAGGAGGTCGAACCCCTTGCGCCGGATCAGTGACCCGGCGGACACGGCGACCGGCTGGGAGAGGCGTGAGCGGCGCAGCGGGATGCCGTGCGGCAGCGCGTTGGGGACGACCTCGACCCGGCACGCGCCGTCGAGCAGGGTGCGGTACGCCGCCGCGTCGCCCTCGGTGAGCACGACGACGGCGTCCAGGCGCGGGTACGCGGCGGCGTAGGAGGTCCGCACCGCCTCGGCCTTCGCGAGGTGGTTGTGCTCCTGGGCCACGGCGACCTGGCGGTCGGTGCGCAGGTCGGCGAGGGCGAGGTTGAGGGTCATGCGGGTGCCGACGACGACGCAGTCGTCCTGGGCGGCGACGTAGCGGCGCAGCCAGTGGTCGTGGGCGCGGGTCAGGTGCCTCCCGAGCCGGTCGTTGGGGTGGGCCAGCCGGCTGCTGGTGCGCCACAGGGCAGCCCGGGTCACCGCGCGGACGGGCTGGAACGGGCTCGTCAGGGACACCAGGCGGACCTTCGGCGACAGGGGGAACCGCGGTGTGAGCCGCCGCTGCACGAGGCTCGCGACCTCGACGTCGTGGCCGCGCTCGGCGAGCAGGCTCGCCATCGACAGCGTGGTGCGGATGGTGCCGCCGCCGCCGTAGGCGTTGAGCAGCAGGTAGCGGATGCGCACGTGTGACCCTCCCTGCGGCCACCAGTACCCACGCGCCCGTCTGGTGAAGCGGCCGGGGCGGGAGTCCACGGAATCCTCGCCGGCGCACGGCATCCGGTGCCGGAATCCGTGGCCGACGTCGCGCCGCGGCCCGCGTCCCGTCGGTGCGGCGTCCGGATGGTGGAAGGGGATCGACGGGTACTAGGACGTCCACGTACCGTCGAAGCATGCAGCGGCTCGAGGTACGCCTCCTCATTCCGAGCCGCGGCGAGGTCCGGTAGTCAGCTCCCTCGCCGCGGAGACCCCGCGACGCCGCTGACCGCTCGCCGGCAGGACCGTCGGCTCGAGCACCGAACCCCACCCGACCTGACGAGCGGCCGCCCGGCCGCGGAAGCGAGACCCCCATGAACGAGAACAGCACGCTGGACGAGGCCACCCTGGCCCGCCAGGCCCTCCAGGAGTCGATGGACCTGCGCGACCAGGGGCACTCGGACGACTGAGCAGTCGTCGTCCCCTCGGCACGGCCGTCCCGCCTGATCCAGAGGCTGGGACGGCCGTCCGCATCCCGATACGCATCCCTAGGCTGGAGAGCATGAGCGCGACCGACAGGCAGACCCTCGACATCGCCGTCATCGGCGGCGACGGCATCGGTCCGGAGGTCGTGGCGGAGGGGCTCAAGGTGCTCGAGGCCGTGACGGGGGAGTCCGGCCCGAAGGTCTCCACGACCGAGTACGACCTCGGCGCGCGGCGCTGGCACGCCACGGGCGAGACCCTGCCCGAGTCGGTGCTCGACGAGGTCAGGGCCCACGACGCGATCCTGCTCGGCGCGATCGGCGACCCGACCGTCCCGAGCGGGGTGCTCGAGCGCGGCGTGCTGCTGCCCCTGCGGTTCGCCCTCGAGCACTACGTCAACCTGCGTCCCGCGAAGCTCTACCCCGGGGTCGAGAGCCCGCTCGCCGTGGAGCGGGTCGCTCCCGGCGGCATCGACTTCGTCGTCGTGCGCGAGGGGACGGAGGGTCCCTACGTCGGCAACGGCGGCTCGCTGCGCACCGGCACCCCGAACGAGATCGCGACGGAGGTGAGCGTCAACACCCGCTTCGGCGTCGAGCGCGTCGTACGGGACGCCTTCGCCCGAGCCCTGGCCCGACCCCGCCGGCACCTCACGCTCGTCCACAAGCACAACGTCCTCACCCACGCCGGCCACCTGTGGCGGCGCACGGTGGACGAGGTCGGCGCCGAGTTCCCCGACGTCGAGACCGCCTACCAGCACGTCGACGCCGCGACGATCTTCCTCGCGACCGACCCGGGCCGCTTCGACGTCATCGTCACCGACAACCTGTTCGGCGACATCATCACCGACATCGCCGCGGCCATCGCGGGCGGCATCGGGCTCGCCGCCAGCGGCAACATCAACCCCGAGGGCCGGTACCCGAGCATGTTCGAGCCGGTGCACGGCTCGGCGCCCGACATCGCCGGCCAGGGCAAGGCCGACCCCACGGCGACGATCCTCTCGGTCGGGATGCTGCTCGCCCACCTCGGTCGCACGGACGAGGCCGAGCGGGTGGAGCGGGCGGTGGCCGCCGACCTCGCCGATCGGGGCACCGCGCCGCGCTCGACGACCGCCGTCGGCGACGCCATCGCCGCCCGCCTCTGACCCCGCAGCCCGCCCCCGGCATCCGCCCCCCGGCCCCCGGGTCCCGACTTTCCCGCCCCATGCGGCAACCTTCAGGTCAGCACCCCTTCGGAAGAGGTGCTGACCTGAATGTTCCGGGATCGGGCGGGAAAGTTGGGAACGGTAACCTCACGGGGTAGCACCGACGCTCCCCGAGGAAAGGACCCGCGAGTCCCATGAGCCTGACCTTCGACCTCCACCGCCACCCGTCCCCGGCGAGCGACGAGCGTCGTGCCGAGATCCACGCCAACCCGGGGTTCGGCGTCCACTTCACCGACCACATGGTGCGGGCCGTGTGGACCAAGGACGGCGGCTGGGGCGACGGCCGGGTCGAGCCCTACGGCCCCATCCAGCTCATGCCGAGCGCGGCGGTGCTGCACTACGCCCAGGAGATCTTCGAGGGCCTCAAGGCCTACCGCCACGCCGACGGGTCGGTCTGGTCGTTCCGCCCCGAGGCGAATGCCGAGCGGATGCAGCGCAGCGCCCGGCGCCTCGCGCTCCCCGAGCTGTCGACCGACGACTTCGTCGCCTCGCTGCGCGCCCTCCTCGAGGTGGACGAGCCGTGGGTGCCGCCGGCCGGCACCGGCGAGACGAGCCTCTACCTGCGGCCGTTCTCCTTCGCGTCCGAGGCCTTCCTCGGCGTGCGCCCCGCGGACGAGGTGACCTACTGCCTCATCGCCTCGCCGGCCGGCGCCTACTTCGCCGGGGGCCTGAAGCCGGTCACCCTGTGGATCTCCCAGCACTACGCCCGCGCCGGCGCCGGGGGCACGGGCGCCGCCAAGACCGGTGGCAACTACGCATCCTCGCTCGCCGGCCAGCTCGAGGGCATCGAGCACGGCTGCGACCAGGCCGTCTTCCTCGACTCCTCGACGCAGACGTACATCGAGGAGCTCGGCGGGATGAACCTCTTCTTCGTCACGCGCGACAACCGCCTCGTCACCCCCGAGCTCACCGGCTCGATCCTCGAGGGCGTCACGCGGTCCTCCATCCTCGAGCTGGCCAAGGAGCTCGGCCTGGAGCCCGAGGAGCGCCGCATCCCCATCGAGGAGTGGAAGGACGGGGTCGCGAGCGGGGAGATCCGCGAGATCTTCGCGTGCGGCACGGCGGCCGTCGTCACCCCCGTCGGCGAGCTGCGCTGGGAGGGCGGCTCATCCCCGTCGACCGCCGGCGAGGCCGGGGGCGAAGTCACCCACGCCATCCGCAACGCGCTCCTCGACGTGCAGTACGGCCGCTCCGAGGACACCCACGGCTGGCTGACGCGACTCGCCTGACCACTAAAGGTTCACTGACGGACCATTCCACGGCATACTCGCTCCCGTGACACCGGAGCCGTCCCCGCCGCAGCCCACCCGGCTGCCGGATGCCGTGCTGCGTCCCGCCGTCGGCAACGTCTTCGAGACGACCGTCGAGCAGCTCGCCACGGCCATCCGGCTCGGGGTCTTCGTCGTGGGCGAGCAGCTGCCGCCGGAGCGCGACCTCGCCGAGCGGCTCGGCGTCTCGCGCAACACGCTGCGCGAGGCGATCGCGGCGTTGCGCGACTCCGGCCTGGTCACGACCCGGCGCGGCCGCGGGGGCGGGACGGTCGTGACGGATGCCGGTCACGGCGCCGACCGTGACGGAGCCACCGGCATCCGCCGGGGCGCCGCCCTCGAGGACGCGCTCGACTTCCGCCGCATCGTCGAACCCGGTGCGGCCCGGCTCGCGGCGACCCGCCAGCTGTCGCGTGACCAGCGGGACTGGCTCGTGGAGTCCCTCCGCGCCGTGCGAGCCGCCGACCTGGCCGACCACCGCATCGCCGACTCCCGCCTCCACCTGGCGATCGCGACCGTCACCGGGTCGCCGATGGTCGTCGAGGCCGTGACCCGGGCGCAGGCCGCGCTCGGTGAGCTGCTCGGCGCGATCCCCGTCCTGCGCACCAACATCGAGCACTCCCACGAGCAGCACGACGCCATCGTCGAGGCGATCCTCCGCGGAGACCCCCACACGGCGCGCACGACCATGGAGGAGCACTGCGACGCGACGTCGGCGCTCCTGCGCGGACTCATCGGATAGCGACAGAAGGGGAGCACCATGCCGAGCGCGATCCACGCCGGGGGCCCACCACGGATGACCGTCGACCAGCTGCGGGCCGCCGTGCTGGCCGGCGAGGTCGACACGGTCATCGTGGCCTTCACCGACATGCAGGGACGCCTCCAGGGCAAGCGCCTCCACGGCCACTTCTTCCTCGAGCACGTGCTCGACCACGGCACGGAGGGCTGCAACTACCTCCTCGCCGTCGACGTCGACATGAACACGGTCGCCGGCTACGCGATCTCCTCGTGGGAGCGCGGCTACGGCGACATGTTCTTCGAGATGGACCTCACGACGCTGCGGCGCACCCCCGGGCACCCGGCCTCCGTGACGATCCAGAGCGACCTCACGTGGCTCGACGGCTCCGGCGAGGTCGCGCAGTCGCCGCGCTCGATCCTCCGGCGGCAGGTCGAGGCGGCGGAGGCCGACGGGTATGCCGCGTACGCCGGCACCGAGCTCGAGTTCATCCTCTTCGAGGACTCGTACGAGTCGGCCTGGGACCGGCGCTACCAGGACCTCACCGGGGCGAACCGATACAACGTCGACTACTCGATCCTCGGCGGCAGCAAGGTCGAGCCGGTGCTGCGCGAGATCCGCAACGAGATGTACGCGGCGGGCATGACGGTCGAGTCGGCCAAGGGGGAGTGCAACCTCGGCCAGCACGAGATCGGCTTCCTCTTCGACGACGTGCTGCGCACCTGCGACAACCACTCGGTGTACAAGACGGGCGCCAAGGAGATCGCCGCCCGGCACGGCCAGTCGCTGACCTTCATGGCGAAGTTCGACGAGCGCGAGGGCAACTCGTGCCACATCCACCTGTCGCTGCGGGGCACCGACGGCGAGGTCGTCTTCGCCGACGACGAGCGCGACGGCGGACGCAGTGAGCTGATGGACCGGTTCATGGCCGGGCTGCTCGCGACGATGCGTGAGCTCACTTACTTCTATGCCCCGAACATCAACTCCTACAAGCGTTTTGCGGCCGGTTCCTTCGCGCCGACCGCGGTGGCCTGGGGTAGCGACAACCGCACCTGCAGCCTGCGCGTCGTCGGCCATGGGCCGGGGCTGCGCGTCGAGAACCGGGTGCCCGGCGGCGACGTCAACCCCTACCTCGCGGTCGCCGCGATGATGGCCGGCGGGCTGCACGGGATCCGGCAGGGTCTGGAGCTGCCGCCGGTGTGCGAGGGGAACGCCTACGTCGGCGACTACGAGCACGTGCCCACCACCCTGGCCGAGGCACGGGACCTCCTCGCGGGCAGCGCCGTCGCCCGCGAGGCCTTCGGCGACGACGTCGTCGACCACTACGTCAACGCCGCGGACGTCGAGCTCGCGGCCTTCAACGCCGCGGTGACCGACTGGGAGCGGGTCCGCGGCTTCGAGAGGCTGTGACCCACCGACCATGAGCACCACCACGCACGACGTCGTCAACCCCGCGACCGAGGAGGTCGTCACGACGATCGACCTCGTCGGGGTCGAGGAGACGGATGCCGCGGTCGCGCGTGCCGTCGAGGTCGGACCCGCCTGGCGGGCCGTCACCCCGGCCGACCGGGCGATGCTGCTGCGCCGCTTCGCCGACACCGTCGAGGCCGCGACCGACGAGCTCGCCCGCCTGGAGGTGGCCAACGCCGGCCACACCGTCGGCAACGCGCGCTGGGAGGTCGGGAACGTCGTCGGGGTCCTGCGCTACTACTCGGCCGCGCCGGAACGGCTGTTCGGGCGTCAGATCCCCGTTGCAGGCGGGCTCGACGTGACGTTCAAGGAGCCCCTCGGCGTCGTGTCGGTCATCGTGCCGTGGAACTTCCCGATGCCGATCGCCGGCTGGGGGATGGCGCCGGCCCTGGCCGCGGGCAACACCGTGGTCCTCAAGCCGGCCGAGCTCACGCCGCTCACCGCGATGCGGCTCGGCGAGCTCGCGCTCGACGCCGGCATCCCCGAGGGAGTGCTCACCGTGCTCCCCGGCAAGGGCTCGGTCGTGGGGGAGCGGTTCGTGACGCACCCCGACGTGCGCAAGGTGTGCTTCACCGGCTCGACCACCGTCGGGCAGGGGATCATGCGCAAGGCCGCCGACCAGCTCAAGCGGGTGACGCTCGAGCTCGGCGGCAAGTCGGCCAACATCGTCTTCGCCGACGCCGACCTCGACACCGCGGCCTCCAGCGCGCCGATGAGCTTCCTCGACAACGCCGGCCAGGACTGCTGTGCGCGTACACGGATCCTCGTGCAGCGCCCCGTGTTCGACGCGTTCATGGAGCGCTTCGAGGGCGCGCTCAAGGGGGTCGTCGTCGGCGACCCGGCCGACGAGGCGACCGACATGGGTCCGCTCGTCTCGTCCGGCCAGCGCGACACGGTGCGCGGCTACGTCGAGGGCGCGGAGGATGCCGGTCACGCGCCGGTCGACGTCGCGTTCCGCGGCACCGCACCCCAGGGCGCCGGCTGGTGGTACCCCCCGACGGTCGTCCTCCCGAGCGGCACGGAGGACCGGGTCTGGCGCGAGGAGGTGTTCGGGCCGGTCGTCGCCGTCATGCCCTTCGACGACGAGGCCGACGCGGTCGCCAAGGCCAACGACACGGCATACGGCCTGTCGGGGTCGATCTGGACCCGCGACGTCGGGCGGGCGATCCGCGTGGCCCGTGGCGTCGAGGCCGGGAACCTCTCGGTCAACAGCCACAGCTCGGTGCGCTACTCGACGCCCTTCGGCGGCTTCAAGGCGAGCGGCCTCGGCCGCGAGCTCGGCCCCGACGCGCTCGACGCGTTCACCGAGGTCAAGAACGTCTTCATCAGCACCGAGGCATAGGAGAGCACACGATGGCAGGCAGGCTCGAGGGCAAGGTCGCGGTCGTCACCGGCGGCTGCTCCGGCATCGGGTTGGCGACCGTGCGGCGGTTCGCGGAGGAGGGCGCCCGGGTCGTGGTCGCCGACCTGAGCGACGCGGCCGGGGAGGCGCTCGCGGCCGAGGTCGGGGGGCTCTACGTGCACACCGACGTCGCGAGCAAGGGCGACGTCGACCGGCTGTTCCGCACCGCCGTCGACACCTACGGCCGGCTCGACGTCGCGTTCAACAACGCGGGCATCAGCCCGCCAGAGGACGACTCGATCCTCGACACGGACCTCGAGGCCTGGCTCCGGGTGCAGCAGGTCAACCTCACCTCGGTCTACCTGTGCTGCAAGGCAGCCCTGCCGTACATGCTGGCGCAGAAGTCGGGGTCGATCATCAACACCGCGAGCTTCGTCGCCGTCATGGGCGCGGCGACCTCGCAGATCTCGTACTCGGCCTCCAAGGGCGGGGTCCTCGCGATGACCCGCGAGCTCGGCGTGCAGTTCGCGCGCGACGGCATCCGCGTCAACGCGCTCTGCCCGGGGCCCGTCAACACGCCCCTGCTGAAGGAGCTCTTCGCCACGGACGCCGAGCGGGCCGCCCGGCGCCTCGTGCACGTGCCCATGGGTCGCTTCGGGGAGCCGGAGGAGATGGCGAACGCCGTGCTGTTCCTCGCGTCCGACGAGTCGAGCTTCATGACCGCCTCGACGTTCCTCGTCGACGGCGGCATCTCGGGCGCGTACGTGACACCGGTCTGAGGATGAGCGAGAGTGAGTGACGTGCCCGACGTGAGCGACGTGCGCCCCCGCCCGGTCGTCGGTGTCTCGGCCTACGTCGAGCCCATCGACCGGTCGGTGTGGGTGCAGCAGCACAGCGTGGTCCTGCCACACCGGTATGCGGACCACCTCGAGCGGGCCGGGGCGCTGACCGTCGTGCTCCCGCCGCGGCACGACGCCGACGAGGCGATGGCGGCGCAGGTGCTCTCGCGCCTGGACGCGCTGGTCATCGCGGGTGGCGCCGACGTCGAGGCGAGCAGGTACGACGCCGAGCCGCACCCGACCTCGCAGACCCCCCGGCCCGACCGCGACGCGTGGGAGCTCTCCCTCGCCAAGGTGTCGGGCGAGCTCGGCCTGCCGGTGCTCGGGATCTGCCGCGGCATGCAGATCATGGCGGTCGCGGCGGGTGCCGCCCTCCAGCAGCACCTGCCCGACGAGGTCGGCCACGACGCCCACCTCCCCAGCCCGGGCGAGTACACCTCGCACCACGCGACGCCCGTCGAGGGCACCCGCCTCGCAGAGCTGCTGGGCACCGAGCCGCTGGACGTCCCGACCTACCACCACCAGGCGGTGCTGCCGGAGACGTTGGAGGACACGGCATACCGGCCGTCCGCCTGGCACGAGGACGGCACGCTCGAGGCGATGGAGGACCCGTCGTCGGCCTTCCGCATCGCGGTGCAGTGGCACCCCGAGGCCGGCGAGGACACCCGGCTCTTCGACGCGCTCGTCGCCGCGGCACGCGAGTCCGCCGAGGCCGGCGGTCACTGGCGCGTTCGCGGGGTGGGCGCAGGCGACGCCACCGCCGGGCCCGGGTGACAATCGACCGATGACCAAGCTGAACAGGCTCGCGATCGCCGCCGGTGCGGCCAGTGCCCTCGGGGCACTGGCCGCCGCGGGCAAGGGCGTCAACGACGCCCTCGGAGGACGACCGTCGGGTGCGCGGCTCGCCCGGGTCCAGCAGTCGCCGGCCTACCGCGCCGGGGCGTTCCACAACAGCCACCGGGGGACCTCCTCCATGCCGACGAGCCAGCGCGACGTGCTGCGCCGGTTCCGCGACAACGCCGACAGGCGGCGGCCCGCCACGCCGATCCCGGTCGTGAGCGCCGCCCGAGAGCCCGCGACCACCGGCGTGCACGTCACCTGGTTCGGGCACGCGTCCTGCCTCGTCGAGGTCGACGGCGTCCGCGTCCTCTGCGACCCGGTGTGGAGCGAGCGCTGCTCGCCGAGCCGCCACGTGGGACCGCGGCGCCTGCACGCGGTGCCGGTGCCGCTCGTCGGCCTCGGCCGCGTCGACGTCGTCCTCATCTCCCACGACCACTACGACCACCTCGACATGGACACCATCCGACGGCTCGTCGAGCTGACGGATGCCGTGTTCGTCGTGCCCCTCGGTGTCGGGGCGCACCTCGACGCGTGGGGCGTGCCCGGCTCGCGGGTCGTCGAGCGCGACTGGGGCGAGGCGCACGAGGTCGGCGGGGTACGGCTCACCGCGGTGGAGGCGCAGCACTTCTCCGGGCGCGGGCTGCGGCGCGACGGCACGCTCTGGGCGTCGTGGGTCGTGGCGGGGACCGCCGGGCGGGTGTTCTTCAGTGGTGACACCGGCTACTTCGACGGGTATTCCGGGATCGGCGCCGAGCACGGCCCCTTCGACGTCTCGCTGATGGCCGTGGGGGCCTACGACCCGGCGTGGCGCGACATCCACCTCGACCCCGAGGAGGCGGTGGCGGCCACGCGTGAGCTGCGGGGCGGGCTGCTCCTGCCGATCCACTGGTGCACCTTCGTGCTCGCCCCGCACCCGTGGGTCGAGCCGGTCGAGCGGCTCCTCGCTGCGGCCGCGGACCAGGGTGTGCCCGTGGCCGTGCCGCGCGTCGGGGAGCGCGTCGACGTCTCCGCCCCACCCGGGCTCGACCCGTGGTGGGAGCTCTGACGGGCCCTCGGCCCCCCGTCCCTGACCGCCCGTCGTCGGTCGACGAGCCCGCTGCTCAGTCGCTCGTGCGTACCGCGTACGCGACGCCGTCGGTGACCGAGAACGAGGCCCCACGAGCGAGCGCGTCGGCGAGCACGTCCGGTTGGAGGGCGGCCGTCACCCCGGTGAGCGTCTCGTCGTACTGCTCGCGCTCGTCGGGTGGCCACTCACCCCCAGCGCGTTCGAGCATCGCGGCGGCCATCCCGATCAGCGTGGCAGCGCGCTCGGCATCGCCCTGGGCGGCCGTCACCGCGGCGAGGCTGTTGATGATCCAGGCAATCGACATCTCGTCCCCCCGTGCGGCGTTGATCCTCAGGGCCTGCAGGGCGAGCTCCTCGGCACGTTCCAGATTGCCGAGCCGGCGCTCGACCATGCTGAGGTTCGCCGACTCCACCCAGACGACGAACTCGTCCCCGGAGGAGCGGCCCATCGACAGCCGAGCCGACATCACCTCGCGCGCCGCTTCGAGGTCACCTGACATCTGCAGCGCCACGCCGAGCACGTGAAGGGTGCTGGACCGCCCGGGGTCGCTGTCCGAGAGGTCCTGGGTGAGCGCGACCGAGCGACGCAACAGGCGCACGGCCTCGTCCACGTCGGTGGTCAGTGCCACCCGCGCCGACCCCGCGAGGGCGAGCGCCTGGAGCGAGCTGTCACCCAGCCTCTCCGCCGCCGCGAAGGAGTCCGCGAACCTCTGCTGCGCCACGTCGTACCGACCTGCCCAGAAGACGAGATAGCCGTGGTCATACAGCGCCCTCGCCCGTGATGCCTCGCTGCCGGCCATCGTGGCCAAGGCGCGCTCGAACCAGGCGTGGCCGTCGTCGATCCGCTTGCTCGAGATCCAGAACGGCACCAGCGCAGATGCCAGGCGGTACGCCGTCTCCGGGTCCCCTGAACCGAGGTACCAGTCGAGCGCTTCCAGCATCTCGGGGTAACGATCCTCGACCGGTCGAGCAGCATCCGGATCCTCCTGCCGCACACGCGCGCGCGCCTCCTCGGCGATCTCGACGAGGGCCAGGGCGGTGGCAGCGTCCACGCCTGAAGCGTAGGACCCACGTGACAGAGACGCCCAGGAGTCCTGGACCGGGCGCATTGCCCCGGCGTGGTGACAGCCAGATACTGCGCACATGGGCCTGCTCGACCTGATCCGAGACCTCCTGGCACCGAGGACCGATGTGCGCCATCCGGGCGGGGAGGTCGGCTGCGCCATCCCGTGGCAGCCCCATGCGCTGGCGCCGGTGTTCTGGGGCGTGCACCACGTCGGCCCGCCGGTGATCGGACCGGTGGGGATCGCGGCTGACGTCTCAGGCGACGGCGAGGACCGACCCGGGCAGTCGGGCGACGGGCCGGCCATCGTCGCACCGAGCGCGACATTGGACCCGGGCGGCCTGCACACCGGGATCTTCGCGCCCGCCCCGATGCGCATCCTCTTCCCGACCCTCGACGGCAGTCCGCAGCACGCGCAGATCCTCTACCGCTGCGGTGCGTACCCGCTCGTCGTGCTCCTCCATGGCCAGTGCCAGGCCGCCCAGAGCACGCACTACGTCGCGTGGGCCAACAGCCCCCTCGCGATGCAGCTGGCGAGGGCCGGGTACGTCGTGGTCGTCCCGCAGCTGTCGGGGCGGACCGCCTCGGACGGCGAGGTGGCACTCGTGCGCTCCGTGATCCGGTGGGTTCGGACGAACTGGGTGCACGCGCGCCTCGTCGCTCCTGCCCCGGCGACGGCGATGATCGGGCACTCGCGCGGCAGCGTGCTGGCGGGGTTGGTCGCGGCCGAAGAGGGAGCCAACGCGTACGTGTCGCTCAGTGGCGACTGGCACGGCTCCTTCGGCGACCCGACGGAGGCTCAACGCGCGATCGCCGCGCCGATGCTGTTCGTCAAGGACGAGAGCGAGGGCGATGTCGACCTCGGTCGGTTCGAGGAGCTGCCGCTGCCGCGCTACCGAGCGGTGCTCAAGGGCGGCGGGCACTTCGACTACCTCATGCCCAACAGCTCGCCGTGCGCTGCGGGCCCCGGCGACTGCGCTCGGACGCCCTCCGTCATCGCCGACCTGGTCACGATGTTCCTGGGTCGTTGGGCGGCGGCGGTCGAGGCCGAGGGGATGGCGGGGCAGGTCCCGGACAGCCTGGTGCGGGACCTGGGCCCGCTCACGATGCAGCAGGAGTTCTACGCCGGCGCCTACCTCAACTCCTTCGACGGACCGTCGGTGGAGGGGTGCGGGTTCGACATGCGCTTCCAGCTGGCGGGTCGCGGCGAGCGAACGATCACGTTCTGACGGTGGTCGCCGCAGCCGGACCACTCCGCCAGCATGTGGACGGGTGGTGTGCCGGGAGGCCGCCTCCGTGGGAGGGTTGCCGCGTGACGCTTCGTGTGGCCACCGCCACGCTCATTATCGGCTAGCGCGACGAGAACTCCTCGTCGCGCAGACCTCCCACACCCGGGGGGTCTTTTGCTTGTCGGGAGCGTCGCGGGCGCGGCGTGACCGGGGAGCAGAGGTCGCTCGTCCGCACCCCGGGCGGCGCGACGGCAGCGCCGGCCCGACAATGGACGCAGCAGCACATCGTCATCGCCCCGGCCCTCACGGGCCGGGGCACACGACGCCGGGTGACCGGCAGACCGATCCGGGTGAAGCACCGATGACCGACCTCCACGTCTACGACACGACGCTGCGCGACGGCGCCCAGCAGGAGGGACTGAACCTCTCCGTGGGCGACAAGCTCACGATCGCCGCGCACCTCGACGAGCTCGGAGTCGGCTTCATCGAGGGCGGCTGGCCCGGGGCGAACCCCAAGGACACCGAGTTCTTCGCCCGTGCGGCTCGCGACCTCACCCTGCGCAACGCGACGCTCGCCGCCTTCGGGGCCACGCGTCGGGCCGGGGCCCGCGCCGACCGCGACCCGCTCGTGGCCGCCCTCCTCGACAGCCAGGCGCAGGTCGTCACCCTCGTCGCCAAGTCGCACACGGGGCACGTCGAGCGGGCCCTGCGCACGACGCTCGCGGAGAACCTCGAGATGATCCGCGACACCGTCACGTTCCTGCGCGCCGAGGGCCGCCGGGTCTTCCTCGACGCCGAGCACTTCTTCGACGGGTATGCGACGAACCGCGACTACGCCCTCGAGGCGGTGCGCGTCGCCGCCGAGGCCGGCGCCGAGGTGGTCGCCCTGTGCGACACCAACGGCGGGATGCTGCCCGACCGGGTCGCCGACGTCGTGCACGACGTCGTGGGTGCGACCGGCGCGCGGATCGGCATCCACTGCCACAACGACACCGGCTGTGCCGTCGCGAACTCCATGGCCGCGGTCGACGCCGGTGCGACGCACGTGCAGGGCACCGTCAACGGGTACGGCGAGCGCACCGGCAACGCCGACCTGCTCACCGTCGTCGCCAACCTCCAGCTGAAGAAGGGCCTGGCGCTCCTCGAGCCGCACCGGCTCCAGGAGTCGACCCGCATCGCGCACGCGATCGCCGAGGTGACCAACGTCCCCGCCTACTCGCGCCAGCCGTACGTCGGCTCGAGCGCCTTCGCCCACAAGGCCGGCCTGCACGCGAGCGCCATCAAGGTCGACCCCGACCTCTACCAGCACATGGACCCCAAGCACGTCGGCAACGACATGCGCATGCTCGTCTCCGACATGGCCGGCCGCGCGTCGATCGAGCTGAAGTCGCGCGAGCTCGGGTTCGACCTCGACGCCGCCGACGACGACGACCGCGCGACCCTCGCCCGCGTGCTGAGCACCGTCAAGGAGAAGGAGCTGCGGGGCTACACCTTCGACGCCGCCGACGCCTCCTTCGAGCTCCTGCTGCGCCACGAGGTCGACGGCGCGCTGCCCGACTTCTTCCAGGTGGAGTCGTGGCGGGTCATCACCGACGCCCGCGGGTCCGACGACGCGCTCTCCGAGGCGACGGTCAAGGTGCGGGCGGCCGGCCAGCGGCACGTCGAGACGGGCGAGGGCAACGGCCCGGTCAACGCGCTGGACCATGCGCTGCGCGTCGCCCTGTCTGCGACCTACCCCGAGATCGGTCACCTCCAGCTCATCGACTACAAGGTCCGCATCCTCGACGCCGCCCACGGCACGGATGCCGTGACGCGCGTCCTCATCGAGACCTCCGACGGCACGACGTCCTGGACGACCATCGGCGTCGCGGCCAACATCCTCGAGGCCAGCTGGGACGCCCTCGTCGAGTCCGTCACCTACGGGCTGGTGCGCGCGGGCGTCGCGCCGCGCTGACCGCTGACCGGCTGACCTGCCGGGGTCACGGCGGGTGCGGCTCGACGAGCCCGCTCTCGTAGGCGGTCACGACGAGCTGCGTGCGGTCGCGGGCACCGAGCTTCATCAGCAGGCGGCTCACGTGCGTCTTGGCGGTCGCGGGGGTCACGAACAGCTCCCGCCCGATCTCCTGGTTGGACAGGCCGCGGGCGACGAGGACCAGCACCTCGGTCTCGCGCTCGGTCAGCGCGGCCAGCGGGGCCGGCTGCTCCCGCGGTGTCGTGTCGACCGGCTCCCGGCGGACGAACTCCTCGATCAGCTGCCGGGTCACGCTCGGCGCCAGCAGGGACTCACCCCGGGCCACGACCCGGATCCCCTCGAGGAGCTGGGCCGGGGGAGTGTCCTTGAGCAGGAAGCCGCTGGCCCCGGCGCGCAGGGCACCGAAGACGTACTCGTCGAGGTCGAAGGTCGTGAGCACGAGCACGCGCGTCCCGACACCGAGCGCCGCGACGGCCCGGGTCGCCTCGAGCCCGTCCATGACCGGCATCCGGATGTCCATGAGCACGACGTCGGGCTCCAGCTCGCCGACCAGCGACACGGCCTCGGCACCGTCCGCGCCCTCGCCCACGACCTCGAGGTCCGGCGCGGAGTCGACGAGCAGGCGGAACGCCCCCCTGACGAGCGCCTGGTCGTCCACCACGACCACCCGCACTACCGCGCTCATGCCGGCCCCGCGACGACGGGCAGCGTCGCGCGCACCCGGAAGCCGCCTCCGGGGCGGGCGACGGCCTCGAAGGTGCCGCCGTAGAGCGCGACGCGCTCGCGCATGCCGAGCACGCCGTGCCCTCCCCCGGAGCCCGCTGCACGGCGGGTCCCGACGGCACCCGCCCGTCCGCCGTCGGTCACCTCGACCTCGACCCGGTCCTCGTGGCGGGCGACCCGCACGTGCGCGACCGGGCCGCCGTGCTTGAGGACGTTGGTCAGCGACTCCTGAACGACGCGGTACACCGCGAGGTCCACGCCCGCAGGGAGGTCGTCGACCGTACCGGTCGAGTCGAGCGTCACCCCCAGGCCAGCCCGCCGCGTCTCGGCGACGAGCGCCGGGACGTCGGCGAGGCCGGGCACCGGCCGCAGGTCGGCGGCCTCGTCGCCCTGGCGGAGCACCCCGAGCATGCGGCGCATCTCGTTCAGCGACCCGCGGCTCGTCGTCTCGATGGCCCCCAGGGCCTCCCGAGCGGCGTCGACGTCCGTGTCGATGACGTGCCTGCCGACGCCGGCCTGGACCGCGATGACGGACATCGCGTGCGCGACGACGTCGTGCAGCTCGCGGGCGATGCGCAGCCGCTCCGCCACCACTGCCGCACGGGCCCGGTCCTCGCGCTCCCGCTCGAGCATCCGCGCGCGTTCCTCCAGCGACTCCCACCGCAGACGGCGTTGGCGCAGGTTGTCCCCGGCCAGCCACGCCACGGCGGTCCCCAGCAGGGTCGCGGTCCAGTCCCCGAGGAGCACGACGCCCGCCGGCTGGGCGGCCAGGGACACGAGGAAGGCGAGCGTCGTGGCCACGAGCGCGACGAGGGAGTGACGGCGGGTGCCGTGCAGGGTGATGCCGAAGAGCAGGACGAAGACCGGCACCCCCGGGTACGGCGCGTAGCGGAGCACCGAGAACACCACGAGCGCGCCCAGCGTCACCGCCAGTGCCGCCCACGGCATCCGGCGGTGCACGGCGTACGGCGCGGCCAGGAGTGCCCCGAGCACCCACGCGGCGGCATCGACCGGGCGCTGACCGGCCAGCGGGACCTGGCCGTACCCCGCGACGAGCACGACGAACAGCACGAGAGCGACGACCGCGTCGTAGGTGCGCGGGTCGAGCCTCGGCATCCGTCGTCGGGCCGGCGTCTCCACACCTGAACCCTAGGCACCCCGGGTCGCCCGCGGGATCGGCCGTCGGGCGTACTCCCGCAGGTGGATGCCGCGCGCGGTCCCGTGGCCGCGCCCGCCCGTGGGCGCATGCGGGGATTCGGCCTCAGGGCCGACGACGGGTGACCCGGTCGAGCCGGATCGTTGGGGTCAGCCACTTCCGGCCCACCCAGGAGATCAGCAATGCCAACCCTGTCGTTCCACCAGCTCACCAAGAGGTACGGCCACGTGACCGTCCTCGACGGCTTCACCGCCACCGCCCTCCCCGGTCGCGTCACCGCCTTCCTCGGCGTCAACGGCGCGGGCAAGACGACGAGCATGCGGATCCTGCTCGGCCTCGCGGACCCGACGAGCGGGACTGCCACCGTCGACGGCGTCCGCTACGCCGACCTTCCCCGTCCCACCCGCGTCGTCGGGGCGGTCCTCGACCAGGGCTTCCACCCCAACCGGACGGCCCGGCGCCACATGCGCCTCACGGCGATGCAGTCCGGGGTGCCGGCGACGCCGGCCGAGGAGCTCCTCGAGCGCTTCGGCATCGGGGACGCGGCCGACCGCCGGGTCGGCGGCTTCTCGCTCGGCATGCGCCAGCGGCTCGCCCTGGCGTCGGCCCTCGTCGGGAACCCTTCCGTCCTCGTCCTCGACGAGCCGCTCAACGGCCTGGACCCGGACGGCATCCGCTGGATGCGCCGCTTCTTCCGCTCCTTCGCGGATGCCGGGGGCACGGTCTTCCTCTCGAGCCACCTGCTCGGCGAGGTCGCCGCCGTCGCCGACGACCTCGTCGTCATCCACCACGGCACCCTCGCGGCCGCCGGACCGGTCGACGAGCTCGTCCCCGGGGACAGCGACCTCGAGTCGGTCTTCCACCACCTCATCCACCCCACCGACGCACAGGAAGCCTGGTCATGAGAACCCTTCTGCCCATCGAGCTCTACAAGCTCCGCACCACCCCGGCGCTCTGGGTCGCCCTCGCCGTGACCCTCGTCCTCGCCCTCGTCTCCACCGCGACGACCATCCTCGTCGACGGTGCGGCCCCGATGCCCGTGGGCTCCGCGGGTCACGTGAGCAAGGCCCTGTCGTCCGCAGCGCTGACGTCGGTCGTCATGCTCGCCCTCGGCGTGCTGATCATCGCGGGGGAGTACCGCCACCGCACGATCATGCAGACCTACCTCGGTCAGCCGCGGCGTGGCCTGGTCCTCGTGACGAAGCTCGTGACGGCGGGCCTGGTGGGCGCCGCGCTCGCGGCGGTGACCTTCGGCCTCACGTACGCCGAGGCGGTCCTGCTCTACCGGTCGCGCGGCGTGGAGTCACTCCCGGTGGACCTGGCCCAGCTCTGGGTCGGCGCGATCCTCTCGACCGCGCTCTACGGGCTCCTCGGGGTGGCGCTCGGCGCCCTGACGCGCAACACCGTGGCGGCGATCGTCGGCGGCATCGCCTGGGCCATGGTCATCGAGGCCGGGATCCTCGTCCTCGTCGTCCCCGACCTCGCCAAGTGGCTCCCGACAGGGGCGGCCACGGCGCTCACCACGACCGGCGAGGCGAGCAGCGCGCTCCTCGCCCCGGGAGCCGCGGCACTCGTCCTCATCGGGTGGGCGCTGCTCATCTCGGGGGTCGCCGCCCGGTTCAGCCTGAGCCGCGAGGCCACCTGAGCGGACCGGACGGGCCGTGCACCAGGTCACGACGACCGGTGCACGGCCCCGTCCGCCCGTCCCGGTGGGCTCAGCCGGCCCGCGCGGGGATGGCCGCGTCGAGCACCGCGAGGAGGCGGTGGCGCAGCGCGTTCGAGCGCTCGGAGAAGGCGCGTTGGCGCCCGAGGTAGGTGGCCTTGCCCTCGGCGGTCTCGATCGGCACGGGCTCGTGACCGAGCGTGCGCAGGTCGTAGGGGGAGGCCTGCATGTCGAGGACCCGGATCTCGCGGGCGAGGTCGAACGCGTCGGCGACGAGGTCGCTCGGCACGAGCGGGGTCAGCTTGAAGGCCCACTTGTAGACGTCCATCCCGGCGTGGAGGCAGCCGGGCTGCTCCATCGCGACCTGGCTGTCACGGGTGGGTCGGAGCGCGTTGCGCGGGCTCGCCGAGTCGGTGAAGAACCGGTAGGCGTCGAAGTGCGAGCACCGGATGGCGTGCCGCTCCACCACCTCGTCGGTGCCGGCACTGCCGAGCCGGAGCGGCCAGCCCGCGTGCCGCACGTCGTCAGCGGGGGCGCCGTGGACCATCGCCCACTCGTGCAGCCCGAAGCACCCGAGCTGCGCGGGACGGGACACGGTGGCGGACAACAGGTCTCGCACGAAGGACACCGCCGAGCCGCGCGCCTCGAGGAACGCGTCGACGTCGAGCTCGACGCGGTCACCGACGACCCGGTAGTGGGACCACCCCGCGCGAGGGAGGTGCGCGGCACCCTCGAGCACCACGCCCGCGCCGGGGTGCCAGCGCCGCAGCCGGGCGGGAGGGTTGTTGTAGTAGCGGAAGAGGAAGTCCTCGACCGGATGGGCGCGGCCGTCCTCGCGGCGCTCCCGGTGCGCCGCGGTGGCGACGTCGACGCGCTGCGCGTGGGCGGCCTCGCGGGCGCGCCACACGTCGACGGGCAGCACGCGGGTGGTCACCCCACCAAAATACCGAGGCGGGAGGGTCCCGGACCAACGCACCCGGTGGCCGTCCGCCGTGACGGCTCAGTCCTTGGGGAGGGGCCCGTACTCGTTGTCGTTCTCGCTGTCGATGATGAAGAAGTGGAGCAGCACGATGATGCCGACGAACGGCACCAGCCCGATGAGGAGCCACCAGCCGGAGCGCCCCGCCTGAGCACCGGTGGGGGGACGTCACCCCGGTCCTGCGCCGTGTCGCGCGCCCGCCCAGGGGAACCCGCGTGGGATGCCGGGCGCTGGAGGGAGAGGATGGAGGCCGCACCCCCGAGACCCTGACGAGGACCCCATGAGCCGCAGACCCCTCCCGCTCGCCGCCGTCGCGGCGGTGGCCGTGCTCGCGTTCGCGCTCTCGGCGTGCGGTGGCGAGCCCGAACCGGACGCGTCGGGCGCGGCGCCGTCCCGGGCTCCGAGCGCGTCGTCCTCGGCCGGCTCCTCGCCCACGGGTGCCGCGGCCCAGGGGAAGCTCTACGTCGCCCTCGGCGACTCCCTCGCCGCCGGCTACCAGCCGGGGGGCGCGGAGCTGCGGGAGACGGCATACCCCGCCCTCACCGCGAGCCGGCTGGGCGCCGAGGGCGCGGACCTCACGGTCGAGAACCTCGGATGCAGCGGCGAGACGACGACGTCGCTGCTCGAGGGAGGCACGTGCGACTACGCCGAGGGCAGCCAGATCGAGCAGGCCGAGGCGCTCCTGGAGAGCCGCACCGGCGAGGTGGGCCTCGTGACGATCGACATCGGCGGCAACGACCTGCTGCGCTGCGTGCGGGCCGGTGCCGACATCGACACGGCGTGCGTCGCCAAGGGCGTGGAGACCGTGGAGGGGAACCTGCCGACGATCCTCGAGCGGCTGCGCGCCGCGGCGGGCGCGGACGTCCCGGTGCTCGTGCTCGGCTACTACAACCCCTGGGTCGCGGCGAAGGCGCTCGACCAGCCGGTGCAGGGCGTCGACGCGGCGGCCAAGGCGTACACGCGGCTCAGCTCGGTCATCGAGGACTCCGCGAAGGACACCGGTGCGACGTTCGTCGGCCTCGACGACGCCTTCGCCACCGACGACACCACCCCGACGACCATCAACGGCCGCACGGTGCCCGAGAACGCCGCCCGCGTCTGCACGCTGACCAACATCTGTACGGCCGGCGACATCCACCTCACCGACGAGGGCGCGGCCACCGTGGCGAGGGTCCTCTCCGAGGCGGCGTCGGAGGCAGGCGTCGCCCGGCCCTAGGCTGCCACCCATGCGCATCGCGAGGTTCACGACGGGCGAGGACCCGGCCTACGGCCTGGTCGACGGAGCGGGCGAGAAGATCGCCGAGATCACGGGGGACCCGCTCTACCAGCGGATCGAGCTCACCGGCGCGGTCCACGAGCTCGACGACGTCCGCCTGCTCGCACCCGTCATCCCCCGCAGCAAGGTCGTCGGTGTCGGCCGGAACTACGCCGACCACGCGCGCGAGATGGGCGGCGAGGTCCCGAAGACCCCGCTGCTGTTCCTCGTCCCCAACACTGCCGTCGTCGGGCCCGGCGACCCGGTGGTCATGCCGCCGCAGACCCAGGAGGTCGGCTACGAGGGCGAGCTCGCCGTCGTCATCGGTCGGCTGTGCAAGGACGTCGAGCCCGAGGACGCCCTGTCCTTCGTCCTCGGCTACACCGTCGCCAACGACGTCACGGCCCGCGACCTCCAGCGCAGCGACGGCCAGTGGGCGCGGGCCAAGGGCTTCGACACCTTCTGCCCGCTCGGCCCCTGGATCGAGACCGACCTCGACCCCGCCGACCAGCGCATCGTGACCCGCCTGGACGGCGAGGTCGTGCAGGACGGCGCGACGTCCGACATGGTCCACGGCACGGCCGCGCTGATCTCGTTCGTGTCCAAGGCCTTCACGCTCCTGCCCGGCGACGTCATCCTCACGGGGACGCCGGCAGGGGTCGGCCTCGTCGAGCCGGGCCAGCGGGTGGAGGTGGAGGTGGACGGCATCGGCGTGCTGAGCAACCCGTTCGTGCGTCACTAGGCTGTCGCCACCATGAGCGAGATCCCGAATGCCGGCCGCCACGCCGGCACCCAGGACGACCGGACCGGCGACGCCTCGCACGACGGTCGTCACCGCAGCGACACCGAGCAGAGCGAGCACCCCGTGACCCCCGTGACCGACACCCCCGACGCAGCGGCATCCGGCCTCCCCGGCACCGTGCGGCTGCGCGTCGCGCCCTCGCCCACCGGCGACCCCCACGTGGGCACCGCCTACATGTCGCTGTTCAACCTCGCCTTCGTCCGCCAGCAGGGCGGCCGCTTCGTGCTGCGCATCGAGGACACCGACCGCGCCCGCTTCCGCGAGGACTCCGAGCAGCAGGTCTTCGACACCCTCGCGTGGCTCGGGCTCACCTGGGACGAGGGCCCCGACGTGGGCGGCCCCTGTGCGCCCTACCGCCAGAGCGAGCGGCTCGACACCTACCGCCCCTACGTCGACCGCCTCCTCGCCGAGGGGCGGGCCTACCACTGCTGGTGCTCCACCGGACGCCTGGCCGAGATGCGCGAGCAGCAGCAGAAGGCCAAGCAGCCCACCGGGTACGACCGCCTCTGCGTCGGCAGGACCGAGGAGGAGCGTCGCGCCCTGCCCGGGTTCTCCGAGACGCCGGTCGTGCGCATGCTCGTGCCCGACGACGTGCCGCTCGAGTTCGAGGACCTCATCCGCGGCACCGTCTCGGCGCCCCGTCCCGACGACCAGGTCATCCTCAAGGCCGACGGCTTCCCCACCTACCACCTCGCCGTCGTCGTCGACGACCACGAGATGGGGATCACGCACGTCGTGCGCGGCGAGGAGTGGATCTCCTCGACCCCCAAGCACGTGCTGCTCTACCGGTGGCTCGGCCTCGAGCCCCCGCGGTTCGCGCACATGCCGCTGCTGCGCAACACCGACAAGTCCAAGATCTCCAAGCGGAAGAATCCCGCCGCCCGCCTCACCTGGTTCCAGGAGCAGGGCTACCTCCCCGAGGCGCTCGTCAACTTCCTCGCCCTCCTGGCCTACCCGCCGGCCGAGGGCGCCGAGGGGGAGGACGTCGAGGTCTTCACCTTCGAGGAGTTCTCCGCCCGCTTCGACTGGGCGGACGTCAACCCGGTCGGCCCGATCTTCGACCTCAAGAAGCTCGACTGGCTCAACGGCGTCCACGTCCGCGCGCTCGACGTCGACGACCTCGCCTCGCGGCTGCTGCCGTTCCTCCAGGCCGACGGCGTCCTGGGCGACAACCCGTCGCTCGGCGAGCTGGCCCGACTGCGCGCCGTGACCGAGCTCATCCAGACGCGGATGGTGCACCTCACCGAGGCGAGCGACCTCGTCGCCCCCTTCTACGTCCCCGACGACGCCGTCGAGGTCGCCGAGGACGCCCGCGCCCAGCTCACGGACGGCGCCGCTGCCGTCCTCGACGCCGCGACGGCCGCGCTCGAGGCCCTGCCCGACGAGCGCTCCGGCGTGCTCGGGTCCGACTCTTCGTGGACCGCGCCCGCCATCGAGGCCGCGCTGCGCGAGGCGGTCGTCGACGGGCTGGGCCTGAAGCCCAAGTTCGCGTTCGGGCCGCTGCGCACGGCGGTCTCGGGCCGTCGGGTGTCGCCACCGCTGTTCGAGTCGATGGAGATCCTCGGCCAGGCCGCGACCCTGACCCGCCTCCACGGGCTGCGCGCGACGCTGTGACGCTCACCGACGTGCCGGCCACCGCGTGGGCCGGGGTCACCGGCGTGCTCCTCGACGCCGACGACACCCTCTACGACACCCGGTCCGCGATGCACCGCGCCGGGGCCGTGGCGGCCGCCGCCCTGTGGCCGCAGGCCGACCCCGAACGGTCGCAGCGCGCCGGCATCCGGTTCCGTGACGACCCCGAGGGCCACTTCGGTGCCTACACCCGCGGCGAGGTCGAGTTCGCCGAGATGCGCCGGGCGCGCATCGCCGAGCTCGCGACGTGGCTCGACCAGGGCGTGGACGACGACCTCTGGGACGCCTTCGAGGCAGCGTACGAGCCGGCCTTCCTCGGTGCCCTCTCGGCGTTCGACGACGTCGTGCCGATGGTCGAGGCGCTCCGCGCCCGCGGCTGCGTCGTCGGCGTGCTGACGAACTCGTCCGGCGGCTACACCACCCGCAAGCTCGCCGCGGCGGGCCTGGACGGGCTGTTCGACGTCGTGTGCAGCACGGACACCCTCGGGTTCGGCAAGCCGGACCCGCGCGCCTTCCACGAGGCCTGCCGGCTGCTGGGCACCGACCCACCGCTCACGGCGTACGTCGGCGACGAGCTGCGCACCGACCCGCTCGGCGCCGCGGACGCGGGGATGCCGGCGGCCTGGCTCGTGCGCGACGGGACGCCTGACGCCGTGGGCCGCCGGCTCGTCGCGGCCCGCGGGCTGCCCGTCGTGGCCGGGCTGGGCGAGGTGCTCGCCCTCGTCAGCGGCGATTTGGGTGCAGGGGAGCGGACCGGTAGCATCTTCCCTCGGTTCGCCTGACGTCCACCCCCTCGCGGGAGCGACTGACGGCATACCCCATGGGGTATGGTGTAATTGGCAACACTGGTGATTCTGGTTCATCCGTTCTAGGTTCGAGTCCTGGTACCCCAGCTCTCGCCCACGGCCTCGCGCCGCAGGCGATTCGGAGAAGAACCCGCCGTTCGGTAAGGTTCCTCTCCGTTGCCCGGCCGCTCACGAGCGGCCAGGCGTCGGTCACGGCCCCGTTGTGTAGTGGCCTAGCACGCCGCCCTCTCAAGGCGGTAGCGCGGGTTCGAATCCCGTCGGGGCTACAACGCCCGAAGGCCCGGTCCGTCCAGGACCGGGCCTTCGGCGTCTCCCGGGCGACCGCGTCCGTCGCTCGCGCGGGCCCGCCGGATGCCGTGCGCCTCAGGCGCGCTGGGCGCTCACCGCCTCCTGGGCCACCCGCCGCAGCGCGACGAGCACCGGGTCGACCATCACCGTGCCGACGACGACCGTGTGCATCGCCTCGGCGGGGTCCTCGGCAGCCAGCGCCTCGTCGAGGTCGACCGCCGCCACGCCCACCATCGCCTCGGCGTAGCGGCGCAGCGACGCGGGTGGCAGGGGGACGCCGGCGGCCCGCGCGGCGTCGACCGCGCCGCTCAGGGCCCGCACCGCCGGCGCGTCGGGCCAGACCGACCACCCGAGGTCCGCCACGAGCGTGGCCACGTCGTCGCTCACCGGTCCGTCGCCCCCCGGCGTCGGCAGCGCACACGCCGCCACCCCCAGCAGGTCGTGCCGCGTCGGCGGAGGAGCCGCGAGCGCCTCGAGGATCGCGCGCACCCCGGCGATGCCGACACCCCCGTGCTCGACGAGGGCGCGCACGAGGCGGACCCGCTCCACGTGCTGCGCGCCGTACTCCGAGCGGGTGCGGCTCGTCGGCTCGCCCGGCATGAGGAGCCCCTCGCGCAGGTAGTACTTCAGCGTGTGCACGGGCACGCCGGTCGTCTGCGGCGAGCTCGGAGATCCGCACGGGTGCCCTCCCGGGGTTGACATCGGATAGTGCTACTGCCCAATATGGCACGTCGCCTATTGGACAGCGGCACTATCCAAGGAGTTCGCCATGGTCGACCGCGTCACCCACGCCTACGAGGGCCCCCTCGCCCTCTTCCTCATCGGCCTCCGGGTCCACAAGCCGTGGAAGGTCGGCATCGTGCGGCGTGCCGGCAGCGCGATGCCGAAGATGATCGCGGAGCTCGAGGCCAACCGCCGGGCGGCCGAACGGGGGGAGGCAGAGCACCTGGGCTACCTCGGCAGCCGCACGACCCTCGACCTCAAGGGACCCACCGTCATCCAGTGGTGGCGCAGCGTCGACGACATCTACGCCTACGCGAACGCCGCGACCCTCGAGCACCGTCCGGCGTGGCTCGACTTCTACCGCGCCGCGAAGGCCGACCCGAGTGCCGTGACGATCTGGCACGAGACGTACGCCGTGCAGCCCGGCGGCGTCGAGAGCGTCTACGGTGGGCCGGGCCCGTTCGGGCTCGCCGACCTCGCGGGCACGGTCCCGGTCGGTCGCCGCGGCGAGACGGCCCGGGAGCGGCTCGGACGGCCCGGCGCCGCCCGACGGCCCGACGCCGCCTGACCGCCTGCGCCTGACGTGTCTTGGCGCGACGCCCGGAGGCTCAGGCGGTGGCGCGCAGCGTCGACGCCCAGGCGCACACCCGGGCGTCGATCTCGGGATCGCCCGTGGCGGCGTGCACGAGCCAGGCGTCGGCGAGGTCGGTGAGCGTCGGCCAGCGGTTCTCCCACGTGACCAGCCGCTCGGCAAGGAGGTCGAACACCTCGTCGCACAGCGCCGGGGCGAAGACGGCGACGGGCGTCGCCGCGCGGGTCAGCGCCGCGGCACGGCGGGCCGCGAGCGGTCCGCCCCCCACGACGATCGCGCGCCGGCCCGGCCGCGGGAACCCGAGGAGCCGGGTGCGGTCACGGGCGATGCGCTGGGCGGGGTTGAGGGACACGGGCGACCTCCTCGCGCGGCATCTCGGATCCGGGGTGGTCGCAGACTGCCGGGCCCGTGTTGCCCCTGACGCGTCGCCGTGTGAACAGCGTGTTGCGGATGCCGCCGCTCAGGCGTTGTTCTGCTGGTCCTGCTGCGCCGCGTGCCGGGCGAGCACGTCGGTCAGCTTGTTCGCGCCGGCGATGACCGTGGCGGCGTGCAGCCGGCCGGGCTGGCGGGACAGCCGCTCGATCGGCCCGGAGATCGACACGGCGGCGATGACGCGGCCGGAGGGGGAGCGCACCGGCGCGGACACGGACGCGACGCCGGGCTCGCGCTCGCCGACGCTCTGCGCCCAGCCGCGACGGCGGACCCCGGACAGCGCGGTCGCGGTGAAGGCGGCGCCCTGGAGGCCACGGTGCAGCCGGTCGGGCTCCTCCCACGCGAGCAGCACCTGCGCGGCGGAGCCGGCGCGCATCGACAGCGTCGCCCCGATCGGGATCGAGTCGCGCAGGCCGACCGGTCGCTCGGCGGCCGAGACGCACACCCGGTGCTCGCCCTGCCGGCGGAAGAGCTGCGCGCTCTCGTTCGTGTGGTCTCGCAGCGCGCCGAGCACGGGACCGGCCGCGGCGAGGAGGCGGTCCTCACCGGCGGCGGCCGCGAGCTCGCCGAGGCGCGGGCCCAGGATGAAACGACCCTGCAGGTCCCTGGTGACGAGCCGGTGGTGCTCGAGCGCCACCGCGAGCCGGTGGGCCGTCGGGCGGGCCAGGCCGGTGGCCGTGACGAGCTGCGCCAGCGTCGACGGGCCGGCCTCGAGGGCGCTGAGGACGATGGCCGCCTTGTCGAGGACGCCGACCCCGGAAGTGTTGTCCATGTCTTGATATTAACGTCTCAGTGCCTGAGACGCACGTTCATCGCCCACCGGCGCGTGCGAATGTCGTACGACAGCGAGGTCGCGCACGCCGTGGCCCTCGCGTGCAGATGTCGTGCGACCGCCCTGACCGGGGGTCCTTGGTGGAGGTGTGGAGATGGCCGGAACACTGGCCGAGAAGGTGTGGGAGTCCCACGTCGTCCGTCGCGGGGAGGGCGAGCCCGACCTGCTCTACATCGACCTCCACCTCCTTCACGAGGTGACCAGCCCGCAGGCGTTCGACGGGCTGCGCCTGTCCGGCCGGCCGGTGCGCCGCACCGACCTCACCCTCGCCACCGAGGACCACAACGTCCCCACGACGCCGGGCCCGATCACCGACCTCGTGAGCCGCACGCAGGTCGAGACGCTGCGCCGCAACTGCGAGGAGTTCGGCGTCACCCTCTACCCGATGGGCGACATCGAGCAGGGCATCGTCCACGTCGTCGGCCCGCAGCTGGGGCTCACCCAGCCCGGCATGACGATCGTCTGCGGCGACAGCCACACCTCGACGCACGGCGCCTTCGGGGCACTCGCCTTCGGCATCGGCACCTCCGAGGTGGAGCACGTGCTCGCCACGCAGACACTGCCCCTGAAGCCGTTCAGGACGATGGCCATCACCGTCGACGGCGAGCTCACCGACGGGGTCACCGCCAAGGACATCGTCCTCGCGGTCATCGCGCGGATCGGCACCGGCGGCGGCCAGGGCTACGTCCTGGAGTTCCGCGGCAGCGCCATCCGCGCGCTGTCGATGGAGGCCCGGATGACGGTGTGCAACATGTCGATCGAGGCCGGCGCGCGCGCCGGCATGATCGCGCCCGACGAGACGACCTTCGCGTATCTCGAGGATCGCGACCACGCCCCGACGGGTGCCGAGTGGGATGCCGCGGTCGCCGCTTGGCGCGAGCTGCGCAGCGACGACGACGCCCAGTTCGACGAGGAGGTCGTCCTCGACGCCGCCGAGCTGACGCCCTTCGTCACGTGGGGCACCAACCCGGGCCAGGGTGCCCCGCTCGGCACGGCGGTGCCCGACCCCGAGCTGATGCCCGACGAGCACGACAAGGCCGCTGCCCGCCGCGCGCTGGAGTACATGGGCCTGCAGGCCGGGACGCCGCTGCGCGACGTGCACGTCGACACGGTCTTCCTCGGCTCGTGCACCAACGGCCGCATCGAGGACCTGCGCGCCGCGGCATCCGTCATCGAGGGGCGGCACGTCGCCGAGGGCGTGCGCATGCTCGTCGTGCCGGGCTCGGCGCGCGTGCGGCTCCAGGCCGAGAGCGAGGGCCTGCACGAGGTGTTCACCGCGGCCGGTGCGGAGTGGCGCCTGCCCGGGTGCTCGATGTGCCTCGGCATGAACCCCGACCAGCTCGCCCCGGGGGAGCGCAGCGCGTCGACCTCGAACCGCAACTTCGAGGGACGCCAGGGCAAGGGCGGCCGCACGCACCTCGTGAGCCCTCTCGTCGCGGCCGCGACGGCCGTGCGCGGCACCCTGTCCAGCCCGGCCGACCTGGAGCCCGTCGGCGGGGGGAGCGCGTGATGGACGCCTTCACGACCCACACCGGCATCGGTGTGCCGCTGCGCCGGAGCAACGTCGACACCGACCAGATCATCCCGGCGGTCTACCTCAAGCGGGTGACCCGCACCGGCTTCGAGGACGGCCTGTTCGCGGCGTGGCGCAACGACGAGACCTTCGTCCTCAACGACCCGAACTACTCGGCCGGCTCGGTGCTCGTCGCCGGCCCCGACTTCGGCACCGGCTCCTCGCGCGAGCACGCCGTCTGGGCGCTGATGAACTACGGGTTCCGCGTGGTCATCTCCTCGCGCTTCGCCGACATCTTCCGCGGGAACAGCGGCAAGCAGGGCCTGCTCACCGCGCAGTGCAGCCAGGACGACGTCGAGCTGCTCTGGAAGCTCCTGGAGAACCACCCCGGCACCTCGGTGACCGTCGACCTCGTGTCGCGCACCGTGACGGCCGGCGAGCTCGTCGCGCGCTTCGAGGTCGACGACTACACCCGGTGGCGCCTCCTCGAGGGGCTCGACGACATCAGCCTGACGCTGCGGCACGAGGGTGACATCACCGCCTACGAGGGCTCCAGGCCCTCGTGGAAGCCGCTCGTCACCTCCTGAGCGGGCCGGAAACCGTTGCGCCGCAGCGGTTCCGGATGCCGAGCATGCTCGACCAGGTTGCTCGCGATGTGACTGGTGTGGCTCCTGTGACTCCGGGAGCCCTTCAGGGCACGGTGATTTCGTTGCGGGACACCGCAAAACACGCCGGTGGAATGGTGGACGCCGCGCACGGGCAGGCATAGCGTCACATCAGGGCCGGTGACCGCCGGCCACGACACCGCTGTCGGGATCCCACCCCGACGCCGTCACGAGTTGGAGTTGGTCCACGGTGAACAAGGCAGATCTCGTCAAGGAGCTGGAGAAGCGACTCGGCAGCCGCAGGGCCGCCAACGACGCCCTCGAGGCGGTGCTCGACACCATCGTGCGCGAGGTGGTGCGCGGTGGGAAGGTCTCGATCACCGGCTTCGGCACGTTCGACCGCGTCGAGCGTGCGGCCCGCACCGGCCGCAACCCGCACACCGGCACCTCGGTGCGCATCCCCAAGTCGAAGGCGCCCCGCTTCCGCGCCGGCACGTCCTTCAAGTCGTACGTCAAGAAGCCCAGCGCGCTGCCCAAGTCCGCGCCCGCGACGGGGCGGGCCGCCGCCGGGACCGCCGTCGCCGTCGCCACGGCACCGGTCAAGGCCGCCGCCCGCACCGCCGCCAAGGCGACCGCCCCCGCCAAGGCGGCGGCGAGGAAGGTGGCCGGCGCGACCGCGGCCGGCGCGAAGAAGGCCGCGACCAAGGCGGCACCCGCGAAGTCCGCGGCGAGGAAGGCGCCCGCCAGGGCTGCCGCGAAGGCACCGGCCCGGAAGGTCACCGCGACCAAGGCGGCACCCGCGAAGTCCGCGGCGAAGAAGGCGCCCGCCAGGGCTGCCGCGAAGACGACGGCCAAGAAGTCCACCGCCACCAAGGCCGCGGCGAAGAAGGCCCCGGCGAAGGCGACGGCCACCAGGACGACGGCGAAGAAGTCCACCGCCACCAAGGCCGCGGCGAAGAAGGCCCCGGCGAAGGCGACGGCCACCAGGACGACGGCGAAGAAGGCCACCACCACCAAGGCCGCCGCCAAGAAGGCGCCGGCGAGGAAGTCCACCCGCTGAGACCAGCACGCCCGCCGCGCGGCGGTGACGGCTCCAGCCGTCGCCGTCGCTCGGCGTCTGTGTTTGGCTGGTCGCCATGACCGCAGCTCTCGTCGTCGACGGCGGCAGCCCCCTCGTCGGCGACGTCGAGGTCCGGGGGGCCAAGAACCTCGTCTCCAAGGCGATGGTCGCCGTCGTCCTCGCCGAGGAGCCGTGCCGGCTGCGCGGCATCCCCGAGATCTCGGACGTCCAGGTCGTCAGCGGGCTCCTCGAGCTCCACGGCGTCCGCATCGACTCCACCGACCGCGACGGCGAGCTGCTGCTGGACCCCACGCGCGTCGAACAGGCCCACACCGCAGACATCGACACCCACGGCGGGTCCTCCCGCGTGCCGGTGCTGCTCTGCGGGCCGCTGCTGCACCGCCTGGGGGAGGCGTTCATCCCCGACCTCGGTGGCTGCCGCATCGGGGAGCGCCCGATCAACTACCACCTCGACGTGCTGCGCCAGTTCGGCGCAGAGGTCGAGAAGCGGCAGGACGGCCTGCGGCTCACGGCCCCGCGCGGCCTGCACGCCGCCGACATCCGCCTGCCCTTCCCGAGCGTCGGGGCGACCGAGCAGGTGCTGCTCACCGCGGTCCGCGCCCGCGGCCTGACGACGCTGCGCAACGCAGCGATCGAGCCCGAGATCACGGACCTCATCGCGATCCTGCAGAAGATGGGCGCCCTCATCTCCGTGCAGACCGACCGGGTCATCACCGTCGAGGGCGTCGACCGGCTCGGCGGGTTCGACCACCTCGCGATCCCCGACCGCATCGAGGCCGGGTCGTGGGCCTGCGCCGCGCTCGCCACCGGCGGCGACGTCTACGTCCGCGGCGCGCAGCAGCTGCCGATGATGCCGTTCCTCAACGTGTTCCGCCGGATCGGGGGAGCCTTCGACGTCGACGACGAGGGCATCCGGTTCTGGCACCCCGGGGGCGCCCTCAACTCCATCGCGATCGAGACCGACGTCCACCCGGGGTTCATGACCGACTGGCAGCAGCCCCTCGTCGTCGCGCTCACCCAGACCACCGGCCTGTCGATCGTCCACGAGACGGTCTACGAGAACCGGCTCGGCTTCACCGAGGCGCTTCAGCACTCGGGTGCCCGCATCCAGACCTACCGCGAGTGCCTCGGTGGCTCGCCGTGCCGGTTCGGGCGTGCCAACTTCCAGCACTCGGCCGTGATCTCCGGCCCCACCCCGCTGCAGGCGTCGGAGATCACCGTGCCCGACCTGCGCGGTGGCTTCAGCTACGTCATCGCCGCGCTGGCGGCCCGTGGCAGGTCGAGGGTGCACGGCATCGACATCATCAACCGGGGCTACGAGCGGTTCTCGGAGAAGCTCGAGGCCCTCGGCGCCGCGGCCAAGCTCGACTGATCCGTGAGTGCCGCTCCCCGGCCCGACGAGTCCCAACTTTCCCGCCCCATGCCAGGACCTTCACCTGAGCAGCAGAACATTTCCGGTGCTCAGGTGAAGGTCTCCGCATGGGGCGGGAAAGTTGGGGCGGGGCGGGGCGGCGGGCGGTCAGCGGATGGTCTCGCCGGGCCCGATGCCGACGACCCACACCCGGGTGGCGGCGCGGCCGGCCTCGTCGAGCTCGATGCTCACCCGCTGCCCCACCCGCAGGTGGCGCAGCCCGCTCGCGGTCGCGGCCCCTGCCGGCAGGACCACCTCGACGCCGTCGTCGAGCAGCGCCGAGCCGGAGCCGTCGCCCTCGATGCGGTGGATGGTGGCCTGCACACCGGGAACGGTAGCGCGCGCGAGCGCCGCCGCGCTGTGCGGCCCCAGCCCGAGGGCCACGGCGGCGGTGAGCGACGCCGCGTCGTCGACGTCGACGCGCAGCCCGGGCAGGTCGAGGTCGAGGCGCACGTGACCCAGTCGTTCGTGCGCCGCGGCGCTGCCCGCGCCGAACGCGGTGCGTGGCTCCTCGGCCGCGGGGAGCGTGAGCAGCGCCGTCCCCTCGTCGTCGGCGTCCGGGACGACGCACGACGGATGCCGTGCCGCGGCCTCGAGCGCCCGGCGCACCTCCTGCGGTCGCAGGGCCGGGTGGTCCCCGAGGACCACGGCGACCCGGCGGGCCCCCAGCGAGGCGGCGGCACGGCATCCGGCGGCGACGGCGCCGTCGAGACCGGTGCCGGGGTCGGGGACGACATGGTGTCCCGCCTCGGCGACCCAGGCGGCCACGGCCGGGTCGGGACTCACGACGAGCACCGGCATCCCGGGCACGGCGGCCGCGAGGGCGGCAACGGTGTCACGGGCGAAGGCGTCGGCGAACGCGGTTCGCGCGGTGCGCGGGAGGTCGAGGCGGCTCTTCGCGAGCGGCCCGCCCTTGACCGGGACGACGGCCGCCCAGTCGACCTCGGGTGCGTGCACGCCCCGATCCTGCCAACACCTCGCGCCACGCTCGACATCGCCCCGTGCGCGGACCACAATGCGGTGACCCGACCCACGGAAGGCAGCGCGTGACGACCCCCACGGACCACTCCCGGCCCTTCGCGTACCGGTTCGTCGTCGCCGTCCTGCGGCCGCTGCTCATGGCCCTCACGCGCCGCGAGTGGTCGGGGGCCGAGCACCTCCCGCCCGAGGGCGGATTCGTCGCCGTCACGAACCACTACTCGTACCTCGACGTGCTGGTGTTCGGCCACTTCCTCGTCGACCACGGCTACTCGCCGCGCTACCTCGGCAAGGTCGAGGTGTTCCGCATCCCCGTCGTCGGCTGGATCGTGCGCCGCGCCGACCAGATCCCGGTGCACCGTGAGTCGGGCCGTGCGGCCGACGCGTACCGCTCGGCGGTCGCCGCGGTGCGCGCCGGGAAGACCGTCGCGATCTACCCCGAGGGCACCCTGACCCGCGACCCCCACCTCTGGCCGATGCGTGGCAAGACGGGGGCAGCGCGCGTGGCACTGGAGACCCGGTGCCCGGTCGTGCCCATCGCGACGTGGGGGGCGCACCAGATCCTCCCGCCGTACTCCGTCCGCCCACACCTGTTCCCGCGTCGGACGATGCAGGTGCACGCGGGACCGCCGGTGCGTCTGGACGACCTCCACGACCTCCCGCTGTCGGCCGAGGTGCTCCAGGAGGCCACGACCCGGATCATGGCGGCCCTCGACGCCGACCTGGAGTCGCTGCGCGGCGAGCGCGCGCCCGTCGACCGGTTCGACCCGCGCGCCCACGGCGTGACGCCCATCGGCAAGCCACGCCCCCTGGAGGAGGCCTCATGACGAGCGCAGCGGTCTACGGCACGGGGAGCTGGGGCACCGCCTTCGCATCGGTCCTCGCGGATGCCGGCACGAGCGTGACGATGTGGGGCCGCCGCGCCGAGGTCGTCGCGCAGATCAACGCGGGCACCAACGAGGACTACCTCCCCGAGCTGCGCCTGCCGAGCACGATCAGGGCGACGACCGACCCCGAGGAGGCGGGCGCCGGCGCCGACATCGTCGTGCTCGCGGTGCCGTCACAGACGCTGCGGGCCAACCTCACGGCCTGGGGCTCGGCGCTGCCGCCGACCGCGGCCGTCGTCTCGCTCATGAAGGGCGTCGAGCTCGGCACGACCAAGCGCATGTCGGAGGTCATCTGCGAGGTCGCCGGCGTCGACCCCGACCGGGTCGTCGTCGTCTCCGGGCCCAACCTCGCCCGCGAGATCGCCGTCAAGCAGCCCGCGGCATCGGTCGTTGCGTCGACGAGCGCGCACATGGCCGAGCTCGTCGCGGCCGCGTGCGCCGCCCCCTACTTCCGGCCCTACACCGGCAACGACGTCGTCGGCACGGAGATCGCCGGGGCCGTGAAGAACGTCATCGCCCTCGCGGTCGGCATGGTCGAGGGGCTCGGGATGGGCGACAACTCGAAGGCCTCCATCATCACGCGCGGGCTCGCGGAGACCATGCGCCTCGGGCTCGCGCTGGGTGGCGAGTCGGTCACCTTCGCCGGGCTCGCGGGCGTCGGCGACCTCATCGCCACGTGCATGTCCCCGTTGTCGCGCAACCACTCCTTCGGCGTGCGGCTCGGGCAGGGGATGGCCGTATCGGAGGTCGTCGCCGTGACGAAGCAGACCGCCGAGGGCGTGAAGTCGTGCACCGCGATCCTCGAGCTCGCCCGCAAGAACGACGTCGACGTGCCGATCATCGAGCAGGTCGACGCGATGATCCAGCACGACCGCACCGCGCAGGAGGTCGTCTCGGCCCTGCTGTCGCGACCCCGCAAGGCCGAGACCGCCTGACTCCCGCCAGTCGACGGTAGAGAACACGCCGCTGCGGAGGACCTCGCGCGGCGTGTTCTCTACTCTCGACTGGTTGGGTGGGGTCGTCAGGCTCGGTCGAGGGCCTGGCTCAGGTCGCGCCACAGGTCGTCGACGTCCTCGACGCCGACCGACAGGCGGATGAGGTTCTCCGGCACCTGCGGTGGCTCGCTCGTGATGCGCCGGCGCCGCTCGAGCTGGCTCTCGACACCGCCGAGGCTCGTCGAGTGCACCCAGACGCGGGTCGCCGCGGTGACCCGCTCCGCGGCCTCGGCGCCGCCCGCCACCTCGATCGAGACGATGCCGCCCCACCCCGGGTGCCGCACCCGCTCGACGGCGGGGTGGGTCGCCAGCCGGGCGGCCAGCTCGAGGGCGTTGGCCTGCGCCCGCTCGACGCGCAGGTGCAGCGTGCGCAGCCCGCGCAGCGCGAGCCACACCTCCATCGGCCCGGCGATGCCGCCGTGCAGCGTCCGGTGCGTGACGAGCCGCTCGCGGTGGGCGCGACCGGCATCCGTCGGCGCGGTGACGACGGCGCCGAGCAGGACGTCGCTGTGGCCGGCGAGGTACTTGGTGACGGAGTGGACCACGAGGTCGGCGCCGTCCTCGAGGGGGCGCTGGAGCAGCGGTGTCGCGAAGGTGTTGTCGACGACCGAGAGGACGCCGCGCTCCCGGGCAGCCCCGAGTAGCGTGGGCAGGTCGGCGACCTCGAGGAGGGGGTTCGTCGGGGACTCGAGCCACAGCAGGTCGGCGCCGTCGAGGGCCGCGACCACCGCCGCGGTGTCGGTGACGTCGACCCGGCGCACGGTGGCCGAACCCTCGGCCTCGCGCGCGTCCAGCGTCGCGACGAGGGCGTTGTAGGCCGCGTCGGGCGCGACGACGGTGCCGCCGTGGGGGAGCAGCGACAGGGCTGCGGAGACCGCGGCCATCCCCGAGGCGAGCACGAGCGCGTCGCCGCCCTCGAGGTCGCCGAGCGCCTCCTCGAACGCGGTCCACGTGGGGTTGCCCGAGCGGGCGTACACGACCTCACCGCCGGCGTGGTACGTCGAGCTGAGGACGAGGGGGGCGCCGACCTGGCCTCCCGGGACGGCCTGCTCGCGGCCGAGGCCGACGACGCGGGTCGCGGGGGCGAGTCTCTCGGGAGCGACACCGGTGGCGTCGGTCGCGGTGTCGGGCGCGGCGTCGTCGGGGGTCGCGGTCACGGCGTCAGGGTATGCCGTGGGCCCACGCGCGCGGCCGCGCGTCCGCACGCCGGGTGGAGGACCGGCATCCGGGCGGCGGTGTCGCCAGCGGATAGAGTCGCGGGCGATGAGCACCGACGAGACCTCCCCCGAACCGCCCCGCGACGGGGACGCGCCCCGCCGGACCCGCATCGCCCTCGTCTTCGGGGGCCGCTCGTCCGAGCACGCGGTGTCGTGCGCGACCGCCGCCAGCGTCCTCGAGGCGCTCGACCGGGACCGCTACGACGTCGTGCCCGTCGGCATCGCGAGGGACGGCCACTGGGTGCTCGCGCCCGACGACCCGGCCGCGTTCCGGCTGACCGCCGGCCACGTTCCTGAGGTCGACACCGCTGCCGCGAGCGTCATCGTCCCGACGAGCGCCACCGACCGCACGCTCGTCGTCCACGAGGCCGGCCAGCCGCCGCGCACCCTCGGCGAGGTCGACGTCGTCTTTCCCCTGCTGCACGGGCCGTTCGGCGAGGACGGCACGATCCAGGGTCTGCTCGACCTCGCCGACGTGCGCTACGTCGGGTCGGGCGTCACGGCATCCGCGGCGATGATGGACAAGCACGTCATGAAGGTGCTGCTCGCGTCGGCCGGGCTGCCGATCGGGCCCTACGTCGTCATCACCGACAAGGACTGGCGCCGCGACCGGGCGGCCGTGATGGATGCCGTGCGCGGGCTCTCGTGGCCGGTGTTCGTCAAGCCGGCGCGGGCCGGGTCGAGCATGGGGATCACGAAGGTCACGGATCCCGATGCGCTCGAGGCGGCGATCGAGGCGGCGCGCGAGCACGACCCCAAGGTCGTCGTCGAGGCCGCGGTGTTCGGGCGCGAGATCGAGTGCGGCGTCCTCGAGGGCCGGGGCACCGACCCGACCCGCACGAGCGAGCTCGGCGAGTGCATCGTCGTGCAGAACCACGAGTTCTACGACTTCGAGGCGAAGTACCTCGCGGCGGCCGACGTGCGCCTCGAGGCCCCGGCCGACGTGCCGGCCGGCACCGCGGCGAGGATCCGCGAGATGGCCGCGCAGGCGTTCGACGTCGCCGGGTGCGAGGGGCTGGCCCGGGTCGACTTCTTCCTCACCGAGCGCGGCGACGTGCTGCTCAACGAGGTCAACACGATGCCGGGGTTCACGCCCAGCTCGATGTACCCGCGGATGTGGGCGGCCAGCGGCCTGACCTACCCCGAGCTCATCGACGAGCTCGTCGCGCTCGCGCTCGAGCGGCGCACCGGCCTGCGCTGACCCCGGGCTCGGTGTCCTGCGGTCAGCGGCAGGCGAGACCGTTGCCGGGCAGCGCCTTCGCGACCGGCCCGAACGCCGGCAGGAGCAGCCCCTCCGGGGCGTAGGCGCTCGGCACCAGCACCTCGACCGCCGGGTCCGTGCCGAACGACGTGAACCGCGTGCCGTCGCTCAGCGGGTCGGGGATCCAGCCGACGCCGTCGACCTCGAGGCACTCGACCTCGGTCGGCCCGATCGCCGTGACCCCACACCGCGCGACGACGGCCGGGTCGCCCCAGGCGGCGACGGCGGGGGAGTCGGGGTCGGTGTCCCGGCGCGGCATCCCCGACACCTCCTGTGGCCAGAGGTCACCAGCCGACGCGCACGCCGCACCCGACCCGGCCGAGGGCACGCTCACCTCGACCTCCGACGAGCACGAGGACAGCAGGACGGCGGCAGCGCCGAGCGCTGCCGCCGTCCGGTGTCGCTGTCGCGGGGTCAGACGTGGACCACCGTGCAGGTGAGGGTGCGCGTGATGCCCTCGACGTCCTGGATCTTGGCGATGACGAGCTTGCCGAGCTCGTCGACGGACTGCGCCTCGACGCGGGCGATGACGTCGTACGGACCCGTGACGTCCTCCGCCAGGGCGACGCCCTCGAGTTCGGCGATCGCCAGGGCGACCGTCGCGGCGCGGCCGACGTCGGTCTGGATCAGGATGTAGGCCTGTACCACTGCAGTGCCACCTCATTCGTGTGTGCGGTCGGGGCCGTCGACGGTCCCGGGCGGTCGGGCGCGCTGGTCGTGACCGGCGCGCCACAGACGCTACCGTGCCGGTGGTCCCCACGTCTCGGGAGGGTTGGTCAGGTGCGGCTGCGCGACATCAGCGAGGGAGAGCTCCTCGGGCGGGTGTTCCCCGTGTATGCCGGCACGCGCCCGCCCGCGTGGGGCTCGGTCCCGGTCGGGCCGGGTGACGACGCCGCCGTCGTCGGCGCCCCGGGCGGCTCGGTCGTGGCCACGACGGACACCATGGTGCGCGGGCGCGACTGGCGTGACGAGTGGTCGAGCGCCTACGACGTCGGCGTCAAGGTGGCCACCCAGAACCTCGCCGACATCGCGGCGATGGGCGCCGAGCCCACCGGCCTGCTCGTCGCCCTCGTCGCCGACCCCGACCTGGAGGTGGAGTGGGCCGTCGACCTGGCCCGCGGCATCGCGTCGGTGGCCGAGCAGGCGGGTGCGCCGGTCGTCGGGGGCGACCTGTCCTCGGGTGGGCCCGGCGTCGTCGTCGTGGCGGTCACCGCGCTCGGCGACCTGCGCGGCCGGACCCCGGTGCTCCGCTCAGGGGCGCGCGTCGGCGACGTCGTGGCGGTGTGCGGCTCGCTCGGCCTCTCCGGCGGCGGCCTGCTGCTCCTCGAGCGCGGCGAGGCGGACCCCGACCGGACGCCGACGACGACGGGCGCCGGCACGGCATCCGACATGCTGGGGGAGCGCGACCTCGCGGTGCGGGCGCTGATGCGCCACCACCGGGCGCCGGTGGCGCCGTGGCGAGCCGGGCCGGTCGCGGCGGATGCCGGAGCGCACGCCCTCGTCGACGTCTCGGACGGCCTCGTCACCGACCTCGGCCGGGTCGCCGCCGCGAGCGGGGTCTGCGTCGACCTCGACGGGCCCGTGCTGCGCGACCGGTTCGCCGCCGGGCCGCTGACCCTCGTGCTCGGTGCGCAGGAGGCGCTGCACCAGGTGCTGGCCGGCGGCGAGGAGCACGCGCTCGTCGCGACGTTCGCCGACGAGGAGTCGGTGCCCCGCGACGACGACGAGCCGTGGCGGGTCATCGGCCGGGTCGTGGCACCGGGGCCCGAGGGTCCCCGCGTCACCGTCGACGGGGTCGTGCCCGACGCCCGCGGCTGGGACCACTTCGCCCACTGACCGGCATCCGGCATCCACCCGCCGACCGGTCCCAACTTTCCCGCCCCATGCGGGAAGCTTCAGGTGAGCACCACAACCGTTCCGGTGCCAACGTGAAGGTTCCGGGATCGGGCGGGAAAGTTGGGACTCGGGGCGGGCGCGCGGGGATGCGAACGGGCGGCCCCCGTGAGGGGAGCCGCCCGGTCAGTGCTGCGTCAGGGGGTCAGCGCTTGACCTTGCCCGCCTTGAGGCAGGAGGTGCAGACGTTGAGCCGCTTCGGGGTCACACCGGCGTCGCCGACGAGTGCCTTGACGCGCTGGATGTTGGGGTTCCAGCGACGCTTGGTGCGGCGGTGCGAGTGCGAGATGCTGTGCCCGAAGGAGGGCTTCTTGCCGCAGACGTCGCAGTTGGCAGCCACGGGTGATCTCCTGAGAATGTCGTGAAGGGTGGTCTTCGGCGGCGCGGTCGACGCGCACGCAACCGGACAAGAATAGCCGAGCCCCACCCCCCGGACCAAAACGCCTCCCGGGCACCGACGGGGCCGCCCGTTACCCTGTCCGCGTGCCCGACGTCCTCACCGCATCCGACGCCCGCCACTGGGCGCTGCTGACGCGCGCCGCCCTCGCGGCCCGGCGCACGGAGATCGACGCGCTCAACGTCTTCCCCGTCCCCGACGGGGACACCGGCACCAACCTCTACCTCACCTTCGACGCCGCCATCGACGAGGTCGTCGCCGCGCACGAGGCGGCCGGGATCCTCGGCGAGGCCACCCTGGTGCAGGAGTGCCGCTCGCTGCGGCGGGCCATCCTCCTCTCCGCGCGGGGCAACAGCGGAGTCATCGTGAGCCAGCTCGTCGGCGCGCTGTGCGACGTGGTCACCGAGCGCGACGCCGAGGTCGTCGACGCCCTCCTCCTCGCCGACGCCTTCGCCCGCGGGGCGGCCGCGGCCCGGTCCTGCGTGGCGCACCCGCAGGAGGGCACGATCCTCACCGTCGCCGACGCCGGAGCCGCCGCAGCGGTCGAGGCCGCGGAGGCCGGCGGGACGCTCGCCGACGTGTGCGAGGCCGCCGTCGAGGCCGCCCAGCAGGCGCTGGCGCGCACCCCCGACCAGCTCGAGGCACTGGCCCGGGCCGGGGTCGTCGACGCCGGCGGCGCGGGGTGCGTCCTCATGCTCGAGTCCTTCCACCGTGTCGTCACCGGGCACTGGTCACCCAGCGACGACGGGCTGCTGTCGGCCGGTCCGGCCCTCCAGCGCCGCGACGAGTGGCGCCAGCCGCCCGCCGCCGTGGCGTCCGGGGGCGCCGCTCCCGCGGCCGGTGTGCCGGATGCCGGCGCGCCCGCCGGTCGCGCCCTCACCTCCCTGCCCGGCCACGACGCGCTCGACCTCGCGGGCGAGCCGCCGGGCGGCGGGCCCGCCTACGAGGTGATGTACCTCCTCGACGACGCGACCCCCGAGGCGGTCGAGGTGCTGCGCACCACCCTCGACGCGCTCGGCGACTCGCTGCTCGTCGTCGGCGGTCCGGAGCTGTGGAACGTCCACGTCCACGTGGACGACCCCGGCGCGGCCGTCGAGGCCGGCGTCGTGGCGGGCCGCCCCGAACGGATCCGGATCACGCACCTCGCCGCCCAGGTCGCCGCGCGTGCGCAGCCCGTGCCCCTCGCGGTCGTGGCCTGCGCCGCGGGCCCGGGCATCGCGCGGGTGCTCCAGGACGCAGGCGCGGTCGTCGTGCCGAGCGGGCCCGGGCACCGGGCCTCGGCCGGCCAGCTGCTCGAGGCGGTGCAGGCCACGGGCTCCCGGGCGGTCGTGCTGCTCCCCGGCGACCGCGACACCCTCATGGCCGCCGAGGTCGCAGCCCGGGCCGCCGCGGGCGAGGGCGTGGACGTGCACGTCGTGCCGGCGCGCACGACCGTGCAGGCGCTCGCCGCCCTCGCCGTGCTCGACCCCGCCCGGTCGGTGCACGCCAACGTCGTCTCGATGACGGGCGCGGCCGTGTCGACCCGCCACGGCGCGGTGTCGGTGGCGACGAAGCAGGCCCTGACCTGGGCCGGCGTGTGCAAGCCCGGCGACGTGCTCGGGGTCGTCGACGGCGACGTCGCCTTCCTCGACACCGAGATCGAGGGCGCGGCCCGGGAGGTGCTCTCGCGCCTGCTGTCGGCCGGGGGCGAGCTCGTGACGCTCGTCCTGGGCGCCGATGCCGAGCCCGGGCTCGGCGATCGGGTCAGGGGCGCCCTCGAACGCGACCGGCCCGAGGTCGAGGTCGTCGTCATCGACGGGGGCCAGCCCGTCTACCCGCTGCTCGTCGGGGTGGAGTGAGTGGGGGTGCTCTGAGTGGCGACCGAGTCCAGCAAGCTGTCGCCGATCATCGCGACCGCGGCCAAGAAGTTCGCCGACGCGCGCGGCATCCACACCGTCGGCGACCTGCTCGCCTTCTGGCCGCGGCGCTACCGCACCCGCGAGAGCGACCTGGGGTCGGTGACGCCCGGCGAGCTCCTCGTCGGTGTCGCCGAGGTGAAGTCGGCGTCGACCCGGCCGATGCGGCAGCGCAAGGGGACGATGCTCAACGTCGTCATCACCGACGGCCGGCACGACCTCGACATCACCTTCTTCAAGGCGTGGGGCCACGAGCGCGCGCTGGTGCCGGGGGCGCGCGGCATCTTCGCCGGGACCGTCGGCACCTACAACGGGCGGCTCCAGCTGACGCACCCCGGCTACACGATGCTCGACGACTTCGACGCGGGGGAGCGCAAGGCCCTCATCCCCATCTACCGGTCCGTGGGCTCGCTGCACACGTGGACGGTCACCGAGAGCGTGCGCCGCGTCCTCGACGTGCTCGACGAGGTGCCCGACGCGTTGCCCGCCGACGTCCGCGAGGCGCGGCGGCTGGTCTCGCGCACCGACGCGCTGCGCGGCATCCACACCCCCGACTCGATGGCCGAGGTCGAGGAGGCCAGGCGGCGGCTGCGCTACGAGGAGGCGTTCGTCCTCCAGGTGACGCTCGCGCAGCGACGGCGCACGGCAGCCGGCCAGGTGACGACCCCGCGTCCGGCGCGGGCGGGCGGCGTCCTCGAGGCGTTCGACGCGCGGCTGCCCTTCGAGCTCACCGCCGGGCAGCGCGAGGTCGGTGCGACGGTCGCCGAGGAGATGGGCCGCGACGTGCCGATGCACCGGCTCCTCCAGGGCGAGGTCGGCTCGGGGAAGACGGTCGTCGCGCTGCGGGCGATGCTCGCAGCGGTCGACGCCGGGGGCCAGGCAGGGCTGCTCGCCCCCACCGAGGTGCTCGCTGCCCAGCACCACCGCACGATCACGGGGATGCTCGGCGACCTCGCCCAGGGCGGGATGCTGGGCGGCGCGGAGCACGCGACCCGGGTCGTCCTGCTCACGGGCAGCCAGTCGACGGCGGAGCGGCGCCGGACGCTGCTCGACGTCGCGAGCGGCGACGCGGGCATCGTCGTCGGCACGCACGCGCTGCTCCAGGAGACCGTCGATTTCTTCGACCTCGCCCTGGTGGTCGTCGACGAGCAGCACCGCTTCGGCGTCGAGCAGCGGGATGCGTTGCGTGGCAAGGGAACCGTGCCGCCGCACGTCCTCGTCATGACCGCGACGCCGATCCCGCGCACCGTCGCGATGACCGTGTTCGGCGACCTCGAGACGTCGACCCTGCGCGAGCTGCCCGCCGGCCGCGCACCGATCACGACGCACGTGGTGCCCGAGGACCGCCCCGGCTGGATGGAGCGCACCTGGGTGCGGGTCGCGGAGGAGGTGCGCGCCGGGCGGCAGGTCTATGTCGTGTGCCCGCGCATCGGTGACGACGATGTCGTCGACGAGGGCACCGACCTCAGGGACGAGGCGGGGGGCCAGGACGGGGAGCAGCCGACCGCGCCGGCCCGGCCGCTCAAGAGCGTGTACGCCGTCCACGCCGCGTTGCTCGAGGAGCGCGCCCTCGCCGGCCTCTCGGTCGAGGTGCTGCACGGGCGGCTCACGGCCGAGGAGAAGGACGCCGTCATGGGGCGGTTCCAGGGCGGCGCGCTCGACGTGCTCGTCTCCACGACGGTCGTGGAGGTCGGCGTCGACGTCCCCAACGCGAGCGTCATGGTCGTCATGGATGCCGACCGGTTCGGGGTCTCGCAGCTGCACCAGCTGCGCGGGCGCATCGGCCGGGGCGGGCACCCGGGTCTGTGCCTCCTCGTCACGGGGACGGATGCCGAGCCGGCCATGACCCGCCTCGACGCCGTCGCCGCGACGACCGACGGCTTCGAGCTCGCCCGGCTCGACCTGTCGCAGCGGCGCGAGGGCGACATCCTCGGCGCGGCGCAGCACGGCCGGCGCACCCAGCTCGAGTTCCTCCACATCCTCGAGGACGAGGACGTCATCGCCGCCGCGCGCGAGGACGCGTTCGCCCTCGTGGCCGACGACCCCGAGCTGGCGACGCACCCCGACCTGGCCGCGGCGGTGCGGGCCCGGGTCGACGCCGAGCAGGCGGCCTACCTGGAGCGCGGCTGATGACCCGCATCATCGCCGGGGTCGCGGGCGGCCGCACCCTCCAAACGCCGCCGGGCTCGGGCACGCGTCCGACGAGCGACCGCGTCCGCGAGGCGCTCTTCTCGGCGCTCGACGCCCGCGACGCGGTGCGGGGGAGCCGCGTGCTGGACCTCTACGCGGGCTCGGGCGCGCTCGGGCTGGAGGCGGCGAGCCGCGGCGCGGCCTCCGTCGTCCTCGTCGAGTCCGACCGGCGGGCGGCCGACGTCATCGCGCGCAACGTGGACGACCTCGGTCTGGCCCGCGTGCGGGTCGTCCGGTCGACCGTGGGCGCGGCCCTGGCCGCCGATCCCGGGCCGTCAGAGGCCGCCGACCTCGTGCTCGTCGACCCGCCCTACGACGTCGACGAGGAGGCGCTCGCGGCGGTGCTCCGGCGCCTCGGGGCCGGGTGGCTCGCCGCGGGTGGGCTGGTCGTCGTCGAGCGGTCGACCCGCAGCCCCGAGCCGACCTGGCCCCCCGGCGTCGAGCGGGCGGGCACGGCGAGGAAGTACGGCGAGACGACCATCTGGTTCGCCGAGCGCGTCTGACGCGGGAGTGGTGAAGGTCGTCGGGTGCTGGGCCGCAGGTCAGGGCGGTGCTCGGCCATGATGGCCCCATGAGTGACTACGAGATCCCCCGACCCACCAACGGTGACGTCGTCGAGCTGATCACCGACGACCACCGCCGCATGGAGGACCTCCTCCGCGCCCTGCGCGACGCCACCGCCGACCGCGAGGCGGCCCGGACGGCCCTCGCCGAGCTGCTCATCGCCCACGGCGAGTCCGAGGAGGAGCACGTCTACCCGTCACTGAGGCGCAAGCGCGCGATCACCACGCACGAGCTCGAGCACGGGGAGGAGGAGCACGCCGAGGGCAACGAGGCGCTGCTCGCCCTGCTGGAGTGCAAGGGCACCGACACCCAGAAGTTCGACGACGCCGTCGAGGCGCTGGCGGAGGCGCTGAACCACCACATCGGCGAGGAGGAGCAGACGATCCTCAACCCGGCACGGACCGAGGTCTCCGAGCAGGTGCGCGCCGACCTGGGCCTGACGTGGGTGACCGCGCGCAACCGGATGCTCGAGGAGGGGTGCGCCTCGGTCGAGCAGGTCCGCGCGATCGTCGACCGCGCCGTGTCCGAGGGCACCCTCGCGCCCGAGGAGGCGCGCGAGGAGGCCGACCGGGTGAAGAAGGAGGCCGAGGAGAAGGCCGAGCAGATCGAGGAGGAGGCCAAGGAGGGCTGAGGCCGCGTGGGTACGGCGTGGGTACGGTGGTGCCCGTGACCCCTCGCCCGCGCCGGGCCGTGTGCCCCGGCTCCTACGACCCGGTGACCGCCGGGCACCTCGACGTCATCGAGCGCGCCGCCGCGCTCCACGACGAGGTGGTCGTCGTCGTCCTCCACAACCCGGCCAAGGCCGGGACGTTCACCGTCGAGGAGCGGATCGGGTTCGTGGAGCACGCGCTCGACGGCAGGGGGGTCGCCAACGTGCGGGTCGAGGCGTTCGCGCAGCGGCTGCTCGTCGACGTCTGCCGCGAGCTCGGCGCCGACGTCGTCGTCAAGGGCGTGCGCGGCAGCACCGACGTCTCCTACGAGTGGCCGATGGCCCTGATGAACCGCGGTCTCAGCGGCGTCGAGACGCTCTTCCTCCCGGGCGACCCGGCCTTCGAGCACGTCTCGAGCTCCCTCGTGAAGGAGGTCGCGCGCTGGGGCGGCGACGTGACCGGCCTCGTCCCCGACGAGGTGCGTGACGCCCTCACCGCCCGGTTGCGTGCCGACGGCTGAGGTCGCGCCGCCGCGCGAGCTGAGCCCCCCGTCCGGGCCCCGGACGCAGGGGACCGGTCGCGACCCCGAGCACGACGCGGGCCGCCGGCCCCGGGGCAGGGGAGGATTCCGTCCCGACATCGAGGGCCTGCGCGCCATCGCGATCCTCACGGTCCTCGGCCACCACGCGGGCCTCCCGCTGCACGGCGGCTTCGTGGGCGTCGACATCTTCTTCGTCATCTCCGGCTTCCTCATCACCGGCCTCCTCGTCGACGAGCTCTGGCGGACCGGCACGATCTCCTGGATCCGGTTCGTCGGCCGGCGCATCCGCCGCCTGCTGCCGGCCGCGGTGCTCGTCCTCGTCGTCACCGCGGTCGTCTCGTTCTTCGTCGTCCCGGGGCTGCGACGCCGCGACATCGGCATCGACATCGCCGGGGCCGCCGCCTACGTCGTCAACTGGGTCTTCGCGCGACGCGAGGTCGACTACCTCGCCTCCGACCTGCGCCCCTCACCGGTCCAGCACTTCTGGTCGCTCGCGGTCGAGGAGCAGTTCTACGTCGTCTGGCCGGTCCTCCTCATCGTCGTCGCGCTCCTCGTGCGGCGCCCGAGCCGCCAGGTCGTGATGACCGCGCTGGGCGTGCTCGTGGCGTCCTCGTTCGTGTGGTCGGTGTGGTTCTCGCACACCGCGCCCCGCCCGGCGTTCTTCACGACGACGACCCGCATCTGGGAGCTCGGGCTCGGCGCACTGCTTGCCGTCGCGCTCGCGGGCCGACAGCGGCCAGCCCTCCCGGCCCGCGGCTCGGCCGCCCTCGGCTGGGGCGCCCTCGCCGCGCTCGCCGTCGTCGTCGTGGCCCTCCCCGAGGGCATCGAGTGGCCGAGCGCCTGGGCGCTGCTCCCCACCGTGCCGACCGCCGTGCTCCTCTGGGTCGGCTGGCAGGGCGCCCGCGGCGGCCCCGTCCGGCTCCTCGGCACCCGGCCGATGGTCTGGGTCGGCGGGCTGTCGTACTCGATCTACCTCTGGCACTGGCCCTTCATCGTCCTCGGCGAGTGGACCGCGGATGCCGTCGGCGCCACCCTGCCCTCGTGGGGCAAGCTCGCGCTCGCGGTGGCGGCGATCGGCCCGGCGTGGCTGTCGTGGCGCTTCGTCGAGACGCCGATCCACCACGGCCCGTGGCTGCGGGACCGGCCGCGGGCGCTGCTCGCGGCGGGTCTCGCGCTCTCGCTCGTCGGGGTGCTCGCCGCCCTCCCGCTGCTGCCGCTCCGGTCGCCGTTCGACACCAGCCCTCCGGACGGCCGGATGCCGTCGGTCACCGAGCTGGGCGCGTCCACCGTGCGCCTGAACCAGCCGATGTCCGCGGTCGACGACCCCGGCTGGGTGACACCGGACCCCCTGACGTCGGGCGAGGACCGCCCCGATGCCGACGTCGACCTCTGCCAGGTCGGGGTCGCCGTCAGCGAGCCCGTCGCGTGCCCGTTCGGCGACCCCGACGGCACGACCACCGTCGCCCTCGTCGGTGACTCCAAGGCCATGCAGTGGCTCCCTGCCCTGCAGGAGGCCGGCCGCGACCGTGGCTGGCGGATCGTCACGTGGGGCAAGTCGTCCTGCGCGTTCGCCGACGCACCCGCGACCGAGGCGGGTACGGCATACCCCGAGTGCGACGCCTGGAACGAGGCCGTCGTGCGAGCCCTGCGCGCAGACCCGCCGGACGTCGTCGTGACCTCGGGCGTCGCGACGACGGCGTGGACGGGCACCGGCGCCGCCCGCACGCCCCTCGTCGACGGGTATGCCGCGCGGTGGCGCTCGCTCGCGGACGGCGGACTGCCCGTCGTCGTCGTGGGCGACAGCCCGCTCTCACCCGACGACCTCGACGTCTGCGCGGCCCGGCATCCCCAAGAGCTCTCCCGGTGCGCCTTCCCCGGGGCGTCCGCGACCAGCGGCAGCGGGCTGCCCGTCCAGCGTGAGGCGGCGGCCGCTGCGGGCAGCGGGGTGGCCCTGCTGGACCTCACCGCGTGGGTCTGCCCCGAGGGGCTCTGCCCGGCCGTGATCGGCCACGTCGCGGTCCACCGGGCGGGCGACCACATCACCGCGACGTACGCCTCGACGCTGGCCCCCGAGGTCGGCCGGGCCGTCGACGACGCCCTCGCGCGGTGACGGGGAGGCGGGCGCACGGCATCCGGTTTGGGCGGATCGGCCCCGACCGGTAACCTTGACCCTCGGTCTGCGTCCGTGCGGCGCGGCCGAACCACCCCGACCACACCCAAGGCTCATGACTCGACTCGACCCCCGGTCCCCGTTGGTGCTCGACACCAAGCTCGTGGGCCGTCGACCAGGGACGATGCACGAGCTGACGCGTGAGGTCGGGGCGCCGAGCGACTTCGGCACGGAGGTCATGCGCATCGACGAGGGCGAACCGCTCCTGCTCGAGCTGCGCCTGGAGTCCGTCGTCGAGGGAGTGCTCGTCACCGGTTCGGTCCGTGGCAGGGCGACCGGCGCCTGCGTGCGGTGCCTGGACCCCGTCGTCGAAGAGGTCGAGGGGACGTTCCAGGAGCTGTTCGTTCACGCCGAGCGCCACGACCACCACCGCGAGGTGGGGGACGAGGACGCAGCCGAGGAGCTCCGGGTCGAGGACGGTCTCATCGACCTCGAACCGGTGCTCAGGGACACGGTGGTGCCAGCGCTGCCGTTCCAGCCGGTGTGCCGGCCCGACTGCCCCGGGCTGTGCTCCGAGTGCGGCATGCCGCTCGCGGAGGACCCGGAGCACCAGCACGACCAGATCGACCCCCGGTGGGCGGCGCTCTCGGCACTGACCGAGCCGTCGCCCTCGACGACAGAGAAGAGGACCTGACGTGGCCGTTCCGAAGCGGAAGATGTCGCGCTCCAACACCCGCTCGCGCCGCGCCAACTGGAAGGCGACGGCCGTCGCCACGACGACGTGCCCCCAGTGCAAGGCGCCGACCCAGCCGCACCTCGCGTGCCCGTCGTGCGGCACCTACAAGGGCCGCCACTACGGCGCGGCCGAGCGCACCGAGCACCAGGGCTGATCCCACCCCCATGGCAAAGGGGTCGGCCGCGGCCGGTGCTCTGACGCCGCTGCGCCCCGTCGCCGAGCTGCTGAGCCACCTCCTGGAGGTGACCGGCGGCCCGGTCGACGAGGCGCTGCTCCGGCGCGCCCTGACGCACCGCTCGTACGCCTACGAGGCCGGCGGCCTGCCCCACAACGAGCGCCTGGAGTTCCTCGGGGACTCGGTGCTCGGCCTCGTCGTCACGACGACGCTCTACGACGCCCACCCCGAGACGAGCGAGGGCCAGCTGGCGAAGCTGCGCGCCGCCGTCGTCAACATGCGCGCGCTCGCCGACGTCGGCCGGACGCTGGGCCTCGGCGACTTCGTCTACCTGGGCCGCGGCGAGGAGTCGACCGGCGGGCGGGACAAGGACTCGATCCTGGCCGACACCGTCGAGGCCGTCATCGGCGCCGTGTACCAGTCGGCCGGCATCCTCGCGGCCGGCGAGCTCGTGCACCACCTCGTGGACCCGCTGCTCGCGCAGTCCGCGACGCTCGGCGCCGGCCTGGACTGGAAGACGAGCCTGCAGGAGATCACCTCGCGGCACGGCCTCGGCGCCCCCGAGTACGCCGTCAGCGAGGACGGCCCCGAGCACGCCAAGTGGTTCGAGGCCGACGTCATCGTCGGTGGCGACGTGCTGGGCCGGGGGTCGGGCCGCACGAAGAAGGTCGCCGAGCAGGAGGCCGCCGCCCTCGCGTGGACCTCGATCCGCGACGCCCACGAGGGCCCGGTCCTCGGTCCCGTCGAGGAGCCCGCCCCCGAGGGCGACGCCGACGAGCTCGACCCGGGCGGCCGCCGCATCCCCCGTGCCTGAGCTGCCGGAGGTCGAGGTCGTCCGTCGCGGCCTCGCCGACCACGTGCTGGGTCGCACCGTCAGCACCCTCGAGCTGCGCGGGCACCGCGTCGCCCGCCGCCACGTCCCCGGCCCCGAGCACCTCGCCGAGCGCCTCGCGGGTCGCCGGGTCGCCGCAGTCCGGCGCCGCGGCAAGTACCTCTGGCTCGACCTCGAGGACTCCCTCGGCCTGGTCCTGCACCTCGGGATGAGCGGCCAGCTGCTCATCGAGCCGGCGGACGCCCCCGCCGAGCGACACCTGCACGCCCGGTTCCGGTTCGCCGACGACGGCCCCGAGCTGCGCTTCGTCGACCAGCGCACCTTCGGCGGCCTCGCGCTGGCCGACCTCGACGCGCAGGGGGTGCCCACGACGATCGCCCACATCGCGCCGGACCTGCTCGAACCGGCATTCGACCGGGACGCCGTCGTGCGCCGGGTCAAGGCCAGGGACAGCGCGATCAAGCGCGTCCTCCTCGACCAGACCGTCGCCTCGGGCGTGGGCAACATCTATGCCGACGAGGCGCTGTGGCGGGCCCAGGTGCACGGCGAGCGGGTCGCGAGCTCGCTGACCAAGCCTCGGATCGGCCTCGTCCTCGACCACGCCGCCGAGGTGATGCGGGAGGCCCTCGACCAGGGCGGCACCAGCTTCGACGCGCTGTACGTCAACGTCAACGGCGCCTCGGGCTACTTCGACCGGTCGCTCGCCGCCTACGGCCAGGCGGGCCGCCCCTGCCCGAGGTGCGGGACGCCCATCCGGCGCGAGCACTTCATGAACCGGTCGTCGTTCTCGTGCCCGCGGTGCCAGCCGCGCCCCCACGGGGTCCGGACGGCGGGAGCGCCCCGGGGCTGAGCTTCTCCGGGGCGCCGCGGGGACGACCGGCGCGGCCGTCCCCGATCCGTCACCGGAGCCCGATCCTGCGGTCGAAGCCTCCGGGCGCGTGGATGTTGAGGATGCGCACGTCCTCGGACCCGTCGTTGGCGATCGCGTGTGGCGTGCCGGCCGGCACGAGCACGAACGTGCCCGCGCCCGCCCGGACGTGCCGGTCGTCGGCGCCGACGACGAGGGACAGCGTCCCCTCGAGGACGAGGAACGAGTCGTCCTCGTCGTCGTGCACGTGGCAGGAGACCCCCTGGCCGGGTGCGAGCACGACGATCCCGAGGTTGAACATCGGCGTGTCCACGGTGCGGGCGAGGAACTCCACGTTGCCGACGCGGTGCCCCTGCCCCGGCTCGGTGACGACGACGGGCCGCGTCATCGCGCACCTGCCGGGACCGCCGCCGGGGCGAGGGCTCCGCCGAACACGTTGCGTGGGTCCACCGTCGCCTTGACCCGGCGCAGCCGCTCGAGGACGTCCGGCGCCCACGCCCGGCTCAGCGCCTGCTCCCCGCCGTGGCCGGCGAAGTTGACGAGCGTCGTGCCCGGTGACCACGGCTCCAGGGCCTGCAGCACGCTCGTGGTGACCGCGTGCGCCGTGTCCACCAGGGGAGGCGGTGCCGGTGCGACGACGGACAGGGAGAACGCGCCCTCACGTCCGGCGACCGCGTTCGGGACGTCCGCGGGGCGGGCAAGGGCACCGCCCATCAGCCTGAGCTCGACCATGGCGAGCGGGACCTCGACGTCCGGGCCGGCCACCGCGAACAGGGCGTCGACCAGCTCGCCGGGCATCGAGTGCAGCAGCCCGCCGCGCATGACGGCCTGCATCGGCTCGGTGGGGTCCATGTGGATCCCGTCCACGGCGGCATACGACATCGGGCCGACGGAGTCCAGCAGCGGGGTCGCGACGCCGCGCATCGGCGCGAGCAGGTCCTCCCCTCGTGCCGCGGGCCCGGCGAAGCCGAAGCGCAGGGCCAGGCTGACCACTCCGCGCAGGGGCGGCGGCACGTCATCGACCGGGGGCAGCCGGAGCAGCGCGACCGAGGTCGTGACCTCGTCCGGCAGCGTCGGCGCCCACGCGGCGAAGGCGTGGAGCACCCGCTCGACCGCCGCGGGGCCGAAGACCATCGCCCCGCCGAAGAACTCGGGGACCGGCACGAGGTCGAACTCCAGCGCGGTGGCGATCCCGAACCGGCCCTGGCCTCCGCGCACCGCCCAGAACAGCTCGAGGTCGCCCTCGGCGGTGACCCTGCGGACCGCCCCGTCGGCCCCCACCAGCTCGACGGCACGGACGTGGTCGGCGGCGAACCCGTGGCGGCGCGCGAGGTGGCCCATCCCGCCGCCGAGGGTGTAGCCGACCACGCCGACGCCCGACGAGGAGCCGGAGAGCGGAGCCAGACCGTGCGGGACCGCGGCGTCGATGACGGACCGCCACCGGACCCCGGCCTCGGGCGGGACCATCGACTCGCGCAGGGCCCTGACGAGCCGGGTCTTGCCGCGTCGGCATCGCCGGCGATGAGGACCGCGGACGCCTCGCCCTCCTGGGACGCGGCGACGGCCGCTCGCAGGACGGCCAGCTCCTGCTCCCGACCCACGAGCGGTGCGGGACCGGACCCGACCATGACTGCATGATGGCACCGCGGCGCGCGGTGACGTCGGCGGTTGCGAGCAGGCGATGAGCCGGTCTTCTCGCTGGCCGCCGCGCTGCCACCCCGGCCCGCGCGGTCAGGGCATCGGCAGGTCCTTCAGCGCGACCTTCGTCCCTGTTTTGGCCTCGGACAGCTCGGCGAACGCCGCGCGCACCGTCTTCGCGTACAGGTGAGAGCCCTTCAGGCTCGGGTGGATGCCGTCGGGCTGGAGCTGTCCGCTCGTGCCGGCGAGGGCGGCATCCCAGTCGGCGAGGCGCACGTTGGGGCGGTCGGCGACGAGGTCCCGCAGCGCGGCGTTGTCCTGCTCGATCCTGGAGAACGGCCCGTGGAGCGTCAGGACGACGACCATCCGGTCGGGACCGATGGCGTCGAGGGTGCGCTTCAGGTCCTCCACGTCGGTGCCGGCGTTCGTGCCGAACGAGAGCACGACGGCCCGGCGCAGGGAGTCTCCGCGGGCGTCGACGCGGTCGGGCGCCGCCGACCAGCGGCGGTTGGACTTGGCATCCATCCGGATCTTCGGCAGGTAGTAGCGCAGCGCGTGGCTGGCGCCCACCATCATCGAGTCGCCGAAGGCGTCGATCTCGGACCCGCTGGGCATGCTCCAGTCGGCGGCAGGGGACGTGCCGGCACGGCGGGCCTCGGCCGATGGGGGCGCGGATGCCGTGGCCGAGGGCGCCGGGTCGAGGTCGGTGAGGGCGGCCTCGTTGGCGGCGATGAGCTCCTGGGTCGAGGTGCGGTCGGGTGCGGTGAGGACGACCGCGACGAGGGCGACCGTGAGGACGAGGACCGTCCCCCAGACGACCCGGGCGCCACGCGTGCCGATCCCGCGCACCCGTCGGAGTGCCTCGCGGGCCGAGCCGGCGAACCCGTGCCGGCGCACCGGCACCTCGAGGAACCGGAACGACAGGTCGGCGACGACGAGGGTGACGACGACGCACCAGAGGCGGGTCAGGGCGTAGGTCGTGCCGCCCCGGGCCACCGGCAGGTCCTGGCCGACGACGAGGAAGACCGGCCAGTGCCACAGGTAGATCCCGTAGCTGCGTGCCCCGACCCACCGGGCGGCGGGCACCTCGAGCACGGCCCGCAGGCGTCCGGGTCGCTCGACGACGACGAGGACGAGGGCGGTCGTCGCCAGTGAGGCGAGGAGGATGCCGCCGCGGAAGGTGAGCGCGGAGGTCTCCGACCCGAGGACGAGGAGCGCGCCCAGGGTCACGAGCGCGGCGGCCGCGACCCGGCGGCGCTGGGCGGCCCACGTCGGGCCGGTCGTCCAGGCGCGGTGCGGGGCGGCCCACGCGAAGGCGAGCGCCGCGCCCAGCATGAGCCCCATGACGTGGGTGTCGGTGCCGAGGTAGACGCGGGTGGGGCTATCGGGGTCGAGCCGGACGGCCATGAGCGCCGCCGACAGGAGGCCCAGCCCGAGCGCGGCCGCTGCGCGGGCCTCCGGGCGCTGCACGACGCGGACGAGCACGAGCACGGCGAGCGGCCAGAGGAGGTAGAACTGCTCCTCGACCGCGAGCGACCAGAGGTTCATGAACAGCTGCGGGGACGTCGACGCGAAGTAGTCGGACCCGGCCCCGATCTCGAGCCAGTTCGACGTGAAGGTCGCGGCCCCGGCCACCTGCCGGCCGATCCCGACGAGCAGGTCGCCCTCGCTGAGCCGCGCGAGCAGCACGGATGCCGGGACGCACAGCAGGAGCGCCGGCAGCAGCCGGCGGGCGCGCCGGGTCCAGAACCTGGGCAGGTCGATGGTGCCGGTGCGCACCCGCTCGCGGACGAGGAGCGTGGTGATGAGGAAGCCCGACACGACGAAGAAGACGTCGACGCCGAGGAACCCGCCGGGCAGCCAGGTCGCGTCGAGGTGGAAGACGAGCACGGCGGTGATCGCGAGGGCCCGCAGGCCGTCGAGGCCGGGGAGGCGGGTGGGTACCGGCGGTGGCGGCGCGGCATCCTCCCGCGCGCCGGGGCGGGGGTTGCCGCCGGGCGCAGCGGCCCGGGGGTCCTCGTGAGCCTCCACCGTGCTCATGCCGCAACGGTAGGTGCTGGTGGTGACGGTGTGACGGAGGCGCGCTCGTGGGGCGGACGGTGATCGGGCCTACGATCGGGGGATGGAGCAGACCTCGGGAACGGCCGCCACCCGGCGCCTCACGCTGTTCGTGCGGGGACGCGTCCAGGGCGTCGGTTTCCGATGGTGGACCCGGGCGTGCGCGCTCCAGCTCGGGCTCGCCGGGCAGGCGCGCAACACCCCCGACGGCCGCGTCGAGATCGTGGCCGAGGGGCCGGAGGCAGACCTCGACCGCCTGGTCGCGCTGCTGCGCGAGGACCCGTCGACCACGGGCCGGCCCGGCCAGGTCGTCGCCGTGTCGAGCCCGATGTGGGACGAGCCTCGCGGGATGTCCGGCTTCCGCGAGCGCTGACCCCAACTTTCCCGCCCCATGCGAGAACCTTCAGCCTGGCACCGGAACTGTTGGGGTGCCTACCTGAAGGTCGTCGCATGGGGCGGGAAAGTTGGGACAGGGGCGTGGCGGGGATACCGGGGGGTGGACGGCGCGCTGACGCATCCCCCGGGTCTTCCTACGATGGCCGCGTGAGCGACATCCCCCCGGACCTCGCGCGGCTGCGCTCGAGCATCGACAACATCGACGCAGCGCTGGTCCACCTGCTCGCGGAGCGCTTCAAGGCGACCCAGCGCGTCGGGGAGCTCAAGGCGGCCGCCGGCCTCCCGCCGGCCGACCCCGTCCGCGAGGAGCGGCAGATCGAGCGGCTGCGCGGGCTCGCCGACGAGGCCGGCCTGGACCCGCAGTTCGCGGAGAAGTTCCTCACCTTCGTCATCGCCGAGGTCATCCGGCACCACGAGGCCATCGCCTCCGCCGACCCCGACCCTGACAACCCCGACCCCGACAACCCCGACAACCCCGACCCCGACAACCCCGACAACCGACCCCGACCCCGACAACCCCGACAACCCCGACCCTGACCCCACCGGCCCGGCCGGCCCCCACGCCCACACCGGCACCAACGCCCACCCCGCCGGCCCCGGACGCTGACCCGCGAAGTCAGGAGCACTGCGTCGACTCAGGGCCGTATCCGCCCCTGAGTCGACGAGAACCTCCTGAGCGGGCGGACTGCTCCTGACTCCGCGAAAGTCCACGCCAAGGGGCCCAGAGCGCCCCACGGGCCACACGCATCACACCGGCCACAGGCACCACCGATGCCGGGCGACGTCCCGGCACGGGCGCGCCCCGCAGGTAGAGTCGGGCCGCATCCGGCCCGGGGCCGGTCCCGCCGACCGACGAGAGCTGCGACGTCACCGTGTACCTCAAGACGCTGACCCTCAAGGGGTTCAAGTCCTTCGCCTCGGCGACGACCATGCGCCTCGAGCCGGGCATCACGTGCGTCGTCGGGCCCAACGGCTCGGGCAAGTCCAACGTGGTCGACGCCCTCGCCTGGGTCATGGGCGAGCAGGGCGCGAAGAGCCTGCGCGGCGGCAAGATGGAGGACGTCATCTTCGCCGGCACCGCGGGGCGCCCCCCGCTCGGCCGCGCCGAGGTCAGCCTGACGATCGACAACACCGACGGCGCACTGCCGATCGACTACACCGAGGTGACGATCACGCGCACGATGTTCCGCGGCGGTGGCTCGGAGTACGCGATCAACGGCACGTCGTGCCGCCTCCTCGACGTTCAGGAGCTCCTCTCCGACACCGGACTCGGCCGGGAGATGCACGTCATCGTCGGCCAGGGCCAGCTCGACACCGTGCTGCGGGCGACCCCCGAGGAGCGTCGCGGCTTCATCGAGGAGGCCGCCGGCGTCCTCAAGCACCGCCGCCGCAAGGAGCGCGCGCTGCGCAAGCTCGAGACGATGGAGGCCAACCTCACCCGCGTCCAGGACCTCACCGGTGAGATCCGCCGCCAGCTCGGACCCCTCGGGCGTCAGGCCGAGGCCGCCCGCCGCGCCGCCGTCATCCAGACCGACGCCCGTGACGCCCGCCTCCGCCTCCTGGCCGACGACCTCGTGCAGCTCACGGCGGTGCTCGAGCAGGAGGTCGCCGACGAGACCGCGCTCATCGAGCGCCGCACCGCCGTCGAGGACGCCCTCGCCGACGTGCGCCAGCGCCTCACCGACGTCGACCGCCGGGCCGCCGAGGCCGCCCCCGAGCTGAGCCGCGCGCAGGAGCGGTTCGTGCGCCTGCAGAGCCTGCGCGACCGCCTCGAGTCCACCGGCTCGGTCGCCGCCGAGCGCGTGCGGCTCCTCTCCCAGGACGAGGAGCACGAGACGACGAGCGGCCGCGACCCCGAGGAGCTGCGGGCCCAGGCCGCGCAGGCCCGCGAGGCCGAGGCGGCGCTGCTCGCCGAGGTCGCCCACACCACCGAGGAGCTCGCCGCCGCCGTCGCCGCGCGCGAGGAGGCTGAGGGGTCGTATGCCGCGGAGCAGGCCCGCCTGTCCCGGCTCGCCCGCGCCGCCGCCGACCGTCGTGAAGGGCTCGCGCGGCTCGCCGGCCAGGTCGGCGCGCGGCGCAGCCGGATCGAGGCCGGGGAGGCCGAGATCGGCCGCCTCCAGGAGATCGTCGCCGCCGCGCGCACCCGCGCGGCCGAGGCCGAGCAGGAGTTCTCCCGCCTCGAGGGCGGTGTCGCCGTCGAGGAGGAGGGCGAGGAGGGCCTCGACGCGGCGTACGAGACCGCGGCCGCCCGGCTCGCCGAGGCTGAGGCGGAGGTCGAGCGCCTCGTCACGCAGGAGCGCGACGCCGAGCGCGACCGGTCGTCGGCCACGGCTCGCCTCGAGGCCCTCGAGATGAGCCTGCGTCGCAAGGACGGCGCCGCCACCCTGCTCGCCGCGGCCGACGACGACCACGCGATCGTGGGCACCGTCGCCGCCCTGCTCCACGTCTCCGGTGGCCACGAGGCCGCCGTCGCCGCCGCCCTCGGTTGGGCCTCCGAGGCGCTGGCCGTCCCCACCGCCGAGCACGCCGCGCGCGCCATGGAGTCGCTGCGCGTCGGCGACGGCGGGCGCGCGTCACTGCTCGTCGGTGCCACAGCATCCCCCAGCGACCCCGCCACCTGGCCCGCGCTCGACCCGTCCGCCGTGTGGGCCCGCGAGGTCGTCAGGGCACCGGATGCCGTGCAGCCGGCGGTCGAGCAGCTGCTCGACCGCGTCGCGCTCGTGCCGACCTCGGCGCAGGCCGTCGCGCTCGTCGCGCGGCTCGAGGGCGTCACGGCCGTCACCGCCGACGGCGACGTCTTCGGGCCCGGGTGGGCCCGCGGCGGCAGCAGCGCCGGGGAGAGCCTGCTCGAGCTCCAGGCCGCGGTCGACGACACGCGCACGACCTTGGGCGGGGCCGCCTCCCGCGCCGAGCGCGCCCGCTTCGCCCTCGGGGCCGCGCGGCAGCGGGCGCAGGAGGTCGGCGTCGAGGTCGAGGCCGCGCTCGAGGCGCTCCACGAGTCCGACGCGCGGATGGCCGCCGTCGCCGAGCGGCTCGGCACCCTGGGCGCCACGGTGCGCACCGCCGCCGCCGAGGCCGACCGCACCGAGCGGGCGATCACGGAGGCCCGCCTCACCGTCGAGAAGGACCGCGTCGAGCTCGACGGCCTCGAGGCCCGGCTCGCCGAGGCGCAGGCCGAGCCCGCCGAGGAGGGCGAGGAGCCGTCGACCGACGAGCGCGACCGCCTCGAGCTGGTGGCCAGCCGGGCCCGCACCGCCGAGACCGAGCTGCGGCTCACCCTGCGCACCCGTGAGGAGCGGGCCCGCTCCCTCAAGGGCCGCGCCGACAGCCTCGAGGGCGCCGCGCGCAACGAGCTCGCCGCGCGCGAGCGGCTGCGCGAGCGTCGCGAGCGGCGCCGGCGGGAGGCGACCGTGGCCGAGGCCGTGCGCGCCGCCGCCGCCTACGCCGTCGACCGGGTCACCACCTCCCTGGCCCGCGCGACCACCCTGCGCGACGCGGCCGAGGCCGAGCGGCTCGGGCGCGACCGCGCGGCATCCGGTCTGCGCGAGGAGCTCACCCGGGTGCAGGACGAGCTGCGCGACCTCACCGACTCCGCGCACCGTGACGAGATGGCCCGGGCACGCCAGGTCGCCCGGATCGAGCAGCTCCAGGCCAAGGCCGTCGAGGAGCTCGGCATCGACCCCGACGTGCTCGTCGAGGAGTTCGGGCCGCACCGGGAGGTGCCGCACGTCACCGGTCCGGGGGAGGACCCCGACGCCGCGCCCGAGCCGGTGCCCTACGTCCGCGACGAGCAGGAGAAGCGGCTGCGGCGGGCCGAGCGCGGCCTGCAGGCGCTGGGCCGCGTCAACCCGCTGGCACTCGAGGAGTTCGCCGCGCTCGAGGAGCGCCACACCTTCCTCACCACCCAGCTCGAGGACCTCAAGCGCTCCAAGCGCGACCTGCTCGACATCGTCAAGGAGGTCGACGAGCGCGTCGAGCAGGTCTTCACCGAGGCCTTCCACGACACCAAGGAGCAGTTCGACCGGGTCTTCGAGCGGCTCTTCCCGGGCGGCGAGGGCCGGCTCGTGCTCACCGACCCCGACAACATGCTGACGACCGGCATCGAGGTCGAGGCGCGCCCGCCGGGCAAGAAGGTCAAGCGGCTCAGCCTGCTCTCCGGTGGCGAGCGCTCGCTCGTCGCGGTGGCGCTGCTCGTCGCGATCTTCAAGGCGCGGCCGAGCCCGTTCTACATCATGGACGAGGTCGAGGCGGCGCTCGACGACACCAACCTGGGCCGCCTCATCACGCTCTTCGAGGAGCTGCGCGACTCCAGCCAGCTCATCGTCATCACGCACCAGAAGCGCACCATGGAGGTCGCCGACGCGCTCTACGGCGTCTCGATGCGCGGCGACGGCGTCACCACCGTGGTCTCGCAGCGCATCCGCGACGTCGCCGCGACCGCCTAGCGTCGGTCACCCGGCGTCGGTCGCCCGGCGTCGTCGTTCGCCCCGCGTCAGTGGGGGAGCGGGCCGAAGTCCCCGAGCGGCCAGAACCGCAGGACGACGGGCCCGACGACCCGCTGGAGGGGCACGAAGCGGGCGCACTCCGGCCCGCTCGACGCGCCCCGGCATCCGATGACCGAGTCGGCGGACTGCGAGCGGTGGTCGCCGAGCACGAGCAGGTTGTCGGTCGGCACCCGGATCTCGGGGAAGCAGCGCGTGGAGCGCGGGCTCGTCGAGCAGTCGAGCGTCCCTGGCGTGAACGGCAGGTCCTCGTGGATGTACGGCTCCTCGAGGGCCTCGCCGTCGACGGTGACCCTGCCGTCCTGCGTGCAGCACTCGACGCTCTCGCCCGGCAGGCCGATGGCGCGCTTGACGGTGTAGGCCGTGCTGCTGGGTCCGATGCCGGTCAGGTCACCGAACGTCCGCAGGACGCGCACGACGGGGTTGCCGGCCGGGGGCAGCTCGGTGGCCTGCCAGCTGTCCCCGTGCCCGAAGACGACGACGTCGCCGCGGCCGGTGTCGTCGTCGAGCCGGTTGACCACGATGCGGTCACCGATGTGCAGCGTCTCCTCCATCGACTGCGACGGCACGCCGAACGGCTTGACGAGGAAGGCCTGCACGAGGGCCACCGCGGCGAGGGCCACGACGACCTCGGTGAAGAGGGGGAGGCGGCGGCGACGGCGCGTCGTCGCCCCGTCCGCGGCAGGGGCGGCGGCAGTCACGGTGATCACCCTAGTTGCGCCCCACCGATTTGGTCGCGCGGTCCGGACTCCGGCAACCTTGGCCCATGGTCTCCGTCGTGCTCGGCATGCTGTTCTGCGTCTCCCTCGCCCTCGTGGTCGTGGCGCTCGTCGCCGTGCCGGCCCGCCGGGCGGGCCGTGACGTGCTGTCCGAGCGCGGGGAGGACATCGTCGGCTCGATCCGCGAGCGCCAGCTCCCGCTCGCCCGCGGTGACCGCCACGACCCCGAGGACGAGGCCCACGACCACGCCCGCGCCGACCTCGACGGGCTCGTCGGCGCCCGCCCCTGACCCGGGCCGACACCCCGCGGGTCCGCCCGGTGCGTGTGGTTCGATGGGCCGACCCCGAGCCCGAGGAGCACCACCCGTGAGATCCGGCATCGACAGCCCGTCCGTCGACCCCGACGTCCGACCGCAGGACGACCTGTTCGCCCACGTCAACGGGCGCTGGCTCGCCTCGACGCCGATCCCGCAGGACCGCGGCCGCTACGGCACCTTCGACGTGCTGCGCGAGGCCGCCGAGGCGCAGGTGCGTGCGATCATCGAGGAGGTCGCGGCCGGCTCGCCCGAGCCGGGCTCGGTGGCCGCCAAGGTCGGTGACGCCTACGCGTCCTTCATGGACGAGGAGAGCGCCGAAACCCTGGGCGGGACGCCGCTCGCCGACGACCTCGCCGCCGTCCGCGCGCTCGAGAGCGCCGACGACGTCGTCGCCGCCACGGGCCGGTTCACCCGCGACGGCGTCATGGGCTTCGTCATCCCGTTCGTCAACACCGACGACCGCGACCCGAGCCGCTACCTCGTCTACCTCGAGCAGGCCGGGATCGGCCTGCCCGACGAGAGCTACTACCGCGACGACGCGCACGAGGCGACGCGCACGGCATACGTCGGCCACGTCGAGCGGATGCTGGCCCTGGCCGGCTGGGACGACCCGGCGGGTGCGGCGCGGCGCATCATGGACCTCGAGACCCGCATCGCCGCCGGCCACTGGGACAAGGTCGCCAACCGCGACCCGGTACGCACGTACACCCTCGTCGACCGCGCCGGCCTCGCCGAGGCGGCGCCCGGCGTCGACTGGGACGCCTTCGCCGCCGGCCTCGAGGCCCCCGAGGAAGCGTTCGACGCCGTCGTCGTGCGCCAGCCCGACCACCTGCGCTCCGTCGCGTCGCTGCTGGCCGAGGAGTCCGTGGCGACGTGGCGTGACTGGCTCGCGTGGCACGTCGTCCACAACCACGCCCCCTACCTGGCGTCGGCCTTCGTCGAGGAGAACTTCGACTTCTACGGCCGCACCCTCTCCGGCGTGCCCGAGATGCGCGAGCGGTGGAAGCGCGGCGTCTCGCTCGTGGAGGACGTGCTGGGCGAGGCGGTCGGTCAGCTCTACGTCGAGCGCCACTTCCCGCCGCGGGCCAAGGAGCGCATGGTCGAGCTCGTCGACCACCTCGTCGAGGCGTTCCGGCAGAGCCTGTCGAACCGGCCCTGGCTCGGCGACGACACCCGGCGCGAGGCCCTGGCCAAGCTCGAGCAGTTCACCCCGAAGATCGGCTACCCCGACCGGTGGCGCGACTACTCCGCCCTGGAGATCGTGCCGGGTGACCTGCTGGGCAACGTCCGCCGCGCCGTCGCCTTCGAGGTCCATCGCCAGCTCGCGAAGCTCGGCGGCCCGGTCGACCGCGGGGAGTGGTTCATGACCCCGCAGACGGTCAACGCGTACTACAACCCCGGCCTCAACGAGATCGTCTTCCCGGCCGCGATCCTCCAGCCGCCCTTCTTCGACGTCGACGCCGACGACGCGGTCAACTACGGGGGCATCGGCGCAGTCATCGGCCACGAGGTCGGCCACGGCTTCGACGACCAGGGCTCGCAGTTCGACGGCACGGGCACGCTGCGCAACTGGTGGACCGACGAGGACCGCGCCGCCTTCCAGGCCCTCGCCGACGCCCTCATCGCGCAGTTCGGCGCCCTCGAGGGCCGTGACGCCCCCGGCAAGAAGGTCAACGGAGCCCTGACCGTCGGCGAGAACATCGGCGACCTCGGCGGCCTGACGATCGGGCACTCGGCCTACGTCATCTCGCTCGGCGGCGAGCCGGCGCCCGCCATCGACGGGCTCACAGGGGGGCAGCGCTTCTTCATGGGCTGGGCCCAGGTGTGGCGCGGGGTGTCGCGGCGCGAGGAGGCCGAGCGCCTGCTCGTCATCGACCCGCACAGCCCGATGGACTTGCGCGCCAACGCCGCTCGCAACCTCGAGGAGTTCCACGAGGCCTTCGGCGTCACCGAGGGTGACGGTATGTGGCTGGCTCCGGAGGACCGGGTCCGCATCTTCTGACGCTCGGGCGCCCCCACCGGATGCCGGCCGCGCCGGTTTGGGAGCGGGTTCACCCGGCTGCGAGGATGGCCGGGTGAGCGCCATCGACACCCTGTGGGAGTACCTCGCCGTCGCCCTCGGCATCCTCGTCATCGTCGGGGGCATCGCCCTCGGCCTGCTGCGCGGGCGCGGTGGTCGGGCCAAGGAGCTGCCGCCGACGGCGCCGAGCAGCGGTCAGGGAGGCGGCCCGGCCGTCGACGTCGACGCCGCCCCCGATGGCGCGATCGGCACGCTCGAGCACCCGGCCGACGTCGCGGTCGAGCCCGAGCTGGAGGCCGCCCCGCCGGCGCCGGCGCCGACCCCGACGGTCGAGCGGCCCGAGGCACCCGCCGGCCGGCTGCGCCGCCTCCGGGCCCGCCTCGCCCGCTCCAACACAGCGCTCGGCAAGGGACTGCTCGCCCTCCTCTCCGGCGGCACGCTCGACGAGGCCGCGTGGGAGGAGGTCGAGGACACCCTCCTCGCCGCCGACCTGGGCGTCGCCGCCACGACCGAGCTCGTCGACCGCCTGCGCACCAAGGTGGCCGTCGAGGGCAGCACCGACGAGGCGACCGTGCGAGGGTGGCTCCGCGAGGAGCTGCTGACGCTCGTCGACCCCTCCATGGACCGTTCGGTCGTCTCCTCGCGGGTCGACGGCCGCCCGGCCTGCGTGCTCGTCGTCGGCGTCAACGGCACGGGCAAGACGACGACCGTCGGCAAGCTCGCGCGCGTGCTCGTGGCCGAGGACAAGGACGTCGTGCTCGGCGCGGCCGACACCTTCCGCGCCGCCGCCGCCGACCAGCTCCAGACCTGGGGGGAGCGCGTCGGCGTGCCGACGGTCCGATCCGACCGCGACGGTGCTGACCCGGCCGCGGTCGCGTTCGACGCGGTCCGGGCCGCAGCGGAGATGGAGGCCGACGTGGTGCTCATCGACACCGCCGGCCGCCTCCAGAACAAGGTCGGCCTCATGGACGAGCTCGGCAAGGTCAAGCGGGTCATCGAGAAGCAGAGCCCGGTCGACGAGGTGCTCCTCGTCCTCGACGCCACCACGGGCCAGAACGGCATGCGCCAGGCCGAGGTCTTCTCGCAGGTCGTCGGCATCACCGGCATCGTGCTCACCAAGCTCGACGGCACCGCCAAGGGCGGCATCGTCGTCGCGGTCCAGCGTGAGCTCGGCGTCCCGGTCAAGCTGGTCGGCCTCGGTGAAGGCCCCGACGACCTCGCGCCGTTCGACCCCGAGGCGTTCGTCGACGCGATTCTGGACTGACGCTGCCGCCTGCGCCCAACCGATCGCCCGGCTCGGGCGTTTACTGGGGTGAGGCCGGGCACTGGAGGCGGCATGGACGCGGACGTGGACTTCGACGAGTTCGTCGCCGCACGCTGGGTCCGCCTGTTCCGCCTCGCCTACCTGCTGACGGGTGAGGAGCCGGCGGCCGAGGACCTGCTCCAGACCGCGATGGAGCGGACCTTCGCACGGTGGTCGAGGGTGGTGCGGATGGAGTCGCCGGAGGCTTACGTCCGCCGGCTCATGGTCAACGCGGTGATCTCGGAGCACCGCCGGCCCGCCCGCCGCCGCGAGTGGCTGCGAGCGGCCCTGCCGGAGCGCACGGTCGACGCCGAGGACGGCCACGTCGTCGACCACCTCCTGCTGTGGCCGCTCGTGTGCGCGCTGCCGGAGCGGCAGCGGGCGGTCATCGTGCTGCGCTTCTACGAGGACCTCAGCGAGAGCGGTGCGGCCGAGGTCCTCGACTGCTCGGTGGGCACCGTGAAGTCCCAGACCCACGACGCCATGCGGGCGCTGCGGCGGGGGCTCGCGGCGATGGAGAGAGAGGCGGTCGACGGATGACGCTGGACCGTGAGCTGCGGGACGTCTTGACGGAGCAGGCCGACCGGCGTGAGGGACCGGCCCCGGACCTCGCGGCGCTGCGGGCGGGTGGGCTCACCCTCCGGCGCCGCCGCAGCCGGCTGGTGATGGCGTCGTCCGCGCTCGCCGTCCTCCTGTGCGTCGGCGTCGGGGTCGGACTCGCCGCAGGCCAGCGGGACATCGGTGCGACCGACGTCCCGGCCGGCCCGCCTCTCGGCGTGAGCGCAAGATCAGAGGTGCCCTGGTGCGTCCCCGCCCCGGATCAGGAGCTGGAACAGCTCATCGAGGGGGAGGGCGCCCCGATCCGCACGTTGTGCCGCACCTTCCACGTCGCGCAGCTCTGGCACCACGCCGGCACCACCGTGCTCACCAGGAACGGGACCGCCTACCGGGTCGCCGACGGTCGGCTCACACCGATGGGGAAGCGCACCGGAGACGTCCGAATGAGCCACGACGGACGCCTGGCCGCGTGGATGGGCCTGTCGAACGGCCGGACCAACTGCGGGGTGCTCCCGCTGACCGTCTACGACGTCGCGACGGCCACCGAGGTGGCGACGACCGAGGTCGAGACGTCGTGCGGGCACCTTGCGGGGATCGACGACCTCGGTCGCGTCTACGTGACCGTCGCCGACGATCGACCCGGCGTGCTCGACGTTCGCATGTTCGACACGCGCACCGGTGAGTGGACGCGTGTCTCCGACGTCCCTTCGCGCCAGGGCGTCATCACGTACGTGACGGCCGACGGCCTCGCCGTCCAGATCGCCGAGGACGTGGTCTCCGGGCCCGACTTCCGCGCCAGCATCCCGCTCGCATCCCTCGAGGGCCGCGTCGACAGCACGGGTCGCTTCGTCGCCCAGCGTGAGGTCCCGATCGGTCGCGGCCGGTGGTCTCCCGACCGCTCAATCGTCGCCGACCAGCAGCCCGAGGGCGTGGTGGTGCGCAGCGCCGACCTGACCCGCCGCCTGGCGCTCGACCTCCCGCGCGACCTGTTCGCGGCCCGGCCGGAGCGGCTGCCGGAGGTGGACCTGATCTGGGAGTCGCCGACGTCGCTGCTCGCAGTGAGCGGCTTCATGGCCGGGTCACCGGTGTACCGGTGCGACGTCCGGTCCGGCTCCTGCGAGCACGTCGAGCGGCCCGGGCAGCCGGCGCTCGGCAACAACGCCCAGCCCGGGGGGTGACCCAACCGGGCGGCATCCGCCGTGCGTCTCAGGGGTGACGAACACGAGGAGGTGCGATGGACGCGGACCAGGACTTCGCCGCCTTCGTCGCTGCCCGCGGGACGAGCCTGTTCCGCCTGGCCTGCCTGCTCACCGGCTCCCCCGCGGAGGCCGAGGACCTCGTCCAGGACTCGCTCGAGAAGGTGTACCTCCGGTGGTCGCGGGTCAGCCGGGCCGACGCGCCGTACCCGTACGTGCGTCGGCTCATGGTCAACACCCTCGTCTCCGACCGTCGGCGTCCCGCGCGCCGGGCCGAGGTGCTCCGGGCGTCGCCGCCGGACGCGCCCGTCGAGTCGCGCGAGCAGGCCGTGGCCGACCACGAGCAGGTGTGGCCCCTGGTCCTCGCCCTGCCGACCAGGCAGCGGGCCGTCATCGTGCTCCGGTACTACGAGGACCTCTCCGAGCAGCAGATCGCCGACGTCCTCGGCTGCTCGACCGGGAGCGTGAAGTCCCAGGCCCACGACGCGCTGGCCGCGCTGCGCCGCGGCATCACCTCGACGGCCGACGGAGGTGTGGTGGCATGACCAGCAACACCGAGGACCGCCTGCTCCGTGACGTGCTCGCGCACGAGGCCGAGCGCCACCGGGTCCCTGCGTACGACCCGGGCGAGGTCGTGGCGGGCGCGCGCGCCCGGCGCCGGCGGCGGCGCGCGCTCGTCGGTGGCGCAGCGGTGGCAGTGACGGTCGTCGTGGGCTCCGCGGTCCTCGTGGCGCAGGGTCTCGGTCCCCGCGACGCCGCTCGCGACATCGTCCCGCAGGGCACGCAGCACGCGGTCACGCAGGGCGGCAGCGTGTCCGCGCCGCTGGAGCGTCTCCCCGACGGGCACGCCTCACCGCTCTCGATCCCGTTCTGTGAGGCCAGGGCCGACCGGCCGACCGACGTCCTCCACGCCGACGGCACGGCGTACGTCGCCGAGTGCGCGTACGCGAGGCCACACCACCGCTATCTCTGGTACCACGAGGGGCGCACGGTGATGTCGTCCCCCGACGGGATCGAGGTCCTCGTGGGCGACCGCCTCGTCAGGCTGTCCCGCCTCCAGAGCCCCGGGGTGCGGATCAGCATGGACGGCCGGTACCTCGCGTGGTTCGAGGAGGATGCCCTGTTCGTCCACGACCTCGTCGCCGGGAGGCCGGCCGGTCGGTTCACGATGCCCGACGAGATCCTGTCGGCAGGAACGCCGTCCGTCGAGGGGATGGACTGGAGCGGTCGGACCTATGTCCTCGTGGAGGGGACGTTATGGGTCCACGACCTCGACCGCGACCGGTGGGTGGCCGTCAGCGGCCTCCCTGCGGGGAATGCGGACCCCTCGGGGCAGTTCTCCTACCTCACTCCCGACGGGTTGGCCGTCGCACTCGAATCCGTGTCGGCAGGCGACCCGGTGGCGCGTGCCATCGAGGGCCGAGTCACGCCGGATGGCGTGTTCGAACCGGTGCGGACGGTGCCCCTCGGCACGGCGGTGTGGTCGACCGACCGCTCGCACGTGGTCCAGCTGGCCCGCGAGGGGTTCACGGCGCACCGGGCCGACGACCTCGACAGGCGCGTGCGCCTCGACGTAGCCGTCGACCCCGCGGACGTCGCCGCGGTGGCCTGGGACGCCCAGTGGGAGTCCGGCTCGACGGTGCTCGTCACGTGGGCGGTGACACACGGGCCGGCCGGCTATGTCACCGAGGACGACTTCGTCACCTACCGGTGCTCCGCGACCAGCGGCGACTGCCAGGTCCTGCCGAGGGACCTCGACGTGCCGAACAGCGCGCTGAGCCACCCGGGCGGCTGACCTACAGGGAGCAGGCGGGGCGTGCCGCCGGGCAGTCGGTGGCGGTTGCCGCTGGGACGGCCGGTCTCACGATGCGGGACCGACGGCATCCCGAAACCCGATGCTTACACCCGGGGTCGCGATGCAACACGACGGAAACACAAGCGCGCGAGTGGCGAAACGCCCGCCCGTGATGGTTGGCGCCATGAGCACACCACTGATGCCCCTGGCGGAGGCAGCAGAGACGGTCGACTACGCATCCACAGCGTTCGTGATCCTCTGTTCCTCCCTCGTCCTCCTCATGACGACTCCCGGTCTGGCGCTGTTCTACGGCGGCATGACGCGGACCAAGTCGGTCCTCAACATGATGATGATGTCCTTCGGCGCCATGGGCGTCGTGGGTCTCGTCTACGTCCTGTACGGCTACTCCATGTCCTTCGGCAGCGAGAACATCGCCGGGATCATCGCCAACCCGTTCGAGAAGTTCGGCCTGGAGGGTGCGGCCGAGACGATCGTCAACCCCTTCGGCTACGAGGGCTACGGCAACATCCCCGAGCTCGCGTTCGTCGGCTTCCAGCTGACCTTCGCCGTCATCACCGTCGCGCTCATCAGCGGCGCCGTGGCCGACCGCGTGAAGTTCTCCACGTGGATGGTCTTCTCGGCCCTGTGGGTCACGTTCGCGTACTTCCCGATCGCCCACATGGTCTGGGGCGGTGGCCTCCTCTCCGGCGCCGAGGACAGCCTGTCCTCGCTCGTCTTCGGCTCGACCGACGGTGCGGCCAACGTCGCCCCGATCGACTTCGCCGGCGGCACGGTCGTCCACATCAACGCCGGCATGGCCGGCCTGGTGCTCGCCCTCACCGTCGGCGCCCGCATCGGCTTCGGCAAGATCGCGATGCGCCCGCACAACGTGCCCCTCACCATGATCGGTGCCGGGCTGCTGTGGTTCGGCTGGTTCGGCTTCAACGCGGGCTCCGAGCTCGCCGCCGACGAGACCGCCGCGCTCGTGTGGGTCAACACCACCGCCGCGACGTGCGCCGCGATGCTCGGCTGGCTCGTCGTGGAGAAGCTCCGTGACGGCCACGCCACCTCGGTCGGCGCCGCATCCGGTGTCGTCGCAGGCCTCGTCGCGATCACCCCGGCCTGTGGTGCGCTCAGCCCGCTCGGCTCCATCGTCCTCGGTGTCGTCGCCGGTGGCCTGTCGGCCCTCGCCGTCGGCCTGAAGTTCCGGCTCGGCTACGACGACTCGCTCGACGTCGTCGGCGTCCACCTCGTCGCCGGCCTCTGGGGCACCATCGGTGTCGGGCTGCTCGCCACCTCCACCGGCCTCTTCTACGGCGGCGGCTTCGACCAGCTGGTCGTGCAGATCCTCGTCGCGCTCTCCGTGCTCGTCATCTCCGGGTCTGGTCACCCTCGTCATCGCCCTGGCTCTCAAGGCGACGCTGGGTTGGCGCATCCCCGACGACGTCGAGGTCGCGGGCATCGACCAGGCCGAGCACGCCGAGTCGGCCTACGACATGAACGCGGTCGGTGGTCGGATGGGTGTCAGCGGCTTCGGCAGCGCGCCCGACGCCCGTCACGAGGACACGTCGTCCAAGAACCTCGAAGGAGCCAGCTCATGAAGCTCGTCACCGCCATCATCAAGCCCCACCAGCTCGACGAGGTGAAGGAGGCCCTCGAGGCCTTCGGCATCCAGGGCATGACCATCAGCGAGGCCCACGGCTACGGCCGCCAGCGTGGCCACAGCGAGGTCTACCGCGGCGCGGAGTACACCGTCGACTTCGTCCCGAAGTCCCGGGTGGAGGTCCTCGTCGACGACATGGACGCCTCCTCGGTCGTCGACGTCATCCTCAAGGCCGCGCAGACCGGACGCATCGGCGACGGCAAGATCTGGGTCATCCCGGTCGAGGACGTCGCCCGGGTCCGTACCGGGGAGCGCGGCGTCGAGGCGATCTGAGAGATGACGACCCCCTCGAGCGAGATCGGCTCCAGGCGGCTCGACCTGGCCGGCACCCGCGACTTCGCCGTCGCGGGTGCCGGCCGGGCCCGCCGGGAGGCCCTCTCCGCGTTCAGCCGGGAGTGGATCGCCGAGGTCTGGCGCTCCGCGACCGGGGGGACGCGCATCGAGGGGGTCGCCCTCGCCGCCGTCGGCAGCCTCGGCCGTGGCGACACCGGTCCGCTCAGCGACTACGACCTCGTCCTCGCTCCACTCCGAGCGCTCGCTCCCCGCGAAGGAGCTCACCGCCCTCGCCGACCGCGTCTGGTACCCCATCTGGGATGCCGGGGTGCGGCTCGACCACAGCGTCCGCACCGTGACGCAGTGCCGCCAGGTGGCGGCCGGTGACCTCATCGCCGCCGTCGGGCTGCTCGACCTCGCGCCGCTCGCGGGGGACACCGAGCTCGTCGCCGCGGCCCGCTCCACCGTCGCCCACGACTGGCGCGGCAACGCCCGCAAGCGCCTGCCGCAGCTCGTCGAGGCGCTGACCCAGCGCCACCGGCGCCAGGGCGACCTCGCGCAGTCCATCGAGCCCGAGCTCAAGGAGGCCCACGGCGGCCTGCGCGACATGACCGTGCTCAACGCCCTCGCCGAGGCCTGGCTCGCCGACCGCCCGCACGGCGGCGTCGACGCGGCCCACGCGCTCCTGCTCGACGTGCGGGATGCCGTGCACGTCGTCACCGGTCGCGGCCGCGACCGCCTCGGCCGCGAGGAGCACGACGCCGTCGCGGCGCTCCTCGGCCACACCGACGCCGACGACCTCCTCACCTCCGTCTCCTCGGCCGGTCGCCTCATCGCGTACTCCCTCGACGGCACGCTGCGGCGCGCCGGTCAGTCCCAGCGGGCCCGCACCCTGCGCGTCGGGCCCCGACGCCCGCAGATGACGCCGCTCGGCCACGGCCTGTTCGCGAGCGACGGCGAGGTCGTGCTCGGGTCGGCCCGGCTCGCCGAGTCCGACGCGGGGATGCCGCTGCGCGCCGGCGTGGTCGCGGCGCGCGCCGGGCTGCCCGTCGCCCCCGCCACCCTCGACAACCTGGCCCGCTCGTCCCCCCGCCCGCCCGCGCCCTGGCCGACCCCGCTGCGCGAGCTCATGGGGGACCTCCTCGCCTCAGGGCCGGGCCTGGTCACCGTGTGGGAGGGCCTGGACCAGGTCGGCGTCGTGGACGCGTGGCTGCCCGAGTGGTCAGCGGTGCGCTCGCGGCCGCAGCGCAGCACGGTGCACCGTCACACCGTCGACCGGCACCTCGTCGAGACCGTCGTCCGGGCCGCCGGGCTCGTCCGCCGGGTGTCCCGCCCCGACCTGCTCCTCGTCGCCGCACTGCTCCATGACATCGGCAAGGTGAGCGGCGTCCACGACCACTCCGTGGCCGGTGCCGACCTCGCCTCCAGGGTCGCGACGCGCTGGGGCTACGCCCCGCGTGACGTCGAGGTCCTCGTGACGCTCGTGCGCGAGCACCTCACCCTCATCGAGCTGGCGACGCGTCGCGACCACCAGGACCCCGCGACCGTCGACGCCGCGGTTGCGTGCGTCGGGGGTGACCGCGAGGTCTTCGAGATGCTCCTCGCCCTGACGGAGGCCGACGCGTCGGCGGCCGGTCCCCTCGCCTGGACCGACTGGCGCGCGACGCTCCTCGACCAGCTCGCCGTCGCCGTGCGCGACCGGCTGGACGCCCCCGCCGGCAGCCTCGCCCTCGTCGGCCCGGCCGTCGACGCCGGAACGCAGGCCCTCGACCGGGACCTCGTCGCCGCCGTGCGGGCGGGGGAGCCGCAGGTCCGCGTCATCGCCACCGGGGGGTCGCACCGCCTCGACATCACCGACGGCGACCGGGTGGGGCTGTTCGCCGACACCGCCGGGCTGCTCGCCGCGGAGGGGCACACGGTGCGCACCGCGATCCTGCGCACCGTCGAGGGCCTCGCCGTCAACGAGTGGCACGTGGAGTCCCCGAGCGGCGCCGTGCCCGACCCCGAGCGCATCGAGCGCGGCCTGGCCCGGCTCGGCCGCGGGGACCGCGGCCCGCTCGCGACGCTCGACCGGCGGCGGGCCCACGTGGCCCGGCCGTCGGGGCAGAGCGACCTCGGCGCGCCCGGGCAGGCCCGGGCCCTCGTCGTCCCGGGCGCGAGCGTCGACGCCACGGTGCTCGAGGTGCGCGCCCAGGACCGCCCGGGGCTGCTCCACGAGCTCGGCGCCGCCTTCGCCGGGGCGGGGGTGTCGGTGCGCTCCGCGCACATCGCGACGTACGCCGGCCAGACGCTCGACACGTTCTACCTCACCGGCGCCGACGGCCTCCCGCTGCCGCCGGCCCGGGTCGCCCAGGCCGTGAGCCTCGTCATCGACACCTGCGACGGCGTCTGACCCCCATCCCAACTTTCCCGCCCGATCCCGGAACCTTCACCTCCGCAGGGGAACTGTTCCCCTGCGAAGGTGAAGGTCCCCGCAGGAAGCGGGCACGACGGGGGCGTCCCGACCCCACCGTGGGCCGCGGCGGGCGCGGCCTCCCGACACCGTTAGCCTTGACCAGTGTTCACGAGCCTCTCCGACCGCCTGACCGAGACCTTCAAGAACCTCCGCACCAAGGGGCGTCTCTCGGAGTCCGACGTCAACCGGACGATCCGCGACATCCGCCTCGCGCTGCTCGACGCCGACGTCGCCCTCCCGGTCGTCAAGGAGTTCACCCACGCCGTCCGTGAGCGGGCGCTCGGGTCGGAGGTCAGCGAGGCGCTCAACCCGGCGCAGCAGGTCGTCAAGATCGTCAACGAGGAGCTCGTCGCGATCCTCGGCGGGGAGACCCGCACGATCCGCTTCGCGAAGCAGCCGCCGACCGTCATCATGCTCGCGGGCCTGCAGGGCTCCGGCAAGACGACCCTCGCGGGCAAGCTCGCGCGGTGGCTCAAGGACCAGGGCCACACCCCGCTCCTCGTCGCCGCCGACCTCCAGCGCCCGAATGCCGTGACCCAGCTCGAGGTGGTCGGCGAGCGCGCCGGTGTGCCGGTCTTCGCGCCCGAGCGCGGCAACGTCTTCGGCCACGACGTCGTCACCGAGACCGGTGAGGGGACCCGCAGCCACGGCGACCCGGTCGCCGTGTCCCGCGCCGGTGTCGACCAGGCCCGGCGCAGCCAGCACGACGTCGTCATCGTCGACACCGCGGGCCGCCTCGCGATCGACGCCGACCTCATGCAGCAGGCCGCCGACATCCGCGCGGCGATCCAGCCCGACGAGGTCCTGTTCGTCATCGACGCGATGATCGGCCAGGCCGCGGTCGAGACGGCCCACGCCTTCCAGGACGGCGTCGACGTCACCGGCGTCGTACTCACGAAGCTCGACGGCGACGCCCGCGGCGGCGCGGCCCTGTCGGTCGCGTCGGTCACCGGGCGCCCGATCATGTTCGCGAGCACCGGCGAGGGCGTGAAGGACTTCGAGGTCTTCCACCCCGACCGGATGGCCTCGCGCATCCTCGACATGGGTGACGTCCTCACCCTCATCGAGCAGGCCGAGAAGGCGTTCGACCGCACCCAGGCCGCCGAGATGGAGCGCAAGTTCCTCGCGGCCGAGGACTTCACCTTCGACGACTTCCTCCAGCAGATGGCCGCCATCAAGAAGATGGGCTCGCTGAAGTCGATCCTCGGGATGATGCCCGGCATGGGCCAGATGAAGGCCCAGATCGACGCGTTCGACGAGCGGGAGTTCGACCGCGTCGAGGCGATGGTGCGCTCGATGACGCCCTTCGAGCGCAACCACCCCAAGCAGATCAACGGCTCGCGCCGCGCCCGCATCGCCAAGGGCTCGGGCGTGAGCACCTCCGAGGTCAACCAGCTGCTCGAGCGCTTCGGCGAGGCGCAGAAGATGATGAAGCAGCTCGCCCGCGGCGGTGGCATGCCGGGGATGCCGGGCATGCCCGGCGGTGGGTCCGGCCCGGGCAAGCGCGGCCGTCAGCCCGCGCCGCAGCGCAAGAAGTCCAAGTCCGGGAACCCGGCCAAGCGGGCGGCCGAGCAGCGCGCGGCATCCCAGCGTCCGACGGCGCCCGCCGGCGGTGCCTTCGGAGCGGCCCCGGGAGCCGGCGCTCCCGGTGGGCTCGACCCGTCGGCGATCGACCCCGCCGACCTGCCGAAGGGCTTCGAGAAGTTCCTGGGGAAGTGACCCCGGGGGTGTCCTCCCGCGGCCTGCACACCATGACGGTCGGCACCGCCGGCCCGCGGGTGGCCTTCCTGCACGGCCTCTTCGGCCAGGGCCGCAACTGGACCCAGATCGCGAAGGCGGTCGCGGGCCCCGACGGGACCGGCGCCCGCTGCCTGCTCGTCGACCTCCCCGACCACGGTCGCTCGCCGTGGACGCAGGAGTTCTCGTACGAGGCGTATGCCGGCCGGGTCGCCGAGACGCTCGAGGCGGCCGCGCCGGGGGAGCCGTGGGTGCTCGTCGGGCACTCGCTCGGCGGCAAGGTCGCGATGGTGACGACCCTGACCCACCCCGGCGTCGTGCGCAGCCTCGTCGTCGTCGACATCGCCCCGAAGGACTACGGCGACCTCGACCGCTTCGTCGGGTACATCGACGCCATGCGCGCCCTGCCGCTCGCGGAGCTCACCGGCCGGGCCGACGCGGAGGAGCGCTTCGCCGCCGCCGAGCCCGACGCCGGTGTGCGCGGGTTCCTCCTGCAGAACCTGCGCCGTGACGGCGACCGGTGGTCCTGGCAGGCCAACCTCGACCTGCTCGCCGCCGACGCCGCCCGGGGGCAGGACTCGCGCATCGCCGACTTCCCGGCCACCGGGGCGCCGCCCTGGGACGGCCCCGTCGTGTGGCTCGTCGGTGGCGACTCCGGCTACGTGCGCGACGAGGACGGCCGGGCGATGCGCGCGCTGTTCCCGCGGGCCCGGCTCGTCACCGTCAAGGGGGTCGGCCACTGGGTGCACTCCGAGGCGCCCGAGGTCGTCACGGAGACCCTGCGGCGCGTCGTGCGGGCGGTCGCCGCCGAGGCCTGACGGCTAGGGTCGGGCCATGGCCCAGGTGCTGCACCTCACCGGTCCCGTGCTCGTCGGCGCCGAGGACGTCCGCCCGCAGGCGTGGGTCGTCGGCGGCCGGATGACGTATGCCGCTCCGGTCGGCGACCACGACGTCACGAGCGTGCCGGGCTGGGTGCTCCCCGGCCTCGTCGACGCACACAGCCACATCGGTCTCGGTGCCCACGGCGCGGTCGACGACGCCACGGCCGAGGAGCAGGCGCTCGCCGACCGCGACGCCGGCGCCCTGCTCCTGCGTGACGCCGGCTCACCCGCCGAGACCCGCTGGGTGCAGGACCGCGAGGACCTGCCGCGGCTCGTGCGCGCCGGCCGGCACATCGCCCGCACCCGGCGCTACCTGCGCAACTACGCGTGGGAGGTCGAGCCCGAGGACCTCGTCGCGCAGGTGCGGCTCGAGGCGCGGGCCGGCGACGGCTGGGTCAAGCTCGTCGGCGACTGGATCGACCGCGACTCCGGGGACCTCGAGCCGTGCTGGCCGGCCGACGTCCTCGCGCAGGCGGTGGCGGCCGCGCACGAGGAGGGCGCCCGGGTCACGGCCCACTGCTTCGGCGAGCAGTCGCTGCGCGACCTCGCCGCCGCCGGCACCGACTGCGTCGAGCACGCGACGGGGCTGCTCGACGACACCGTGGCCTCGTTCGCGACGCAGGGCATCGCCATCGTGCCGACCCTCGTCAACATCGACACCTTCCCGAGGATCGTCGCCCCGGCGGCCGAGAAGTTCCCCGACTACCACCGGCACATGCTCGACCTGCACGAGCGGCGGTTCGCGACCGTCGCCGCCGCGCACGACGCCGGCATCCCCGTCTACGTCGGCACGGATGCCGGGGGCTCGCTCCCGCACGGCCTCGTCGCCACCGAGGTGGCGCGGCTGGGGCAGGCGGGGCTCTCGCCGGCCGAGGCGCTCGACGCCGCCTGCTGGGGTGCCCGGGCGTGGCTCGGGTGGCCGGGGCTGGAGGAGGGCGACGAGGCCGACCTCGTCGTCTATCGGCACGACCCGCTCGAGGACCTCGGGGTGCTCGCCGCCCCGTGTCGCGTCGTCCTCCGCGGCCGCTCCGTCGCCTGACCCGACCGCCCCAGGGCCGCCACCCCTCGCCTCGAGTGCGGAACCGGCTGCCCGGGTGACCGTTTGCGCACTCACGGCGAGCTCGCCATCCCGTCCCACGCCTCGTCACCGGTCCTCTCACATCGCGAGACATAAGACAAGGTTATTTGACCGATAACGTGGACCTATACAAACTCCTACTCATCGCATAGGAATGCGCCCCCCTCGGGGGTCACTGCCCGTCAGGGCCACACGTCAGGAGCAGACACCGCCATGAGCACCCACCGCATCGCCTTCGCCGCCGTCGCCGCCGCCGCGTCGCTGGTGATGTCGGCCTGTGCCGGGGGTGGCGCGAGCGACACCGTCGGTGCCGCGGCCGACGCCCAGCCGGCCGCTGCCGACGCCGCGACGGTCAACCTGTTCGCGTACGCCGTGCCCAAGGTCGGCTACGACAAGCTCATCCCCGCCTTCCAGGCCACCGACGCCGGCAAGGGCGTGCAGTTCCAGCAGTCCTACGGCGCCTCGGGCGACCAGTCGCGCAAGGTGGAGGCCGGGGCCGAGGCCGACTTCGTCAACTTCTCGGTCGAGCCCGACATCACCCGCCTCGTCGACGCCGGCCTCGTGGACGCGGGCTGGAACTCGAACGAGCACCAGGGCATCCCCTTCGGCTCGGTCGTCACCATCGTCGTGCGCGAAGGCAACCCCAAGGGCATCAAGGACTGGGACGACCTGCTCCAGCCCGGCGTCGAGGTCGTGACGCCGAACCCGTTCAGCTCGGGGTCGGCGAAGTGGAACCTCCTCGCCCCGTATGCCGCGAAGAGCAACGGCGGCACCGACGAGAAGGCCGGCCTCGACTACGTCTCCGAACTCGTCGGCGACCACGTGAAGATCCAGCCCAAGTCCGGCCGGGAGGCGACCGAGGCCTTCCTCCAGGGGTCGGGCGACGTGCTCCTCAGCTACGAGAACGAGGCGCTGTTCATCGAGCGCAAGGGTGACCCGGTGGAGCACGTCACGCCGCCGCAGACCTTCAAGATCGAGAACCCGGCGGCCGTGCTCACGAAGAGCCCGAACGCCGAGAAGGCCAAGGCGTTCAACGACTTCCTCTACACCCCCGAGGCGCAGCGGCTCTGGGCGGAGGCCGGGTTCCGCCCCGTGGACACCACGGTCGCCGCGGAGTTCGCCGCCGACTTCCCTCAGCCCGAGAAGCTCTGGACCATCGCCGACCTCGGCGGGTGGAAGCAGGTCGACTCGACGCTGTTCAAGAAGGACGTCGGCTCCATCGCCAAGATCTACGACGCGGCCACCCAGTAGGAGCCATGACGACGACGACCATCCCTCGCGGGGACAGGGCCACGGCCTCCCCGCCCCGGTCGCAGCCGGCCGGCGCACCGTCCTCCCGGACGGTGCGCCGGCCCGCGGCCACGCCCGGGCGCACCCTGGGGCTCGGTGTCGTTGGCCTCTGGCTCAGCGTCATCGTGCTGCTGCCCCTCGCGGCCCTCACCGCGCGGGCCTTCGATGACGGACTGGCCGGCTTCTGGGAGGCGGTGACCGCGCCGGTCGCGCTCGCCGCCCTCGCCGTGACCCTGGGCGTCTCCGCCGTCGTCGCGCTCGTCAACGCCGTCATGGGCACGCTCATCGCCTGGGTGCTCGTGCGCGACGACTTCCCCGGCAAGCGCGTCGTCAACGCGCTCATCGACCTGCCCTTCGCCCTGCCGACGATCGTCGCGAGCATCGTGCTGCTCTCGCTCTACGGCCCCAACAGCCCGGTCGGCCTCACGCTCAACGCCACCCGGTGGGGGCTCATCGTCGCCCTGGCCTTCGTGACCCTCCCGTTCGTCGTCCGCTCGGTGCAGCCGGTCCTCCTCGAGCTCGACCACGAGGTGGAGCAGGCGGCGGCGTCCCTCGGCGCGTCGAACCTCACGACGTTCCGGCGCGTGGTGCTCCCGACCCTGGCGCCCGCCATCATCGGCGGCACGGGGCTCGCCTTCGCCCGCGCCGTGGGGGAGTACGGCTCGGTCGTGCTCATCGGCGGCAACATCCCGCGCGAGACGCAGGTCGTCTCCCAGTACATCCAGCAGCAGATCGAGATCGACCGGCCGGCCAACGCCGCCGCGGTCTCGGTCGCGCTGCTCGGCATCTCCTTCCTCACCCTCTTCGCGCTGCGGGTGTGGTCGGGCCGGACGCAGCGTCGGGAGGCGAGGAGCTCGTGAAGACGTCCCGTCGCGCGACGCTGACGCTGCGCTCCGTCGCGCTCCTCTACCTCACCGCGCTGCTCGCCGTGCCGATCGTCGTCATCCTCTGGCGGACCTTCGAGCCCGGCATCGGCCCGTTCCTCGAGTCGATCCGGACGCCGGCGGCCATCGCCGCCCTCAACCTCTCGCTCACCATCGTCGCGATCGTCGTGCCGCTCAACGTCGTGTTCGGGGTCGTCACCGCGATCGCGCTGGCCCGCTGGAAGGTGCCGTTCCGCGGCGTCGTCCAGGCCGTCGTCGACCTCCCGTTCGCGGTGTCGCCCATCGTCGTCGGCGTCTCGCTCATCATGCTGTGGGGCGTCAGCGGCTGGTTCGGCGGCCTGCAGGACTCGACCGGCATCCGCGTCATCTTCGGGCTCCCGGGCATGGTCATCGCGACGATCTTCGTGACGCTGCCGTTCGTCGTGCGCGAGGTCGAGCCGGTGCTCCAGGAGATCGGCACCGAGCAGGAGCAGGCGGCGTCCACGCTGGGCGCCTCCTCGTGGCAGACCTTCTGGCGGATCACGCTCCCCGCGATCCGATGGGGCCTGACGTACGGCGTCATCCTCACCGTCGCGCGGGCGCTCGGCGAGTTCGGCGCGGTCATCATGGTCTCGTCCGGCTTCCCCGGGGTGTCGCAGACGCTGACCCTGCTCGTCCACTCGCGCTACATCGACGACCACAACACCTACGGGGCGTATGCCGCCGCCACCCTCCTCATGGGGCTGGCCCTCGCGACGCTCCTGCTCATGACCCTGCTCGACCGCAAGAGGAGCACCCGATGATCACCGTGACCTCGGCCCGCAAGAACTACGGCGACTTCGTCGCGCTCGACGACGTCGACCTCGAGATCCCCTCGGGCTCGCTCACCGCGCTGCTCGGGCCCAGTGGCTCGGGCAAGTCGACCCTCCTGCGCGCCGTGGCCGGGCTGGAGACCCTCGACTCCGGCACCGTGTCCATCGCCGGCGTCGACGTGACCTCCCAGCCCCCGCAGCGGCGCGGCATCGGGTTCGTCTTCCAGCACTACGCCGCGTTCAAGCACATGACGGTGCGGGACAACGTCGCCTTCGGCCTGACGATCCGCAAGCGCCCCAAGGCCGAGATCGCCCGCAAGGTCGACGAGCTGCTCGAGATCGTCGGCCTGGGCGGCTTCCAGCACCGCTACCCGGCCCAGCTGTCCGGCGGGCAGCGGCAGCGGATGGCGCTCGCGCGCGCCCTCGCGGTCGACCCCCAGGTGCTCCTGCTCGACGAGCCGTTCGGTGCCCTCGACGCCAAGGTGCGCGCCGACCTGCGGCACTGGCTGCGCCGGCTCCACGACGAGGTGCACGTGACGACCGTGCTCGTCACGCACGACCAGGAGGAGGCGCTCGACGTCGCCGACCGGATCGCCGTCCTCAACGGCGGACGGATCGAGCAGGTCGGCGACCCGGTCTCCCTCTACGAGCGACCGGCCAACGACTTCGTCATGTCCTTCCTCGGCTCCGTCGCGCGCCTCGGGGGCCAGCTCGTGCGTCCCCACGACATCGTCCTCGACCGCGACCGGGTCGCCGCCCTCACCGCCGACGCGCGCACCCACGGGTCGCCGGGGGTCGTCCCGGCGACCGTCGAGCGGGTCGTCCGGCTCGGCTTCGAGGTGCGCGTGGAGCTCAAGGCGGACTCCGGCGAGCGGTTCGCCGCGCAGGTCACGCGAGCCGAGGCCGACCGCCAGCGATTCGAGCCGGGCGAGACGGTCTTCGCACGGGCGGCGAAGCCCACCGACGCGACGGACGCGGAGCCGGCGCTCGCGATCTGAGCCGGCGCACGGCATCCGCGGTCCGTCCCCCGGGCGGCGCCGGCTGGGCCACACTGTCGGGCGTGGACATCTCCGCACGCACCGACTACGCCGTGAGGGCGATGCTCGCGCTCGCGCAGGCGCAGGAGGAGGGGGCCGGCCCGCTCAGCGTCGAGTCGCTCGCGCAGCGGCAGGACCTGCCCCGCAAGTTCCTCGAGGCGATCGTCGCCGACCTGCGCGGCGCCGGGCTGCTCGTGAGCACCCGCGGGGCGCGGGGCGGCTACACGCTCGCGCGACCGGCATCCGAGGTGAGCCTCGGGGACGTGTTCCGGGCCGTCGACGGCCCGCTCGCCGAGGTGCGCGGCCTCCGGCCCCACGAGACGAGCTACGAGGGCGTGGCGCGGCACCTGCCGACGGTGTGGGTCGCGGTGCGCGCGAGCCTGCGCGAGGTCCTCGACGGCACGAGCCTGGCCGAGACGCTGAGCGGGAGCCTGCCCGCCCACGTGCGGGCGATGGCCGACGCGCCGGACGCCTGGCGCAACCGCTGAGGCGCCGCCCGACGGGCGCGTGGTCGGGGGCACCCGGCCGGTCTGGCAGAATGGACGGCTGTACCCGTCCGGTCGGAGCACCCGTGCCCGCCGGACCGGACGCCTACACCGAGCATCCGGCACCCCGCGCGATCCGTGCGCGGTCTCGCCGCGCTCACCGAGAGACACAGGGAGTGACCACCACCGTGGCCGTCAAGATCCGTCTGAAGCGCATGGGCAAGATCCGTGCACCGTTCTACCGCGTCGTCGTCATGGACTCGCGCACCAAGCGCGATGGCCGGGCCATCGAGGAGATCGGCAAGTACCACCCCACCGAGGAGCCCTCGCTCATCCAGATCGACAGCGAGCGGGCGCAGTACTGGCTCGGCAACGGCGCGCAGCCGACCGAGGCCGTCGCCGCCCTGCTGAAGATCACCGGTGACTGGCAGAAGTACAAGGGCGAGCCGGGCGCCGAGGGCACGCTGAAGGTCAAGCAGCCCAAGACCCCGAAGAAGGACCTCTACGAGGCCGCCCTCGCCGCCGCCGGCAAGGCCACCTCCGACGACGCCTCGGGCGCCACCACCCCGAAGAAGCGTCCCGCCAAGAAGGTCGAGGAGGCCCCGGCCGCCGAGGCCGCCCCCGCCGCCGAGGCCGCCCCCGCCGCCGAGGCCGCCCCCGCCGCCGAGGCAACCCCGGTCGCCGCGGACACCGACTCGGGTGCCGCCGCCGCCGAGAGCGTCGACATCGACGCCGACGCGGCCGCGACCGAGGCCCCCGCGGCCGAGGCCGCCGACGGCGAGAAGGCCTGACGGTGCTCGAGGAGGCCCTCGAGCACCTCGTGACGGGCATCGTCGACCACAAGGACGAGGTGCAGGTCCGCCGCAAGGAGCTGCGCCGCGGTGAGGTCCTCGAGGTGCGCGTGCACCCCGACGACCTCGGCCGCGTCATCGGCCGCTCCGGCCGCACCGCCAGCGCGCTGCGCACCGTCATGGGTGCGCTCGCCGGCGGTCGCCCGGTGCGCATCGACATCGTCGACACCGACCGGGTCCGCTGACCCGACCACCGCACGACGGCGGGGTGTGCCGGGAGGAGACTCCCCGGCACACCCCGCCGCCGCGTCTCCCCGACAGGATGGACCCGTGACCGAGACCACCGTCGTCGCCCGCATCGGCAGGCCCCACGGCCTGTACGGCGAGGTGACCGTGCAGCTGCACACCGACGAGCCCGAGCGCCGGCTCGCCGTCGGCGCCGTGCTCGACACCGAGGCGGCCACCGGCACAGGCGTCCCCCGCGCGCTGACCGTCCGCTCGACCCGGGTCCACAACGGCATCTGGCTGGTCGCGTTCGAGGAGGTCCCGGACCGCACCGGCGCCGAGTCGCTGCGCGGCACCCGCCTGGTCATCGACGGTCCCCCCGACGTCGCGCCCGACGAGGACGACGTCTACACCGAGGACCAGCTGCGCGGCCTCACCGTCGTCGACCCCGCCGGTGTCGTGCTCGGCGAGGTGGCAGGCCTCGTCCTCGGTGCGGCGCAGGACCGGCTCGTCGTGCGGCTGCCCGACGGTCGCGAGGCCGAGGTGCCCTTCGTCGCCGCGATCGTGCCCGAGGTCGACGTCGACGGCGGCCGCGTCGTCCTCGACGCCCCGGCAGGGCTGCTCGACCTCGGGGCCTGACCCGTGCGCCTCGACGTCGTCACGATCTTCCCCGAGTACCTCGCGCCGCTCGACCTCTCCCTCATCGGCAAGGCGCGCCGCGACGGCATCCTCGACCTCCACGTCCACGACCTGCGCGACTTCGCCCACGACCGCCACCGCACCGTCGACGACAGCCCGTTCGGCGGGGGAGCGGGCATGGTCATGAAGCCCGAGCCGTGGGCCGAGGCGCTCGACCACGTCGTCGCGCAGGGGGCCACCGAAGACGCTCCGGTGCCGCACCTCGTGGTGCCCGGCCCGGGCGGCGTGCCGTTCACCCAGGCCCTGGCCAAGGACCTCGCGACGCAGCCGTGGCTCGCCTTCGCCTGCGGCCGTTACGAAGGGCTCGACGAGCGCGTCCACGAGCACGCGGAGCAGCGGATGCCGGTCACCGTCGTCTCGCTCGGCGACTACGTCCTCAACGGCGGCGAGGTCGCGGTGCTCGCGATCGTCGAAGCCGTCGGGCGGCTCCTGCCGGGCGTCGTCGGCAACGCCGAGTCGCTCGTCGAGGAGTCCCACGAGGACGGCCTGCTCGAGTACGCCGTGTACACGCGACCGGCGCGGTGGGACGACGGCGGCACGCTGCGCGAGGTGCCGCCCGTGCTGCTCTCGGGGGACCACGCGGCCATCGCGGCCTGGCGCCACGAGCAGCGCCTCGCGCGCACCGCCGCCCGCCGCCCGGACCTCCTGCCCGTCTCGGCCACGACCGGTGCGCTCGCCGACCTCGACGTGCGCGTCGCGACGCCCGCCGACGCGGCCGAGCTGCTCGTCCTCCAGCGGGCGTGCTGGGTGCCCGAGGGCCGCCTCTCCGGCAGCTGGACGATCCCGCCGCTCGACGAGTCGCTCGAGGAGGTGACCGCCGGCATCGGGGCGTGGACGACGTATGCCGTGCGCACGGCATCCGCTGACGGCGCGCCCGGGCGCCTCGTCGCCTCCGTGCGCGGGCGCGTCCGGCCGGACGACCCCACGGTCTGGGAGACCGGTCGCCTCATGGTCGCGCCCGACCTCCAGGGCCGTGGGCTCGGACGCGAGCTGCTCGCGCTCGCCGAGGCCGCGGCACCGGCATCCGTCACGACGTTCTGGATCAACACCGGCGCGGTGAGCGAGCGCAACCAGCGGCGGTACACGCGGGCGGGCTACCGGCGGGTGCCCGGTGAGGGCGCGTTCCCCGGCACCGTCGACCTCGTCAAGCGCCGCCGCTGAGCCCAACTTTCCCGCCCGATGCGGGAACCTTCACCTCCGCACGACAACGCAACCGGTGCGAACCTGAAGCTCCTGGTGCGGACCCCAAGGCGGGGGACGCCGGGGCTCAGGGCTGGAGCGACGCCCGGAGGTCGGCCGGCAGGAGCAGGGCGCTGCCGATGAGCCGCTCGGCGACGACCGCCGTCGTCGTCTGCGCGGCCATGATGCCCATGAGCACGAGCACCTGCGCGGCCGCCGCCTGCGCGGGCGAGCCGCCGCCGAGCAGCACGCCGATGAAGGCCCCGGGCAGCGTGACGACGCCGGCGGTGCGTACCTGGTCCAGTCCCGGGATCAGCGCCTCGGGCACCCGGCGGTGCACCACCTCGCCGACCGACTGGCTGCGCGTGAGCCCGAGCGAGAGGGCGGCCTCGTACTGCCCCTTCTCCTCGCGCAGGGCGGCGAAGGCCCGGCGGCAGGTCAGGGTGTGGCCGTTCATCGTGTTGCCCGCGAGGATGCCGACGACCGGCACGAGTGCTGCGCCCGTGGGAGGCACGGTGCGGGTCAGCAGGATGACGACGACGACCGGCACGAGCCCGGCGAGCATCGCCACGGTCGCCCAGGGCCAGGCCTCCGGCGCCTCGACCCGGCGCACCGTCGTCACGACGGCGACGACGAACATCCCCGCGAGGAGCAGCAGCGACAGGGCGAGGGAGCGGATGACCGCGGCGATGACGAGCGCGGCGATGCTCAGCTGCACCACGGCCCGGGCCGCGGCGAGCAGCGTCGATCCCGGCTGGGGCAGCCGGCCGACGACGTACATCGTGACGGTGAGGGTGAGCAGGAGGGCCACGGCGAGGGCGACGGGCAGGCCCGGGTCGATCGTCACCGGCCCACCGTATGCCGTGCCCCGCGGCGCCGGATGCCGCCTCGCCCCTCGTCGATCCCGCCGGAGTGGCGACGACCTGCGGGGGTGGCGGTGCGACCGCACCGCCACCCCCGCAACCGGACCAGAGCCGGGCAGGTGGACCAGAGCCGGGCTCGGCGGCCAGCGGGTCCTGCCCGGGATTTCGCCGGGTGGGTGCTCCTCTGGCAGACTGGGTCGCTGCGTCCCGTCGACGTCACGGCCCCCGCCACAGGGGGAGTGCCCCGGACCCCGTCCGATGCATGCGGCCCGGCGGACGCACTTCCGAACGAGCAGCACCGAACACGCGCGGGTGACCTGTGGCAGGCCGCGAGAAAGCGACATCCGTCATGCAGCGTTTCGACGAGCTCGACCTCGCGTCGATGAAGAGCGACGTCCCGGAGTTCCGCGCCGGCGACACCGTCAACGTCCACGTCAAGGTCGTCGAGGGCACCCGCTCCCGCATCCAGGTCTTCAAGGGCGTCGTCATCCGTCGCCACGGCGGCGGCGTCGGCGAGACCTTCACCGTCCGCAAGGTCTCCTTCGGGGTCGGCGTCGAGCGCACCTTCCCGCTCCACACCCCGATCATCGACCACATCGAGGTCGTGACCCGTGGTGACGTCCGCCGCGCCAAGCTCTACTACCTTCGCGACCTGCGCGGCAAGGCCGCCAAGATCAAGGAGAAGCGCGACACCCCGGTGGCGCGCTGAGCGACCCTCGTCGCGTGCACCGCTCCCGGACCCGCCGACTAGGCTCCCCGGAGTGAACGCGCGTCCCGTCGCCGACCCGGCCCCCGCCACCCCCGTGGCCGGCGCCGGGTCGCGGCGTCCCGGGGTGGTGGTCGTGCTCGTCGCGGCCGTGCTCCTCACCGCGCTCGTGCAGGGCCTGGTGCTCCAGTCCTACTTCGTCCCGACGGCCGCCCTCGCGCCCGCCGTCCAGCCAGGAGACCGCGTGCTCGTCTGGAAGCTCAGGCCGTCGACCGACCCGGGTGACCTCGTCGTCGTCGACACGACGGCGACCGCTCCCGTCGACCGCTCGACGCCGGTGTCCGAGGGCTTCATCGGCCGGGTCCTCGCCGCGGTCGCCGAGCTGCTGGGCGTCGACACCGGTCGCCAGGACCGACTCGCCGTGGTCTCGTCGGCGACCGCCGGCGAGGTCTCCCTCGGCGCCCCCGTGCCCGGCACCGTCCCGCACGACGACGTGGTCGGCACCGTCTTCCTGCGGGTGTGGCCGCTCGACCGGTTCGGCACCGTCACCGCCGCGACCCCGTGAGCGCGCCCGAGGCCGACCCCGTGGCCGAGGGGAGGGACGAGGGACGCAAGGAGCAGAGCGCCCTCGCGCTGTTCGGCTCCGCGGTCAAGGAGATCGTCGTCGTCGTCGGGATGGCGCTGGCACTCTCCTTCGTCGTCAAGACCTGGCTGCTCCAGGCGTTCTTCATCCCCTCGGGATCCATGGAGGACACCCTCCTCGTCGGTGACCGGGTCGTCGTCTCCAAGCTGACACCGGGGCCCATCGACCTCCAGCGCGGCGACGTCGTCGTCTTCAAGGACCCGGGCGGCTGGCTCGACGCTCTTCCCCCGGTCGAGCGCACGGGCGTGGCCGGGGCCGTCCACGACGGGCTCGTCTTCGTGGGCCTGCTCCCCGCCGAGTCCGAGGACCACCTCATCAAGCGGGTCATCGGTCTGCCCGGCGACCACGTCGTGTGCTGCGACAAGGAGCGCCGGCTCTCCGTCAACGACGTGCCGATCGGCGAGGCCTACCTCAAGCCCGGCGACCTCCCGAGCTCGCTGAGCTTCGACGTCACCGTCCCCGCGGGCCACGTGTGGGTCATGGGCGACCACCGCTCGGACTCCGAGGACTCGCGCTTCCACGACGACCCGTCCCGCGACGGCAGCGACGGGGCGGTGCCGATCGAGGCGGTCACCGGCCGGGCCGTCGCCGTCGTGTGGCCGCTCTCCCGCGCCACCTGGCTGTCCGACCACGAGGAGACCTTCGCCGGCATCCCTCCGCGGGAGCCGGGCTCATGACCCCCGCCGGCCGCTCGCCGAGCCTGCGCGTCGAGCGTGCGCTCCAGCGCGAGGGCCACCGGCTGCTCGCGGGCATGGACGAGGTCGGCCGTGGTGCGCTCGCGGGCCCGGTGACCGTCGGGGTCGTCGTCATCGACGAGACGTGCCGCACCGCCCCCCAGGGCGTGCGCGACTCCAAGCTCCTCGCACCGCACGCCCGGGAGCGGATGGTGCCCCGCATCGAGCGGTGGGCCGTCGCCCACGCCGTGGGGCACGCGAGCGCCGCGGAGATCGACGAGGTCGGCATCATCGCCGCGCTCCGCTTGGCGGGCGTGCGCGCCCTGGCCGCGACCGGCATCCGCCCCGACCTCGTCATCCTCGACGGCAACCACGACTGGCTCACCGCGCCGGAGGACGTCGGCCTCTTCGCGTTCGCCGACGCGTCACCCGTCGTCACCCCGCCGGTGACGACGATGATCAAGGCCGACCTGAAGTGCTCGTCGGTCGCCGCGGCGTCGGTGCTGGCGAAGGTGACCCGCGACGCGATCATGGTGCGGCTGGGCGGCGAGCACCCGGTCTACGGCTGGGTCGAGAACAAGGGGTATGCCGCGCCGGAGCACATGGACGCGCTGCGGCTGCACGGCACGTGCGAGTGGCACCGTCGCTCGTGGCGGCTGCCCGGCACGATGGACGATGATGGCGCCGTGACCGACCCGGCGACCGACCTGGCGACCGACCTGGCGATTGACCTGACGCGAGTGGGAGAGCGATGAGCTCGGAGGACCTCGAGAAGTACGAGAGCGAGGCGGAGCTCGCGCTGTACCGCGAGTACCGCGACGTCGTGGGGCTGTTCAGCCACGTCGTCGAGACCGAGCGGCGCTTCTACCTGTGCAACAGCGTCGACGTGAAGGTGCGCAGCGACGGTGGTGAAGTGTTCTTCGACGTCACGATGCACGACGCGTGGGTCTGGGACATCTACCGTCCGGCGCGCTTCGCGAAGACGGTGCGCGTCGTGACGTTCAAGGACGTCAACGTCGAGGAGCTCGCCAAGAGCGAGCTCGAGCTGCCCAAGGGCGAGTTCTAGGCGGTCGTTCGTCCACAGGGCCGGATGCCGTGCGCGTCCGTCCACAGCGCCGGCGTCGGGCTCGTGCCTGCGGGGTCCCGGCGGGTTGGCTTGCTGCATGACGACGACGGAGGGTGGGCGCAGCGGGCTCGGCCGCTACGGCGAGGACCTCGCCGTGCGCTACCTGCGCGACCTGGGCATGGAGGTCCTCGACCGGAACTGGCGCTGCGAGCACGGCGAGGTCGACGTCGTGGCGCGCGACGGCGACTGCGTCGTCATCTGCGAGGTGAAGACGCGCCGGTCCTCCGGGTTCGGTGAACCGGTGGAGGCCGTGACCTTCGCCAAGGCGATGCGGCTGCGCCGGTTGGCCGCTGCCTACCTGCACGCGCAGCGGCCGGGGGCGGGGGCAGGGCAGGTGCGCATCGACGTCGTGGGTGTGCTGTGCCGGCCCGGGCAGCCGGCCCTCGTCCGGCACGTGGTCGGGGTGGGGTCGTGACGCTCGGGCTGGGGCGCACCCTGTCGGTCGCCCTCAGCGGCCTCGACGGCACCCTCGTCGACGTCGAGGCGCACATCGCGCAGGGCCTGCCGCACTTCGCGATCGGCGGCCTACCCGACACCGCCTGCGCGCAGGCGCCCGACCGAGTGCGCCCGGCCGCGGCGACGAGCGGGGTGCCGGTGCCACCGCACCGCGTCACGGTCAACCTCTCGCCGGCGTCCATCCCCAAGCGCGGTGCGTGCTTCGACCTGCCGATCGCCGTCGCGGTACTCGCGGCGGCGGGGGTGCTGCGCGGGGGTGGCCTCGCGGCCGGCGTCCTCCACCTCGGTGAGCTGGCCCTCGACGGGCGGGTGCGGGGAGTTCGGGGCGTGCTGCCGGCGGTGCTCGAGGCCGCGCGCCGCGGGGTGCGTCACGTCGTGGTGCCGCTCGAGAACGTCGCCGAGGCCCAGCTCGTCGACGGCGTCACCGTCCATGGGGCTCGCACGTTGCGCGACGTCGTCGACTGGTACGCCGCGGCCGAGCAGGGCGTGCCCCTGCCGCCGGCGCCGACACCCGAGGTCCCGGTCGACGCCGCCCGAGCCGGGCCCGACCTCGCCGATGTCGTCGGGCAGCCGGAGGCCCGGCTCGCCCTCGAGCTCGCCGCCACCGGGGGCCACCACCTGCTCCTGTCCGGCCCGCCCGGCGTCGGCAAGACGATGCTCGCCGAACGGCTCGTCACCGTGCTGCCGCCGCTCGGCCGTGAGGAGGCCCTCGAGACCCACGCGATCCGGTCCCTGACCGGGCAGATGGGCGACATCGGCGACCTGGACCGCACCCCGCCGTTCGTCGCGCCGCACCACAGCTCGTCGGTCGCCGCCGTCGCCGGGGGCGGAAGCGGGGTCGTGGTGCCCGGCGCGATCTCGCGCGCGCACCGCGGGGTGCTGTTCCTCGACGAGGCACCCGAGTTCAAGGCGACCGTGCTCCAGGTGCTGCGCCAGCCGCTGGAGTCCGGCGAGGTCGTCATCGCGCGGGCGCGGCAGGTCGTCCGCTACCCAGCGCGTTTCCTCCTCGTCCTCGCGGCCAACCCGTGCCCGTGCGGCCGGGCCTGGGGCAAGGGCCTGGACTGCACGTGCCGGCCGATGGAGATCCGGGCGTATGCCGGGCGCCTCTCGGGGCCGCTGCTCGACCGGGTCGACCTCCAGGTGCACGTGCCCCCGGTGCTGCGGGCGGCCCTGGGCGACGAGGCGGGGGAGTCGAGCGCCGCCGTCGCCGCCCGGGTGGCCTCGGCGCGTGACGCCCAGCGCGCCCGGTGGGCCGGGCGGCGGTTGGGTCACCAACGGGCTCGTGCCCGGCCACGTCCTGCGCCGGCCACCGTTCCGCCTGCCGGGCCGCGCGACCGCCGTGCTCGACCGGCAGCTCGACAGCGGACGGCTCACCCTGCGCGGGTACGACCGGGTCCTGCGGGTGTCGTGGTCGGCGGCCGACCTCGCCGGCCGGTCGGTGCCCGACGGTGACGACGTCGCGATGGGGCTGAGCCTGCGCACTGGAGAGCTGGTGGCGGCGTGACCCGGGGAGCGAGCGCGCTCGAGGGCGACGAGCGGTGGGCGCGGGTCGCCTGGTCCTTCCTCGCCGAACCCCGCAGCCGCGCCCTGGTCCGGCTGATCGGGGAGCAGGGGGCCGTCGCGGCGCTCGCCCGACTGCGGGCCGGGCAGGTCGACCGGCGCGAGGGGTGGTCGGCACGCCTGCCCGACCTCGACGTCGACGCCCTGCGCCACGCCACGGAGCGCCAGGGCATCGCCGTCCTCGTCCCGGGCGACGACGGGTGGCCCGACTCGGTCGACCGGCTGGCCCATCCTCCGTACTGCCTGTACGTCCGTGGCGACGCCGACCTCGCAGCCCTCGCCGAGCGCAGCGTCGCGGTGGTCGGGTCGCGCGCCGCCAGCGAGTACGGCCTCCGGGTGGCTGGTGACCTCGCCGACGGGCTCGTCGCCCGTGGGTGGACCGTCGTGAGCGGCGCCGCTTACGGCATCGACGCGGCAGCCCACCGGGCCGCCCTCGCCGCGGACGGGCCGACCGTCGCGGTCCTGGCCTGTGGGGCCGACCGGGCGTACCCGGCGACCCACCGCGGGCTGCTCGACGCCGTCGCCCGCACCGGTGCGGTCGTGAGCGAGGTTCCGCTGGGGTGTGCCCCGTACCGCTCGCGGTTCCTGGCCCGCAACCGCCTCATCGCCGCGTTGGCCCGGGCGACCGTCGTCGTGGAGGCCAGTCTGCGCTCCGGCTCACTGACAACGGCCCGCGAGGCGCGCCTCCTCCACCTCCCCGTCGGGGCCGTGCCGGGGCCGGTCACGAGCATGGCGTCGGCCGGGTGCCACGCCCTCGTGCGCGAGACGGATGCCGTGCTCGTCACCGACGCCGGGGAGGTCGCCGAGCTGGCCGGCCACATCGGGGAGGACCTGGCCCCGGAGCCCGAGCGAGCCGCGCGCGCACCCGAGGACGACCTCGACACCACGTCGTACGGCGTCTGGTCGGCAGTGCCCCTGCGGGGCGGGATCAGCACCGACCGGCTCGTGTCGGCGGCCGGGGTGCCTGCGGGGCGGCTCGTGGGGATCCTCGCGGGCCTCGAGGCCGACGGCCTCGTCGAACGGCACGACGGGCGCTGGCGCAAGGTGGCGGCGTCGCGGCGCGACGAGGGCCTGCTGGGTGAGCTGGGGAGAGGGCCGTAGCCCTAGCGACGCAAGCCCGGAATCGGCCCGGAACCGGCCCGGAGCCGACCGCCGACCTGCGGTGAGGGCGGTGATCCGGGGTCCCGGCGCAAGACCTGCGGCGGCACCGGGGTACTGGTCGGCGTGTTTCCGTTGTGTGACCTGCGGCGTTTCCGTTGCGCTTGGTGCCCATGTGATGACACGGTGTGCCCGTGACCGTCGTTCGTTCCGACGCGCTGCCCGCGTTCGAACGCCATCTTCGTGCCGAGCGCGGCAGATCGGTGCATACCGTGCGTGCCTACGTACGGGACGTCGGCGTGTTCCTCGACGAGGTCGACGCGCACGACGAGGCCGGCCTGCGCTCGGTGACACTGTCCGACCTGCGGGCCCACCTCGGGGTCCTGTCGCGGCGCGGAGCAGCTCGCTCGACGATCGCGCGGACCTCCGCGTCGCTGCGCACCTTCTTCGGGTGGCTCGAGCGCAGCGGTCGCCTCGACGCCGACCCGTCGCTGCGCCTGAGCGCACCGAGCCGGCACCGCACGCTCCCGCCCGTCCTGGCGCAGCGCTCGGCCGCGGCGCTGCTCGACGTCGCCGCCGTCGCCGCGGACGACGACGACCCGATCCACCAGCGCGACCGGGCGGCGCTCGAGCTGCTCTACGGCACCGGCATCCGCGTCGGGGAGCTCGTGGGGCTCGACGTCGACGACGTCGACCTCGGCAGCAACGTCCTGCGTGTGGTCGGCAAGGGTGACAAGGAGCGTCGGGTTCCGTTCGGCCTGCCCGCTCGACGGGCGGTGACCGAGTGGCTCGAGCTCGGGCGGCCGCGGCTCGTGACCGCGCAGAGCGGTCCAGCCCTGCTGCTCGGGCGCCGCGGCGGTCGCGCCGACCAGCGTCAGGTTCGTGCGGTCGTGCACGAGCTGCTCCGGCACGTGCCCGACGCGCCCGACCTCGGCCCCCACGGCCTGCGTCACAGCGCCGCCACGCACCTGCTCGAGGGCGGCGCCGACCTGCGCATGGTCCAGGAGCTCCTCGGCCACGCCTCGCTCGCGACGACCCAGCTCTACACGCACGTGTCCGTCGACCGGCTCAAGCGGTCCTACGCCCAGGCGCACCCCCGTGCCTGACGACCTCCAGCCCCCCGCGGACGCCGACGGCGTGGACGAGTCCACGACGCCGGGCGTCGGCGAGCCCGCGTCGCCCGAGCCCGACGAGCCCAAGGACCTGCGCGAGGCCTACGACATCCCTGAGTGGGTCTCGGAGGTCCGCCGTCTCTACGTCGAGCCGAAGACCCGCGCCCGACTGCGGGAGGAGGGTGCCGGTGCACGGCACCGGCGGCTGTCGGGCATCCGGCCGTCGCGTCGTGGTGCGCCCTCGGCGCCCGCCACCCCTGCGGCCGCGAGCAGCCCCGTCGAGCAGCCCCAGGCGCAGCCGGTCGTCCAACCCGCCGCACCAGCAGCGTCGGTCCCCGAGCCGCCGACCGCGCCGGCAGCCCCCGCGCCCGAGGCCCCGAGCGTCCCGGCCGCGCCCGCCGTCGCGGCCCACCTCACCGACGACACGACCGCCCCCGAGCCCGCAGCGGCTGACGCCGCGGCTCCGTCGACCGAGGTGCCGCCCTCGAACGGCACGCACCCCGCCCCCCACACGCGCAGCGAGATGTGGGTGCCGCCGACGTGGACCTCGGCGCGCGCGGCGGCGGCCGCCGAGCCGGGAGGCACGACCGTGACGGCGCCTCCGGTGCCCGCCCCCGCAGGTGCGCCGTCCTCCGCGACAGCGGCACCCGCAGCGGCGACGGCGGCCAGCACGACGACCCCCTCTGCACCGTCGGGTGCCTCGGAACCCGACGACTCGGAGGAGCCGGTCGTGGCGGGCTCGGCGCTCGAGAGGTTCGCGATGGCCGCGGACGCCACCGAGGCACGTCAGGCGGACCACCACCTGTCGGACGCTCCGGTCTCCGCCCCGTCCCCGGAGGACCGTGAGGTGCCTGCGTCCGCTGCCGCCGCGACGTCCGCAGCAGTCGCAGCGACTACGGCAGCTGTCGCGGCTGGCTCCGCCGACACCGAGCACCCCCCGGCGCCGGACACGCTGACCTCCGCACCATCGGCCGACGCCGACCCAGGTGTGGCGTCCGGCGCCGTCGCGCCGGCGGTGCCCGAGGTCGAGGAGACCAGCGCGCCGATGGGGCTCGCCGCCCTCGCGGCATCGACGCAGGACACCACCCTCTCGGCGAGCGATGCTGACATCGACTCCGACACAGCGGCCGATCAGGAGTCCCGCGTCCCGGTCGGGCTCGCCGCCCTCGCGGCGTCGACGCAGGACACCGCCGCCCCAGCGCTGGCTGCGGACATCGACTCCGACACCGCCACTGCGTCGGCGGCGGCCGACCAGGCGACCAGCGCCCCGGTGGGGCTCGCCGCCCTGGCGGCTTCGACGCAGGACACCGCCGCGCCACCGCTGGCTGCGGACGCCGACTCCGACATCGCAACTGCTGGCGACCTAGAGCCCAGCGCCCCGGTGGGGCTCGCCGCCCTGGCGGCTTCGACGCGGGACACCGCCGCGCCATCGCCCGCCGACGCCGACTCCGGCGCAGCGGCTGCCGCTCCGGCCGATAGGGCCGTCCCCGTCCAGGCGGAGACACCCGCCAGGTCAAACGGCGCCGCTGCAGCCGAGCCTGCCCCGGCCCCCGACACCACCGCGAAGGAGCCAGCCGCCGGAGCCGCCACCGAGGAGCCAGCGGCAGCGGTTGCTGCGGCCGCGGAGAAGCCAGCCGCGGCAGCTGCGGATGTCGACGTGGCCCCGACCCTGACGATGCCCGTCGTGTCGGCCGTCGACCAGCCCGCTCCCGTCGAGCAGGCTTCTCCTGCAGCGGAGCCCGAGCCGGAGCCTGCGCTCGTGCCCGCGGCGAAGGCCCGTGCCCACCAGAGCGGTCGCCCGAGCACCGTCCCCGCCGTCCACCTCTCCTGGCGCGAGGCCGACTCGCTCGACCTCGGTGTGCCCATGGTCGACGACAGCGACGACGCCATCGTGCTCGAACCCCCGTCCCAGCTCGTCGCTGACACCCGGCGCCGCTCCGGGCCGCCGCGGCGCCCCGCGGACGACGACGGGCTGGAGGACGAGGACACCCCGCCAGACGGGACGCCGGTCGACCCCACGGAGCTCGCGGCCGACGCCGAGGAGAACCCGGCGACCCGCGCGGCAGCGCGTGCGGCGGCGCGCGACGCCGAGGCCCGCAAGGTCCGGCGTCGGCGGGTCCTGGTGCTGGCGGCGGTCGTCCTGCTGGTGCTGGTCGTCGTGGGCTGGCTCGTGCTGCGCGGTGGCGGGTCGGACACCGCGGCGCCCCGGGGCTCCGGATCATCGACCGTCGCCGCGACCGCGTCGGCGCAGGGACCCCCGACGCGAGCCTGAGCGCGACGCCGTTCATCGCAGCGGCAGGAGTGCGAGCTCGCCGCGCGCGAGCAGCGGCCACGGGTCGACGTAGCCGGACCCACGACGGGCTCCCAGGTGGAGGCAGACACGGCCTCCGCAGTGCGAGGCCGCCGTGCCGGGCTGCACGATCCCCAGCGCGTCCCCGACGTCGAGCGCGTCCCCGACTGCGACGGTCGCCCGCACCGGCTCGTAGGTGCTGACGAGTCCGTCGCGGTGCTCGACGCTCACTGTTCCGCGGCCCGCGATGACGCCGGCGTGGCTCACCCGGCCTCCCTCGACCGCCAGCACCGCGGCGCCAGTCCCGGCCGCGAGGTCGAGCCCGCGGTGACCGCGACCCCAGGTCGAGGCCGGTGCCGTGAAGGCACGCAGCACCGGCGCCCGGTCACCCAGCGGCCACCGCCATCGCGCAGCGCCCCGCGCGGCGCTCGCCGGCAGGTCCGCGGGACGACCGAACGGCTGCGGGGCTGCCGCCTCCATGCCTGCGTCCATCCCCGCCTCGCTGCCACCACCGCCGACGTCCCGCGCCACGACGCCCGCAGCCCCGACCACGACGAGCACACCCGCGGCGGCGAGAGCGGCCGTGGGGGAGAGGGCGCCGGGTGGAGTCATGGCCCCAGCCTCCGCCGGGAGAGACCACGTCCAGCGACTGCGCCGGAACCTGTGGACGGCGGCGGTGCCGAAGGGTGCCTGTGGACGAGCGGCCCCGCCACGCGGCCGCCGCGGCGTCGGCATCGCCCCGCCACCGCCCCGCCAACACGGAGCAGTGGCGTCAGACCCGCAGCGCGGCCAGCCGCCGGCACGCCTCGTCGAGCACCTCGTCCCGCTTGCAGAACGCGAACCGCACCAACGTCTGTGCGGCGTCGACGTCGTCGTGGAACACCGAGACCGGCACCCCGACGACGCCGGCCCGCGCCGGCAGCGCGTGGCAGAAGGCGAGCGCGTCCGTCGCCCCGAGCGGCGCGGCATCAGCGATGACGAAGTACGTGCCCCGCGGCACCGACACCTCCATCCCCGCGCGCCGGAGCCCGTCGACGAGCCGGTCACGCTTTCCGGCGAGCGACGCGGCGAGGCCGGCATACACCTCGTCCGGCAGCCCGAGGCCGGCCGCGACGGCGGGCTGGAAGGGTCCCGACCCCACGTACGTGAGGAACTGCTTGACGGCCCGCACGGCGGCCACGGCCTCGGCGGGACCGGTGACCCAGCCGACCTTCCACCCCGTCGTGGAGAACGTCTTGCCGGCGGACGAGATCGTGAGGGTGCGCTCGCGCATCCCCGGCAGCGTCGCGACCGGTACGTGCTCGGCACCGTCGAAGGTGAGGTGCTCGTAGACCTCGTCGGTCACGACCCACGCGTCGTGCTCGCGCGCCAGGGCACAGACCAGCTCCAGCTCCTCGCGGGTGAAGACCTTCCCCGTGGGGTTGTGGGGGGTGTTGAGCAGCACCAGCCGGGTCCGCGCCGAGAACGCCGCCCTCAGGGACGCCTCGTCGACGGCGAAGTCGGGGAACCGCAGCACCGACGTCCGGCGCACGCCACCTGCCAGCGCGATCGTCGCGGCATACGAGTCGTAGTAGGGCTCGAAGGTCACGACCTCGTCGCCCGGCTGCACGAGGGCGAGCACCGTCGCCGCGATCGCCTCCGTCGCGCCCACGGTGACGAGCACCTCGGAGCCCGCGTCGACGTCGAGCCCGTAGAACCGCTTCTGGTGAGCCGCAACCGCATCCAGCAGCTCCGGTACGCCGGCACCCGGCGGGTACTGGTTGCGGCCACCCCGGATCGCCTCGACCGCGGCCTCGAGCACCTCCGGCGGTCCGTCGCTGTCGGGGAACCCCTGGCCGAGGTTGATCGCGTCGTGCTGGGCCGCCAGCGCCGACATCGTCGCGAAGATCGTCGTCCCGAAGGGTGCGAGCGCGGGGTGTCCGGGGGAGCGGGTCATGCCCGCAGGCTATGCCGGTGGTCACGGCAGCGGGCCGGATGCCGTGCGCCCGGGTGACCGCGCCCGCCCCCCCACGCGCCCCGCCTACCCGCCCCCGCTCGTCCGCGTGGGCGACGAGCCCGAGCGAGCACCGACCAGGCCGCGCCCCACGTGACGTTGAAGGTGAGGATCACGAGGGCGAGCGTGCGCACCGGTGCGTGCCCGGCGATCCACCGCAACCCGTCGGCGATGTCCCGACGCACGTGGGTGCCCTCGAGGTCGCGCACGGCCCCGGGAGGCGTGGCGACCCGCGCGACGAGCAGCGCCGCCAGGGCGACACACAGCGCCTGCACGACAGCGCAGCCGGGGCGGGCGCTGGAGCATCGCGGCGAGCGCCACGAGGATCGGGTTGCGGGTCTGCGAGGCCACGAGCAGCGGGCCGGCGGCGAGCGCGATGCCGTCCCCGAGGTTCGACGTCCAGGACGACGCGAGCAGCCACCGGAACCCGCGGCCGAGCCGGGGCGGTGCGATCACGTCGAGGAGGCGGCCACGAGCGCGAGAACCTGCCCGCCGGATGCCGGCCCCGTCACCGCCGATTCCGGGCCGGGGCGACGACGGGGCGGATTAGGCCCCCGGCCCCCTCCTCCGTAGACTGGGCACACGACCGGTCTCGGCCGGTCGAATTCGCGTGTCCTTCTCTGCGACCCCTCACGGGCGGCGCAGGGCGCACCACGGCAGTGGCGGATCCGCCCCCTCGGGGGAGCACGGCATCCGTCCGGGGTGACGCACGGGCACCAGGCAGGTGGATGACGACCCTCCAGGAGGAGGGGAGCGCCACCGACGGAACTGACAACCACAGAGCAAGGAGAACGACGATGGCCGTCGTCACCATGCGCCAGCTCCTCGAGAGCGGCGTCCACTTCGGGCACCAGACCCGTCGCTGGAACCCGAAGATGAAGCGCTTCATCATGACCGAGCGCAACGGCATCTACATCATCGACCTGCAGCAGTCGGTGACCTACATCAACAACGCCTACGAGTTCGTCAAGGAGACCGTCGCCCACGGCGGCACCATCCTCTTCGTCGGCACCAAGCGTCAGGCCCAGGAGCCCATCGCCGACCAGGCGACGCGGGTCGGGATGCCGTACGTCAACCACCGCTGGCTCGGTGGCATGCTCACCAACTTCCAGACGATCTCCAAGCGGCTCACCCGCCTCAAGGAGCTCGAGGAGCTCGACTTCGACGACGTGGCCGGCTCGGGCTTCACGAAGAAGGAGCTGCTCATCTTCAAGCGCGAGCGCGACAAGCTCGAGAAGACGCTGGGCGGCATCCGCACGATGGCCAAGGTCCCCTCGGCCGTCTGGATCGTCGACACCAAGAAGGAGCACCTCGCCGTCGACGAGGCGCGCAAGCTGGGCCTGCCCGTCATCGCGATCCTCGACACCAACTGCGACCCCGACGAGGTCGACTACAAGATCCCGGGCAACGACGACGCGATCCGCTCCGTCACGCTGCTGACCCGTGTCATCGCGGATGCCGTCGCCGAGGGCCTCATGGCCCGCTCCGGTGGGCGCACCGAGGGTGAGCCGGCCGGCACCGTCGACGAGCCGCTCGCCGAGTGGGAGCGCGAGCTCCTCGCCGGTGACGCCGCGCAGACCGCCGAGCAGGTCGCCCCCGAGGCCGGCGAGACCGCCGCCTCCGAGGCCACCGAGGTCGTCGAGACCGAGGCCCCGGCCGCCGAGGGGACCACCGAGGCTCCGGCCGCGGAGGAGACCACCGAGGCCCCGGCCGCGGAGGTCACCGAGGTCGTCGAGACCGAGGCCCCGGCCGCGGAGGTCCCGAGACCACCGAGGCTCCGGCCGCGAGGTCACCGAGGTCGTCGAGACCGAGGCCCCGGCCGCGGAGGAGACCACCGAGGCTGAGGTCGCCGAGGTCGCCGAGGCGCCCGCCGCCGAGGAGACCACCGAGGCCCCCGAGGCCGAGGCCGCGCCCGCGCCCGCCGAGAAGGCCTGAGCCACCTCGTCACCGTCCGACCGCAACGTAGAAAGAGCGATATCACCCCATGGCGAACTACACCGCCGCTGACATCAAGGCGCTCCGCGAGAAGACCGCCGCCGGCATGATGGACGTCAAGAAGGCCCTCGACGAGGCCGACGGCGACATGGCCAAGGCGGAGGAGATCCTGCGCGTCAAGGGCCTCAAGGGCGTCACCAAGCGTGAGGGCCGCACCGCCTCCAACGGTCTGGTCACCGCGCGGGCCGGCGCCGGCGAGGGCACCCTCGTCGAGGTCCTCTGCGAGACCGACTTCGTCGCGAAGGGCGAGCGTTTCGGCGCCCTGGCCGACCAGGTCCTCACCCAGGCCGTCGCCACCAAGGCGGCCGACGCCGACGAGCTGCTCGGGTCGACCCTCTCCGACGGCAAGTCCGTCAAGGAGCTCCTCGACGAGGCCAACGCCACCATCGGCGAGAAGATCGAGGTCAAGCGCGTGGCCCGCCTCGAGGGCGAGCACGTCGTGTCCTACCTGCACAAGACGAGCCCCGACCTGCCCGCGCAGATCGGCGTCCTCGTCTCGACCGCCGGTGGCGACGAGCAGACGGCGCGCGACGTCGCGATGCACATCGCGGCGTTCAGCCCGAGCGTCCTCACCCGTGAGGAGATCGACGCCGACACGGTCGAGAACGAGCGTCGCGTCGCCGAGGCCACCGCGAAGGAGGAGGGCAAGCCCGAGGCCGCCCTCCCGAAGATCATCGAGGGTCGCGTCAACGGCTACTTCAAGGAGAACGTCCTCCTCGAGCAGCCGTTCGCCAAGGAGCCCAAGAAGACCGTCGCCAAGGTCCTGCAGGAGTCCGGCGCCGACGCCAAGGGCTTCGTGCGCTTCCGGGTCGGGAGCTGACCTCCCGCCGCACCACGCAGCATCCGGTATGCCGTCCGCTCACCCCGAGCGGGCGGCATACCGCTGTCCGGGACGGGTTCTCACGCGTCGGTGACGCCGCGACCGGTCACCGGCGGACGGTCGCTCCACGGGAAGGTGATCCACCGGTCGGTCTCGCGCCACACGTAGTCCGGGCGCACGACGGAGCGGGGCTTGGCGTAGACCGTCGCGGTGCGCACCTCGCCGACCTTGCCCGCGCAGAACTCCTGCACCGACTCGAGCGTGAGCCCGGTGTCCGCGACGTCGTCGGCCACGAGCACGAGCGCGTCGTGGAGGTCGACGAAGTCCGGTGCGGGCGGCAGGATCCGGGGCACCTCGAGCCGCTCGTCGACGCCGGTGTAGAACTCGACGTTCATCGTGTACGTGTTCTTCACCCCGAGGGCGTACCCGAGCGCGCCACCGATGAGCAGGCCGCCGCGGGCGATCGACAGGATCATGTCGGGCACCCGGTCCGCGGCGATGCGCTCGGCGAGCTCCCAGATCGACCGGTCGAAGTCGGTCCACGTGAGGACCTCGCGCTCCTGCTCCATGCGCGCATCGTCGCACCCGCTGCGCGCGGGGCCATACTGGGCCCCAGGAGGTGGTCACCATCGAGCGACACGGAGCACGACACGACGGGCGCCGCCGCTCGTGCCGACCTGGAGAAGCGGGTGCACGTCGACCTGCCGCGCGTGCGTCCCGAGGACATGGTGACGACGCAGGAGGTCGACGCGGCGCCCGACCCCCGGGGCGGTCGCGACACCGAGACCGAGTTCATGCTCCGCAACGCCGGCTGGTGACCCGCGGGGGTTTCGGTCCGCCCACCCCCCTGTGAAAGGATCGGGCGACCGCCACGCACCACCGCCGAGGAGCCCCGTGACCACGCACGCCCTGACCGAGGCAGCACCGACCGCGACGTCCCCCCGCCCCTCGCGCCGCGTGCTGCTCAAGCTGTCCGGTGAGGTCTTCGGCGGCGGCAAGGTCGGGGTGGACCCCGACGTCGTGCGCGACATCGCCCGCCAGATCGCGGATGCCGTCCGCGAGGGGATCGAGGTGGCCGTCGTCGTCGGTGGGGGCAACTTCTTCCGCGGCGCCGAGCTGCAGCAGAAGGGCATGGAGCGCTCCCGCGCCGACTACATCGGGATGCTCGGCACGGTGATGAACTGCCTCGCCCTCCAGGACTTCCTGGAGAAGGAGGGCATCGACACCCGCGTGCAGACCGCCATCACGATGGGCCAGGTCGCCGAGCCCTACATCCCGCGCCGCGCCATCCGGCACCTCGAGAAGGGCCGGGTCGTGATCTTCGGCGCGGGGGCCGGGATGCCGTACTTCTCCACCGACACCGTGAGCGCCCAGCGCGCGCTGGAGTGCAAGTGCGACGCCGTGCTCATGAGCAAGAACGGTGTCGACGGGGTCTACGACTCCGACCCGCGCACCAACCCCGACGCCCGCAAGCTCGACCAGGTCACGTTCGACGAGGCGCTGCGCACGGGCCTTCGGGTCGTCGACGCGGCGGCGTTCAGCCTCTGCATGGAGAACAAGCTGCCCATGGTCGTGTTCGGCATGGAGGGTGACGGCAACATCACCCGGGCCCTGCGCGGCGAGCGGATCGGGACCCTCGTCTCCGCCGGGTGACCCCCGCGACGCCCGTCTTTGACACACTGGACCCGACCCGCCGCGCCGGCTGCGCGGCATAGCGAAGGAGACCCGCCCCCGATGATCGACGAGACGTTGTTCGAGGCCGAGGAGAAGATGGAGAAGACCGTCGAGGCCGCCAAGGAGGCCTTCGCCGGTATCCGCACCGGTCGCGCGCACCCCGGGATGTTCCAGAAGGTCCTCGTCGACTACTACGGCGCCCCCACGCCGCTGCAGCAGCTCGCCTCCTTCCAGACCCCCGAGGCCCGCACGATCATCATCAGCCCGTTCGACAAGGGCTCGATGCACGCGATCGAGAAGGCGATCCAGCAGGCCGACCTCGGCGTCAACCCCAGCAACGACGGCACCATCATCCGCTGCGTCATGCCCATCCTCACCGAGGAGCGGCGCCGCGAGTACGTCAAGGTGGCCCACACCCACGCCGAGGACGCCAAGGTCGCGGTGCGCAACCTCCGCCGCCACGCCAAGACGACGCTCGAGAAGCTCGTCAAGGACGGCGAGGTCGGCGAGGACGAGGGCTCGCGCGCGGAGAAGGAGCTCGAGAGCGTCACGAAGAAGCACGTCGACCAGATCGACGAGCTCCTCAAGCACAAGGAAGCCGAGCTGCTCGAGGTCTGACCTCGACACGACGATGAACGACGCAGCACCGGACACCGACGAGACCAGCTCGCACGACGAGGCGCCGGTCGAGCCCACACCCCCGGCGTCCCCCAAGGCCGGCCGGGACCTGCGGGCGGCCGTCGGCGTCGGCCTCCTCCTCGCCGGCCTCGTCATCGGCACGCTCGTCGTCGACGCCCGCGCCTTCCTCGCCGTCGTCGTCCTCGCGGTCGGCTACGGCGCGTGGGAGCTGCGTCGCGCGATCGCGACCAAGGGCATCACGATCCCGCTGGTCCCGCTGCTGCTGGGCACGGCCGGCATGCTCGTCTCCGCCTACCTGCGCGGGCCCGAGGCGCTGGTCGTGACGTTCGGCCTGACCATCGTCGGGCTCCTCGTGTGGCGCGTGGCCGACGGCCTGGCGGGCGCGGCCCGCGACCTGAGCGCCTCCGCGCTCGTGTCGTTCTACCCCGTCTTCCTCGGGGGCTTCGCGTCCCTGATGCTGGCCGCGCCCGACGGGCGCCAGCGCATCGTCGTCTTCATCCTGGTCACGGCCTTCTCCGACATCGGCGGGTATGCCGTCGGCGTCCGGCTCGGCAAGCACCCGATGGCGCCCTCGCTGAGCCCCAAGAAGTCGTGGGAGGGCTTCGCGGGGTCGGTCGTGACGTGCGCGGTCGTCGGCGCCGTGTCGCTGCCGCTGCTCCTCGATGGCCTGTGGTGGGCGGGCGCCCTGCTCGGCGCGGTCGCGGCCGGGGCGGCGACGCTGGGCGACCTCATCGAGTCGAGCATCAAGCGCGACCTCGGCATCAAGGACATGGGCTCGCTGCTGCCCGGGCACGGCGGGCTCATGGACCGCCTCGACTCGCTCGTCGTCGTCGCACCCGTCGCCTGGGTGCTGCTCATGTGGTTCGTCCCGCTCGGCTGAGCCGAGCGGGACGAGTCGAGCGGCCGGACGACCGGTCAGCCGGCGGCGCGGCTGCGGTAGCCGAGGACCTGCTCCAGCGCCGGCGACGGCCGCACGCTGAGGCTGCCGTCCTCGTGCTGCTCGGTGAGGCAGGTGATCTGCCGGTCGACCCAGTGATAGGTGTGCACCGAGACCGGGCTCACCCCGTCGGCGTGCATCCGCTGCGCCCAGGCCGGCACGAGCTCGAGGGCGTCGCGCACCTCGGTCGCGGTCGAGCACGGCTGGATGACGATGGCGTGGCGGTAGGGGAGGGCGAACACCCACCCGTTGGTGGCGTCGGCATCCGGGAGCCAGCGGTGGGCGGCGTCACTGAGGAACCGCGCGAAGCTGGCGGTGTAGGGGCTGTCGCCGATGACGGTGTAGAGGCCACGCCCGCCCTCGGTGACGTGCTCGACGTCGACATGGGTGTTGTCGAGCAGTGCCATGAGGTTGATGCGGCCCCGGTTGACCAGGCTCGGCAGCCGCCGTCCCGACTCGGCGATCCGGGAGTCGGGAAGGGTGACGACCGCGGAGGGCAGGTCGAGGGTCAGCACCTCGTGGATGTGGTCGGCGAACCGCGACGCGTACGAGAACCCCAGACCGGTCGACTGGATCCGTTCGGCCCCGACGAGCCGCGAGGTGAGCGCGGCGTCGAAGGCGCCCGGGTCGAGCGAGGCGATGTCGGAGTCGGCGGCGGCGGTGAGCCGCTCGAGGTGCTCGCGGACGTCGTCGGAGAAGGGCCCGGCGTCGTCGTCCAGGTCGGGGACGACGCGGATGGGCTGGTGGTCGGGCTCGGCCGGGACGTCGGGGAGAGGGGGCCCCTCCTCGTGGTCCTGCGGTGCCTTCCAACGGTCGAACAGGCCCATGACGGTCCCCTTTTCCCTGCACTCCCGTTCCCCTGCGAAACGAGACGCCTCAACCGTAGAGGTCCGGGGCACCTGCGCGCCACGGGTTCGCGAAACCACTTTCCCGCGCGCCGCGCGGGCGGGTGACAGCCGGACGTGCGTCCCGGCTATCGTGGCGGGCACCTACCGGGAGGTCAGATGTCCCAGATCGAGCACCGCGTCGAGACCGCCGGCGAGCAACCGGACTACTCGGGGCGCGAGTTCACCAGCGAGGAGATCGAGGCGGGGGTCCACCGGAAGTTCATCGGCGGGGTGTGGGACACCCACGGCGAGCGCCAGCTGGAGTACCTCCGCGCTCAGGGCCTGCGACCGCACCACCGGCTCGTCGACATCGGCTGCGGCCCCTTCCGGGCCGGGCGCCACTTCATCGACTACCTCGAGCCCGGTCACTACTTCGGGGTGGAGGCCAACCACAGCCTGATCCAGGCCGGGTACGACGTCGAGCTCACCGAGGAGCAGCGGGCCCGGCTCCCGGTGTCCAACCTGCGCGCCAACGACCGGTTCGACGTCGACTTCGGGGTGAGGTTCGACTACGCCATGGCCCAGTCCGTCTTCACGCACGTGTCGCTCAACCACATCCGGCTGTGCCTCTACCGGCTGGCCCCTCGATGGAGGTGGGCGGCTCGTTCTACGCGACGTTCTTCGTGTCGACGGGCATCGGTGCCCGTCGACAGCGATCATCCCGCGACGGCGGGGAGGCGATACGTCGGGCGCGCCCAGGGCTGCGGACGGGCGCACCCGGCAACCGAGGCAAGCCCTTCTTCAACGAGAAGAACGTCTTCTGGCACTACTCGAAGGACCTCGCGTGGGCGGCGCGGGTGGCGGTCCCTGGCGCTACGAGTACATCGGCGACTGGGGGCACCCCGCGAACCAGAAGATGGTCGAAACGGCGCGGCCTACGCTTCTGTGGCGGACTGCGCGGTTCGTGCGAGCTCCCCGACCCGGTCCCGGACACGGCGCCGGAGGTCCCGGCTCGAGCAGGTCAGGCGGGCCGACCGCGAAGGCCGTGCGGCGCGGGCGCCGCTGGCTGGCCCGCCACCTCGACCCCGCCGGACACGGGTAGCACGCTGCGGGGGCGGGTGGCCGGCGACGGACCTGCGAGAATCGACCAACCATGTCCGAGACCTCCGCGCCGCGCCCCGCACCGGGCCAGCTCACCTTCACCGCGCCCCGGCGGGGCAAACCCCCTCGCCACCTCGCCGACCTCACCGTCGAGGAACGGCGCGAGGCGGCCTCGACCCTGGGGCACCCGGCGTTCCGCGCGAACCAGCTGTCGACCCACTACTTCGAGCGGCTCGTCGACCGTCCCGAGGAGATGACCGACCTGCCCAAGGCGGTGCGCGACGACCTCGTCCGAGACCTCCTCCCGACCCTGCTCACCCCCGTGCGCAGCCTGACGGCCGACCAGGGCGCCACGGTCAAGCAGGTCTGGCGGCTCTTCGACGGCGCCCTCGTCGAGTCGGTGGTCATGCGCTACCCCAACCGCGTCACGGTCTGCATCTCGAGCCAGGCCGGCTGCGGCATGAACTGCCCGTTCTGCGCCACCGGGCAGGAGGGGCTGACCCGCAACATGTCGGCGGCGGAGATCGTGGAGCAGGTCGTGGCTGCCGCGCGCCTCCTGCGCCGCGGTGAGCTCCCCGTCGTCGGGGGTCCCGTCGGGTCCGGGGGCGAGGGGGCCGAGCTCGGCGACGAGGCCGACGGCTCCGAGGAGACCGGGCGCAGCGGCCCGACCCGCGTCAGCAACGTCGTCTTCATGGGGATGGGGGAGGCCCTGGCCAACTACAAGGCGGCGATCGGCGCCATCCGCCGCCTCACCGAGCCGGCCCCTTCCGGCCTCGGCATCTCGGCGCGCGGCATCACGATGTCCACCGTGGGTCTCGTGCCCGGTATCGACAAGCTCGCAGAGGAGGGCATCCCGGTCACCCTCGCCCTCTCGCTGCACGCCCCCGACGACGAGCTGCGCGACGAGCTCGTGCCGATCAACACGCGCTGGAAGGTCGACGAGGCTATCGACGCCGCCCGCCGCTACCACGAGGTCACCGGCCGCCGGGTGAGCATCGAGTACGCCCTCATCCGCGACATCAACGACCAGGCGTGGCGCGCCGACCTCCTCGGCGAGAAGCTCGCAGCGCGCGGTCGCGGCTGGGTGCACGTCAACCCGATCCCGCTCAACCCCACGCCCGGCTCGAAGTGGACGGCGTCGCGCCGAGGCGTCGAGCAGCAGTTCGTCGAGCGGCTGCGGGCCCACGGCATCCCCACGACGGTCCGTGACACGCGCGGGTCCGACATCGACGGCGCCTGCGGCCAGCTGGCCGCGTCGACCGCCTGAGCGCGTCTACGCTGGGACGGTGCGACGCAGCGCGACGGCAGTGACCGCGGCCATCGCCTTGGCGCTGGCCGGGTGCGGGGCCGGGTCCGAGCTGCCCGCCAACCTCCGGAGCGGGGCTGCGCACCCGACCACCCACGCAGCGACTCCGAGCACCCCCAGCGGGGCCACCACCCGGGACGAGGATGTGCCGCTGCGCGCCGGAGAGCGCTTCCAGAGCGTTCGGCTGCCCGCCGACTACCGCCCCTCGACCCCCGAGGGCGCGGGCACCGACGACTACCGGTGCTTCCTCGTCGACCCCGGCTTCGACACCGACCAGCTCGTCAGCGGCGTGCAGATCGCGCCGGAGAACGCCGCCATCGTGCACCACGTCATCGTCTCCAAGGTCGAGCCGGGCGACGTCCCCCGCGCGCGGGCCCTCGACGCCGAGGACCCGGGAGAGGGCTGGACCTGCTTCGGCGGCGCCGGGATCGCGGGCGTGTCCGGCGTCGACCTCGACAAGGCTGACTGGGTCGGGGCCTGGGCCCCGGGTGGCGGCGAACGAGTCATGGCCGACGACATCGGCATCCCCCTCGCACGGGGAACCCAGCTCGTCGTGCAGGTGCACTACAACCTCCTCGCCGGCGGCGGCACCGACCGCAGCACAGTGCGGCTGCGGCTGTCCGAGGCGGCGGGCAGCGACAAGCAGGCCCTCCAGACGATGCTCCTGCCGGCGCCCGTCGAGCTGCCGTGCCGCGACGACCGCACCAAGGGCCTGTGCAACCGCACGGTCGCGGTGGCCGACCTCAAGCGCCGCTTCGGCGAGGAGCACGCGACGGCCGACCTGCTCCACCTCCTGTGCGGGCCGATCGTGCCGGGCCCGGTGCAGAGCTGCACGCGGCCGATCCGGGACGAGGGCACCATCCGGGCCGTCTCCGGCCACATGCACCTCCTCGGCCGCGCCATCACCGTCGACGTCAACAAGGGGACGCCGCAGGCGACGCGGGTCCTCGACATCCCGACGTGGGACTTCGACGACCAGGGCAGCATCCCGCTGAAGAGGCCGCTCGACGTCGGGCCGGGCGACACGGTCACCGTCACCTGCACCCACGACCAGGGGCTGCGCGACCTGCTCCCGGCCTTCGAGGGCACGAAGGACCGCTACGTCGCCTGGGGCGAGGGCACGACGGACGAGATGTGCCTCGGCATCGTCCTCATGACCGAGCGCTGAGGGCGGACGTCGCTCGTCTCGTCCCCGACGCCGCGGACTCGAGGAAACCCTGGTCGCCGGAGATCTGGAACCGCGTAGATTGGCCGTTCGTCGACACGGGACCGAGCCACCCTCGTGGACCTCTCGAGGAATAGGGAGCACCATGACCGATCCACAGCCCGCCCCGCTCCAGCCGCCCGCCGGCACCGAGGCCGCGCTCGTCCTCACCGCCCCACCGCCACCTCAGCCGGTCGCGACCACCGCGGCCCCCAGGATGGCTCCCGCCGTCGAGGCCGCGGCCCTGCCCGGGCTGGACGCCAAGGTCGACGGCTACCTCCAGTCCCTGTTGGCCGCGGCCCCACGCTCGCCGGAGTTCGCGGCCAAGGCCACCGACGTTCGCACCATGGGGGACGTCGACATCCGGAAGGCGGCCGAGACCTCCAACCGTCTCCTGAAGTCACCCGTCAAGGCCCTCAGCGAAGGCGGTCTCGCGGAAGGGTCGACGGTGGGCGCGACGCTGCTGGAGCTGCGGAGAACCATCGAGGACCTCGACCCCAAGGAGGCGACCGGCGCGAAGAGGTTCCTCGGGATGGTCCCCTTCGGCGACAAGGTCACCGACTACTTCCGCAAGTACCAGTCGGCCCAGACCCACCTCGACGGCATCCTGCACGCTCTCAGGGACGGCCAGGACGAGCTCGGCAAGGACAACGCGGCGCTCAACCTCGAGAAGCAGTACCTGTGGGACGCGATGGCCCGGCTCAACCAGTATGTCTACGTCGCGGAGCGGCTCGACGCCCGCCTGGCCGCGGGCATCTCCCAGCTGGAGGCCACCGACCCCGACAAGGCCAAGGCGCTGCGCGACGACGTCCTCTTCTACGTCAGGCAGAAGCACCAGGACCTGCTGACGCAGCTGGCGGTGTCCATCCAGAACTACCTCGCCATCGACATCGTCATCAAGAACAACACCGAGCTGATCAAGGGTGTGGACCGTGCGTCGACGACCACGGTGTCGGCGCTGCGCACCGCGGTGATCGTGGCTCAGGCGCTGGGGAACCAGAAGCTGGTCCTCGACCAGATCACCGCCCTCAACACCACGACGAGCGCGATGATCGAGCGAACCAGCGAGATGCTCCGGGACAACTCGGTGCAGATCCAGGAGCAGGCGGCGTCGGCGACCATCGGGCTGCCCGAGCTGGAGGCGGCCTTCCAGAACATCTACGCCACGATGGACGCCATCGACAGCTTCAAGGTGCAGGCCCTCGACACCATGGCGGCCACCATCGGCACGTTGGAGACCGAGGTGAGCAAGTCACGGGCCTACCTCGAGCGCGTGGAGCGCCACGACGAACGGGTGGCCCACGGGTCCCTGGACCTCGGTGGCGCCACGGGTGCTGGGCGCTGAGGACCTGCTCGGGCATAGTGAACACATGTCGGGTGGTTTCTTCGGCCGCCTCTTCGGCCGTGGCCAGGACGCCGGGAACGGCGATCGGTTCGTCGTGCCTCCCGTTCCCACGAGCGAGGACCTGCTCGCGTCGCTGGACCGGGTCGAGTCGATGGTCGCGGCCGGCGCCGTTCCCGCACCCGTCGCCTCGCGGGTCCGGCGCGTCGACCGGGTCGTGCGCGACACCATCCCCAGGCTGCCCAGCCTCGGCGCCGGAAGCCCCCAGGCATACTCGGTGATGGCGACCGCGACCGACTACCTCCCGGAGGCACTGGGCGGCTACCTCAGGCTGCCGCGGCAGTTCGCTGACAACCGCCCCGTCGACCGGGGCAAGTCCTCGCTCATGATCCTCATCGACCAGCTCGACCTGCTCGCCTCCACGATGGACAAGGTCTTCGACGCCGTGTGCCGGGCTGACGCCGACGCCCTCGTGGCCCACGGGAGGTTCCTGGCGGAGAAGTTCGGGTCGGCCTCCACCGGTGGGGCGCTCGACGTCGGGCCGGCCCCTCTACCCCCGATGCCCGGCACCGCGGGCGCCGGAGTCCGGGCCGAGGCCGCGGTGCCGGTGCCGTCGACCGAGGATGCCGGCTCGCCCAGTCGCCTTCAGCCTCCGGCCGGTCGGGACGTCCCATGAGCCCGTCCCACTCTCCGTCGAGCCCGCCGACCACATCGACTCTCACCGAGGCCGTCGACGCCGTGGCCGCACTCGCCACGTCTGCCGGTGGCGATGCCGGGGTCGCCCGCGAGGAGGCCCTGGCGCTCGCGGCCGCCGTGGCAGAGTCCGCGCCGCGGGCAGCCGCCGACTGGGGGCTCGCCGCCGGCGGCGCCACGGCCCAGGACTTCTTCGACGCGGCGAGCCGCGGCCGCCGCTGGCGCGATGCACCCACGGCGACCCTCAGCGCCCTCGCGGCCCAGCGGTCCCCGCACACGCAGGCGTACGCCGAGGCCCTGGCCGAGGTCGCGTCAGCCGCCTGCGAGCTCGGCGAACCGACCATGCGCGTCATCGGCAACGCGTCCGTCGCGGCGGCGGCCCAGCTGTCCGTCGTGCGCCCTGCCCCGGCCGACGTGGTGGCCGCCGGGCTCACGACGGGACCCGGTGCCGGAGTCGCGTCCGCGCCGGCCCGCGGGCTGCCCGGCGAGCCGGGAGCGGCGGCGGTTCCGGCCCAGCCGATCAAGAGCCTCGACGAGCTGCTCGCAGAGCTCGACGCGCTCATCGGGCTGCGCCGGGTCAAACGCGAGATCCATCGGCAGGTCGCGCTGCTCCGGGTCGAGAAGCTTCGGGTGGACGCCGGACTGAGGAGCCCCACCCTGACCCGGCACCTGGTCTTCACGGGCAACCCCGGCACGGGCAAGACGACGGTCGCGCGTCTGGTCGGCGGGATCTACCAGGCGCTGGAGCTGCTGTCGCGGGGCCATCTCGTCGAGGTCGACCGCTCCGAGCTGGTGGCGGGCTACCTCGGCCAGACCGCGACCAAGACGGCCGACGTCGTCGCGTCGGCAGCGGGCGGGGTGCTCTTCATCGACGAGGCCTACAGCCTGACGGGCGGGGGGCGCGGGGGCGACCAGTACGGCCAGGAGTCCGTCGACACCCTGGTCAAGGAGATGGAGGACCGGCGCGACGACCTCGTGGTCATCGTGGCCGGCTACCCGGCTCCGATGTCGACCTTCATCGCGGCGAACCCCGGTCTCGCCAGCCGGTTCCGCACCACCATCGACTTCGAGGACTACACCGACGACGAGCTCGTCGCGATCCTGGAGCACCTCGCGTCGGGCGCGGACTACGAGCTGGAGCGCGAGGCCGTCGAGCGGTTCCGCGAGGTGCTCGGCCGCACTCCGCGAGGAGGAGGCTTCGGCAACGGACGCTTCGCCCGCAACGCCCTCGAGGCGGCTATCGGCCACCATGCTTGGCGGCTGCGCGAGACGGCCGAGCCGACCATCGAGCAGCTCCGTCTCCTCGTGGCCCGCGACTTCGACGAGGAACAACTCGAGGAGGGAGCCGGGACGCCCGTTCCCGCGTCCAACGCCGAGACGCCACCGGCCAACCCACTCACCGGTGACCGCACCCCCGATGCCGGAGGCACCTCGTGACGACCCCCCCGCCTCCGACCACGCTGGCTCCGGCGCCTCCGCCGTCGGCGTCCTCGACGCGCCGCCGATCGGCCGGCGCCCACGCCGCACCCCCAGCAGGACCCGGAGCAGCGGAGGCTCGGTCCGCGCCGCCGTCGACCCCGGGGGTCCGGGGCCGGCTCGAGACCGTGGGGGCCTCGATCCGGGCGGGGCTGGCCGGCACGCCGGGGCGGATGCGGGTCGTGGGCATCGTCAGCGTCGTCGCGACCCTGCTGTTCGGCCTCGCGGCCGGCCAGGCGTTCCGGTCCGCGGACGGCGCCCTGGACCGAGCGATCGCCAACACCGACCAGCTCGTGCGCATCCAGGCGATCCAGACCGACGTCATCCAGGCGGATGCCGACGCCACCAACGCGTTCCTCGTCGGCGGGCTGGAGCCGGCGGCCCAGCGCGAGGACTACGCCAGGGCGATCGCGTCCGCGTCCCGGCTCATCGCCGAGGCCGCGCAGCACCAGCCAGCCGACGGCACCGCCCTGGGCGCGCTCAACGAGGCACTCGTCGCCTACACCAGCCAGGTCGAGCAGGCCCGGGCGAACAACCGCCAGGCCCTCCCGGTCGGGGCGTCGTACCTCAGGGGCGCCAGTGCCGACCTCCGCTCCGACGCGCTGCCCCTGCTGACGAACCTCGGTGCGGCCAACACCGGCCGCGTGACCGAGGAGTTCGACCGGGCCGGCCGGGCGGTCCTCTGGCTCGTCGTGCCCGGCCTGCTCACCCTGGCGGTGCTCGGGCTCGCCCTGGTGTGGCTGGCCCGGCGGACCCGGCGCTACGTCAACCTCCCCCTCGCGGCAGGCTCCCTGGTGGTGCTGGTGACCGTCGTCGTCGGGGCATTCGGGCTCGTCGCGATCAAGCAGGACGTGGACACGACCCGCGACGGCGCCTATGCCGCCACGCTGTCCACGGCCCGGGCCCGCATCGCCGGGTTCGACGCCAAGTCCAACGAGAGCCTCACCCTCATCGCCCGCGGCTCGGGCGACGCGTTCGAGAAGGCCTGGCAGGCCATCGAACACCGCCGTCAGGGACGAGCTCGCCGAACTGGGGCAGAACCCGGCGTCCTCCGGCCTGAGCCCCCTGCCGTGGTCGCGAGTACGCCGGCGTCCACCAGCAGATCCGCGGGCTCGACACCTCCGGGAAGTGGGACGCGGCGGTCACGCTCGCGACGGGTACCGGGCCCGACCAGGGCAACGGCACCTTCTCCGCGTTCGACACGAGCTCGGACGAGCAGCTGGCCGCCCTGAGCCGCCAGACCTCGCAGCAGCTCGACGAGGGCCATGGCTGGCTGCCGCTGGCCGGTGCGCTCGGCGTGCTGGCGGGTGTGGTCGCGGCACTCTGCTCGTGGTGGGGCGTGTCCCTGCGGCTCGAGGAGTACCGATGAGCCGCCGCCGACCGCGCACGCTCGCGGTCCTCACCGTGGTCGCCGCGAGCCTGGCGGTCGCGGCCTGCACGACGGCCGGCGACTACGACCCGACGCCCCTGTACACCCCGTCGCCGTCACCCTCGCCGTCGGTGTCGCCGTCCTCGTCGCCCAGCGCGACACCCTCACCCTCACCCTCCGGCACTGACATCGTGGCCGCCAACTGCCTGCAGTCGTACGCCCCACCCGACACCATGCCGACGCCCGGCCAGATGCCGCCCGGCAGCTACATGAGCACGATCCAGAAGCGCGGCTACCTCATCGCGGGGGTGTCGGCCGACTCACTGCTGCTCGGGGCCCGCAACCCGGTCACGAACGAGATCGAGGGCTTCGACATCGACCTCCTCCACGCGCTCTCACAGGCCCTGTTCGGTCGCCCGGACAGGATCGAGACGAAGGTCATCACCGCTGGCCAGCGAGAGGACGCTCTGAAAGAGGGCAAGGTGGACGTCGTCGCGCGCAACATGACGATCACCTGCGAGCGCTGGAAGGGGATCGCCTTCTCCAGCGAGTACTACCGCTCGGCCCAGAAGGTCTTGGTGCGCAAGGGCGAGACGACCGACGACGGTGCCCCGATCAAGGGCCTCGAGGACCTCGCCGGCAAGAAGGTGTGTGCCCCCAGCGGGACCACGACCATGACCAAGCTGCAGACCTTCAAGGGTGTCCAGGCGGTGGGGGCCGACACACACACCGGTTGCCTGGTCCTGTTCCAGCGGGGCGCGGTCGACGCCATCACCGGCGACGCCACCGTGCTCGCGGGACTGGCCGCGCAGGACCCGTACGCGGTGGTCGTCCAGACGTCGGCCATCAACCCCGAGCCGTACGGCCTCGGCCTGAACAAGCAGCACGTCGACTTCGTGCGGTTCGTCAATGGCGTGCTCGAGCAAATGCGCGCCGATGGCCGCTTGACCAAGAGCTACAACACCTGGCTCGCCGAGTCCCTGGGCAAGGCGCCTGCTCCCCCGGAGCCGGTCTACGGACGTGCGCCATGATCTCCGCGACGACCAGCGCCACCGCACCGGCCGCGCCCGGTCGGCTCGGCCGACCCCTGGTCCCCGAGGACGCGCTGCGCTACCTGGAGGCCCTGGGCACCTGGCGCGACGAGCGCAAGGCGGAGCTCGACGTGCTCGACGAGGTGGCGCTCGGGGCGGCGGACGCTGCCGTGTTCACCGGCGACCTGCTGCTCTCGATGGCGCTGTGGAAGGCCGTGGCGGACCGCCTCGACCTCCTCGTGGCGACCTGGGACTCCGGCCGGGTCGGGACGACCGAGCTGGAACGCCTCTCCACCCTCGTCTGGGGTCGGCTCGACGCCGCGAAGGTGTCACGTCCGTCGGTGTCGCCCGGGGCTGCCGCCGCTGGCCCCCACGTCCCGGCTGAAGCGCTCGCAGTGTCGCTGCCCGAGGCCTGTCGGCTGTCCGATGCGCTCGCGGCGTCATTGCGCGCCCGGCTGGGCATCGACCCCTCGGAGGCCGACCTCCACGCGCGGCTTCGTGCGCTGCGCGCCTCGGTCGAGCGCGTCCGCGACCTCGTCGACCGCGAACCGGCCCGGGAACGCGTCGCGGTCTCGTCGACGCTGGACCGGCTCGACGCCCGGACCGCCGACGCCCTGGCCAGGGTCCAGAGGGGCGCCGACGTCGGCGGCCTGCTGGGCCCGCTGGAACAGGACGCCGCTCGGGCCGAGCGCGACCTCATCGTCGGCGCCTCGAACCGCCGCGCCCACGCTCACGACGAGGCCAGGGCCCGGGCACTCCGTGCCGAGCTCGAGGCCCGGGGGGCCGCCCTGCGTGACCTCGCCGCGCAGTGCGTCGCGCAGGTCGCCCCGGCTCCCCGCCTGGCGGTCCCGGACGTGTCGGCACTGGGGCCCGTGCCCACGGACCCCGCCGCGGTGGACGCCTACCTGGTGCGGCTCGACGCCGTCGGGCGGGCGCTGACGATGGCCCAGGACGCCTACGCCTCGGCGCTGTCCGAGCGCGACGAGCTGAGGGGCGCCTTGGGGGCATATGCCGCCAAGGCCGCTGCTCGGCCCGCCTCACCCGGGTCGGACCTCGCCGGGTCGGACCTCGCGGAGCTCGAACGGCGTGCCGGCGAGTCGCTGGACCGTGAGCCCGCGGACCTGGTGCGCGCACGCGCCCTCGTCGCTGCCTACCTGGCCTACGTGGGCAGTGCCCGGGAGCAGCCGCACCGCGTACGTCCGCAGGGAGGAGTGGCGCCATGAGCACGACCGCCTGTGCCCAGCCCGGGTGCACCGGTGCCGTCGTCGACGGGTACTGCGACGTCTGCGGGTCACCCGGACCCGCACAGGCCGGCTCCGCGACCGCCGCGGCCATCGGCGGGGTGTCCGACCGGTGCTCCCAGCCGGGCTGCTCCGGCACCGTGGTCGACGGGTACTGCGACGTCTGCGGGTCGCCCGGCCCGCACGGCGCGCAGCGCACGGGGACGGCGTCCACGAGCGCGTCGGTCGCGACGATGCCCGCGGGCCTGGGCCAGTCGCCCTCGACCGTGTCGCGGGCGTCCAACCAGCTCGCCGCGACCGCCCTCGGCTCGGCCCGCGTGAGCGCCGACGGCAGCAGGGTCACCCGGCGCGTGGGTACGTCCTCGACCCGGCTGCGGGGAGCGCGGCTCGGGGCCGGCCTGACCTCGATCCCAGCGGTGGCGGCGGTCGACGCGGAGGGGGCGGTCCTGAAGGACCCCATGGTGCCGGAGGAGCGGCGGACCTGCCCGTCGTGCGGGTCGCCCGTGGGCCGCTCTCGCGGTGGGCAGCCGGGGCGGACCGAGGGCTTCTGCCCGACCTGCCGCAACCCGTTCTCCTTCGCGCCCAAGCTGCAAGAGGGCGACGTGGTCGGCGGTCAGTACGTCGTCGCCGGCGCCATCGCCCACGGGGGTCTGGGCTGGATCTACGTCGCACGCGACCGCAACGTCTCCGATCGCTGGGTGGTGCTCAAGGGGCTCCTGAACTCCGGCGACCCGGACGCCCTCGCCGCGGCGATCGCCGAACGACAGTTCCTCGCACAGGTCGAGCACCCGCTCATCGTCGAGATCTACAACTTCGTGACGCACGAGGGCGCCGGCTACATCGTCATGGAGTACGTCGGCGGCACCTCGCTCAAGCAGCTGCTCAAGGAGCGGATGCGGGCCTCGGGCGGCGCATACAACCCGCTGCCGGTCGACCAGGCGATCGCCTTCATCGTCGAGGTCCTGCCCGCCTTCCAGTACCTGCACGACCTCAACCTTATTTACTGCGACTTCAAGCCCGACAACCTCATCCAGGTGGGCGACGCCGTCAAGCTGATCGACCTCGGGGGAGTGCGCCGCCTCGACGACCTCGACTCCGCGATCTACGGCACGACGGGCTACCAGGCGCCTGAGGTACCGCACGTCGGCCCGTCCGTGGCGTCCGACATCTACACGATCGGGCGCACGCTGACGGTGCTCGCCATGGAGTTCCGCGGGTACCAGGGCACCTACGTCAGCTCCCTCCCGCCGGTCGACGAGACGCCGCTGTTCCGCAAGCACGACTCGCTGTACCGGCTGCTGCTCAAGGCCTGCGCCCCCGACCCCGCCGACCGCTTCGTCTCGGCGGACGAGCTGCGGGTGCAGCTGCTCGGGGTGCTGCGCGAGGTGGTGGCCGCCGAGCGCGAGGGCGCGGCCGAGCACTCGACGTCGTCCCTGCTCTTCGACGTCCCCACCGTCGCCGACGACTCCCTCGACTGGCAGGACCTGCCGCGGCTGCGAACGGACGACAGCGACCCGCAGATGCCGTGGCTGCGCACCGTGAGCATCGACGACCCCGCACAGCGCCTGGCCGCGCTGGAGCGTGCTCCGGAGAACAGCCCGGAGGTGCTGCTCGCCCGAGCACGGGCCGCACTGGATGCCGGCCAGCTCGACCGGGTCCACGACGCGGTCCGTGCGCTGCTCGCCGACGACCCCTGGGAGTGGCGCGCCGTGTGGATGTCGGGCCTGGTCGCCCTCGCCCAGCAGCAGACGGCCGAGGCGCAGGGCGCGTTCAACGCGGTGTACGGGCAGGTGCCCGGCGAGCTGGCGCCCAAGCTGGCGCTGGCGTTCGCCTGCGAGACCGGCGGCAACACCGACGTCGCCGAGTCGCTCTACGTGGTCTGTGCCCGCACGGACGCCAACTACATCGCACCGGCCGCGTTCGGCCTCGCCCGGATCCGATCCGGACGGGGCGACGTCCCGGGCGCGGTCCGCGCGCTGGACCTCGTTCCCGGCACGAGCCGGGCGTTCACCCAGGCGCGACGCAGCCGGGCGGGACTGCTCGCCGGGTCGGGCGGCGGACTGCCGTCGCTGGCCGCCGCCCTCGACAGCATCGACAGCCTCACGATCGACCCCGTCGACCGGTCCCACTTCCGCGTCGAGGTGCTCAGCGCGGCGCTCGGCCTGGTCGAGTCGCACGGCGCGGACCCCAGCGTGCTCATCGCGGGACGTCCCGCGGCCGAGCCCGCCCTGCGCGACGGGCTCGAGGCGGCGTACCGCGACCTGGCCGGGTACGCCTCGAGCCGTGAGGAGCGGACCCACCTCGTCGACCAGGCCAACACGGTCCGCCGATGGACGCTGCGATGACGAGACCGCGGACGGAGGGCACCGGGGGACCTGCCGAGGCAGCCGTCGAGGACAGGGCGACCGGGGCGCTCTCGTGCCCGTCCTGTGCCAGTCCCGTCGCCGCCGGCGAACGGTTCTGCGAGGCATGCGGGTGCGACCTCGGCCTGCCGGCGCCGGCGGCTCCGCAGCCGGACCCATCCGACGTCGCCGTCGACCCGCCCGCGTGCCGGGAGTGCGGTGGTGACGTCGCCGCCGAGGGCTACTGCACGCAGTGCGGCGCGAGGGCGGCCAGCCCGCGCAACCACTTCACCGAGCAGCCGGCCCCGTGGGTGGGAGCCGTGTGCGATCGCGGTGTGCGCCACACGCGCAACGAGGACGCCGTCGCCCTGGATGCCGGGTCCGAGCCGGGCAGCCACGCGGTCCTCGTCGTCTGCGACGGGGTCTCCTCATCGACCGACTCCGACGTGGCCAGCCTCGCGGCGGCCCGCGCCGCGCGCGACGTCCTGGCGACGTCCCAGCCCCAGGGGATGGGCACGACCGCCACGCGCGCCGCGGCGAGCGCCAGGACCCTCGTGGCGGCGGCGGACGCGGCCAACGAGGCCGTCATCGCCCACACCACGTCGGCCCCGGGGAACCCGGCATCGTGCACGTTCGTCGCCGCGGTCGTCGATGGGCCGCTCCTCGTCGCGGGCTGGGTCGGCGACAGCCGCGCCTACTGGCTGCCCGACGCGGGGGAGCCCCTGCTGCTGACCATCGACGACTCCTTCGCCGCGGAGCAGATCGCGCACGGGGTGCCCCGGGCCGTCGCGGAGAGCGGGCCGCAGGCCCACGCCATCACCCGGTGGCTCGGCATCGACGCTCCCGACCACACCCCGCGGACGGTGTCCCTCGACCTCGAGGGGGCCGGGTGGGTCCTGGTCTGTTCCGACGGGTTGTGGAACTACTGCTCGGAGGCCCGTGACATGGCGACCCTGCTGTCGGCCACGGCCCGGGCGTCGGGGGCCGAGCCCCTCCGGTTGGCCGGGGCCCTCGTCGACTGGGCCAACGCCCAGGGGGGCCAGGACAACATCACGGTGGCCCTCGCCCGCGTCGGGCCCGCCCAGCAGGAGGCCACCGCACCGCCCGCACCATCAACCGCCGCACCGGCTCCGCAGCCCACGGCACACCGAGAGGAAGTCCGGCCAGATGGCAACGTTCTCAGCTGACGTCTACCAGAACGAGTTCCTGCCCGACGGCGGGACCGACGTCCACGCCATCGTCACCGTCACCTGCTCCGGCGCGGGCGAGGCAGGGCAGTCCGGGTCGGGCGATGCCGCCGAGGTGGTCATCGTCGACACCTCCGGCTCGATGACCGGGGAGAACATCGCGGCCGTCCAGCGCGCCGCCACGGCCGCCCTGGACCAGGTGCTCGACGGCGTGTGGTTCGCGGTCGTCGCCGGGAGCCACGAGGCGCGCCTGGCGTTCCCCCGGGGCCCGGAGTCCGCCATGGTGCGGATGGACGCGCGGACGCGCGCCGAGGCCAAGGCCGCGGTGGCCGGGTTCCGGGCGGACGGCGGCACGGCGATGGGCACCTGGCTCATGCTGGCCACCCGCCTCTTCGCCGGGGTGCCCGGCGCCACGCAGCGCCACGCCATCCTGCTCACCGACGGCATCAACCAGCACGAGACCCCGGAGCAGCTCGGTGCGGCGATCGAGGCCGCGCGTGGCCGGTTCCAGTGCGACTGCCGCGGAGTGGGTTCCGCCTGGCAGGTGGCCGAGGTCCGGATGATCGCCACGGCCCTCCTCGGCAGCGTCGACCTCATCGCCAAGCCTGCCGAGATGGCTGCCGACTTCGAGCGGATCATGCGGCAGTCGATGGGCCGCGGGGTCGCCGACGCGTCGCTGCGCGTGTGGGCACCGCAGGGGGCCCAGGTGCTCTTCGTGCGCCAGGTGTCGCCGACCGTCGAGGACCTCACGACGCGACGGCAGGAGGTCAACGCGTTGACCGGGGCGTACCCGACCGGCGCCTGGGGTGACGAGTCGCGCGACTACCACGTCGCCGTGCGCCTGCCCGCGAAGGCGGTCGGCCAGGAGCAGCTGGCCTCTCGCGTGCAGGTCGCCGTCGACGACGTGGTGGTCGCGCAGGGCCTGGTCAAGGCGATGTGGTCCAACGACGACACCCTCACGACGCGCATCGACCCGGCGGTCGCTCACTACACCGGCCAGGCCGAGCTGGCCGAGGCCATCCAGGACGGACTGGCGGCCAAGGCCGCGGGCGACACCGACACGGCGACGGTGAAGCTGGGTCGCGCCGTGCAGCTCGCCGCAGAGACGGGCAACGAGGAGGCCACGACGCGGCTGCGCAAGATCGTGGAGATCGACGATGCCGGCACCGGGACCGTCCGCCTGCGACGCGGCGTCGACAAGCTCGACGAGATGGCGCTCGACACCGCGTCCACGAAGACGACCCGGGTGAAGAAATGACGAGCTCCTCCCCGGTCCCGGGCGGCGCACGCCGAAGGGTGAACCGATGAGCACCTTCACATGCCCCAACGGGCACGCGTCGACCTCGCCGGACTACTGCGACACCTGCGGGGTCCCCATCCAGGCCGTCACCACGGCGCCTCCAGCCGCCGCAGCGACGCCCCCGGCTGCGGCGTCCGGGTCGGCGACCGCGGCCGGCGCCCCGGGTGACGCGGTGGCGGCGAGCGGTGCACCCGCCACCGTGACGTGTCCCAGCTGTGGCTCGGAGGACGACGCCGCAGCGCTGTTCTGCGAGGCCTGCGGCTACGACTTCACCACGGGCACCATGCCGCGCCCGCCCGACGCCCCGACCGGCGCCGACACCGACAGCGGCGCCCTGGGCGAGGGAGCCCAGGCGCCGTTGGCCCCGGCCATCGCGGTCGAGTGGGTGGCCGAGGTGTGGGTCGACCCCGACTGGTACGAGGCCCAGGAGAGTGAGGACCCCTGCCCGTCCCCGGGCCTTCCGGCGGTCGTCGAGCTGGCCGCGAAGAGCGTGCTCATCGGCCGCCCGTCCACGAGCCGGAACATCCACCCGGAGGTGGACTGCACCGGTGACCCAGGGGTGAGCCGCCGTCAGGCGCAGCTCACCACCGACGGCCGACGGTGGTGGGTCGAGGACCTCCAGTCCTCGAACGGCACCTACGTCGGGCCGGCGAGCGGCCCCCTGCCGACCCACCCCGTCCCACCCGGTCAGCGCCGTGAGCTCTCCGAGGACGACCGGATCTACGTCGGGGCGTGGACCCGTCTCGTCGTGCGCCGGGCCACGCCCGAGGAGAGGGGGCAGTGACGTTCAGCGACGGTCCGTGCCGGGCGGGTCGCCGTCGACGTGGTCACGGATGAGCTCTTCCGGCGCGCGCATCCGCCACGCGTCCGTCACGAGCTCGGTGAGACGTTCGACCCCCACCCGGTCCAGCCGGAGCAGCACCAGCGGGGCGTGCTCGTAGCCGGACGCGGTGAAGAAGGCCTCGGGCTCGCCGAGGAGCAGGGCCTGCCGTTCCTCCTCGTCGCCGACGAAGAGCACCGCGACGTCCGTGCGGATCACTCGTGGCCGGCCCGCGCGGCGCTCCGGATACGACCAGACGAACCCCTGGTCGGCCACCCGGAAGTCGAACCCGGCGCTGGGGATCTCCACCACGTGCGGCAGCGACCGGGCCAGCCGGCGCACGTCCTCGGCGTCAGCCACCGGGCCCGCCCCCGGAGCGAACCAGGTCGGCGGCCTCCTCGGCGGAGTCGACGAGGTGGATCCGCCCGGCCATCGGCCGACCGTCCGCGAGGGCCTGCAGCGCCGGCCAGACGGGCAGCACCTCGGTCCAGTGCCGTAGCCCCACGAGCACGACGACGGGCAGCGCCTCGTCCGCCGCCGCGTAGTAGAGCCGCGTCGCCGCCTGGAACACCTCCTGCACGGTACCGGCCGCGCCCTCGAGGACGACGAGCCCCGACGTGCACCGCGCGAGCAGCCCGTCCTCGCGGATGGCGTTCGAGAAGTACTTGCCGATCCCGTTGCAGAACACGTTGGGCGGCTCGTGCCCGTAGAACCACGTGGGGATGCCGATGCTGCGCACCCGCGCCTCGGCCACCGGGACCCGGACGAGGTCGTCGTGCACCTCCATGGCGACGGCGGCCCACGGCTCGATCGCCGGCCGGAACGACGGTGTCCCGCGCAGCCGCCGGAGCGAGTCGTCGAGGGCGTCGAGGGACGGGGCCATCGCGCCGAGGTTGGCGGCCTCCATGGCACCCGGCCCGCCTCCCGTCACGACGGTGAGTCCCGTTGCGGCGAGGGCGTGCCCGAGACGGGCGGCACCGGCATACGCCTCGGTGTCGCGCTGGAGCGCGTGCCCACCCATGACACCGACGACGGGCGCGCCCGCGAGCACCTCGTCGAGCGCGTCCGTGATCGAGTCGTCGTGGATGGCGCGCAGGAGGGTGACGAACGCGTCGTGCTGGAGCGCGCCGTCGCGGGCCCAGTGGTACGCCCGCGCGTCGGGGGTCGCCTCGTACCCGTGCTCGCGCAGCCCGGCGTACAGCTCGTGCGGCTGGTAGAGGCTCGAGCGGTACGGGTTGACGGGCGCGCCGGCATCCGTGGGGAAGACGAGGGCTCCGTGCGCGCGCAGGTGCGTCGCGAGCGCGTCGGTCATCCGGCCGCCGAGGACGACCATGCCCTCGACGTCGGTGCGCGAGAGCAGGTCGCGCTCGTGGCCGGTGAGGTCGAGGTCCTGCAGCCGCAGGCCGGTGAGGGCCCGCCGCGACGCGAGCACGGCGTGGAGGTCGGGCAGGCTCTCGATCTCTCGCACGGGCCCGAACCTAGTGCCCGGTCAGCCGGGACAGGAGGGCGCCGAGCCGGGCGGGACGGCCGGTCGCCGACTCCTCGCGGTCGGCGAGCGCCGCGACCTTGAGCCCGGCGTTGACGCCGAGCCAGCGCAGCGGCTCGGGCTCCCAGCGGGGCGAGCGGTGCCCCACCCAGGGGAGCCCCGTGAGCGGTGTGCGCCGGTCGAGCAGGAGGTCGGCCAGGGTGCGCCCCGCGAGGTTGGCCGCCGCGACCCCGTCCCCGACGTAGCCGCCCGCGCGTCCGGTGCGCGTCACCGGGTCCCAGGTCACCGACGGGTGCCAGTCGCGGGCGATGCCGAGCGGGCCTCCCCAGGCGTGGGTGAAGCGGATGCCGTGGAGCTGGGGGAGGAGGCTGAGGAGCGTGCCGCGCAGGGCGTCGAACACCCGCTCCTCCTCGTCGAACTCGGGGCGGATCACCGAGCCCCAGTGGTAGGGGGCGCCACGCCCGCCGAACGCGATGCGGCCGTCGTCGGTGCGCTGGCCGTAGACGACGACGTGCCCGTGGTCGGCGAAGACCTCGCGGCCGTCGAGGCCGACGCGCGCCCACTGCTCGTCGGTGAGCGGCTCGGTGGCCACCATGAGCGAGTACACCGGCGCCACCGACCGGGCGTGCCCGGGCAGGGACCCGGTCCAGCCCTCGGTGGCCACGACGACCGCGCCGGCCGTGACCCGGCGGCCGTCCTCCAGCACGACGACCCCGTCACCGGCACGGCCCACCCGGGCGCCCTCGACCACCCGCGCGCCCATCCGGCGCACGGTCGCGGCCAGGCCGTCGACGAGCCGCCGCGGGTGGATCCGGGCGCAGTGCGGCGTGAACGTCGCCCCGCGCGTCCCGGCCGCGTCGAGGCGCTCCCGGCTCGCGGCGGCGTCCAGCCACACCGTGCCGTCGCCCCACGCGGCGCCGTGGGCGGCCTCGGCCCGCGCCCGTGCCTCCTGGCCCGGGGTCCGCGCCACCATGAGCGCGCCGCCCTTGGCGAACTGCCCGCCCAGCCCTTCGGCCGCGTCGACCCGGCCGACCTCGTCGACCGTGTCGCGCAGCGCCGCGAGCTGGGCGAGCGCGGCGGCCCGCCCGTGGCGCCGGGCGATGGTGTCGGCGGAGACCGGCCAGAGCGACGACACCCAGCCGCCGTTGCGACCGCTCGCGCCGAAGCCGACGTACTCCGCCTCGAGGACGAGCACCGTCAGGTCCGGCCGGTCGCGCAGGAGGTAGTACGCCGTCCACAGCCCGGTGTACCCGCCACCGACCACGGCGACGTCGACCGGCGTCGGCAGGTCGGATGCCGTGCCGTCACCGGGTGCGGGCACCGACGACGAGGCCGCCGTGGCGGTGTCCCACCACAGCGGCCCGGTCGACGGACGAGGGCTCGTCCGCGCCACGTCAGAGGTGGTTCTCGGCCTCGGTGAGCACCGAGCGGAGCCGGCGCTCGATCTCGTCGAACTCGTCGGGGCCCATCGTCAGCGGCGGGGCGAGCTGCACGACGGGGTCGCCGCGGTCGTCGGCGCGGCAGTAGAGGCCGGCGTCGAACAGCGCCTTGGACAGGAAGCCGCGCAGGAGGCGCTCGGACTCGTCGTCGTCGAACGTCTCGCGGGTCGCCTTGTCCTTGACGAGCTCGATGCCGTAGAAGTACCCGGCGCCGCGGACGTCACCCACGAGCGGCAGGTCGAGCAGCTTGTCGAGGGTCCGCTTGAAGATCGGGGCGTTCTCCTTGACCCGGTCGTTGAGGCCCTCGCGGTCGAAGATGTCGAGGTTGGCCATCGCCGCGGCGCAGGAGACCGGGTGGCCACCCCAGGTGTAGCCGTGCGGGAAGTACGTCGTGCCGTGGCGGAACGGCTCGAAGAGCCGGTCGCTCGCGATCATCAGGCCGAGCGGGGCGTAGCCGCTCGTCACGCCCTTGGCCGTCGTGATGATGTCCGGCTGGTAGCCGAGGTCCTGGCACGCGAACATCGAGCCGATGCGGCCGAAGGCGCAGATCGTCTCGTCGGACACGAGGAGCACGTCGTACTCGTCGCAGATCTCACGGACCCGCTCGAAGTACCCGGCCGGCGGCGGGAAGCAGCCACCGGAGTTCTGGACCGGCTCGAGGAAGACGGCCGCGACCGAGTCGGGGCCCTCGAACTCGATGGCCTCGGCGATGCGGTCGGCGGCCCAGCGGCCGAACGCCTTCTCGTCGTCGCGCAGGTGTTCGGGGGCGCGGTAGATGTTGGTGTTGGGCACCTTGTGGCCGCCGGGCACGAGCGGCTCGAAGTCGACCTTGGCCGCGGGGATGCCGGTGATCGACAGGGCGCCCTGCGGGGTGCCGTGGTAGGCGACCGCACGGGAGATGACCTTGTGCTTGGTCGGCTTCCCGGTGAGCTTGAAGAACTGCTTGGCCAGCTTCCACGCGGTCTCGACGGCCTCGCCGCCACCCGTGGTGAAGAAGACCCGGTTGAGGTCGCCGGGGGCGTTGTGGGCGAGCCGCTCGGCCAGCTCGATGGCCCGCGGGTGGGCGTAGGACCACAGCGGGAAGAACGCGAGCTCGGAGGCCTGCTTGGCCATCGCCTCGCCGATCTCGGTGCGGCCGTGGCCGACGTTGTTGACGAACAGGCCCGCGAGGCCGTCGATGTACTCGTTGCCGCGGTCGTCCCAGATCGTCCATCCCTCACCACGGGTGATGATGGGCACCGAGTGGCCCAGGCCGCCGGCCTCGCGGTCCTCGAACACCGAGTGGCGCGTGAAGTGCATCCACAGGTGGTCGCGGGCGGCGTCGGAGTACAGCGCTCCCGTGCCGGTGTGCAGGTCGGAGCTCGGCTCCCAGACGTTGGTGGTGGTGGTCATCGCGTACCCCAGTTGTAGTGCTGCTTGTTGAGCTTCAGGTAGACGAACGTCTCGGTGGTCGTCACCTCGGGCAGGGTGCGGATCCGCTCGGTCAGCAGCTCCAGCAGGTGGTCGTCGTCCTCGCAGACGACCTCGGCGAGGATGTCGAAGCTGCCCGCCGTCGTGACGACGTAGGACACCTCCTGCATCTCGGTGAGCGCCTGGCCGACCGCGAGGAGGTCCCCTTCCGCCCGGATGCCGATCATCGCCTGGCGGCGGAAGCCCACCTGGAGGGGGTCGGTCACCGCGACGATCTGCATGACCTCGGCGTCGAGGAGGCGCTGCACGCGCTGGCGCACCGCCGCCTCCGAGAGGCCGACGGCCTTGGCGATGGCGGCGTAGGACTGGCGGCCGTCCTCCTGGAGGAGCTCGATGATGCGCTTGGCGACGTCGTCGAGCCGGGTCTCCTGGGACGAACGGGGCGCCCGTGGCGGGCGTGGGCTGCGGGTCACGGCGCCATCGTGCCGCCGAAACGGTCGGTGCGCAAGTGCGTCGGTAACGGATTCCGTATGCGCGCGGGGCACGTTGTGTAACTTTTCATCACTTTGTGTGCCTCGACCCTAGTGATTTCGCGAGAACCGGGTTTAGAGTCCCCCTGCAATGCCCTCCACGAGCCACCCCGGGAGCCACGCACATGAGCGGACCGCGCAGCCTGCGCAACTTCATCGCCGGCGAGTACGTCGACGGGCGTACCGATTCCACGACCGACATCGTCAACCCCGCGACGGGATCGGTCGTCGCCACCGCACCGGTGAGCGGCCAGGCCGACGTGGACGCCGCCTACGCGGCCGCCGACACCGCCTTCGGCGAGTGGGGCCGCACGACGCCGAGCGAGCGCCAGCAGGCCCTGCTCAAGCTCGCCGACGCGATCGAGTCGCGGGCGGACGAGCTCATCGCGCTCGAGTCCGAGAACACCGGCAAGATCCACGCGCTCACGGCGAGCGAGGAGATCCCGCCGATGGTCGACCAGCTCCGGTTCTTCGCCGGGGCCGCGCGCGTGCTCGAGGGCAAGGCGGCAGGGGAGTACATGAAGGGCCACACCTCGTGGATCCGGCGTGAGCCGATCGGCGTCGTGGGCCAGGTGACCCCGTGGAACTACCCGCTGCTCATGGCCGTGTGGAAGATCGCCCCCGCGCTCGCCGCGGGCAACACCGTCGTCCTCAAGCCGAGCGACACGACGCCCGAGACGACGCTCCTGCTCGCCGAGATCGCCTCGGAGTTCCTCCCCGCGGGCACGCTCAACGTGATCACCGGTGACCGCGGCACCGGCCGGCTGCTCGTCGAGCACCCGACCCCGGGCCTGGTCGCCATCACCGGCTCGGTCCGCGCCGGCTCGGAGGTCGCCGCGAGCGCCGCGCCGAACGTCAAGCGCGTCCACCTCGAGCTCGGTGGCAAGGCCCCGGTCGTCGTCTTCGACGACGCGGACCTCGAGGCGGCCGTCGAGGGCATCGCCGTCGCCGGCTACTTCAACGCCGGGCAGGACTGCACCGCGGCCACCCGCGTGCTCGCCGCTCCCGGCATCCACGACGACTTCGTCTCGGCCCTCGCCGAGTACGCCCGCAGCTCGGCGCCGGTCGGCCTGCCCGACGACGAGGACGCCCTCTTCGGCCCGGTCAACAACGCCCGCCAGCTGCAGCACGTGTCGGGCTTCATCGAGCGGCTCCCGTCGCACGCCACCGTGTCGGCGGGCGGGAACCGCCGCGGCGACCTCGGCGACGGCTTCTACCTCGAGCCGACCGTGCTGTCCGGCCTGCGCCAGGACGACGAGGCGATCCAGAACGAGATCTTCGGCCCGGTCATCACGGTGCAGCGCTTCACCGACGAGGTCGAGGCGCTGCGGTGGGCCAACGGCGTCGACTACGGCCTGGCGTCCTCGGTGTGGACCAAGGACTTCGGCCGGGCGATGCGGATGTCGCGCGCGCTCGACTTCGGCTGCGTCTGGATCAACACGCACATCCCGCTCGTTGCCGAGATGCCGCACGGCGGCTACAAGAAGTCCGGCTACGGCAAGGACCTGTCGATGTACGGCTTCGAGGACTACACCCGCATCAAGCACGTCATGGCCAACATCGAGTCCTGACCCCGAAACACGACCGGCACGCGCGACACTGCACCTGAACCACAGCCCGACCACGCACCACCCACCCCGGACCCGCACCACCCCCGCGAGGAGACATCCCATGGCCGAGCGCCCCACTCCCGACCTGACCTCCCCCGCCATGCGCGCCGCCCTGATCCGCGGCCTCACGAGCCGGCGCGCCGTCATGACCGGCGCATTCGGGCTCGGCGCGACCGCCGCGCTCACCGCCTGCGGGAGCGAGGGCACCGGCAGCACGCCGTCCGGCTCGGCCGACGCCCACCGCGAAGGCCGCGCAGGACATGAGCGACACCGAGAAGGTCGTCAACTGGTCGAACTGGCCGGAGTACATCGACCTCTCCGAGGACGAGAAGTCGCGCCCGACGCTCGACGCCTTCACCAAGGCGACCGGCATCCAGGTCAACTACACCGAGGACTACAACGACAACGACGAGTTCTACGCCAAGGTGCGCCCGCTGCTCGAGGGCGGGCCAGGACACCGGCCGCGACGTGTGGTGCAGCACCGACTGGATGGTGGCCCGCCTCATCCGCCAGGGCTACGTCCAGGCGCTGGACACCGCGAACATCCCGAACGCCGCGAACCTCGAGGAGTCCCTCAAGAACGTCGAGTTCGACCCGGGCCGCAAGTTCTCCCTCCCGTGGCAGAGCGGCTTCGCCGGCATCGCGTACAACCTCGACGCGACCGGCGGCAAGAAGATCGAGACGATCACCCAGCTCCTCACCGACCCGACCCTCAAGGGCAAGGTCACCCTCCTCCTTGAGATGCGCGACACCATCGGCCTCGTGCTCTGCGAGCTGGGCAAGGACCCGGCGAACTTCACCGACGCCGACTTCGACGCCGCCATCGCGATGATCCAGAAGGCCAAGGACGCCGGGCAGATCAAGGGCTTCACGGGGAACGACTACACCGACGGGCTCACCAAGGGCGACATCGCGGCGTGCGTCGCGTGGACCGGGGACGTCGTCCAGCTCCAGTTCGACAACGACAAGGTCGAGTACTTCCTGCCCCAGGCCGGCTTCACGCTATGGTCGGACAACTTCGTCATCCCGGCGCTGGCCAAGCACAAGAAGAACGCCGAGACCCTCATCAACTACTACTACGACCCCGCCGTCATGGCCGAGGTCGAGGCGTACGTCAACTACATCCCGCCGGTCGCGGGCACCAAGGCCGAGCTCGACAAGATCGACCCCGAGCTCGGCAAGAACACGCTCATCGTCCCCACACCCGAGGTGCTCGCCCGCTCGAAGGTGTTCCGAGGCCTGAGCGCCGAGGAGGAGCTCAAGTACAACCGCGCCTACACCGACCTCACCACGAGCTGATGGCGGACTACGGCGCCGGTGACCTCCGGCTGGTCGGGCTGAAGAAGTCGTTCGGCGACTTCACCGCGGTCCACCCCCTCGACCTGAGATCCCGCAGGGGTCGTTCTTCGCCCTCCTCGGACCCTCGGGGTGCGGCAAGACGACGACCCTGCGGATGGTCGCGGGCCTCGACGACCCGACCGAGGGCCAGATCCTCATCGGCGACACCGACATCACGAGGACGCGCGCCCACCAGCGCAACGTCAACACGGTGTTCCAGTCGTACGCGCTCTTCCCGCACATGACGGTGTTCGACAACGTCGCGTTCGGCCTGCGGCGCAAGGGCGACAAGGAGGCGAAGAAGAAGGCGCAGGACGCCCTCGACCTCGTCGAGCTCGGCCACGCCGGCTCCAAGCGGCCCAACCAGCTCTCGGGCGGCATGCAGCAGCGCGTGGCCCTGGCCCGGGCCCTCGTCAACCGTCCCGACGTCCTCCTCCTCGACGAGCCCCTCGGCGCCCTCGACCTCAAGCTGCGTCGCCAGATGCAGATCGAGCTCAAGCGGATCCAGCAGGAGGTCGGCCTGACGTTCATCCACGTCACGCACGACCAGGAGGAGGCCATGACCATGGCCGACTCCATCGCGGTGATGAACGGCGGCCACCTCGAGCAGCTCGGCGACCCCGCCACGCTCTACGAACACCCTGCCTCCACCTTCGTGGCCAACTTCCTCGGCCAGTCCAACCTCCTCACGGCCCGGGTCGCCGGCTCCGCGGGGGACGGGCTGCTCGCCGCCGAGGTGCACGGGCACGACGTGCTCGTGCAGGCCGACAAGGTGCCCGACGGCCTCACGAACGTGTGGCTGGGGGTGCGCCCGGAGAAGCTGACGCTCGGCGAGGGCGGGGGCCGCAACCGGCTCACCGGCTCGGTCACCGACGCCTCGTTCACGGGGGTGGCGACCCAGTACCTCGTGCGGATGCCGTGGGGCTTCGACGTCGTGGTCGTCCAGCAGAACGACGGCTCGTCCCGGGCCCGCCTCGGCGAGAACGTCACCCTGTCGTGGGAGCCCGGGCACGAGTTCGTGCTCGACGCCGCGCAGTCCGAGGACGCCGGCGTCGAACGGGTGCTGGTCGATGGCTGACCTCGCGGTCCTCGCGCCGAAGGGGGCACAGGCACCGAGACGGCGCGCCAACTGGGTGCCCTACGCGCTCCTCGCCCCGGGCCTGCTGTGGCTCGTCGTGTTCTTCGCCGCGCCGATGCTCACCCTGTTCTCCCAGTCGCTGCAGGAGGGGTCGGTCGAGGCCGGCTACACCTTCACGGGCAACATCTCGATCTACGCCGACGCGATCCAGAAGTACTGGCCCCAGCTGGTCCGCTCGGTCGGGTACGCCGCGACGGCCACGGTGGCCGCCCTCGTGCTGGCCTACCCGCTGGCGTACTACATGGCGCAGAAGGCGGGGCGCTGGAAGAACGTCATGCTCGTCCTCGTCGTCGCGCCGTTCTTCACGAGCTTCCTCATCCGCACGCTCGCGTGGCGCACGATCCTCTCCGACACGGGCCCGGTCACCGAGGTCGCGCAGTGGCTGCACATCACGGACTTCCTGCAGCTGGTCGGGCTCACGAACAACGACACCCTGCTGTCGTCGAAGTTCGCGGTCATCGCCGGCCTGACCTACAACTTCCTGCCGTTCATGATCCTGCCGCTCTACGCGGCGCTCGACCGGCTCGACCCCCGCCTCGTCGAGGCCGCCGGCGACCTGTACGCCTCGCCGTTCCAGGCGTTCCGGCACGTCACCTGGCCGCTGTCGCTTCCCGGCGTCGTCGCGGGAACGCTGCTGACGTTCATCCCGGCCGCCGGTGACTTCATCAACTCCAGGCTCCTCGGCAACACCCAGACGGTGATGATCGGCCAGGTCATCGACAGCCAGTTCCTCCGGGTGCTCGACTACCCACTGGCGGCCGCGCTGTCCTTCATCCTGCTGCTGATGATCCTCGCCCTCGTGGCGTTCTACGTCCGGCGGGCCGGCACCGAGGAGCTGGTCTGACATGACGTGGCTCCGCAAGCACCTGCTGCTCTTCGCCGCGGTCGGCGTGCTCGCCTACATGCTCATCCCCAACCTCGTCGTCGCGATGTTCTCGTTCAACGACCCCGCCGGTCGCTACAACTACACGTGGACGGCATTCTCGGCCGACGCCTGGGCAACCCGTGCGGGCGCAGGGCATCTGCGAGTCGCTCGGCCTGTCGCTGCGCATCGGCCTCATCGCGTCGCTCACGGCGACGGCGCTCGGCACGATGATCGCCTTCGCCCTGGGCCGCTACCGGTTCCGGGCGCGCTCGACCACCAACCTGCTCATCTTCATGCCGATGGCCACGCCGAGGTCGTCATGGGCTCAGCCTCCTGACGCTCTTCCTCATGATGGGCCTGCCGTCGGGCGCCCTCGCGGTCCCCATCGCGCACATCATGTTCTGCATCTCGTTCGTCGTCGTCGCCGTCAAGGCCCGGGTCGCCACCCTCGACCCCCGGCTCGAGGAGGCGGCCGCCGACCTGGGCGCCAACCCGGCCCAGACGTTCCTGCGGGTCACCTTCCCGCTCGCGTTCCCCGGCATCCTCGCCGGCGCGCTGCTGGCGTTCTCGCTGAGCTTCGACGACTACATCATCACCAACTTCAACGCGAGCCCCAGCTCGATCACGTTCCCGATGTACGTCTGGGGCGCGGCGCAGCGCGGGGCACCGGTGCAGGTCAACGTCATCGGCACCCTGATGTTCCTCATCGCCCTCATCGTGGTCGTCCTCGGTCAGCTGTTCTCGAACCGTCGCGAGCGCGCCGCGCCTGACGCCGCACCCGTTCCAGCCACCCGGTCCCGCTCGAAAGGTCTCCTCGTCATGCGCGTCCTCATGGTCGGTGCCGGCGGTGTCGGCGACGCCGCCGCCCGCGTCGCGGCCGAACGCTCCTTCTTCGAGGCCTGGGTCGTCGCCGACCACGACCCCTCCGTGCCGGGCGCACGGTCGAGGCGGCGACCTCGCGGCGCCCCGGGCGAGAGCCGTTTCCCGCGCCGCGCAGGTGGACGCGTCGGACGCCGGTGCCGTCGAGGCGCTCGCCCGCGAGGTGGGTGCGACGCACGTCTTCAACGCGGTCGACCCGCGGTTCGTCCTGACGATCTTCGCGGGCGCCCGGGCAGCCGGCGCCGACTACCTCGACATGGCGATGAGCCTGTCGGAGCCGTCACCCGAGCGAGCCCTACGCGAAGGTCGGGGTCAAGCTCGGCGACGACCAGCTTCGCCCAGGCGCAGGAGTGGGAGGCCGACGGCCAGCTCGCTGGCTGCTCGTCGGGATCGGCGTCGAGCCGGGCCTGTCCGACGTCTTCGCCCGCTACGCGGCCGACCACCTGTTCAGCCACATCGACGAGCTCGGCACCCGCGACGGTGCCAACCTCGTCATCCGCGACGAGGACGGCAACGAGGTCTTCGCGCCGGGCTTCTCGATGTGGACCATGATCGAGGAGTGCCTCAACCCGCCGGTCGTGTGGGAGCGCTCGCGAGCGGTCGCCGACGACGGCACGCCCATCGTCGAGGCCGGGTTCTTCACCCTGCCGCCGTTCAGCGAGCCGGAGGTGTTCGACTTCCCCGACGGCATCGGCCCGGTCGAGTGCGTGCACGTGGAGCACGAGGAGGTGCTGCTCATGCCGCGGTCGGTCGACGCCGAGGGGGTGACGTTCAAGTACGGCCTCGGCGAGGAGATGATCGGCATCCTGCGCACGCTGCACACCCTCGGCCTCGACGGCACCGACCCGGTCACCGTGAAGGGCGTTCAGGTCAGCCCGCGCGATGTCGTCGCCGCGGTGCTCCCCGACCCGGCGACGATCAGGCAGCGGATGGAGGGGAAGCGTGCGCGGGCTCTGGGTCACCGGCACCGGCACGGACGGCCGGCCCCGCCGCACCTACCTCTACCACGTGTCCGACAACGCCGACACGATGCGCGACTACGGCGCCCAGTGCGTGGTCTGGCAGACCGCCGTCAACCCCGTCGTCGCCCTCGAGCTGCTCGCCGACGGCACCTGGTCGGGGACCGGGGTGCTCGGCCCCGAGGCCTTCGACGCGGTGCCGTTCCTCGAGCTCCTCGCCGCCCCCAAGCCCGAGGGCTACGGCTCCCCGTGGGGATGGAGGACCGCTACACCGACGGCCCGGCATACGCTGGCACCGACCCCCGCCGACCCCGATCACGACCGCCCGGACCACGGAGGACGCACCCCATGGCGATCACGCCAGAAGTCCTCATCGACGCCGTCGACACCCGCTGATCGAAGGCAGGTGGCGCGAGGCGAGCGGTGGGGAGCGCTTCGCGGTGACCGACCCGTCGTCCGGCGCGACCCTCACGACGTGCGCCGACG
>CAVWRI010000003.1:0-136639 GCA_963757405.1 uncultured Actinomycetota bacterium
CCCTTCTTGGTGCTCCCCCGGTTGGACTCGAACCAACAACCCTCCGGTTAACAGCCGAATGCTCTGCCAGTTGAGCTACAGGGGAATGGCCACCACGAGATCGCCGCAGCAGCGCTCGCACACGATAGCAAAGACGGGACCCGCGACGAAAACCGGCGGGGCTCAGTCCAGACCGGCCTGCTCACGCACCCGCGCGAGTCCCGCGCGCACCTGCTCGGACACCCCCGGGTCGCTGCTGCGGACCCCCGGCCCGAGCACGGCCTGGCTCATCAGGTCACCCGTCGCGAGGTCCTTGCGGACGACGACGCGGGCAGTGCGGCGGCCGCCGAGGTCGACCGCCTCGACGAGCACGACTGACGCCTGCACGCGCTCGCGCAGCGTCTCGGGGAGCAGGCCCGGAGCCGTGAGCACGAACCGCGCGGGACGCTCACCGTCGACCCAGGTGACCCGCAGCGAGCCGTCCTCGCCGCTCCACAGCCCGGCGTCGACGAGGTGCCACGGGCGGGACAGCGTGAGGTGCTGCCGGTCGGGACCGGGCGTCACGGCATAGAGGCGCCGGCGCCCCGCGACGACCGTGATGCCGGTGCCCTCCTCGACCGCCCACGCGAGGAGCCGCTCCCCCTCGACCGGGGCGATGGCGGCGGCCACGTCCTCGGGGACGTCGGGGCGGCGCAGCCCGGTCCAGCGGAGCCTCACGAGGAGACGCCCTCGCGCAGGCGCACCCGCTCGATCTCGAGGCGGTGCAGGACCATGGTGCGCTCCCGGAGGTCGGCGGGGTCGGCGTCGGGGTCGCTCTGGACGCGCCGGACCGAGGCCATGGCGTCGGCGATGAGCCGGCCCAGGTGCGCGTCGCGCACGCCGGTGACGAGCGAGTCGAGGTAGCGCTGGGGCGGCAGCCCGGTGGAGCTGTCGTAGCGCGTGGGCAGCGGCGCGACCGACAGCTCGGAGACCAGCCCGCGCACCGCGAGCGGGGCGTGCTCGGCGACGGCGGCGACCCACGCAGCCGTCGAACCCCGGCGGGAGGTGGGCGCGGCGATGCGGATGCCGTCGAGCATCGCCCGGTGGGCGGGCGCGCTGAGCGCCTCGGGCACCAGCGAGTCGATCGCGGCGTCGTCGAACTGCAGGGGGTACTGGATGAGCGCCTGGAGCAGCTGGCGCTCGGTGAAGACGACCGGGTCGCGGAGGTCGGGGACGGGCAGCGCCGCGGCGGCCTCGCCGATGCCGGGCTCGGGGACGTCGTCGGTGCTCGCGGGCCGGCGGCTGTGGTCGGGGGTGTCGTCGGCGCGCACCGTGCCGGCCTTGCGCACCTCGGCGGCCATCTGCTCGACCTCGAGGCCCAGCCAGCCGGAGACGGTGCGGGTGTACTCCGGCCGCAGGCTCGTGTCCCGGATCGAGCCGATGATCGGGGCGACGGCCTTCATCGCCTGGACCCGCCCCTCCGCGTTCTCGAGGTCGAAGCGGCGGATCGTGGTGCGGACGGCGAACTCGAACATCGGGACGGCGCCGTCGACGAGGGCCTTGACGGCGGTGTCCCCCTTGGCCAGGCGCAGGTCGCACGGGTCCATCCCGTCGGGGGCGACGGCGACGAACGACTGCGCTGCCCACCGCTGGTCCTCGGCGAACGCGCGCATCGCGGCCTTCTGGCCGGCGGCGTCGCCGTCGAAGGTGAAGACGACCCGCGCGGGGGCGACGTCGGCCTCGTCGCGCATGATCCGGCGCAGGATCTTGATGTGGTCGATCCCGAAGGCAGTGCCGCAGGTCGCGACCGCGCCCTCGACGCCGGAGAGGTGGGCGGCCATGACGTCGGTGTAGCCCTCGACCACGACCGCCTGGCGCTCGGTGGCGATGGCCTTCTTCGCGGAGTCGAGGCCGTAGAGCACCTGCGACTTCTTGTAGATCGGGGTCTCCGAGGTGTTGAGGTACTTCGCGGCGATGCGGTCGTCCTCGAGGACGCGGCGGGCGCCGAACCCGACGGTGTCGCCCGTCGTGTCGCGGATCGGCCAGACCAGCCGGCCGCGGAACCGGTCGTAGAGCCCGCGGCTCCCCCGGCCGGACAGCCCGCCCGTCACCATCTCGTCCTCGGTGAAGCCCCGCTCGCGCAGGTGCCGGGTCAGGGCCTCTCCGCTGCGCGGGGCGAACCCGACGCCGAAGCGCTCGGCTGCCGTGCCGTCGAAGCCTCGCTCGCGCAGGAAGTCGCGACCGGGCCGGGCCTCGGGGTCGCTGGTGTCCTGCAGGATCGCGGCGTAGAACTCCTGCGCCACGCGGTGCGCCTCGATGAGCCGGGAGCGCTTGCCGAGCGACACCCCTCCCTCGCGCGGGCCGCCGCCCTCCTCGTAGCGCAGCTCGAGGCCGAGCTTGGCGGCCAGGCGCTCGACCGACTCGGTGAAGGTCAGGTGCTCGACCTTCTGCACGAACGAGATGACGTCACCGCCCTCGCCGCACCCGAAGCAGTGGTAGCTGCCGACCGCCGGGCGCACCGTGAAGCTCGGCGACTTCTCGTCGTGGAAGGGGCACAGTCCCTTGAGCGAGCCCACCCCGGCAGGCCGGAGCGTCACGTGGTCGCGCACGACGTCCTCGATGGACGTGCGCTCCTTGACCGCCGTGATGTCCTCGGCCTTGATCCGACCCGCCACTGACCCTCCTGAGGTATGCCGCGAGTCTAGGTCGTGCCGGTGCGGCACCACCGGCGGTGCAGGGACAGGGCCCGGACGTCGGTGAGCGAGGAGACCTGGTCCACGAGCACGCGCAGCGCCGCGGCATCCCCGTCGACGGCGTCCCAGTCGGCCCGCAGGTCGGGGTCCAGCCGGTCGGGGTCGCTCTCGAACGCGGCGACGAGCTCGGCGACCACGTCGCGCTGGCGGGCGTGGAGCTCGACCCGCTCGGCGGCATACATGACGTAGTGCGCGGCGACCGCCTTGAGCACGGTGCACTCGGCGCGGGCGGTGCGCGGCACGACGAGGTCGCCGTGGTGGCGGGTCAGCGGCCCGGGGCCGTGCTGCGCCCGGGTGGCGTCCTCGACCGAGACGACGAACCGTCCGATGAGGCGTGAGGTCATGTCCTTGAGGGCGGCGAGCGAGCCCCGGGAGCCGTCGAAGGTCTCGGGGACGGTGCCCGTGGCCAGGACGCGGTCGAGGGCGCCGCCGAGCTCGTCGGCGGTCAGGTCCGGCTCGTAGACCTCGCCCGCGACCGTGAGCACGGCCTCGACGTCGTCGCGGTCGCGCAGCCGGCGGGGGTCGAGCCAGCCGGAGGCGATGGCGTCCTCGACGTCGTGGACGGAGTAGGCGACATCGTCGCTCCAGTCCATGACGTCGGCCTCGACGGAGCGGCGGCCCTCGAGGGCGCCCTCGCGGAACCACTCGAAGACCTCGGCGTCGTCGTCGTAGACGCCGAACTTGACGGTCGGATGGGGGGCGTGGCCGCGGCGCCACGGGTACTTCGTGGCGGCGTCGAGGCTGGCGCGGGTGAGGTTGAGGCCGGCCGGGCGACCGTCGGCGTGCGAGCGCTTGGCCTCGAGCCTGGTGAGCAGCCGCAGGGTCTGGGCGTTTCCCTCGAAGCCCCCGATGCCGGCCGCGACCGCGTCGAGCGCCGACTCGCCGTTGTGCCCGAAGGGCGGGTGGCCGATGTCGTGCGCGAGGCAGGCGGTGTCGACGACGTCGGCGCTGCAGCCGAGGGCCGCACCGAACTCCCGGCCGATCTGGGCCACCTCGAGGGAGTGCGTGAGCCGGTTGCGGACGAAGTCGTCGCTGCTCGGCTGGACGACCTGGGTCTTCGCGGACAGGCGGCGCAGGCTCGCCGAGTGCAGCAGCCGGGCCCGGTCGCGGGCGAAGTCGTCGCGGTCCACCCGCTTGTGGGCAGGGTCCTCCGCGACCCAGCGCTCCCGGTCGCGCTCGGTGTACGTCACGGGGTCACCCTAGGCGGGCCGCCTCGGCCGCCGCTGCGGCCCGCTCCACCCACGTCGGGGGTGTGCCGTAGCGCTGGCCCTTGATGAGCCTCCCCGCCGCGCAGTCGTCGACGAGCGTCGCCGCCCGGGCGTCGCGGGTCTTCTCCTGCTTGGCCGTCATGACCCAGTTGGTCACCGCCTTGCGGTAGGACGGCGTCGCCTCCGCCCAGAACGCGGCCGCGGCCGGGTCGGCGGCGAGCGCGCCGGCATACGGCTCGGCGAGCTCGAGGTCGCGGTTCTCGTAGGCGTAGACGCCGGAGCGGTCCTCGCGGCGAAGCGCGAATGCCGCGAGGCCGGAGGGCTGCATCCGGCCCTGCGCCGTGAGCTCGGCGGCGGCGGCGATGTTGATGGTCGACCAGTTGCTGCCCTTCTTTCGAGGGGTCCAGCGCTGGCGACGCCTGTGCTCGTCGATGCCCTGCGCCAGGCTGTCGATCCAGCCCCAGCACAGGGCCTCGCGGACCGCCTCCTCCCAGGTGAGCCCGGCCTCGGGGTGGCCCTTGCGGTAGAAGCCCATCCACAGCTCGGTCTCGGTGTCGTGGTGGCGCTCGAGCCAACGACCGAACTCCGCGGCGTCGCGAAAGAAGATGGCCGGCTTGTCCGGGGTTCCCCCGGGAGTCCCGATCTGCTGCGCCATGGTCCCGACCCTAGCGACGACCCCCGACACGGACCCCGGAGAAGCCCGTGCCCGGATACCGGTTTCTCCGATCTTCGTGAGCGGCTCAGGCGGCGACCACCCGTCGCGCGGCACACCTCGGGCCACAGGCGCGGATCGGGTCGGTCAGGCCGCGAGCCCGGAGTGCGGCGTGCACGTCGACCGCGAGCCGGCAGGGTCCCCCTCGACGTCGACCCACCCGGCCCGCAGCGTCACCCTGCCCGTGCCGGCCGTGCGTCGGTCGCGCCGCCGGTCGGCCGCCAGGTGCTCCCCCTCGTGCCCGAGCCGGCCGTCGACCTCGACGACCACCAGCCACCTGTCGTACTCGAAGTCCCGCCGCACGGTCCCGTCGCGCACGAGAGCTTCGGCCGAGGTGCGTCTCTTCTGGACCCATCGCGCCGCCGTGCCCGGCAGCCTGGTGACCGACCGGCCCGGGCACGGCCACGGTGATGACGGGCGGGGGCGTGGCCGCCACACCGTGGAGGTGTTCAGCCGCACGCAGGCTCAGCGCGCAGTCGTCGCCGCCACGCAGGCCGCGGCGTGCGCCCGGCCGAGCCAGTCGAGGTCACCCGTCTGCGCGCGGTAGAGCCGGCGTCGGATCCGGGTCCAACGCTTCCACCGTCATCCACAGGCCGCGCCAGCAGCCCCGTAGGAGTCAGGGAAACCGGTGCCATGACCCCGGTTTCGACGACCCTTGGCCCGGACCCTGGTGCGCCGACGCCGACCGCCGACCGCCGACCGTCACCCGCCGGAGACGCTCAGCTCGGCCTGGGCGACCTGCGCCCGCTGCGCCGCGTCGAGCTCGCGCGAGCGCAGCCAGTTCTCGGGCAGCGCCACGACGCGCGGCGACCCGGCCCGTCCCCGCTGGCCCTCGGCGGCGTCGCCGGGCCACGGTGCGTCGAGGTCCATCGTGCCGATGAGGTCGTCCAGCGCCTGGAGGCCGTCGACGAGGGCGAGCTGGTTGCGCACGCTGGACCCCGCCGGGAAGCCCTTGAGGTACCACGCGATGTGCTTGCGGATGTCGCGGCAGGCCCGCCCCTCGTCGCCGTCGTAGAAGTCGACGAGGTAGGCGGCGTGCCGCCGCAGCGTGGCCGTCACCTCGCGCAGCCCCGGCCGCACCCGTGCGTCGGATCCCGCGAAGGCGGCCGCGAGGTCGGTGAACAGCCACGGCCGGCCCAGGCACCCGCGGCCCACGACGACCCCGTCGCACCCCGTCTGGCGCACCATCTCGAGCGCGTCCTCGGCGGACCAGATGTCGCCGTTGCCGAGCACCGGGACCGTCGTCACGGCCTCCTTGAGGCGGGCGATCGCCGACCAGTCGGCCTGGCCCGAGTAGGCCTGCGCCGCGGTGCGGGCGTGCAGCGCCACCGCGGCGGCGCCCTCGCCCTCGGCGATCCGCCCGGCGTCGAGGTAGGTCACGTGGTCGGCGTCGATGCCGACCCGCATCTTCACGGTGACGGGCACGGCGTACGGCTGCGCCTCCCGGACGACGGCCGCGACGATGCCGCGGAACAGGTCGGTCTTCCACGGCAGCGCGGCGCCACCACCCTTGCGGGTGACCTTGGGCACGGGGCAGCCGAAGTTGAGGTCGATGTGGTCGGCGCGGTCCTCGGTGACGAGCATCCGGGCGGCGAGCCCGGCGGTCACGGGGTCGACCGAGTACAGCTGCACCGACCGCGGGTGCTCCTCGGGGTCGTGCGAGATGAGCCGCATCGTCTCGGGGGTGCGCTCGACCAGGGCGCGGGTCGTCACCATCTCCGAGACGTACAGGCTCGTCGCGCCCGACGCGCCGCCGGCCTCGAGCCCGGCCGTGCCGGACTCGCGGCAGAGGCGGCGGAAGGCGCGGTTCGTGATGCCGGCCATCGGCGCGAGGACGACGGGCGACTCGACGACGTGGCGGCCGATGTGGAGCGGGGGCAGCACGGGACGCGGCGCCGCGGAGGTCGCCGGCGCCGTGGGTGCGGTGGTGGTCGGAGCAGTCATGACGGCATCCATTGTCCCCCGCCGACGCGGGTGCCCTGTCACGCCCTACCGTGGGGGTGTGCCAGCTCGACCGGGCGATCGCCCCTTGGGGGCCACCGGCGTGCGCGTCACGTGGCTCGGCCACTCCACGCTCGTCCTCGACCTGGGCGGCACGCGGATCCTCACCGACCCCCTCCTGCGGTCACGGCTGGGGATGCTGCGCCGCCGCGGGGACGTGCCCGTTCACCGCCACGTCGACGACGTCGACGCCGTGCTCGTCAGCCACCTCCACCACGACCACGCCGACCTGCCGTCGCTGCGACGGCTCGGCCACGCCCCGGTCGTGACGCACCCGGCCAACATCCCGTGGGTGCACCGGCAGAAGCTCCGCGTCCTCGAGGCGTCCGCCACCGACTGGGCCCCCGTCGCCCCCGGCGTCGAGGTGCGCCTGGTCCGGGCCGACCACGACGCGCGACCGATGCCGCACCGCCCCAACGGCGCGACGGGGATGCTGGTGCGCGGCGGCGGCGTCGTCGTGTGGTTCGCCGGCGACACCTCGCTCCACGACGACATGGCGCTCCTCCCCGAGGTCGCCGACGCCCCCGTCGACCTCGCGCTGCTGCCGATCGGGGGCTGGGGCCCGCGCCTGTCCCCCGGCCACCTCGGCCCCGACGAGGCGGCGCAGGCGGCCGCGCGCGCCCGCGCCCTCCACGTGCTGCCGATCCACTACGGCACGCTCCACCCCTCCGGCTGGCCGAGCGGTCGGCTGGGCTGGACCACCGAGCCCGGTGAGCGGTTCGCCGAGGCGCTCGGCCGCCACACGGATGCCGTCGCGCACGTGCCGCCGGTCGGCGGTGCGGTCAGCGTCGCGCCGCGAGGTCCTGCGCCGCGTGCCGACGGACCGCACTGAGCAGCTCCCAGAGCGCGGCCGCGGTGTCGTGCGGATGGGTCAGCGGGAACACGTGCAGCCCGTGCCGCACCGTGACCACCCGCACCCAGGGCGCCGACCGGGCGGCCCGGGCGAAGCGCCGCGCGTCGACCCGCAGCTGGTCGAGCTGGCCGTTGAGCAGGAGCACCGGGCAGGTGACCTCGGCGAGCATCTCCGGCCGGCACAGACCCATGACACCGGCCCACGCCGCGGGGATGCCGTCGAACCCGTAGCCCGCCTCCTTGATGACCGCCGCGAGCTCCTCGGGGAGCATGACGTCGAACTGCCGGTCCAGCGCCCGCGACATCCGGTCGACGCCGAGCCGCTGCTCGACCGACGCGATCGCGCGGTAGAGCGCGGCTCCCGGCCCCGCCGGCACCGCCGACGCCCCGAGCAGCGCGAGGCCCGACAGCCGGTCCGGGTGCGCCGCGGCATAGGCCATGGCGAGGTAGCCGCCGAGGCTGTGCCCGACGAGCACGACCGGCATCCCCGGCGTCCCGCCGTCCACCGCACGACCGACCACGTCCAGCGCCTGCTCCCACGTGAACGGCTCGTCGCGGCGCGCGCCGTGGGCCGGCAGGTCGGGCACCGCGAGCTCGACGTCGGGCCCCAGGAGCGTCGTGTAGCGCCACCACTGGGCGCTGCTCAGCTGCGACCCGTGGACGAGGACGACGCGGACCCGCTCTGCCACGACCACAGTGTCCCAAAGAGGTTCGGGGACTCGGTGGTTGGATGGCCGCATGAGCGCCCTCGTCTCCGCCGACGACCTCGCGACCCTTCTCGCCCGCGGGCAGGTGAAGGTCCTCGACGTGCAGTACACGCTGAGCGGCACACCCGGCACCGACCTGTATGCCGTGGCGCACGTCCCGGGGGCGCCGCACCTCGACCTCGACGCGGCCCTGGCCGGCCCGCCCGGCGTGCGGGGCCGTCACCCGCTGCCCGACCCGGCGGTGCTCCAGGCGGCGCTGCGGGCCTGCGGCGTCGACGACGAGGACGACCTCGTCGTCTACGACCAGCGGACCGCCCTCGCCTCGGCCCGGGCCTGGTGGGTGCTGCGCTGGGCCGGCCATCCCGCGGTACGCGTGCTCGACGGGGGGCTCGAGGCCTGGCGGCGTGCCGGGCAGCCGGTGACCACCGACGTGCCGACCCCGTCCCCGGGCTGGGTGACGGTGCGGCCCGGCTCGGTGCCGGTGCTCGACGCGGACGCGGCAGCCGAGATGGCGCGCCGTGGCGTGCTCCTCGACGTGCGCACCGCGGAGCGCTACCGCGGCGACCGCGAGCCGATCGACCGCGTGGCCGGGCACGTGCCGGGTGCCGTCAACCTGCCGATGGCCGACGTGCTCGCCGCCGACGGGACGTTCCTGCCATCCGACCGCATCCGCACGCTGGCCGCCGAGGTCGGCGTCCACCGCGACACCCCCGTGGGCACGTCGTGCGGGTCGGGCGTCACCGCGGCGCAGATGGCGCTGGCGCTGCACACCGCCGGCATCGACTCCATCGTGTACGTCGGGTCGTGGAGCGAGTGGATCGAGGACCCCAGCCGTCCCGTCGCGACCGGCCAGGACTAGAGGGCGACCGGGGTCAGAGGTCCTCGAAGCGGACCCTCTGGCCCACCGGACCGTCGACCTCCGGGAAGGCGATCCGCCCGGCCCCGACGGCCCAGCGGGCCACGTCCACCCGGAACCGTCCGGCGCGGACCGCGGGGTCCTGCTCGGCCAGGCGCCGCGCCTCGGTGGCGTCGACGGTGTAGACCGACATCCCGCGCATCGTCTCGTCGGACTGGTCCAGGAGCGGACCGTTGGCGGCGATGATGCCGCGCCGGCCCAGGTCGGCGAGGTGGGCGAGGTGGGCGTGGTGCAGCGCCGCGGACGCCTCCTCGGTCAGGTCGGGAGGGTTGGTCCCGCGCCGCAGGTAGACGACCGTGCGCACGTCGAAGGACTCGGGCGCGCCGGGCGGCCGGTCCGTGGCATCTCCCTCGCTGACGCTCATGGCCTCTCCGTCGTCGACCGGGTCAGAGCGCGTAGGAGCCGGTGAAGCCGTTCCCCACGGCCCGGACGGGGCCGACCTCGCCGACCCGGGAGAGCCCGCCACCGATGACGTCCCACGCGAGCAGCCGCAGCGTCGGGCTCTCGGACAGGCTCGGGAACGACCGGGACTCGAGCACGAGGACGTCCTGGGGTCCCCAGAGCAGCGGCCGGTAGGCGCCCTTCGGCACGCTCGGCGAGCGGGTTGCCGCGAGGACGCGCGGGACCGGACGCAGGTCGCCCTGCACGGCGACGAGGCCCTGGCTGCGCTGGATCGCTCCGGCGAAGGTCTGGCCGAGGTAGGCGTGCGCCGCACCCCATCCCTCGATGTTGCTCACGGTTGGGCCGGAGACCTCCATGACCGGCCCGCGCAGCGGCCGGTTCCCGGTGAGCTGCCCGCTCCCTGAGAAGCTGCGCAGCGAGGTGATGCCCTGGTCGGACGTCACGAGGTCGACCCAGCCGGGGTCCACCGGCCCTGCCGCCCGCTCGACCGTGCCGTCCACGGTGTCGACGAGCCACGAGTCGTCCTCCCCCGTGGCGACCACCGTGCGGGCGTCCCTGGCCCAGCCGGCCCGGTAGAGGGTCGGGTCGTCGACGGGGATGCGGTCGGCGGTCCCGTCGCGGGCGTCGAGCACGACCACCTCGCCGGGCTGCGGGAAGACGACGGCCTTGCGGTCCACACGGATCGCCCGCGGGTCGAGCACCAGCCCCTCACCCGTCTGGGTCGGGTCGGCCCGCACCAGCGGGACCCGGGGGCACAGGAGGTAGTGGGACCCGTCGCTCCGCAGCGGGGTGTGCAGCACCGGCAGCAGCCCGTCGGCGGTGGGGGTCCAGGCGAGGAGCACCGCGCGCACCGAGGTGTCGTTCTCGGGGAGACCGAGGCCGGGTCCGAGCTGCATGAGGTCCTGCGCGTCCCCGAACCCGATCCGCTCGCCGAGGGCCAGCGACGCGGCGCCCTCGTAGTGCGGGAGCAGCGTCTCCTCACCCGGCTCGGGGGCGAGCGAGACCGTGAGCCCGCCCACCTCCGCGGTCGGGAGCCGCGTGGCGCTCGGCGACGGGGCCCCGGCGGGGTCGGAAGGGCCGCTCGCCCGGTCGCGCACCACCACGGTGACGAGCACACCGGCGGCGGCAGCCGCACCGGCCCCGAGCAGCACTCGCCGGTGCACGGTCCGGCGCTCGGCCCGGGCGGTGTCCCAGGCGTCCTGGGCCAGGTCCACCTCGGGCACGTCGTCGCTCGCGAGCTCGAGCAGGTCTCGCAGGTCGGTCGTCATCGGGAACCCCCTGTCTCGAGGTCGACGCGCGGCATCGCCGCCCGGAGGCGGACGAGCGCGTCGTGGGTCTGGCTCTTCACGGTGCCGACCGAGCACCCGAGGATCTCGGCGGTGTCACGCTCGCTGCGGTCCTCGAAGTACCGCAGCACGACGGTGGCGCGCTGCCGCGGGGTCAGGGCGTCGAGGGCCCGGAGCACGTCGAGCCGTCGCTCGACCTGCTCCGCCTCCCAGGAGTCGGCCGACTGCTCCCAGGCCAGGTCGAGGCCGACCACCTCGTGCCGCCGCTTGCGCCACGACGACACGGCGTCGCGGTAGAGGATGCGTCGCACGTAGGCGTCCGGCGCCTCGTCGCGAACGCGCTCCCACTGGCGGGCGAGCTTGACGAGGGCGCCCTGGAGCAGGTCCTCGGCGAGGTGCACGTCGCCGCACACGAGGTAGGCCGCCCGCAGGAGGGTGTGCTGGCGCGCACGGACGTACTCGACGAACTCGACGTCCGCCGGCCACGCGGCATCCGAGCCGTCCACCCGCGCACCTCCTCTCACCGTCAACGAGTCTCCACCCTCCCAACGTCCGGGCGACGGTGAAAGGTTGGGACGGCTCGGCACCGGGCTGCGCCGAAAGGTCGCACCGACCCGGTCGGTCTGTTTGGATCGACCCCGTGACCGGGGCCGGCTCAACCTTCCACGTCGACCTCCGCGGCGTCGTCGACCTCCTGTCGCACCACCTGTACTCCAGCCCCCGGGTCTACCTGCGCGAGCTGCTGCAGAACGCCGTCGACGCGATCACCGCGCGCACCGAGGAGGATGCCGGGGCGCCGCGGCATGTGCACGTCGTGCCGGCCGACGTCTCCCCCGACGGGCGGCTCCACGTCGAGGACACCGGTGTCGGCCTCGACGAGGACGGCATCCGGGCCGTGCTCGCGACGATCGGGGCCTCGACGAAGCGCGACGCCCTCGGCCTGGCCCGGGAGAGCTTCCTCGGCCAGTTCGGCATCGGCCTGCTGTCGTGCTTCCTCGTCACTGACGAGATCACCGTGACCACGCGCCGCGCCGGCAGCGACCGCACCTGGCAGTGGGTGGGCCGTGACGACGGCACGTATGCCGTGTCGCCCGCCCCCCAGCCGCGCGACGAGCCCGGCACCGACGTCGCGCTGCGCCCCCGCGGGAGCGCCGCCGAGCTGCTGTCCGCCGAGGTCGTCGAGCGGCTCGCGGCGACGTACGCGGGCTACCTGCCCCTCGACCTGGTGGTGGAGACCGCGGCCGGGCCGGTCACCGTCGCCGGCCGGCGGTTCCCGTGGGAGGACGGCGACGGCTCGCGGCGGGACGCCGCGCTGGCGCTGGGCGAACGGGTGCTCGGCGCCCGGCCGCTCGACGTCGTCGACCTCGCCGACCCCGCCGCGGGGGTGCGCGGGCAGGCCTACGTGCTCCCCCACCCCACCGCAACCCGCGGCGCGCACCGGCTCTACGCGAAGCGGATGCTCGTCGGCGAGTCGGTCCCCGAGGTGCTGCCCGAGTGGGCCTTCTTCGTGCGGGCCGTGCTCGACACCGAGCGGCTCGGGCTCACCGCGTCCCGCGAGGCGCTCCACGACGACGAGCTGCTCGACGAGACCCGAGCTCGGCTCGGCGACCAGCTCAAGCGGTGGCTGCTGAGGATGGCACGCACCGACCGGCAGCGGGCCGAGGACTTCTTCCGCGTGCACCACCTCGCCGTCAAGGCCGCCGCCACGACCGACGACGAGATGCTCGAGGTCGTCGCCGAGGTGCTCCCGTGGGAGACGACGCTCGGCTCGATGACCCTGGCGGAGTTCTCGGCGCTCGACCGGGTCATCACCTACGTCGACGGCGTCGAGGACTACCAGCAGGTCGCCGCGATCGCCCGCGCCGAGGACATCGCGGTCCTCAACGCCGGCTACGCCTACGACCGCACGATCGTCGAGCGGTGGGTGCAGCGGTCCCCCGAGCGCGACGCCCACCGCCTCGAGCCCGAGCACCTCGCCGACCGCTTCACCGACCCCGGCGCCGACGACGAGGCACTCTTCGCCCCGCTGCTCGACGTGGCGCGCTCGGTCCTCGGGCGGGCCCGGGCCGTACCCGTCGTGCGCTCCTTCCGCCCGACGACGCTGCACGCCGTGCTCCTCGTCGGGCGCGACGCCCACCGCGAGCGCGACCGGAGCGAGGTCGCGGCGTCGTCCTCGGGAGTGTGGGCCGACACCCTCGACACGATCGCCCGGCCGGATGCCGTGCCGCGTTTCGTCCTCAACGTCGAGCACCCGGGAGTGCGGCGCCTCGCCGAGGTGGGCGACGCCGGCCTCCAGAGGCTCGCCGTCGAGGCGCTGTACGCACACGCCCTCCTCGCGGGGCGGCATCCGCTGACCCCGTTCGACAGCGCGCTCGTGGCCCGGGCGCTGCCGGCCCTCATCGACCGGGCCGTCGAGGGAGGACCGTCATGAGGCAGTGGGACCAGGTGTCCGAGGAGTTCGCCCGGGTGTCGCTCGCCGCCGATGAGGCACCCGTCGGCGTCGAGCGCGTGCGGGCCCACGAGGGCGCGCTCCGGCTCGCGCAGGCCGACGGCTCGTTCGCCGAGGAGTTCGTCGCCCGCACCGACCTCACGCAGGCCCTCTACCACGTGCCCCGCGACCCCCAGAACCTCGTGCACTTCACCTGGCTGCGCCGCTCCCTCGAGCCCGAGCACGGTCTCGACCAGGAGGACCGGGATGCCGTGCTGTGGCGCCTGAAGTGGGCCGTCGACCTCGTCGAGGACATCCCCGAGGTGCCGCTGTCCACGCTCGTGGCAGCGATCGACGACGTCGAGGAGGTCTTCCGCGCCGACGGCTACCACCTGCGCCCGGTCCACGCGGCGCGGGCCCGGCTCGCGCAGCACACCGGCGACGAGCAGGGTGCGGCCCGCGAGCTCGCCGCCTGGCTCGCCGAGCCCCGCGACAGCCGCAGCGACTGCCCCGCCTGCGAGCACCGCGACCAGTCGCGTGTCGTCGCCGCCGAGGACCCCCGGCGGGCCCTCGAGCTGCTCGGTCCCGTCGTCGAGGGCGAGCTCACGTGCAGCGACGAGCCGCGCTCCAGCCTCGGCGACGCCGCCGGCCTGCGTCTGGGCCTGGGCGACGTCGAGGGGGCGGTCGACGCCTTCCGCCGCGCTTGGCACCTCGCGCAGGACGACCCCAAGTGCTCGAGCACGGTGGCGCAGTGCCTGCGGGTGCTCCTGCGGCTCGGCAACGCCGACCGGGCCGTCGACCTCCTCCTCCCCCGGCTCGGCTGGCTCGACGAGCTCCACACGCCGAGCGCCCGGATGTGGTTCGCGGCGACCGCCGCCCACGTCCTCGACCGCGCCGACGTCGTCGGCCTGGCCCCGACGGAGGTCGACGGTCGCCCGGTGACCGACGTCGCCGCCGACCTGCGCCGCACCGCCGACGGCATCGCGGCCGCCTTCGACGCGCGCTACGGCTCGACGGTGGTCTCCGAGACGCTGGCGGCCGCGCACGACGACGCCCTCGTGCCCACCGAGCCGACGCTCCCCCCGACACGGCTGCCCGCCACCGAGCCTCCCGGCCGGTCGCGCCGCGGCACGGCCACGGCGCCGGCGCCCGCGGACGTCGAGCAGCGGGCAGATGCCGTGCGCACCGCCCTCGAGTCCGTCGACCCCGGCATGGAGGACCAGGTCGGGGCGTGGCTGCGCGAGCGCGACGGGGTCCTCCCGGTCGAGACGGCGGCGCAGTGGGCGGCCGTGTCGTTCCTCGACCGGGTCAGCGCGCAGGACGCCGGGCCCGAGCGCCACCGGGACCTGCTCGACGGCGCTCTCGACGCCGCCCGGCGCGCCGGGGACGAGGCCGGGGTGCTGCGGTGCGAGGGCGAGCTGGCCATCCTCGACGTCGCCGAGGGCACGACCCGCGACACCACGACCGGTGAGCTGGTCCGCGACGACGCCGCCCGTGCGGGGGACGCCCGGGCCCGCGACGTCGCGCGCCGCCTGGAGGAGGCCGGCGAGCCGTCCGAGGCGGCCGGCATGTGGCGGCGCGTCGCCTGGTTCGGCATCCCCGACGACCCGGCGGCCGACATCGCGCGGGCCGCCACGGCATACGGCACGGCCGGCCTGCACCGCCGGCGCCTGCTGTGCGAGGTCGAGACGGCCATGGCCCTCGCCCCGACCGACGCGGCCGCCGCGGCGGCGCGCCTCGACGCGACCGAGCCCGAGGTCGCCGACGTGCCGGTGCTCCGCGCGATGCTGCTCGACGTGCGCAGCCGGCTGGCGCGCGCAGCCGGTGACGGCGACGCCGGGCTCGCCCACGTGCGTGCGGCCCTCGACGTGCGCGGGCTGCCCGACCGCGCCCGGCTCCCCCTCCTGCTCGGCCTGTGCGAGGTGCTCGTCGAGCGCTCCGACTACGGCGAGCTCGAGAGCCCGGCCGCCGACCTCGTCGCGGCGGCGACCCGGCTGCGCGACCCGGCGCTCCTCGCCCACGGACAGCGATTCCTCGGCCTCGCCTACGTCGAGACGGGCCGCCCGGTCGAGGCGGCCGAGCTGCTCGAGGCGGCCCTGCCCGTGCTGCGCGAGCACACCCCTGCGCTCGTCGGGCCGGTCGGCTGGGCGCTCGGCAACGCGCTCGCGGGGCTCGGGCAGTGGCCCGGTGCGCGCACGGCGTTCGCGACGGCGGCCACCGCCTTCGAGGCGGAGGAGCGGCTCCACGAGTCAGCCCACGCCCAGTGGCGGGCGGGAACCTCCGCCTGGGACGCGGGAGACGTGGAGGCCGCGGCGAGCCACTTCGACGCCGCGGTCGAGCTGGCCCGCGCGAGCGGCACCGTCGACCTGTACGTCGAGGCCCTCCGCTCACGTGCGGCGCTGCGGGCCGACACCGAGGACCTCACGGCCGGGCTCGCCGACCTCGACGCGGCGATCCCCGAGGGCCTGCGGCTCGCCGCGGAGGCCGGCGTCGGCGAGGACCAGTTCGACGGGGAGGTGCTCGAGCCGCACGTCCTGCGGCAGGGCGCCCACCTGCTCGCCAGGCACGGCGAGGTCGACGCGGCGGTCGAGCGCTTCGAGCGGGCGGAGGCTCTCGTCGGCGCCGAGCTCGAGCTCGTCCTGCGTGCCGAGTCGGCCGTCGCCCTGGCCGACCACGACCGGCTCGAGGAGGCCGAGCCCCGGCTGCGCCGTTCGATCACCGAGCTGCACGCGGCAGGTCTCGTCGACCAGCGGGTCGACGTGGCCGGGGCCCTGGCCCGGGCCCTGGACCGCGCCGGGCGCGGCGACGAGGCCGAGGAGGTCTGGCAGCACCACGGCCCGGAGGCCTGAGCCGGAGGGGCGTCAGGCGCCGAGCAGCCGCCCGCCGAGCCAGCTCTCGACCTTGTCGAGGCCGACGCGCTCCTGCGCCATGGTGTCGCGCTCGCGGATCGTCACGGCCTGGTCCTCGAGGGTGTCGAAGTCGACGGTGATGCAGTACGGGGTGCCGATCTCGTCCTGGCGGCGGTAGCGGCGTCCGATCGCCCCGGCGTCGTCGAAGTCGACACTCCAGTGCCGGCGCAGGTCCGCCGCGAGGTCACGCGCCTTGGGCGAGAGGTCGGCGTTGCGCGACAGGGGCAGCACCGCGGCCTTGACCGGCGCCAGGCGCGGGTCGAGCCTGAGCACCACCCGCTTGTCGACGCCACCCTTGGTGTTGGGGGCCTCGTCCTCGGTGTAGGCGTCGACGAGGAAGGTCATGAGGCTGCGCGACAGGCCGGCCGCGGGCTCGATGACGTAGGGGGTGTACCGCTCGCCGCTCGCCTGGTCGAAGTACACGAGGTCGGTGCCCGAGTGCTTCGTGTGGGTCGTCAGGTCGAAGTCGGTGCGGTTGGCGATGCCCTCGAGCTCGCCCCACTCGCTGCCGGTGAAGCCGAAGCGGTACTCGATGTCGACCGTGCGCTTGGAGTAGTGGGAGAGCTTGTCCTGCGGGTGCTCGTAGTGCCGCAGGTTCTCCGAGCGGATGCCGAGGTCGGTGTACCAGCGGGTGCGCTCGTCGATCCAGTGCTGGTGCCACTCCTCGTCCTCGCCGGGCTTGACGAAGAACTCCATCTCCATCTGCTCGAACTCGCGGGTGCGGAAGATGAAGTTCCCGGGCGTGATCTCGTTGCGGAAGCTCTTGCCCGTCTGGGCGATGCCGAACGGCGGCTTCTTGCGCGAGGCCTGCATGACGTTGAGGAAGTTGATGAAGATGCCCTGGGCCGTCTCGGGCCGCAGGTAGTGCAGGCCCGACTCGTCCTCGATGACACCGAGGTAGGTCTTGAGCATCATGTTGAACTCGCGCGGCTCGGTCCACTGCCCGCGGGTCCCGCAGCTCGGGCAGGCGATGTCCGACAGGGGGATCGCGTCGGGGTCGACCTCCTTGCCCTTCTTCGCCTCCCGGTCCGAGACGGCCTCCTGCATGTGGTCCACGCGGAAGCGCTTGTGGCAGCTGAGGCACTCGGTGAGCGGGTCGGTGAACTCGCCGACGTGGCCCGAGGCGACCCACGTCTGGCGCGGCAGGATGATCGAGGAGTCCAGGCCCACGACGTCCTCGCGGGCGGTGACCATCGAGCGCCACCACTGGCGCCTGATGTTCTCCTTGAGCTCGACACCGAGCGGCCCGTAGTCCCACGCCGACCGCGTCCCGCCGTAGATCTCGCCGCAGGGAAAGACGAACCCGCGGCGCTTGCAGAGGGAGACGACGGTGTCGACGACGGAGGTGGGGGCGGCCATGCGCGCAAGGCTATCCGTGCCAGGACCCTGCGGCCGAACCGGCTCCGGGCGCGGACGAGAGCGCGGCGAGCTCCTCGAGCAGGCCCAAGAACGCGGCGTGCCGCCCCCGCCTGTCGACACGACGTCGGGCCGCGCGACGGCCGGGCCTAGACTCCCTGCACGTGTCCAGCCTCCGTGAGTCCTTCGAGCGCGCCAGCCTGCCCGCGCTGACGTTCCTCAGCCGCCTGCCCCGCGCCGTGCCGTTCCTCGTCGTGATCGGCCTCGTCGTCGCCGGCGCCCTGCTGCCGGGGTGGGGATGGGTCCTCATCGCGCTGGTCGTCGTGCTCCTCGCGTGGATCCTGCTCCTGGCGTGGCCACGGCTGACGACGGCCGAACGCCTCATGCGGACCGCCGTCGTCGCGATCCTCCTCGCCGTGACCGTCACCCAGGCGGTTCCCCGGGGCTGACCGCCGTGGACGCCATTTGACAACGATTCTCACTTCTGTTGAGAATCGTTGTCATGAGGGTCGTCGCTGCCGCCGCCGCGGCCACCGCGCTGCTGGCCCTGACGGCCTGCGGGTCCGCGGATGCCGGGAGCGCCTCAACCGAGGAGCGGATGGAGGTCGCCGCGGCCTTCTACCCGCTCCAGTGGGCGGCCGAGCGGGTCGGCGGCGAGCACGTCGAGGTCACCGGCCTCACGAAGCCCGGCGCCGAGCCCCACGACCTTGAGCTGACACCCAAGGCGGTGGGGGGCCTGGCCCGCGCCGACGTCGTCGTGTACCTCGCCGGCTTCCAGCCCGCCGTCGACGAGGCCGTCACGACCCAGGCGGCGGATGCCGGGTTCGACGTCACCGCGGACGCCGACCTCACGCTCGCCGCGACCGACGACGGGCACGACCACGCGGGCGAGACCGCGGACGAGCACGAGGAGCACGCCGACGAGGCGGGGGCCAAGGACCTGCACTTCTGGCTCGACCCCGTGCGGTTCCAGTCCGTCGTGACCGCCCTCGGCGAGCGGTTCGCGAGCGCCGACCAGGAGCACACCCTGGCCTACCGCGCGAACGCCGAGGCCCTCGTCGCCGACCTGCGCACGCTCGACGGCGAGCTCGAGGCGGGCCTCGCCCGGTGCCGCAGCGACGAGCTCGTCACGGGCCACGCCGCCTTCGCGTACCTCGCCGACCGCTACGGCCTGAGCCAGGAGGGCATCGCCGGCCTCACCCCCGAGAGCGAGCCGGACGCCGCGACGCTGCGCGAGCTCGTCGCCCACGTGCGGCAGCACGGGGTGACGACGGTCTACAGCGAGACCCTCGTCGACCCCGGCCTCGCGGAGACCCTCGGCCGCGAGACCGGCGCGGCCGTGGCCGTCCTCGACCCCCTCGAGGGGCTCACCGACGCCTCCACCGGCGCGGACTACCTTGCGGTCATGCGCAGCAACCTGGCGGTCCTCGAGCGAGGCCAGGGATGCTCGTGACCGCAGGCACCGCTCCCCTCATCGAGCTGCGCTCGGCCTCCTTCGGCTACGCCGACCGCAGGGTGGTGTCCGAGGCCGACCTGTCCGTCCACCCCGGTGAGGTGGTGGCGCTCCTCGGCCCGAACGGCTCCGGGAAGTCGACGCTCGTGCGTGGCGTGCTCGGTCTCGTCGAGCGCCAGGGCGGCGAGATCCTGCTGCTCGGCATGCCCATCGAGGGCTTCCACGAGCACACCCGCATCGGGTACGTGCCGCAGCGGCACTCGCTCTCCGCCTCGGTGCGGGCCACGGTGAGCGAGATCGTCGCGGTCGGCCGGCTCCCCCACCGGCCGTGGTGGCGGCCGGCCGGTCGTGAGGACCGGGAGGCCGTGGCCGCCGCGATCGAGGACGTCGGCCTCGCCGACCGCGCCGACGAGGAGGTCGCCTCGCTCTCCGGCGGCCAGCAGCGGCGGGTGCTCATCGCCCGCGCCCTCGCCGGCCGCCCCGACCTGCTCCTCATGGACGAGCCCACGGCCGGGGTCGACCACGCGAGCCAGGTCGCGCTCGCCGAGGTGCTCCGCAGCCTCGCGGCCCGCGGCACCTCGATGCTCGTCGTCACCCACGAGCTCGACGCCCTCGAGGACGTCGTCACGCGCATCGTGTGCATGGAGTCAGGGCGCGTCGACTTCGACGGGACCCCGGCGACGTACGCCGCGCACCTCGCCGCGCACGCGACCGGCAGCGGCCACCATCACGACGGCCCGGATGCCGCGGCCCGTCCCGCGGCGGTGCTCGGCTCGGGTCCCCTCGACCCGTCCCCGGGGGTGCCCGGTGACTGAGCTGCTCGAGCTGGACTTCATGCGGCAGGCCCTGCTCGCCGCCCTCCTCGCCGGGGTGGCCGCGCCGCTCGTCGGCGTGTTCCTCGTCCAGCGGCGGATGTCGCTCATCGGCGACGGGATGGGGCACGTCGCCCTCGCGGGTGTCGCGGTCGGCATCGTCACCGGGGCCCAGCCGGTGCTCACCGCGCTCGTCGCGGCGGTGCTCGCCGGGGTCGCCATCGAGCTGATCCGCGCCTCGGGCCGCACGAGCGGGGACCTTGCGCTCGCGGTGATGTTCTACGGCGGCATCGCGCTCGGCGTCGTGCTCATCGCCCGCTCGTCGGCAGGCACCCCGGCCAACCTCACGGCGTACCTCTTCGGCGCGATCCTCACGACGAGCAGCGGGGACATCGTCGTGCTCGCCGTGCTCGCCGCCGTCGTGCTCGGCACGACCCTGCTGCTCCGCGAGCGCTTCTTCGCGGTCGCCAACGACGAGGAGTACGCCCGCGCGTCCGGGCTGCCGGTCGTCGGCTACAACCTGGTGCTCGCGGTCCTCACGGCGGTCACGGTCGTCGTGTCGATGCGCGTCGTCGGCCTGCTGCTCATCAGCGCCCTGATGATCCTGCCCAACGCGACCGCCCAGCTCGTCGCGCGCAGCTTCCGCTCCAGCGTGTGGTGGGCCGTCGTCATCGGCGTCGCGTGCAGCCTTGGCGGGGTCGTCGTGTCCTACTGGGCCGAGACCCCGTCGGGCGGCACGATCGTGCTCCTCGCGATCGGGGCGTTCCTCGTCGCGACCGCGGCCGCCGCCGTCGCGGCCCGCCTGCGCCGGGCGGCCCACGCCCGCGCGGAGGGACACGACCACGAGCACGGCCCGCACTGCGGCCACCCGGCGCTCGAGCACGGCGACCACGTCGACTACCTGCACGACGGGCACCGCCACGCCGCGCACGAGGGGCACTACGACGAGCACGGAGAGCACGCGGAGGTGGAGACGCGATGAGCGAGCAGACCCAGGCCGAGCGACGGCCCACGCGACAGCGCGCGGCCATCGCGCAGGCCCTCACCGGGTCCGAGGAGTTCCGCTCGGCCCAGGAGATCCACGCCTCCCTGACCGGGTCAGGCACCAGGGTGGGGCTGGCCACCGTCTACCGCAACCTGCAGTCGATGGCGCTCGACGGCGAGGTGGACGTCATCCGCACGCCCGAGGGCGAGTCCGTCTACCGGTCGTGCTCGACGACCCACCACCACCACCACGTCGTGTGCCGCTCGTGCGGGCTCGCGGTCGAGGTCACCGGGGATGCCGTGGAGCGGTGGGCCGAGTCGGTCGCGGCCGCGCACGGGTTCACGCAGGTGCGCCACATCGTCGAGATGGACGGCCTGTGCGCCTCCTGCTCGGCCGCCCGCGGCTGACCCCGCGACCCGGGCGGGATCTGGCGCTGGACGGCGTCCAGCCCTGCCACGGGATGAGCACCGCGTCGGGGTCGCGCGTGCCGTCGAGCATCGGCGCGAGCGCCGCCGGGAGGGCGTCGAGGTGGCGCGTGCAGGCCGCCCGCCGGTAGTGCTCCGGGGCGAGGATCGGCTCCGCGTCGCCCCGACCCCGGGCAACCGGGGGACAGGGGAAACTAACCTCTTGAGATGTACGTATACATGTGCGTATAGTTACAGACATGGCTATGCTGGCCTCGTGCCGAACAAGACGATCTACGTCGCAGAGTCCGACCTGGAGCTCTTCCAGCGGGCCCAGGAGCTCGCGGGCGGCAACCTGTCGCAGGCCATCGCCCGGGGGTTGCGCCGGCTCGTCGAGCTCGAGGAGGGCCGGCTCGAGGGCTACGACGAGATCACCGTGCGCGTCGGCCCCGGTCAGCGCCTGCGCCAGCGGTTCGTCGGGGTGCTGCTCGTCGAGTGGTCGCGGTCCTCCAAGGACCGCACCGAGCAGTTCAGCGTCTACCGCAGCCGCACCGGCAAGTACGTGCTGTACCTCGAGCGATCCGAGGAGTACGTGCACGCGGGCGGCCCCGACGGCCAGGCCACCGGCTGGCGCAAGCACCTGAGCAGCGACCAGACCTGGGGCACCATCCCGGCCAGCGCCACCCTCGAGGTGTTCGACACCCTGGACGAGCTCGCCGAGCGGGTACCCGCCGAGCTGGCCGCCCTCGTCGCCGCGACCGGCGACCTGCCCGAGGTCGAGGACCTCGACATCTAGCCGCACCGCGGCACCCCTCACTCCCCCCACGCGCCGACGGCGCGCGATCCGCCATGCCCGAAAGGACCTGCTCTCATGACCACCTCCCGACCCGCCGCGATCGAGGTGAGCGGCCTGCGGAAGTCCTTCGGCGACCGGCTCGTCCTCGACGGCGTCGACCTCACCGCCCCCACGGGCACGGTGCTCGCCGTGCTCGGCCCGAACGGCGCCGGCAAGACCACGACCGTGCGCATCCTCGCCACGCTCGCCGCCCCCGACGGCGGCACCGCCCTCGTCGGCGGCCACGACGTCACCCGCGAGCCGGATGCCGTGCGCGCCCTCATCGGGGTCACCGGCCAGTTCTCGGCCGTCGACAAGCTCCTCACCGTCCGCGAGAACCTCCGGCTCGTCGCCGACCTGCGCCGCCTCGGCCGCAACACAGCCCGTGCCCGGGTCGACGAGCTCGTCGAGCAGTTCGACCTCGGCGACCACGCCGACACCCGCGGTGCCCAGCTCTCCGGCGGCCTGGTCCGACGCCTCGACCTGGCCATGACCCTGGTGCCGGGGCCGCGGGTCGTCTTCCTCGACGAGCCGACCACCGGGCTGGACCCGCGCAGCCGGCGCGCCCTGTGGGACCACGTGCGCTCCCTCGTGACCGACGGCGTCACGGTGCTCCTCACGACCCAGTACCTCGAGGAGGCCGACCAGCTCGCCGACGCGGTCGCACTCCTCGACGGGGGCCGGGTCGTGGCCCACGACACGCCGGCCGCCCTCAAGCGGCTGGTGCCCGGAGGCAGCATCCGGATCCACCTCGGCGACGACCGGTCGCTCGCCGCCGCCGCGGACGCCTTCCCGGAGGCACGCTCCGACGCCGGCGACCGCACGCTCACGCTGACCGCCGACGACGACGTCGCCACGCTCCGCCGCGTCCTCGCCCGCCTCGACGCGGTCGGGGCCGACGCCCACCGGATCGAGACGACGCCCGTCGGCCTCGACGAGGTCTTCCTCGCACTCACGTCCACCCCCGCTCGAGAGGCCGTTCGATGACCGCCATGACCACCGCCGTGCACGACTCGGCGACGATGTTCCGCCGCAGCCTGCTCCACATCTGGCGCTACCCGAGCATGACGCTGCTGCTCATGGGGATGCCGATCTTCCTCCTCCTGCTGTTCGTCTACGTGTTCGGCGGCACGCTCGGCGCCGGGCTGCCTCCGGGCGCCGTCGCGGACGGGCTCACCGGGCGCGGTGCCTACCTCGCCTACCTCACGCCGGCGATGGTCATCCTGGCCGCGGCGTCGGCCGCTCAGGGGACGGCCATCAGCGTCGCGACCGACATGACCGAGGGCATCGTGGCGCGCTTCAAGAGCATGCCGATCTCGCCCGGATCGGTGCTCGCGGGACACGTGCTCGGAGCCGTCGTGCAGTCCTACCTCGCCATGGGCACCGTGCTCGCCCTCGCCGTCGCCCTCGGCTACCGGCCCACGGCCGACCCGGTCGCGTGGCTCGGGATCATCGCCCTGCTCGGCCTGACCGCGTTCGGGCTCACCTGGCTGTCGGTCGCGCTCGGGCTGGTGTCCGACAGCGTCGAGACGGCGAGCAACCTGCCGATGTTCCTCGTCTTCCTGCCCTTCCTCGGCAGCGGGTTCGTGCCCGTCGAGTCGATGCCCGCCGGGCTGTCGTGGTTCGCCGAGCACCAGCCGTTCACGCCGATCATGGATGCCGTGCGGAGCCTCCTCGACACCGGAACCGTCGCGTCGTCGACCCTGCTGCTCGCCACGGCGTGGACGCTGGTCATCGCCGCCGGCGGCTACGCCTGGTCGCGGGTGCTCTACCGGCGCGAGCGCTAGGCGGTCGGGGCGTCGACGGCGCCGCCGTAGCGGCGCTCCCGGTCCACGTAGGACTGGACCGCGGCCCACAGGTCGCGCCGGTCGTAGTCGGGCCAGAGCCGGTCCTGGAAGACCATCTCGGCGTAGGCGCTCTGCCACAGCAGGAAGTTGCTCGTGCGCTGCTCGCCCGAGGACCGAACGAACAGGTCGACGTCGGGCATGTCCGGCTCGGGCAGGTAACGCGCGACGGTGGCCTCGTCGACCGAGCGCGGCTTGAGGCGCCCCCGGGCGACGTCCTCGGCGAGCCGCTGCACGGCATCCCCGATCTCGGCGCGGCCGCCGTAGTTGACACAGAAGTAGAGGGTGAGCCCGGTGTTGTGGCGGGTGAGCTCCTGGGCGACCTCGAGCTCCTTGATGACCGACCCCCACAGCCGCGGGCGTCGCCCGACCCAGCGCATCCGCACGCCCCACCCGTGCAGCTGGTCACGGCGACGGCGGATGACGTCGCGGTTGAAGCCCATGAGGAAGCGCACCTCGTCGGGGCTGCGCTTCCAGTTCTCCGTCGAGAACGCGTAGGCCGACAGGTGCGTGACGCCCACCTCGATGGCGCCGGCGACGACGTCGAGCAGGGCGGCCTCCCCCGCCTCGTGGCCCTTGGTGCGGGGCAGGCCGCGCTGGTTCGCCCAGCGCCCGTTGCCGTCCATGACGACGGCGACGTGGCGCGGCATCCGGTCAACGGGGATGACGGGTGCGCGGGCTCCGCTCGGGTGCGGGAACGGCGGCGGGTAGGGGCTCGGCACGCTCACCGCTCCACCATACGGAGGCTGCGGATGCCGCGTTCCAGGTGCCACTGGAGGAACGCGGCGGTGAGCCCGCTGCCCTCGCGGCGGTGCCGCGGGTCGGACGCGTCGGCGATCACCCAGTCGCCGGCGAGCAGCGCGGCGAGCAGCAGGAGCGTCTCGGGCGCGGGGGCCGCCGAGCCCGGGGGGCGGCACGCGGGGCAGACCGCGCCGCCGGCGACGACGTGGAAGCCACGGTGCGGCCCGGCGGCGCCGCACTTCGCGCAGTCGTGGAAGCTCGGGGCCCACCCGGCGACGGCGAGCGCCCGCAGGAGGTAGGCGTCGAGCACGAGGTTGGGGTCGTGCTCCCGGCCGGCGAGCGAGCGCACCGCGCCGGTCAGCAGGAGGTACTGCTGGAGGGCCGGCTCGCGGTCCTCGGTCAGGCGGTCGCACGTCTCGAGCACCGCGGTGGCGGCCGTCCACGAGGGGTAGTCGCGCGCGATCGCGTCACCCCACGGGTCGAGGGTCTCGACCTGGGTCACGGTGTCGAGGCTGCGCCCCTCGTAGCACTGGACGTCGATGTGCATCCCGGGCTCCAGCCGCGACCCGAAGCGCGACTTCGTGCGCCGCACGCCCTTGCCGACGGTGCGCACCTTGCCCAGGCGTCGCGTGAGCAGGGTGACGATGCGGTCGGCCTCACCCAGCTTCTGGGTGCGCAGGACGATCGCCTCGTCGCGGTAGAGGGGCACACCGCCATTGTCCGCCCTGGGTCCGACGGACGCGGGCGCGCCCCGCCGAGAGCGACGCGGCAGACCATTGCGCTCTGGCCCCCTCGGAGCCGACGGTGGTCACGTACACGACCCGCGTGCGCTGAGGGAGGTCACCGCGGGTCGATCGCGTGGTGGGTCCACAGGTGCAGGACCGCGAGCGACCGGTACGGGGCCCAGGCCTCCGCTGCCGCGGCGGCCTCCCGGGCGGTGACGCCGCCGAGGGCCCTGCGGAGCACCAGGTCGCCGGGGAGGAAGACGTCGGGGTCCCGGAGCCCTCGCAGTGCGACGAGGTCGGCGGTCCACGGCCCGACGCCGGGGAGTGCGAGGAGCCCCGTCCGGGCTGCGGCCCGCTGGTCCAGGTCGGTGGTGGGGGTCAGGTCGAGGGTGCCGTCGGTGACCGCGCGGGCGATCGCCACGACGGTCCGGGCCCGGCTGCCGGTGATGCCGACCGTGCGCTGGAGGCCGTCGGGGTCGAGGGCGGCGAGGACCTCCGGGCCCGGGAACGACCGGAGCGCCCCGAGTCCGGGGGGAGGTGCGTGGGCGCCGACGAGCCGGGCCGCGAACAGCCGCCCCGCGGCGAGGGAGACGTGCTGCCCGAGCACGACGAGCACGGCGGTCTCGAAGGCGTCGGTGCTGCCCGGCACCCGCAGGTGCGGCCTGGCCCGCACGAGCGGCCCGAGCCGGGCGTCGTCGGCGAGTGCCCTGACACCAGCGGAGGGGTCGGCGTCGAGCCCGACCCACCGGCGGCCGGCCGCGACCGCCGACGGCACGGCATCAGGCCGGCCGTCGACCTCGACGTCCGGGGTGCCGACGTCCCCGGCGGGCACGGTCGCGGTGAGCAGGGTGTGCCCGTCGCCCAGCGGCAGCAGCCGACGGTGCCGGCTCGACCCGTCGCCCAGCACCTCGACCTCGTCGAGCCCGTCCACCGCGTGGGCGACGAGGAACGCCCGCAGCGCGCGCAGGTCGACGAGCGTGGAGGTCACCCGGTGATCAAACCCCATGCCTCCGACGGCAGTCCGGGAGTGTCGTGGACAGGTGTTCGAATATCATCTAGGCTGGCATCGTGACCGGACTCCAGGGGTCGCTGCTCGACCTGGCCGACGAGGTCGTCGTCCACCCGCTGCGCAGCGTGACCCGCAGGCACCTCGACCACGGCGCGTGGCTCGACGTGATGACGGGCTGGGTCGGCGGCGCCGACGAGCTGTACGCCGCCCTCCGCCGCGACGTGCCGTGGCGGGCCGAGCGCCGCCAGATGTACGACTCGATCGTCGACGTCCCTCGGCTGCTCCGCTTCTACGGCGAGGACGAGCCGCTCCCCCACCCGGCACTCGACACCTGCCGCACCGCGCTCTCGGCTCACTACGCCGCCGAGCTGGGCGAGCCCTTCACGACGGCCGGCCTGTGCCTCTACCGCGACGGCCAGGACTCCGTCGCCTGGCACGGCGACCGCATCGGGCGCTCCAAGGACCTCGACACGATGGTCGCCATCCTCTCCGTCGGGGCCCCGCGCGACCTCGTGCTGCGGCCACGCGGCGGCGGGGCCTCGATCCGCGTGCCGGCCGGGCACGGCGACCTCGTCGTCATGGGCGGCTCCTGCCAGCGCACGTGGGACCACTGCGTTCCCAAGACGAGCCGACCGGTCGGCCCGCGGATCTCGGTACAGTTCCGCCCGCGCGGCGTTCGCTGACCGACCCTCGGATCGGCGTCCGACGTGGGACGCTCCTGCGTGACACCGGCGCGCGCAGGGCGCGCCGTGCGAGAAGGGACACCAGGTGAGGCCGACCGCGCTGCTGCGCACGCTCCTCGCAGCGGCCGCGACGCTCGTGACGACGCTGGGCGCCGTGCTCCCGGCATCCGCGATCCCCGGTGCCGACACCGGCGCCGGTGCGTCGGGCGGCCGGGCCATGGTGCGCGTCATCGTCGAGTACGACGCGGTGGCGAGCACCCGGTCGGTCGAGGATGCCGTGCGCCGCGTCGGCGAGGTCACCCGCACCATGCGCCGCTCCCCCCACCTCGTGGCGACGGTGCCCGCCGCCTCGCTCGACCGGCTCCGCGAGGCGCCGCACGTGCGCGCCGTGCAGGTCGACCGGCCGGAGCGCCTCGCCCTCGACAGCACGCTGGCGGTCATCCGGGCCGACGACGCCCACACGAGCGGCTTCACCGGCGCCGGAAGCACGGTCGCGATCCTCGACACGGGGGTCGACGTCGACCACCCGTTCCTCGGCGGCCGCGTCGTCGCGCAGTACTGCTCGTCGACGCCCATGGCCGCCGGCGAGCAGTCGCTGTGCCCCGACGGCACGACCGAGGACGACAGCGCCGACATCGACTCGCTCGCCCGCTGCTCGAGCGGCGCGGTCCGCCTCTGCGACCACGGCACCCATGTCGCGGGCATCGCGGCCGGTCTCGGCACCGGGGCACCCGGCAGCCCCGTAGCGGGAGTCGCTCCGGGCGCGCGGATCATCGCGATGCAGGTCTTCACCCGCTTCAACACCACCGCCGCCTGCGGCGGGACGGCCCCCTGCGTCGCGTCCTACCCCTCCGACCAGCTCCGCGCGCTCGACGAGCTGGCGGCCCTCGACGCCGCGCACCCGGAGTGGGGCGTCGTCGCCGCGAACATGAGCCTCGGCGGCGGGATCAACGGCTCCGCGTGCGACGGGGACGTGCGCAAGGCCCGCATCGACACCCTCCTGGCGCAGGGCGTGGCGACGGTGATCGCGTCCGGCAACAACGGCTACGTCGCCGCCGTCGGCGCCCCGGCCTGCATCTCGACCGCCGTCACCGTCGGCGCCACGAACGACGACGACACGGTTGCGGGCTACAGCAACCGGGGCGCCCTCCTCGACCTCTTCGCCCCGGGCACCTCGGTCACCTCCTCGGTCGCGGACGACACCTGGGCGACCTACCAGGGCACCTCGATGGCAGCACCCCACGTCGCGGGGGCGCTGGCTCTGCTGCGCCAGGCCAGACCCGCACAGCCGATCTCCTCCCTCGTCACGGACCTGCGGTCGACCGGGAAGGGAATCTCCTACGGCTCCTCGGGGACGACGGTCACCACGCGGCGCATCGACGTCGTGGCCGCCGCCGGCAACCGCGCCCCGACCCTCGCCCTCGCGGCCACGCCGGCGAGCGCGCCCGAGGGTGGCGCCGTCACGGCATCCGGCACGTGGTCCGACGCCGACGGGGATGTCGTGACGCTCACGGCGAGCACCGGCGCCGTGACCCGTGGAGTGGGCACCTGGTCGTGGACCGCGACCCGCGGCGACGACCTCACCCTGCCGGTCACCGTGACGGCGACGGATGCCGTCGGCGCCACCCGCAGCCTCGCCCTCACCGCGCGCTGGACGAACGTCGCCCCGGCCGCCACCCTGGCCACGACGGGCGCGACGGTCTGGAACGGCGCGACGGTGTCGTTCGTGCGGGCGGGCACGCCGGCGACGTTCCGGGTGCAGCTCACGGACCCCGGCAGCGACGACCTCTCGACGTCATGGGCGTTCGGGGACGGCGGGCGGGCCCTCGCCCGCTCGCTGCTTCGACCGCCGAGCCGCGACGCGCTCCCGAGCCCGAGCGTGGAACCGAGAGCGCTCACCTCGTCCGCGACCCACACGTGGCCGCGCGCGTGCAGCCACACCCTCCGGGTGCGGGCCACCGACGACGACGGGGGCACGTCCCCGACCCGGGGCCGCACCGTCGTCGTGCTCGGCACGAGCACCGTCCCGCGGTCGCTGGCGTGGTGGCAGGCCGAGTACCGCGGGCTCACGAGCAGCCTGACGAGCGCCGAGCGCGCGTGCCTGCTGTCGACCTCGCGCACGCTGAGCACCGTGTTCGCGGAGCAGCGGGCCCTGTCGACCACGGCGGATGCCGTGGCCGTCCTGCGGCCGAGCGCCCCGGCCACACCGCGCGCCACCCTCGACGCGGAGCTGCTCAGGGTCTGGCTCGACGTCGCCACCGGCGCGGTTCCGCTGGCGAGGCCGCTCGACGCCGACGGGAACGGCACCACGGAGACGACCGTGGGGGCGTTCCTGCTCACGACGGAGGCGACACGCACCGCCTCGTCGGCGACGTCGCCGGCCCTCGCGCCGCTGACGACGGTCCTGCGCCGGATCTCCGCAACGAGCTGAGCCGCAGCCGTGATCGCCGCAGCGCCCGCACCAGACGAGCGCGGGTCGCCGACACGGCCGGGTGCACCATCGCCGCCATCGCCACGACGACGGGCACGAAGGTGAACAGGTAGCGCGACCGCCCTTGGAACAGCAGGGTGAACACCAGGACCCCGAGCACCGACAGGGCGACGAGGAGCACCTCCGGCCGCGGGCGGCGGGTCAGCACCGCTCCCAGACCTGCCACGAAGAGGAGCGCGACCCACACCGCCTGGGTGACGTCACTGCGGAGGGCGTACCACCGGCCGTCCGGCCGGTCGACGTCTCGCACGAGACCCACGAGGCCGTCCCCCGGAGGGAGCCGCTCCGGCCTGGCGTCCTGTCCCTCGCCCCAGGCCCAGAACATGCCGTCACCCCAGTTCCAGGCCGCCTTGTTCGCATAGAAGCGGGCGGTGCCCACGAGACCTCGACTCGCCCACCGCTCCTGGATCCACCCGGCCGCCCAGTCGGTCGCCTCGTCCTGGGTCATGCCGGCGATGGCCCTTCCCATCCGAGAGTTGAACCCGCCGTACCGAGGCGGGTTGTCGGGGGCCCCGGTCGTCGTCATGCCGTTGGCCACCCACCAGAGCAGGGGCGGACTCGTTCCGGGTCGAGGGGGCACCTCGGAGAGGACGGATGCACTGGCCGCCGTCGTTCCCAGGGCCGTCACGGCGACCGCCGCGACCGCCGCGAGCGTGCCGGCCAGCCACCGCGCCGCCGCCTTCCGGTCCCGTCCTGCCGCCAGCGCCGCGAGCACCCCGGTCAGGAGCAGCGCGCCCACGACGACGTAGGGAATGGTCTTGAGGACGGCCGCCACGGCGATGCTCGCGCCGGCGGCGATGGCCAGCAGCAGAGCCCACCGGTCGTGGCGCCGCCGCATCGCGCTCATCGCCAGGAGCAGGCCACCGCAGAGGAAGGGCAGCGCGAGGACGTCGGTGTAGGGGATCGCCACCCACGGGGACGCACCGACGAGCAGGGCCGTCGCGAGCTGGGCGCCGACGGCACGTACCGGCCCGCCGAGCGGCAGGACCATGCCGTGCACCGTCCACACCGCGACCGTGACCCCGATCGCTGCCACCGTGACGAGGATGCCGCCCACGGCCCACCCCGTCGCGTCCGACAGTGCATACGCCGCGCGGTCCAGCGCGACCATCGCGGTGTTGTTGGGATAGCGGAACACGTACCCCTGCTGGTACCGCGTGAGCTCCTGGCCGTCGTGGAGCCGAGCCGCGATCTGGAGGACGACGCGCACGTCCCAGCTGTAGGGAAGTCGCAGTGCGTGGCCCGTGACCAATGCCACGGCCCCGGCGACCACCGTCACGAGGAGGGCGGTCCACCGCCACGCGCAGCACCGACGCACCACGGTCGCCGGCCGCCACAGCAGGGCGACGGCGACGAGCACCACGCACGACACCACGACCGCGGGCTGGCGGTACTCGGTGAAGACCTCCCGGGGGTCGACCACCGCGACGAGCGCGACCGCGAGGAGCACCGCGCCAAGGGCCACCACGATGAGACGCCCCACCCCATGGCCCACGGCCGCCACCCTAGCGCCGGGACCCCTGCGCTGCTCCTCAGGCGGGGACGACGGCGTCGCGCTCGGCCCGGTTGACCGCCGACATGATCGCGCGCAGCGAGGCCTTGACGATCGACTCGTGGAGCCCGACGCCCCAGAGCACGCGCTCGCCGACGGCGCACTCGACGTAGGCCGCGGCGCGGGCGTCGCCACCCGCGGACAGGGCGTGCTCGTGGTAGTCGAGCACACGCACGTCGACCCCGAGGGGCTCGAGCGCGGCGATGAACGCGGCGATCGGGCCGTTGCCCGTGCCGGTGACCTCGACCTCGCGGTCCCCGTCGGTGATGACCGCCTCGATGCGGTCCATGCCGTCGTCGGAACCGACCAGCGTCGAGCGCACCGGGGCGAAGCGGCCCCAGCGCTCCTCGGGTGTCTCGGCGTGGAGGTACTCGTCGGCGAACATCTGCCAGATCTGCTCGGCGCTCAGCTCGCCGCCCTCGGTGTCCGTGCGGCGCTGCACGACGTGGCTGAACTCGACCTGGAGGCGGCGCGGCAGGTCCAGGCCGTGCTCGGCCTTGAGGAGGTAGGACACGCCACCCTTGCCGGACTGGCTGTTGACGCGCACCACGGCCTCGTAGGACCGGCCGATGTCGTGCGGGTCGATCGGCAGGTAGGGGACGCCCCAGTCGATGTGGTCGACGTCGCTGCCGGCGGCCAGGGTGCGCCGCTCCATGTCCTCGAAGCCCTTCTTGATGGCGTCCTGGTGGGAGCCCGAGAAGGCCGTGTAGACGAGGTCGCCGCCCCACGGGTGCCGCTCGTGCACCGGCAGCTGGTTGCAGTACTCGACGGTGCGCCGGATGTCGGCCATGTCGGAGAAGTCGACCTGGGGGTCGATGCCCTGGCTGAACAGGTTCATCCCCAGGGTGACGAGGCAGACGTTCCCCGTGCGCTCACCGTTGCCGAACAGGCAGCCCTCGATGCGGTCGGCGCCGGCGAGGTAGCCCAGCTCGGCCGCCGCGACTCCCTCGCCGCGGTCGTTGTGCGGGTGCAGGCTCACGACGACCGACTCGCGGCGGTCGAGGTGGCGCACCATCCACTCGATGGAGTCGGCGTAGACGTTGGGGGTGGCCATCTCGACGGTCGCGGGGAGGTTGACGATCATCTTGTGGTCGGGCGTCGGGTCGATGACGGCGATGACCTCGTTGCAGATGCGCACCGCGAACTCGAGCTCGGTGCCGGTGTACGACTCCGGGGAGTACTCGTAGTAGACGTCGGTCTCGGGGATCGTCTCCTCGAGCTTCCGGCACAGCCGCGCGCCCTGGAGGGCGATGTCGATGATGCCCTCCTCGCTCATCCCGAACACGACGCGGCGCTGCAGCACCGACGTGGAGTTGTAGAAGTGCACGATCGCCTGCTTGCTGCCGCGGATCGCGTCGAAGGTGCGCTCGATGAGGTGGTCACGGCACTGGGTGAGCACCTGGATCGTCACGTCGTCGGGGATGTGGCCGCCCTCGATGAGCTCGCGGCAGAAGTCGAAGTCGGTCTGGCTCGCGCTCGGGAAGCCGACCTCGATCTCCTTGTACCCCATCCTCACGAGGAGCTTGAACATGCGCATCTTGCGCTCGGCGTCCATCGGGTCGATGAGCGCCTGGTTGCCGTCACGGAGGTCGACGGCGCACCATCGCGGAGCCTTCGTCATGACCTGGTCGGGCCACGTGCGGTCGGGGAGCTCGACCTCGATCTGGCCCTGGAACGGCACGTACTTCTGGGTCGGCATCCCGGAGGGCTGCTGGGGGTGGATCATCTGGGTCTCACGCCTTCGTCTCGGTGCGGGTGCTCAGCCGGGGCACAGCGGGCTCCGCGACGAGGGGCGGCCGATTCAGGCCCCGCCGCGGCAGCGAAGGAGGAGGCGTCCAGTACGCACGGATCCAGCGTGCCACGCCCCCGGCATCCGGCCAACCCCCGTTCGGCCACCGGCCACGATGCGGGACACCGCTCACCGTTCCTCGAGCCTGAGCACCGCGACGACGACCTCGCGACGCACCTCGAAGCCGAGCCGCCGGTAGAGGCGGTGGGCACCGTCGTTGTGCTCGCGCACGTGCAGCATCGGCCAGTCCCCGCGATCCCGGATGCCGCGCGCGGCGGCGAGCGTGACCGCCGCCCCGAGCCCTTCGCCGCGCACCGTCGGGTCGACGCACACTCCCGAGACCTCGCCGTGGCCCTGCACCCGCAGCCGCTCCCCCGCCATCGCGACGAGCCGGCCCTCGCGCCGGACGCCGAACCACCGCCCGGTGAGGTGGCTGTTCGGTCCGAACGGGCCCGGATCGGTCTCGGCCGCGAGCCGCACCATGTCGGGGACGTCGGCGGCCGTCAGCTCGGCGACCTCACGGCCGGCCAGCGGGTCATCGACCAGGCCGCCGGCGACGTACTGCGTCGCCGGCTCCCGGAGCAGCTCGGTCCACCCCGCCGGCGCGTCCTCGACCTCTCCCCGGAGGAAGACGGCCACGCCACCCGGACCGACGAGGTCGGCGAGCGCCTCCCACCCCCGGTCGTCGAGCCGCTCGACGCCGCAGAACGGTGCGATCCCGTCTCGGTAGCACCGGGCCGCGCCGCCACCGGCGGTCACCGCCAGGTGGGCGTGCGGGCCGGACAGGGCGTGCCAGGCCATGTCGTCGAGCAGTGGGTCCACGGGTCAGCCGCGGATCCGCACCGACAGGCAGGTGACGCAGCCCTCGAGCTTCTCGTACTCCGACACGTCGACCTCGGTGACGGTGTAGCCGCGCCGGCGGTACGACTGCGCCGTCAGCGGGGCGCTGGCGGCCATGAGCAGATGGCCCTCCCCCACGATCACGACGTGGGCACCGCCCTCCTCGAGCACGTCCTCATAGGTGGGGAACGCCTGCTTGTCGTCGACGACAGGTCCCCAGCCGACCACGGTGCCGTCCGGCAGGGCGGTGCACGCCGACTTCAGGTGCAGCGCACGCTCGACCGGGACGGCCTGCACCCGCACCCCGAACTCACGCAGGTGCGCGGCCAGCTGCTGGATGCCGACCCCGTTGGTGCGTCCGCCGAGCCCGACATAGGCCGTGCCGCCCGTGCGCAGCACGTCACCGCCGTCGAGCGTGCCGGGCCCCTCGATGCGGGCGACGCGCAGCCCCAGGTCGCGCACCGCGCGCTCGACGGTCAGCGCCTCGCCGCGACGCTCGGGGGCGCCCGAGCGGGCGATGACCGCGAGGTCGCCGTGCACGACGACCGGGTCCTCGATGAAGACGGCGTCCGGGTGCTCGTCGGCGGGCTCGACCTCCACGACGTCCCACCCGGCGCTCACCAGGGCCGCCGTGTAGGCGTCCCACTGGGCGCGGGCGAGGTCGAGGTCGATCGGCGAGCGCTCGATATGGGTCACGATGCCGTCGGCCAGGCGCGGGCCCGGCCGGCGGACGAGAGCGGTGCGTCGGGTCACGCGTTCACGGTAGGGCCAGCGGCATCCGGCGCGACAGCGTCCGCCGTCACCGTCAGCCGAACAGCGAGTGGTAGGCGTTGAGGGCCTGTTGGCCCCCGAGGTGCGCGTAGAGCACCGTCGACTCGGCGGGGATGTCGCGGTCCCTCACGAGGTCGATGAGGCCGGCCATCGACTTCCCCTCGTACACCGGGTCGATGATCATCGCCTCGAGCCGGCCGCTGAGGCTGATCGCCTCCATCGTCGAGTCGACGGGGATGCCGTACAGGTCCCCGGCCCAGCCCTCGAGGAGCTCGATCTCGTCGTCGCGCAGGTCGCGCCCCAGCTCGATGAGGTCGGCCGTGTGGCGGGCGATGCGCTCGACCTGGTCGCGGGTCCTGTCGATCGTCGCCGACGCGTCGATCCCGATGACGCGGCGCCGGACGCCGGTGAGCTCCTCCAGCGCCGCGAAGCCGGCGACCATCCCGGCGTGGGTCGACCCGGTGACGGTGCAGACGACGATCGTGTCGAAGAAGACGCCGAGCTCCTTCTCCTGCTCGGCCACCTCGAACGCCCAGTTCGCGAAACCCAGGCCTCCGAGCCGGTGCTCCGAGGCACCGGCCGGGATCGCGTACGGCGTGCCGCCGGACTCCTCGACCTCGCGGATGGCGTCCTGCCACGACGTGCGGATGCCGATGTCGAAGCCGGCCGGGTCGAGGCGCACGTCGGCGCCCATGATCCGGGACAGCAGGATGTTGCCGACCTTGTCGTTGACCGGGTCGTCCCATGGCACCCAGTGCTCCTGCACGAGACGGCACTTCAGCCCGAGGTGGGCGGCGACGGCGGCGACCTGCCGGGTGTGGTTGCTCTGCACGCCGCCGATGGACACCAGGGTGTCGGCGCCCTGGGCGAGGACGTCGGGGACGAGGTACTCGAGCTTGCGGACCTTGTTGCCGCCGTAGGCGAGGCCGCTGCTCACGTCCTCGCGCTTGGCCCAGACCTGGGCGCCACCGAGGTGCTCGGTGAGGCGGTGCAGCGGGTGGACCGGGCTCGGGCCGAAGGTCAGCGGGTGGCGGGGGAACTCGTGGAGCTTCATGGGGTGTCCTCGGGGTGCGTCGGTTCGTCGGTGTCGTCGTTGTCGCTGTCGTCGTCGCTGTCGTCGAGCGGGAGGGAGTCGAGCAGCGGCCGGAGGGTCTCCCAGGTCTCGTGGGAGACGTGGGCCGCGGCCACGGTGTCGCCGGCCTCGCACAGGTCGACGAGCCGGGCGTGGAGGGTCACCGAGGCACGACCGGTGAGCGAGGCGAACCGGAGCCGCTCGAGCCGCCGGAGCACCGGCGTGAACTGGTCGAGCACCGTCTCGATCGCGGTGTTGGCGGCGGCGGCGACGGGGATGCCGTGGAAGTCGTCGTCGGCGGCGAGTGCGCCGTCGACGTCCCCGCGGCGCAGCGCGTCGGCGAAGCGCTCGTTGGCAGCGCGCATCGCGTCGAGGTCGGCCGCGGTCAGCCGGCCGACGGCCTCCTCGACGGCCAGGCGGTGCATCGCGGCGACGACGACCTGGGCGTTGCCGATGTCGCGACGGTGGAGGCTCGCGACGGTCGTCGAGCGGCCCGGGGTCGTGTGGACCAGGCCGGCCCGCGCGAGCCGCTGGAGGGCCTCGCGCACCGGGGTGCGGCTCACCCCGAGCCACGCGGCGAGGTCACCGTCGCGCAGCTGCTCGCCCGGGGCCAGGGTGCCGTCGACGATGGCGTCGCGCAGCCGCGTGTACACGTCGTCGCGGAGGAGGGAGCGCTGGACGGTCTCCCGCGCCACAGGGATCGGCATGCAATATATTGCACATCGCCGCGCGCCGTGCGTCAAGTGGCGACGCCGCGGAAATCCGGGTGCCCCGCGCCGTCGCGTCGGCCATGCTGACGTCCATGCACGTCACGGACCTAGCGCCCGGGCTGAGCGCCCGCCCGCTGACCCCCGACGACCTCGACGCGGCGTACGCCGTGTACGCCGCCGACGAGCTGGCCGACGCCGGCATCCTCGCCATCGAGCGCGAGGACATCGAGGGCGACTGGGCGAGGCCGAGCTTCGACCTGGCCCGCGACAGCATCGGGGTCCTCGAGGGCGACCGCCTGCTGGGGGCCGCCGAGGTGACTCGCGGAGGTGGCAAGGCGGAGGGTGCCGTGCTGCCGGAGGCGAGGGGGCGCGGCGTCGGGTCGTGGCTGGCGGGGTGGTCCGAGGCGCGGGCCGCGGCGATGGGCGCCGTCGGAGTCGGTCAGAACGTCCCCGACGGGTCGATGGCCGACCGCTTCCTCGCCGCTCGGGGCTACCGCGCGGGGCACACGGCGTGGGTGCTCCAGCTCCCCGAGGGGCGCGACGTGGCGGACCGTGAGCTGCCCGAGGGGTACTCGCTGGTCACGGTGGACGGGGAGGCCCGGGCACGGGCGGCCCACCGGGTCGTGCAGGACGCGTTCGGGGAGTGGGAGGGGCGAGCCCCCGAGACCTTCGACGACTGGGCGTCCACGACCCTGCACCGGCCGGGCACCGAGCCGTGGCAGCTGCGCCTCGTCGAGCACGACGGGACCGTGGTCGGGGTCGCGTTCACGATCCTCGACACGACGCGCTGCGGCTACGTGCACCAGCTCGCGGTCGACCGGGCGCACCGCGGTCGCGGCCTCGCTCAGGCGCTGCTCGCCGACGGTTTCCGCAACTCGCGCGAGCGGGGGGCGACGAGCAACGAGCTCTCGACCGACTCACGCACGGGGGCGCTCGACCTCTACCTCAAGGTGGGCATGGAGGTGACCCAGACCTGGACCTACCGGGTGACGGACCTGCCCCGCGACTGACGGTCCGTCAGGCGCCGAGCGAACGGACGAGCGCGACGTAGTCGGCGCGGGCGTCGTCCTCGCTCGTGCCCTGCACCGCGGCCCAGGCGTCGTGCTTGGCGCGACCGACCGGGTTGGTGAAGCCAGGCCGCTTGCCGGTGACGTCGCCCTCGGTCGCCTGCTTGTACAGCGCGTAGAGCCGCAGCTTCGTGTCGTTGCCGGGGTCGCGCGCGAGGCCCTTGACGGCCTCTGCGGCGGCATGGAACTCGTCCTCGGTGGCCATGGCGCCACTGTAGGTGCGCGGGTCGCCCGGCGCACGCGTCAACGGCGCTTGAGGAGCTCCTCGGTGACCTGCACGGCATTGAGCGCCGCGCCTTTGCGGAGGTTGTCGCCCACGACGAAGAGGTTGAGGCCCTTGCCGTCGGGAGCGGCCTGGTCGGCCCGGACGCGGCCGACGTAGACGTCGTCGCGCCCGGTCGCCTGCAGAGGGTTGGGCACGTCGGTGACGACGACGCCGGGAGCCTTGCCGAGCGCCTCGAGCGCCTGCTCGGGGCTGATGTCCCGGTCGAACTCGGCGTGGATCGCGAGGCTGTGGCCGGAGAAGACCGGGACGCGCACGCACGTGCCCGAGACGCGCAGGCCAGGGATGTGCAGGATCTTGCGCGACTCGTTGCGCAGCTTCTGCTCCTCGTCGGTCTCCAGCGAGCCGTCGTCGACGATGGACCCGGCGAGCGGGACCACGTTGAACCCGACCGGGACGGCGTAGACCTTCGGGTCCGGGAGCGTGAGGGCCGAGCCGTCGAGGGCGAGGTCCTTGGGGTCGCCCACGGCGTAGCCACCGCGCAGCTGGCTGTCGAGCTCGGTGAGGCCGACGCCGCCCGAGCCGGAGACGGCCTGGTAGCTGCTGATGTGGAGGCGGACGAGCCCGGCGAGGTCGTGGAGCGGCTTGAGCACCGGCATCGCGGCCATCGTCGTGCAGTTGGGGTTGGCGACGATGCCCTTCGGGATGTCGTCGAGGTCCTCGGGGTTGACCTCCGACACGACGAGCGGGACGTCGGGGTCCTTGCGCCAGGCGCTGGAGTTGTCCACGACGATCACACCGGCGGCCGCGACGCGAGGCGCCCACTCGCGGGACGTCGACCCGCCGTTGGAGAACAGGGCGACGTCGAGGCCCGAGAAGTCGGCGGTCGCGGTGTCCTCGACCGTGATCTCCTCGCCCTTCCACGGCAGCGTGGTGCCCGCGGACCGAGCGGAGGCGAAGTAGCGGATCTCGTCGACGGGGAAGCCCCGCTCGTCGAGAAGGGTGCGCATGACGTTGCCGACCTGCCCGGTCGCGCCGAAGACTCCGATTCGCATGGGTCCAGTCTAGAGAGCGGTCCGGATGCCGGTCGCCCGGCTCACGATGCGGGCGTCACGCACGGCCACGGTCAGGCTGCTGCGAGCAGGTCGACCAGGTGTCGCTCGAGTCGGGATGCCGTGAGGGGTCGCTTCGGTGGGCGGGTGGGCTGCCAGCCCCACCCGGTCAGCGGTGGCGCGTGGCTGCGGTAGCGGTGCCCGGTCGGGGTGATGACCTCGAGCTCGCGCGGCCGGTGCCGTGGCGGCGACCCTCCGCGCCGGCGGGCCGACGTGGCCGGTCGACGCTTGCGCGGGACTCCCGGGGCGGGTCCGGGGTGGGTCACCCGCACCGCCCAGCCGGGGGCCTCCTTGGCCTGGTTGCAGCGGGCGCACCTGCCGTCGCCGTTGGCCCAGGCGGTGCGGCCCCCACCTCGCACCGGGGTGGTGTGGTCGGCGTGCACCACCGGCGCCTGGCACCACGGGGTGGAGCACACGTCGTCGCGCAGCACCAGCATCCGGCGCAGCAGCCCAGCGAACACCCGACGGCGGGAGTCCATCGCGACCAGGTCCCGCCCGCCCGGGGTCGTGTACAGCCGCCGCACCCACACGCTCGCGGCGCGCCCGCCGCCCGGGCTGTCGCCGCCGCGGCTGGCGGCCGCCGGACCGGCTGGTCGAGTCCGTCGCGTAGCCGGGCGCGGGCGACCGGGGCCGGCACGCTGCCGTGGCCGGGGACGCGGGCCGGCTCGAACACCGACCGTGTCGGGTCGCCAAGGCCGAGCAGGGCCCGGTCGGTGATCACCAGGTGCACCTCCACCGGCTGCACCTGCCCCACGGCGCGCCCGGACAGCAGCCGCAGCGCCGCGTCGGCGGCGACCGCCCCGGCACCTCTGCCGTCGGGGGCCTCGTCGGGGCACTGCCCGGCCAGCACCGCGCGGGAGCGGGCCAGCAGCGCCGCGTGCGCCCCCACCACCTCCGTCAGCGGGCCCAGCACGGACAGGTACGCCATCCCGTCCGGGGCCGGCCGCACCGTGACCCGGCGCGAGGCCACCGCGGCCTCCATCCGGGCCACCACCGAGGCCGCGTCCAGCTCGGCCGCGACCCGCGCCGCCGCCCGCCCGGCCCCGGCCACCCCGAGCCGGCCCAGCACCGGAGCGACCCGGCGGTCCACCTCGGCCCGGTCCGCGCGGGACAGGCAGGCGGTGGCCTGCACCACCGCCACCGCGTGCCGCTCGGAGATCTCCCCGGAGGCCAGGGCGGCCATCGTCGCCGGCATCTCGTGCACCAACGCCCGCGACAACCCCACGAACCGGTCCCCCAGGCACGGGGACTCCCGCCGCGCCAACGCCACCTGCGCACCCACCGACCGCGCCACATCCCGCGGCGCACCGACCTCCCGAGAGCGGCGCAACGCGTCCGTCGCCCGCGCCTGCACCGCCGACGCCGATCCCTTCACCCGCTCCAGCTCCGCGACCAGGTCCACCCGGTCCGCGTCACTCAACCCGGACACCTCCACCGCAGCCCAGCCACGCCCGAAACGCCACCACCGGACCCGCGGCGCCCACCCCTCCCGGTGCCTGCTCGGTTTCCGAACCAGGCTGTGGCACACCGGCAACCGGGTCCCCGACCCGCCTCGCCACCACCGTCTCCCCCGCCATGAGAAGACCCTAGGCGGGACCACCGACAGCAGGTCCGCGCAGGTGACCACGCTGTGGACGACGCACGTCCGTGACGCGAACTGTGGACGACCGCAGCGGAACCCGCGCGCCATGCCTTCGCCGCCGAACGCTCCGGGGGCGGCCTGCACACGACCTCCCTCAGTCGTGCTCGCGCAGGATCCGGCCCAGCTCCGCGTAGCCGGACCGCTCCGCGTGCTCCAGCGCCGTCACCCCGTCACGATCCGCGATGGACGCGTCCGCACCGGCGTCGAGCAGGATCCGCACGACCTCCTGGTGTCGCGCTCCCCCGTCGCCGAGGATCACCGCCTCGAGCAAGGCCGTCCACCCGAGCCGGTTGACGTGGTCCAGGTCGATCCCGGTCGTCACGACCCGCCGGACGTACTCGACATGTCCCCGCTCGGACGCCGGGATCACCGACACCCCGCCGAACCGGTTCACCACGCGAAGGTCCGGCCGCGCCGGCAGCAGCGTCTCGAGCATGTCGACACTCCCCGTGACCCCGGTGACGAGCCACGGGGTGTCGTGCTGGTCGTCGAGGGCGTCGGGGTCCGCCCCGAGTGCGACGAGCACCCGTGCCGCCTCGACGTGGTCCCCCGTCGACGCGAGAAGCAGGGCAGTCCTCCCCGACCCGTCACGCGCCTCGATGCGAGCCCCGTCGCGCAGCGCCAGCGCGACGGCATCCGCGTCCCCGGTGGATGCGGCGGTGAGCAGCGCGGCATCCGGGTCGGCCGAGGGCTGGTGGCGGTCCGCGGCATCGAGCACGCGTTCCAGTGTGCGGTACCCCCGCTCGCGCGCCATCTGGAGCGGTGTCAGCCCTTCCGAGACGGACGGCCGGTCCAGCTCGACGCCACCGGCCACGAGCACCTGCAGGGTCGCGAGCTCGGATGCCGCGTCCGCCCCGAACCACACCGCCTCGTGCACCGCCTGGTAGCCGATCCGGTTGACGTGGTCATGGTCGATCCCCGCCCGGAGCAGCCGTCCCACCACGAGGTCGTGACCGCGCTCGGCCGCCCGGATGAGCCCGGTGCCGTTCCAGCTGTCCTTCGCGCCGACGTCGGCACCGGCCTCGAGGGTCACCTCGAGCAGCTCGAGGTGACCCTCGCTCGTCGCGACGAGGTAGGCCGACTGCTGGGTGTCGTCCTCGGCGTCGACGTCGGCGCCCCGGGCCACCAGCCGACGGGCCGCTTCCACGTCGTTCGCCCACGCGGCGTCGCGCAGCGCCTCGTCGAGCGCGGCCTGCGCCGTGCGGAGTTGGGTGGCACCCACCGAGGGCCTGGTCGGCGCGGCATCCGACGCGCCCCGCACCGTGCACCCTCCGACCACCGAGACCACCGCGACCACCGCGGCCGCCGCCGCGACGAGGGGTCCCGTGATCCGCCGCACGCACCCATCATCGCGCGCGCCGAGCAGGCCGGAGCACCGAGGACGAAGAGCCCGGCACGGACGCGCCTCCCCCTCCCCGGTTCGACGCGTCCGTGCCGGACGACGGTCCGCCCGGCAGGGCGGGACCCTGGTGCCCGCCCACCGGGCACCAGGGCCGCCACCGGCCGCTGCACGGACCGTGGTGCGGCGGCCCGGTCGAGACCGGGCCCGCCGCGAGCACCACTGTCGCCAACGACGACGACCGATGCCAGCAGCTTGCGAGTTCTCGCAACGTGCGGATGCCGGATCCCGCATGCCGGATGCCGTGGGTCCGCACCCGGGGACCGGAGCGAGGGCCGGATGCGAGACGATGGGGCTCGCGCACGGGGACGCCGAGGGGCCCCCACCACGACCGAAGGGGGCCACAGGTGAGCCCGGCGACACCCGACGACGACGTCCCCCGCTGGGCGTTCGTCGCATGGCTGCACGAGCTCATCGACGCCGGCAGCCCGGTCCTGCGGCGGCTCGGCGACATGTCGCAGGCCGAAGCGATCATGCGGCACCTCGCCGACGACACCCGTCACAGCGTCTGGAACATGCAGCGCGCGGCCTCGGCCGGCGACCTGCTGACCATGCTCGCCGAGGTCGAGGAGATCGGCGTCCGCGGCCTCGAGTCCCGGCCCATCTACTCGCGCGGGGCCCTCCTGCGCAGTCCGCTGCTGACCTCCGTCGCGCCGGACATCCGCGTCGGCCCCGTCATGGACCCGTTCATGGTCATCGACCGACGGCTGGTCGTGGTCAATGACGCACACGCACACACGATCTGGACCTCCGACGACCCCGACGTCGTCGACCGTGGCACGGCCTACTTCGAGGCGGAGTGGGCCGCCGCCATCCCCGCCGTCCCCGCCGGCGAGGACCCGCCCTTCACCCGGAGGATGGCCCTCGTCGGCGCCCACCTGGCGACGGGCCGCACCGACCGGGAGATCGCCGAGGCGGTGCACCTGTCGGTGCGCACCGTCTCGGCCGAGGTCAAGGAGATCAGCCGCCGTCTCGGCGCGACCGGGCGCGCGCACGCGATCGCCCGCATCAACGGGGCGGCGTAGCGGGCCACCGAAGGTACGGTGGCGGGACGGGTCGACCGGACCAGCGGTACCGGACGAGGAGTCGAGGAGGGCGGATGACGGGGCAGGCCGGACCCTCCGACCGCTGGGCGTTCTTCCCGTTCACCCGTGGGCTCATCCACGCGCAGGACCCCCGCCTGACCCGGGTCGGCAGCGATCCCGGTGTCGGCCTGACCCGTGTGCTCGCCGAGACGGCGACCAGCGTGCTGGCGATGTTCCACCACGTCACGCTCGCCGAGATCCGCGACATCGCCCACGTCCGCTCCCGCACCCCGCGACGCGGCACCGACCTGCGGGTCGTGGTGCACCCGACCGGGCTCGTGCGGTGCCCGCTGGCCTCGAGCATCCTCCCCACCGTGCGCAGCGGCCCCGCCGCGCAGCCCCTGGCCGTCGTCGACGGTCGCCGGGCGGTGCTGCGCGACCCCGTCGGTGATGCGTGGTGGGTGACCTCCGACCCGCACCTCGTCCAACGGGCCTCCGAGACGGTCGCGCGGATCTGGGACGTGGCCGAACCGGTGCTGGCACCGCACGAGCCGCCGCCCTTCACCCCGCGCATGGTCGAGGTGGCGCAGCTCCTGCTCCGCGGCGCCACCGACCGCCAGATCGCCCGGGAGCTGAGGGTCTCGGAGCGCACCGTCTCGGCCGAGGTCAGCGAGATCACGCGGCGGCTGGGGGCGACGAGCCGCGCCAACGCCGTCGCGCGGATCAGCGGTCTCTGACCCCCGTCACCATCCGCCACGGCCACCGCCGGATGCCGTGGCCGGCGTCAAGGGGTCGGCGTCAGAAGCCGAGGCGCCCGAGCTGCTTCGGGTCGCGCTGCCAGTCCTTGGCCACCTTGACATGGAGGTCGAGGTGCACCCGTTCGCCGAGCAGGGCCTCGATGCCGCGGCGGGCGTTCGTGCCGACCTCGCGCAGCCGCGAGCCGCCGCGCCCGATGACGATGGCCTTCTGGGAGTCGCGCTCGACGAAGACGTTGACCCGGACGTCGAGCAGCTGGTTGTCCTCGCTGCGGCCCTCACGCGGCACGATCTCCTCGACGACGACGGCCAGGCTGTGGGGCAGCTCGTCGCGCACCCCCTCGAGCGCCGCCTCGCGCACGAGCTCGGCGATCATCACGAGCTCGGGCTCGTCGGTGAGCTGGCCGTCGGGGTACAGCGGCCCGGGCGAGGGCGGCAGGTGGCCCGAGAGCACACCGGCGACGTCCTCCACCTGGTCTCCGCGCGTCGCCGAGCAGGGCACGATGTCGGCCCAGTCGCCGAGCCGGTCGATGGCGATGAGGTGCTCCGCGAGGCGCTGGCGGTCGACGGCATCCGACTTCGTCGCGATCGCGACGACCGGCGTGCTCTTGCCGCGCTTGAGCTCGGCGAGCTCGGCGGCGATGTACTGGTCACCGGGACCGATCCGCTGGTCGGAGGGCAGGCAGAACCCGATGACGTCGACCTCCAGCAGCGTCTCGCGCACCAGGTCGTTGAGCCGCTGGCCGAGGAGCGTGCGGGGTTTGTGCAGCCCCGGGGTGTCGACGAGGATGAGCTGGCTGTGCTCGGTGGTGACGATCCCGCGGATCGTGTGCCGCGTGGTCTGGGGCTTGCTCGACGTGATCGCGACCTTGGTGCCCACGAGGGCGTTGGTGAGCGTCGACTTGCCGGCGTTCGGCCGGCCGATGAGGCACGCGAACCCCGCGAGGTACTGCTGCTCGTGCTCGCTCATCCGGCTCGCTCCTGGGTCTCGGCGCCGGCAGTCGCCGGCTCGACGCGCTCCACGACGACGGTGGCGATCCGGTGGCGGCGTCCCGACATCCGCTCGGCGGTCAGGCGCAACCCTGCCACCTCGCACGTGGACCCGAGGATCGGCACGCGGCCGATCGTCTTGCCGATGAGCCCGCCGACGGTGTCGACCTCGTCCTCGTCGAGGGCGACGTCGTAGAGCTCGCCGAGGTCGTCGACGTGCATCGTCGCCGCGATGCGCACACGGCCATCGCCGAGGTCCTCGACCTCGGGCGCCTCGCGGTCGTACTCGTCGGTGATCTCCCCGACGATCTCCTCGAGGATGTCCTCGATCGTCACGAGCCCCGCCGTACCGCCGTACTCGTCGACGACGACGGCGAAGTGGGTCTGGTCGCGCTGCATCTCGCGGAGCAGGTCGTCGACGGGCTTGCTCTCGGGCACGAACGGCATCGGTCGCATCAGCTCGGTGACCGGCACCGACCCGGCGTCGGGGTCGGCGTTGAGCCGGCGGATGACGTCCTTGAGGTAGAGCAGACCGACGACGTCGTCGACGTCGCGCCCCAGCACCGGGATCCGCGAGAAGCCCGAGCGCAGGAACAGGCTCATCGCCTGCCGGCTCATGCGGTCCTCGTCGATCGCCACCATGTCGGTGCGCGGGACCATGACCTCACGAGCGAGGGTGTCGCCGAGCTCGAAGACGGAGTGGATCATCTCCCGCTCACCGGCCTCGATGAGCGCCGAGTCGCGGGCCATGTCGACGAGGTCGCGCAGCTCGCTCTCGCTCTCGAACGGCCCGTCACGGAAGCCCTTTCCGGGGGTCACCGCATTCGTCAGCGCGATGAGGAGCCTGCTGAACGGCCCGAGGACGCGCCGCAGCCACACCGTCGCCGGCGCGGCCGCGAGCGAGACGCGCGTGCTGTGCTGCACGCCGAGCGTGCCCGGCGAGACGCCGACCACCGCGAACGAGATCAGCGCCATGATCCCGATCGCGACCAGGAACGGCCGCACGGTGCCGTCGACCCTCTCGACGACGGCGAGGGTCACCATGACGGCGACCGTCGACTCGGCGATGACGCGCAGGAAGGACAGGACCGAGAGGTAGGCCGCGGTGTCCTCGACGACGCGGACCAGCGCCTTCGCGCCCGGCCTCCCCTCGTCGAGGAGCTCGTGGGCGCGGGCGCGCGACATCCGCTGGAACGCCGCCTCTGCGGTGGCGATGAGGAACGCGACGAGGGTGGCGATGACCGCCAGGGTGACGAGCCTGGTCATGGGTGAGGAGTCCTCGTGGCTCAGGCGGTCGGTCGGCCACGCGTGGCGAGGAAGGTGAGGAGGAGCTGGCGCTGCAGCTCGAACATCTCCTTCTCCTCGTCCGGCTCCGCGTGGTCGAACCCGAGCAGGTGCAGGATGCCGTGCGTCGTGAGGAGCAGCAGCTCCTCCTCCGTCGCGTGGCCGGCGTCGCGGGCCTGCTTCGCGGCCACGCTCGGGCAGAGGACGATGTCACCGAGGACGCCCTCCATCGGGTCGGAACCCTCGCGGCCCGGGCGCAGCTCGTCCATGGGGAAGCTCATGACGTCGGTCGGGCCGGGCAGGTCCATCCACTGCACGTGGAGGGTCTCCATGGCGGCCTCGTCGACCAGCTTGAGGCACAGGTCGGCCTGCGGGTGCACCCGCATCTGGGCCATCACGTAGCGGGCGCAGGCGACGAGCTCGAGCTCGTCGAGGGAGAGCTCCGTCTCGTTGAGGACGTCGATGCTCATCGGCGCGGTCCCCGGGGCTGCGTCTCGTCCCAGCGGCCGTAGGCGTCGACGATGGCTCCGACGAGGCGGTGGCGGACGACGTCGACGGCGGTGAGCTCGGCGAAGTGCACGTCCTCGAGGTCGGTGAGGATGTCGCGCACGACGCGCAGGCCGCTGCGGGTGTCTCCGGGCAGGTCGATCTGGGTGACGTCACCGGTGACGACCATCTTCGAGCCGAAGCCGAGGCGGGTCAGGAACATCTTCATCTGCTCCGGCGAGGTGTTCTGGGCCTCGTCGAGGATGATGAAGGCATCGTTCAGGGTTCGGCCCCGCATGTAGGCCAGGGGCGCGACCTCGATGGTGCCGGCCGCCATGAGCCGCGGGATCGACTCGGGGTCGACCATGTCATGCAGCGCGTCGTAGAGCGGGCGCAGGTAGGGGTCGATCTTGTCGTTGAGCGTGCCGGGCAGGAAGCCCAGCCGCTCCCCCGCCTCGACGGCGGGCCGGGTGAGGATGATGCGGTTGACCTGCTTGGCCTGCAGCGCCGCGACGGCCTTGGCCATCGCGAGGTAGGTCTTGCCGGTGCCGGCCGGGCCGATGCCGAAGACGATCGTGTTCGCGTCGATGGCGTCGACGTAGCGCTTCTGCCCCAGGGTCTTGGGTCGGATCGTCCGCCCACGGTTGGAGACGATGTTCATCGTCAGCACGTCGGCGGGCCGCTCGACGGTCTGCGCGCGCAGCATCTGGATCGAGCGCTCGACGGCGTCGCGGTTGAGCGGCTGGCCGGCGTCGATGACGTCGAGCAGCTCGTCGATGAGGCGCTCGACGAGGGCGACGTCGGCGCTGGGCCCGGACACGCTGAACTCGTTGCCGCGCACATGGATCTGCACGTGCGGGAACTGGCGCTCCATCGTGCGGAGCATCTCGTCGCGGGGCCCGAGAAGGGTCACCATGGCGACCTCGGGCGGCACGACGACGGTGTGCTGGCGGACGTGGGGATGGGTCTGCCCGGGCGCCGCCTCAGCGGGTCCGGGCCGATCGGTATGGGCGTCAGTCATCGTGCGCCCATTCTACGAGCCCGCACCGACGGCGAGCACACGAGACGGCGGGGCTCAGCCGGGGGGCCAGGTGAGCGTCCGCCCCCCGATGACGTGCACGTGGGCGTGGAAGACGCTCTGCTGCGCGGCCGCCCCGGTGTTCGCGACCATGCGGTGGCCCGGCAGCCCCTCCTGCTCGGCGACGCGGGCGGCGAGCGCCACCACGTCGGCGAGCTCGTCGGCGGACACCTCGGCGAGGCCGGCCAGGTCCGCCACGTGCCGTCGCGGCACGACGAGCACGTGGGTGGGGGCCGTCGGCTCGACGTCACGGAAGGCCAGGGAGTGCTCGCTCTCGGCGACGACGTCGGCGGGGATGCTGCCCGCGACGATCCGGCAGAACAGGCAGTCGGCGGTCGTGGTCTCGCTCATGCCACCGAATCTAGGGCCCGGGTCAACCGAACCACCCCCTCGGGCGTCAAGTGCACATGACAATGACGGCCATGGGCGAGCACGGCAGCGCGCAGCGCTCGGCCGACGACGCCGTGACCGAGCTGTATGCCGCGCACTGGCAGCCGCTCGTCCGGCTCGCGTGGCTGCTCCTCCACGACGCCGGCGAGGCCGAGGAGATCGTCCAGGACGCCTTCGTGGCCCTGCACGCGCACTGGTCCGGACTCCGGGACCCGGTGGCGGCGACGGCATACCTGCGCAAGACCGTCCTCAACCGGGCACGTTCCGCGCTGCGTCACCGCGGTGTCGAGGAGCGCTGGGCCGCCTCGGTGCGTGGCGGCCCCGACGACCCCGGGACGCGGACCGGTGTCAGTGCCGAGGATGCCGCCGTGGCCGGCCTGTCGCGCGACTCCCTCCTCGCGGCGCTCGCCCGGCTCCCGGCGCGGCAGCGGGAGGTCCTCGTCCTGCGCTACTACCTCGACCTCGGTGAGTCCCAGATCGCCGAAGCCCTGGACATCTCCGCTGGCTCGGTCAAGACCCACGCCAGCCGGGGCCTGACCGCCCTACGCCTCGGGACGGAGTGGACATGAACGACGACGAGCGCACGGTCGCCGCCCTTCGGGTGGCGCTCGACGAGCGCGCCGCTGAGATCGAGCCCGGCGACCGGCTCGAGGAGATCCTCGAGCGCTCCCGCCCGCCCCGCGCGGCGGGACTGAACCGGTCGTGGATGCTGCTCGCGGCCGCCGCCGCGGTGCTGGCCGTGGTGGCCGGCCTCTGGCTCGGGCTCCCGAACGGCTCGGAGCCCGTCCCGGGCGGCACCGACCGCCCGCTCCCGTCCGCGAGCCCCTCGGTGGGCCCCACCCCGACCGACGCTCCGGTGCCCACGAGCACCCCGTCGACGCCATCGCCCACCACGACGGGCGCGGCGCTCGCGGTCCTCCCCGTCTACTACGTCGCGCCCATCGGTGACGACGCACGGATGGTGCGGCTCCACCGGGAGTGGCTGACCGTCCCGGGGGTGACGCGGGGAGCCGACGACCGGGTCCGCGCACGCACCGCCGTCGAGCTGGCGATGACCGCCGTGCCGCCCGGCACGGACGGGTACCTGCGCACCTGGGACCGCGTTGACCTCCTGGACGTCTCGGTGACGGATGAGCGCATCACGATCACCCTGTCCGGCCCCGGCACGACGGCCTTCCCCGAGGACACCGAGCGCGTCTCCGTGCAGCAGCTCGTGTGGACCGCCCAGGCGGCGGTCGGACGGGGCACGATCCCCGTTCGCTTCGAGCTCGCCGACGGCTCCGAGGCGATGTTCGGGACGCAGCCCGTCGACCGCACGTACAACCGACCGGCGTCGCGTGACCTGTACCACGAGGACCTCGCGCCGATCTGGGTGACTGCCCCCACTCGCGGGCAGGTGCTGCCCGCCGGACGGACGGTCACCGTCACGGGCGAGGCGTGCGTCTTCGAGGCGACCGTGTCGTGGGAGCTGCTCCGGAACGGTGACGTCGTCGACGAGGGGTTCGTCACGGCCTCGGTGGGCGCACCGGGTCGCGGCACCTACGAGATCGGGCTCGGCTCCCTGGCGCCGGGGTCGTACGCCGTGCGGGTCTTCGAGCTGAGCGCCGAGGACGGGCAGAAGGTCTCGGCCGAGACGACCATGCCGTTCACGGTGCGGTGAGCCCGGCGCCCAGCCTCACCGCGCGGATGTCGGTGGTGTCGTGTTCGCTGGGCACGACGGACGCGGCGGCGAAGGAGCACCCATGACGACACCCTGGACGATCACCATCGACGCGGCCCGGCCCGCGGTCGTCGCCGCCTTCTGGCGCACGGCCCTGGGCTACGTCGAGTCGCCCCCGCCACCGGGCTTCGACACCTGGCGCGACTGGTTCGTCGCGTGCGAGGTGCCCGAGGAGGAGTGGGACGACGGGGCGGCGCTCGTCGACCCCGGCGGGGTCGGGCCCAGGATCTCGGTCCTCAAGGTCCCTGAGCCCAAGACGGTGAAGAACCGCCTCCACCTCGACCTCCAGGTCAGCGGCGGCCGCGCCCGGCCCGCCGACGAGCGACGCGCCGCCATCGAGGCCACCGTCGAACGCCTCGTGGCAGCCGGGGGCACCGTGCTCGCCGAGCACGCGATCCGCGACGACCTCGACCACGTCGTCATGGCCGACCCCGAGGGCAACGAGCTCTGCGTGGTCTGAGCCGACCGCTCAGCGCCAGCGGGAGGCCGCGCTGAGCACCGCGAGGGCCGCGGGCCCGGCGCTCGACGACCGCAGCACGGTGCTGCCGAGCCGCACGGCGACGGCACCGGCCGCCTCGAGCGCCTCGAGCTCGTCGGGCGCCACCCCGCCCTCCGGCCCGACGACGAGCACGACGTCCCCGGCATCCGGCAGCGTCACCGTCGCGAGCGGCATCCGGGCGTCCTCGTGCAGCACGTAGGCCGCGGAGGCCGTGGCGACGCGTCGGGCCAGGTCGGCGGTCGTGGCGGTGGGCGCGAGCACGGGTCTGCGGGTGCGGCGCGACTGCTTCGTCGCCGCGACGAGGACGGCGTCCCACTTGCGCCACGCCTTCTCGCCGCGTTCTCCCCGCCACTGGACGACGCTGCGCGACGCCTGCCACGGCACGACCTCGTCGACGCCGCACTCGGTGGCCGCCTCGACCGCCTGGTCGTCCCGGTCGTGCTTCGCGAGCGCCTGCACCAGCACGAGGCGCGGGCTCGGCTCGGGGTCGTGCGCCACCGAGAGCACGCGCAGGTCGAGCGTTCCCGACCCGACCGCGACGACCTCGCCCTCGACCCGCAGACCCGCACCGTCGCTGAGCAGCAGGTGCTCCCCCACCCGGGTGCGCCGCACCGTCGCGGCGTGCCGGCCCTCGGCCCCGTCGAGGACGACCGCGTCACCCACCCCGCGGCCGGCGAGCGCCTCGTGCGGCAGCAGGTGCAGCGGAAGGGTCATCGTCGTCGCCCGGTCGGATGCCGTGGCTCAGCGGGTCTTGAACGCGTCGCGGAGCTTGCCGAAGATCGAGCCCTCGCCCGGGTTGGTGACGCGGGCCTCGGGGCGCTCCTCGCCGCGGGCCTTGGCGAGCTGGCGGAGCAGCTCCTCCTGCTCGGGGTCGAGCCGGGTCGGCGTCTGCACCATCGTGTGGACGATGACGTCGCCACGACCGGTGCCGCGCAGGTGGGTGACCCCGAGGCCGCGGAGGGTGAGCGTGTCCCCCGACTGCGTGCCGCGCCGGACGTCGAGGTCGCGCTGGCCGTCGAAGGTCTCCATGGCGAGCGTCGCCCCGAGCGCGGCGGCGGTCATCGGCACCTCGATCGTCGCGTGGAGGTCGTCGCCGCGGCGCTGGAAGACGGGGTGGCGGTTGACCGCGACCTCGACGTAGAGGTCGCCGGCCGGGCCGGCGCCGTGCCCGACCTCGCCCTCGCCCGCGAGCTGGATGCGGGTGCCGGTGTCGACGCCCGCGGGGACCTTGAGCGTCAGGGTGCGCCTGGTGCGCACCCGGCCGTCGCCCGAGCACTCGTAGCAGGGGTCGGTGATGATCTGGCCGAAGCCCTGGCAGGTCATGCAGGGGCGGGTCGTCATGACCTGGCCGAGGAAGCTGCGCTGCACCTGCTGGATCTCGCCGCGCCCGGCGCAGACGTCGCACGTGCGGGTCGAGGTACCCGGCTGCATCCCGCCGCCGTGGCACGTCGAGCACGCGACGGCGGTGTCGATCGTCAGGTCCTTCTGGGCGCCGAACACGGCGTCGCCGAGGTCGATGTCGAGCCGCACGAGGGCGTCCTGGCCACGCGTCGTGCGTGAGCGGGGGCCGCGCCCGGCGGTGCCGGCCTGACCGCCGAAGAACGCGTCCATGATGTCGCTGAACGAGAAGCCCTGGCCGAAGCCCGCCGCGCCGGCGCCGTAGGGGTCGGCGCCCATGTCGTAGGACTGCTTCTTGTCGGGGTCGGAGAGCACGTCGTAGGCCTGGGAGACCTTCTTGAACTGCTCCTCGGCCTCGGCGCCGGGGTTGACGTCGGGGTGGAGGCGGCGCGCGGCCTTGCGGTAGGCGCGCTTGATGTCCTCCGGGCTCGCGTCACGGGCGACCCCGAGGTCGGCGTAGTAGTCGTTCACGGGTGGCAGGTCCTTCGGGACGGTGGGTGGTCGTGGTGCCGGGACTGAGCGAGGTGGCCTACTCCGCGAGGATCCGCGAGACGTAGGTGGCGACGGCCCGCACGGCCGCCATCGTCGTGGGGTAGTCCATGCGGGTCGGGCCCACGACACCCAGCCCCGCGACGAGGTCGGAGCCCGCGCCGTAGCCGGTGCTCACCATCGAGGTCGCCTGGAGGCCGGCGTACGGGTTCTCGTGGCCGATGCGCACGGCGACGTCACCCTGCTCGGCGATGGTGCCGAGGAGCTTGAGCAGCACGACGTGCTCCTCGAGCGCCTCGAGCACCGGGCCCAGGTTCGTCGCGAAGTCGGGCCCGACGCGGGCGAGGTTGGCGGTGCCGGCGAGCACGACGCGCTCCTCGCGCTCCTCGACGAGGGAGTCCTGCAGTGCCGTGGTGATCGCGAGGACGAGGTCGCGCAGCGTGGGGTCGAGCCCGTCGGGCACCGAGGCGAGCTCGGAGGACGCCTCGGCGAGGGTGCGCCCACCGGTCGCCCGGTTGAGCTCGCCGCGGGCGGCCATGAGCAGGCGCTCGCCGTCGTCGGTGAGCAGGTCGGCCGCGACCTCGATGACGCGCTGCTCGACCCTGCCGGTCGTCGTGATGAGCACGACGAGGAGGCGCCGCCCCCCGATCGGCACGAGCTCGACGTGGCGCACCGAGGAGCGCGAGAGCGAGGGGTACTGCACGACGGCGACCTGGCGGGTCAGCGAGGCGAGCAGGCGCACCGTGCGGTCGACGACGTCGTCGAGGTCGACGGCGCCCTGGAGGAACTGGCCGATGGCGCGCTGCTCGGCCGAGCTCATCGGCTTCACCGCCGAGAGCCGGTCGACGAAGAGGCGGTAGCCGGCATCCGTCGGGACGCGGCCTGCGCTCGTGTGGGGAGCGGCGATGAGCCCCTCCTCCTCGAGGGCGGCCATGTCGTTGCGCACGGTCGCGGCCGACACGCCGAGGTGGTGCCGCTCGAGGAGCGTCTTGGAGCCCACCGGCTCGGACGTCTGGACGTAGTCCTGGACGATGGCGCGCAGCACACGCAGGCGGCGGTCCTCGCTCATGCGGTGGTCACCTCCTGGACGGCTCGGGTGGGCGGCATCGCGCGGGTGCTGGCACTCTCGCGCGCGGAGTGCCAATTCTACGGGCTGCATCCGACGCGCGCGAATGCCGGTAGCCTCGCCGCCGTGACGGACAGGTACGGCGGCGACGTGCTCGGGGGCGACTGGCGCCGGCCTCCGCGGGGCCGCTCGGTCGAGCTCGCGGCCGAGCCCGGCACGGTCGTCGAGGACGTCGAGACCGGGTGGGTGGGCGCGGTCGTGCGGGTCGAGAAGGCCGGCGGCATCCACGTCGTGCACCTCGAGGACCGGCACGGGCGCACCAAGGGGTTCCGGCTCGGGCCGGGCTTCCTCGTCGACGGCGATCCCGTCACCCTGACCCCGCCGCGGGCGAGGGCCGACGCACGCCTGGCCGAGGCCCGCGCGGCCTCCGCCCGGACGGCGAGCGGCTCACGGGCCGTCACGGGGCAGCGGGCCAGGGTCGCGAGCGGGTCGCGGATCTTCGTCGAGGGCCGCCACGACGCCGAGCTCGTCGAGAAGGTCTGGGGTGCCGACCTGCGCGTCGAGGGGGTCGTCGTCGAGATGCTCGACGGCGTCGACGACCTCGCCGGAGCGGTCCGCGACTTCGCCCCCGGCCCCGGCCGCCGGATGGGCGTCCTCGTCGACCACCTCGTGCCGGGCACCAAGGAGTGGAGAGTGGTCGAGAGCGCCCGGCAGGTGCGCCCGTACGCCGCGCACCTGCTCGTCGTCGGGCACCCGTACGTCGACGTGTGGCAGTCCGTGAAGCCCCGGCGGCTGGGCATGGACGCCTGGCCGGTCATCCCGCGTGGCACCTCGTGGAAGGCCGGCATCGCCGCGCACCTCGGCTGGCCGCACCGGTCGCAGGCCGACCTCGCCCTGGCCTGGCGCCGGGTGCTGGCCGCGGTCGACGGCTACGCGGACCTCGAGCCCGAGCTGCTCGGCCGGGTCGAGGAGCTCATCGACTTCGTCACCGCCCCGGGCTGACCGCTGTCCTCGCCGTCTCCACCCCGCGGGCGAGCCACTCGCGCAGGCTCTCGTCGTCCTCGAGCTCGGCCGGCGCGACGGTCACCCAGCCACGGCTCACCCGACCGCCCATGACCATCGGCTCGACGCCGGGGCTCAGCACGAGGTCGGCCTGGTGCTCGGCACCGACGCGCACGAGCAGGCCGCGCGGACCCACCGAGCACGCGAGGGCCCCGTCGACCATGAACCCGGTGCCACCGAACATCTGCTTCTCGACGGCAGCGGGGAGCCCCGCACGCACGCGGTCGAGGAGCTCCATGGCGACAGTCTGGCCGCTCCGGGGCACCTCGGGACAGCATTTCGTCGGGGTCGGCCCTGAGCCGACCCTGACCCGGACCCCGGCTCGACCCCGGAACCCCACGACCGGCACCGACGCCGGGTGTTTGATGGATGCAGACCACCCGATGGAGGAGCACCGATGAGTGACACCACCCCCCGCCCCGACGACCGACCCGCCGACCCGACCGCCGAGCCGGCCGAGGCCGCCACCGCGCCGCCCCCGCCCCCGCCGCCGCCCGCCGCCGCGAGCGCGCCGGCCCCCCAGCCGGTGCCGCCGGCCACCCAGCCCTTCGACCCGGCCCACACCCAGCCCTACGCGCAGCAGCAGTTCGGCGCGGGCTACGCGCAGCAGCAGTACGGCCCGCCCCAGCCCGGCCAGCAGCCGCCGGCGTACGGCGCAGCCCCCGGCCAGGCGCTGTCCCCCACGCCGATGAACCCTAGCGAGGAGCGCACGTGGGGCATGCTCTCGCACGCCATCACCCTCGGGGTCACCGTGTTCTCGGGCGGCACCCTCGGCTTCGTCGCCGCGCTCGTGATCTACCTCATGGTCAAGGACCGTGGGCCGTTCGTGCGCCACCACTCCGCGAACGCGCTCAACGTCCAGATCGTCGCGGGCATCGTCATGCTCATCTCGATCCCGTTGATGTTCGTGTTCGTCGGGTTCCTGAGCTTCGCGGCGGCCTGGATCTTCGCGGTCGTCGTCCACATCATCGGCGCGGTCAAGGCCAAGAACGGCGAGTGGTACACCCCGCCGCTGACGCCGCAGATCGCCAAGTGAGGGCCTGACCGTCACACCCCGAGGAGGCGGCGCACGACGGCATCCGCGAGGAGCCGACCGCGCCGGGTGAGCACGACCCTCCGGTCACGCACGGCCGCGCGGCCGTCGACGAGCCCGTCCCCGACGAGGCCCGCGACGGCGGCGCGGCCGTCGTCGTGCAACGCCGACACCGGCAGTCCCTCGCGCAGCCGGACCTGCAGCAGCACCTCCTCGTCGTGGCGCTGCTCCGCCGTGAGCGTCTCGCGCCCCGCCGCGGGCGAGGTGCCCGCGCCCAGGTGAGCGGCGTAGGTGCGCGGGTGCTTGACGTTCCACCACCGCACACCGCCGACGTGGCTGTGGGCGCCGGGACCGACACCCCACCACGCGTCACCACGCCAGTAGCCCTCGTTGTGCCGGCAGCGTCCGGCCTCGGTGCGCGACCAGTTGCTCACCTCGTACCAGTCGAACCCCGCCGCCCCGAGCACCTCGTCCCCCAGCTCGTACTTGTCGGCCTCGTCGTCGCCCTCGGGCATCGCCACCTCACCGCGACCAACCTGCGCCGCCAGCCGGGTGCCCTCCTCGACGACGAGGGCGTAGGCCGAGACGTGGTCGGGCTCGAGCGCGACTGCGGCGTCGAGGCTGGCCCGCCAGTCGGACAGGCTCTCGCCGGGCGTTCCGTAGATGAGGTCGACGCTCGTCGCGAGGCCGGCCGCCTTCGCCCCGGCGACCGCGGTGGTGACGCGGGCGGGGTCGTGGGTGCGCTCGAGGGTGCGCAGCACGTGGGGCACGACCGACTGCATCCCGATCGACACGCGGGTGAACCCGCCGGCGGCGAGCTCCTCGAGGTCGGCGGCCGTCACCGAGTCGGGATTGGCCTCGGTCGTCACCTCGGCGTCGGGCGCGAGTCCGAAGCGCTGCCGGATGCCGTCGACGCACCGCACGAGGTCGGCCGCCGGCAGGAGCGTGGGCGTGCCCCCGCCGACGAAGACGGTGTCGACGGGCCGGGCGTGCTCGCCGAGGACGCCCACCGCGAGGTCGAGCTCCGCGAGGGCCTGGTCGGCGAACGTCGCGGTCGAGGCCCCGGGGCCGAGCTCGGTCAGCGTGTAGGTGTTGAAGTCGCAGTACCCGCAGCGGACCGAGCAGTAGGGGACGTGCACGTAGATGCCGAGGCGGGTGTCCGCGAGGGTGGCGAGCGCGGCGTCGGGCAGCTCGCCGGACGCGGGCGCGGGGTCGCCGTCGGGCAGTCGGGGCACCGGCCCATTGTCGTCCACCCCGCCGACCTACGATGACCCGGTGAGCGAGCGCTGGATCGACCTCGACGGCCTGGTGAACATGCGGGACCTGGGCGGGCTCCCGACGCGCGACGGGGGGCGCACGGCATCCGGCCGCCTCATCCGCTCCGACAACCTCCAGGACCTCACCGACGCCGACGTCGCGCGTCTCGTCGACGAGCTCGGGGTCACCGACGTCGTCGACCTGCGCACCGACACCGAGGTGCACGTCGAGGGCCCCGGCCCGCTGCACCGGGTCGAGGCGCTGACGCACCACCACCACTCGCTCATCGAGGAGAAGCGCCCGGGCGAGACCGTCCAGGAGGTCGGCGAGCGGGCCCTCGCGGTGCCGGAGCCCGACGAGCGGCCGCGGGACGCACGCTTCTGGGCCGAGCACTACCTCGGCTACCTCTCGCGCCGTCCCGACTCCGTGGCCGCCGCGCTGCGCGTCGTCGCCGACGCCGAGGGCGCGACCGTGGTGCACTGCGCGGCGGGCAAGGACCGCACCGGCACGGTCGTCGCGATGGCCCTCGACGTGGCCGGTGTGCCCCGCGAGGAGATCGTCGCCGACTACGTGCTCACGGCCGAGCGGATCCGGGAGATCATCGGTCGGCTCATGCCGCGGGAGTCGTACGGCGCCGCGCTCGCGACGCAGGACCTCGAGGACCAGCTGCCCCGCGCGGAGTCGATCGAGGCCATCCTCGACGCCGTGTACGAGGGGTGGGGCGGGGCCGAGGGGTGGCTGCGCGACCGGGGGTGGTCGGCGCAGGAGGTCGAGCGCCTGCGCTCCCGGCTCACCGAGCCGGCTTCTCGCTGACGTAGATCGTGATGACGCCCTCGACGACGACCGTGCCGTCCGTGCGCACGGCCCGGACCCGCACGGGCACGTCGCCCACCTCGGCCCAGTCGGCCGGGTCGGTCTCGGCGACGCACAGCAGGTCGGTCGTCGACCTCGCGAGGTAGGACACCGTCATCCCCTTGGGGATCCACCGGCGCCCCCGCGGGGTCGTCGCCTCGGCGAGCAGCCCCATGGCCGCCTCGAGGCCGTTGCACACGGCGATCGCGTGGACGGTCCCGAGGTGGTTGTGCACGGCCCGGCGCTTGCGGACCGTCAGCTCGGCGTGGTGCGGACGCACGTCCCGCACCTGCGGTCGCACGGTGCGGAAGTACGGCGCCTTGCGCGCGAAGAGCGTCGAGAAGACGCGCTTGCCGAGGGGCCGGGTCGCGAGGCTGCGGTAGAGCGCGTAGGTGTCGGGCACGTCCGCGATGTTACCGGCGGGTATGCCGGCCGCGGCTAGCGTGTGGGGATGCCCACGCCTCCCCTCCCCGGTCGGCCCCGCTTCGTGGTGCCCGCCCCGGCCGACCGGCCCCGCTACGACCGCCGGGCCGTGCGTGTCCTCGTGCTCGACGAGCAGGACCGGATGCTGCTCTTCCTCGACTCCGACCTCGGCCTGGACCCCGTGACCCACTGGTGGGTGACCCCCGGCGGCGGTGTCGACCCCGGCGAGAGCGACCTCGAGGCGGCGGTGCGCGAGCTGTGGGAGGAGACCGGCCTCGTCGTGGATGCCGGTGACCTCGACGGGCCGCTGCTCACCCGCCTCGTCGTGCACGGCTACAGCGACAAGGTCGTCGACCAGACCGAGGTGTTCTACGTCGTGCGCGTGCCGGCCTTCGAGGTCGACACCACGGCGCACACCGAGGAGGAGCAGCTGACGGTGGCCGACATCCGGTGGTGGTCGCTCGCCGACCTCGCGACGACGGGGGACGACGTCTGGCCGCGCGACGTGCTCGCGGTGCTCGAGCTCGCGCACCGCCCGCACGAGTGGCGCGACGGCCCGGTGGTCGCCCCGCCGGTCGAGGAGTCGAGTGTCCCCGCCGGCTGACATGCTCCGGGGTATGGATGCGAAGGCGACGGCGTGGCAGTACCTCAAGGCCCAGCGCGAGGCGGTGCTCTGGAAGGTCGACGGGCTCTCCGAGCGTGACCAGCGGATGCCGCTGACGCCCACGGGCACCAACCTCCTGGGCGTCGTCAAGCACCTCGCGGGGGTGGAGGCGGAGTACTTCGGCGTCTGCCTCGGGCGGCCGTGGCCGGAGCAGATGGCGTTCTGGGCCGACGACGCCGGGCCCAACGACGACATGTGGGCGACCGAGGACGAGTCGCCCGAGCAGGTGCTCGACCTCTACCGCAGCGTCACGGCGTTCGCCGACGAGACGATCGAGCCGCTCCCCCTCGACGCGCCCGCGCACGTGCCGTGGTGGCGCCGGCCCGACACCGACCTGCACCACCTGCTCGTGCACATGGCGGTCGAGACCGCCCGGCACGCCGGGCACGTCGACATCCTGCGCGAGCAGCTCGATGGCCGTCGCGGGCTCCGGGACGGCCTGACCAACCTGCCCGACGTCGACGAGGAGTGGTGGGCCGCCTACGTCGAGCGGCTGCGCGGCATCGCCGAGCGCTCGCCCGGCTAGGGCCGCCCGGGAACGGCACGGCTCCGCGAGCGCGAGCGTTCGAGGACGAGCATGCCCAGCCCGACGACCACCAGGGCGGCGCAGACGGCGAAGACCCCGCTGTAGCCGGGTCCACCCAGGCCGCCGATGGCCAGCACGGGCCCCGCGATGATGGCGCCGACGCGGGTGGTGTTCATGAACAGCGAGGACGCCAGGCCCGGGCGGCCGACGACGTCCTGCACGAGAGTCAGCCCGATGCCCGAGACGGTCGCGACGCACACGGCGTTGAGGGGCTGGGCGCTGACGAGCACGACCGGCCCGGTGCACACCGTCATCGCGGCGAAGTAGGCGATTCCGGCGAGGCACCCGCCGGCGACGAGCCGCCGCTGGCCGTACCGGCTCGCCACCTGGCCGAGCACGATGAGGACCGGGATCTCCAGGGCGGCCGCCACCCCGAGCGCGATGCCGCTCCAGATGACGTCGAGCCCGAGCTGCTGGGTGACGAGAAGTGGCAGCGCCGACACGGAGGCACTGTTCGCCGCCATGAGGAGCACGAGCGCCACGATGAGCAGCGGCACACCCGGGCGACGCACGGCGTCCAGGAGACGGTCGCCAGGCCCCGCAGCGGTGGCGGGCCGCGCCGACGGGGCCCGCTCACGGATCATCGCCCAGGTCACCGCCATGCCCGCGACGGCGATCCCGGCGATCGCCCAGAGGATCGAGCGGTTCCCGAGCAGCCCCATGAGGAACGCCGCGACGGGCGGTCCCGCGACCCACGCGAAGGAGAACACCGCGCGGGTCCGCATGACCTCCGGGACCCCGGCGCCCGAGGACCGCTGGTGCGCGAAGAGCAGCCCGATGCCGACCCCCGCGGGCCCGCCGAGCGCCACGAGGGACAGGACGGCCGGCGGCAGCGAGGTCGAGAGCGCCAGGGCCGTCGTCAGGGCGACGGTGAAGATCCCGCACCAGAGCATCGGCACGAGGTAGTCGCCGGAGCGGTCGGCACGTGTCGGCACGACGAGCGTGGAGACGAAGCCGCTGACGTTGTACGCGGCCAGGGCCAGCCCGACCTCGCCGGGCGTCGCGTCGTACAGCGTGACGAGGATGAGGCCGATCGCCGGGTTGAGGAACGCGAACTGCAGCCCCCAGAGCAGGGCGGACGCCGGGACCAGCGCGCGGCTCGGGGTGTCCGGCGCCTGCACCCGGGGCTACTTCTTGGTCGCCTGCGCGCCGGCGCCGTCGGAGGTGAGGGCGGCGATGAAGGCCTCGGGCGGTACCTCGACCGAGCCGATGTTCTTCATCCGCTTCTTGCCCGCCTTCTGCTTCTCGAGGAGCTTGCGCTTGCGGGAGATGTCGCCGCCGTAGCACTTGGCGAGGACGTCCTTGCGGATGGCGCGGATGTTCTCCCGGGCGATCACCCGGGCGCCGACGGCGGCCTGGATCGGCACCTCGAACTGCTGCCGCGGGATGAGCTCCTTGAGCTTCCCGGCCATCATGACGCCGTAGCCGTAGGCCTTGTCCTTGTGGACGATCGCGGAGAACGCGTCGACGGTCTCGCCCTGGAGGAGGATGTCGACCTTGACGAGGTCGGCGGCCTGGTCGCCGTCGGGCTCGTAGTCGAGGCTGGCGTACCCGCGGGTGCGCGACTTGAGCTGGTCGAAGAAGTCGAAGACGACCTCGGCCATCGGCAGCGTGTAGCGCATCTCGACGCGCTCCTCGGACAGGTAGTCCATGCCGAGCAGGGTCCCCCGCTTGCCCTGGCAGAGCTCCATGATCGCGCCGATGAACTCGCTCGGCGCCAGGATCGTCGCGCGCACCTTGGGCTCGCGGACCTCGGCGATCTTGCCCCCGGGGAACTCGCTGGGGTTGGTCACGGTGATCTCGGTGCCGTCGTCCATCGAGACGTCGTACACGACGTTGGGCTGGGTCGAGATGAGCTCGAGGTCGAACTCGCGCTCGAGCCGCTCGCGGACGATCTCGAGGTGGAGCAGGCCGAGGAAGCCACAGCGGAAGCCGAAGCCGAGCGCCACGGAGGTCTCGGGCTCGTAGACGAGCGCGGCGTCGTTGAGCTTCAGCTTGTCGAGGGCCTCGCGCAGGTCGGGGTAGTCGGACCCGTCGAGCGGGAACAGACCCGAGAAGACCATCGGCTTGGGGTCTCGGTAGCCGCCGAGCGCATCGGCGGCGGGCTTGCCGGCATTCGTCACGGTGTCGCCGACGCGGCTCTGGCGCACGTCCTTGACCCCGGTGATGAGGTAGCCCACCTCGCCGACGCCCAGGCCCTTGCCCGGCACCGGCTCGGGGCTGATGACGCCGATCTCGAGCAGCTCGTGCGTGGCGCGCGTCGACATCATGACGATGCGCTCGCGCGGGTTGAGGTTGCCGTCGATGACCCGGACGTAGGTGACGACGCCGCGGTAGGTGTCGTAGACCGAGTCGAAGATCATCGCGCGCGCCGGGGCGCCGGCATCGCCGGACGGGTGCGGGATCTGGCGGACGATCTCGTCGAGCAGCGGCTCCACGCCCGCGCCGGTCTTGCCCGACACCCGGAAGCAGTCCTCCGGCTCGCAGCCGATGAGGTGCGCGAGCTCCTCGGCGTACTTCTCCGGCTGGGCGGCCGGCAGGTCGATCTTGTTGAGCACCGGGATGATCGTGAGCTCGTTCTCCATCGCGAGGTAGAGGTTCGCGAGGGTCTGGGCCTCGATGCCCTGGGCGGCGTCGACGAGGAGCACGGCGCCCTCGCACGCGGCGAGGCTGCGGCTCACCTCGTAGGTGAAGTCGACGTGGCCGGGGGTGTCGATCATGTTGAGGACGACCGGCGCGCCGTCGACCTCCCACGGCATCCGCACGGCCTGGCTCTTGATCGTGATGCCGCGCTCGCGCTCGATGTCCATCCGGTCGAGGTACTGCGCACGCATCGCCCGGTCGTCGACGACGCCGGTGATCTGCAGCATCCGGTCGGCGAGGGTGGACTTGCCGTGGTCGATGTGGGCGATGATGCAGAAGTTGCGGATCGCCTCCGGCGGCGTGGCGTGCGGCTGCAGCACGGTGCGGGCGCGGGGTGACACGAGGTGGGCGGATCCTTGCGTGGAGGTGGTCAGGGCACTGGCCCCCAGTCTCCCACGATTCCCGGATGCCGTCCGCGCACCCCTGCTGCCACGCTGGGTTCGGCGGGGCCTACGCCGGTCTCGTCGACCTGGTGGACGGGCGACGGGTGTTCGTCAAGGCGGCGGGGCCGGCCCACCCGCACATCCTGGGCGCGGTGGCCCGCGAGTCAACGCTGCTCCCCCACCTCTCCGTGCTCGCGTGCTCGCCCCCCGGGTCGTGGGTGGCGGCGACGTCGACGCGGAGGACGGGACGTGGCGCGTGCTCGTCCTCGAGGCCCTCGACGGCACCCAGCCCGGAGCGCCAGCTCTCCTCGGGCGCCCGGGCCTTCCCGGCCGGTCACGTGGTGCCGGAGCGGGCCCGCCCTCACCGAGCTCGTCGACCTCGCGGCGGGGATCGGGGACGCCGTGCGCGGCGAACGGCTCGTGCACCTCGACCTGCGACCGGACAACCTGCTGCGCCAGGGTGCACGACGGCTGCGGATCCACGCGGTGTTCTTCTCGGACACCACCGTCCGGCTGCTCGCCCACCGGCGTGGATGGGACGTGGGCATGGCGATCGACCGGTAACCCGGTTGGCCCTGTCGGTGTCGCTGTGCATGCTGGAGGGATGACCGACCCGCTCTCCGACGCGATCCGGGACACGGTCGGCGACCAGGAGGTCGGCCGGAGGCTCCCCCGGGCCCTCACCCCGTTCCGCACGCCGGCCTACCGCTGGCTGGCCGTCTCGCTGTCCGCGAGCTCGTTCGCCAGCGGGGTGTGGGTGGTGGCGCTCGTCTGGGAGGTCATCCGCCTCGACGGCGGCCCGGCCGACCTGTCGTTCGTCACCACCGCGAGCGCGATCGGCGTGCTGCTCCCGGCGCTCGTGGCCGGCGTCGTCGCCGACCGGGTGCCACAGCGCGCCATCCTGCTCGTCGTCGCGGTCGTCGAGCTCACGGGCATGTCCCTCGTCGCCCTGCTGTCGGCATCCGACCTCATGAACCTCTGGATCCTCGCCGGCGTCGCGTTCACGACCGGCATGGGGATGGCCTTCTACTACCCCGCCTACTCGGCCTGGCTACCCGCCCTGGTGCCCGAGTCCGACCTGCAGGCCGTCAACGGCTTCGAGGGGATGGTGCGGCCGACCATCGGCCAGGCGATCGGGCCCGCGGTCGCGGGTGCGGTCGTGGCCGCCGCGAGCCCGGGCACGGCGTTCGCCGTCGCCGCCGTCGTGTCGGTCGTCACCGTCCTCGCCCTGCTCAAGGTGCCGCAGACGCCCATCCGGCGCACCCTCGACCCCGAGCACGCGTCGCACCCCGTCCGCACCGCATTCCGCGACATGCGCGAGGGCTTCGTCTACATGGTGCGCACGCCGTGGCTGCTCGCGACGCTCCTCTTCGCCTCGCTGATGATCCTCGTCATGATGGGCCCGCTCGAGGTGCTCATCCCCTTCCTCGTCAAGGACGTCCTCGGCGGCGGCCCGAGCGACCACTCCTACGTCCTGGCGGGGTTCGGCATCGGCGGCGCAGTCGGCTCGCTGGCCATGGCGTCGGTCCGGATGCCGCGCCGCTACCTCACGCTGATGAACCTCGGCTGGGGCGCCGCGTGCCTGCCGTTCCTGCTCATCGGTGTGACGACGCAGGTCTGGGTCGTCGTCGCGTGCGCCTTCGTCATGGGCGCGCTGTTCTCGGCGCCGATGGTCATCTGGGGCACCCTGCTGCAGCGTCGCGTCCCGCCGGCGCTGCTCGGCCGGGTGGCCTCGCTCGACTTCTTCGTGTCGGTCTCGCTCATGCCGGTGTCGATGGCCCTCGCCGGCCCGGTGTCCGGGGTCATCGGGCTCGAGGCGACGTTCGCGGTCGCGGGCATCGTCCCGATCCTCGTGGCCGCCGTGGCGATCGTCTGGGCCCGGCTCCCGCAGGACGAGATCGCCCACCCGCTCGACGACGACCTCGACCCCGACCCCGACTAGCGGTCCCCGCGCAGGAGGTCGAGCGCCCGTTCGAGCGCCTCCTCGGCGGGGCACTCGACGTCGGGCTCGACCCCCGTGCCCTCCCACGAGTTCCCGGTGCGGGGGCTCAGCGCCCGGGCGAGGGGGAGGGTGAGCTCGAGCTCGTCGTCGAGCGTGACGCCCACACGCGGGTTGGCGCCGCCCCGGGTCCGCTCCCCGACCACCCGGCCACGCCCGAGGTCGCGGACGTCGAAAGCCACCTCCTCACCGCCGGAGAACGTGCGCGCGGAGGTGAGCACGACGAGCGGCCGGTCCGGGCCGAAGCGCCGCGGCGCCACCGGCTGGGTCCACCGCTGCCGCCGCCCCTCGTCCCGGCTGTCGAGGTCCGCGAGGCGCACCGCGTCCTCGCCGACGACGTGGCTGAGGAGGAGCTGCACGGTGTCGGGGTCGCCACCGAGGCAGTCACGCACGTCGAGGACCAGGGCGTCGGCGTCCGCGACGAGCGCCATGGCGGCGGTGACGGTGTCGTGCGAGTGGGCGGCCACCGTGAGCACCGGCCCGAGGACGAGGTGGGCGACGTTGCCCTCGAGCCGCTCGACCCGCCGGATGCCGCCCGCGGTGCGCCGGGCCTGCTCGCGCCAGTGGGCGGCATGGGCCTGCGGGTCCTCGACGGGTGGCGCGCCCTCCGCGTGGTGCACGACGCGCAGGTGGAGGTCGTGGGTGACCTCCTGCAGGTCGGTCGTCAGGACCGCCGCCAGGGCGGCGGCTCCGAGGACGCCCCCGGCCGCCGGCGGCGGGTCGTAGGCCCCCGACGCCAGACGTCCGCGCAGGACGGTCGCCGCCTCGCGACCGACCTCGGGCAGCACGTACCGCGCGTCGACCTCGTCGGCGCAGCGCCGGACGATCGCGGCGACGTGGGCGGCATCCAACGGACCTGCGGTGGCGGTCATGACACCAGCGTGGTGCGGAGGTTGACAGAGCGTCAACATCCCTTGACGCTTGATGGATGGACCCCGACATCCTCGACGTCGACGACCCCGTCCGGCTGCGCGCCCTGGCGCACCCGGCGCGCCTGCGGGTGCTCCTCTCCCTCGGCGCCGAGGGCGCGACGGTGAGCCAGCTGTCGACCCGGCTGGCGACGAACAAGGGCAACGTCGCGCACCACCTCGCCGTCCTCGAGCGGGCGGGCCTGGTGCGCCGCGGGCGCACGCGCACGGTGCGCGGGGGCACCGAGCAGTACTTCGAGCGGGTGGCGCGACGGCTGCGGACCCCTGGCGGCGCGGCATCCGGCCACACCGCGGCCCTGCTGGCCGCCGTGGCGGACGAGGTCGACGCCGCGCCCGGGGAGCCGCTGCTCCACCTGCGCCGGCTGCGGATGACGCCCCACGCGGCCGCGGCCCTCTCCGAGCACCTCGATCGGCTCGTCGCCGACCTGCCCGACGGACGGTCCTCCGATCCCGGGCACACGGTGCTCGTCGGGGTCTACCGGGCGCGGTGACCGTGGCGCCGCCGGTTCAGGCGACGGGGTAGAACCGGCCGGGCCCGGTGACGCCGACCCGGACCGCGCCGCGTTCGGGGACGACGCCGAGGGTGCGCACCTGCACCTCGAAGGAGTCGGCCTCGCCCGCACCGGCGACGCGCACGCGGACCAGGGCGTCGTGCCCGAAGTACTCGCCGCCGACGACCTCGCCGGGGGTGCCGTCCACGGCATCCGCGGGCAGCAGCCGCAGCTGTTCGGGACGGAGCATGACGACGCCGTCCTGGACCCCCGCTGCGTGGCCGTCGACCGGGGCGCCTTCGACCGACAGGGCGCCCAGGGCCGTGGTGGCGACACCGCAGCTGACCCGGGCCGAGAGCTCGACGACCTGCCCGACGAACCGGGCGACGCCGAGCGCGGACGGCGTGCGGTAGACCGCCTGCGGCGAGTCGTGCATCTGGATCGTGCCGGCGTCGAGCACGGCGACGGTGTCGGCGACCGAGAGCGCCTCGTCCTGGTCGTGGGTGACGACGAGCGCGGTGGCCCGGGCGCGGTCGAGGGCCTCGCGCACCTGCGTGCGCACCGACTCGCGCAGTGTGGCGTCGAGCGCGGAGAACGGCTCGTCGAGGAGGACGAGGGACGGGTCGGGTGCGAGCGCGCGGGCGAGCGCGACGCGCTGCTGCTGGCCGCCGGACAGCTCGTCGGGGCGGCGGTCCTCGAACCCGCGCAGCCCGACGAGGTCGAGCACCTCCCCGACGCGGGGCGAGCGACGGCGCTGCGCCCGGGGCAGGCCGAAGGCGACGTTCTCGCCGACGGTGAGGTGCGGGAACAGCGCGCCCTCCTGCGGGACGAGGGCGATGCCGCGGCGCTCGGGGGCCAGGTGCCTCGCCCCGTCGTCGACGACGACGTCGCCGATCCGGATCTCTCCGCGCTCGGGGCGCACGAACCCCGCGACCGCCCGCAGCAGGGTCGTCTTGCCGCAGCCCGACGGCCCGAGCACCGCCGCGACCCCGCCACTCGCCACCTCGAGGTCGACCCCGCGGAGGACGGCGAGGTCCCCCAGGGTGACGTGGAGGTCGCGGACGGACAGGGTGCTCATCGGGGGGTTCCTCGGTCGTGGTGGTTCAGTCGCATGAGCCAGATCGTCGGCAGGACGGCGAGGACGACGAGCGCCAGACCGTAGGGAGCAGCCGCACCGTAGGCTCCCACACCGGTCTCGGTCCACAGGCTCGTGGCCAGCGTGTCGGTGCCGGTGGGGCGCAGCAGGAGCGTCGCCGGCAGCTCCTTCATGCACGTGAGGAGCACGAGGGCGGCACCCGCGCCGATGCCGGGGGCCGCGAGCGGGAGCGTGACCCGGCGCAGCACCTCCACGGGCGTCGCACCGAGCGAGCGCGCCACCTCCTCCCCGCGTACCGAGCTCTGGCCGACCGAGCTGCGCACCGAGCCGACGGCCGTCGGGAGGAACAGCACGACGTACGCCAGCACCAGCAGCGGCACCTCCTGGTAGACCCAGGGCACGACGCGCACGCCGAGGAAGACGAGCGCGAGGGCGACGACGATGCCCGGGAGGGCGTGGCCGGCATACGTGACCTGCTCGATCACCGACGTGAACGTGCCCCGATGGCGCGCGGCGAGGATGCCGACGGGCACGGCACCGAGCGTGCACGCGAGGGCGCCGAGCAGCGCCAGCCAGGCGGTGGCGGCGATGCTCTCGACGAGCCGCGTGGTGTCGATGCCGGAGGACAGGCCGGTGACGAACCACCAGAGCAGGGACGCGATCGGGAAGGCGAGCGCGAGGCCGACGACCGAGAGCGACGCCCCGACGAGGGGGCCACGCAGGCGGCCGAGGCGCACCGGCTCGGCTGTCCGCGACACACCGCCACCGACCCGTGGGACGTCGCGTCGGCGCACCCGCGACTCGCCCACGCTGATCGCCACGGTCAGCACGACGAGGATGAGGGAGAGGACGGCGGCGGTCGAGCGGTCGAAGCTCGAGCGGTAGGCGGTGTAGATGACCCGGGTGAAGACGTCGTAGCGCAGGATCGACACCGCCCCGAAGTCGCTCAGCGTGTAGAGCGCGACGAGCAGGCCCCCGGCGGCCGCGGCCGGGCGCACCTGGCGCAGGGTGACCTCGCGGAAGGCCTGCCACGGGGTGCGGCCGAGGCTGCGGGCCACCTCCTCGACGCCCGGGTCGGCCCGGCGCAGCGCCGCGAACACGGGCAGGTAGACGTACGGGTAGCAGCACAGCGTCAGCACGAGCACCGAGCCGACGAGCCCGGCGACCTCGGGCACCGCCGCGATCCACGCGAACGCCGCGACGTAGCTCGGCACGGCGAGCGGGAGCGGCGCGAGCGCGGCGAGCACGCGGCGACCCGGGAGGTCGGTGCGCGTCGTGAGGAAGGCGAGCCCGACGCCGATCACGAGGCTCAGCGACGTGACCAGCACGACGAGCAGGAGGCTGCGCCCGATGAGCAGGAGGGTGCGCTCGCGCAGCACGATGTGCAGCACCCGGGACAGCCCGGCCTCGGCGGTGCGCACGACGAGGTAGACGATCGGCAGCAGCGCGATCCCCGCGACGAGCACCGATGGCGCGGTGAGGACCAGCGGAGCCCGCGAGCGGTGACGGCGCGACGGGGGGCGGGCCACCGCGTCGGCAGCCCGGGCCCCCGGTGGCGTCAGCGTGCTCAGGTCAGGCCGACCTCGTCGAGGAGGGCCAAGGTCTGCTCGAGCGAGTCGAGCGCGTTGAGGTCGACACTCGAGCCCTGCAGCTCCTCGAGGGGGACGAGGTCGTGCTTGGTCGAGGTGATGCCGTCGACGACGGGGTACTCGGCGGTCTCGTCGGCGAAGTAGCGCTGTCCCTCCTCGGAGAGGAGGTAGTCGATGGCCTTCGTGGCGGCGTCCTTCTGCGGGCTCCCCGCGAGGATGCCGGCGCCGGCGACGTTGATGAGCGCGCCCGGGTCGTCGGCGCCCAGGAAGTGGATCTTCGCGTTCACCGCGGTGGCGCCCTTCTCGGCGACGCGCTCGTACCAGTAGTAGTGGTTGACCAGGCCCAGGGCGACCTGCCCGGCGTCGACGGCGTCGAGCACGAGGATGTTGTTGTCGAAGGCCTTGGGCTCGTTGGCCTTGAACGCCTCGAGCCACTCCTGGGCCGCCTCCTCGCCCTTCGAGACGCGCAGGGCGGTGACGAAGGACTGGAACGACGCGTTCGTCGGGGCGAAGCCGATCTTGCCCTTGTACTTCGGGTCGAGCACCTCGTCGACACTCGTCATCTCGGTGACCTCGGGAGCCTGCTCGGGGTCGTAGGCGATGACGCGGGCCCGGGCGGACGTGGCGACCCAGTGGCCGGCCGGGTCGGCGAACCGCTCCTGGACCTTCGCCGTCGTCGCCGGGGGGAGCGTCTCGAGGCGACCGGCCTTCGCCAGCGCGCCGAGGGCCCCGGCGTCCTGGCTGAAGAAGAGGTCGGCCTTGGTGCCGTCGCCCTCCTCGAGCAGCTGCGCGGCGAGCTCGCTCGAGCCGCCGTAGCGCACCTGGACGTCGATGCCGGTCTCGTCCTCGAGCTTCTCCAGGATCGGGGCCACGAGGTTCTCGTTGCGCCCCGAGTAGATGACCAGCGCGTCGTCGGACAGGGGCTCCTCGCCGTCGTCCTGGCCGCAGGCGGCCGTCGTCAGGGCGATGAGCGCGGCGGCGCTGACGGCGAGCGCACGTCGGAAGGTCATGGAGGGCTCCTCGGGACGGGGCGGGACGCGACCACGGTATGAGGTAAGGCTAACCTTTGCCAAACCGCTCCCCTAGGCTCGCCCCATGGCGACCTCACCCGGCTCGAGCAGCCTGCTGCGATCCGTCACGTCCGCGCTGCGCCGGTGGCTGACCGCACGGCCGCGCGGCGCCGGCGCCGGGCGCGCCGCGACGGCCTACCCGGGGGACTTCACGGGCCCGCTCGTCCCCGTCTACTCACCGAAACCCGACGGCCGGCCGGACCCGGGCGAGATCGTGTGGACGTGGGTGCCGTTCGAGGAGGACCACGCCCAGGGCAAGGACCGCCCCGTGCTGCTCGTCGGGCACGACGGCCCGTGGCTGCTCGCGCTGCAGCTGACCAGCCAGGACCACGACGGCCGACCCTCGCGCGACGGTCGCCGTCGCTGGGTCGACATCGGCACCGGCCCCTGGGACCGCCAGCGGCGCCCCAGCGAGGTGCGCGTCGACCGCGTCGTCCGGGTCGACCCGGCGCAGGTGCGCCGCGAGGGGGCGGTGCTGACCCGCGCGCGGTTCGACACCGTCTCGCATGCGGTGGCCGCCCTCCACGCCTGAGCGCCTGAGTGCCCGAGAGCCGCGGGGGTCAGGCCCTCGCGAGCCGCACGCGCACCGGGAACGACGCCTCGCCCCAGGAGACGGCCTCGCCCCACGTGGCCACGACGCCGCCGCCGCCGGCGGCATACCCCTTCTGCCGTCCGACGGAGCTGCCGTCGACCCACAGGCCCATCTCCTCCTCGGTGACACCGGTGAGGGTGAACTCGCCCGAGCCGCCGGTCGTGGTGCTCGCGAGGGCCGCGAAGGTCAGGATGTGCCGCGCCTCGACGCGCACGCCCGACACCGGCAGCCCGCCCTCGTCGGTGACGACGACGCCGGTGAGCGGTACGGGCTTGCGGAGCCGGCGCAGCCACCACCCCAGAGCGATGGGGGTGACGATGACGACCGAGCCGACGACGAGGCGCTTGAGCGGGATCACCGGCCAGAGGCTACCCGGGAGACGCCGACGGGGCCCGTCACCGAGCGGTGACGGGCCCCGTCAAAGGGGTCTTCGCGGGTCAGAGACGCGCGGCCTTCTTGGCCATCGCGGACTTCTTGTTCGCGGCCTGGTTCTGGTGGATGACACCCTTGCTCACGGCCTTGTCGAGCTTGACCGAGGCGACCGACAGGGCCGCCTTGGCCTCGTCGGCGTTGCCGGTCTCGGCGGCCTCGCGGAACCTGCGGATCGCCGTCTTGACGTCGGACTTGATCGCCTTGTTCCGCTCGGTCGCGACGCGGTTGGTCTTGATGCGCTTGAGCTGGGACTTGATGTTCGCCACTGGTGTGTCTGTGCTTTCTGTGGGGTCGGTATGCCGTGAGAGGGCGGCAGTCGCGCGTCGGGACCGGACGTGGGGACATCCGTGGTTGACGTGCGCTGGGTGGTGCTGCGGTACGCGCACGACCTCAAGCGCGCACGCAAGGGTCAAAGTTACCAGTGAGACCACCGGGCCACCAAAACGTCGGATGCCGGGCGCCGGCCTCGACGGTCAGGCGCGGTTGCGGGCGTGCTGGCCGGTGATGGTGAGCACGCAGCGCTCGACGGCGTAGACGGGGTCGCGGCCGCCGCCCTTGACCTCGAAGTCGGCTGCGGCGACGGCGTGGACGCACACCGCGAGGGCGTCGGCGCTCCAGCCCCCGAGGGCCCGACGTGCCTTGTCGACCTGCCAGGGCGCCATCCCCACGTCGCGGGCGACGTCGGCCGAACGCCCACGCCCCGCGGCGCCGACCTTGATGAGCTGGCGCACCTGCTGGGCGAGGACGGCGACGATCGGCACCGGGTCGACACCGACGGCGATGGCGTGCCGGAGCAGGCGCAGCGCCTCCCCCGCGTCGCCGGCCATCGCGGCGTCGGCGACCCGGAAGCCCGTCGCCTCGACCTTGCCCCCGTGGTAGGTGAGCACGACCTGCTCGTCGATGACGCCGGTGGTGTCGTCGATGAGCTGCTGGCAGGCGGCCGCGAGCTCGCGGACGTCCTTGCCGACGGCCTCGACGAGGGCGTGGACGGCCTCGCCGGTGGCCTTGCGCCGGGCCCGGCGGAACTCGTGGGCGGCGAAGTCGGCCTTGTCGCGGTCGGTCTTGATCGCGGGCGCGTCGACGACGCGGGCGCCGGCTCCCCGCAGGGTGTCGAGCACCTTCTTGCCGCGGGCGCCGCCCTTGTGGAGCACGACGAGGGTGAGGTCGGGCTCGGGGTCGCCGGCGAGCGCTGCGAGGAGGTCGGTCTGGAGCTCGTCGCCGGCCTCGTCGAGGTCGTGGACGACGATGCACTTGGCCCCACCGAACAGTGACGGGCTCGCGTGGAGGATGAGCTCACCGGGCTCGTACGCGGCGGCGTACAGGCGGATCGTCTCGAGGTCGGGCTGGGTGACCCGGAGCTCGTCGACGACCTGCGCGAGCCCGCGCTCGGCGAGCACCTGCTCGGGGCCGGCGATGAGCACGTACGGGGGCACCCTGTGCTGCACCGCCACCTCGTCGCCCATGGGCGTCACTCTGCCACGACCAGCGGACACCGGCTGCGTGCCTAGGATCGCCCAGTGCTCGTCCCTCCTCCCCCGCACCTGCGCGACCACCGGCGCATCGTCGTCTACGGCGTCACCGGCTCCGGCAAGTCGACGCTCGCCGCGCGGCTCTCAGCGCTGACCGGCATCCCGCACGTCGTGGTCGACGACCTCATGTGGCGGCCGGGATGGGCGCAGCTCGCCCCCGACGAGCAGGTCGAGGCCGTCCGCCCGCTCCTCACCCGGCCTGAGTGGGTCATGGATGCCGTGTGGGGCGCCACCCGACCCCTGGTGCTCGAGGCCACCGACCTCGTCGTCGCGCTCGACCTGCCGCGCCGGGTCAGCCTCGCGCGACTGGTCCGCCGCACCGCCGTGCGCCTCGTGACCCGCGAGCCTGTGTGCGGGGGCAACACCGAGTCGTGGCGTGCGACGTTCTCGGCCGACTCGATCCTGGCGTGGCACGTCCGGTCGTTCGCGAGCAAGCGCGCCACGATCGAGGCCTGGGCAGCGCAGGCCGGGCCGCCCCCCGTCGTGCGGTTCACCTCACCTGCCGCGGTCGAGGCCTGGCTGCGCACCCTCGAGGTCGCCCACGCCGCCGGCTGAGCTCAGTCGAAGGAGAGCGTCGGCCCGCTGCCGGCCTCGAGTCCGAGACCGGCCAGGCGGGCCGAGACCGCGTCGGCCGGCAGCTCCATCGACTCGGCCAGCTCGTCGAGGGTGAGCCCGAGCTCGATGCCGTCGCGCAGCTCCTCGTCCTCCTGCTCGGTCCACGCGTGGCCGTGGGTGACGGCAGTGCGCGACGACTCCGGCGGCGGGGGCGCCTCGGCGACCGGGCGCTCCACGGGGACCGGGGCCGTGGCATCCGCCCCACGGTCGGGGTCGCCCACGGGCGCGGCGACCGCACCGGTGAGCCCACGCAGCGCGGGTTCGGCGACGGGCAGCGGCGGGTCGGCCGTCTCGTCGAGGCGCTCCAGGGCCGCGAGCACCATCGCGCGGTCGGCGGTGGGCCAGAAGGGCGGCAGCGAGCGCTGGAGGAACCCGGCGTACCGCGCGGTCATCATCCGGTTGTCGAGGAAGGCGACGACGCCGCGGTCGTCGGCGCGGCGGATGAGGCGACCCGCGCCCTGGGCGATCCGGAGGGCGGCGTGGGTGGCCGAGACGGCCATGAACCCGTTGCCGCCCATCCGCGCGATGGCCTGCGAGCGCGCCGACGCGAGCGGGTCGTCGGGGCGGGGAACGGGATCCGGTCGATGATGACGAGCTGGCACGACGAGCCGGGCACGTCGACGCCCTGCCACAGCGACAACGTGCCGAACAGGCAGGTGCGCGGGTCACGGGCGAACTGCCGCACGAGGGTGCTGATCTGGTCCTCGCCCTGGCAGAGGAAGGCGATCTCGCCCTCGAGGTCCGCGAACCGCTCGCGCATCGCCTCGGTGGCCTCCTTGGCGGCCCGCATCGACGAGAACAGGCCGAGGGTGCGACCGCCAGCGGCCCGCACGAGCGCCTCGATCTCGTCGAGGGTCTCGGTGGCGAGGCCGTCGCGGCCGGGCGGCGGCAGGTGCTTCGCGACGTACGCGATGCCCTGTCGGGGGTAGTCGAACGGGCTGCCGACGTCGAGCCCGCGCCACACGGGCGAGCCCTCGCCGCGCAGGCCGAGGGTGCCGGCGACGGCGTCGAAGCTGCCGCCGAGCTCCAGGGTGGCGGACGTCATCACGACCGTGCGGTCCTCGAAGACCTTGTCGCGCACCAGCATCGCCACACTCATCGGCGCCACGCGCAGCACCGGGCCACGGCGCGGGTCGCGGTTGAGCCAGACGACGTCGAGCTCGCGCTCCTCGAGGATCCGCGAGGCGTTCTCGAAGACCTCGTCGACGGCCGCACGTGCCACCTGCCGCCCGCCGTCCGGCTCCTCCCCCGGCTGGGGCTTGAGCTCGCTCTGGACGGCACGGGCCGTGTCGCGGACCCGCCCGAGCGCGAGCGCGAGGCTGTCGGGGATGCCGGTGAGCCGTCCCTCGGGCGCCGGCTCGAGCACCGACTCGAGGAGGTCGGCCGCCTCGTCCATCGTCGAGGAGGCGTCGGCCTGGCGGCCGGCCCGCTTCGCGGCGGCGCGCACCATCCCCGGCGTCACCTCGTCGGTGATCGTGGAGGTCACCCGGTCGACGAGCTCGTGTCCCTCGTCGATGACGAGCACGTCGTGCTCGGGGAGCATCTGCCGTCCCTCGAACGCGTCGATCGCCATGAAGGAGTGGTTGGTGACGATGATGTCGACGTCGCGGGCGGCCTCGCGGGAGCGCTCGACGAAGCACTCCGAGACCATCGGGCAGCGGCCGCCCAGGCACTCGTGCGCGCTCACCGACACCTGGCGCCAGGCCCGCTCGGAGACGCCGGGCACGAGCTCGTCGCGGTCGCCCGAGTCGGTGACCTCGGCCCAGTCGCGCAGCCGCACGACCTCGGCGCCGAGACGGGAGGCCTGCTGGTCGACCGCGCCCACCGACATCAGCGTGTCGGTGTCGTCGTCCGGGAAGCCGCCCTGGAGCTTGTGGGCGCACAGGTAGTTGCGGCGGCCCTTGACGAGCGCGTAGGTGGGCCGCCGGCCGATGAGGGGCCCAACTGCCTCGGCGAGGCGCGGCATGTCGCGGTCGACGATCTGCGCCTGGAGCGCGAGCGTGGCCGTCGCGACCACCGCCGGCGTTCCGGTGTCGACGGCGTGCTGCACCGCGGGGACGAGGTAGGCCAGCGACTTGCCGGTGCCCGTGCCGGCCTGCACGAGGAGGTGGCCCTTGCCGCCGATGGCCTCGGCGACGGCGTGCGCCATGTCGACCTGACCCGGGCGCTCGGTGCCGCCGACCCCGCCGACGGCGGCGTGGAGGAGGTCGTCGAGGGAGGGCACCAGAGCAGGGTATGCCGTGCGCGCACCGTCGCGCGGCCCCCCTCCACAGGGCGCCACGCACCCCAAAGCCGTCCGTGCGGCGGTATCCGGGTGCCACGATGGGGGGCGTGAGCATCGACGTCGACGCACCCACCCCGTTCCCGTCCGACATCGAGATCGCCGAGGCCGCCGACATCACCCCCGTCGTCGACCTGGCGCAGGACCTGCTCGGCATCCCTGCCGAGGCGCTCGTCCCCTATGGCCACCACAAGGCCAAGGTCTCGCTCGGCTACCTCCGCTCCCTGGAGGACCGGCCCGACGGGCACCTCGTGCTCGTCACGGCGATGTCGCCGACGCCGGCGGGCGAGGGCAAGACGACGACGTCGGTGGGGCTGGCCGACGCGCTGCGCCACATCGGCGAGAAGAGCGTCGTCGCGCTGCGCGAGCCCTCGATGGGGCCGGTGTTCGGCATCAAGGGCGGAGCCGCCGGGGGTGGCTACAGCCAGGTGGTGCCGATGGTCGACATCAACCTCGCGTTCACGGGCGACTTCGCCGCCATCACCGCGGCCAACAACCTCCTCTCGGCGATGATCGACAACCACCTCCACCAGGGCAACACCCTCGGCATCGACCCGCGGACCGTGACCTGGAAGCGGGTCGTCGACCTCAACGACCGCGCGCTGCGGGAGGTCGTCATCGGCCTCGGTGGGGTGCCGAACGGGGTGCCCAGGGAGGATGGCTTCGACATCGTCGTCGCCTCGGAGGTCATGGCCATCCTCTGCATGGCCATCTCCCTCCCCGACCTCAAGCGACGCCTCGGCGACGTCGTCGTCGCGCACACGTACGGCAAGGAACCCGTGACGGCGCGTGACCTGCAGGCCGACGGGGCGATGACGGTGATCCTGCGCGACGCCCTCGCGCCCAACCTCGTGCAGACGCTCGAGCACACGCCGGCGTTCATCCACGGCGGCCCCTTCGCGAACATCGCCCACGGCTGCAACTCGGTCATGGCCACGCGGGCCGCCCTCAAGCTCGGCGACTGGGTCGTCACCGAGGCGGGCTTCGGGGCCGACCTCGGGGCCGAGAAGTTCATCGACATCAAGTGCCGGGCGACCGGCCTGCGCCCCGACGTGGCGGTCGTCGTCGCCACGGTGCGGGCGCTGAAGTTCCACGGCGGCGTCGCGGCATCCGACGTCGACGAGGAGGACCTCGCCGCCGTGGGGGCCGGCATGACCAACCTGCGGCGGCACCTCGACAACATCCGCGGCGTCTACGGGCTCATGCCCGTCGTCGCCGTCAACCGCTTCCCGAGCGACACCGACGCCGAGATCGACCTCATCGTGCGGATGTGCACGCACGAGGGGGTGCACGCGTACCCGGCCACCCACGTGCGCGACGGCGGCTCCGGAGCCGAGGCCCTGGCCCGCGGTGTCGTGGCGGCGGTGCGCGCCGGGCGCAGCGACATGCGGTTCGTCTACGACGACCACCTGTCGCTGGAGAAGAAGGCCGAGGCCGTCGCCACGCGGGTCTACGGCGCGTCCAGGGTCACCTTCGAACCGAAGGCCCGCCGGCGCCTGGACCAGATCGAGGCCGAGGGGCACGGCCACCTGCCGATCTGCATGGCCAAGACCCAGTCGTCGTTCTCGACCGACCCGACGCTGCGGGGGGCGCCGTCCGGCCACACCGTCACGGTGCGCGAGGTGCGCCTCGCCGCCGGGGCGGGGTTCGTCGTGCTCGTCACCGGCGAGATCATGACGATGCCGGGTCTGCCGCGCGATCCGGCGGCTCACCGCATCGACGTCGACGAGGACGGGCGGGTCGTCGGCCTCAGCTGAGCCCCAACTTTCCCGCCCGATCCCGGAACCTTCACCTCAGCACCGGATCCGTTGTCCTGCGATCCTGAAGGTTCCCGCTCCATGCGGGAAAGTTGTTGCGGCGAGGGCGGATGCCGTCAGGCGCGGCCGTCGGCGACCATCGGCTGGCCGTCGAGGCGGCGGGCCATGATGACGCTGTCCCGGTCGTCGGCGGCCGCGACCCGGATGACGCCGGGCACGCGGCCGACCTCGACGTACCCCGAGCCCTCGTAGAAGCGCGTGGTGCCCAGGCCGCTGCGCACGTCGAGCACGACGACCTCGACGTCCTGCTCGCGCGCGACCCGGTGCATCGCGGCCATGAGCAGCCGGCCGAGGTTGCGGCCGCGCAGCTCCGGGTGGGTCATGATCCGGTAGGCCGTGCGGGTGTGCGCGAACAGCGGGTTGTGGTCGCCGACCCAGAACCCCAGCCCCACGACGCGGTGGCCGACCCCCCGCAGCAGGACGGCGGTCGTCCCCCCGTCGGCCATCCCCTCCTCGTGGGCCGCCAGGGTCGCGGCCACCTCGTGGCGCGGCGCCCCGGGCAGGAACCCCACGGCCCCGCCGGTGTCGTTGACCGCGGACCACAGGTCGAGCACCGACTCGCGGGTCTCCTCGTCGAACCACTCGGGCGACTCGACCCGCGGGGCGCGCAGCACCCTCGAGGGCGGCTCGCCCCGAGGGGCGTCGTCAGTGGTCTCCGCCGGCTCCAGCCCGGCGGCGAGCGCCGCGCGCAGCGAGCGCTCGTTGATCTCCCGCGACGTCGCCACGACCGGCAGCGGGGGCAGCCACTCCAGGGCGTGGGCCGTCCACGCCCGGGCGGCCTCCTTGCCCAGGCCCCGTCCGTGGTGGTCGGCGGCCAGCCGGTAGTAGAGGTTGAGCACCTCCTCACCGCCGTCGAGGTGGCTGCGGCGGAGCCCGCCGACCCCGATGCCCGCGCGGGTGATGATCTCCTCGACGACCCCGTAGTCGAACCCGACGTCGGACCAGCGGCCGAGGCAGTCGTCGAACTCGGCCGCGGCGGCGGCCTCGCTCTCGGGCATCGCCCAGGGCGCGTGGGCGTAGAGAGCCGGGTCGCGGTGCAGTCCGACCCAGAGGGAGCGGTCCCCCCGCGACGGCGGCCGCAGGCTGAGGCGCCTCGTCGTGATCTCCCTCGGCGCCGGCTGCACGATCCGGAGAGTACCGGCGGGGATGGCCCGCGCAGGGCTTGCGGTGCACCCCGTCCGGGAGCGCCGGCGTCAGGCGCCGAAGGCCACGAGCTCGGCCGCGAGGTCGGCGTGGACCCGCGCCCGCACCTGCGTGCCGGCCTCCTGGTGGCGGGACTCCAGCACCTCGCCGTGCTCGTGGATGCGGCTGACGAGGTCGCCCCGGTCGTAGGGCACGAGGACGTCGACCTCGACGTCGGGCTGGGGCAGCTCGTCACCGATGAGGGCGCGGAGCTCGGCGAGCCCCTGCCCCGAGCGGGCGGACACGACGATCGAGTGCTTCTCGTGGCGACGCAGGCGGTCGATGACCTCCGGGTCGGCGAGGTCGGCCTTGTTGATGACGATGACCTCCCGGACGTCGGTGGCCTCGACGTCGGCGAGGACGGCACGGACCGCGGAGATCTGCCCCTCGGGGTCGGGGTGCGAGCCGTCGACGACGTGGAGGAGCAGGTCGGCCTCGGCGACCTCCTCGAGCGTGGAGCGGAACGCCTCGACGAGCTGGTGCGGCAGCTGCCGGACGAACCCGACCGTGTCGGTGAGCGTGTAGGCGCGGCCGTCGTCGGTCTCGGCGCGGCGTACGGTGGGGTCGAGGGTCGCGAAGAGCTGGTTCTCGACGAGCACGCCCGCGTTGGTGAGCCGGTTGAGGATGCTCGACTTGCCGGCGTTGGTGTAACCCGCGATCGCGACGCTGGGCACGGCGTTCGCCCGGCGGCTGCTGCGCTTGGTGTCGCGGACCGTCTTCATGTCCTTGATCTCCCGGCGGAGCCGCGCGATGCGCGTGTTGATCCGGCGGCGGTCCAGCTCGATCTTGGTCTCACCGGGTCCGCGCGAGCCCATGCCCTGGCCGCCGGCGGCCTGGCCACCGGCCTGCCGCGACATCGACTCACCCCAGCCGCGAAGGCGCGGCAGGAGGTACTGGAGCTGGGCGAGCTCGACCTGGGCCTTGCCCTCCCGGCTCTTCGCGTGCTGGGCGAAGATGTCGAGGATGAGGGCCGTGCGGTCGATGACCTTGACCTTGACGACGTCCTCCAGCGCACGGCGCTGGCTGGGCGCGAGCTCGGTGTCGCAGACGACGGTGTCGGCGCCCTCCGCGATGACGATGTCGCGGAGCTCGGCCGCCTTGCCCTTGCCGAGGTAGGTGGCCGGGTCGGGGTTGGAGCGCCGCTGGACGACGCCCGCGAGGACCTCGGAGCCCGCGGTCTCCGCGAGCGCGGCGAGCTCGCGCAGCGAGTTCTCGGCGTCGTCGGCGGTGCCCTCGGACCAGACGGCCGCGAGGACGACGCGCTCGAGCCGCAGCTGGCGGTACTCGACCTCGGTGACGTCCTCGAGCTCGGTGGAGAGCCCGGAGACGCGCCGCAGGGCGGCTCGTTCCTCGCGGTCGAGCTGGTCTCCGTCGAAGGAGACCTCGTCGTCCAGGACGAAGCCGGAGTCGTCGAACGTGGTGGTGGTGGTGGTGTCGTCGTCGGCGAGCGCTTCGGCCCGCCCGGAGAGGATGTGTCGCGCAGTCATGTTCTCCCTAGGGTCTCACCGGGCAACGCCCCGACGCGAACCGTTTCTTCCGCGGCTCGATAGCGTGTCCCCCCGATGGACGAGCACGACCACTACTTCACGGCCGCCCCGGCCAGCGCCGACGAGCGGCGCCGCCTGCGGGTGCGCCTCGCCGGTCGCGACGTCGAGGTCGAGGTGGCGGCCGGCATCTTCTCCCCCGGCGGTCTGGACAAGGGCACCGCGGTGCTCCTGGCCGAGGCGCCCCCGCCGCCGCCCTCCGGCACCTTCCTCGACCTCGGCTGCGGCTGGGGGCCGATCGCCCTGACGCTCGGGCTGCTCTCCCCCGCGGCCACCGTGCACGCGGTCGACGTCAACGAGCGCGCCCTCGACCTGGCCCGGCGCAACGCGGCCGCGCTGGGGCTGGCGGGCGTGCACCCGACGACGGCGGACGGCATCCCGGATGCCGTGCGGTTCGACCTGATCTGGTCCAACCCGCCGATCCGGGTGGGGAAGGCGGTCCTGCACACGCTGCTGCGCACCTGGCTGCCCCGCCTCGCCGAGGGTGGAGTCGCGCACCTCGTCGTCCAGAAGAACCTCGGCTCGGACAGCCTGCAGCGCTGGGTGGAGGGCGACCTCGGGATGCCGTGTGCCCGCCTCGCGACGAGCCGCGGGTTCCGGGTGCTCGAGGTGCGTCACTCCTCCGGGTCGACCACCATCGCGGAGCCTCCCCCGCGCCGGGACGGCTCCGCCGCCGCGACGTAGAGGTCCGTGCCGAGCACCTGGACGGCCGTGGCCGCCCCGATCTCCGCCGTGCTGACGAGCTGGTGGCCGAGCGCCGTGAGGCCGGCCCCGAGCGGCCCGGAGGCGATGGCCGGCTCGGCCTGCTCGGTCGCTCCGTTGCGTGAGGACAGCCGCGGCGCGGCGAGCGCGTCACCGATGGACAACCCCCGCTCGTAGTGGCCGAGGACGACCTGCGCGACGGTCGTGATGATCGACGCCCCGCCGGGGCTGCCGGTCACGAGCTCGAGCGTGCCGTCGTCGACGACCATCGTCGGGCTCATCGACGAGCGCGGGCGCTTGCCCGGGCCGGGCAGGTTGGGGTCGGGCACCCCTGCCTGGGAGGGCGCGAAGCTGAAGTCCGTGAGCTCGTTGTTGAGGAGGAACCCCCAGCCGGGCACCGTGATGCCGGAGCCGCCGGTCGCCTCGATCGTCGAGGTGTAGGCCACGGCGTTGCCCCAGCGGTCGACCACCGACAGGTGCGTCGTCGACACGTCCTCATGGACCGGCTGGGCCGCAGCGACCGCGGGTCCGCACTCGGCGTAGCTGCCGTCGGGGCTCCCGAAGGGCACCGGGCGCGGGTGCGTCCCGGTCGGGGAGAACAGGCAGGCGCGCTCGTCGGCGAAGGCCTGCGACAGCAGCTCCTCCGTCGGGACTCCCGGCACGTCGCCCACCCAGCGGTTGCGGTCGGCGAACGCGGTCGCGCTCGCCTCGGAGAACCGGTGGAGGTACTGCACGTCGTCGACCTCGGAGGTCGGCGTGCCCGTGCGCTCGTCGTAGGCCTCGATGAGGTTGAGGATCTCGCCGACGGCGATCCCGCCGCTGCTGGGGACCGGCATCCCGTAGACGTCCTTGCCGCGGTACTCCGAGTGCACCGGCGCCTTGACGAGCGCGCGGTAGGCCTCGAGGTCGGCGGTCGTCAGCTCGCCCGCGAGCACCTCGACCCCGGGCGCGGTGCCCGGGTCGCGTACCTCCGCGACGACGGCCTCGCCGAGCCGGCCGGTGTACAGGCTGTCGACGCCGTGGGTCCGCAGCTCGCGGTAGGCCTTGGCCAGGTCGGGGTTGCGGAACACCGAGCCGACCGCCGGGGCCTCGCCGCCCGGCAGGAAGACCCGGGCGGTCTCCGTGAAGAACGAGAACCGCGTCGCGTTCGCGACGGTCTGGTCGTGGAAGGTCTGGTCGACGACGAAGCCGTTGCGGGCGATGCGCTCGGCGGGCTTGAGGAGCGTGCCGAGGCGCTCGGAGCCCCAGCGCTCGGCGGCCCGCTCCCACGTCGCCGGGGTGCCCGGCACGCCGACCGACAGGCCGGAGGAGACGACCGTGGCGAACGGCCGCGGCAGCCCGGTCGCCGGGTCGATGAAGGACGTCTCGGTGAAGGTCGCCGGTGCGGTCTCGCGCCCGTCGATCGTCTCCACCTGGCCGCTCGCCCCGTCCCGGTGGACGAAGAAGCCACCTCCGCCGATGCCCGTCGAGTAGGGCTCGGTGACGCCGAGCGCGGCCGCCGTCGCGATGGCGGCGTCCGTCGCGTTGCCCCCGGCCGCGAGGACGTCGATGCCGACCTGGCTCGCGACCGGGTCGACCGAGGCCACGGCTCCCCCGGAGCCGGTCATGACGGGGACCTTGGGCAGCTCGTGCCCGACGGGCGGGGGCCCGCCACGGTCCGTCGGCGGTGCGGCGGCGACGGCCACCGACGAGGGCGCGGTCCAGGCGAGCGCGGCGACGACCCCTCCGGCGAGGCCGGCGGCGACCCGGGCCCGGGTGGTGCGGATGGTGCGGGCGGCAGGTGTGGTCCCCATCCGGGCACGGTAGGACGGCGCGACGCCGAGTGGGGGTCTTCTGACGGGTGGTGCGACGAGTGGCGGCACCCGCACCGCCCGGGTCAGCGCGGCAGGAGCGCGAGGTCCACGGCGCCGTCGGCGACGAGGACCGCCGGCCCGGCGAGCTCGACCCCGTGGTCGGGCAGGAGCCGCACCGTGAGGCGGCCTCCGGGCACGTCCACGAGCCACGTCGCGCCGGTGTCGAGCGACCCGGCCCAGAAGCTGGTCGCGATGGCAGCGGCGCAGGCCCCGGTGCCGCACGACCGCGTCTCCCCGACGCCCCGCTCGTGGACGCGCATCGCGACGTGGCCCGGGCCCATCGGCCGGACGAGCTCGACGTTGGTGCCGTGCGGCGGCTCGGGCCGCACGACCGGGGCCCGGGTGAGGTCGAGGCCGTCGAGGTCGACCGCCTCGGGCAGCGCGACGACGGTGTGGGGGTTGCCGAGGTCGACGCTCAGCGCGGAGAACGGGTCGCCCTCGTCGAGGTGCACCAGGGCGTCGAAGCCGTCGCGGTCGGCGGTCGGCTGGTCGGTGAGGCGCCACGGACCCAGGCCCACGGCGAACCCGTCGCCCTCGACCCGCACGTGCTTGATGCCGGCGCGGGTCGCGATGGCGAACTCGTCGGCCGTCTCCAGCCCCTCACGGCGCAGGAACGCGGCGAACACCCGGGTGCCGTTGCCGCACATCTCCGACAGGCTGCCGTCGGCGTTGCGGTAGTCCATGAACCAGCGGGCGTGCGGGGCCTGGTCGCGGACGTCCTGCTCGTCGGCGGCATCCGACGGGACGACCCGGATGACGCCGTCGCCGCCGATGCCGGCGTGCCGGTCGGCGAGGGCCGCGGCGCGACCGGCCGACAGGCCGAGGCCGCCGTCGAGGTCGGGCACGAGCACGAAGTCGTTCTCGGTGCCGTGCCCCTTGACGAAGGTCAGCTGGTCAGCCATGCGCCCCATTGTCCCTGTCCGGGCGCCCCGCCGAGGACGCGGCCTCCTCGACGTGCGCGACGACCCGGTCGACGAGGTCGTCCGCGAGGGCCTCGAACCAGGTGATGCGCGGGTCCGGGCGGAACCACGACTCCTGCCGGCGCACGAGGCGGCGGGTACGGATGGCGGTGTCCGCCACGGCATCCGCGACAGTCATGGTGCCGTCGATGACCGCGAGCGCCTGGACGTAGCCGACCGCGCGGCTCGCGGTGCGTCCCTCGCGCAGGCCGAGGTCGACCAGGGCCCGCGTCTCCTCGACGAGCCCGGCGTCGAACATCTCCCGGGCGCGCCGCTCGACGCGCCCGTCGAGCTCGTCGCGGTCGGCCCGCAGCCCGACGAGCACGGTCGGGCGCACGAACTCGCGGGTGGGCATCGTCGCGCTGAACGGGCGGCCGGTGAGGGCGATGACCTCGAGCGCCCGCACGACGCGACGGGCGTTGTTGGGCTCGATGTCGTCCGCCGCCTGCGGGTCCGCGGTACGCAGCTCGGCGACGAGCGACGCGAGCCCCTCGCGCTCCAGGCGCCCCTCGAGGCCGGCGCGGACGTCGGCGTCGGTCGGCGGGATCTCGAGGCGGTCGAGGGCGGCCCGCACGTAGAGCCCGCTCCCGCCGGCGACGACGGGCAGCGCGCCCCGGGCGAGGACGGCATCCACGTCGGCCCGGGCGTCCCGCTGGTAGGCGGCGACCGTGGCCTCCTGGGTGACGTCGAGGACGTCGATCTGGTGGTGCGGGATGCCGTGCCGCTCCTCGGGCGGGATCTTGGCCGTCCCGATGTCCATGCCGCGGTAGAGCTGGGAGGCGTCGGCGGAGACGACCTCGCCGCGCAGGCGCAGGGCGAGCTGCACCGCGAGGTCGGACTTGCCGGTGGCGGTCGGGCCGACGACACCGACGACGAGGGCGCCCACGTCAGTCGATGCGCTCGTCCTCGGGGGTGTCCTCGTCGTGCCCGAACGGGTCACGGTCGACCCCCGGTTCCCACGACAGCCCGGGCACGCCCCAGCCGTGGGCCTTGACGGCCTTCTTCGCGCGGCGTGCCCACTTGCCCTGGAGCCGGTCGACGTAGAGGAAGCCGTTGAGGTGGTCGTACTCGTGCTGGAGCATCCGGGAGAACCACCCGGTCGCCTCGTACCGGATCTCCTGGCCGTCGAGGGCGAGCCCCGTCACGGTGGCCAGCTCGCCGCGGCGCAGCGGGTAGGACTCGCCGGGCACCGACAGGCAGCCCTCGACCTCGTCGTGCGGGTCGGGGTCGCCCACGACCGGCTTGCTCGACGTGAGGTAGGGGTTGATGACGACGCCGCGCGGCGGGATGCCGTCGTCGTTGGTGAGCTGCCAGGTGAAGATCCGCAGGCCGACGCCGATCTGGGGCGCCGCCAGGCCCACGCCGCGCGCGGCATCCATCGTCTCGAACATGTCGGCGACGAGCGCCCTGACGTCGTCGTCGATGACCTCGACGGGTTGCGCGCGCTGGTGGAGGACGGGGTCACCGGTGATGACGACGGGGCGGATGGCCATGCCGGGGATTGTTCCAGAGGCGGCGGCGCCGGCCGACCCGGGGCCCGACGGGCCGGCGCCTCCTACGATCGAGCGATGAACCCCGCGATCGTCATCGTCGCCCCCGAGCACGCCGCCGTCCTGACCGACGAGTTCGGCCGCTACGTGCGCGACTACGACCTGCACACGACGACGACCGTCGCCGGTGCCGAGGACGTGGCCCGGCAGGTCGTGTCCGACGGCGGCCAGGTTGCGATGTTCGTCGCCGAGTCGCAGCTGCCCGACGGCCACGTGCTCGAGGCCTTCGCCCGCTGGCGCGCCGTCGTGCCGACCGCACGACGCCTCGTCGCGGCCCACTGGTCGCACTTCCTCGCCGACGCCCCGGCCCTGCGGGGCGGCCTTGCCAAGGGCAAGTACGACGCCTTCCTCCTCATGCCGCGCGGCGTCCGCGACGAGGAGTTCCACACCGCGGTCTGCGAGCTGCTCTCCGACTGGGGCTCGACCGTGGCCGCACCGGAGGTCGAGACCGTGCGCATCGTCACGCCCTCCCCGGACGCCCTCACCGCCGCCATCCGGGACTTCCTCGACCGCATGGGGATGCCGAACCGCACCTACTCCCCCGACAGCGACCAGGGGCGGGCCGTGCTCGCTCAGGCGGGCGAGAACCCCTCGTTCCCCGTCGTGGAGGCCGTCGACCGCGAGGTGTTCTCGCCGACCAGCGTGCGCGACGTCGCCATCCGCGCCTTCGGCACGCCGACCGGCATCGACCTGGATGCCGTGGTCGACCTGGCCGTCGTCGGTGCGGGCCCGGCCGGCCTCGCCGCGGCGGTCTACGCGTCGTCCGAGGGGCTCTCGACCGTCGTCCTTGAGTCCGAGGCGGTGGGCGGGCAGGCCGGCACGTCGTCGATGATCCGCAACTACCTCGGCTTCCCCCGCGGCATCTCGGGGATGCGGCTCGCGCAGCGCGCCCGGAACCAGGCGATCCGCTTCGGCACGCGGTTCTTCACGGGGTGGTCCGTCACGGCGCTGGAGCCCGGTCAGGGCGGCGAGCCCCACGTCCTGCGCACCGACGGCGGCGACGTCCGGGCCCGTGCGGTCGTGGTGTCCACCGGGGTCACGTACCGGAAGCTGCGCGTGCCGACGGTGGAGGCGTTCGTCGGCCTCGGCGTGTTCTACGGCAGCGCGATGACCGCCGCGCGGGAGATGGAGGGCTACGAGGTCGTCGTCGTGGGTGGCGGGAACTCGGCGGGGCAGGCGGCGATCCACCTCGCGCGCTTCGCGGAGTCGGTGACCATCCTCGTGCGCCGCGACGGGTTGGAGCCGACGATGTCGCAGTACCTCATCGGCGAGATCGCCTACAACCCGCGCATCACGGTGCGGCCGTGCAGCGAGGTCGTCGGCGGGGGTGGTGACGGGCGGCTCGAGCGGATCACCGTGCGGGACACCACGAGCGGGGCCGAGGAGGAGGTCGCGTGCCGCGGGCTCTTCCTCCTGCTGGGGGCGGAGCCGCACTGCGAGTGGCTGCCCGAGGACCTGGCTCGCGACGCGCGTGGCTTCGTGCTCACCGGCCGCGACGTGCCGCCGAGGCAGTGGGTCGACGGACTCCCCCCGGCGAGCCTCGCGACGACGGTCCCGGGCGTCTTCGCCGCCGGCGACATCCGGTCGGGCTCGATGAAGCGGGTCGCGGCGGCGAGCGGTGAGGGTGCCTCGGTGGTGCCCCTGGTGCACGCCTGGCTCGACCCGGGCGAGGACGGCATCTGACCGGGCGGCCCGCGCCGCCCGGCCGGCGCATTTCGGCCGGCTCCAGGGGTGGCGAATCCGCTCGTCGTGGTGTTCCCTTGAGGGACCTCCCTTCGCGGGGAGGCTCCCCGTCCCCGAGCGGAAGGAGGTCACGTGAGTCTCTTCGACAGTGCCAAGGAGAAGCTCCAGCAGCTGGCCGATGACAACCCCGAGCAGGTCGAGCAGCTCAGCGACCAAGCCATCACGCGCGGCGGCGACGCCGTCGACAGCGTGACCGGCGGGAAGTACGCGGAGCACGTCGACCAGGGGCAGGTCAAGGCTGACGAGGCCATCGGCGAGCCCTGAGCCGATCCCGACGCACCCGAGGCCCCCGACCGTTCGGTCGGGGGTCTCGGCCGTTCGGCCACGGTTTGCGCACAGGCCACAGAACGCCCGCGAGAGGAGCGGTGGGTTGCTTAGCCTGAGACCACTCTCGCCACCGCCCCGAAGGGACGCTCCCGTGCCTCACTACACGACCGGTCTGCCGGCCAACCTCGACCTCGAGCCCTTCGACCCGACGCCCCTCTACGCCGCCGCGCGCTCGCCGCGCCGCGACAAGGACCAGCCCGGCGACAGGCCGAGCCGTCGACCCGTCCTCCTCGTCGTGGTCATGGCCACGCTCCTGGCCTCCGCCGCCGGCGTGGCCGCCTACCTTCTCGTCTGACGCACCCCTGCGCACAACCGGCTGCGCCGGGGCCGAGTCGTCAGGCCGAGCAGGCGGTCGCGGCGACCGGCGGCTGCGACGGCCTGCCGACCGACGGCATCCCGAGGGCGACGGCGGGCTTCCCGGGGACCGGCGCGTCCTGCAGCGCGGCCCAGGCGTCACCGCCCGGGGTGCGGCGGACGGCATACGCCCCGCCCTGGACGCCGCTGTCGGCGACGAGGTGGTGCGGGGCGCCATAGGTGACGCCGACGGTGACCACGTCGCCCGGCCGCGGCCGCTCGGCACCCTGGGGCACCGCGAAGTGCACGAGCCGGTTGTCGCGGGCGCGCCCGGACAGGCGGGCGGTCGCGCCGTCCTTGCGTCCCTCGCCGGGTGCGACGAGCACCTCGACCTCGCTGCCCTCGACGGTGCGGTTCTCGGCCCACGAGACGCGCTCCTGCAGCTCGATGAGCCGCTCGAACCGCTCCTGCACGACGGCCTTGGGCACCTGGTCGGGCATCGTCGCCGCGGGCGTGCCGGCCCGGATGGAGTACTGGAAGGTGAAGGCGCTGGAGAAGCGCGACGCCTCGACGACCCGCAGGGTCTCGGCGAAGTCCTCCTCGGTCTCGCCGGGGAAGCCGACGATGAGGTCGGTGGTGATCGCGGCATCCGGGATGGCCGCGCGGACCTGGTCGATGATGCCGAGGAACCTCTCGCTGCGGTAGGACCGGCGCATCGCCTTGAGCACGCGGTCGGAGCCGGACTGCAGCGGCATGTGCAGGCTCGGCATGACGTTGGGCGTCTCGGCCATCGCGGCGATGACGTCGTCGGTGAAGGCCGCCGGGTGGGGGCTGGTGAAGCGCACCCGCTCCAGGCCCTCGACCTCGCCGCAGGCCCGCAGCAGCTTCCCGAACGCGAGCCGGTCGCCGAACTCGACGCCGTAGGTGTTGACGTTCTGGCCGAGCAGGGTGATCTCGACGACGCCCTGCGCGACGAGCGCCTCGACCTCGGCGAGGACCTCGCCCGGTCGGCGGTCCTGCTCCTTGCCGCGCAGGCTCGGGACGATGCAGAACGTGCAGGTGTTGTTGCAGCCCACCGAGATCGACACCCAGCCGGCGAAGGCCGAGTCGCGCCGGGTCGGCAGGGTCGACGGGAAGGTCTCGAGCGACTCGAGGATCTCGACCTCGGCGCGCTTGTTGTGCCGCGCGCGGTCCAGCAGCGCCGGGAGGCTCCCGATGTTGTGCGTGCCGAAGACCACGTCGACCCAGGGGGCGCGCGTGACGATCGTCTCGCGGTCCTTCTGCGCCATGCAGCCGCCGACGGCGATCTGGAGGTCGGGGTTGGCCGTCTTGGCGGGTCGCAGCTGGCCGAGGTTGCCGTAGAGCTTGTTGTCGGCGTTCTCGCGGACCGCGCAGGTGTTGAAGACGACGACGTCGGCCACGGCGGGTCGGTCGCCCGCGGGCACGCTCGCGAGGTCGACGTAGCCGGCGGTCTCGAGCAGGCCGGCGAGGCGCTCGGAGTCGTGGACGTTCATCTGGCACCCGTGGGTGCGCACGTCGTAGGTCTTGGGTGCAGTCATGGCGGGTCAAGGGTATGCCGGGTACACACCTCGCCGGCAATCCCGCCTCAGCGAGCGGCCTCGTGCTCCGCGCGCAGCATCGCCCACACCTCGACGTCGTGGTTGCGCCCCCGGTGGTACCACGCGCCCCGGGCCACCCCCTCGAGGGTGTACCCGGCCTTCTCGGCCACCCGGCGCGAGGCGGCGTTGTCGGGGTGGATGACGAGCCGGATGCGGTTGCCCTTGGTGCGGTCGAAGAGGTAGCCGGTCAGGAGGCGCACCGCCTCGGTGATGGTGCCGCGCCCGCGGTGCTCGGCCGAGTAGAGGATGTACGACAGCTCGAGCTCGTCGAGGTACGGCACCGTCTCGAAGAACTCGATGTGCCCGAGGATCTCGGTGTCGTCGAGGTCGGTGATGACGAGCAGCCCCTCCTTGGGGCTCCACAGCCCGGACTCCCCGTACCGCGCGACGAGCGTCGGCAGGGGCACGACCCCGACCGGGTAGTAGGCGCCCCGGTTGGCGATGTCCTCGTCGAACGCCTGCAGGGTGGGCAGGTCGGCCTCGCGCACCAGCCGGAGCCGGACCGTGTCACCGTCGAGCATCGCGCACCTCCGCCCCGATCATGGCGCGACCGGAGCGCCTTGTCAGCCCGGGTGCACCGCCCTCAGGCCAGGCGGGTGATGGCGACGCTCACCTCGAGCGAGGCCGTGGCCCGGCCCGAGTAGATGCCCTTGAACGGCGGGACGTCCTCGTAGTCGCGGCCGCGGGCGACGACGATGTGGTCGCTGCCGACGTCGGTGCCGTTGGTGGGGTCGCAGGCGACCCACTCGTTGTCCCAGAACTCCACCCACGCGTGGCTCTCACCCGTGCTCGTCTCCCCCACCGAGACGTCGCGCTTGGGCACGAGGTAGCCCGAGACGTAGCGGGCCGGGACCCCGAGGCTGCGCAGCGCCCCCACGGTGATGTGGGCGAAGTCCTGGCAGACGCCGGCCCGCTCGGTCCAGGCGTCCTCGCCCCGGCTGTGCACGCCGGTGATGCCGCGCTCGTAGCGCATCTCGCCGCGCACGAGACCACACAGCTCCTCGGCGGCGGCCCGCGGCGTCGGGAGCCCGCGCACGGCCTCCGCGAGGTCGGCGATCCCGGCGCCGGGGCGGGTGCGCGGCGAGAGCATCAGCCACTCGTAGCTGCGGTCCTGGACGGCGGGGTCGGTGACCGCCGACCAGTCGAGCGACGGCTCGTGGTGCTCGACCGGGGTGCGCTCGACGGTGGAGGTGGCCTCGATGTCGAGCCGCTCGTGCTCGGACAGGCTCTCCATCGCCATGACGTGGGTGCCCCAGTGGTCCCGGTAGACGTGGCTCCACGTCATCGGCCGGATCCGGATGCGGTTCTCGAGCGTGGTCTGGCCCGGCTCGTTGATCGGGGTCATCCGCAGCTCGTTGTGCGCGGCGCGCACCCGCCCGTCGTAGTGGAGGGCGGTGTGGTGGACGATCCGGAAGCGGCGCATCAGAACACCCCGTCCTTGGTCCACGTCGGCAGGGGGCCGGACTGGAAGTAGCGCGAGGCGATGGCGTGCGAGGCGGTCATGACGGCCGACTGCACCCGCAGCATCTGGGCGGGCAGGTCGGCGATGACGTCGGCGGTCGCACGGAACTCCAGCGAGGTGCGAACCCGGCCGAGCTGGCGGCGCGCCTCGTCGGAGACGCCGATCCGCTCCGCCTCAGGCGGCGAGAGGGCCGACAGCCGTCGCTCCGCCTCGGTGAGGGCGAAGAACACCGAGCGCGGGAACTCACGGTCGAGGACGAGGAAGGCGGCCGCCCGGTCGTCGCTGAGCAGCCCGCGCTGGCTGCGCATGAACGCCTGCTGCGCGCCGCAGCTGGACAGCACGACCGACCACGGGGCGCCTCCGCGCAGGCCGCCCGTGGCGACGAGCCTGGCCGTCATGTCGGCGCGCTCGAGGCTGCGCCCGAGGACGAGGAAGTCCCACGCCTCGTCGTGGCTCATCGTCGAGTCGGCGATCCCGGAGACGAGGGCGGCCCGCTCCCGCACCCACGACAGGTGGCGCTCGGTGGCGATGGTGCGCCCGAACCCGTTCCATCGGTGCCACGTCGTGTTGATGCCCTCCCACAGCTCGGTGGACAGCGTCTCGCGGGCCCGGCGGGCGTTCTCGCGGGCGGCGAAGAGGGCGCCGGTGATCGAGCTCGCGTTGGAGCGGTCGAACACGAGCGCGGAGCCGACGTCGGCGAACCCCACCTCACCCTCGAACGGCATCCCCATGATCACCGAGAGCACTGTCTCCGACGCGATGTGCTCGTCGGCACCGGGGTCCTCGAGGAGCTGGAGGCGCAGCACGTCGACGATCCGGGCGGTGCCGTCGGCGCGCTCGGTGTAGCGGCCGATCCAGAACAGCGACTCGGCGATCCGGCTCAGCACGGGGCGCCCCGGGTGCCGCCCCGTGCGGCCTGCTGCTGCTGTTGCTGCTGGGCTCGCATGCTGTCCTCGTGGGATGCCGTGGGCGCGCTCATGACGACCACCTCGCGGTTGTCGGGCGGGCGGTTCGACGCGGTGGCCACGGGCCGGCGGTCGGAGAGCACCCAGGTGTCCTTGGACCCGCCGCCCTGGCTGGAGTTGACGACGAGCTCACCCTCCGGCAGCGCGACGCGGGTGAGGCCACCGGGCAGGACGCGCACCCGCTCACCGTCGTTGACGGCGAAGGGACGCAGGTCGACGTGGCGCGGGGCGAGCCGGCCGTCGATGAAGGTCGGCACCGTCGAGAGCTGGACCACCGGCTGGGCGATCCACCCCCGCGGGTCGGCCTCGAGCTGCCCCCGCAGCCGGTCGAGCGTCTCGCCGTCCGCCTTGGGGCCGACGACGAGGCCCTTCCCGCCGGAGCCGTCGACGGGCTTGACGACCATCTCGTCGAGGTGGTCGAGCACGTGCCGCAGGGCACCCTCCTCCGCGCAGCGGAAGGTGTCGACGTTCCCGAGGATGGGGTCCTCGTCGAGGTAGAAGCGGATGAGCTCGGGCAGGTAGGAGTAGATGAGCTTGTCGTCGGCGACACCGTTGCCGAGCGCGTTGGCGACCGTGACGCGCCCGCTGCGCATCGCCGAGACGAGGCCGGCGACACCCAGCATCGAGTCGCCGCGGAAGTGCACCGGGTCGAGGAACTCGTCGTCGACCCGCCGGTAGATGACGTCGACCGGGCGGTCGCCCGTCGTCGTCTTCATGCGCACCTGACCCCCGACGCACACGAGGTCACGGCCCTCGACGAGCTCGAGGCCCATCATCCGCGCAAGGAGGGCGTGCTCGAAGTAGGCGGAGTTGAAGACGCCGGGGGTGAGCACGACGACGGTGGGGTCGCTCGCGCCGTCGGGGGCCGCGGCCCGCAGCGCCCCGAGCAGCATCCGGGGGTAGTCGTGCACGGGCCGGATCCGCATGGTCGCGAACGCCTCGGGGAAGACGTTCGCCATGGCGCGGCGGTTGGCGATGACGTAGCTGACGCCCGACGGCACCCGGACGTTGTCCTCGAGGACGCGGAAGGTGCCCGCCTCGTCACGGACGAGGTCGACCCCGGACACGTGCACCCGCACGCCGTTGGCGGGGCGGATCCCCATGACGGCGCGGTGGTAGTGCTTCGAGCTCGCGATGAGGCGCCACGGGATGACGCCCTCGTGCACGGCCCGCGGGATCTCGCCCTCGCGGGAGTAGATGTCGTCGAGGAACGACTCGAGCGCCGTGACGCGCTGCACGACCCCACTCTCGATGACCTGCCACTCGTGCGCCGAGATGACCCGGGGCACGGCGTCGAGGGGAAACGGCCGCTCCTCCCCCGCGTAGTCGAAGGTGACGCCCTGGTCGAGGTAGGAGCGGGCGAGGGTGTCGGCGCGCTCCTTGAGCGTCTGGCCCGTCATCGCCCGCAGGGTGTGGAAGACCGGCTTGTAGGCGGTGCGCGGCGAGCCGGGCTCGGAGAGCATCTCGTCGTAGGCCACGCCGAGCGGGTAGTGGTCGAACAGGCTGTCGGCCGGCTCGGCTCCCGTCTGCTCGCTCACGGTGTCGAACCTATGGCCATCGCGTGAACCTGTCATCACATGGATGTCACCGTGACGTTTCGGGCGTGGACCTAGGGTGTCGGCGTGGACGAGACCCCCGTCGTGACCCTGCGACCCGTGGATGCCGGGAGCTGGCGCGACGTCGCGCGCCTCACCGTCGCGCCCGGGCAGGAGCGCTTCGTGGCCGCCCCGACGTACTACCTCGCGCTGTGCGCCTACGGCGACGTGTGGCACCCCCTGTCCGTGCACGCCGGCGACGAGGTCGTCGGCTTCCTCATGTGGGGCATCGACGACGCCGACGACAGCTGCTGGCTCGGTGGGGTCCTCGTCGACGCGGCGTACCAGGGTCGAGGCGTCGGGCGGGCCGCGGTGGTCGAGGCGATGCACCTGCTGCGGGAGAAGGCCGGTGACGCGGGGTTCGCGCTGTCGTACGCCCCGGAGAACGTCGTGGCCAAGGGCCTGTACGCGAGCCTGGGGTTCGTCGAGACCGGCGAGGAGGACGACGGCGAGGTCGTCGCGCGGCTCTCGCCGACCTGAGGCCAGGGGGGCGACGAGAACGCCCGACGAGCATCACCGCTCAGTCGCGCTGGTGCTCGGGCGCCTCGCGGACCGCCTCGCGCACGACCCGCATCGCGAGCTCGGAGCCGTACCCCTTGCGGGCCAGCATCCCGGCGAGCCGCCGGGTCTGGACGACGGGGTCGAGCCCCGACATCGAGCGCATCTTCTTCGCGACGAGGGCGCGGGCGCGCTCCTCCTCGTCGTGCGGGTCGACCTCGTCGAGGGCAGCCTGCGCGGTGTCGTCGTCGACCCCCTTGCGGCGCAGCTCCTGCTGCAGGGCGCGACGCGCGAGGCCGCGTCCCCCCTGCTGGGAGCGGACGAGCATCCCGGCGTACGCGGCGTCGTCGACGAGGCCGACCTCCTCCATCCGGTCGAGCACGGCGGCGGCGACGTCGTCGGGGCAGTCCTTGCGCCGCAGCGCCTGCTCGAGCTGGGCCCGGCTGCGCGGGGCCGCGGTGAGCTGGCGCAGGACGATCTGGCGGGCCCAGTCGTGCGGGTCGGGCTCGGCGCCGCGGGTGCGCGGGTCGGCTTCGGGGTCGGGGGGCGGAGGGGACGACTCCACCGCCGATGACACCGCCGCCGGCGACCCCACCGCACCGCCGGCGACCCCACCGCCGGCGACCCCACCGCCCAGGCGGGCGGCGGGGTCGTCGCGTCGGCGAACGGCATCCGAGGAGTCCTGGTTCGGTCAGAAGTCGACCGAGACCTCGGGGACGGCCGGCGCGTCGACGCGCGGCCCCACCCCGAGCTTCTCCTTGATCTTCTTCTCGAGCTCGTCGGTGAGGTCGGGGTTGTCCTTGAGGAAGGCGCGGGCGTTCTCCTTGCCCTGCCCGAGCTGGTCGCCGTCGTAGGTGTACCAGGCACCGGCCTTGCGGATGAAGCCGTGGTCGACGCCCATGTCGATGATGCCGCCCTCGCGGGAGATGCCCTGGCCGTAGAGGATGTCGAACTCGGCCTGCTTGAACGGCGGGCTCACCTTGTTCTTGACGACCTTGCACCGGGTGCGGTTGCCGACCGGGTCGGTGCCGTCCTTGAGGGTCTCGATGCGCCGCACGTCGAGGCGGACCGACGCGTAGAACTTCAGCGCCTTGCCACCGGTCGTCGTCTCGGGCGAGCCGAACATGACGCCGATCTTCTCGCGGAGCTGGTTGATGAAGATCGCGGTCGTGCCGGTCGTGTTGAGGGCACCGGTGATCTTGCGCAGCGCCTGCGACATGAGGCGGGCCTGGAGCCCGACGTGGCTGTCGCCCATCTCGCCCTCGATCTCGGCCCGGGGCACGAGGGCCGCGACCGAGTCGATGACGATGATGTCGAGGGCGCCGGAGCGGATGAGCATGTCGGCGATCTCGAGCGCCTGCTCGCCCGTGTCGGGCTGGGAGACGAGGAGCGCGTCGGTGTCGACGCCGAGCTTCTTCGCGTAGTCGGGGTCGAGCGCGTGCTCGGCGTCGATGAAGGCGGCGATGCCGCCGGCCTTCTGCGCGTTGGCGACGGCGTGCAGGGCGACGGTCGTCTTGCCCGAGCTCTCCGGGCCGTAGATCTCGACGACGCGGCCGCGGGGCAGCCCACCGATGCCGAGCGCGACGTCGAGGGCGATCGAGCCGGTCGGGATGACCTCGATCGGGGGACGGACGTCGTCGCCGAGGCGCATGACGGCACCCTTGCCGTGCTGCTTCTCGATCTGGGCCATCACCGAGGAGAGGGCCTTGTCGCGCTCCCCTCCGGCGGGAGCCGCCGTCGGGTTGGGCATCACGCTCCCGCGGGAGCCGTTGGGACCAGCCATGTCACACCTGTCTTCCTGTTCGTGCAGCGAGCGCGCCCACCGGCGACCAACCCGCGCGGGTCGGACTTCTCGCGTGGTCTTGGTCAGACGCTAGGTGGCGGCACCGACAGCGGTCACGGGCTGCCGTCGTGCCTGTGGACGAGTGCGGTCGGGGACGCCACCTGTGGACGACCCTAGCCCGAACACGTGTTCGACAGCGCGCAATGCCGGGCGACACGCCGTGCCCGCTGTGGTCGAATCGGGCGTGCCCACCGCCGACGGCCACCACCGGCAGCTCTCCGCGCGGCGCCGGCCCACGGTCGCGACGACGTTCCCGGGCCTGGTGACGCTGCGGCACTACGAGCGCGGGTGGCTGCGCGGCGACCTCCTCGCCGGCGTGACCGTCGCCGCCTACCTCATCCCCCAGGTCATGGCCTACGCCCAGATCGCCGGCCTGCCACCGGCCGCCGGACTGGTCGCCGTCGTCGCCCCCACCCTCGCCTACGTGGTGCTCGGTTCGTCCCGCCAGCTCTCCGTCGGGCCGGAGTCGACGACCGCGCTGATGACCGCGACGGCGGTCGCCGCGGTCGGGGTGAACGGCCCCGAGGCCTACGCCGCCCTCGCGGCCGCCCTCGCCGTCGTCACCGGGGTGCTCTGCGTCCTCGGCTGGCTGTTCGGCCTGGGCTTCCTCGCCGACCTGCTCTCCAAGCCGGTGCTCGTCGGCTACCTCACCGGCGTCGCCGTGCTCATGGTGGTCAGCCAGCTCGACACGCTGACCGGCATCGACGTCGAGGGCGAGTCGCTGCCCGCGCAGGTGTGGAGCGTGCTCGGCCACCTCGGTGACGTGCACGTGCCGACGCTCGTGCTGTCGACCACGCTGCTCGTCCTGCTGCTCGTCGCCTCCCGCCTGTGGCCGAGGCTGCCCAACCCCCTCCTGGCGGTGCTGCTGGGCGCCGCCGCGGTCACGGTGCTCGGCCTGGAGGACCTCGGCGTCGCGACCGTCGGAGCCCTGCCGGATGCCGTGCCGTCCCTGACCCTCCCTGACCTCTCCCCCGACGCCCTGCTCACGATGCTCGGGCCGGCGCTCGGCATCGCGGTCGTCGCCTACTCCGACAACGTCCTCACCGGGCGGGCCTTCGCCGAGCGCGACGGCCGCGGCACGGTCGACGCCAACCAGGAGTTCCTCGCGCTCGGGGCTGCGAACGTCGCGGGCGGCCTGCTCTCGGGCTTCCCGGTGAGCAGCAGCGGGAGCCGCACGGCGATCGGGGCCTCGATGGGCAGCCGCAGCCAGGCGTACTCGCTCGTGACCCTGGCGAGCGTCCTGGTCGCCGTCGTGGGCCTCGGCGCGGTCATCGCGGCGTTCCCCGAGGCCGCGCTCGGCGCCCTCGTCGTCTACGCGGCGATCCGGCTCGTCGACGTCGCGGAGATCCGGCGGGTGGCACGCTTCCGCCGCAGCGAGCTCGTGCTCCTCGTCGCGACGACCCTCGGCGTGTTCGTCCTCGGCGCGCTCTACGGCATCCTGCTCGCCGTCGCGCTGTCCCTCGGCGACCTCCTGCGACGGGTGGCGCGGCCGCACGACGGCATCCTCGGCTACGTCCGCGGCATGGCCGGGATGCACGACGTCGACGACTTCGCGGACGTGCGGCAGATCCCCGGTCTGGTCGTCTACCGCTACGACTCACCGCTGTTCTTCGCCAACGCCGAGGACTTCCACCGCCGGGCCACCGCCGCCGTCGACGAGGCCGCGCACCCGGTGGAGTGGCTCGTCATCAACGCCGAGGCCAACGTGGAGGTCGACCTCACGGCCCTGGACGCCCTCGACCGGCTCCGTCGCGAGCTGGCCGACCGTGGCGTCGTGCTCGCCCTCGCGCGGGTCAAGCAGGACCTCCTCGACGACCTCGACGCCGCGGGCCTCGTCGACGCGATCGGCGCCGACCGGATGTACCCGACGCTCCCGACGTCCGTGGCGGCCTACCTCGCGTGGCACGAGGAGCGGCACGGCCGACCTCACCCGTCGCGCGACGACGTGCCGCCCCCGCCGCCCCCGCCGCCCGCGCCGCCTTCCGTCTAGCGCCGGGGCGTCGGGGTCAGGTGAGGAGCAGCCGCTCGATCCGTCGTGAGGCCCCGAGGATGCCGACGACACCGAGAACCAGCAGGTAGCCGACGTTGACGAGCAGCCCCCACCCGACCTCCCCCAGCATCAGGCCGCGCTCGAGAGCGACCCCGTGGTAGAGCGGCGTCGCCCACACGACCCACTGGAGGGACTCGGGGTAGGTCGAGAGCGGGAAGAAGGTGGCCGAGAAGAGGAACATCGGCTGGATCGCGAGGGTGACGTAGTCGAAGTGCTGCCAGCTCGTCATGTAGGTCGTCGCGAACATCCCGACCGCGCCGAAGGCGAGCCCGATGAGCGTCGCCGCGGGAAGCGCGAGCAGGGCCCACCACGAGTGCACCATCCCGGCGAGGAGCGCCACGACGAGGAACATCGCCGCGTAGAGCGCGCCGCGCATGAGGGACCACGTGATCTCGCCGACCGCGATGTCGCGCGGCCCGACGGGGGTGGCGAGCATCGCGTCGTAGAGCCGCTGGTAGCGCAGCTTGAAGAAGACGTTGAACGTGCTGTCGAAGACGGCACCGTTCATGGCGGACGCCGCGAGCAGCGCCGGGGCGACGAACGTCGCGTACGGCACCGTCGTGCCGCCGTCGGTGGTGACAGAGGTGACGAGGGCGCCGATGCCGACACCGAGCGAGAACAGGTAGAAGACCGGCTCGACGAACCCGCTGAGCAGGAGCACCCAGGCTCGGCGGAAGGCGGTGACGTTGCGCGCGACCACGTGCCGCGCGAGGCCGGACCCGAGGGGGAAGGGCAGGGCGCGGCTCGCCCTCGCGGCGCTCGACGCGACGCTCACGAGACCAGCCGCTTCCGGAAGGCCCGGTGCGCGAGCAGCCAGCCGACGCCGACGTAGAGGAGGAGCACGGCGAGGTGCCCGAGGCCGGCCCACCCCGCCGGCGTGCCGGTCGCGGCGTCGCGGCACAGCTCGACGCCGTGCCACAGCGGGGTCACCCAGGCCAGCGGCTGGAGGACGAGCGGCAGCTGGTCGACCGGGAAGAAGACGCCGGAGAAGAGCATGAGCGGCGTCACGACGAACCGGTAGAGGAGGCTGAACCCGTTGTCGCTCTCGAGGGTCGCCGCCAGCGCGAACGTCGGTACGGCGAAGGACAGGCCGGTGAGCACCCCGACGGGGATCGCGAGGAGCACCCACCACGACGTGAAGGACCCGAACGGCGCAGCCACCGCGACGAAGATCGCCGTCGCGACGCCGAGGTGGAGCGCGATGACGGCGAGGTGCCCGCCGAGGACCTCCGTGACCCGCAGCGGGGTGGCGAGCATCGCGGCATACATCTGGTTCCAGCGGATGTAGCCGAACACGGCGTAGGTCGACTCGCCGAACGCCAGCCACATCGCCTGCACCGCGATGATGCCCGGCACGACGTACTGCAGGTAGGGGATGCCGTCGACGCCGCCGGCGCTGTCGTCGACGAGCGTGCCGAGCCCCAGCCCCATCGACAGGAGGAAGAACAGCGGCGACAGGAAGCGGCCGATGATCGAGCCCTTCCACGTGCGGCGGTAGACCGTGAGGTGGTGGGCGACGACGGCGCCGAGCCGCTCGACCGGCGACAGCGGACGGCGCGGGCCGGTGCCCAGGCGGCCGCTGGGGGTCGCCACGGTGAGCCGGTCGGTCGCGGTGGCCATCAGTCGACCAGGGTGCGGCCGGTGAGGTGGAGGAACACGTCCTCGAGCGAGGAGCGCCGCACGAGGGAGGACAGCGGCTCGACGCCACGGGCGTGGACCTCCGCGAGGGCGGTGTCCCCGTCGTGGGCGTAGACGAGGAGCCGGTCGGGCAGCACCTCGAGGCGCTCCCCCACACCCGACACCGCGTCCACGTGCTGGTCCTGCTCGTCGGGGTCGAAGCGCAGCTCGAGGACCTCACGGGTCGAGTGCTCGGCGATGAGGGCGCGGGGGCTGCCCTCGGCGACGATCCGGCCGTGGTCCATGACGACGAGCCGGTCGCACAGCTGCTCGGCCTCGTCCATGTAGTGCGTCGTGACGATGAGGGTCACGCCCTCGCGCTTGAGCCGGAACAGCCTGTCCCACAACGCGTGCCGCGCCTGGGGGTCGAGCCCGGTGGTCGGCTCGTCGAGGAGCAGGACCTCGGGGGTGTTCATGAGGCTGCGTGCGATGGTGAGCCGGCGCTTCATCCCGCCCGACAGCGGCTCGACGCGGTCGTGGCGCCGGTCGGTGAGCTGGGCGAACGCGATCAGCTCGTCGGCCCGCTCGCGCACCTCGCGGCGCGTCAGCCCGAAGAACCGGCCGTAGACCCAGAGGTTCTCCTCGACGGTGAGGTCCTCGTCGAGGATGTCCCGCTGGGGGCAGACGCCGAGCCGGGCGCGGATCGCCGGGCCGTCGGACGCCGGGTCCATGCCGAGGATGCGCAGCTCGCCCTCGGTGACCGGCGAGACGCAGCCGACCATCCGCATCGTGCTCGACTTCCCGGCGCCGTTGGGACCGAGGAAGCCGAAGGCCTCGCCCCGGCGCACCTCCACGTCGATGCCATCCACCGCGGTGAAGTCCCCGAAGCGCTTGGTCAGCCCCCGGGCTCGCAGCAGGACGTCGTCGGTCACCGCGCCGGCCTCGGCGGCTTGTCGAGGCCGTGGCGGCGCTCCTCGGCGACGTCCATCACCTCGCACAGCGCGATCCAGACGTCGCGCGGCGGGATGCCGGCCTCGAGGGCGTCGACCGCCGTCCGGCCCCCCAGGGCGGCGATGTGGGTGGAGCCGGCGAGGGAGTGCGCGTAGGCAGCACCGAACTCGTCCTCGGCGAGGGCCCAGAACCGGGAGTGGCGCATTCCGGGATCGTATGCCGTCGCACCGACCCCCGAGGCCACCGGCATACTGACGGCCATGCGCCTGATCACCGCCGCTGGGGTGCCCACGTCCCTCGCCCGTGTCCACGAGCCCACCGCTCCGCCCGTCCGGGTCGGCCTCGTCCAGCACGCCTGGGACGAGGATGCCGACCGCCTCCGCGCCACCCTGCTCGACGGCATCCGCACGGCCGCCGACGCCGGGGCCCGCATCGTCTTCCTCCCCGAGCTCACGCTGTCGCGCTACCCCGCCGACGCGCTGCCCTCCGCTCGCCCCGACGCCACGGCCGAGTCGCTCGAGGACGGCCCGACGGTGACGTTCGCGCGCGAGGCGGCCGCGGCATCCGGGGTGCTCGTGCACGCCTCGCTCTTCGAGCGCGCGCCCGCCCCCGACGGCTCCGACGACGGGCTCGGCTTCAACACCGCGGTGCTCGTCGCACCGAGCGGCGAGGTCGTCGCCCGCACCCGCAAGACGCACATCCCGGTGACCGCGGGCTACCACGAGGACAAGTACTTCCGGAAGGGGCCGCCGCAGGACGCCTACCCCGTCTACGACCTCGCCGACCCCGGGCTGCGGCTCGGGATGCCGACGTGCTGGGACGAGTGGTTCCCGGAGGTCGCGCGGGCGTACGGCCTGGCCGGCGCGCAGGTGCTCGTCTACCCCACCGCGATCGGCTCCGAGCCCGACCACCCCGAGTTCGACACCCAGCCGCTGTGGCAGCACACGATCGTCGGTCACGCCATCGCCAACGGGTTGTTCGTCGTCGTCCCCAACAGGTACGGCACCGAGGGGCTCATCACCTTCTACGGCTCGTCGTTCATCGCCGACCCCTACGGCCGGGTGCTCGTCCAGGCGCCGCGCGACGAGGCGGCGGTGCTCGTCGCCGACCTCGACCTCGCGCAGGGCCGCGACTGGATCGACCTGTTCCCGTTCATGTCGACCCGGCGTCCCGACTCGTACGCCCCGCTGACCGAGCCGGTGCGTCCCGAGCACCGGCGGGAGGGCTGAGCCGTGGCCGCCGGTCCGTGGCGGATGCCGCCGGAGTGGGCGCGGCACGAGCGCACCTGGATGGCGTGGCCGTCCGCCGGCTACACCCTCGGTGACAGCGAGGCGGATGCCGACGAGGCGCGCGGCACGTGGGCGGCCGTCGCGCGCGCGGTGGCGGGCTTCGAACCGGTGACGCTCGTCGTCGACCCCTCGGCCGTCGACCTGGCGCGCGACTGGGCGCTGCGCGGCGGGGCCACGACGCACGCCATCGACCTCGTCGCGGCACCGCTCGACGATGCGTGGATGCGCGACATCGGGCCGACGTTCGTGCTCGGCGCCGACGGTGCGCTCGGCGCCGTCGACTGGGTGTTCAACGGCTGGGGCGCCCAGGCGTGGGCGACGTGGGGAAAGGATGCCGAGGTCGGGTCGTTCGTGGCCGGGCGCGCCGGGGCGACGCGGATCGGGAGCGACCTCGTCAACGAGGGCGGCGGCATCCACGTCGACGGGCTCGGGACCGTGCTCCTCACCGAGACCGTGCAGCTCGACCCGGGCCGCAACCCCGGGCTGACCCGGGCCGACGTCGAGGCCGAGCTGGCCCGCACCATCGGCACGACGACCTGCATCTGGCTGCCGCGCGGGCTGAGCCGCGACTACGACGAGTTCGGCACCCGCGGGCACGTCGACATCGTCGCGACCTTCGCGTCGCCGGGGGTCGTGCTGCTGCACTGGCAGGGCGACCCGGGGCACCCCGACCACGAGGTCTCGGTCGAGCTCGAGGCGCTGCTGTCGTCGGCACGCGACGCCCGCGGTGAGCAGCTCGAGGTCGTGCGCGTCCCGGCCCCCAAGACTCTCGAGGACGCCGAGGGCCCTGTCGACTGGTCCTACATCAACCACCTCGTCGTCAACGACGGCGTCGTCGCCTGCACCTACGACGACCCCCAGGACGCCGACTCCCTCGCCGTGCTGGAGCGGGCGTATGCCGGTCGCCGGGTCGTCGGCGTCGACGCGCGTCCGCTGTTCGACCGTGGCGGCGGCATCCACTGCATCACCCAGCAGCAGCCCCGCACCTGAGGCCCCCCACGGCTGCTTCAGCGCCGACGTCAGGACCGGGCCGCTGGGCTACGTACACCGTGATCGCGCGGTAGCCGAAGACGGCGACCACGGGCAGGAACAGGCCGGCGACGATCACCGCGACATAGCCCGCCAGCCCCGGGGTCAGCCGCTTCGTGAGCATCCTGACGTCGCTCTCGTCGGCATCCGGACGCACCGGGCCCTCGCGCAGCACGTACCGCCACAGCAGCGAGACCACGACCGACACGACGAACAGGTTGACGCCGCACACGTGACCGCGACCGGGCCTGACGGGTTGACATGGTGCCATGGTGCTCGCGACGGCCCCCGCCCGCTGTCGGTCGCGGGTGAGAGGCTGGCACCCACATGACCGGTGACGTCCTCGACCGCTTCTCCCCCGCCACGGCCGCCTGGTTCCGGGGGAGCTTCAGCGCACCCACCACAGCGCAGGAGGGCGCCTGGGAGGCGATCAGCAGCGGCCACCACGCCCTCGTCGTCGCGCCGACCGGCTCGGGCAAGACGCTCTCGGCCTTCCTGTGGGCACTCGACCGGCTCGCCTCCCAGCCGGTCCCCACCGAGCGCAAGGAACGCTGCCGGGTCCTCTACGTCTCGCCGATGAAGGCCCTCGCCGTCGACGTCGAGCGCAACCTTCGCAGCCCGCTCGTCGGCATCCGGCACGCCGCCACCCGCCTGGGCCTCACCGAGCCCGACATCACCGTGGCCGTGCGCTCCGGCGACACCCCCGCCGACGAGCGCCGCGCCTTCGCCCGCACGCCGAGCGACGTGCTCATCACGACACCGGAGTCGCTCTTCCTCATCCTCACCTCGGCGGCCCGCGAGGCGCTGGCCGGCGTCGAGACGGTCATCCTCGACGAGGTCCACGCCGTGGCCGGCACCAAGCGCGGCGCCCACCTCGCGCTCTCCCTCGAGCGCCTCGACGCCCTCCTCCCCCAGCCGGTGCAGCGGATCGGCCTGTCCGCCACCGTCCGTCCGGTCGAGGAGGTCGCCCGCTACCTCGCCGGTGGCCGGCCGGTCGAGATCGTCCAGCCGCCGTCGACGAAGAAGTGGGACCTCAAGGTGGTCGTCCCCGTCCCCGACATGGCCGAGATCGGGCAGCCGACCGGCGACCTGTCGGGTGCGGCATCCGGGCAGGAGCAGCGCGCCTCGATCTGGCCGCACGTCGAGGAGCGCATCGTCGACCTCGTGGCCGGGCACACCTCGACCCTCGTCTTCTCGAACAGCCGCCGCCTCGCCGAGCGCCTCACGACCCGGCTCAACGAGATCTGGGAGGAGCGCACCGAGGCCGCCGAGGGTGCCGACACGGTCGGGGGGCCGGATGCCGTGCCACGGCCGGCCGCGCTCACCCGCAGCCCCGCGCAGGTCATGGCGCAGTCGGGCGCCGCTCGTGGCGCACCTGCCGTGCTCGCGCGCGCCCACCACGGCTCGGTGAGCAAGGAGCAGCGGGCCACGATCGAGGAGGACCTGAAGAGCGGACGGCTCCCGGCGGTCGTCGCCACGAGCAGCCTCGAGCTCGGCATCGACATGGGGGCCGTCGACCTCGTCGTGCAGGTCGAGTCGCCCCCGTCCGTCGCCTCCGGCCTGCAGCGCGTGGGCCGAGCCGGGCACCAGGTCGGGGCAGTGAGCCGCGGCGTGCTCTTCCCCAAGTTCCGCGGCGACCTCGTGCAGACCGCCGTCGTCGTCGAGCGCATGCTCGCCGGAGAGATCGAGGCGCTGCACGTCCCCACCACGCCCCTCGACGTCCTCGCCCAGCAGGTCGTCGCGATGTGCGCCCTCGACGAGTGGACCGTGGAGGACGTGCTCGCGCTCGCCCGTCGCTCGGCCCCCTACGCCACTCTCACGCGGCCCGTCCTCGACTCGGTGCTCGACATGCTCGCGGGTCGCTACCCGAGCGAGGAGTTCGCCGAGCTGCGCGCCCGCATCACGTGGGACCGCCTGTCCGACACCCTCACCGGCCGGCGCGGCGCCCAGCGCCTCGCGGTCACCTCGGGTGGCACGATCCCCGACCGCGGGCTGTATGCCGTCTTCCTCGCCGCCGGCGAGGGGCCGGGCCGTCGCGTCGGCGAGCTCGACGAGGAGATGGTCTACGAGTCGCGCGTCGGCGACCTGTTCACCCTCGGCACGAGCACGTGGCGCATCGAGGACATCACGCACGACCGCGTCCTGGTCACCCCCGCACCGGGCCTGCCCGGGCGGCTGCCCTTCTGGAAGGGCGACTCCCTCGGCCGCCCGGCCGAGCTGGGCCGGGCCGTCGGCGCGTTCGTCCGCGAGGTCGAGGCGCTGGGCGCGGATGCCGCGCGCGAGCGGGTCATGGCGGCCGGACTCGACGAGTGGGCCGCCGACAACCTCCTCACCTACCTGCGCGAGCAGCGCGAGGCGACCGGCCACGTGCCCGACGACCGCACCATCGTCGTCGAGCGCTTCCGCGACGAGCTCGGCGACTGGCGGGTCGCCATCCACTCCCCCTTCGGGGCTCAGGTGCACGCCCCGTGGGCTCTCGCCGTCGGCGCCCGGCTCCGTGACCGGTTCGGCGTCGACGTCCAGGCCATGCACGGTGACGACGGCATCGTCCTGCGGCTGCCCGACCTCGAGCTCGACGAGGTCGACGGCGTCAGGGAGCGCGGCGTCGGCCGCGAGCTCCTCGACCTGGTGACCCTCGACCCCGACGACGTGCGCGGCCTGGTCACCGAGGAGATCGGCGGCTCGGCCCTGTTCGCCGCCCGCTTCCGCGAGTGCGCGGCGCGCGCCCTGCTGCTCCCCCGCCGACGGCCCGACCGCCGCCAGCCCCTGTGGCAGCAGCGCCAGCGGGCGTCCCAGCTGCTCGAGGTCGCCAGCCAGTACCCATCGTTCCCGATCGTCCTCGAGGCCGTGCGCGAGTGCGTCCAGGACGTGTTCGACGTCCCCGGCCTCGTCGAGCTGATGCGCGACATCCGCTCCCGGCGCGTCACCGTCGTCGACGTCGAGAGCTCGACGCCCTCGCCGTTCGCCAAGTCGCTCCTCTTCGGCTACGTCGCCCAGTTCCTCTACGAGGGCGACTCCCCGCTGGCCGAGCGCCGCGCCGCCGCCCTCGCGCTCGACCCCAGCCTGCTCGCCGAGCTGCTCGGCACCAGCGAGGGGCTGGCCCTGCGCGACCTCCTCGACGCCGAGCAGATCGCGCGCACCGAGGCCGAGCTCCAGCGGCTCACGCCCGAGCGTGCGGCCCGCGACGCCGACGACGTCCTCGACCTGCTCCGCTCGCTCGGCCCGCTGCCGGTCGACGGCATCCTCGCCCGCTGCCGCGAGGGCACGACCGGCGACGACGTCGAGTCGTGGCTGGGCGGGCTCTCCGGCGCCCGCCAGGTCATCGCGGTGCGGGTCGCCGGCGAGGACCGCTGGGCGGCGATCGACGACGCCGCACGGTTGCGCGACGCCCTCGGCGTGTCCCTGCCCCCCGGCGTTCCCCAGACCTTCCTCGAGCCGGTCGCCGACCCGCTCGGCGACCTCGTCGCCCGGTACGCCCGCACCCACGTGCCGTTCCACGCCGGCGAGGTGGCCCGTGCCTACGGCCTCGGGTCGGCCGTCGCCACCGCCGCCCTCGCCCGGCTCGTGTCCTCGGGTCGCGTCGTCGAGGGCGAGCTGCTCCCCACCGGCGGCGGTGGCACCGAGTTCTGCGACGCCGAGGTGCTGCGGATGCTGCGCCGGCGCTCCCTCGCCGCACTGCGCGCCGAGGTCGAGCCCGTCACACCGGTCGAGCTCTCGCGCTTCCTCCAGGGCTGGCAGGGGGTCGGCGGCCGGCTGCGGGGGCGCGACGGCCTCCTGCGAGTCGTCGAGCAGCTCAGCGGGGCCGTGCTGCCGGCGAGCGCCGTCGAGTCGCTCGTCCTCCCGACCCGCCTCGCCGACTACTCCCCCGGCCTGCTCGACGAGCTCATGGCCACGGGCGAGGTGCTCTGGTGCGGGCACGGCTCGCTGCCCGGCGACGACGGGTGGATCTCCCTGCACCTCGCCGACTCCGCCCACCTCACGCTGCCCGGGCCCGACCCCGACCGCGTGCCCTCCGAGGAGGGGATCGCCCTGCTCGACGCCCTCGCCGGCGGCGGCGCCCACTTCTTCCGCACCCTGTCCGACCACATCGGCTCCACCGACGACGAGGCGCTCACGACGACGCTCTGGGACCTCGCGTGGTCGGGCCGCGTCACGGGCGACACGTTCGCCCCGGTCCGTGCCCTGCTCGCCGGCGGCCGCACGGCCCACCGGCGCACGGCATCCGGCCCACGGCGCAGCAGGTATGCCGGTCGCCGCGGTCCGCTCGGCGGCCTCGGCGCCGCTCCGTCGAGGGCGGCGCTGCCGTCCCGGTCGGGGCCACCGCGCGTGACCGGCCGCTGGTCGCTCCTGCCACTCGTCGAGCTCGACCCCACGGTGCGGGCCTACGCCACCGCCGAGCTGCTCCTCGACCGCCACGGCGTCCTCACCCGGGGCGCGACCGCGGCCGAGGACGTCCCCGGCGGGTTCGCGGCGATCTACCGCGTGCTCGCCCGCGCCGAGGAGGCCGGTCGGGTTCGACGTGGCTACTTCGTCGAAGGGCTCGGCGCCTCGCAGTTCGGCACGACCGGTGCCGTCGACCGGCTTCGCGGGGGCACGGGCGGCTCGGCTGGAGACCGTCGCCACGAGGCGCCGACCGCCGTCGTCCTCGCCGCCAGCGACCCCGCCAACCCCTACGGCGCCGCCCTCGGGTGGCCCGACCGGGCCGTCGACCCCGCCGCCGGCGAGACCACGGAGCCCCCGGACCGGCGGCGTCGCCACCAGCCGGGCCGCAAGGCCGGAGCCGTCGTCGTGCTCGTCGACGGCGAGCTCGTCCTCTACGTCGAGCGGGGCGGCAAGACGCTGCTCACGTCCTCCGACGACCCCGACCTCCTGCGGGCCGCAGCGGCGGCCCTCGCGGATGCCGTGCGCCGCGGCAGCCTGGGGCGCATCACCGTCGAGAAGGCCGACGGTGGGCAGGTGCTGGGCTCCGGGCACCCCGTGGTCGCGGCCCTCGAGGAGGCCGGCTTCCACCTCACCCCACGTGGTCTGCGGATCCGTCGGTGACGGTCAGGGCCCGTGCCGCCCGCCACGTGAGCACGGCCACGGCCGCGCTGACCGGGGCCCAGAGGGCGCGCTCGGCCGGGCTCGGCGACACGAGGTTGAGGACCGCCCCTGCCGCGCACACGGCACCGACCCCGCGCAGCACCAGGCGTTGGCCGGTCGTCGACCGCGGGACCTCGGCGGCGACGGCCGCCGTCGCCACGCCCCACACCACGGCCGCGACGCCCGACGCGACCCGCAGCCCGTCGGGCAGGACGCCGTGGTGGGTCCCGCCCCAGGCGACTCGGCCCCACGGTGCGCCGGCGGCGAGCGCGACCTGGAAGCCCGTGATCCCGCCGAGCAGCAGACCCGCGGCCCTCCGATCGACGCGGACCGGACGGTGGCGGGGATCGGAAAGATATCTCACAGATACGTTTCTACCAGATAGCATCGGGTGATGGCCAGACGTTCGCAGACCGAGCTCGCCGTCCTCGGTGCGCTGTCCACCGGCCCGATGAGCGGCTACGAGCTGCGCGCGGCGATCACGGAGGTGCTCGGTCACTTCTGGCACGAGAGCTACGGCCAGATCTACCCCTGCCTCGCCGCGCTCGAGGAGGCGGGGGCGGTTCGTCGCAGGGGGCCGGGCCGCACGTCGGGGACGGTCGTCGAGATCACCGACGTCGGCGAGGCCCGGCTGCGCGAGCTGCTCGCCGAGCCGCACCCCGCTCCCCCCGCCCGCAACGGCCTGCTGCTGCGCCTGTTCTTCGGCACCCACCTGCCCCCGGGCGGCGCCCAGGCGCTCCTGCACGAGTCGGAGGAGGGGGCCCGCGCCGCCCTCGACCGCTACGCGCGGGTGCGTGAGCAGGTCGGCGACGACGAGAGCCCGGAGCAGACCCTGCGCACGATCACCCTCTCCTACGGCGAGCACATGGCCCGGGCCCAGCTCGCCTGGGCACGGGAGTCGCACGGGTCGCTCGGGTCGCTCGAGGCCGGCGGGGGCGCGAATGCCCGAGGGTGACACCGTCCACCGCACGGCCGAGCGGCTGCACCGCGCCCTGGCCGGCCGCGTCGTCGAGCGCGCCGACCTGCGCTGGCCGTCGGTGCCCGACGTGGACCTGCGCGGGTCGCGCACGCTCGAGGTCGTCGCCCGCGGCAAGCACCTGCTCCACCGATTCGACACGGGGTCCACCCTGCACACGCACCTGCGGATGGAGGGCCAGTGGCGGGTCGAGCACCCTGGTGCCGCCACCGACCGGGCGCTGCGCCGGCACGACCTGCGCGCCGCGGTGCTCACCGACACCTGGTCGGCCGTGGGACTGCGGCTCGGGATGCTCGACCTCGTGCCCACCGCCCGCGAGGCCGCCCTCGTCGGTCACCTCGGCCCGGACGTGCTCGGCCCCGACTGGGACCCCGACCTCGTGGCCGGGCGGCTGACGGCATCCGACCGCTACGTCGGCGACCTGCTGCTCGACCAGCGCGTGCTCGCCGGGGTGGGCACGTTCTGGGCGAGCGAGGTCCTCTTCGTCGAGCGGGTGCTGCCGTGGACGCCGGGCAGCGTCCTCGACCGCGCGACCGTCGACCGCGTCCTCGACCGGCTGCACCGGCTCATGGACCTGGCCCGCCGCACCGGGTGGCAGGCGAGCACCGGCGTGCAGCGCGCCGGCGCGGAGGCCTACGTGCACGCCCGCTCGGGTCGGCCCTGCCGCCGCTGCGGCGACACCGTCCGGGTCGCGATGACGGGCGAGGCCCCCCGCCAGCGAACCCTGTTCTCGTGCCCCACCTGCCAGGCCGGGCTGGCACCGACGGACGACGGGCGACCGCAGCGACCGCTCGGGTCGAGACGCGCCTGAGGGGGCGGGTTCAGGCCGCGGAGGCCGACACCGAGTCGGCGTCGATCGCGGGGCCGACGGGCAGCGACACGGGAGCCGAGAGCGTCTCGACGCGCTCGACGCGGTCACGCACGTGCTCGAGCACCTCGGAGAGGCTGAGGCCCAGACCGCCGCACACGGCGGCGAGCAGCTCGGAGGAGGCTTCCTTGGTACCGCGCTCGAGCTCGCTGAGGTAGCCGAGGGACACGGAGGAGGAGGTGGCGACGTCACGCAGGGTGCGGCCCTGGTCCTGGCGGATCTCCCGCAGGACCTCGCCGAGCTCGTTGCGTAGCAGGATCATGGCGCCTCCTCTCCTTCGTCCGGGTGGGCCGGTCGATCTGGCTCGGGTCCACCGTACCCCGCGACGCCGACGCCGTCTCGGAGGTTCTGCAGACCCCGGCGGAGCAGGCCCAGCGCCGCGTCGACGCTCGCGGCACGGATCTCCTCCCGGTCGCCGGTCAACGCGTGCTCCTCGACGAGGATTCCCCACGGGCCGCTCGCCGCGACGAACACGGTGCCCACGGGGCGCCCGTCCGAGGGGTCCGGCCCGGCCACGCCGGTCGTCGCGACCCCGACGTCACACGGCAGCAGGTGCCGCACACCGTCGGCGAGCCCGGTCGCCACCGGGGCGCAGACCGCGCCCTCGCGGGCCAGCAGGTCATGGTCGACGCCGAGCACGCCTGCCTTGACGTCGCTGGCGTAGGCGACCACGCCGCCGCGCACCACGGCCGACGCCCCGGGCACCGACGTCAGGGCCGCGCAGACGAGCCCTCCGGTGAGCGACTCAGCGGTGCCGACGGTGAGGCCTGCCTCGACGAGCTCGTGGACCGCGGTCGCCGCGAGCACGGTCGCGTCGCCCGTGGACCGGATGCCGGTCACGGCCGGGAGCGCTGCGCCCGGGACGCGGCACGGGCGGCCCGCTCGGCGCGCTTGCGGGCGGCCCGTTCGCTCGTCTGGCGGAGCCGGAGCGCCTGCACGAGGTAGTCGAGCCCGGTCACGACGGTGACGACGACCGCCGCCCCGAGCGAGATCGCCGCGACCCAGTCCCAGAGGTCAGGGAAGGGCAGGGTCCATCGCGGCCAGAGGTAGAAGCCGATGCCGAACGTCTGGAGCAGGGTCTTGACCTTGCCGCCGCGCCCGGCCGCCATGACGCCGTGCCGGATGACCCAGAAACGGACCGCGGTGATGCCCCACTCGCGAACGAGCACGAGGATCGTCACCCACCACCAGACCTCGCCGATCGCCGAGAGCCCGATGAGGGCCATCGTCACGAGCGCCTTGTCGGCGATCGGGTCGAGCACCTTGCCGACGTTCGTCACCAGGCCCCGGCTGCGCGCCAGGTCGCCGTCGATCCGGTCGGTGAGCATGGCGAGGGCGAACACGGCGAACGCCGCCCACCGGTAGGCGGGGCTCTGGCCGCCGTCGACGAGGAGCAGCCACCCGAAGACGGGCACGAGTGCGAGCCGGAAGACGGTGAGGTAGTTCGCGATGTTCCACGCACTGGGTCCGGTCGTCGGCACGACCGGGCTCGCCGGGTCGATGCCGGCGCGGTAGGGGTCGGTGGCGCGACCCTCGGCCAGCGGGCCGGGGCGCACCGGCCGGACGTGCTTGTCGGTCATCCGGCCTCCACGACGAGGTCGACGCCGACCGCGTCGACGACGACTCCGTCGACGAACGACCCCGCGACGGCAGGCCCGGACGCCCCCATCGAGCGCACGAGGCACACGCCGTCGACGTCGGGCCCCTGGTGCTCGGCCCGGCCGACCGCGACCGACGGGTCGTCCTCGTCGTGCTCCTCGACGAGCACCGTGACCCGCTCGCCGACGCGCTCGAGCGCGCGCTGGGCGGTGAGCTCCTCGATGAGTGCCGTGAGCCGCTCGACCCGCTCGGTGACGACGTCGTCGGGCAGCTTGCCCTCGAGCTCCTCGGCCTCGGTGCCGTCCTCGTCGGAGTAGCCGAAGACCCCGACGACGTCGAGGCGCGCCTGCGTGAGGAACCGCTCGAGCTCGTCGACGTCTGCCTCGGTCTCGCCGGGGAACCCGACGATGACGTTGCTGCGGGCCCCCGCGAGCGGCTCGCGCTCACGGACCCGGCCGAGGAGGTCGAGGAAGGGCTCGGTGCCGCCGAAGCGGCGCATCCGCCGGAGCACGGTCGGCGAGGCGTGCTGGAAGGACAGGTCGTACCAGGGCATGACGCCGGGGGTGGCGGCCATGGCCTCGAGCAGGCCGGGGCGCACCTCGGCGGGCTGGAGGTAGGAGACGCGCACCCGCTCGACGCCCTCGACCGCGGTCAGCTCGGGGAGGAGCTTCTCGAGGAGCCCGAGGTCGCCGAGGTCCTTGCCGTACGAGGTGGAGTTCTCGCTGACGAGGAACAGCTCGCGCACGCCCTCCGCACCGAGCCAGCGCGCCTCGGCGAGCACGTCGGTGGGGCGGCGGGAGACGAAGGACCCGCGGAACATCGGGATGGCACAGAAGGAGCACCGCCGGTCGCACCCGCTGGCGATCTTCAGGGGTGCCCAGGGGCGCGCGTCGAGCCGGGCCCGCACGAACTCCGACGACCCGTCGCCGTGCCCGGGGAGCGCGACGCCGGCGGCGGCCTCGGCCCGCGCGACCGGCGTCAGCGGGAGCAGCCGGCGGCGGTCGGACGGGACGTGCGACGCCGGCTTCTCGCCGTCGAGGACGGCCCGTAGGTGCGATGACATGTCGCGGTACGAGTCGAACCCGAGCACCGCGTCGGCGTCGGGCAGCTCGTCGGCAAGGGTCTGGCCGTAGCGCTCGGCGAGGCACCCGACCGCGACGACGGCCCGTGTGCGGCCGGTCTGCTTGAGGTCGGCGGCCTCGAGGAGGGTGTCGATGGAGTCCTTCTTGGCCTGCTCGACGAACCCGCAGGTGTTGACGACCGCGACGTCGGCGTCGGCGGCGTCGTCGACGAGGGTCCAGCCGTCGGCGGCCAGACGTCCCGCCAGCTCCTCGGAGTCGACCTCGTTCCGCGTGCACCCGAGGGTGACGAGGGCGACGCTTCCGCGGCGGGGACTGACCATGCCCGCCACTCTAGTTGCGCCGGGGCCACCGCCCGCACAGCCGCCGGTAGGGTCGCGCCATGCCATCGGACACCGCGGACCGGATCGCCGCGCTGCTCGCCGAGCACCCCGTCGTCGACGGCCACAACGACCTCCCCTGGGAGGCCCGGGTGCGCGTCGCCTACGACTGGAGCCGGCTCGACATCGCCACCGCCGGGCAGCCGACGCACACCGACCTGCCCCGCCTGCGGGCCGGTGGGGTCGGTGCGCAGTTCTGGTCGGTCTTCGTGCCCGCGACCCTCCAGGGCGACGCTGCGGTGGCCGCGACCCTCGAGCAGATCGACGGCGTCCGGGCGATGGCGAGCCGGTATGCCGGCGACCTCGCCCTCGCGACGTCGGTCGCCGACGTCGAGCGGGCCCGCGCCCAGGGACGGATCGCCTCACTCATGGGCGCCGAGGGCGGGCACAGCATCGACTCCTCGCTCGGCACGCTGCGGATGCTGTTCGCCCTCGGCGTCCGCTACCTCACCCTGACGCACAACGACAACGTGCCGTGGGCCGACTCGGCCACCGACGAGCGGGTGCTCGGCGGGCTCTCGCCGTTCGGTCGCGAGGTCGTGCGGGAGATGAACCGGCTCGGGATGCTCGTCGACCTCTCGCACGTCTCCGCCGACACGATGCGCGACGCCCTCGACACCACCGAGGCGCCGGTCGTGTTCTCGCACTCCTCCGCCCGCGCGGTGTGCGACCACCCGCGCAACGTGCCCGACGACGTCCTCGAGCGCCTCGCCGGGAACGGCGGAGTCTGCATGGTGACGTTCGTGCCGGCATTCGTCTCCCCCGCCGTGCGGGAGTGGGGGCTCGAGGCACTGCAGGCGGCGACGGGTGCCGGGGTCGACGTCGACGACGACACCGCGTTCGCGGCGTTCACGGTCGAGCACCGGCAACGGGTCCCCAAGCCCACGGCCACCCTCCAGGACGTCGTCGCGCACTGCGAGCACGTGCGCGAGGTGGCTGGCGCCGAGCACATCGGCCTCGGTGGCGACTACGACGGGGTCGACCAGCTGCCCGACGGGCTCGAGGACGTCAGCGGCTACCCCCGGCTGCTCGCCGCCCTCGCCGACCGCGGGTGGAGCGACCACGACCTCGCGCGGCTCGCGGGTGGCAACGCGCTGCGGGTGCTCGGCGCGGCCGAGGAGCGGGCCCGCGAGATCGGCGACACGCGTGGTCCGAGCCTGGCCCGCATCGAGGACCTCGACGGCGTCCCCGTCTGACCCGCCGTCGACGACCTCACATGCGCGCGCGCATGACGGTCAGCGCGACGAGGCGCGAGATGACCATCGCGACGTACATGACCCCGGCGAGCTGCTCGACCGTGACCGTGGCGCGGGCCTCCGGCCGGATCGGGCCCACGTCGGACAGGCCGACGCTCGTGAGGTTGGCGGCCGAGAGGTAGATGAGCTCGAGGAAGGTCCGCTGCCCCGGGCCGTCGAACGACGTGAAGGAGCCCGGCCACACCTCCTGGATCGCGAGGAAGATGTAGGCGAACGCGAACACGAGCACCGTGAAGCAGGCGCCGACGGCGAAGAGCTCGTCCTTGGTCACCCAGTAGTCCTCGAACATGTACGAGATGAGCGCATAGGCCGTATAGAAGTAGAAGACCGACAGCGCACAGTGGGCCAGGACGAGGATGACCGACCGGTCGTCGACCAGGCTCCAGACCTCGAAGACGGCAGCCGGCAGGGCGAGGCCCATCGAGAGCCAGGTGAGGGCCGGGGTGCTGCGCACCGTGAACACGGCGGTGATGACGGCGGACAGGCTGAGCAGGGAGATGACGGCCCGGCCCCAGTCGGAGCTCTCGAGGATCGGCAGGAGCAGGATCACGAGGATCTGCACGGCCAGCAGGAAGGCGGACGGCTGCTTGCGGAGAGTGGCGCGCCAGCGGGCGGCTCGTGACGGGGGGTCTCGGAGGTCCTCCCAGATCGTCGTCATGGCCACACTGTAGGCGCGGCTGGGCGACAATGCCGGTATGCCGAGCGCCCTGCTCCTCCCCGTCGTCACGTGTGCCGTCGTGCTCCTCGTCAGCGGTGTCGCCAAGCTCCGCGACCCGGCGTCGGTCGACCGCGCGTTCACCGCACTGGAGGTGCCGCGCCCCGTCGACACCCACCTCGTCCGACGCCTCCTCCCGTGGGTCGAGGTCGCCCTCGGCACGTGGCTGCTGCTCGCGACGGGGCCGGCGCTCGTTGTCGTCGCCACCCTGGCGCTGGGGCTCTTCGTCGCCTACCTCGCCCTCGTCGCTCGCGCCGTGCGCCGGCCCGAGCCGGTCGACTGCGGCTGCTTCGGCGCCCTCGGGGACGACCGGGTCACGCGGGTCACGGTGTGGCGCAACGCCTCCCTCGTCCTCGCGGCCCTGCTGTCGGTGCTCGCCGGCCTCCTCGGCCACGGCGTCATCTCGATGCTTGCCGGGGGGTCGGCCGTCGCATGGCTGGCGATGACCGCCCTCGCGGTCGCCGTCGCGGTGCTCGTCACCCACCGCTCGCCGGCCACCCAGGCCCCGTCAGGCGCGGCCACGGCGGGTGCCGAGGTCGACGAGAACGGCGACTACGTGCGTCGGCCCACCCCCGTCATGGCCCTGCTCGACGAGCAGGGGACGCTGTTCCCCCTGCACCAGGAGACGATGCGTGCCGCGCACCTGCTCGTCTTCCTCTCCCCCGGATGCGGCCCGTGCTCGCGCATCGCACCACTGGTGCCGGGCTGGGCCGAGGACCTCGCGCCGATCCGCGTCAAGGCGGTCCTCATCGGCCAGCCGACGATGCTCCAGGGCGACCTTGCCGTGCTGCGCGGCCACGCGTACTTCGACCCCTACGCCGTCGCCCGGGTGGCCCTCGGCCTCAGCACGCCCGCGGCCGTGCTGCTCGGCACCGACGGCAGGCTGGCCGGCGGTCCCGCCCTCGGCGAGCAGGACCTGCTCGACTTCGTCGCCGAGGTCCGCGCCCACGTCCGCGAGGCGGTCGCCGCCGTCGACGCCCCGGTGGAGGTCAGCGACGCCCCGTGAGGTCCCAGGCGTCCTCGCCGCCGTCCTCGTCTCCCCAGTCCTTGGCCTCGGGGTGGGAGTCCAGCTCGGCCGCGACGGCGTCGCCACCGTAGGCCATGACCGGCACCTCCGACGTGTCGTCGGTGGAGTCGTCGGTGACCGCGGCCGGAGCGGCCACGGGCGGTGACGCGGCGACCTCGACGACGTCGTCGCCGCGCAGCAGCGCGAGCGTCGTGGGCAGGTCGTCGGGCTTGACGAGCACGTCGCGGGCCTTGGAGCCCTCGGAGGGCCCGACGACGCCGCGGGACTCGAGAAGGTCCATGAGGCGCCCGGCCTTGGCGAACCCGACACGCAGCTTTCGCTGCAGCATCGAGGTCGACCCGAACTGCGTCGTCACGACGAGCTCGGTGGCCTGGAGCAGGAGGTCGAGGTCGTCGCCGATGTCGTCGTCGACCTGCTTCTTGGGCGCGGTCACGGTGACGTCGTCGCGGTAGCGCGGCTTGAGCTGCTCGGTGACGTGCTTGACGACGGCCTGGATCTCGGACTCGGTGACCCACGCGCCCTGCACGCGCATCGGCTTGCTGGCACCCATCGGGAGGAAGAGTGCGTCGCCCTGGCCGATGAGCTTCTCGGCGCCCGGCTGGTCGAGGACGACCCGGGAGTCGGTGACGCTGGAGGTGGCGAACGCCATCCGGGAGGGCACATTGGCCTTGATGAGCCCGGTGACGACGTCGACGCTCGGGCGCTGGGTCGCGAGGACGAGGTGGATGCCGGCCGCGCGGGCCAGCTGCGTGATCCGGACGATCGACTCCTCGACGTCGCGCGGCGCCACCATCATCAGGTCGGCCAGCTCGTCGACGACGACGAGGAGGTACGGGTACGGCGTGAGGACGCGCTCGGACCCGGGCAGCGGCGAGACCTTGCCGGCCTTGACCGCCTTGTTGAACTCGTCGACGTGCTTGAAGCCGAAGGCCGCGAGGTCGTCGTAGCGGGTGTCCATCTCGCGCACGACCCACTGGAGGGCCTCGGCAGCCTTCTTCGGGTTCGTGATGATCGGCGTGATGAGGTGCGGGATGCCCTCGTAGGCGGTGAGCTCGACGCGCTTGGGGTCGACCAGGACGAGGCGCACCTCGTCGGGGGTGGCGCGCATGAGGATCGAGGTGATCATCGAGTTGACGAAGCTCGACTTGCCCGCGCCCGTGGCCCCGGCGACGAGGAGGTGCGGCATCTTGGCGAGGTTGGCGATGACGTACCCGCCCTCGACGTCCTTGCCGACGCCCATGACCATCGGGTGCTCGGTGGTGCGCGCGACCTGGCTGCGCAGGACGTCGCCCAGGCTGACCTTCTCGCGGTCGGTGTTGGGGATCTCGATGCCGATCGCGGACTTGCCGGGGATCGGGCTGAGGATGCGCACGTCAGCGGAGGCGACGGCATACGCGATGTTCTTGCTGAGGGCGGTGACCCGCTCGACCTTGATGCCGGGGCCGAGCTCGACCTCGTAGCGGGTCACGGTCGGGCCGCGGCTGAACCCGGTGACCTGGGCGTCGATCTCGAACTGGTCGAGCACCTGCGTGAGCGACTCGACGATCCGGTCGTTGGCGGCGCTGCGTGCCTTGTGCGGGCTGCCGGGCTCGAGGACCGCCGCGTCGGGGAGCGTGTAGGTGATGTCGCCGGCGAGCGACAGCTGCTCGACGCGCCGCGGGAGCGGCGTCGTCGGTGGCGCCTCGAGGGGGGCCTTCTCGGGCACCGGGCCGCGGGCGGCCGGGCCGGTGGCCGCGGTGGCGTCGGCACCCGTCGGGCCGTTGCCGGGACGGGTGGGGCCGGGCGCTTCTGCCCGGGACGCAGGCGCTTGCCGGTGACCGGGTCGACGAGGGCGGCCTGCTCGAACGCCTCGTCGCCGGGCAGGGGGCCGTCGGCCTCGAGGTCGGCGCGCCCGCGACGGCGACGGGAGGTCGGGGCGTCGGCCGGTGCGGACTCGGTGGGGGCGTGCCCGGTCAGCCGGTCGACCGCTGCCCGGAGCCGCTCGGGCACCTGGTGCAGCGGGGTCGCCGTGATGACGAGGAGGCCGAAGAGGCCCAGGAGGAGCAGTAGGGGCACCGTGCCGTAGACGGACACGGCCGCCTCGAGGGGGCTGCTCGCGAGGAAGCCGATGATGCCGCCCGCGGCGCGCATGCCGTCGGCGCCCTCGGGCGGGGTGGGGATGCCGGCCGCCACGTGGGCCAGGCCGCACGCGGCGAACGCGAGCGCGGTCGTGCCCACCGCGGCACGGGACGTGGCCGCGTCCTCCTGGGGGGCGCGCAGCATCCGGACGCCGAAGGCGAGGAGCACGAGCGGGACGGCGTACCCGACCTTGCCGACGGTGCCGGCGACGACGGCGTGGACGACGGTGCCCACGGCTCCCGGCATCCCCCACCACTCCCTCGCTGCGACGACGACCGCGAGGGCGACGAGCAGGAGGCCGACGCCGTCGCGGCGGTGCTCGGGCTCGAGGTCGCGGCCGGTGTCGCCCACCTTGCGGGCGACGGCGCCGGTGGCGTGCGCCAGGCCCATCCAGGTGCTCTGGACCGCTCGCAGCGGGAGGGGGAGCCCGCCGGAGCGGGTCCCGCCCTTCCCGGTGCGCGGGCGGGCGGCGGGTCGTCGGTTCGCGGGCCGGGTGGAGGTGCTCCGGCCGCGCGCCGAGGAGGACGTACGAGTCGCCATGGTCGCAGGCTACGCGACAGTCACACGGGACTCACGTGTCACACGCGGCACGGCGGTGACATTACGGCGAGACGGTGAGGTGCGGCGGGTGACATTGTCGCCACGTGCGCCGCGGGAGCTGCCCTCCCGCGGCGCACGTGGCGACCCTGGCGGCGCATCCGACCCCCTGCGGTCGGGTGCGGCCGACGACGCGAGCAACCCCTGCTGGAGCCCGCGGCGCGAACTGTGGAAAGGCCCTCGTCTTGAACCTTCACTGACCCGCACTTTACGTTCTCTTTACCTTTCGCGCACGGAGATTCTCACATTTCCACCGGATTCTCGGCTTCGGAAAGCATCACGAACCCCACGAGGCACCTCAGGAATCCGTCGTCACATCCGTCACACGCCACCGATGCCGGAGGGCGAGCGTCGGGCCTGGTCGAGCCCGGTCGGCTGGTCAGGCCTCGACGACCATCGGGATGATCATCGGCCGGCGGCGGATCTTGCGTCCGACCCAGCCACCCACGGACCGGCGGATGACCTGCTGGAGCTGGTAGGCGTCGACGCCGTTCGAGGTGGCCTCGTCGAGCGCCTTGACGAGCTGCGGCATGACGTCGTCGAAGATGACGTCGTCCTCGACGAACCCGCGCGCGGTGATCTCGGGGCCGGCCACGACCTTCCCGGTCATCGAGTCGACGACGACGATGACGGAGATGAAGCCCTCGTCGCGCAGGATCCGGCGGTCCTTGAGCAGCGTCTCGTCGGCCTCGCCGACCGAGGACCCGTCGACGTAGACGTAGCCGCAGGGAACCGCACCGGCGACCCGGGCCCGGCCGTCGACGAGGTCGACGACGACGCCGTCCTCGACGACGACGACCTGGTCGCGCGGGACCCCGGTGGCGATCGCGAGCTCGGCGTTGGCGACGAGGTGGCGCCACTCGCCGTGCACCGGCATGACGTTGCGCGGCTTGACGATGTTGTAGCAGTAGAGGAGCTCGCCGGCGCTGGCGTGCCCAGACACGTGGACGTTGGCGTTGCCCTTGTGGACCACCTGCGCGCCGAGGCGCATCAGGCCGTTGATGACGCGGTAGACGGCGTTCTCGTTGCCCGGGATGAGCGAGGACGCCATGAGCACGGTGTCGCCCTTGCCGACGTCGATGCGGTGGTCGCGGTTGGCCATGCGGGACAGGGCCGCCATCGGCTCGCCCTGGCTGCCCGTGCAGATGAGCACGACCTGGTCGTCGCGCAGGTCGCCGAGCCGCTTGACGTCGACGAGCACCCCGTCGGGGACCTTGAGGTAGCCGAGGTCGGCGGCGATGCCCATGTTGCGCACCATCGAGCGGCCCACCATGGCGACCTTGCGCCCGGCCCGCTCCGCGGCGTCGAGCACCTGCTGGACGCGGTGCACGTGCGAGGAGAAGCACGCGACGATGATCCGGCGCTCCGCGTGGCGGAACACCTTGTCGATCGCCGACGAGATCTCGCGCTCGGGCGTCGTGAAGCCCGGGACCTCGGCGTTGGTGGAGTCCGTGAGGAAGAGGTCGACGCCCTCCTCCCCCAGCCGCGCGAACGCCCTCAGGTCGGTGAGCCGGCCGTCGAGCGGCAGCTGGTCCATCTTGAAGTCACCGGTGTGCAGCAGCGTGCCGCCGGAGGTGCGCACCGCGACGGCGAGCGCGTCCGGGATCGAGTGGTTGACCGCGACGAACTCGCAGTCGAAGACGCCGAGCCTCTCGCGGTCGCCCTCGCGCACGCCGAGCGTGTAGGGCCGGATCCGGTGCTCCTTGAGCTTGGCCTCGACGAGCGCGAGCGTCAGGGTCGAGCCGACGAGCGGGAGGTCGGGCTTGAGGCGCAGCAGGTAGGGCACGGCCCCGATGTGGTCCTCGTGGCCGTGCGTGAGGATCACGGCCTGGACCTGGTCGAGGCGGTCCTTGATGTAGTCGAAGTCGGGGAGGATCAGGTCGATCCCGGGGTGGTGGTCGTCGGGGAACAGGACGCCGCAGTCGATGACGAGCAGCTGGCCGCGGTGCTCGACGACGGTCATGTTCCGGCCGATCTCGCCGAGGCCGCCCAGCGGGACGACGCGGACGCCGCCGTCGACGAGGGGTTCGGGCAGGTCGAGCTCGGGGTGCGGGTGGCTCATCGGGTCGGCAGCGTCGCGAGGGCGGACCGGAGCAGCTCGAGGTGCTCCGGCGGTGACTCCACGAGTGGGAGCCGCACGGCGGCGGACTCGATGACGCCCAGCTCGACGAGGGCGGCCTTGGCCATGATCGCCCCCTGGGAGGTGTTCATCAGCGCCTCGACGACGGGGATCAGGGATGCGTGGATGCGGCGCGCCTCGGCGAGGTCGCCGCGGTCGACGGCGGCGACCATCGCGGCATACTGCTCGCCCGCGACGTGGCCGACGACGGACACGACGCCGTGCGCACCCTGCGCGAGGAGCGGGAGGTTGAGCTCGTCGGCACCGCTGAACCACTGCAGGTCGGTGGCGGCCATGACCTTGGTGGACCCCCACAGGTCGCCCTTGGCGTCCTTGACCGCGACGATCCGCGGGTGCTCGGCGAGGGTGACCAGCGTGTCGGTCGTGAAGGGGATGCCGGTGCGCGCGGGGATGTCGTAGAGCATCACCGGCAGGTCGGTCGTGTCGGCGACGGCCCGGCAGTGGGCGATGACGCCGGCCTGGGTCGGCTTGTTGTAGTAGGGCGTCACGAGGAGCAGCGCGTCGGCGCCGGCCTCGGCGGCCCGGCCGGCCATGTGGACCGCGTGGCGGGTGTCGTTGGAGCCGACGCCGGCGACGACCGCAGCCGCGTCTCCCGCGCGCTGCGCGACGCGGCGCACCATGTCGATGCTCTCGTCGTCGGTGAGCGTCGAGGACTCGCCGGTCGTGCCGTTGACGACGAGGCCGTCGTGGCCGGTCGCGAGGAGGTGGTCGACGAGCGCGTCGGTGCCCTTGTCGTCGACCTCGCCGTCCGCCGACATCGGGGTCACCATCGCGGTGAGGACACGGCCGAAGGGGGAGCTCGTCATGGGCCCAAGGGTAGTGGTGCGGCGCGCCCCCGGCTGCGGGCGGCATCCGGGGCCGTGATCGGGCGTCGGTGGGTGCCGCCGAGTAGGCTCCGGGCGTGCGCCAGTACCTCGACCTTCTCGATCACGTGATGACGACCGGCGTCGACAAGGCCGACCGCACCGGCACCGGCACCCGCAGCGTCTTCGGGTATCAGATGCGCTTCGATCTCGCCGAGGGGTTCCCGGTCGTCACGACGAAGAAGCTGCACCTCCGCTCGATCATCGGCGAGCTGCTCTGGTTCCTCCGCGGCGACACCAACGTGCGCTGGCTCCAGGAGCGCGGCATCTCGATCTGGGACGAGTGGGCCGACGAGCTCGGTGACCTCGGGCCGGTCTACGGCCACCAGTGGAGGTCGTGGCCGACTCCCGACGGCCGTGAGGTCGACCAGATCGCGAAGGTCGTCGAGTCGATCCGCACGAACCCCGACTCGCGCCGGCACATCGTCAGCGCCTGGAACGTCGCCGACGTCGACGACATGGCGCTGCCCCCCTGTCACACGATGTTCCAGTTCTACGTGCGCCCGGCATCCGACGGCGGTGCGGCGCACCTCGACTGCCAGCTCTACCAGCGCTCGGCCGACATCTTCCTCGGCGTCCCCTTCAACATCGCCTCGTACGCGCTGCTCACGATGATGGTGGCCCAGCTCACCGACCTGCGGCCCGGCCACTTCGTGCACACGCTCGGCGACGCGCACCTCTACTCCAACCACCTGGAGCAGGCGCGTCTCCAGCTCAGCCGTGACCCGTTCCCGCTGCCGACGATGCGCATCACGCCCAAGCCCGGCATCGACGACTACGACCTCGAGGACTTCGAGCTCGTCGGCTACGAGGCCCACCCGTCCATCAAGGCGCCGATCGCGGTCTGAAGGAGGCACGGTGACGCGGATCTCGATCATCGCGGCGGTGGCACGCAACGGGGTCATCGGGCACGAGGGCCGGATGCCGTGGCACCTGCCCGAGGAGCTCGCCCACTTCAAGGCCACGACGATGGGGCACGCGCTCGTCATGGGGCGCGCGACCTTCGACGCGATCGGGCGCGTGCTGCCGGGTCGGCGCACGATCGTCCTCACGCGCGACGCCACGTGGCAGCACCCGGGCGTCGAGACCGCGCACTCGTTCGCCGAGGCCGTGTCGCTCGCCGGGCCCGCCGACGAGGTCTTCGTGGCCGGTGGTGCGCAGGTCTACGCGGAGGCCCTCCCCTACGCACACCGCCTGCTGCTCACCGAGATCGACGCCGAGCCCGAGGGCGACACGTGGTTCCCCTCATGGACCCGGGCCGACTGGCACGAGGACGTGCGCGAGGTGCACGACGGCTGGTCCCGCGTGGTCTACGAGCGAATCGGCTCCTAGCACGGGGTCAGTGCCGCGGCACCTCGCCGAGGGCGATCGCCGGCTCGACGAGGCTGCCGAGCCAGACCTTCCCGTGGTGCTCGCGCACGCCCGTGGCCAGGTGCCAGAACGTCGCGTCGAAGTCGAGGTCGTGCACCGTCCGCCCGGTGGAGTCGAGCGCGAGCACGCGGGCGCTGCGCTTCGGGGAGGGCCTGAGGCGCTCGGGAGCGCGACGGACCAGGCCGCGGACGGCGCCCGGGCTCCGTTGGAGGACCGCCAGGGTGCGGTCCCGCGGCGCCGACAGGGTCACCCAGACGAGGCCGTCGGTGCCGAGCGCGATGTTGTCCGGGTGCCCCGGGAGGTCGTCGACCCAGGTGGTCGTCTCCCCCGGCCTGCCGTCGGCGCCGAGCTGCACCCGGTGGATGGTGCGGGTGCCGGTCTCGGCGACGAGCACGGCATCCGCCTCGTGCGTGAGGGCGACGCCGTTCGCGAAGCACAGGCGGTCGAGCACCGTCTCGACGCCACCGTCGGGCGTGCGACGGAACAGCCGTCCGGTGCAGGTGTGCTCGATGAGGTCGCTCTTCCACTGCTCCACGGGGAAGACCCGGCTCGAGTCGGAGAACCAGATCGTGCCGTCGGGCAGGACGGCGGCGTTGTTGGGGAGGAGGAGGCGTACACCGGCGACCTCGCGCAGGAGCGTCTCGAGGTCGCCGGTGGCCGGGTCGAGGGCGAGCAGGCCGCGGTGCGCGTCGCAGACGAGGATGCGCCCGTCGGGCAGGTTCTCCAGTCCGAGCGGGCGACCGCCTGTCGCGGCGACCGTGGTGGTCGCGCCGGTGACCGGGTCGTGCGCGTGGATCGCGCCGTCGGCGGTGCCGGTCCAGACCCGGCCGTCCGGCGCGACGAGGACGTCCTCGGCGCCGGGTCCGGGGACCGGGATCACGGTGAGCGGCAGGGGCATGGGGTCACCGGGGGGCGAGGGGTGGCTGCGGCCCTTCGTCAGGACGCGACCGCCGCCTTCACCCGGTCGATCATCGCCTGCTCCCGGTCGCTGACCTGCTGGGCGCCGAAGCCCATGAAGCCACCGTCCTTGGCGGCGTCGGCTGCCGCCTGCGCCGCCGCGACCAGCCAGGTGGCGAATGCCGTGGTCTCCTCGGGTGTCGCCTTGCTCGCCACGAGCGCCTGCACGGCCCGCACCTCCTCGACGACGGTCTCGCCCGGCGCGGTGCCCGTGGTCGGCTTGAAGCCGCTCAGGGGGTTCTTGCGCTCCTGGGTCATCCCCTGGATCTCGAGGGCCACCTCGGCGAGCAGCTGCTCGCGGCTGGGCGGGTTCGTGGCGTTCTTGAGGGAGGCCATCGACTCCTTGGCCATCTCGATGGGACCGCCGGGGTCGGCGAGGGAGATCGCCAGACCAGCGACGAACGGGGCGCGGACGACACGCGTCCACTCCTCCTCGGTGAAGTCGCTCTTGGTCGTCATGGCGGGGCCTTCCTGTCGGGTGCGCGAGGTCAGGTCGATGCTAGGGGTGTCGTCGGGCCGGCGGGGGTTGAGGGCCGGCGAGGCTTGAGGGCGCGACGTGGGGCGGGTGGTGAGCCGGCGCGCGGCGGGCCGAGTCGCCCTGATCGCGAGGCGGCTGTGGGGGCAGACAATGCTCTCCCGCAGTCGAATTGGCCTGTGGACAACCATGGTAATCGGATGTGTGTTCGAGTATGATGAGGCATGTCCAGCAGCCAGCTCCGGGAAGACGTCGCCGCGATGCGTGCGGCGATGTCCGCGCTGGGTGCGCGGTTGGCGGCGGAGGCTGCGGGGATGTCGGCGGAGGAGCTGTTCGAGGTGACCGGCGACCTGCAGGGCGTGGTCAACGCTGCCGAGGGAGCGCAGCTGGTGGCCACCGCCCACGCCGCGGCGCACGAGACGCGGCTGACCGACCGCGGCCCGGTGCAGGTGCACCATGGGCTCGGGTTCGTCGACGCGATGGCACCGTGCGAGGTGTCGCTGGCGACCGGGACCGGACAGTGGGCGGCCGGGCGGCGGGTGTCGCTGGCCGCCGCGCTGGCCGAGCGGTTCCCGCTCCTGCTGGCCAAGGTCGTCGACGGTGACCTGGGCTGCGCGGTGGTGGCCAAGGTCGTCTCGGGGTGCGACGGCCTCGACCGTGACGCGTGCGCCGCCGTCGAGGCCGTGCTCGCCGAGCGCCTGCCCACGCTCGACCCCGCCCGCGTCACCACGGTGACCCGTCGGGTCGCGACCCGGATCGCCGGCGACCAGGTCCGCGCCGCACAGCGCAAGAACGCCCGCGACCGGTGCGTGCAGGTCTCCCCCGGCCCCGACGGCACCACCACCTGGTGGGCGCAGCTGCCCGCCGCGGCGTCGGCCGCCGCCTGGTCGGCGATCACCAGCCTGGGTGAGACGTACGCCGAGGAGGACCCGTCGTTGACCGTCGACCAGGCGCGCGCCGACGCGTTCGTCGACCTCATGCTCAGCGGCGTCGAGGTCAGCGCGAAGGTCACCATCGGCCTGCCTGTGGTCACCGGTCCCGAGGGAGAGCGGCTCCGGGCGGAGGTCGTCGACGACGACCGCGAGGTCGCCGTCGGTGGTGGCCTCGACGACTCGTTCTCGATCTCAGCGGCCCTGTCCGGGTGCGAGCTGCCCGGCGTCGGCTGGGTCGAGGCCGACACCGTCTCGGCGCTGCTGTCCACCGTGCCGCTCGAGGTCGGCCGGGCGCTGCTCGACGCGCCTACCGGCACGCTGGTCGAGACGACGAGCACGGCATACCGGCCCCCGAAGGCGATCAAGGACTTCGTCACCACCAGGGACCAGGTGTGCCGGATGTGGGGCTGTTCGAGACCCGCCGCCGCGTGCGACGTCGACCATGCGAGACCCTGGCCGGCGGGGCCGACGTCGGCGGCCAACCTCGCCGGCCTGTGCCGTCGGCACCACCGGTTCAAGCAGCGCCGACGATGGAGCTACCGGCTCGAGCCCGACGGCAGCGTCACGTGGACCTCACCCAACGGCAGGCGGCGCACGACCCTGCCCGACCACACCGTCTGGCCACCGGCACCGGCCAGAGCGCCCAAGTCGACTTCACCCCCAGCCCGCGGCCTCGTCGCGGTCGGTTCACCTCCGTTCTGAGGCGTGGGCAGGACCGCCGCGCCCTCCGCTCACCACTCGCGGCTCAGCGCACCTCCGAACCGCTGTCCACTCTGCAGGTTCTCCGGGGAGATCGTCGTGAAGGGGGACGTCAATGCTTGGACGAATCCCAGGTCGGCGATCCCACCGATGTCCTCGCCGGGCACTCCGGAGTACACCGTGTCAAAGCCGAGGTCGTCGTCATCGGGGTCTGTTCCGGTGGAGCCCAGGGCCGCGCCCAACCGGTCCCCGGCCTCGGCCACTCCAACGACCCCTGTGGTGTTCTGGGTGAGAAGGCGTCCGACGACGGGTTGCGAGGTGCTGCCGACCCACTCCAGGTGGACGGCGGTGACGGCACCGGCGTCCGCCTGGGCACCGAGGTCCTCGTCCGGCACCCCGACGAGCAGGTCGATGGCGTGGAAGTTCAGCCAGGTCGCGAGGACGGACCCGAAGCGATCCCCCGACTCGGCAGCCCCTGGGACACCAGTTGTGTCCTGGCCGACGGCCCAGGCCTGGGGACGCGGAGTCGACTTCTGAGCCGGGGCGACGAGGAAGTTGACGAGACCGGCGTCGCGGATGCCGGCGATGTCCTCACCGGGAACCCCGACAGCGATTCGGTAACCGTCGTCGGACGAGTCCGGCAGGTAGGCGACTGCGGCACCGAGGCGGTCGCCGGCCTCGGCCGTACCCGCCATCCCGGTGCTGTCCTGGGTGAACAGCGCGGACGCGCCGCTTCGGGCCATGGTCACCACGGCGCCCGCCGAGCTCACCGCACCCACGTCCTCGCCGGGGGCGCCGATGACGAGCATCCCCAGGGGACCGAACGCCACCGCTGATCCGAACTGGTCACCGGCCTCGGCGGTGCCGGGTATTCCGGAGCTGTTCTGGGTGATCAACCGGGCGGTCGGCACGACGCCCTCCGACGGGAAGGTGTAGGACACCACGGCACCCGCATCGACGCGGGAGCCCACGTCCTCACCGGGGACCCCAACCATGAGCACGTTGCCTTCGACGGCGACGGACGAGCCGAACCTGTCGCCGGGCTCTCGCACCCCGGTTCCATCGGCCTGCCCTTGAGACAGGACCACGAAGCGCTCGCCGAGGCCTTGGTCAGAACCGAACATCACGATGACGACACCGGCGTCGTCCTGCTCTGGCATCAAGCCGTACAGAGGGGCTCCAATCACCAGGTCGGCGTAGTGATCCCCATCGAGCTGGCCGTGGGCCAGGGCGGCTCCGAAGGCCGTATCGCCTTCAAGGTTGATGCCGACCTGGTCCGTGGGGGTGATCCGCTGTCGACGCTTGTCGAACGAGTCGTAGCTGTTGCCGTAGGCCACCTCCACCCAGCCGGCACCGGCCACCTTGAACGTCGCATCCGGGAGACCGACGGCCATGTCGGGGCATCCGTCACCGTCGAAGTCACCCGCGCTGCCACGGCATGCGGCGTCGCGCAGGTACACGGTCAGGCGGGTGCCGGGGGGCAGGTCGGAGCCCACCTGCACGGACACCCTCACGAAGTAGGTGGTGTCCGCGACGAGAGGGATGCCGTCCCCCGAGTCCGTCCAGCAGCCGACCAGGTCCAGCGCCCCGGGGATGCCTGTCGCGACATCGATGGCGACGTCGACCGGAATGTCCTGAGCGCTGACCGAGGCACCGAGAACCGAGTCGTACGTCGGGATGTAGCGAAACCACACGCTGGCGGTCGTCTCCGCCTCGCAACGCGCGTCCAGTGCCTCGTCGTCGGCGTCCACTGTCGCATCAGTGAGGTCGAGCGTGTCTGAAAAGGGGAGGGAAGCCACGTCGACAGCACGTGCAGCCCCGTCGTTCGCCGGTGGAGCGGCCTGGGCGGCCGGCACCGTGACGCCCAACAGCCCGAGCACTAGAACTCCGACTCCTATGAAGGTGCGCACCAACCCCATCGCGAGCTCCTCGCTCCAGCGCCCCCCACCGGGGCAACGACCCGATCCCGCACTACAATCCTCCCGGCGCAGGGGGCGGGGCAATAGCCCATTCGTGCTGGTCAGGTGCCTGCTCGGTCACGCCGGTGGATCGAGCCGTCGACGGGCTTCGCCCTAATCTTGAGGCGTGTCGACGGAGCAGTTCTACGACGGCCTGGCGGAGACGTACCACGCCCTCTACCCGGACTGGCTCGGCGAGACGAGAGTGCAGGGCGAGAGCCTGCACCGACTGTTGGCCCGGTGGCATCCCGGATCTCTGGACATCGCCGACGTCGCCTGCGGGATCGGCACCCAGCTGATCGGCCTGGCACGCCTCGGCCACCGTCTCGTCGGCGCCGACATCAGCGCCGGGGCGGTCCGGCGCGCGGCCCGCGAGTGCGACGCAGCCGGCGTCTCCGCCTCCCTGACGGTGGCCGACATGCGCGCCCTGCCGCTGGACGACGGCTGCGTCGATGCCGTCGTGTGCGCCGACAACGCCCTGCCTCATCTCCTGGCCGACGACGACGCACTGGCGGCACTGTCGGAGATGCGGCGGGTCCTGAGGCCGGACGGCACGGCCATCGTCACGACGCGCGACTACGACCGGGTCCTCGCCGAACGCCCGACCAGCACGCCGCGGCAGGTCTTCGAGGCCGACGGTGAGCGCCTCATCTCGTTCCAGCTGTGGACCTGGCGCCCGCGGACAGACATCTACGACCTGGAGCACTTCCAGGTGCACGAGCGGGACGGCGGCGGGGTGACCACCCACCGCCGAGAAGCCAGCTACCGGGCCTACACCAGGAGCTCCCTCACGGAGCTGGCCACGAGGGCCGGCCTGCGCGACGTCACCTGGCACGCACCCGACGAGACGGGCTTCTTCCAGCACGTCATGGTCGCCCACGCGCCTGCTTCGTAGACTCTCGGCGTGGCCACGAAGCCGGCGAGTCGCCGTCCGAGCGGGCGCCGGAGGACGTCCTGTCCGAGCTCTCCGACGTCAGGCGCGACGAGGCCCGGACCCTTGTGAAACTCATGGGGATGTCACCGGTGCACCTCGTGGCCGACTTCGACGAGCGCCACCGCACCCAGACGGCGCGGCTGGGGCGCTTCACGCACGGCAAGACGTGCCTGTACCTCAAGCGCCTCGACGACGTGGACCTCGACGTCCTGCAGGTCCTCGTCGAGCGCAGCTTCCGGGTGGCCCGGGGCCTCAGTCGGCGAACTGCACCTCGAGGGTGATCGGCACCGCGGCAAGCGCCTTGCTCACCGGGCAGCCGTCCTTCGCGGCCTGGGCCGCCTCATCGAACTGCTCGGCGGTGATGCCCGGCACCGAGCCGACGACCCGGAGCGCGACGCCCGTGATGCCCGTGCCGGGCTGGAAGGTGACGTCCGCCGTGGTGTCGAGCGTCGTGGGCGGCGTGCCCGCCTTGGCCAGGCCGAGCGCCAGCGACATCGAATAGCACGTCGAGTGCGCAGCGGCGATGAGCTCCTCGGGGCTGGTCTTGCCGTTCGCCGCCTCGGCGCGCGCGGGCCAGGTGACGTCGTACGTCCCGATGCCCGAGGACTCGAGCGAGACCTGTCCGGCGCCTTCCATGAGACCGCCCTCCCAGTGGGCGGACGCGGTGCGAGTGGTGGCCATCGATGATCTCCTCGTTCGTCTGCGGGATGCCGCGCGGTCCGCGGCCTGCCCCCAGCCTCGCCCCCCGGGGGCCTCCTGGACAACCGCACGGCGGGCCGGACTTCGCACCGCCGGGCGGCGCCCCGGCATCCGGACCTCCTCGGTAGTCCGGACTCCTCGGTAGTGTCGTGGAGGTGCCCATCCACCTCGACGTCGCCGACCGCGTCGCCACGGTCACCATCGACCGCACGCACCGGCGCAACGCCCTGAACCTCGAATCCCTCGAGGAGCTGCACCGCGCGGTCGCGAAGGCCCTCGACGGCGGCGCCCGCTCGCTCGTCGTCACGGGCGCCGAGGGGCACTTCTGCGCCGGGGCCGACCTCACCGAGCTCGAGGACGTCTCCTTCACCTCGCGCCTCGCCGAGGTCCTCGAGCACCTCGCGGCCGCCCCCGTGACCACGGTGGCGGCGATCGACGGCTCCTGCATGGGACTCGGGATGCAGCTCGCGGTCGCCTGCGACGTGCGCGTCGTCGGCGACAGCGCGCGCTTCGCCGTCCCCGTCGCGCGGCTCGGCCTCATGGTCGACCACTGGACCGTCGACCGCGTCACCCGTTGCTGGGGCGAGGGCGCCGCCCGTCACCTGGTGCTCACCGGCGCCGTGCTCGACGCCGACGACGCCTGGCGACTCGGGTTCGCGCAGGTGCGTGGCGGGCTCACCGACGCGCAGGCCCTCGCCGCCCGGGCCGCCGACCTCGCCCCGCTCAGCCAGTCCGGATCCAAGGTCGGCTTCGACGCCCACCACGACAACCACGCCGAGGTGGCCCGCTACGAGGCCGCGTTCGCGCGCGCCTGGGCCAGCGACGACCTCGCCGAGGGCCGCCGCGCGTTCGCCGAGCGCCGCGAGCCGGTCTTCCGGGGGCACTGAGATGACGACGACTCCCCCGCACGACCACGGCCGGGACCACCAACACGGCCACGACGCACACCCCCGGCCCCCTCGCCGACGCGAGCGTCCGCCGCGCCCGTCCGAACGACGCCCCGGCGGTCGGCATGGTGCAGGCGACCGTCTTCCGCGAGGCGTATGCCGGCCGCGTCCCCGACGACGTCCTCGCCCTCTTCGAGCCCGACGCCTTCGCCCGCTCCTGGCGCGAGAGCCTGACCGCGCCCCCCGAGGGCGTGCACCGCCTCATGGTCGCCTGCGCCGGGGACCAGGTCGTCGGCCTGGCCGCCGTCGGGCCCTCGCAGGACCCGGACGCCGGTGGCGCGCAGGGCGAGGTCACCGTGCTCGGCGTCCACCCCGACGCCCGGCGGCAGGGCCACGGCTCGCGCCTGCTCAACGCCAGCGTCGACATCCTGCGCGAGGCCGGCGCCGACGCGGTGTCGCTCTGGCTGCTGGCCGACGACGAGGCCGGGCGGGCCTTCCTCGCCGCGTCCGGCTTCGCCCCCGACGGCGCCTATCGCGACCGTGTCGTGTCCCCCGACGGGGACACCCTGCGCGAGGTGCGGCTCGCCGCCACACTCACCGACGGCGTGGAGGACGCACCAGCGTGACCTCGGACGCCACGGACCGGGAGGATGCAGCGGACAGGGAGGACGCCGCGCTGTCCCCGGCCCGCCGTCGCGAGGTCGTGCGCCAGGCCTGGTCGGTGGGCGTCGCGAGCGGCACCTACGGCATCAGCTTCGGCGCCCTCGCCGTGGCCGCCGGGCTCGACATCTGGCAGACGCAGGTCCTCTCGCTCGTGCTCTTCACCGGCGGGTCCCAGTTCGCGTTCGTGGGCATCATCGCGTCGGGCGGGCTGGCCGCGGCACCGGCGGCCATCGCGACCTCGTCGATGCTCGGCATCCGCAACGGGCTCTACGGCCTCCAGACGTCGCGCCTCCTCCACGTCACGGGCCTGAGGCGCCTCGCCGCGGCCCAGCTGACGATCGACGAGTCGACCGCCGTCGGCATCGCCCAGCCCGAGCCGCGGGCACAGCGAATCGGCTTCTGGCAGACGGGGCTCGCCGTCTTCGTGCTCTGGAACCTCTCGACGCTCGCCGGCGCGTTCCTCGGCAACGCCCTCGGCGACCCGAGGCGGCTCGGGCTCGACGCGGCCGCCGCAGCGGCCTTCGTCGCCCTCCTGTGGCCGCGGCTCAAGAGCAAGGACGCGACCGCCACCGCCGTGCTCGCCGTGTTCATCGCGATGCTCGCCTCGCCCTTCCTCCCCGCCGGCGTACCCGTGATCCTCGCGGCCTCCGCCGCCGTCATCGTCGGTCTGCGACACCCGGGCCGCCACGAGCGACCCCTCGAGGGCGACGACGGCGGCCTCGTCGGATCGGACCCGACGCCATGAGCCTCTGGGTGGCCGTCGTCGTCGCGAGCCTGCTGTCGTTCGCCATCAAGCTCGCGGGCTACCTGGTCCCGGAGAGCCTCCTCACCGGGCCGCGCACGTCGCGCGTGACGACCCTCCTCCCGGTCGCCCTCCTCGCGGCTCTCGTCGTCGTGCAGACGCTGACCGGGGATGCCGGCGCGCTCGTCGTCGACGCCCGCCTCGTCGCGGTCGGCGTCGCCGTGGTGCTCCTCCTGCTGCGCGCGAACTTCCTCGTCATCGTCCTCGCGGCGGGGGCGACCGCGGCGCTGCTGCGCGCCGTCGGCTGGGGCTAGGCGACGGGCCCGGCCGTACCCCACGCGAGGTCCACCGCGGCCCGGTAGCGCTCGACGACGACGTCGACGACGCGATCGTCGGGCGCCAGGGGCCCGGTCACGACGTCCGCGCCGGCCTCCTCGAGCCGACGCTGGAAGAACCCCGGTGCGAGCAGGTAGGACGCCACGGCCACCCGCCCGCCGCCGGACGCAGCACGCGCCGTACGCACGGCATCCGCGACCGACGGCACCGGACCGGCGGCGTACCCGAGGGTCACCGGCCCGCCCCACCGCTCCCCCAGCCGCTCGGCCACGGCCGCACTGTCGGCCTGCGCTCGCTCGTCACTCGACCCGGCGGGCGCGAGCACGACCACGGACCCCGGCTCGGCCCCGACTGCACGCAGCCGGTCGAGCACGATCTCGACGAGCTTGTCGTCGGGCCCCAGCGCCCGCGTCGCGAGCACGTCCGGACGCCCGGCGACGGCCTGCGCGATGTCGACGTGCACGTGGTAGCCACCGGCGAGCAGCAGCGGCACGACGACCCCGGCCACCCGCTCCCCCACCGCCAGCCCGGCGACGACCTCTGCCACCTCGGGCCCGTGGACGTCGACGTAGGCCTCCAGCACCGCCACCTCGGGCAGCCGCGCGGCGACCGCCGCGACGACCGTGCGCACCGTCTCGCGCCCGAGCGGGTCGCGGGTGCCGTGCGCGCACAGCACGAGGGATGCCGTCACGCGGAGCCGTCCGGGCGGTCCGAGGCGTCGGCGGCGAGCGCCAGCGCGTAGCCGCGCTTGACGACGGTGCGCACGACGTCCTTGGAGCCGCAGGCCTCGCGCAGCCTGGCGATGGCGGTCTCGACGGCGTGGCCGTCGCTCGACCCGCCCGGCAGGAGGGCCTGGAGCCGCTCCCGCGGCACGACGGCGCCGCGGGCCGCGGCGAGCTCGGCGAGGATCGCGACACCGGCCGGGGGCAGCGCGACGGGCCGCCCGTCGAGCACGGCCGCCCGCGCGCGCACCGAGAGCCCGCCGGCGACGGTCTCGAGCACGGGCAGCTCGGCGTAGTGGGTCACGAGCTCGCGGACCACCGCACCGAGGCGCCACCGTCCCGGTACGAGGGGCACCATCCCGACGTCCGTGAGCGGAGCCGCCGTGATCGGCCCGACCGTCGCGAGGACGAGGCGACCGGCGAGGTTCCGGCGACGGATCGCGACGAGGTCGTCCGCGGTCGCGGCACCGAGCCACGCGACGACCCCGGGCGCCGAGGTGAAGACGACCGCGTCGACCTGTCCCTCGGCCGTCCGGTGCACCGAGTCCCTCAGCACCTCGGGGTCCGAGGGCCCCCAGCTGTAGACGACGACGCCGGTCACGGTGGCCCCGGCCTCGACGAAGGCCTCGTCGAGGCCATCGGCCCCGCTGCCGTGGTGCTGCACCGCGATCCGCAGCCCGGCGACGCCCTCGGCGAGGAGGAAGTGCTGGATCTCGGCCGCGGTCTCCGACTGGGCCACCCAGTCGGCCGTGAGCCCGGCGGCCTCGATGGCGCCCCGCGCCTTGGGCCCGCGGGCGATGATCCGGGCCCGGGCGAAGACGTCGAGGAGCGGCTCCGCCAGCCCCGCGGCATCCGCCGCCTCGATCCAGCCGCGGAAGCCGATGCCCGTCGTCGCCACGACGATGTCCGGCGGCGCGGCCAGCACCTCGCGGGTGCGGTCGACGAGGCTGAGGTCGTCGAGGTGTGGCACGACCTCGAGCGCGGGCGCGTGCTCGATCGTGGCCCCGCGTCGCTCGAGCGCCGCGGCGAGCTCCTTGAAGCGCCGGTCGGCGGTCACCGCGATCGTGCAGCCCGCCAGCACCGGGCCCACGGGACCCACCGACCCGGCGTCGGATGCCGGTGCCGGCGTCCCGGTCGCGGTCTCAGTCATGCGTACCCTCCGTCGTCGCACAGACGGGGTCGTCGAGGAACCCTTCGGCCGCCACGCGCCCCAGGACGACGATGGCCGGAGGACGCACGTGCTCGCGCTCGGCGACGGCGGCCGCTGTCTCCACGGTCGCACGGGTCACGCGTTCGCGCGAGGTCGAGCCGTGCTCGACCATCGCGACGGGCAGGTCGGCGTCGACCCCGGCCGCGATGGCGGCGGAGCAGACGTCGGGAAGCGCGGACACCGCCATGAGCAGCACGACGGTGGCGCCGGCGCCGAGGGCGGCGAGCGTCGCGGCATCCGCCCCGACGTGTCCCGAGCTGACGTGCACGGACGTCGCGACCCCCCGCTGGGTCACGGGGATGCCGGCGAGGGCCGGCACCGAGAACGCCGACGTGATCCCCGGCACCACGCTCACCTCGACCCCGGCGGCGCGGCAGGCGTGCACCTCCTCGCCACCCCGGCCGAAGACGTAGGGGTCGCCGCCCTTGAAGCGCACGACGGTGAGCCCCTGGAGCGCACGGTCGACGAGGATGCGGTTGATCTCCGCCTGGGGCACGGGGTGGTTCGTGGGGCTCTTGCCGACGTTGACGATCTCGACGTCGGCCGGCAGCCGGTCGAGGAGCCCGGTGGCGCCCAGCCGGTCGGTGACGACGACGTCGGCGGTCGCGAGGGCCTCGACCCCCGCGACCGGCACGAGCCCGGCGTCGCCGGGGCCGCTCCCCACGAGGACGACCCGGCCGCGGCGCTTGCGGCGGCGGCGCAGGTCGACGGCCCCAGACTCGACGTGGAGGGCGAGCGCGTCGCGGACCGCGGCGACCCGGCGCGGGTCGGGGTCGCCCGTCGAGACGACGCCGAGCGCGAGGTCGCCGTGCGTGCTCGTGGCGGCGATCCGGGCCGTCCCGTCGCGCCCGTCGGAGGCGTTGACGCACCAGGTGCGCCGATCGGCGGCCCACCGGGCGACCTCGGCGTTCACGGCCGGGTCGGCGGTGGCCGCCACGACGAGCCACGCGCCCTCGAGGTCGCCGACCTCCACGGCCCGCTCGAGCAGCTCGGCGTCGCCGTGGCTGACCACGCGCCGCGCGTCGTCCGACGGGGCCGGGTCGACGAGCACGACCTGCGCACCGTCCTCCAGCAGTCGCCGGGCCCGGCGCATGCCGACCACCCCGGCGCCGACGACGAGCACGCGGCGACCGGCGAGGTCGAGCCCGACGAGTGTCGTCACGCGGTCGAGAGGTCGATGGTCACGCGACCATCGTTCACGCTCACGGCGTACGTCGCCAAGTCCGGTCCACGCCCCGGCAGCGGCGTCTTGTCGATCGTGTCGAGGCACCGGCCGTCCTCGAGCGAGAACACCTGCTTGTAGATGGGCGACGCGATCGTCGGCTCGTCCCCGCGGGAGCCCGTGATGCCGCGCGCGATGACGGCTGCCCCCGAGAACGGGCAGACGTTCTGCACGGCGTACACCCGCCCGTCGGCGAGCGCGAAGATCGCGACCTGCTGGTCGCCGACGAGGGCGGCCACCCCGAGCTCGGGGGTGAGGTCGTGGATCGAGCAGACGTCGAGGGTCGTCGCGCGGTCGGCGACAGCGGTCATGAGCGGACCTCCAGGGTGGTCGGGGCGATGAGGACGGGGCCGGAAGCCGTGCCGCCGTCGCGCTCGGCGGCGGTCGCCGGGCGGCGCTGGCCGCGCTCGGTGACGTAGGCGAGGGTCGGGTCGGCGGTGTCGGGGGCGTTGACGAAGGACGCGAACTGGCGCAGCCGCTCGGGGTCGCCCAGCACCGCGGCCCACTCGTCCTCGTAGGCGTCGACGTGGCGCGCCATCTGCGCGTCGAGGTCGGCCCCGATGCCGAGCACGTCGTCGACGACGATCGCCCGGATGCGGTCGAGCCCACCCTCGTGGTCCTCCTGCCAGGGGGCGGTGCGCTGGAGGCGGTCGGCGGTCCGGACGTAGTACATGAGGTAGCGGTCGACGACGCGGATGGCGGTGTCGTCGTCGACGTCCTCGACGAGAAGCTGGGCGTGCCGCGGGGTGAAGCCGCCGTTGCCGCCGACGTAGACGTTCCAGCCCTGCTCGGTCGCGATGAGGCCGACGTCCTTGCCGCGGGCCTCGGCGCACTCGCGGGCGCACCCGGAGACCCCGAGCTTGAGCTTGTGGGGGCTGCGCAGGCCGCGGTAGCGCAGCTCGAGGAGCACGGCCATGCTGACCGAGTCCTGCACGCCGAAGCGGCACCACGTCGACCCGACGCACGACTTCACGGTGCGCAGCGACTTGCCGTAGGCGTGCCCCGACTCCATCCCGCCGTCGACGAGCCGCTGCCAGATCGCGGGCAGCTGCTCGAGCCGGGCCCCGAAGAGGTCGATGCGCTGACCGCCCGTGATCTTCGTGTAGAGCCCGAAGTCCTGCGCGACCTGGCCGATGAGCACGAGCTGCTCGGGCAGGATCTCGCCGCCGGGGACCCGCGGCACGACGGAGTAGGTGCCGTCCTTCTGCATGTTGGCCATGACCCGGTCGTTGGTGTCCTGGAGCGCCGCGCGGTCGTCCGCGAGCACGTGCTCGTCGTAGAGGGAGGCGAGCACGGAGGCGACGACCGGCTTGCAGATGTCACAGCCGCGGCCGGTGCCGAAGCGTCCGATGATCTCGCTGAAGGTGCGCAGCCCGCTCACCTGGACGGAGGTGTAGAGGTCGGCCCGGGACATCGCGACGTGCTCGCACATCGCCGTCGACAGGCTCAGCCCCGACTTCGCCATCTCGGTGCCCATGAGCTTCTTGACGAGCGGGAGGCACGAGCCGCACGACGTGCCGGCCCTCGTGCACGCCTTGACGGACCCGACGTCGTGGCAGCCCTTCTCGGAGACCGCGCACCGGACGTCGCCCGCGGTGACCGCGTTGCATGAGCAGACCGCGGCCGCGTCGGGGAGGTCGACCTGGGGACGCTCGGCACCGGCGTTCTCCGGCAGGAGCCACAGGCCCGGGTCGCTGCCGAGCTCGGCGCCCACCATCGGCCGCAGGCTCGCGTACGCCGACGCGTCGCCGACGAGGATGCCGCCCAGCAGCGTGCGGGCGTCGTCGGTGACGACGAGCTTCTTGTACACACCGGAGACCGGGTCGGAGTGCACGAGCTCGAGCGCGCCGGGTGTCGTCGCGAACGCGTCGCCGAACGAGGCGACGTCGACGCCGAGCAGCTTGAGCTTGGTCGACAGGTCGGCGCCCGGGAAGGTCGCGTCGCCGCCGAGCAGCCGGTCGACGGTGACCTCGGCCATCGTGTACCCGGGGGCGACGAGCCCCAGGCAGCGCCCCTCGATGCAGGCGACCTCGCCGATCGCGGAGACCCGCGGGTCCGCCGTGCGGCAGCCCTCGTCGACGACGACACCGCCGCGCGGACCGGTGGCCAGCCCGGCGGGCCCGGCCAGCTCGTCACGCGGCCGCACGCCCGTGGCGAAGACGACGACGTCGGCGGGCAGGTCCTCCTCGTCGCCGGCGACGCGCAGCCCGGCGACCCGACGGGCTGCGTCCACGGTGATCGACTCGCTGCCCGCGCCGACGCGGACGTCGACGCCCATCCCCTCGATGATCCGGGGCAGCGCGTGGCCACCGCCCTCGTCCACCTGCAGGGCCATGAGCCTGGGCGCGAACTCGACGACGGTGCAGTGGGCCTCGAGGCCGACGAGCGCGCCTGCGGCCTCCAGCCCGAGCAGGCCACCGCCCACGACCACGCCCCGGGCCGGCGGCCGAGCTCGGCCGACCGCTGCGCGACCCACTCGTTCAGGGCGACGAGGTCGTCGATGGTGCGGTAGACGAAGACGCCCGTGGCGTCGGCCCCGGGCACCGGGGGCACCCAGGCGTACGAGCCGGTCGCGAGCACCAGGTGGTCGTAGGCGTGGGACCCTCCGTCCGCGGTGGTGACGACCCCGGCAGCACGGTCGATCCCGGTGGCGGTGGTGCTCAGGCGCAGCGTGACCGACGGGTCGTCCCACATCGTGGGGTCCCCGAGGAGGAGGTCCTCCGGGGTCGAGCCGGAGAAGAAGGCGCTGAGGCCGACCCGGTCGTAGGGCGCCCGGTCCTCCTCGGCGACCACCGTGACGCGGTAGGCGGCCTCGGTGTCGCGGGCGCGAAGGGCCTCCACGAAGCGGTGGGCGACCATGCCCCCACCGACGACGACGACGTGCTCACTC
>CAVWRI010000004.1:0-85615 GCA_963757405.1 uncultured Actinomycetota bacterium
CTACTGCTCCAGACCCTAGGCTGCTGCTCCGAGGGTAGTACGACCCGGACGTTCCTCCGCCAGGCCGCTGGTCGCCGGCGGACCCGCGCGGCGTCCGGCACACCCGCCGCTCGCGGCGCCTGTCCGGACGATGCACCCCGGGGCATACGCCACCGCGATCGAGGCGCAACGGGACGTGCGCGAGCACGACTGGCCCGACCAGGTGTCCCTGCGGGTCCGGATCGGGCTGCACACCGGCGAGCCGGAGCGTCAAGAGGACGACTACATCGGCATCGACGTCCACCGGGCGGCGCGGATCGCCGGCACCGAGCATGGCGGCCAGATCGTGCTCTCCGCGACCACGCAGGAGCTCGTGGGTGCCCAGGGCGCCGGCTACCGGGTGCGGGACCTCGGGTGGCACCGCCTCAAGGACATCAGCGAACCGGAGCACCTCTTCGAAGTCGAGGCCCGGGGCCTCGAGGCGGAGCACCCCCCGCTGCGCAGCCTGGGCACCGAGGCCTGCCTGCCGACGTACGCGACGGAGCTCATCGGGCGCTCACGCGAGGTCGCCGAGATCTGCGACCTGTTCGACCGCGAGGGTGGTCGGCCGGTGACCCTGACCGGCACCGGTGGGTCCGCCAAGACCCGCCTCGCCGTCGCCGGCGAGCTCGAACACCGCGTCGCGCGCGACACCTACGTCGTCGGCCTCCCCGCCGCCTACGACCGGGCCACCCTCATGTGGTCCGCCAACCCGGAAGTCTGGTGGCCATGCGGCTCACGATTCAGTCCAGGACATTTCAAGGCACAGCGCTCCTGACCTGCACGTTCGCTAAGCACGGATGCACAGCGCCCAGCCGTTCCTACTGCGCGACGACCTCGACTGACACACCGCCGGACGACGCGGGACGCGCCGCCAGGACCTCGGTCCGGGCGGCGCGTCCTCGTCTCTCCGGCAGCGGTCGTCCGTCGCGGATGCCGGACGGCGGATGCAGCCGGATGCCGGTCAGTAGTCCTCGGGGGGAGGCGGGGCGGCCTTGCGTCGGGTGGGGACCAGCCGGCGCAGCGAGCCGCGCCACAGCCGTCGCCCCTCCTCGGGCAGGAGCAGGGCGCGCAGCCGGTCGGAGCGGCGGCGACGGGACAGCGCGCCGCGCCACACGGTGCGGGCGTCCTCGGCGACGTCCTGGAGGTCCGCGCCGGGCCGGGCGTACCGAGCCCGTTCCAGCGTGGCGACGACGCGGCCGAGGGCAGCGCTCTCGTCCTCGGTGAGGTACGCGGTCCTGCCGACCTGACGGGACGCCTCTCGGGGCGTGGCGCCGTCGGTGGGCACCACGCCGATGTCCCCCAGCCGCAGGAGCAGCGACTGCCACTCCGCCTCGATGCGGTCGGCGTCGTCGCGGGCGTCCCGCCGGGCGCGACGCCGCGCGAGCCAGGCGCCGAAGGGAACGACCACGACCGCGAGCACCGCGAGGAGGACCACGCCGAGGGTCAGCGCGTTCTCGGAGGTGAACCGCACCACGTCGACGCCACCCGTGTCCGCGGTGGAGTCTGAGCCCAGGTCGCCGAGGTCGCGGGTCGGGCCGACGGTCGGGACGGCGGAGGACGACACCGACCCGGTCGGGACCGGCGCCGAGGAGCCTCCCGCGGTCAGGGGGACGAGGCTGTAGTCGGGTGCGGTTCCGCTGCGGGTGGCCGGGGTCGGCTCGAAGCGCACCCAGCCGAGCTGGGGGAACCAGAGCTCAGGCCACGAGTGCGCATCGTTGACGCGGACGACCCACTCGTCACCCTCGGCGGTGCCCCGCAGGAAACCCATCGCCATTCGGGCCGGGATGCCGGCCGCGCGCGACAGCATGATCATCGCGGTGGTGAACTGCACGCAGTATCCGCGCTTGGTCTCGAGGAAGCGCACGAGCGAGTCGTCCGACAGCGAGCCGTCGGCGGCCTCCTCGGCAACGTCGCGCGAGTAGGTGTACGCGGTGCCGCGCAGGTGGGCCTGGACGGCACGGGCTGTCTGGAGCGGGGTGTCGCCCTCCTCGGTGATCTGGGCGAGCAGGGCGCGGACCTCCTGCTCGGAACCCTCGTCGAGGCGGAGGTCGCGGGCGTCGACGGCCGAGTCGCGATCGCTGGCGAACTGCGCCTCCGTGGGGTCGAGCTCGACGAACTCCGCGGTGTATGACCCCACGGGCTGGGTCAGCTGGACCATGCCCTCGGACGTCATGTTCCACGAACCGCCCGGGAAGGGGCTGCCGATCGTGCCCTCGGGGAGGGCGACCTGGGGAACGCCGATGCCGTTGGCGGTCACGGTGATCCGCTCGACCCGCCGCGGCACCTCGGGTCCGGCCTCCGGGCCGGGGATCTGTCCGTCGACGGGCACGAAGGTGTAGTCCTGACGCGCGCGCCACTCCCCACGACGGAATGTGTCGAGGACCGTGACGCGCAGCGGCTGGGGGTTGTCGGTCGACGTGGTGTACCGCAGCACGGGGTCGTTCGAAGGGCTGGTCAGGTCCTGCGCGATGTCGATGCTCGATGAGAGCCGGACGTCGGACCCGGTGCCCCCGCGTCCGTTCGCGCTGCGGCCCAGGCCGTCGGCGAGGAAGGTCGTCGGGAAGTGGGGGATGAGGCCCGGCAGCACGACGGCGGCCGCGAGGGCGGTCACCCCGACGACTCGACCGACGGCGACGAACGCGGAGGTCGGGTCGGCGAAGGGCCCGCTCGAGGAGCGCGGTGCCGTGGTGCCCCACGAGCGCAGGGACCGCACGCCCTGCCGGCCCACGAGGGCGAGCCAGGCGAGCGCGCCAGGTACGGCGTACCAGGCGCCCAGCCCGTCACCGGAGTTCGTCGCCGACGCGAGGAACGCGGACAACAGGGGGACGCCGGCCAGGGCCGGGCTGCGGTAGGTCACGCCGATCGCGTCGACGGCCACCGCGGTGAGCCCGATGAGGAGGCTCACGGCGAGCACCGTGCCGCGGTTGGAGGGAGCCGGGGCGGTGTAGCTGGTGACCGTCTCGTAGGCCTCGGTGAGCAGGACGCCGAAGGCGGCACCGGTGTCGGGCACCGGCACGAGGTTCTTCCACAGGTGGCCCTGGCCGTGGAGGACCGAGGCCCCGTGGACGAGCAGCACGACCTGGCCGACCACGACGAGCGCGCGGGACGAGGTGAGGCTGCGCAGCCCCATGCCGACGAGCGCCACGAGCGCGACGAGGAGCAGGCTCGGCCGGAACCACCCCGACATCGGCGTGAAGAGCGTCATGAGGGGGAGGGAGACCCCCAGCACGGCAAGGGCGGCGAGGAGCGTCTCGACGGGACGGGCGCGGCTCATCGGGCACCCACCACCTGGGACCCGACGACACCGGCCCACGCCGCGGCCGGGCCGGTGCGGGCGTCGACGACGGTGGCCGTCCACCCCGACGACTGGAGCGTCGCGGTCGTCGCGGCGGCGTGGTCGGTGGAACGACCCGCCCCCCGGCCGACGGAGGCGACCCGCCCCGCGAACGCCGACGGGTCGACGACCATCGCCGCCCCGGCCGAGCCGGGCTGCCGCAGCGCGGCGAGGGTGCGGGCGTCGTCATCGGCGAGCGGCCCGCCCACGTAGACCACGAGGCCCCCCTGCGACGTCAGGGCGCTGGCGGCGTGGAGGACGGCGCGCAGCCCGTCATCGGGTCCGGGCGTCACGCGGGCGAGAGTGTCCAGTCCCGCGTCGAGCGACTCGTCGTGGTGCGCACCGGTGTCAGAGCCGGCGTCCGCGGTGAGAAGGTGCACGGCATACCCGGCGGCCCCGACGTGGGCCGTGACCGAGGCCGCGGTCGTGACGCACCACTCGAGGGAGCTGCTGCGGCCCGACCCCGCGTGCCCGGAGGCCCGGCTGTCGAGGATGACGACCGCACGACGCTTCGCCGGTCGGTCCTCCTGCCGGACCATGAGCTCGCCGGTGCGGGCGGATGCCGGCCAGTGGATGCGGCGCAGGTCGTCGCCGTCGCGGTACTCCCGCACCGTCTGGTCGTCCTCGCCGTGCAGCGCCACCATGTGCGGCACCGAGCCCTCGGAGCCGATGCCGCTGCCGAGCGACCGGGCGCTCGGCAGCGGGACGATGCGGGGGAGCACGACGAGCTCGGCGTCACCGCTGACGGCCGCGGCCCGCAGACCGAGGCCGAAGGGGTCGCGCACGCGCACCGCCAGCGGGCCGATGCGGTGCACGCCGCGGGTGTGCGACCGCACGGTGTACTGGATCTCCTGGGAGCTGCCGGGACGCAGCGAGGGGATGACGAACCTCGGGCGGTCGCCCAGGGCGTAGTCGATCGACTCCTCGGCCATGACGACGGGCGAGACCGTCGACTCGGGGTTGCGGATCCGCACGGTGACCGTCGCGCGCTCGTCGATGGCGACGCGCGCCGGCCTCGCCGTGCGGACGACCTCCAGCCGCAGCCCGTGCTGGCGCACGAGGACGAGCGCGATGGCCGTGAGAGCGAGGAGGAGCACCCCGATCCGGGTCACGTCGGGCTGGCCCAGCAGGATGCCGGACGCGACGAGCACGAGCCCGCAGCCCGCGAAGGCTGCGCCGCGGGTGGTGAGGGATCGTCGGAGCTGGCGCACGCGGACCTCAGCGGGTGGGGGCGGGGACCCGGACGCGCTGGAGCAGGTCGCCGACGACGTCGGCCGCCGTGCGCCGCGCCATCTGCGTCTCGCCGGTGGGGATGAGCCGGTGCGCGAGCACCGCGACCGCGACCTGCTGCACGTCGTCGGGCAGGACGTGGTCGCGCCCGGCGAGGGCCGCGTGGGCCTTGGAGGCACGCAGGAGGTGCAGGCTCGCGCGCGGCGAGGCCCCGAGCCGCAGGGCCGGGCTCGACCGGGTTGCGTGGGTGAGGTCGACGACGTACTGCTTCACGGCGGAGGAGGTGTGGACCTCGCGCACCGCCTGCACCATCGAGGACACCGTCGCGGCATCGGTCACCGGCTCGAGGTCGTCGAGCGGCGACGCGCCGGCGTGGCTCTCGAGCATGTCGAGCTCGGCCCGGGCCGACGGGTAGCCCATCGAGATCCGCGCCATGAACCGGTCGCGCTGGGCCTCGGGGAGGGGGTAGGTGCCCTCCATCTCGATGGGGTTCTGCGTCGCCATGACCATGAACGGCCGGGGGAGCGTGTAGGTCGTCCCGTCGACGGTGACCTGCGCCTCCTCCATCGACTCCAGCAGCGCGGACTGCGTCTTCGGGGAGGCGCGGTTGATCTCGTCGCCGACGACGACGTTGGCGAAGATCGCGCCGGGGCGGAACTCGAAGTCCCGCACGTCCTGGTTGAAGACCGAGACACCGGTGATGTCGCTCGGCAGCAGGTCGGGGGTGAACTGCACGCGGCGCACCGAGCAGTCGATCGAGCGCGCCAGCGTCTTCGCGAGCAGGGTCTTCCCGACGCCCGGGACGTCCTCGACGAGGAGGTGGCCCTCGGCCAGGAGCACGGTGATGGCCGTCCGGACCACCGACTGCTTGCCCTCGATGACCGAGTTCATCGACGCCGCGAGGGACGCCGACACCTGGAGCACCTGGTCGAGGGACGCGCCCCGGCCGGTGGGTTCCCGTCCCGCACCGGTGCGGTCCGTCTTCGCCGTCGCCCGGCGCTGGTTCTCGAGGTCGCTCACGAGTGGTCCCTTCGTCGTCGTGCCGGCCCAGCGAGCAGGTCCGGTTCACGGTGCCCTCTGAATCTTGCTACACGAGGCGGGGTTCTGGGCAGGTCCTGATGGGTGGTCCTTCGTGTCGAATCCACGGGGTCGACCCGCCGTCGCCGGCGGACGGCTCGCTGCGCGCGCCGTCCCCCACCGCGCCCCACCGTCGTCCTCCACCGCGCCCCACCGTCGTCCTCCACCACGCCCCACGGTGGTGCTCGGCCACGCCCCACGAGGGCAGCGGCTGGGCGTACCGGCGGGGCTCCGGACCGGCCGTGGGGGGTCTACGGGGACGGCTTCCCCATGTCTTGTCGGGAGGCCGGAGATGTCCCTCCACTTCGCACCACCGTCTCTGAACTGGACAAACAGCCAAATTGGATCCTTCTTCAGACGGAAAACGCCGTCCGAAACAGTCAAGGTGGAGTAAAGTGGTGGAAACCGGGTGGTCCGGGAGGGCGGCGAGGGTCGAGGAGGTGGCGCCCGTGGAGGAGTTCCTGGGCACCCACACGCCCCGGCTCGACGACAAGGGCCGGTTGTTCCTGCCCGCGCGCTTCCGTGCTGCGCTCGCCGCTGGTCTCGTCGTGACGACGGGCCAGGAGGGCTGCCTCTACGTCTTCCCCACCGCCGAGTTCCATCGCATCTCAGCGCTCATGCAGTCGGCGCCCGGGTCGTCGCGCCAGGTGCGCGACTTCGTGCGCGTGTTCCGCGCCAGCGCCCACCCCGACACCCCCGACAAGCAGGGTCGCGTCACGATCCCGGCCGCGCTGCGCACCTACGCGCACCTCGACAAGGAGTGCACCGTCATCGGCAACGGGAACCGGCTCGAGGTCTGGGACTCCGGCGCCTGGGGCGACTACCTCGCCGAGGTCATGCCCGCGTACTCCTCCTACTCCGTGCCGTCGGAGGAGGTGGTCCCGGGCCTGTAGGCCCGGACGTGACGACGCCGCACCCCCGCCCCGCCGCCCGACCACCCCCCGACCGACGTTCACCCCGACCCGACCGCCGGCCTCCAGCCGACCCGACTCCCGACGCGACTTCCCCCGTGCCGGGCCCGGATCGGATGGGGACCAGCCGCCGGGTCGACCTGAACCACCGCGCCCCACGCGGGCGCCACCGCCACACCGCCACACCAGACCGCAGCACCACCAACAGGGAGGGTCACGATGAGCAGCCGAGGAGACGCCGCCGAGCGGCACGTCCCCGTCCTGCGCGACCGCATCGTCGACCTCCTCGCACCCGCCCTGGCCGAGCCGGGGTCGGTCTGCGTCGACGGGACCCTCGGGATGGGAGGCCACGCCGAGGCGATCCTCGACCGCTGCCCGCAGGCGCGTGTCATCGGCCTCGACCGCGACGTCGAGGCCCTGCAGCTCGCGGGGGAGCGGCTGTCCCGGTTCGGCGACCGCTTCGTCGGCGTGCACGCCGTCTACGACGACATCGCGACGGTGCTCGACGAGCACGCGGGCGGCACGGCATCCGGGATCCTCTTCGACCTCGGGGTCTCCTCCCTGCAGCTCGACGAGGCCGACCGCGGCTTCGCGTACCGGCACGACGCCCCGCTCGACATGCGGATGGACCAGTCGCAGGGGATCACCGCGGCCGACGTCCTCAACACCTACAGCCACGGGGACCTCGCGCGGATCCTCAAGACCTACGGCGAGGAGCGGTTCGCCGGGCGGATCGCCTCCGCGATCGTGCGTGAGCGCGAGAAGGAGCCGTTCACGACGTCTGCCCGGCTCGTCGATGTGCTGCGGTCCGCCGTCCCGGCGGCGTCCCAGCGCAGCGGTGGCCACCCGGCGAAGCGCACCTTCCAGGCCCTGCGCATCGAGGTCAACGCCGAGCTCGACGTCTGGGAGCGGGCGGTCGCCGCCGCGATCGAGGTCCTCGCCCCGGGCGGCCGGATCGCGGTGCTGTCCTACCACTCGCTCGAGGACCGGATCACCAAGCAGGCCTTCACCCGGGGCGCGCGCAGCCGCACCCCGCACGGGATGCCGGTCGAGCTGCCGGAGCACGCGGCGTACCTGCGGGTGCTCACGCGTGGCGCCGAGGTGCCGGACGAGGACGAGCAGCACAGGAACCCCAGGTCCGCCTCGGCACGGCTGCGTGCCGCCGAACGACTGGTCCCCGCGAACGGAGCCTCCGCATGAGCCAGCTCGCCCCCGTCCGGCCGTCACCCCGTCCGAGCCCGCGACGCGCCGCCGCCCCGGCACCGCGTCAGCTCAAGGTCGTGGCACCGCCCGAGATCCAGGGCAACGGCATGTTCCTCGCGCTCTGCGTCGTGCTCCTGCTCGGGGGGTTCGTCGGCGTGCTCATGCTCAACACGGCGATGGCCAAGGGCTCCTACACGATGCGCGACCTCCAGCGCCGCTCCGACGCCCTCGCCGACCAGCAGGACTCGCTGCGCCACACCATCGACTCCGTCTCCGGCCCCGGTCCCCTCGCCCAGCGCGCCCGCGACCTCGGCATGGTGCCGGCCGAGACCGCGGCCTTCCTGCGGCTGCCGGACGGCAAGGTCCTCGGCGTGGCGAAGAAGGCCAAGGCCAACGACCGATTTAGCGTGGTGACCGAGTCGAAGGCCCCGACGAGGAGCACGCCCGTGTCGAGCACACCCGCAGCGTCCGCCGGCACGCCGGCCGCGACGAAACCGGGTGCGCCGCCGAAAAACCCGTCCACCACGACGCCCTCGAAGGGGGCGGGGGGAGCCAAGCCCACGACCCCGAGCCCGGCGCCCACGACCCCCTGACCCCGACGACCCCGACGACCCGACGTCCCCACCGAACACCGAGCCCCGGAGAGCCCGTTGACCCAGCGCAGGACGCCCCCGCCCGCCGGGCGCACGCGACCCGGCTCGGCCCCCGTCGCGCGGTCGTCGGCGACGACGCCCCGTCCCGCCGCCGCTCGGCCCGCGCCCGGCCGCACCCCGGCGTCAGGTCAGCGCCCGGCGTCCGGCCGCGCCCCCGCGTCCGGTCGCGCCCCGGAGTCCGGGCAGCGCACTCCGGCAGCCGGCTCCACCGCCCGTGGCACGACCGCTCGCGGTGGCACACCGCGTGGCGCGTCCCCGCGCGGAACCGGGAAGGGGCGCCAGGCCTCCGCATCGGCACCGAACCGGCGCGCGGCATCCGCGACCACGGCCGCCGCGTCGGCGCCCCGTCGCCCACGCGGCTCGGCAGCGCGGCGGTCCGGGTCCGGCGGGGGAGGCGGCACCGGCCGCCGCCGTCCGACCCGCCCCGGGGGTGTCCCGGGCGGCAACCCGCGTCGGCGGATGCGGTTCCTCACCGTCGCCAGCCTGTTCGTGCTCAGCGTCTTCGGGGCGCAGCTCGTGCGCATCCAGGGCTTCGACGCCCAGGCCGTCGCCGAGGAGGCCCAGCTCAAGCGCGAGGCGGCCCAGATCATCCCCGCGATGCGCGGACAGATCCTCGCGGCCGACGGCACCGTGCTCGCCTCGAGCGTCGTCCGCGAGGTCGTCGTCGCCGACCAGCAGGCCGTGTGCACCTACGGCACCACGAAGAACCGGTGCGACCCGGCGACGTCCGCGGACGCGGTGCAGAAGGCGGCGACCCAGCTCGCGCCCCTGCTCGGCACCACGGTCTCCGACCTCGTGCCCGAGCTCACCGGCACCAGCCGCTACCGCATCCTCAGCCGTGACGTCACCCCGCTGACCTGGAACACGATCTCCGAGCTCGAGATCCCCGGCATCTACCGCGACCGCCGCGAGACCCGCTCGGAGCGCACGTACCCGCAGGGCACGACGACAGCGGCCCTCGTCGGCTACGTCATGAACTCCGGCGACGCGGGGGGCGGCGTCGAGAAGATGATGGAGGACGAGCTCGAGGGGACGCCCGGCCGGCAGACCTTCGAGCAGGGGCGCGACGGCACCGTGATCCCGGTGGCCGCAAGCACGCGGGTGCCGGCCGTCGACGGCCAGGACGTGCGGCTCACGATCAACTCGAGCCTGCAGTGGTACGCCCAGAACTCGCTGGCTCAGCGGATCAAGGAGACCAAGGCCGTCTCGGGCACCGTGGTCATCATGAACGCGAAGACAGGGGACCTGCTGAGCGTCGCGTCCTACCCGACGTTCAACCCCAACACCGACGTCGGCACCAAGGGGGCCAAGCTCGGCAACGTCGCCTTCTCCGATGTGTTCGAGCCCGGCTCGACCGCCAAGGTCATGACGATCGCCGCGGCGCTCGAGGAGAAGACGGTCACGCCGTCGACGCCCGTCGTCATCCCCAACCGGCTGCAGCGCTACGACGCGAACTTCAAGGACAGCCACGAGCACCCGACGCTCTACCGCACGGTCGCCGGGACGCTCGCGGAGTCGAGCAACATCGGCACCATCCTCGTCAGCGAGACGATGAAGCCGAAGACGATCGAGTCGTACTTCCGCACGTTCGGCCTCGGCGAGCGGTCCGGCACGGGCTACCCGGGCGAGTCCCGCGGCCTCCTGCCCAAGAGCGACACGTGGAGCGGCACGAAGAAGGCGACGATCGCGTTCGGCCAGGGGCTGTCGGTCACCGCGATCCAGGCCGCGTCGGTCTACCAGACCATCGCGAACGACGGCGTGCGGGTCGCGCCCCGGCTCGTCGACAGCGTGACCGGGGCCGACGGCACGGTCACGAAGACGCCCGCGTCCGCCTCCACCCGGGTCGTGTCCCAGCAGACGGCGGCCGACGTCAGCCGCATGCTGGAAGGCGTCGTCAGTGACGAGGGCACCGCGGAGGAGGCGCAGATCCCGGGCTACCGCGTCGCCGGCAAGACCGGCACCGCCGAGTACTACGACGCCGCCGCGCGGGGCTACAGCGGCAAGACCGCGAGCTTCATCGGCTACGCGCCTGCCGACGACCCCGAGATCGTCGTCGCCGTCATCGTCCAGAAGCCGACCTACCCCTTCTTCGGCGGCTACGTCGCGGGCCCGGTGTTCAAGGACGTCGCGACCTACGCCCTCCAGGAGCTCAGGATCCCCCCGACCGGCAAGAAGGCGACCAAGGTCACCCTCAAGGTCTCGCCGGACGAGGCACTGGCCGACCCCACCCTGCTGCGCAACGGTCGCAAGCGCGGCGGAGGGTAGGGTCCTCCGACGTGGCCGTACCCCGACCGACGCAGCTCCGCAGCACCCCGATCGCAGACCTCGCAGCCCTCGTGGGAGCGGCCGTCCCCGCCTCGGACGCCACGGTCACCGGTGTGACGCTCGACTCCCGCGCCGTCCTCCCGGGCGACCTCTACGCGGCCCTCCCGGGGGCTCGCGCGCACGGCGCCGACTTCGCCCCGTCGGCGCTGGCGGCCGGGGCCGCGGCCGTGCTGACCGACGCGGCCGGTGCCGCCCGGATCTCGGATGATGCCGGGACCGACGTCCCACTCGTCGTCGTCGAGGAGCCGCGCTCGGTGCTCGGCCGCGTCGCCGCCCGGGTCTACGGCACCGAGGACCTCGCGCTGCGCCTCATCGGCATCACCGGGACGAACGGCAAGACGACGACGGCGCACCTGGTCCACTCCGCGCTCAGCGCGCTCGGCCGCCGCGCCGGCCTCATCGGCACGGTCGAGACGCGCATCGGCGACGAGCGGGTCGGGAGCGTGCGCACGACCCCCGAGGCCCCCGAGCTGCACGCGGTCCTTGCCGTCATGGCCGAGCGAGGGCTCGACACCTGCGTCATGGAGGTCTCGAGCCACGCCCTGGCCCAGCACCGCGTCGACGGGGTGGTCTACGACGTCGCGCTCTTCACCAACCTCTCCCAGGACCACCTGGACTTCCACGCCGACATGGACGACTACTTCGCCGCCAAGGCCGAGCTCTTCACCCCGGAGCACTCTCGCCTCGGGCTGGTGTGCACGGACGACGCGTGGGGGAGGGCACTCGTGGAACGCGCCGGGGTGCCCGTGCTCACCATCGGTGCGGGCGACGACGACGACTGGCGCGTCCTCGTCGAGGCCGAGGACCCGTCCGCCTTCCGGCTGGCTGCCGCGGGGGTAGACCTCCACCTGAGGTCGAGCCTCCCGGGCGACTTCAACGTCACCAACACCGCGATGGCCGCCGCCGCCCTCGTCCTCGTCGGTGAGGATGCCGTGGCCGTCGGGCGGGCGGTGCTCACCGACCCCCACGTGCCCGGCCGGATGGAGGCCGTCGCCGCTCCCGAGGGCGCCCCGGCCCCCCGCGCGGTCGTCGACTACGCCCACACCCCGGACGCCATCCGGGCGGCGCTGCACGCACTGCGGCCGACGACGCCCGGCACGCTCGTCTGCGTCACCGGAGCGGGCGGCGACAGGGACCGCGACAAGCGCCGGGCCATGGGTGCCGCCGCGGCACAGGTCGCCGACCTCGTCGTCGTCACCGACGACAACCCCCGGTCCGAGGACCCCGCCGCGATCCGCGCCGCGGTCCTCGAGGGCGTCGAGCAGGTGCGCGCCGAGGGGCGCCACGTCGACGTCGTCGTCGTCGGGGACCGTCGCGAGGCGATCCGCCAGGCGGTCCGCGCCGCCTGGCCGGAGGGGCCGGACGCGACCGTCGCCGTCGTCGGCAAGGGCCACGAGACCGGCCAGGACGTCGGTGGGGTCGTGCACCCGTTCGACGACCGCCACGAGCTGGCGCAGGCGCTGCGCCACCTCGCCGGGGAGGGCGCCGCGTGATCGCGCTGACCCTCACCGAGGTCGCCGCTGCCACCACCGGGCGCCTTCACGTCCCCGTCGGTGTCGACCCGGATGCCGTCGTCGTCGACGGCCCGGTCGTCACCGACTCCCGGGAGGCCGCCGCGGGCAGCCTCTACGTCGCCCGGGTCGGCGAGCACGCCGACGGGCACGACTTCGTGGGCGGGGCCGCCGAGCGCGGCGCCGTCGCGGCCCTGGTCAGCCGGCCGGTCGACGGGGTCCCGTGCGTCGTCGTCGACGACACCGAGGCGGCCTTCGGGACGCTGGCCCGCGAGGTGGTGCGTCGCGTCCCGGCGCTCGAGGTCGTCGGCATCACCGGCTCGTCCGGCAAGACGAGCACCAAGGACCTCCTCGGGGCCGTCCTCGCCACCGTCGGGCCGACCGTCGCGCCGCTCGGCTCCTACAACTCCGAGGTGGGCGTCCCGCTCACCGTCTGCCGGGTGGCCGCCGACACGCGGTTCCTCGTCGTCGAGATGGGGGCCCGTGGCATCGGCCACGTCGCGCACCTGACCGAGGTGGCCCCGCCCCGCGTCGGGGTCGTGCTCAACGTCGGCACGGCGCACGTCGGCGAGTTCGGGTCACGCGCCGCGATCGCCCGGGCCAAGTCCGAGCTCGTCGCGGCCCTGCCCGCCGACGGTGGTGTGGCGGTGCTCAATGCCGACGACGACGCGGTGCGGGCGATGGCTGCGGCCACCGCGGCACGAGTCGTGCTCGTCGGCGAGGCCGCCGACGCCGAGGTGCGTGCCACCGAGGTCTCGCTCGACGCGGGGGGTCGGCCGACCTTCACCGTCGAGGCGCCCGGCGGCCGCCGCGCGGTGACGCTCGGCCTCGTCGGCCGGCACCACGTCGGCAACGCCCTCGCGGTGCTCGCCGTCGCCCTCGAGGTCGGGATGCCGTTCCAGGACGCCTGCGCCGCACTGGAGTCCGCGAAGGCCGCCAGCCGCTGGCGGATGGAGGTCACCGAGCGGGACGACGGCGTCACCGTCGTCAACGACGCCTACAACGCCAACCCCGACTCGATGCGGGCCGCGCTGGCGGCCCTCGAGCGGATGGGGGAGGGGCGGCGCACCTGGGCCGTGCTCGGCACGATGCTCGAGCTCGGCGACGAGTCGGACGCGCTGCACGCCGAGGTCGGTGCCGAGGTCGTCGCCCGCCGGGTCGACGAGCTGCTCGTCGTCGGCGACGCGGCGGCACCCCTCGCGGACGGCGCGCGCGCCGCCGCCCACACGGCATCCGGCGCAGCCACCGACACGGCACCAGCCGCCGCTGACGGCGCGGAACCCGCCGCCGGCGACACGGCATCCGGCCCGACGACGCGCACCCGCCTCGTCGCCGACGCCGACGCCGCCGAGGTGCTGCTGCGCTCCGAGCTGCGGCGCGGTGACGTGGTGCTGTTCAAGTCGAGCCGTGACGCCGGACTACGGTTGCTCGGTGACCGACTGGCCGCGCCGAGGGAGGAGCTGACGTGAGGGCTGTGCTCATCGCGGCCGTCGTGTCGCTCGTCATCGCGCTCTTCGGCACCCCGATGTACATCCGGTTCCTCGTGCGCAAGGGCTACGGCCAGTTCATCCGCGACGACGGTCCCACCTCGCACCACACCAAGCGCGGCACCCCGACCATGGGGGGCGCCGTCATCGTCGGCAGCTCGCTCGTCGCGTACGGCCTCGCGCACCTCCTCACCGGCCAGACCCCCACGGCCAGCGGGGTGCTCGTGTTGTTCCTCATGTCGGGGCTCGGCTTCGTCGGCTTCCTCGACGACTTCATCAAGATCAGGAACCAGCGCAGCCTCGGCCTGCGCTCGGGCGAGAAGCTCGCCGGCCAGACGCTCGTCGCGGTGGTCTTCGCGATCCTCGCGCTGCAGTTCCCCAACGACGTGTTCCGCACGCCGGCGTCGACGTCGGTCTCGTTCGTGCGCGACACGTCCCTCGACCTCGCGTTCACGGGCGCCCTCGTCGGTGTCATCCTCTTCGTCATCTGGGCCAACGTCATCGTCGCCGGCACGTCGAACGGCGTGAACCTCACCGACGGGCTCGACGGCCTCGCGACCGGGGCGTCGGTCATGGTCTTCGCGGCCTACGTGCTCATCGGCATCTGGCAGTTCAACCAGAACTGCCAGTGGAACCCCGGCACGAAGTGCTACGAGGTGCGCGACCCCCACGACCTGGCGATCGTCGCCGCGTGCGGCATGGGTGCCTGCTTCGGCTTCCTGTGGTGGAACGCCTCGCCCGCGAAGATCTTCATGGGCGACACCGGCTCCCTCGCCCTCGGCGGCGGGCTCGCCGGGCTCGCCATCCTCACCCGCACCGAGCTGCTCGTCGTGATCCTGGGGGGTCTGTTCGTCACGATCACCCTCTCGGTCATCATCCAGGTCGCGAGCTTCAAGACCACCGGGAAACGGGTGTTCCGCATGGCGCCCCTCCAGCACCACTTCGAGCTGCTGGGCTGGCAGGAGGTCACGATCGTCATCCGGTTCTGGATCGTGGCAGGCCTGTTCGTCGCGTTCGGCCTCGGTCTGTTCTACGCCGAGTGGGTGGTGGGCGCCTGATGGGCGAGCACCTCACCCCTGCTCCCGACAGCGCCCACCGCCTCGGCGGGCTGACCCACCGCGACGCCGACTGGGCCGGCCTGCGCGTCGTCGTCGCGGGGCTCGGCGTCAGTGGGTTCGCCGCCGCCGACGCGCTCCTCGAGCGCGGCGCCGACGTCGTCGTCGTCGACGCCGCCGAGCCCGCCGGGGGCTCGGGCCTGGCCGAACGGGCCCGCATCCTCGACATCCTCGGCGCCCGGCTGTCCTTCGGTGCCGGCGCCGTGGACCGGATGCCGGACGCGCCCGTCGACCTGGTCGTCACCTCCCCGGGATGGCGTCCCGACCAGCCCCTCCTCGCTGCCGCGGAGGCGGCCGGCATCCCGGTGTGGGGCGAGGTCGAGCTCGCCTGGCGGATGCGCCCGCTGACGGGTGCCGCGCCCTGGCTCACCGTCACGGGCACCAACGGCAAGACGACGACGGTGCAGATGCTCACGTCGATCCTGCGGGCCGCCGGGCTGAGGGCGTGCAGCGCCGGCAACGTCGGCACGCCGATCCTCGAGGCGGTGCTGCACCCGGAGCCGTTCGACGTCATCGCCGTCGAGCTGTCGAGCTTCCAGCTGCACTGGTCGCACTCCATCGCGCCGCGGGCGTCGGTCTGCCTCAACGTCGCTCCGGACCACGTCGACTGGCACGGCTCCTTCGACGAGTACGCCGCGGCCAAGGGCCGGGTCTACGAGCGCACCGAGGTCGCCTGCGTCTACAACGTCGAGGACGAGCGCACGATGCGCCTCGTCGAGGAGGCCGACGTGCAGGAGGGATGCCGCGCCGTCGGCTTCACGCTGGGCGTCCCCGGCCTGTCGGAGGTCGGGATCGTCGACGACGTCCTCGCGGACCGGGCCTTCGTCGAGGAGCGCCGCACCTCGGCCGCAGAGCTCGCGACGCTCGACGACCTCCGCGGCGACGCCCCCGAGCCGGCGCCGCACCTCGTCGCCAACGCCCTCGCCGCCGCCGCCCTCGCGCGGGCGCACGGCGTGCCGGCTGCCGCCGTCGGGGCCGGGCTGCGCGCCTTCACCCCCGAGGCCCACCGCATCGCCGAGGTCGGCACGGTCCGCGGCCTGCGCTGGGTCGACGACTCCAAGGCCACCAACCCGCACGCGGCCCGGGCGAGCCTGGCGGCCTACGACAACGTCGTGTGGGTCGCCGGCGGCCTGCTCAAGGGTGCCGACGTCGACGACCTCGTCGCCGGCGCGGCCGAGCGGCTGCGGGGCGTCGTCCTCATCGGGCGCGACCGTGCGGCGATCGCCGAGGCGCTGGCCCGACACGCGCCGGATGTCCCCGTGGTCGACGTCGACCGCACCGACACTGGAGCCATGGACCTGGTGGTGAGGGAGGCCCTCGAGCTCGCGCACGAGGGCGACGTCGTGCTGCTGGCACCCGCCGGCGCGTCCATGGACATGTTCACCGACTACGGCGCGCGCGGTGACGCCTTCGTCGGAGCGGTCCGCCGGCTCGCCGCGGGGGAGTAGCCCGTGAGCAGCGCGACGGCACCGGCGCGCTCGAGCGAGCGCGGCACGACGCCGGTCCGGGGCTGGCTCGGCCGCCTCGACTCCCCGGTGACGACCTACTACCTCCTCGTCTGCGTCACGACCGCGCTCGTCATCTTCGGGCTCATCATGGTGCTCTCGGCCTCGGCGATCGTCTCCCTCGGGAAGACGCAGTCCGCGTACTCGATCTTCGTCAGCCAGGCCGTGTTCGCCACCGGCGGCGCCGTCGCTCTCGTCGTGGCCTCCCGACTCCCGGTGCCGGCCTGGAAGCGCCTCGCGCTGCCGATCCTCGTCGTGGCCATCGTCCTGCAGCTGCTCGTGCTGACGCCGATGGGCGTCGCCGTCAACGGCAACCGCAACTGGCTGCGACTCGGGCCGTTCACGGTGCAGCCCTCCGAGATCATCAAGGTCGGCCTCGTCCTGGCCGGTGGCCTCGTGCTGTCGGCGAAGCGCAAGAGCCTCGGCTCGTTCGGCCACGTCCTCGTCCCCTACCTCGCGCCGATCGCCGCCGTGAGCATCGGCGTGGTCGTCCTCGGGCACGACCTCGGCACGGTGCTCATCCTCGGGGCGATCGTCGCGGGCGTGCTCTTCGCGGCGGGGATCCCGTTGCGCTGGTTCGCCTTCGCGGGTCTGCCGTTCGTGGCGATGGCGATCGCGTTCGTCGTGACGAGCCCCAACCGGCTCGGGCGCTTCGACGTCTGGCTCGGCCGCGACACCAACGAGTTCGGTGCCGCCCGGCAGCCCCTCCACGGCCGGTACGCCCTCGCCGACGGTGGCTGGTTCGGCCTCGGCCTCGGTGCCAGCCGCGAGAAGTGGGGCCTGCTGTCGGAACCGCACAACGACTTCATCTTCGCGATCATCGGCGAGGAGCTCGGTCTCCCCGGCACCCTCGCAGTCCTCCTCCTCTTCGCCGGCCTGGCCCTCGCCTGCTACCGCCTCGTCACGCGGACCGACGACTTCTTCGTCCGGGTGGCGACGGCGGGGATCATGACGTGGATCGTCATCCAGGCGGTCATCAACATCGGAGCCGTCATCAACCTCCTGCCCGTCATCGGCGTGCCGCTGCCCCTCGTCTCCTCGGGTGGCTCCTCGCTCGTGACGACGATGTTCGCGCTCGGCATCCTGCTGTCCTTCGCCCGCTCCGAACCCGGGTGTGCCAAGGCGCTGTCCGCACGGCCGTCGGCACTGCGCCGGTCGCTCGCCGTGCTGCCCGGAGTCCGACGCCGGGCCCGGTCGTGAGCGCCGCCGGACCCCGGTCGGTGCTCCTCGCGGGGGGTGGCACGGCCGGGCACGTCTCGCCGCTCCTCGCCCTGGCCGACTGCCTGCGTCGCCGTGACCCGGACGTGCGGGTCACGGCCCTCGGCACCGCCGCCGGCCTCGAGGCCCGGCTGGTCCCCGAACGTGGCTACCCCCTGCTCGAGGTGCCCAAGGTGCCGTTCCCGCGGCGCCCCTCCGGCGACCTGCTCCGCCTCCCGGGCAACCTGCGCCGCGCGGTGCGGGCCGCCGAGGACGCGATCGAGAGCACCGGGGCCGAGGTCGTCGTCGGCTTCGGCGGCTACGTCTCGACGCCGGCCTACCTCGCGGCCCGCCGCCGGGGCACCCCGGTCGTCGTCCACGAGCAGAACGCCCGTCCGGGACTGGCCAACCGGCTCGGAGCGCGGATGGCCGCCGGGGTCGGCGTGACGTTCCCCGGCACGCCGCTGCCGCACGCGACCGTCACGGGGATGCCGTTGCGGCGCGAGATCGCGACGCTCGACCGCGCCGCCCGCCGGGCCGAGGCGCGAGAGCGCTTCGGCCTGACCGACGCCCCCACCGTCCTCGTCACCGGGGGGTCGCTCGGGGCGCAGCGCCTCAACGACGCGTTCGAGGCGGCGGCGGCCGACCTGTCGACCGCGGGCGTCCAGGTGCTGCACGTCGCCGGGGCGGGCAAGGAGTTCACCCCCGTCGGCACCACGGGCGCCCCCTACGTCGTCCTCCCGTACTGCGACCGCATGGACCTCGCCTACGCCGCGGCCGACCTCGTCGTCGCCCGGTCGGGAGCCAACACGGTGTGCGAGCTCACCGCGGTCGGGCTGCCGGCGCTCTACGTCCCCCTGCCGATCGGGAACGGCGAGCAGCGGCTCAACGCCACCGCGGTGGTCGCAGCCGGAGGCGGCGTCCTCGTCGAGGACGCGGCCGTCGACGCGGCCTGGGTCCGTGACGCCGTGACCACCCTGGTGACCGACCCGGCCCGCCTCGCCGCCATGGCGACGGCATCCGCCTCGGTCGGGGAGCGGGGCGGCGACGAGCTGCTCGCCGACCTCGTCCTCGCGGCGGCCGCCGGGGGGCGCTGAGCCGTGGACGGCGTCAACCCGCGCTTCTCCTTCACCGACCCGGTGCCCGCCGTCGGCGAGCTCGGTCGGGTGCACCTCGTGGCGATCGGCGGTGCCGGGATGTCGGCCGTCGCCCGGCTCCTGCTCGCCAGCGGCGTCACGGTCAGCGGGTCCGACGCCGCCGACACTCCCACGCTGACCGCGTTGCGCGAGAGCGGCGCCCGCGTCGACCTCGGCCACGACGCCGCGCACGTCGATGGCGCCGACACGGTCGTCATCTCCTCGGCGGTGCGCGAGGACAACGTCGAGCTCGCCGCGGCGCGCGCTGCCGGGCTGCGGGTCCTGCACCGTTCGCAGGCGCTCGCCTCGCTCATGGCCGAGACCCGCCGCGTGGCTGTCGCCGGGGCCAACGGCAAGACGACCACGACGTCGATGCTCGTCGTCGGGCTCGTCGCCGCCGGGGCCGACCCGTCGTTCGCGTCGGGCGGCGAGATCGCGCAGCTCGACACGAACGCGGCGCTGGGGACCGGCGAGGCGTTCGTCGTGGAGGCCGACGAGAGCGACGGCTCCTTCCTCGTCTACCGGCCGCACGTCGCCGTCGTCACCAACGTCCAGCCCGACCACCTCGACTTCTACGGCTCGCTCGACGCGGTGGAGCGGGCGTATGCCGCGTTCGCCGCCTCCGTGGTCGAGGGCGGGCTGCTCGTCGCGTGCTCGGACGACCCGGGGGCGCTGGCCCTGGCCGAGGCCGCCCTCGCCGACGGCCGGGAGGTCGTCACGTACGGCTACGACGAGGGCGCCGACCTGCGCGTCACGGGCACCGTGAGCGACGGGCTCGGCACGACGTCGGCGGTCGTCCACGCCGGCACGGAGCGGCTCCTCCGCCTCGGGGTGCCCGGCACGCACAACGTCCTCGACGCGTGCGCCGCCTACCTCGCCGCCGTCGTCGGGCTGCGGGCCGACCCCGACGCCGTGCTCACCGGGCTCGCGGGGTTCCTCGGTGCGCGGCGACGCTTCGAGGTGCGTGGGGAGGTCGACGGCGTCACGGTCGTCGACGACTACGCGCACAACCCGCCGAAGGTGGCCGCCGTCGTGGGCACCGCGGCCGAGATCGTCGCGCGCTCCGGCGCGGGCCGCCTCCACGTCGTCTTCCAGCCCCACCTCTACTCGCGCACCCGTGACTTCGCGCAGCAGTTCGCACAGGCGCTGGCCCCCGCCGACACCGTCGTGCTCCTCGACGTCTACGGCGCACGGGAGGAGCCGGTGGAGGGGGTCACGTCGGCCCTGATCGGCGACCCGCTCGCGGGCCTGCCGGGGGAGCGCAGGGTGGTCGTCGGCGCCGGCCCGGACGACGCCGTCGCCGCCCTCGTCGCCGCCGCCCGGCCCGGCGACCTCGTGCTCACCGTCGGCGCCGGCGACGTGACGCGGCTCGCCCCGCGTGTCCTCGAGGCCCTCGCAGCCCGTCCCGCGGGAGGGGCGTCATGAGCCTGGGGACCACGCGCCGTCGCCACGACGTCGCGGAGGAGGCCAACCGCTTCCGGGAGCGGGCCCTGTCGCACCGCCGCAGGGCCTGGCAGCGGTGGCTCCTGTGGCTCACCGTCGCGGGTGCGGTCGCCCTCGTCGTGTGGGTCGTCGGCTGGAGCTCGGTGCTCGGGGTCGACGACGTCGAGGTGTCGGGGGTCACCGGGGCCGAGGCGGCGGCCGTGGCCGAGCTCGCCGCGGTCCCCGCCGGCACCCCGCTCGCCCGGGTCGACACGGATGCCGTGGCCGACCGGGTGCGCGAGCGGATCACCGTCGCGGAGGTCTCGGTCCGGCGGTCCTGGCCGGGCACGCTGTCGGTCCAGGTCGTGCCGCGCACCGCTGCCCTCGTCGTCAAGAACCCTCAAGGTCGACTGGAGGTCGTGGATGCCGAGGGCATCGCGTTCGCCGTCGTGCGCACCGCGCCGAAGGGCGTGCCGGTCGTGACGGCCACCGGCTCGAAGGGCACGACGCCCGGGGCGCTCCAGTCCTCCCTCGCGCTGCTCCAGGCCCTCCCGGCGGACATCTCGGGGGACGTCACGTCCCTGACGGTGAGCAGCGCGGACCTCGTGACCTTCACGCTCGGCTCGCGGACCGTCGTGTGGGGCAGCGGTGAGGAGTCGGCCCGCAAGGTGGCGATCCTGCGGGCCCTGCTGCGGACGAAGGCCAAGGTCATCGACGTCAGCGCCCCGGACACGCCGGTGACCCGCTGACCCCATGGGCCGGCATCGGGCCGTTCGACAGGCTCGGCGGTGTGGCTGGTGTGACGGATGGGGCGGATGAGGCGAATGTCGCCTCGCATGGGATGATTTCCCCCATCGATGTCGCGACACGCCCACGGCCTCTTTGCCTGACCTCCCGGGCCGACCTAGCGTCGTCCCATCGAAGCATGACCCAACCGTTACTGTCAACCTTACGTTGAGGGTTTCGAGCACCGAACCAGCAGTCCCGAACCGCCCGACCGTACGCAGTGAACCCAGTGGAAGGCCCGCATCGTGGCAGCACCCCAGAACTACCTCGCCGTCATCAAGGTCGTCGGCATCGGCGGCGGCGGTGTCAACGCCATCAACCGGATGATCGAGGTCGGCCTCAAGGGCGTCGAGTTCATCGCGGTCAACACCGACGCCCAGGCGCTCCTCATGAGCGACGCGGACGTCAAGCTCGACGTCGGCCGCGAGCTGACCCGGGGGCTCGGCGCCGGCGCCGACCCCGAGGTCGGCAAGAAGGCGGCCGAGGACCACGCCGAGGAGATCGAGGAGGTCCTCAAGGGGGCTGACATGGTCTTCGTCACGGCCGGCGAGGGCGGCGGCACCGGCACCGGTGGCGCGCCCGTCGTGGCCCGCATCGCCAAGGGCCTGGGTGCCCTGACGATCGGTGTCGTGACGCGGCCGTTCACCTTCGAGGGCCGTCGTCGCGCCAACCAGGCCGAGACCGGTATCGCGCAGCTGCGCGAGGAGGTCGACACCCTCATCGTCATCCCCAACGACCGGCTGCTGTCGATCAGCGACCGTGGCGTGTCGATGCTCGATGCCTTCCGCAGCGCCGACCAGGTGCTGCTGTCCGGTGTCCAGGGCATCACCGACCTCATCACGACGCCGGGTCTGATCAACCTCGACTTCGCCGACGTCAAGTCGGTGATGCAGGGGGCCGGGTCCGCGCTCATGGGGATCGGGTCCGCGCGCGGCGAGGACCGTGCGGTGCAGGCGGCCGAGCTCGCGATCTCCAGCCCGCTGCTCGAGGCGAGCATCGACGGCGCCCACGGCGTGCTGCTCTCCATCCAGGGCGGCAGCGACCTCGGCCTGTTCGAGATCAACGAGGCCGCTCGCCTGGTCCAGGAGGCCGCGCACCCCGAGGCCAACATCATCTTCGGCGCGGTCATCGACGACGCGCTCGGCGACGAGGTGCGGGTCACCGTCATCGCGGCCGGGTTCGACGGCGGTGCGCCGATCCACCGGGCCGACAACCGGGCGCTCGGCACCATCCAGGGCCGTCCGGCACCGGCGCAGGCACCGGCGCCCACCGCCGCACCGGCACCGGCCACGGCGTCCGCTCCGGCACCGGCCACGCGCCCGGTCACCCCGGCGGCGACGCCGGCGCCGGCCGAGCGCCCCGAGCCGGCATACCCGGTGGTCGAGGAGCCGGCGGTGCGCACCGAGCGCGCCGACGCCCTGCTCGAGCCGGTCCGCGCGTCGAACGGCTCCCCGCCGCCGCGCACGGTGACGTTCGACGAGAACGACGACCTCGACGTCCCCGACTTCCTCAAGTAGTCCCGCGTCGAACGCGAGGGGCGGGCCGGTCCATCCGGCCCGCCCCTCGCGCGTCTACGGTGTGAGGGTGTTCGCCTGGCATGAGGACCGCTCCGGTGTCGTCCGGGCCGTCACCGACCGCTCCGCCGGGGTGAGCACCGGTGCGTATGCCGGGCTCAACCTCGGCGGCCACGTCGCCGACGACCCCTCGGCGGTCGCCGAGAACCGGCGCCGTCTCGAGCAGGGGCTCGGCCGGCCCGTCGTCTACATGGACCAGTGCCACGGTGCCGGGGTCGCGGTCGTCGACGGCGTCCCCGACACGGCACCCCGCTGCGACGCCGTCGTCACCCGTTCCACCGACGTCGCCCTCGCGGTCCTCGTCGCCGACTGCGTCCCGGTCCTGCTCTCGGGGAGCGGCGGTGTGGTGGCCGCGGTGCACGCCGGACGTCCGGGGATGGTGGCCGGCGTCGTGCCCGCCGCCCTCGCGACGATGCGCGACCTCGGGGCGGGGGAGGTCGACGCCGTCGTCGGCCCGTCGGTGTGCGGCCGGTGCTACGAGGTACCGCTCGAGATGCGCGAGAGCGCGGCTGCCGTGCAGCCGGTGAGCGCCACGGTGTCGTGGACGGGGACACCCGCGATCGACGTCGCCGCCGGAGTCGTCGCGCAGCTCCGCGACGGGGGTGTCAGCGTGCGCTGGGTGCCCGGCTGCTCCCGCGAGAGCGAGCACCTCTACTCCCACCGGCGCGACGGGGTCACCGGTCGCTTCGCGGGGATCGTCGCCAGGTCGGCGGTGTCGTGAGCGAACCCGCCACTGCCGCAGGTGGTCCCGCCACCCGGCGGGACCAGCTCGCCACGTCCCTCGCCGCCGTGCGCGCCCGCATCGACCGGGCGATGGCGGATGCCGGTCGCACCGACGAGGTCACGCTCGTGGTCGTCACGAAGTTCTTCCCGGCCAGCGACATCGACCTCCTGTCCGGGCTCGGGGTCGGCGACATCGGCGAGAACCGCGACCGGGAGGCGTCGGCCAAGGTGGCCGACCTCGCCCACCGCGACCGGCTCCGAGTGCACTTCGTCGGCCAGCTGCAGAGCAACAAGGCCGCGTCGGTGGCGCGCTACGCCGACGTGGTCCAGTCGGTCGACCGGGCCCGGCTCGCGCGGGCGCTCGACCGGGCGGCCACGGCATCCGGCCGCGTCCTCGACGTGACCGTGCAGGTCGGGCTCGAGGACGTGGAGGGCAGGGGCGGTGTCGCCCCTCACGGGGCGCCGGCCCTCGCGGACCTGGTCGCCGGGTCGTCGTCGCTGAGGCTGCGCGGCGTCATGGCGGTGGCTCCCCTCGGCGCCGACCCCCGTCCCGCGTTCGCCCGACTGCGCGCGGTCGGCGACGGCATCCGGGCCGCCCACCCCGACGCCACCTGGGTTTCCGCGGGCATGAGCGGGGACCTCGAGGCCGCCCTCGCCGAGGGCGCGACACACCTGCGTGTCGGCTCGGCAATCCTCGGTTCTCGCCCGTCACACCGGTAACTTCGGTCACGACGCACGGCGCCGAACGGGCGGGGCCGACGACCGAGGAGCACTCAATGGCTGGCGCGCTGCGCAAGACGATGGTCTACCTGGGCCTCGCCGAGGACCAGGGCCGCTACGACGACGAGTACTACGAGGGCGACGACGAGCACGTCGACCACGTCGAGCACGTCGAGGAGCGGTCCGAGCACCGCGGCGCCGAGGTCACGCACCTCCCCACGCGCCACTCGGTGGCCCAGGTCGTCCGGTCCCCGGAGGCGGTCGGCCTGTCGCGGATCACGACGATCCACCCCCGCACCTACAACGAGGCCAAGACGATCGGCGAGAACTTCCGCGACGGCGTCCCCGTCATCATGAACCTCACCGACATGAGCGACGCCGACGCCAAGCGCCTCGTCGACTTCGCCGCCGGCCTCGTCTTCGGCCTGCGCGGCTCGATCGAGCGGGTCACGTCCAAGGTCTTCCTGCTGTCGCCCGAGACCGTCGAGGTCAACGCCGAGGAGGGTCCGATCGCGGCCGGCCGGGGCGTGTTCAACCAGAGCTGAGGACCCGGGCGCCGATCCACCAGCCCCGTCGGTCACACTTCACGCCATGAATGCCGTTCTCGCGGTCCTACGCTTCGTCGTCTTCCTCTACTTCCTCGTGCTCATCGGCCGGGTCGTCTTCGACTGGATCCGCATCTTCGCCAAGGAGTGGCGGCCGCACGGGGCCGCGTTGCTCGTCGCCGAGCCCGTCTACACCCTCACCGAGCCGCCGCTGCGCGCCCTGCGCAAGGTCATCCCGCCGCTCCGGCTCGGTGGCGTGAGCATCGACCTGTCGTTCATGGTCCTCTTCTTCGTCGTGTACCTGCTGCTCATCCTGCTCTGAGCCGCCGCCGGACGCCCCGTCTGACCATCAGTCGCAACACCTGTCACGCGCGCCCCTCGATCGCGTAGTCTGACGAGTCCGGACCCTGTGCCGTGCACGCGTGCGTGCGCGAACCGGGTCCGGGGACCGTGACCGTTGGCCACCCACAGGAGTTGCACATGGCTCTCACGCCCGAGGACGTCCTGAACAAGACGTTCACCCAGACCCAGTTCCGTCGTGGGTACGACGAGCGAGAGGTCGACGACTTCCTCGACGACATCGTCGCCGAGATGCGCCGGATGACCAAGGAGTCCGACGACCTGCGCGGGGACCTCAACACCTGCCGCGAGGGCAAGGGCATGGCGCCGGTCGTGGCCCGCCAGGCGCCCGACACCTCCGCGAAGGACCTCGAGGAGCTGCGCTCCAAGAACGCCACCCTCGCCGCGAAGCTCTCCGAGCTCGAAGGCTCCCGCAGCGAGCTCGCGACCAAGGTCTCAGAGCTCGAGGGCACGCGCAGCGAGCTCACCGCACGCCTGGGCGAGTTCGAGGGCAAGAGCGGGGACATCGAGGGCCGCAACGCCGAGCTGCAGGGCAGGATCGGTCAGCTCGAGCACCGCAACGCCGAGCTCGAGACGCTGGCCCAGGAGGCGCAGGCCAGGGCGCAGGAGCTCGAGAACCGCTCCGGCGAGCTCGAGAGGGCGGCCGCCGAGCTGGAGACCCGCGCCAGCGGGGCCGAGCAGCGCGCCGGTCAGCTCGAGACCCGCGTCCGCGAGCTGGAGGGCCAGCTCGGGGAGACCCGCAGCGAGCTCTCGTCCATCCAGACCGAGCGTGAGCAGGAGCAGGCCGACCGCGCCTCCAAGCGCGACCAGGCCGGCGCCGAGGCGGACGAGCAGCTGCTGACGCTCAAGGCCCGCGTCGAGGAGGCCGAGCGCACCGCGCAGGCCCGCATCGCCGCGGCCACCGAGCGCGCCGAGCAGGCCGAGCGCGACGCCGAGCAGCGTTCCGGTGCGGCCGCCCAGCGCGGCCAGGCCGAGGCCGACGGTGCCGGCCTCGGTGCCGCCGCCCTCGCCGGGGCCGGAGGCGGCGCCAGCGCCGCCGGCGTCATCGCCCTCGCCCAGCGTCTCCACGACGAGCACGTCAGCGCCGGTGAGACCCGTCGCGACGAGCTCGTCGCCGAGGGCCAGCGTCGCCACGACGAGCTCATCACCACGGCGCAGACCAAGCACGACGAGCTCGTGTCCACTGCGCAGGCCAAGTACGACGAGCTGGTGTCCACCGCGCAGGCCCAGCACGACGAGCTCATCACCACGGCGCAGACCCAGCACGACGAGCTCGTCGCGACCGGCACCTCGCAGCGTGACGAGATGGTCTCGACGGCCACCGCGCAGCGCGACGAGATGCTCTCGACCGCGTCCAGCCAGCGGGAGGAGATGCTGACCGAGGCGCGCGAGCGCTCGACCGGCATGGTCGCGGAGGCGCAGCAGAAGAAGGCCTCGATCCTCGAGGAGCTCGGCCGGGAGCGCACGCTCCTGGAGCGCAAGATCGAGGAGCTGCGTGGGTTCGAGCGGGACTACCGTTCGCGCCTGCACACCTACATCCAGGCCCAGCTCGCCGACCTCAAGAACACCGGCGTCGACGCCAAGGACGACCAGGCGCAGCAGGAGGAGCAGGCCGCGGCCGAGCCGCAGCCAGAGCGCCAGGGCTGACCGCACCCACGACGAAGGGCCCGGCCGCGTGCCGGGCCCTTCGTCGTGACCGGGGTGAACGGGCTGCTCACCACCGCGTTTCGTCGTTGAGACGGGCACGGTGAGGCCGTATCCTTCGGCGCACCGGTCGGGCCGTCGGGGCCCGCCGCACACCCGGGAAGTAGGACGACATGGTTGCCAAGCGGGCACTGTCCGCCGTCAAGCAGGCGGGGTCCAGGGCGGCCGACACCGCGCGCAAGGCGGTCGGTGGGCGGGCGGCCACCGCGACGGCGGCGGCCGCGGCTCCGGCGAAGAAGGCCGCGACCAAGGCTGCGGTCAACTCGTCGGCGACGAAGGCGGTGCCCGCCAAGAAGGTTGCCACCAAGGCTGTCCCGGCGAAGAAGGCGGCGCCCAAGGCTGCGTCGGCCAAGAAGGCTGCTCCAGCCGCCAAGGCTGCGCCGGCGAAGAAGACGGCGACGAAGGCCGCGCCGGCGACGAAGGCTACGCCGGCCAAGAAGGCGGCCTCAGCCGCCAAGGCTGCGCCGGCGAAGAAGACGGCGACCAAGGCCGCGCCGGCCAAGAAGGCGCCGGCGAAGACGACGGCGACCAGGGCTGCTCCGGCGAAGGTGGCAGCCACCAAGGCTGCGCCGGCCACCAAGACGGCGACCAGGGCTGCTCCGGCGAAGAAGGCAGCCACCAAGGCTGCGCCTGCCACCAAGACGGCGACCAGGGCTGCTCCGGCGACCAAGACGGCGACCACGGCGGCGCCCGCCAAGAAGACGGCGGCCACGGCGGTTCCGGCCACGAAGGCCGCGCCGGCCCGCAAGGCCACGACGGCGAGGAAGGCAGCATCCGTGACGACGAGCTCACGCACCCGCACGACCCCGGCGTCGAAGACCCCGGCCAAGAGGGTCCTGGCCGTCCGCGAGGACGAGTCCCCGTGGACCACCGCCGAGCTCAAGGAGGTGCGGGCCGAGCTCGAGCGCGACATCGACCAGCTGAGCAACGAGCTGCGGCACGCCCAGAGCGACCTCGTCCACCTCATGCGCGACTCGGGCGACGGGGCCGGCGACGACCAGGCCGACGCCGGTGCCAAGACCTACGAGCGCGAGCAGGAGATCTCGCTGGCCAACAACGCCCGCGAGATGCTGCAGCAGACCGAGCACGCCCTCGAGCGGCTCGACGACGGCAGCTACGGCATCTGCGAGTCCTGCGGCAACCCGATCGGCAAACTTAGGCTCCAGGCGGCACCTCGTGCGACCCTATGCATGCCATGCAAGATGAAGCAGGAGCGCCGCTGACCGCGGCCGACGCCACAGCGTCCACGCCGGCCCCGGTCCCGACCGGCGGCCGGCGGCGGCTGTATGCCGTGATGATCGGCCTCGCCGTCCTCACCCTGCTGCTGGACCAGCTCACCAAGATCTGGGCGCTGCGCTCGCTGACGCCGGGCGAGGCCGTCGACCTCGTGGGGGACGCGATCCGGCTCAACCTCGTCCGCAACCCCGGTGCGGCCTTCTCGCTCGGCGACGGCTCGACCTGGATCCTCACCGTCGTGTCGCTGACGATCGTCGTGTGGGTGGTCATCGGCGCCCGCAAGGTCGGCAACCTGCCGTGGGCGATCGCGCTGGGACTGCTCCTCGGCGGCGCGCTCGGGAACCTGGGCGACCGCTTCTTCCGCCCCCCGGGGCCGGGCCGTGGCCACGTCGTCGACTTCATCGACTACTTCGGGTGGTTCGTCGGCAACGTCGCGGACATCGCGATCGTCGTGGCGGCCGGGATCATCATGGTGCTCGCCTTCACCGGCACCTCCATCGCGGGTCCCGTGCACCACGCGGAGCACGCCGATGACTGACGCCCGGACCGTCCTCGTCCCCGACGGCCTCGAGGGAGAGCGGGTCGACGCGGCCATCGCGCGCCTGTTCGGCCTCTCCCGCACGCGTGCCGCCGACCTCGCGGCCGACGGTGGGGTCAGCGTCAACGCGGCGAGCGTGGGCAAGAGCCACCGGGTGAGTGCCGGCGACATGCTCGAGGTGCTGCTCCCGGCATCCCCGACGAGCCCCACGCTCGAGGTCGTCGCCGAGCCGGTGCCCGGCATGACGGTCGTGCACCACGACGAGGACATCGTCGTCGTCGACAAGCCGGTCGGCGTGGCAGCCCACCCGAGCGTGGGCTGGACCGGTCCGAACGTGCTCGCCGGGCTCAAGGCCGCGGGCTACCGCATCTCGACGAGCGGGGCGAGCGAGCGCCAGGGCATCGTCTCGCGCCTCGACGTCGGCACCTCCGGCCTCATGGTCGTGTGCACGAGCGAGCGCGGCTACTCCGTGCTCAAGCGGGCGTTCAAGGAGCGGCGGGTCGACAAGACGTACCACACGCTCGTCCAGGGCCTCCCCGACCCGCTCGTCGGCACCATCGACGCGCCGATCGGTCGCCACCCCGGCCACGACTACAAGTTCGCCGTCATGGAGTCGGGCAAGCCGGCCGTGACGCACTACGAGCTCATCGAGGCCTTCCGCCACGCGTCACTGCTCGAGATCCACCTCGAGACCGGCCGCACGCACCAGATCCGGGTGCACATGGCCGCCGTCCGCCACCCCTGCGTCGGCGACCTGACCTACGGCGCCGACCCCACCCTCGCGCGCCGGCTCGGCCTGGAGCGGCAGTGGCTGCACGCCGTGGGCCTCGGCTTCGAGCACCCGGGGTCGGGGGAGTGGGTCACCTTCGAGAGCTCCTACCCCGAGGACCTGCGGCTCGCGCTCGACCGCCTGTGAGCGACGACGCCCGGCCCGGCCTCGAGGGGATGCCGCGCGCGGAGTTCGCGTTCCCCGGACCGCTGCGCGACCGCCTCGTCGCCGCGATCCTCGCGGGCGAGAAGACCGCGACGACCTCCCTCGTCGTCGGCTACGAGGTCGAGGGTGAGCCGCTGCCCCGCGTCGGTGACCGGGCCGCCGTCGTCGACAGCACGGATGCCGTCGTCGCCGTCGTCGAGACGACCTCCGTCCGGGTCGTCCGCCTCGCGGACGTCGACCTGAGCCACGCGATCGACGAGGGCGAGGGACACCGGACCGTGCGGGCCTGGCGCGCCGACCACGAGGCCTTCTGGCACTCCGGGGAGTGCCGCCGGGCCCTGGGAGACCCGGCCTTCACCGTCGACGACGACACGCCCGTCGTGCTCGAGCGGTTCCGCCTTCTCGACCGCCCCTGAGCGGTCCCCGACCGGGTCCGTCGCAGGTCGCGGAGGGCGGGTCGTCCACCTCTCGGCGACCGGCACGGCGACACGGGACACGACACGCCGAGTGGTGTCCCCGGGCCGACCTAGGATGGTCCGCGATGTCCTCCCCGAACGCCTCGAGCCCGCCAGCCACCACCCCGACGCGCACGACGACCAGCACGCCGCCGAAGGGCTCGGACTCGTTCGTCCACCTCCACGTCCACACCGAGTACTCCATGCTCGACGGCGCGGCCCGCATCGGCGACCTGTTCCAGAGGGCGGCCGAGATGGGGATGCCGGCGCTCGCCACGACCGACCACGGGTACGTCTTCGGGGCCTACGAGTTCTGGAAGAAGGCGCAGGGCACCGGCGTCAAGCCGATCATCGGGGTCGAGGCCTACGTCACCCCCGGCACGCACCGCACCGACAAGACCCGCGTCGGTGGGGCGACGAGCGCACGAGCCCCGGCGACGACGTCTCCGGCTCGGGCGCCTACACCCACATGACCCTGCTGGCCCGGGACAACACCGGCCTGCACAACCTGTTCCGGATGGACAGCCAGGCCTCCCTCGACCAGGTCTACGCGAAGTGGCCGCGCGTCGACCGCGAGCTCCTCGACCAGTACGGCACGGGCCTCATCGCCACGACGGGCTGCCCCTCCGGCGAGGTCCAGACCCGCATCCGCCTCGGGCAGTACGACCTCGCCAAGCAGGCGGCATCCGACCTGCGCGACATCTTCGGCGCCGAGAACTTCTTCTGCGAGCTCATGGACCACGGCCTCGACATCGAGCGCCGCGTCCAGAAGGACCTCCTCCGCCTCGCGCGCGAGCTCGGCCTGCCGCTCGTCGCGACCAACGACCTGCACTACACGAGCCCCGAGGACGCCAAGGCCCACTCGGCCCTGCTGTGCGTGCAGTCCGGCTCGACGATGATGGACCCCAACCGGTTCAAGTTCGACGCCGACGACTTCTACCTCAAGAGCCCGGCCGAGATGCGCCACACCTGGCGCGAGCTCCCGGAGGCCTGCGACAACACCCTCCTCATCGCCGAGATGTGCGACATCTCGTTCACCGAGGGCGAGGGGCGGTTCATGCCGCGCTTCCCTTGCCCGCCGGGCGAGAACGAGGAGAGCTGGTTCGTCAAGGAGGTGCAGAGCGGCCTGCGCGGGCGGTTCCCGGACGGCATCCCCGAGTACGCCCAGAAACAGGCGGAGTTCGAGACCGACGTCATCGTCTCCAAGGGGTATGCCGGGTACTTCCTCGTCGTCGCCGACTTCATCACGTGGGCCAAGGACAACGGCATCCGGGTCGGCCCCGGTCGTGGCTCGGGCGCGGGCTCGATGTGCGCCTACGCCATGAAGATCACCGACCTCGACCCGATCCCACACGGCCTGATCTTCGAGCGGTTCCTCAACCCCGAGCGGCCGTCCCTGCCCGACTTCGACGTCGACTTCGACGAGCGCCGGCGCGGCGAGGTGATCCGCTACGTCACCGAGAAGTACGGCAGCGAGCGGGTCGCGCAGATCGTCACCTACGGCACGATCAAGGCCAAGCAGGCCGTCAAGGACGCCGCCCGCGTCATGGGCCACCCGTTCGCCGTCGGCGAGCAGCTGACCAAGGCGATGCCGCCGGACGTCATGGGCAAGGGCGTCCCCCTGTCGGGCATCTACGACCCGCAGCACTCGCGCTACGGCGAGGGCAAGGAGTTCCGCGAGCTCGTCGCCACCGAACAGCACCTCCAGGAGGTCGTCGAGACAGCGAAGGGCCTCGAGGGGCTCAAGCGCCAGTGGGGCGTGCACGCCGCCGGCGTCATCATGAGCAGCGAGCCGCTCATCGACGTCATCCCGGTCATGCGACGCCTGCAGGACGGCCAGGTCATCACGCAGTTCGACTACCCGAGCTGCGAGTCGCTCGGCCTGGTCAAGATGGACTTCCTCGGGCTGCGCAACCTCACGATCCTCGACGACGCCATCGCCAACGTGAAGAGCAACCGCGGCGAGGACATCGACCTCGACGCCCTGTCCAAGGACATGACCGACCCGGCGACCTACGACCTGCTCGCCCGCGGTGACACCCTCGGCGTCTTCCAGCTCGACGGCGGCGGCATGCGCACGCTGCTCAAGCTGATGCAGCCCGACAACTTCGAGGACATCTCGGCGGCGCTCGCGCTCTACCGCCCGGGCCCGATGGGCGTCAACGCGCACACCAACTTCGCGCTGCGCAAGAACGGCAAGCAGGTGCTGACGCCGCTCGACCCGCAGCTCGAGGGCAAGCTCCAGCCCGAGATGGTGGAGGCGCTCGGCCCGATCCTCGGCACGACGCACGGCCTGGTGATCTACCAGGAGCAGGTCATGGAGATCGCCCAGAAGCTCGCCGGCTACACGCTCGGCAACGCCGACCTGCTGCGCCGGGCGATGGGCAAGAAGAAGAAGGAGGTGCTCGACGCCGAGTACGTCCCCTTCTCCGAGGGCATGAAGGCCAAGGGGTTCAACGAGGCCTCGATCGCCGCCCTGTGGGGCGTCCTGGTCCCGTTCTCCGACTACGCGTTCAACAAGGCGCACACCGCGGCGTACGGCCTCGTGTCGTACTGGACCGCCTACCTCAAGGCCAACTACCCGGCCGAGTACATGGCCGCCCTGCTCACCTCGGTCGGCGACGACAAGGACAAGTCCGCGCTCTACCTCGGTGAGTGCCGCCGGATGGGCATCAAGGTGCTGCCGCCCGACGTCAACGACTCCATCGGGCAGTTCGCGGCGGTCGGCACGGACATCCGCTTCGGGATGCAGGCGATCCGCAACGTCGGCCACAACGTCGTCGAGGCGATCATCGCGGCGCGTGCGGACGCGGGGCGCTTCACCTCCTTCCGCGACTTCATGTCCAAGGTGCCCGCGGTCGTGTGCAACAAGCGCACCATCGAGTCGCTCATCAAGGGCGGCGCCTTCGACGGGCTCGCCGAGACCCGCATGGGCCTGCTGCGGGTCCACGAGGAGTACGTCGACGCGTTCGTCGCGGTCAAGCGGCAGGAGGCGATCGGGCAGGACAGCCTGTTCGGGGCGTTCGGCGACGACTCCGGCGGCGGCTCCGGCGCCGACCTCATGGGCCTGAGCGCCGTCCCCGGAGTCGAGTGGGACAAGTCGACCCTGCTGTCCTTCGAGCGGGAGATGCTCGGCCTCTACGTCTCCGACCACCCGCTGTTCGGGGTGGAGCACGTGCTCACCGCGCACGCCGACACCCAGATCGCGGCGCTCACCGCCGACGAGGGCGGCCGGCCCGAGGGCTCGATGGTGACCGTCGCCGGCCTCATCACCGGCCTGCAGGTCAAGCGCACGAAGAAGGGCGACCTGTGGGCGATCGCGACGGTCGAGGACCTCGCCGGCTCGATCGAGTGCCTGTTCTTCCCGAGCGCCTACATGACGGTCGGGCCGCTGCTCCAGCAGGACACCGTCGCCGTCGTCCGGGGGAAGCTCAACCGGCGTGACGACACGGTCTCGATCTACGCCCAGGAGCTCACGCTGCCCGACGTCAGCGAGGGCCCGCGCGGACCGGTCGTCGTGACGATGGAGACCGCCCGCGCGACCACCCAGCGCGTCGAGGAGCTGAAGGCCGTGCTCACCAACCACCCCGGCACCACCGAGGTGCACCTGCGCCTCGTCAAGCCCGGGCGGTCGGTGGAGATCCGTCTGGACCCGGCCTACCGGGTCAACGCCACCGAGGCGCTGTTCGGCGACCTCAAGGTGCTCCTCGGCCCGCGCTGCCTCGCCTGAGCCTGCGGCCACCTCGGCCCTGTCGGCACGCGAGTGACGGGAGGGCCGTCATCGACCCGTGGTGACGCGTCGCTCGTCGGTGACTGGCAGGTGACGCCCGTGCGACCAGCGGAAATCGGGCGTTTCGCACCCTTTGCCGGAGCGGGTGGAACGCCTATGGTGGCCCTCGCTGACCCCACGAAGGAGAGACCATGACCACAACGCATCGGCGCGCCCTCGGCGCCGGTATCGCGGCGACCGCGATCGCGGCCCTCGTCGCCGGCACGCCCGCCGTCGCGGGTGCCGCACCTGGCAACCCCAACCTGACGACGGTCCAGCTGTTGTCGATCAACGACTACCACGGCAACCTCGAGGCGCTGTCGACGCTGCGGCTGCCCGTGGACGTCGACCCGGCGCGCACGTTCGCGGGTGGGTCCGAGAACCTCGCGACGAAGCTGACCGAGCTGCGCACCCAGGCCGGCGACGCGAACAGCCTCACCGTCGCCGCCGGCGACCTCATCGGCGGGTCCACCTTCATCTCGGGGATGTTCCACGACGAGCCGTCGGTCGAGTCGCTCAACGCCATGGGCCTCGACGTCAGCAGCGTCGGCAACCACGAGTTCGACGAGGGCACCACCGAGCTCCTGCGCATGCAGGAGGGCGGCTGCCACCCGGTCGACGGCTGCTACTTCCCCGACGAGCCGTATGCCGGCGCAGACTTCCCGTGGCTCGCCGCCAACGTCGTCAACAGTGACGGCAGCGGGACCCTCCTCCCCGGCACGTGGGTCAAGGAGATCGCCGGCACCAAGGTCGGCTTCATCGGCATGACCCTCGAGGCCACGCCCACGATCGTCAACCCGGCCGGCGTCTCCACCGTCGACTTCAAGGACGAGGTCGAGACGGCCAACGCCCAGGCGGCGGTCCTGAAGAAGCAGGGCGTCAAGGCGATCGTCGTCCTCATGCACGAGGGCGGCCTCAACTCGGGCACGTACAACCAGTGCGTCGGCATCTCCGAGCCCCTCGCGACGATGGCCGCCACCATGAGCCCCGAGATCGACCAGATCATCACGGGTCATACCCACGACTCCTACATCTGCTCCTTCCCGGACCCGGCCGGCAACCCGCGGCTCGTGACGAGCGCGGCGTCCTACGGGCAGATCGTCACCGAGAGCTCGCTCGTCATCAACACGCGCAGCGGCGAGGTCGACCGCGGCCGCACCACGGCCACGAACCACGTCGTCCCGCAGAGCCTTCCGGACGACGCCGCGCAGACGGCGATCATCGCCAAGTGGAACACCCTGGCCGGTCCCCTCAAGGGCCAGGTCGTCGGGACCCACACCGAGGACATCCTCGGGAGCGCGCTCAACACGTCCCGCGCCGTCGAGACGCCGATGGCCGACCTCGTCGCGGACTCGTTCGTGTGGGCCGGTCAGGACGAAGGTGCCCAGATCGGGCTCGTCAACGTCGGAGGGGTCAGGTCCGACCTGCCGATGCTTCCGGCGCGCTACGGCGAGCAGGCCGGCCAGGTCACCTTCGCCGAGGCGTTCGACATCCTGCCGTTCGGCAACGTCAACGTGGTCCTCGACCTCACCGGTGCCCAGCTGAAGCAGGTGCTCGAGGAGCAGTACCAGCCCGTCGCCGCCCGTGGCACCCGGCCGATGCTCGCGCTGGGTGTGTCCGACGGCTTCACCTACGTCTGGGACGACACCCAGCCGCAGGGGTCGCGGGTCGTCCCCGGGTCGATGATGCTCAACGGCAGCCCGATCCTGGACGGGTCGACCTACCGGGTCGCCACGCTGAACTTCCTCGCGGACGGCGGTGACCTGTTCACGACGTTCACGCAGGCAACCAACCGCGTGGGGTCCGACGGCGACCTCGAGAGCTTCGTCGCCTTCCTCGAGGCCAACCAGGGCCTGACCGCCCCCGAGGACCGCGTCTCGGGTCTCTGACCCGCCGGACTCGGTCCAGCGAGGGCCGCACCCCACCCGGGTGCGGCCCTCGCCGCGTGTCGGGGCTGCCCGCGTCGAGAGGCGTTGTCCCCGTGGTGTGGTCCGTCCCCTCCGACCTTGGGAGGGTGGCGACGACCTGACGTGACCTGCGACGCGACCGGCGGCCCCCGGCATACAGTGACGCCATGCCGAGCCCCCGCCGCCGACCGCCGAGCGCCGACCCCACGTCCGCGATCACCACGGCGACCGGGTGGAGGACCCCTACGCGTGGATGCGCGACCTCAAGGACCCCGCGCTCCTGGCGCACCTCGAGGCCGAGAACGCCTACGCCGAGGCGCGCACCGAGCACCTCGCGCCGCTGCGGACCGCCGCTGTTCGAGGAGATCCGGTCACGCGTCAAGGAGACCGACCTGTCGGTGCCCGTCGTGAGCGGTCCGTGGTGGTACTACGCGCGCACCGTCGAGGGCAAGCAGTACGCCAGCCACGTCCGCGCCCCGCTCACCGACCCCGCGTCGCGTCCCGACCCCGAGGCGGATGCCGTGCCGGGCGAGCAGGTGGTCGTCGACGGCAACGTCGAGGCGGGCGACAGCGAGTTCTTCTCCCTCGGCGCCCTCACGGTGAGCGCCGACCACCGGCTCGTCGCGTTCGCGGTCGACACCTCCGGCGACGAGCGCTTCGCCCTCACCGTCCGCGAGGTCGAGACGGGCGAGGTCCTCGACACGTCGATCACCGACATCGGCTACGGCGTGGAGCTCAGCCGCGACGGGCGGTTCCTGTTCTACACCCGGCTCGACGACGCGTGGCGGCCCGTACCAGCTGTGGCGGCACCGCGTCGGAGGCGACCCGGCCGACGACGTTCTCGTCCACCAGGAGGACGACGAGCGCTTCTGGATGGGCGTCTCGAGCAGCCGCGACGAGCGTTGGGTCATGCTCGGCCTCGGGTCGAAGACGACGTCCGAGGTGCACCTCCTCGACAGCGACGACCCGGAGGGTCCGTGGCGGGTCGTCGCACCGCGCCGCGAAGGCGTCGAGTACGACGTCGAGCCCGCGGGTGACCGGCTCCTCGTCGTGCACAACACCGACAACCCCGACGCCGACCTCGCGTGGGCGCCGATCGACGCGACGAGCCACGAGCAGTGGGTGCCGTGGCTCCGGTCCGGCGAGGGGGAGCGGTTCGTCTCCGCCGACGCCTTCGACCACGCGTCGGTGCTCACCCTGCGGGCCGGCGGCCTCACCGCGCTGCGGGTGCTGCCGCGCGACCCGGCATCCGACACCGGTCACGGCGCGGCCTGGGACGTCGAGGTCGAGCAGGCGGTGCACTCGATCGGCCTCGGGGACAACCCCGAGCCGGGCCAGACCGCGATCCAGGTCGTCGTCGAGTCGTGGGCGACGCCACGCACGGTGCTCGACGTCGACCTCGCCACCGGCGAGCGCACGCTGCTCAAGCGGCAGCCCGTGCTGGGCGACTTCGACGCCGCGAACTACACCGAGAGCCGGGAGTGGGTCACGACGGCCGACGGCACGCGCATCCCGGTCTCGGTCGTGCACCGCGTCGGCGTCGCGCCGGACGGCACCAACCCCGGTCTCGTGACGGCGTACGGCGCCTACGAGATCTCCTCCGACCCGTACTTCTCCGTCGCGCGGCTCAGCCTGCTGGACCGCGGGGTCGTCTACGCGGTGGCCCACGTGCGCGGCGGCGGCGAGATGGGGCGGCGCTGGTACGACGACGGCAAGCTGCTCGCGAAGCCGAACACGTTCTCCGACACCGTCGCCTGCGTCGACCACCTCGTCGACGTCCGGCTGGTTCGACCCGGCGCGCGTGGGGCTCGAAGGTGGCTCTGCCGGGGGTCTGCTCGTGGGGGCGGTGCTCAACCTCGGACCCGACCGGTTCCGCGTCGCCCACGCGGCCGTGCCGTTCGTCGACGCCGCTGACGACGATGCTCCAGCCCGACCTCCCGCTGACCGTGGGGGAGTGGGAGGAGTGGGGCAACCCGCTCGCCGACCCCGAGACGTATGCCGCGATGCGCGCCTACACGCCGTACGAGAACGTCCGCGCGGCCGACTACCCCGCGGTGCTCGCGACGTCCAGCCTCCACGACACCAGGGTCTACGTCACCGAGCCCGCGAAGTGGGTCGCGCGCCTGCGCGAGACGGTCACGAGCGACGCGGGCTCACGCCCGGTGCTGCTGCGCACCGAGATGGCCGCCGGTCACGGTGGGCGCAGTGGGCGGTATGCCGCGTGGGAGCAGATCGCGTGGGAGTGGGCGTTCGTGCTCGACCAGCTCGGCGCGACCGAGCGCGTGGACGCGCTCAGCGGCTGAAGAGGATGGGTGCCTGGCTGCGACCCATGAGCTGCATGGCCGTGGACCCGACGTGCAGCCCCTCGAAGCCGCCCGAGCCGCGGCTGCCGACGACGAGCAGCGAGGCCCCCTCGCTGCGCTCGACGAGCGCGCGCACGGGAGCGCCCCGGACCACCTCGTAGTCGACCTTGACCTCGGGGTGCTGGGCCCGCTTGGAGGTCAGGGCGACCTCGACGATGCTCTCGAGGTTGGAGCCGTAGGCGCTCCAGCTCGAGTCGGCCGCCAGCGTGGGGTCGGTGGGGCTGTGAGCCTCCCAGGCGTGGACGACGTCGAGCGAGGCCCCGGTGACCACCGCCTCGTCGAACGCGGCCTCGAGGGCCCGCAGCGACGGCTTCGACCCGTCGACGCCGACGACGACCCGGCCGTCCGGGTCCGACCGGGCCGGCCGTCTCGTGCCCCACGACGAGCACGGGGCAGCGGGCGTGGGTGACGACCTGCATGGCGACCGCGCCGACGCTGGCGCGGCTCAGCACGCCGTGGCCCATCGCCCCGACCGCGACGAGCGCGGCGGTGCGGGACGCGTCGACGAGGGCCTGGCTGGCGTACCCGTCGCGCGAGACCGTGGTGACCTCGAGGCCGGGGTCGGCGGCGTGGGCACGCGCGACGCCGTCGGCGAGCAGCCGGCGGGTGTAGCGTGCTGACCACGGACGGGTCGGAGATCTCGCCGAACCCCATCATCGGCAGGTCGGGCGCGAACGCGTGGAGCACCTGGAGCGTCATGCCCCGGGCACTCGCCACCTGCGCGGCGCGGGTGACCGCGGCCATGGACAGCGGGGACCCGTCGACACCGACGACGACTCGTGGGGTTCTCATCGTTGGACTCCTCCGATCGCGAGAGCGGTTCGCGGCGGCGGGCACGCCGGGAGGTGCTGCGGTCGGCGTCGTCCGTCGTCGTGGTCCTCATCGACCACCCCCCGACCGTGGCACGGCGCGTGCCGGGGCGCAAGGGCACGGCTCACACCCCGCGCGCGTGGACCGCTGGCAGCGGTGCTCGTGGCGCACGGGCACGGATGACACCCCGGGGCCCACGACGGGGCGCGGGGGCGCGGATGCCGTGGCGCGGCATCCGGCCGTCCACCCCCCGCGGAGTCAGGAGCAGTTCGCCCGCTCAGGAGGTTCTCGCCGAGTCAGGGCCGTATCCGACCCTGACTCGACGACGTGCTCCTGACTCCGCGACGAAGCCCGTGAGGTGCGGGGTGCTTTCGGGTCAGCGGGAGACGGACTCGCCGTCGCCGAAGACGTCGAGGACGACCCCGCTCGCCCCGAGGGCCCCGTTGGCGGCGGTCCACGAGGACGCCTCCCGGCCGTCGGCGACGACGACCGATGCGCCGCTCACGGACGCACCCGAGGGCGCCAGGACCAGGGCCGACCCGGCCGCGACGCCCACGGCCAGCTGCTGCGGCGCCGCCGCGACACCGGCGTACAGCCGGCCCCAGCGGAAGTCGTCGGTGAGGTGCGGCACGACGGTTGCTGCGACGAGGCCGAGCCCGGGCTGCCAGACGGCGTCGTCCGCCCGGTACGCGGCGATCCCCTCCGCCTCGAGGGTGCTCGACGTCGGACGCGCCTTCGCGGACCAGCGGGCACCCGAGGACCGCCGACATGGCGCCGTCGGCGAGCACGACCGGTGTGTGCCGGACGGCGGTCGTGACGGCGGAACGGAACGCCGGGTCGGCCACCGACGACGCGAGCGCCGGCGGGGTGTCGCCCACGAGGACGACGGCCGTGGCGCCGGCGAGGTCGAGCGAGCTCCAGCCCTTGCCGCCGTGCACGACGGTGCTGACCTGTCCGGTCCAGCCGGCCTTCTTCACCGCCTGCGCCGCGGCGTTGGCCTCGCTGCTCGAGCCCGACCCGCCGCCGATCACGACGAGCCTCGCGGTCTTCGACGCGTCCACGGCGCGCGCCGCCGCCACGACGTCCCCGACGACGTCGGTGCCGAGGACGCCACCGCCGAGGTAGAGCGTGCCGCCGACGACGGAGGGGGATGCCGGTGCCGTCCACCCCGCGCCGCTCGGTGCCGTGAGGGCGGCACCGCCGCGGGAGAACGCCCTCGTCGACAGGTCGTAGGTCGTGTCGTCGGTCATGAGGTGGGTGAGCACCCGGCGCACCGAGAGCGTGGCGGGGCTGCCGACCCAGGAGTGCGTGGCGCCGAGCGTCTCGAGGTCGATGAGCCCGACCGAGCTCTCCCCGAACACCCCCGACAGGACGCGGTCGCCGGTGCTGCGCACGCCGGTGGCGTAGTCGACGCCGACCCCGACGGGGCTCGCCCCGGCGAACCTGTCGTCGGCGGCGGCGATCGTCGACAGGCTGCGGCCCAGCCGGCCGCGCTGGTGGAAGTGCTGGTCGAAGACCGCGGCCGTCGAGCCGACCGCGAGGCCTCGCTCGAGGTCGGCGTCGTCACCCCACCAGACGAGCGTCGACCCTTGGCGCAGCCCGTCGGCGGGGCCGAGGGACCCGGTGTAGCCGTTGATCATCGTCCGCGACTCGACCGCGGCGCCGGCGCTCGTGCCGCCCAGCGCCGCCCCGCCCTCGACCGCGGCGGTGATCGCGCGCTCGGCGGGGGAGTCGGCGAGCACCTGCATCGCGAGGCCCTGGTCGCCCCCGAGGACGTAGATACCGTCCGTCGCGGGGTCGGCCAGCGCGACGGCGTTCGCGGGGTCGAGGGCGTCGGCGCGGTCGAACAGGACCGCGAGCGTGGCGGTGCACCCGGTGTACGGGGCGGCGACCGCCGCGTCGCAGGCGGCGTCGAGCTGGTCGGTGCGGTCCTGCGCGAGCTCGAGGTTCTCCGCGCGGTCCTTGGGCGCGTCGCCGTACGCCGACGGCACGACGACGAGGTCGACCGTGGTGCCGGAGGCACCCTCGGCCGCCGCGAGCGAGAAGCCCGCGAGCGTCGAGGTGACGTACCCGCCGCCGATGGGGACGAGGACCGTGGGCTCGGCGCCCGACGCGCCGGACGCGCCCGCGCCGACGACCGAGGCGGCCGCCGTGACGGTGAGGGTCGTGAGGACCAGGCCGGCGGTCCGGCGGGTGCGTCGGGACGTGCGGCGGGCGACGGGTCGAGGGCTCATGCGTGGTGACGCTAGCGGCTCGGAGGGCGACCCGCCCGCCGGGACGACCGTCCGCTCTGCGGCCTGAGGAGGGCCTCGACCGGGCGACTCGGGCCACCGGCGCGACGGGCCTAGGCTGACCGGCATGACGCTCATCGCCATCGAGTGGGACGACACGGCCGGTGCCGACGGCGGCGGCGCCGTGCGGCTCCTCGACCAGACCCTCCTGCCCGACACGACCAGGTTCCGCACCATCGAGCGCACCGGCGACCTCGTCGCGGCGATCGCCGAGCTGGCGGTCCGTGGGGCCCCGGCCCTCGGGGTGGCCGGCGCCCTGGGGGTCGTCCTGGCCATGGACGAGGGCGTCCGTGAGGGCTGGGACGACGCGACCGTCGAGGCGGCGGTCGACCGGGTCCGCCACGCGCGACCGACGGCCGTCAACCTCGCCTGGGGCGTCGACGAGGTGCGCCCGCTCATGGCACGGGGGAGGGATGCCGTCCTCGAGGCGGCCCGCCGGGTCGCCCGGGAGGACGAGGCCGCCAACCGTGAGCTGTCGCGGCTCGGCGCCGACTGGCTGCTCGAGCGCGTGGACCGGCCACGCTTGCGGGTCCTGACCCACTGCAACACCGGTTTCCTCGCGACGTCGGCCTGGGGCACCGCCTTCGGCGTCATCCGTGAGCTGCACGCGAGGGACCGCATCGAGCTGGTGTACGCCGACGAGACCCGCCCGCTGCTCCAGGGCGCGCGGCTCACCGCGTACGAGCTGGCCAACGACGGCATCCCGCACGTCGTGCAGGCGGACTCGGCCGCGGCCTCGACGATCCTGCGCGGGCTCGTCGACCTCGCGGTCGTGGGCGCCGACCGGATCGCCGCGAACGGCGACGCGGCCAACAAGATCGGGACGCTGGGCGTCGCGCTCGCGTGCCGCGACGCCGGCATCCCCTTCATGGTGGCTGCGCCCTGGTCGACCGTCGACCTGTCGATGGACGACGGCTCGGGCATCGAGATCGAGGAGCGGGCGGGCGAGGAGGTCACCGAGCTGGCCGGCATCCGCCTCGCGCCCGTGGGGACCCGGGGCTTCAACCCCGCCTTCGACGTCACGCCCGCGCGCCTCGTCGACGCCGTGGCGACCGAGCGCGGCGTGGCCGAACCCCGGTCCGGGACCGACCTGCGCGCCCTCGCCTGAGCGGACGTCCGGGGGACACGCGGGCGGCCGGCCGGCATCCGAGGATGCCGACCGGCCGCCCGGTCTGAGGTGGGTGTCAGGCGGTCAGGTCAGCGCACGACGTTGAACGCGTTGACCTCACCGGCGCCGTAGAACCCGTTGCGCTGGCCACCGGTGCACGTGGCGGAGTAGTCCACGCCGCTGGTGATGTTCGGCACCGGGTTGTAGACCCCGTCAGGGCAGGGCAGGGCGGTGGCGGTGCGCTCGAGGGTCGACGCGAGGGCGCCGGGCGACAGGGCCGGGTTCGCCGAGAGCGCCAGGGCGGCGACACCGGCGACGTGCGGGCCGGCCATCGACGTGCCCTGCTTGTAGCCCCAGCCGTTGGCCTTCGTCACGGTGTTGAAGGTCGTCGACAGGATGCCGTCGGTCAGGGTCGAGCGGGCGCCCTCGGTACGGAAGCGCGTGTCACCACCGGGTGCGGTGACGTCGACGACACCCTGGCCGTAGGAGGAGTAGTACGACTTCTGCTGGGTCGGCCCCGTCGCGGAGACGGTGACGACACCCGGGGCCTCGGCCGGCAGGTCGACGCAGGCACCGGTGATGGTGCGCTCCTCGATGGGGTAGCTGCCGTCGTTGGGGCTCGTGTCGTCGGTGAACTTGTGCTGGAGGTCGACGTTGCTGTTGCCGGCCGAGGCGACGTTCAGGACGCCCTGGCTCGACGAGTAACGGATCGCGCGCTGGACGGCCTGCCACACCGGACGCTGACGGGGGTCGTTCTTGCAGTTGAACTCCCACGGGTCGATGAAGTAGCTGTTGTTCGTCACCTGCATGCCGTGCTCAGCGGCCCACATGAAGCCGCAGACGGCGGCCTCCGGGTAGATGAAGCCGTCGTCGTTGACGACCTTCACCGACGCGACCTTGACGCCGGGCGCGACCCCCGCGATGCCGACGCCGTTGATCGCGGCGGCGATGGTGCCGGCGACGTGGGTGCCGTGGTCGGAGGTCGTGGGGTTCCACGCGGCCTCTGCCGTGTCGACGGTTCCGCCGACGCACGAGGCGCTCTTGTCCTTGGCGATCTGGGTCGCGAGGTCCGGGTGGGTGCTGGAGATCCCGGTGTCGAGCACGCCGACGACGACCGACGGGTCACCCGTGGTGACGGCGTGGGCCTCAGGGACGTCGATCTGGCGCATGTCCCACTGGTCCTTGAACAGCGGCTCGGCGGTGGGGTCGCCGGTCGCGGCCGGGGCGTCCGCGAGGGTGGTGGCACCCTCGTCGATGGCGGTGCCGAGCCCGTCGGTCGAGGCGACCGACTCGACGCCGGAGCCGGCGACGGCGCCGGCGAAGGTGGTGCTGCTCGAGCGAGCGATGAGCACGCCGATCTTGTCGTAGCTCGCGACGACGGTGCCACCGGCGGCGGCGACGCGGTCGGCGGCCTTGGCGGTGGACTGGCCCTGCGGGGCGAGGACGACGTAGGTGGACTCCTCACCCATCGCCATGGTGGGCGTGCTGGTGGCGCCGACGAGGGCACCTGCCACGAGGACAGCGGCGGCGGTGCCGGCCACTCTCTTCCGGGGGACGCGGATCACGGGGACTCCCAATCGTTGGTGTGTGTGGGTTCTGCGCGCGCCGGCAGGGATGGCACCGACTTCCCCAACCTAGGAGCACGACAGAGGGTTGGCAACCGGAGGAGCGTCCAGGGTGAATGCCGTCGGCCCGCGGTGGCGAGGGCGGTCCGCTCACCTGCTCCTCGAGTCCCCGGGCTGGAAGGACCTGACTTCATCCGGCTCAGATGAAGGTATGATCTTCAGGTGACCACACTGAAGGCACCGGCTTCACGATGCGTCCTCATCGGCGACGTCGTCCGCTCCCGCGGGACGACCGACCGTCAGGCCCTCCACGACACCCTCGAGGCCACCCTGGCCGCGGTGGACGCGGCCGTGCCCCCGGTGACCGGCCTGCGCGTCACGGTCGGTGACGAGTTCCAGGGGACGTACGCCACCCTCGGCGAGGCGGTCGACGCCGCCCTGCGGGTCCGGCTCGCGCTGCTGCCCGATGTCGACACGCGCTTCGGGCTCGGCCGCGGTGAGGTCACCGTGCTCGACGCGCGGCGCGGCATCGAGGACGGTCCGGGCTGGTGGGCGGCCCGCGCCGCGATCGAGGACGTCCAGGAGGTGGCCGGCCGCGCCGCGACCCGGCTGGCCCGCACCTCCTACCGTGCGGCGCCGCCCGGGGACGCCGTGGCCGGGGACGCCGGCGGTGCTGGGGATGCCGGGGATGCTGGGGATGCCGGGGATGCCGGGGACGCCGATGGGGCCCCACCCGGACCCCCCGGCCCCGCCGACCCGGCCGAACCGGCCGTCAACGCGGCCCTGCTGTGTCGGGACCATCTGGTTGGCTCGTTGTCCGACCGGTCGATCCGACTCCTGAGAGGGCTCATGGACCCGCACACCACGCAGAGCGAGCTCGCCGCCCGCGAGGGCATCAGCGCCTCCGCGGTCTCCCAGCGGGTGCGGGCCGACGGCATCGGCTCCGTCCTGGCCGCCCACGACCTGCTCCGGGACCTCCCGTGACGTGGCTCGGGGTGTGGCTCGTCGGTCTCGGCCTCGCCGATCTCGTACGCGCCGGCTCCCGGCCGCTGCCCGCCCGGTGGGCGGTGGTCGTGGGTGCGCTCGCGGTGGCGCTGCTCGCCGTCCTCGCCGGGCTCACGGCTCCGGTGGACCTCGTGGTCCTCGCCGCCGCCCTGCTCCCGCTGGGGCTGTGGGTCCGCTACTCCGCGCAGTCCGTCGCGACGGGCACCGGCCACGTCCCGGCGCTGGCCGCGCTCGCCGGCGGTGCCGCGTGGCTGCTCGCCCTGTCCGGCTTGGCCTCCCCGGCCGGCGGACCGCTCGGGCGATGGCTCGCCTGGGCCGACCTGCCCTTGCTGGGACCCGACCCGTCGACCGGGTACGTGCTCCTCGTCAGCGGCGTGGTGCTCGTCAACCTCGCGACCGCCAACCTCATCGTGCGCCTCGTCCTCGTCAGCGTCGGCGCGATGCGTCCGGTGCAGCACACGGGGATCGGCGGCGAGGCGCAGCCCTCCGACCAGCTCCGCGGAGGGCGGCTGCTCGGCCCGATGGAGCGCGTCCTCATCCTCGGGCTCGGCCTCGCCGGTCAGCTGACCGCGGCGGGGCTCGTCATCGCCGCGAAGGGGCTCATCCGCTTTCCCGAGCTCCAGTCCAAGCGCGACGACGCGACGACCGTCGAGGCCGTCGGGATCGACGAGGTCACCGAGTACTTCCTCGTCGGGTCCTTCGTCTCGTGGCTCGTCGCCCTCCTGAGCCTGGCGCTCACACGGTGACGATGCGGTCCCGCCACTCCTCCGGGAAGCTCGTCGTCGTGTCGCCGGCGACGAGCAGCCGGTAGGTCATCGTCGCGGCCTCCTCGAGGTTGAGCGCGCGGCGCAGCGCCATCGACATGCTCTCGCCGAACGTCGAGCACCCGTGGTGCGCGAGCACGACGGCGTCATGGTCCCGGGCGGCCTCCGCCGCGGCGTCGGCGATCTCGGGCGACCCCGACGGCAGGAACGGCACCCGCCCGGCGCTGCCGAGGTAGAACTGGTGGTCCAGGGTCGTGAAGCGGATCGGTGCGCCGAGCATGTCGACGAGCAGCACGTGCTGCGGGTGCAGGTGCACGATCGCCGTGACGTCGGGACGCACGGCATACGTGCGCTGGTGCAGCCGCCACTCGATCGACGGGCGGTCGGCGCCGCCCACGTGCTCGCCGTCCAGCGTGAGCTCGGCGAGGTCGCCGGGCACCAGGCGGTCGAGCCAGGTGCCCGACCCGGTGACGAGGAACCGGTCGGTGCCGGGCAGGCGCACCGACAGGTTGCCGCCGCTGGCCTGCACCAGGCCGCGGGACACGACGTGCCCCCCGGCGTCGATGAGCTCGTCGATGAGGGTGTCGCGCTCCGTCGTCATGCCGCCGATTCTCGCGTATGCCGGTGCCCGTCGTTCTCCGTGGCCAGTCGTTCCCTGGGGACGGTGGACCACGGGCGTCGCGTCGACACGGTCGGTGCCCAGACGCCACGACGGCGCCCGCCGGGTGGCGGGCGCCGTCGTGGGGGACCGGTCGGGTCAGCCGGCGGCGCGCTCCTCGTGGGAGAGCTCGCCCTCGATCGCGCGGTGGCCGCCGGTGTGGCTCACCGAGATCTTGCGCGGCTTGGCCTCGTCGGCCACCGGGATCGTCAGGGTGAGGACGCCGTCGGAGTAGTCGGCCTGGATCTGGTCGGACGCGACGCCGTAGCCGAGGGTCAGCTGACGGGCAAAGGTGCCGGTGGGGCGCTCGTGGGAGAGCCACTGCGCGTCGCCCTCCTGCTGCTCCCGCCGCTCGGCTCGGATCGTCAGCGTGCGGTCCTCGACGTCCACGTCGATCGTCGACGGGTCCACGCCGGGCAGGTCGACGTGGGCGACGAAGCGGTCACCGGCGCGGTAGAGGTCCATCGGCATCGCAGCCGCGGTCGGCGTGCGCAGCGTGCTCGAGAGCATGCGGTCAAGGTCGCGGAACGGGTCGAAGGTGGTGGCCATGTCATGTCCTCCGTGGTGCAGGGGGCGTGGGCGCCCCGGGTGGTGGTCTACATGAGTGACAACGACTCAACTTTATCTCGTGTTCCCGACTCAGGGAAGACCCTCGACATCCCCCGGGCCGACATCCCCGGAACCGGGGTCGCGGGTGGCAGCGTTGAGCGTGATGACGGTTCCCTAAAGGTGGCGCCGCGCGAGCAGGAGGGACACACGATGGGCTTTCTCGACAAGCTCCTCGGCCGCACGCCGTCGGAGCAGCAGCGACAGTCCGGGTACACGACCGGACGCGGCACGGCAGCCGGGTCGACCCAGGTCCCCCCGCAGCCGGGAGCGAGCGAGGAGGAGCGGGCTGTCGCCCGCTACCGCTATCTCCTGCGCACGGCACCTCCCGAGCAGCTCGAGGCCCTCCACACCGAGGCGTTCTCGAAGCTGACGCCCGAGCAGCGCCAACAGCTGCTGCGCGAGCTGTCCAGCGCCTCCCCGACCGAGGCAGGGTCGTCGACCGAGCCGGCCGACCTCGCCCGCGCGGCCACCCGCGCAGAGATGCGCCAGCCCGGCACCCTCCAGAACACGTTCTCGCGCGGCTCGTTCGGTGGCGGTGGCATGGGAATGGGAATGGGCGGGATGTTCGCCGGCTCGATGATGGGCACGATCGCCGGTGTCGTCGTGGGCTCCGCGATCGCGGACATGATGTTCTCCGGGTACGAGCAGAGCCCCGAGGCGCAGGAGGCCGGCGACACCGGTGGCGACACGGGTGGCGACACCGGTGGCGACGCGGGTACGGAGACCGGTGAGGCCGGCTTCTCCGGCGAGCCGGGCGGTGCGGAGGCCGGGAGCGCGGACGCCGGTGGCGGCGACTGGGCCGGCGGAGGCGACTCGTGGGGCGGTGGCGGCGGCGACTGGGGCGGCGGCGGCGGAGACTTCGGCGGCGGCGGGGACTTCGGCGGCTTCTGACCACCGGTACGGCACGACGAGAGGGGCGTACCCGGCATCCGGGTGCGCCCCTCTCGGGTGCGGTGGCCTGCCGAGGGTTCAGCTGGCCTGGGAGGAGAAGGCGTCGGCGCTGTTGCCCGCTCCGTGCGACTTGCCCGGCACGCGCACGCCGTTGACGGTGGACGAGTCGAACGCGAACGTGATGACCGCGGTCGCGATCGCGTCGGCGTTGACGTCGAGCGCCTCGGTGTTGATGTTGCCGACGAGGTCGTAGTCCAGCCGCAGCGCGTCGTAGAGCGCCTCGGGCTGACCGTCACCCGTCAGGTTGTCGCAGAACGCGTGGTAGCACGGGTCGTACGCGGCGCCGGCGACACCGCCGTAGAGGGCCGCCTCCGCAGCCGTCTTGGGCACCTCGGCGCCGGTGAAGAGCCCACCGGCCGGGATGCCGACCGCGATGAACGGCCCGTAGTCGGAGCGACCCGAGAACTCGGAGTCCTGGGACGGCAGCCCGCGGCTGTCGTAGAACGCCTCGAAGACGTCCTCGATCTCGGCTGAGCCCTCGGGGATGAACCCCGGAGCCGCTGTTCCACCGGAGTTGTCGCCGTCGTAGACCCCGAACACGTAGTTGGGTGAGGCGACCATGTCGAAGTTGAGGTAGAGCGCGATGTCCGCGGCCTCCTCCTCCGACAGCTGCTCCACGTAGTGCTCCGAGCCGAGCAGGCCTGACTCCTCGGCACCCCACCACGCGAAGCGGACGGTGTTGTTGGGCTTGACCCTGGCCATCTGGATCGCGGTCTCCAGCAGCGCCGCGCTGCCCGAGCCGTTGTCGTTGATTCCCGCGCCCTCCTGGACGCTGTCGAGGTGGGCGCCGGCCATGACGGTGTTCGCGTCGTTGCCGGCGGAGGTCTCCGCGAGGACGTTGTAGGCCGTGCGCTCGTCGGCCGTGAACTCGACCTTGACGCGAACCGTGGCTCCCGGGGTGCTCGCCAGGTCGGCGCCGGTCGTGAACGTCGCGAAGACCACCGGGATGGTGAGACCCGTGGCGTCACCGATCATGTTGAGGAGCTCGTCGCGGCGGCCGGGCTGGCCCTCGTTCATGATGATCGCGCCGGCCGCGCCGGCGGCCTGGGCGTTGAGAGACTTGACGTTGAACCCGCAGGTGCCGCGCTGCATGAGCGCGATGCTGCCGGGCACGAACCCGGCGAAGTCGGCCGCCTCGCAGCCGCTGTTCGACGTGTTGGGCGGAAGCGTCGGCGCGTCGAGGCGGAGGTCGACGAGCCGGAGGGTGCCCGTCACGTCTCCCTCCGGCGTGCCGGAGTCGAACGCGTTGCGCAGGAAGTCGTCCCCGTTGACGTAGGTCGTGGGGTTGGGGCTGAGCCGCTGGAGCTCGGAGTTCTCCTCGAAGTAGTCGAAGAGGAACTCCTGGACGGTGGGGTCGTACCCCGCGGCCTCGAGCTGCTCGACGACGTAGTCGACCGAGGCCTGGTAGCCGGGGAGTCCGGCGGCGCGGTTGCCGCCGTTGTCGTCGGCGACCTCCTGCAGCGCCTGGAGGTGGGACATCACGCCGTCGAGGGTCACGGCCTGCGTGAGCTTCGCGACGGAGTTGGGGTTCGGGGCCGCGCTGGCGTGCGTACCGGCCGACGCGACGAGGGTGGTGGCCAGCGCTGCTGTCGCAGCGAGGGCCGTGACTGTTCGTGACTTCACAGTGGCTCCCCGGTGTCTCCGGCACCCGGATCTGGCCGGATCGTCGCACCCTAGCCGCGGCATCCCGGCGCTGTGAAGGGGCGAGGACGCCCTGGTCGGGGCGCTGGGAGGGTGCAGTGCTTCGTCGGCCCGACGTCGAGCGGGGATTCGCAGATCGTCCCTATCGCTCGGCCCCACCCCGGGCGCATACTCGGGATGAGGTTCGCTCCTACCCCCGTGACGATCGAGGAGGCAGGGGCCCTCCTCCTGGAGAGCGATTGATCTCGGGACGAGGAGACCACGACATGAGTCTCAGGCGGATGGTCGACCACGGGCTCGACGACCGGAACGGCCGTCTCGAGCTCGGCGAGTGCACCGAGCACGCCTGGCGGATCCGGGACGTCACCTTCGCCCTGCCGGGCGCCTACGTCAGCGAGGTCTGCGAACGGTGTGGTGCGTTGCAGATCGACGGACCACAGGAGCTCGCCGGCATCTTCGGTGAGCAGCCCGAACCAGTCCCCTCGACTCGGCCTCCGGGTCGCTCTCCCCAGGACGACGGAAGCCAGCTGGCCTCCTTGGTGCGGCGCTGGTCGCCGGGTGACGCCTCGCCCCCGAAGTCCCGGGAGTAGCGCTCCGCCGTGAGCGCATACTCGCCGACGAGGAAGACGGGCGCCTGAGGGGAGGTCACCATGCGGCCCTGGCGAAGGAACCAACGCATCGACGGGCCCGACCCCGACGCGTGCGACCACGCGTGGCGGCTTCGGGACGTGAGCCTCGCCCTGCCGGGTCCCTACGTCTGCGAGGTCTGCGACCGTTGCGGCGCACTACGCCTCCACGGACCAGAGGCGATCACCGGGCCGCCGAGCCACGTGGCGGACAGCGCCGCCATCCACCTCGAGTCCTCGGCGCGGCGATGGTCACCGCTCTCGGTGCCCCCATCGCCACCCCACTGAGAGCCGGAGGAGACTGCCCGCTTGGGCCGGCTGTCGTCCTCGTCCGTTCAGGCGGCCCGAGGCGAGTGACGGGAGACGTCCCGCAGGACCGCCCCGACCTCCTTGGGAGCAAGGTCCCGCCCTCTGAACAGGACGTATGCCCATCTGACGCGCATACTCGAGATGAGGATGAGCCACGCGTCCGTGACGGATCGGCGGCTTGGCCACGGTCCTCACGTCCCGAACCAGTTCGGACCGAGGGGATCAGCGGTATGCGTCACAGGGGGCGGCACGAGCCGGGAGATGACGAGGGTGCAGACCCCCGCCAGTGCAACCACGTCTGGCGGGATCGAGCCATCACGTTCGCGCTCCCGGACCGTTGCGCGAGCGTGGTCTGCGATCGGTGCGGTACGTGGCACGTCGCCGGGGCGGACGGGCTCGGCGGCGACGACGCCGGAACCCCGCGCCCCGGTCCGCGCCGGGACGCCGGTGGGGTTGGTCTGGAGTCCCTGGCCCGACGGTGGTCAGGCACGGGGCCGTCGTCGACCAGGCTGTAGGCCCCACGCGCCGTAGATGAGACCGGTCCGGCGGCCACCCCCCATCTCGCGAGTGTTGTGCAGCTGGCACGCTGGAGGCCGACGGCACCCGCTGGGCGACCAGCCGCCCGGTCTCCTGGTACGGCGAAGCGAAACCGGCGGGGCGTGGTCCCCGTTTGCCTGCGCGCCGCCGCCTACCGCTTCCTCGAGTTGTGCAGTAGAAAGGAAGCTGCCCCTGCTGGGCCATCATCACCAGGGGTGGGGTCGGCGCCCGCAGCATTGCCACGGGCCAGCACGAGGGGAGTGACATGAAGGCAGTCACTCGTGCATGCGCGACGAGGTTCCTCGGTGAGCGAGGGGCGAGCGCCGTTGAGTACGCACTCCTCGTCGCCCTCGTCGCCATGGCGCTTGTGGGCACCGTCTACGTGCTGGGCGCCAGACTGACTTTCGCTTTCGAGGGAGCCGCTCACAGCGTGGCAACGCCCGCGCCGGCCCCGGCCCCGGCGCCGCCCGCTCCGGGGCCGGTCGCTCCGCCTGGCGTGGACTATGAGAACTGCGACGCCGTTCGAGCCGCCGGGGCGGACCCGATTCACGTGGGTGATCCTGGCTACTCGAGTGAACTCGACCCTGATGGTGACGGGGTCGGGTGCGAGTAGCTCGGACGGCCCCTCGAGCCGAGCTCGACCGCAGCACTCGCGAGGGGACGGCGTCATGACCTGCTCAGTCCTGCGGAGGGAAAGCAAGCTCGCGCCCCGCGCACGACGACGCTCAACACCTACGCCACGTGTGGCCCGACAACGACGAGACCACACGAAACGCGATCGTGTCTGCGCTCCGTGTGGCCCCGTTGTGTCCCAAGGAGTCCTCCAACCGGCGTTGGTGCAGGTCAGAGCACTAGTGGGGATCAGATGTCGAAGTACATCTCGAACTCGTGCGGGTGCGGGCGGAAGCGGATCGGGTCGACCTCGTTCTTGCGCTTCCACTCGATCCACGTGGCGATGAGGTCCTCGGTGAAGACGTCGCCCTGGAGGAGGAACTCGTGGTCGGCCTCGAGGGCGTTCAGCACCTCGGGGAGCGAACCGGGCACCTGCGCGATGGCCTCGTGCTCCTCCGGGGGGAGCTCGTAGAGGTCCTTGTCGACCGGCTCCGGGGGCTCGATGCGGTTCTTGATGCCGTCGAGGCCGGCCATGAGCTGGGCGGCGAAGCAGAGGTACGGGTTGGACGAGGGGTCCGGGATGCGGAACTCGATGCGCTTGGCCTTGGGGCTGTCGCCGGCGATCGGGATGCGCACGCAGGCGGAGCGGTTGCGGGCCGAGTACACGAGGTTGACGGGGGCCTCGTAGCCGGGGACCAGGCGGTGGTAGGAGTTCACCGTCGGGTTGGTGAAGGCCAGCAGCGCCGGCGCGTGCCGCAGCAGGCCGCCGATGTACCAGCGGGCGAGGTCGGACAGGCCGCCGTAGCCGCGCTCGTCGTAGAACAGCGGCTCGCCGTCCTTCCAGAGCGACTGGTGGGTGTGCATGCCCGACCCGTTGTCCCCGAAGATCGGCTTCGGCATGAAGGTCGCGGTCTTGCCCTGCTCCCACACGGTGTTCTTGACGACGTACTTGAACTTCATCATGTCGTCGCCGGACTGCAGCAGCGTGTTGAAGCGGTAGTTGATCTCCTGCTGACCGGCGGTGCCGACCTCGTGGTGGCTGCGCTCGACCGACAGGCCGACGTCGGCGAGGTTGAGACAGATCTTGTCGCGGGTGTCGGCGAAGTGGTCGACCGGCGGAACGGGGAAGTAGCCGCCCTTGTAGCGGGTCTTGTAGCCCCGGTTGCCACCCTCCTCGGCGCGACCGGTGTTCCAGGCCGCCTCGACGGAGTCGATGTAGTAGTAGCTGGCGTTCTGCTTGGTCTCGAAGCGCACGTCGTCGAAGACGTAGAACTCCGCCTCGGCGCCGAAGTAGGCGGTGTCCGCGATGCCGGTCGACTTCAGGTAGGCCTCGGCCTTGGCGGCGATGTTGCGCGGGTCGCGGCTGTAGGGCTCGCCGGTGAACGGGTCGACGATGGAGAAGTTCATGATGAGGGTCTTCTCGACCCGGAAGGGGTCGACGTAGGCCGTCGTCGGGTCGGGCACGAGCTTCATGTCGGACTCGTGGATGGCCTGGAACCCACGGATGGAGGAGCCGTCGAACATCTGGCCGTTGGTGAAGAAGTCGATGTCGACCGTCTGTGCGGGGACGTTGAAGTGCTGCATGACACCGGGCAGGTCGCAGAACCGGACGTCGACGAACTTGATGTCCTCGGCCTTGATGAAGTCGAGGACCTCCTCAGCGGAGCTGAACACTATGAACCTCCTGGTTCGGGGCAGGGGGGCTTCGGGCGCCAGCCCTGGGGCGTTGCGAGCACAGTAGGGACGGACCGTTACCCGGCCATGACCCAAGTGTTTCGCCGAGGTAACGCAGCCACCGTATCAACGCGTGAGATGTGGCGCCCGACAGGCGGACGGACGCGGACAGGTGCCGCCCGCGAGGACCCTGGTGGGCCGCCAACCGCCCCGCGCGACCGGCATACAGTGCTGTCGTGTCCACGCCCCCCGAGCCCAGCCCGACGTCATCCGGGATGCCGTCCGCCGCCTCCCGCGGGAGTGGGAACCCCGAGCCCGGGCCCGCCACCGCGACGTTCCTGCGCCGGTTCGGCGCCGTGCTCGTCGACTGGCTGCTGTGCCAGCTCGTCGTCGTCGGGGTCATCGGCGTCGACACCGCGGGCGGGGGAGCGGCGGCGTTCGCGCCCCTCGGGCTCTTCGCGCTCCTCAACGTCGTGCTGGTGTCGATGACCGGTTCGACGGTCGGCCACCGCCTCTTCGGCCTGCAGGTCTGGCAGGTGCGCCCCGGGTCGTTCCCGCTCCAGGTCGTCGTGCGGACCGCGCTGCTCTGCCTCTTCGTCCCCGCGGTGCTGACCTCCCGCGACGGACGCGGCTTCCACGACGTGTGGGCCGGCACGCGCATCGTCCGCGTCTGACCCCTCGCGGCCGGCGCGAGCCGAGGCGCGGGTCGGAGTCTGGGAGAACGCTGTGACGCAGCAGACAAGGTCGTGGCTTGCTCAACTACTACGTAACGTAGGAGAATAGGTGGTGCCGGAAGACCCCGGCACCACCACCAGGGCAGGAGCGGACCATGAGCAACACCATCAGCCAGCCGACCACAGGTGCGGCCGACACCAAGGCCACCCACGGATTCGTCAAGATCACCGGCATCGTCATCGCCGTCATCGGGGCGATCATGTTCATCGGCGGCGCCAGCACCTGGATGCTCGTGCAGGGCTCCCTCTCCGACGAGCGCATCACCGTCTCCGAGGACGCCGACTGGTTCGCGAACCAGGAGGTCAACGGCCCCTTCACCGCGTACTCCGAGGCCATGGTCATCGAGAAGCACGCCCTCGAGGCCTCCGGCGACAAGACCTACGCCGAGCTCGACCGTGAGGACCCCGTCCGCGTCACCGTCATGAACGGCTCGTTCCTCCGGGCCTCGCTCTTCACCAGCGTCCTGGCCTTCGGTGTCAGCGCGATGGCGATGGGCCTGGGTGTCGTGCAGGTCCTCGGCGGACTGGCCCTGACCAAGGTCGGCCGGAAGATCGACGCCTGAGCACCGGCACCACCAACACGACCCGAACGGCCCCGGCTCACCAGAGCCGGGGCCGTTCCTCGTCGTGGGGTGGGTGCGGACGTCACTTGCCGCGCATCGCCTTGCGGTCGACGCGGGCCCGGGTGGGGTCGACCCCCTTGGGGATCGGGGGCTTCATGCCGCCCAGGGACTTCAGGCGCTTGTTGACGACGGCGGTCTCGGCCTTGGTGAGCACGGGGCGCATGCGGGTCAGCTTGCCGGAGAGCTTCTTGACGGGGACCTGGTCGTCGCCGTCGCCGACGACCCACAGGTGCACCGGGACGCCGGGGGCGACGCGGGCGACCTTCTTCTCCTCCTGCTTGAGGAGCTTGGTGACGCGGGCGGTCGGGCCCTCACCGATGAGGACGATCCCGGGGCGGCCGAGCGCCCGGAAGACCATCGCGGCACCGGCCATGTCGCTCGGACGGGTGCCGCGGGCGCCCTCGATGGCGACCGGCTCCTGCGCGGCGTACCAGCCGCGGCGGCCCATGCCCGTCAGGGCGGCGCCGGCCGCGCCGGGCTGGCCGTCGAGGGCGCGGTACATCGCGGTGTTGCCGCGCCGGTTCATGACGACGACGGCGGCGAGGAGGGCCGACGGGATGGCGACGGCGACGGAGTACCAGCGCCACCACCCGCCGAACAGGAACCCGATGCCGATGACGACACCGGCGGCGCCGACGGCCGCGAGCAGCATCCACCACCCGATGTTGGGGTCGATCGACTTGATGGCGGAGTATGCCTGGCGGATCTGCGCGATGCGGCCGGACTTCTTCTCGGGCTGGTCGGACACGGGAGGTCGAGCTCCTGGATCAGTGGGACAGGGCCCGCGGAACGCCGCGGACGCAGATCAGGATACGGTGCGCGCCGCGCGGGCCACCAACGACGCGGCCTCCTGACGGGCGGGATCGCCCGTGGCCGCCTCGAGGTGGGCGAGGTGCTCGGGGATCGGCCGGCCCCACCGGTGCATCGCGGTCGCCCAGAGGCGACCGGCGCGGTAGGAGCTGCGGACGAGGGGCCCGGCCATGACGCCCTTGAAGCCGAGGTCCTCGGCCACGTCGGACCAGTGGACGAACTCCTCGGGCTTCACCCAGCGGTCGATCGGGTGGTGCTTGGGGGAGGGGCGGAGGTACTGGGTGATCGTGAGGATGTCGCAGCCGGCGTCGTGCAGGTCGCGGATCGCCTCCTCGATCTCGTGGTCCTGCTCCCCCATGCCGAGGATGAGGTTGGACTTGGTGACGAGGCCGGCGCCGCGGGCCATCGTGATGACGCGCAGTGACTTGTCGTACGTGAAGGCGGGCCGGATCCGCTTGAAGATGCGGGGGACGGTCTCGAGGTTGTGTGCGAACACCTCGGGGCGCGCGTCGAAGACCTGCCCGACGAGCTCGGGCTGGGCGCCGAAGTCGGGCGGGAGGATCTCGACGCCGGTGTTGGGGTTCAGCGCGTGGATCTGGCGGATCGTCTCGGCGTAGAGGCCGGCGGCGCCGTCGGGCTGGTCGTCACGCGCCACACCGGTGACGGTGGAGTAGCGCAGTCCCATCGTGCGCACCGACTCGGCGACGCGGCGCGGCTCGTCGAGGTCGAGCGGCTGGGGACGGCCCGTGGCGATGTCGCAGAAGTCGCAGCGCCGGGTGCACGTGTCGCCGCCGATGAGGAAGGTGGCCTCGCGGTCCTCCCAGCACTCGAAGATGTTGGGGCAGCCCGCCTCCTGGCACACGGTGTGCAGGCCCTGGCCCTTGACCATCGAGTGGATCTGGGTGAACTCCGGACCCATCTTCGCGGTCGTGCGGATCCACTCCGGCTTGCGCTCGATCGGGGTCTGCGCGTTGCGCGCCTCGACCCGCAGCATGCGGCGTCCCTCGGGTGCGACAGTCACGCGCGCCAGACTACGCCGGGACACGGTCGGTCCCCCAAACGCACCCGGCGCCTCATCCGGGCGGTGGCCCGCCGTCGGTCACGCCGGGTTGCCCGCGGTCCCCGAGCCGTTCCACGAGATCCTCGCGAATCTCACCGAGCAGGTCGTCGTCGACCCTCCAGACCGGCAGGGCAGCCATCCAGAACTCGCCGTCGATCCGGAGCTGGACCGCCCCGCCCTCCTCCAGGTCTCCCCGCACGCCGCACCAGCCCTCCGGTGCGGGGTGGGCGTCGTCAGCCATGAGCCAGACGAGCCAGTGGGGCCGATCGCCCAAGAACAGCAGCGCCGCCCACCCGTCCGTGGGGGTCCGCACCAGCTGGTACTCCCACTCGCTCGTCACCGGTCCGCGGTAGGCCGGGCTGACGGCGAGCCACGTCGACAGCGAGCCGTAGACCGCCCAGAGCAGGGCTGCGACCGCGGCGACCACGAGCACGACCCGGACCGGGTCCGGGAGCCCTTCGATGAGGAAGGCAGGGGCGGCCAGGACCGCCACCGGCCACCACCGCGACGAGAACAGGGCCAGCTCGACCGGCTCGTACCGTCCCTGCCGGGGTGCGGGCCCGACACCGTCCTCCCACGCCTCGACCGCCGACAGTGCTTTGAGCAGCGCGGGAAGCGGGTCGCCGGCATCCACGTGGACCGGCGTCTGCTCCGACACGTGGACGATGGGCCGCGGAGCCGGTGCGAGCCGGATCGGCTGGCGTCGGACCCTCGTGCCGGCGATGCCGGCGGTGAAGGCACCGAGGAGAACGGCGAGCCCTCCCAGGACGACGGTGAGTCCCTCGTACGAGCCCTCCTCGTCCATCGCGCTCTCGTCGAAGGGCCACGCGAGCGCACGCACCCCCACCGGCGACCCCGCCGTGGGGAACGGCTCGTCGCAGTCCACCTCGGCGTACTCCGAGCGACCGCCGTCCTGCCACCGCACGGCGCACGACTCGAGCCCTTCGTCGCCCACGACTCCGATCATCGTCGCGGTCGCGTCGTGCCCGGTGGCCCAGATGCCCTGGAACACGAGGAGAGCGAGGGCAGCAGCCGCGAAGGCGGCGGCGAGGCCTCGCGGCGCCGCGGCGGCCCACAACCGCCACCGGGCGGCCGGGCGCGTTCCGTGGGTCAGGGCCGTGGTGAGGGCGTCCTCCCAGCCATCGAAGGCGCCGACGAGGTACCTCGTGCCGGCCGCGTCGACGTAGCCCCGCTGCCGGCTGAACTCGAGGAGCTCCTCGTCGAGCCGGTGTTCGCGATGCCCTTCGGCGACGTAGGTGGCTCCGTCGAGGACGAGGTGGGTACGGGGACCGAGGACCCTCAGTGCCGTGCCGTCGACGACCCCGTACGCCCGTCGGTTGTCGCCGGCGACGGAGACCAGCACGGGCACGGTGAGCCCGCGACCACGGCGCACTGCAGCCTCTGCCCCCCGGGAACGGACGTCCCGCCACCAGGCGACCGCGACACCCCCCGCGACACCCACGGCGAGCGCCGTCAGCGGGATGAGGACGTGGTGGAGCTCGATCACCCGGTGACCATAGGGCTACCGCCCACTTCGGATCCGGGGATCAGCCGAGGACGTCGGCGAGGTGCTTCTCCGCGTACGGCAGGACGTCCTGCACGGTGACGGGGCGTCCCGCCTCACGGGTCAGCGACGAGACGCCCGCGTCGGCGATCCCGCACGGGATGATGGCGTCCGCCCACGACAGGTCGGCGTCGCAGTTGAGGGCGAACCCGTGCATCGTGACCCGGCGGCTGACCCGCACACCGATCGCGCCGAGCTTGCGGTCGGGACCTCGCCCGTCGGCGAGCACCCACACCCCGCTGCGGCCGTCGACACGGACCGTCTCGACCCCGAACTCGCGACAGACGCGGATCATGACCTCCTCGAGGCGGCGCACGTGCGCGACGACGTCGATCGGCACCTCGGGGAGCCGGACGATCGGGTAGCCGACGAGCTGGCCCGGGCCGTGCCACGTGATCTTGCCGCCCCGGTCGACGTCGATGACCGGTGTGCCGTCGACCGGCCGCTCGTGCGGCTCGGTGCGCTTGCCCGCGGTGTAGACCGCGACGTGCTCGAGGAGCAGCGTCGTGTCGGGCAGGGTGCCCTCGACGACCTGGGCGTGCACCTCGCGCTGGGTCTGCCAGCCCTCCTCGTAGTCGACGAGGTCCGGGGCGAAGCCGAGGTGCACGAGGCGCATGGGGCCCACCGTATGCCGAGGGCTCGCCTCCACGGAACCGCGTGCGTGCGGGTGCCCCCCTCGCATCGCCGCCGAGGGCACCCCTAGCCTGTCCCCATGACCGCCGAGCCCGACGCGGCCAGGGCCGCCGCACGCCGCCCCCGCTGGGTCCTCCTCCTCGCCGTCCTCGTCCTGCTCGCTTGGCTCGTCGTCGGCGGGCTCGGCGGAACGGCCCAGGGCCAGCTCTCGGGGGTGCAGTCCAACGACAACTCGACCTTCCTCCCGGAGAACGCCGAGTCCACGCTCGTCAGCGAGGCCGTCCTCCAGTTCAGCGACAGCGACACGCTGCCCTACCTCGTCGTCGTCGAGCGGGCCGACGGTGCGACGCTGACCCCGCAGGACCTCCAGGCGGTCGGGGCGTTCGCGCAGGGCGTGCCCGACCTCGAGCTCCCCGAGCTCGGGGAGGGGTCCACGCTCGGCGACTACCTCGTGGGCGATGCGGCGCTCACTCCGGTCCCGTCGCAGGACGGTGAGGCGGTGCTCGTCTCGGTCCCGCTCGACGCCGAGAGCGGCGCGGAGGCGGTGGGTGAGACGACGGCCCTCGCGGAGGGCGCGACCGCGCTGCGCGACGAGATCGCGGAGGTCCTCCTGCCGGCCGGGCTCGAGGGGTACGTCGGGGGTCCCGGTGGGCTCATCGCCGACTTCGCCGAGGCCTTCGCCGGGATCGACGGCCTCCTCCTCGGGGTCGCGCTGCTCGTGGTCCTCGTCATCCTCCTCGTCGTCTACCGCAGCCCGATCCTCCCGTTCGCCGTCCTGCTCAGCGCCGTCTTCGGGCTGGGGGCGGCATCCCTCGTCGTCTACCAGCTCGCCGTCAACGACGTCATCACGCTCTCCGGCCAGTCGCAGGGCATCCTCTTCATCCTCGTCGTCGGTGCCTCGACCGACTACGCACTCCTCCTCGTCAGCCGGTTCAAGGAGGAGCTCCACGACGAGCCGAACTCGTGGGTCGCGCTCAAGCGGGCGTGGCGCGGGGCGGTCGAGCCGATCGTCGCGTCGGCCGCCACGGTCATCCTCAGCCTCCTGTGCCTCCTGCTCGCGGAGCTGCGGAGCACGTCCGGGCTGGGGCCGGTCGGCGCGCTCGGCATCGCTGGGGCGTTGTTGGCGTCGTTGACCTTCCTCCCTGCGGTCCTCGTGCTCGTCGGTCGGCAGGTGTTCTGGCCCTTCGCCCCCAAGCTCGACCACAAGCACGCGGAGGACGTCGTCGGCACCAAGGGACTCTGGGGCCGGGTCGCGGGGCTCGTCGGGCGGCACCCGCGGCGAACGTGGGCGATCACGCTCCTCGTCCTCCTCGCCGCGGCGGCGTTTGCCCCGACGTTCAAGGCCAGCGGGTCGACCATCGACGAGGCGTTCCTCGAGGACACCGACTCGATCATCGCGCAGCGGGTGATCGGCGAGCACTTCCCGGCCGGCTCTGCGACGCCGATCCTCGTGGTCGTGCCCGAGGCCGAGGCCGACCCCGCGCTCGAGGTCATCACGAACGACCCGGGCGTCGCCAGTGCCTTTGTCGGCCTCGTGCCGCCGCAGCCCGGCCTGCCGGCCGTCCCGCCGAAGGTCGTCGACGGCACCGTCCTGATCCAGGCGACCACCGAGGCCGCCTCGGACAGCCAGGAGGCCGAGGACACGGTTCGGCGCCTGAGGTCCGACCTCGACGCCGTGAGCACCGACGCCCTGGTCGGCGGCAACTCGGCGACGAACCTCGACGTCCTCGAGGCGAGCGCGCGCGACCTCAGGGTCATCGTCCCGTCGATCCTCGTCGTGATCTTCGTCGTGCTCTCCCTGCTGCTCCGTTCACTGGTCGCACCGTTGATCCTGGTGGCCGCGAACGTGGTCTCCTTCGCGGCCACCATCGGGATCTCGGCGCTCGTGTTCGACCACGTCTTCGGGTTCACCGGTGGAGACCCCGCGATCCCGCTCTACGGGTTCGTGTTCCTCGTGGCGCTCGGCATCGACTACTCGATCTTCCTCATGACCAGGGTGCGCGAGGAGGCCAAGGTCCGGGGGACCCGGCCCGGCATCCTCGTGGGCCTGGCCGTGACCGGCGGGGTCATCACGAGCGCGGGCATCGTTCTCGCGGCGACGTTCTCGGCGCTGGCGGTGCTACCGCTGGTCTTCCTCGTGCAGATCGCGTTCATCGTCGCCTTCGGCGTGCTCCTCGACACCTTCGTCGTGCGCTCGCTCCTCGTGCCCGCCTCGGCCTACGACGTCGGACCGTCGATCTGGTGGCCGCGTCACCTCTCCGCCGACCGGCAGGCAGCCGCCGAGCGGGATGAGGTCGCGGAGCCCGAGGGCGCCACGACGGGGTCCTAGGCTGTCGCGCATGACGCGCGTCGCACTCGCCGGGTTCGGGTCGTCCGGGCAGACCATCCACGCCCCGCTGCTGCACGAGGCCGGCTGCGAGGTCGTCGCCGTCTCGACGAGCGACGCCGAGCGCGGGGCCGCCGCGCGGGCCGAGTTCGCGGGCACCCGGGTCGTGCCCCGGCTCGACGACCTCCTCGCGGTGCCGGGGGTCGACCTGGTCGTGCTGGCCACGCCGAGCGGCGCGCACGCCGACCAGGTGCGGACGGTCGTCGACGCCGGCATCGCGTGCCTCGTCGACAAGCCGCTCGCGGTCGACGCGCACGGCGCTGCCGAGGTCGTGCGGTACGCGGAGGCCGCCGGGGTCCCGCTGACCGTCTTCCACAACCGGCGCTTCGACCCCGAGCACGCGACGGTCGCCCGCGTCGTCGCCGACCGGCTGGTCGGCACGCCCTTCCGCTACGAGATGCGGTGGGAGCGGTGGCGCCCGGTGCCCAAGGACCGCTGGCGCGAGAACGCGAGCGCGAGCGAGGGCGGCGGCATCCTGCTGGACCTGCACAGCCACCTCGTCGACGCGGCCGTCCAGCTGTTCGGGCCGGTGACGACGGTGTTCGCCACCGTCGACGCGCGCACCACCCGGGCGGAGGACGACGCGTTCCTCGTGTGCCGGCACACGACGGGCGTCGTGTCGCACCTCGGGGCGACCTCGGTGTCGGGCGCCCCGGGCCCGCGCGTGCGCCTGCTCGGGACGGAGGCGGCGTACGTGATGGCCGACTTCACCGGCGAGACCCACGTGTGGAGCGGTCAGGCCGACGAGGCCGCCGCGCAGAGCGGGTGGCTGTACCGGGGGGACGAGCGGGAACCGGTGGCGCGCGGCACGACGACCCAGGCCGACCTCTACCGCGCGATCTCGGCCGCGCTCGCGTCGGACGACCCGCAGGCCGCGATGCCCGTCGACCCGTGGGACGCGGTGCACACACTCGCCGTCATCGACGCCGCGCGGGTCTCGGCGGCGGAGCAGCGCGTCGTGCCGGTCGACACGCCGACCCGCCGAGCCTGACCCCCAAGCCGGACTTCGTGCGATGTGCGCGCGGTTCTCGCAGGGCATCGGCGCCCAGAACCGCAGGCACGTCGCACGGAGTCGGGAGAGGTGGCCTCAGGGGGAGGGAAGGCGGCGGGGCTCGAGGCGCTCCTCGCGCACGCCGTCGCCCTCGCGCGTCACGACGTAGGCGCCCTTGCCGTCGGTCTCGCTGACCGCCTCGACCAGGTCGGTGCCGCGGTAGACCAGGCCGACGCCGTCGTCGGTGCAGTGGGTCTCGGGCAGGATGCCGTCGGCCACGAGCCGGTGGATCGTCGGGCGACGGGTCTCCTCGGAGTCGTAGTGGACGCCGCTGCCGTAGGGGAGCAGGCCGAGGCCGTTGGTCACGGCGCGCAGCTCGGGGCCGAAGGAGTCGGTGCAGCCGCCGAGGTACCAGCAGATCGAGCCCGCGGAGACGCCGCCGAGCACGACCCCGGCATCCCACGCGGCGCGCATGGCCGGCCGCAGGTCGTGGACGTCCCACACCGCGAGCAGGTTCGCGACGGAGCCGCCGTTGACCCACACGACGTCCGCCTCGAGGAGGTGGCCCGGCACGTCGTCGAGGTTGGGCATCGGGAACAGGTCGAGGCAGGTGACGTCGAAGCCCGCCACGCGGCCGGCCTCGTGCGCCCAGTAGCTCATGTGCCGCGGGTCGCCGGATGCCGTGCCGACGAAGGTCACGCGGGGCCGGCGGCCGTGCGCACCGGAGAGCTCGACGGCGTGGTGCACCAGGGCGTCGAACTCGAGCTGGGTGCGGTGGCCGGAGCGGTAGCCACCGGAGGTGGCGAGGATCGTCGGGGCGTCGGCGGTCATGGCGCCAACCCTAGGTGGGGCTGTGGAAAAGCTCGCGGCCGGGTTGCCGGTCCGCGGCAGGGTGGGGGCATGGACGACGTGGGGATGCCGTGGGGCGCAGCGGACGTGGACGGGTGGCCGTCCGTGCCGGGCTCGCCGGACCCGCCGGGGGAGGGGGAGGTGCCGGAGGTGCCGGAGGCGCCGGACGTCCCGGGGTTCGAGCTCGGCGAGCTGCTCGCGCGGGGCGGCACGAGCGAGGTCTGGGCCGGCGTGGCCGTCGCCGACGGGCGGCGGGTCGCGGTGAAGGTGGTGCACGCCGCGCTCGGCGCGGTCGAGGCCGCCGCCCGCGAGGCGTCGGTGTCCGCGCAGGTGGCGTCGGCGCACGTCGTGCCGGTGGAGGGGTGCGTCGAGCTCGCCGACGGACGGCTCGCGGTCGTCATGCCACACCTGCGAGGAGGCTCGCTCGACCGGCTCGTGCGGGCACGGGGGCACCTCGCGCCGGGGGAGGTCGTCACGGTGCTGGCGCCGGTCGCGTCGGCGCTGGGCCGCCTGCACGACCTCGGCGTCGTCCACGGCGACGTCTCACCCGGCAACGTGCTCCTCGACCTCGAGGGCCGCCCGCTGCTCGGCGACCTCGGGCTCGGCCACGTCCTCGGCGAGGTCTCGCCGGGGGTGTGGGGGACCGAGGGGTACGTCGCGCCCGAGGTGCTCCTCGGCGCGGACCCGAGCCCGGCATCCGACGTCTACGCGCTCGGTGCCCTCGGCTGGCTGTGCCTCACCGGGTCGGTGCCGGGCGCTCCCGGCCTGCGGCCACGGCTCGCCGACATCTCGCTGGCCGGGTCCGGGGCCGAGCCGCTCGTGCGGGTGCTCGACACGGCGCTCGACCCCGACGCGGCGAGCCGCCCCAGGGCCCACGAGCTCGCGTGGGCCCTGTTCCACGTGGCCCCGGCGCAGCCCCTCGACCTCGTGCGCGGGGGTGACGAGGTGAGCGCGGTGACCTACCGGCTCCGGGCGGCGGCGGGGCGCGAGGACGGCGAAGCGCCTCCGACGGGCGGGCTCGCCCGGGCGGCCACGGGGCTGCGCCGGCGTGCTCGGCTGCTGCGCGGGGTCCCGCTGGTGGGGTCGACCGCCACCCGCCGGCCGGGCCGGGCGGGGTGCCCTGGGAGCGGGCGGGCCGACGACGGCATCGCGGCAGGTGGCGGACGGCACGGACGCCGGCAGGTCGGCGGTCGGCTCGCGGGCGTCGGCGCCCGTGTGCTGGGCTCGGCGGCGGTGCTCGTCGCGCTCCTCGGCGTCCTCGTGCTCGCCGTGGCCGCCCTGGGTCCGTGGGACGGGCTCGCGCAGGCACGCTCGCCGGGGCAGCACGGCGGCGAGGCGGCCCCCGCGACGGACGCGTCGCCGGGACCGCCGGACGGCCGCGCACGGGGCCGTCGCCTGACGTGCCTGCCCACGCGGCTGTCGACCCGCGCACCGGCCCGTCGGCTGACGCGCCTGCCCACGCGGCTGTCGACCCGCGCGCCGACCCCGCTGCCCCGACCACCCGGCCGGTGGCGCTGCTCGAGGTGCTCGCCGACGCCCGGGCGTCGGCGTGGCGCCAGGCGACCGCGTCGTTGCTCCACGCGGCGGACGCGCCGGGCTCGGCAGCCGCGGCGCGCGACACCGCCGCGGTGAACGACCTGGCCCGGTCGGGGCTGCGGCTCACCGGACTGCGCTACGTGGTCGTCGAGGCAGAGACCGTCTCGGCGTCGGCCGACGCGGCGGTCCTGCGGGCCCGGATCGACACCGGCGCGTACGCCGTGGCCGGGCCCTCCGGGTCCACGCCACGTCCTGCGGCCGCGGGGGCACCCGTCCTCGTCGACCTGGTCCGCACCGACGTCGGCTGGCGGGTGTCCGACCTGCGGCCGGTGCCGTGAGCGGGAAATCGGGGGTGCCGGGGCCGGAGCGGCCTGCGTCCGGCTGTGGGCTCAGGCGACGAGCCAGCGGGCGGCGCCCTCGAGGTCGGGGTGGGTGAACGCGTAGCCGCTGTCGCGAAGCACGTCGCCGACGATGCGCTGGCCCCCCAGGATCTCGCCGGCGAACTCGCCGAGGTAGATCCGCAGGGCCGGGGGTGGGGCCGGCAGGAGGGTGGGCCGGTGGAAGGCGGCACCGATGGCGCCGACGATCTCCCGCTGGCGGGCGGGCTGAGGGCTCGCGAGGTTGACGGGTCCCGTGACGTCCGGCCGGGCGAGGAGGTGCAGGATCGCGCCGACCTCGTCCGCGAGGGTGATCCAGGGCCAGAACTGCCGCCCGGTCCACCCGATGGGTCCGGCGAGGCCCAGGCGGAGGAGCCTCAGGAGGGGTGCCATCGCCCCTCCCTCGCGGGCCAGGACGATGCCCGACCGCACGAACGACACCGCGGCCCCGGCCTCGACCGCCGGTGCGGCTGCGGCCTCCCACGCCTGCACGACGTCGGGGAAGTACCCGCTCCCCGGCGGGCTTGCCTCGGTGAGCTCCTCGTCCCCGCGGTCGCCGTAGTAGCCGACGGCGGACCCCGAGACGAGCCGCACCGTGTGGTCGGCCGCGGCGATGGCCGTCGCCAGGGCGTGCGTGCCGTCCGTGCGCGACGCGAGGATCACGTGCTTGTACGAGGGCGACCAGCGGTGGTCCCCGACCCCGGCCCCGGCGAGGTTGACGACCCCGTCGACGCCGTCGAGCACGCGCGGGTCCAGGACCCGGCTGGACGGGTCCCAGCGGACCTCGTCCGCCGCGCGCGGGGGGCGACGGACCAGCCGGACGACCTCGTCGCCACGCTCGCGGAGCGCGGCGACGAGGGCGGTGCCGACGAGCCCGGAGGACCCGGTGACGACGACGCGGCTCATCGGGTGCGTGACCGGACCGGTCAGAGGCCCAGGTCCGCCTCGAAGGCGCCTTCCTCGAGACGCTGCTTCATCGTCGTGAGGAAGCGCGCGGCATCCGCACCGTCGACGATCCGGTGGTCGTAGGAGAGGGCGAGGTAGACCATCGAGCGGATGGCGATCGTCTCGCCGTCCTCTGCAGTCACGACGATCGGGCGCTTGACGACCGCACCCGTGCCGAGGATCGCGACCTGCGGCTGGTTGATGATCGGCGTGTCGAACAGGGCGCCGCGCGACCCGGTGTTGGTGATCGTGAAGGTCCCGCCGGCGAGGTCGTCCGGCATGATCTTGTTGTTGCGCGTGCGGTCCGCGACGTCGGCGATGCCGCGGGCCAGGCCCGCGATGTTGAGGTCGCCGGCGTTCTTCAGGACCGGCACGAGCAGGCCCTTCTCGGTGTCGACCGCGATGCCGAGGTGCTCGGCCCCGTGGTAGGTCACCTCGTCGTCCTCGATGCTCGCGTTGACGGTCGGGTGGGCCTTGAGGGCCTCGACGGCGGCGAGCGCGAAGAAGGGCAGGAAGCTGAGCTTGGTGCCCTCGCGCTTGGCGAAGTCGCCCTTGGCGCGGTCCCGGAGCCGCGAGATGCGGGTGACGTCGACCTCGACGACCGACGTCAGCTGGGCCGAGACCTGGAGCGACTCGACCATCCGGCGCGCGATCGTCTTGCGCAGCCGCGACATCTTCTCGGTCGTGCCCCGCTTGGAGTCGGTGGTCGGCGCGGCGGCTGCAGGCGCCGACGGGGCCGGGGCCTGGGCGGCCGGTGTCGGCTCGGGAGCCTTCGCGGCCTCCGCCGCGGAGAGCACGTCCTGCTTGCGGATGCGGCCACCGATGCCGGTGCCCGTCACCGAGGCGAGGTCGATGCCGTGGTCGGCGGCGAGCTTGCGCACGAGGGGCGTCACGTAGGCCGCGGCGTCCCGGTCGCCGTCGCCGGCGGAGGAGGCCGGTGCCGGAGCTGTCGAGGCAGCGGCGCCGTCGGTGGCCTGCTGCGGCACCGACTCGCGGGCGACGGGCGCGGGCTCCTCGGCGGGCGCGGGCGCGGTGACTGCGGGCTCGGCGGCGGGCGCGGGCTGCTCAGGCGGGGCCTGGGCCTCGGCCGGGGCCTGTTCCTGCGGGGCGGGGGCCTGCTCCTGCGCAGCAGCGGCCGGCGCGGGGGCCTGCTCGGCCGGCGCGGACTGACCGCCGCCCCCCGAGCCGCCGACGACCGCGAGGTCGGCGCCGACCGGGACGGTGTCGTCCTCCTGCACGAGGATCGTGGTGAGGGTGCCCGCGACGGGCGAGGGGATCTCGGTGTCGACCTTGTCGGTCGAGACCTCGAGGAGCGGCTCGTCGACCGCCACCTCGTCGCCCTCCTGCTTCAGCCAGCGGGTGACCGTGCCCTCGGTGACGGACTCGCCCAGCGCCGGCATCTTCACGGTCGTGCCGCCACCACCGGAGTCGCCCCCCGAGTCGCCACCGGTCGCGGCCGGGGCCGCCTGCGCCTGCGCCTGCGGCGCGGTGTCCTGCGCGTCGGCCTGCGGCTCGGCCGGCTCCTGGCCGCCCTCGTCGCCGGCCTCGGCGACCGCCCCGCCGTCGGCCGGGTCGGTGACGGCGTCGTCGGGCCCGTCGCCCTGGTCCGCCGGGGAGGCCTGCTCGGCCTCGGCGGCCTGCTCCGCGGCCGCCGGCTGGTCGTCGCCACCCGCGGTCGGGGGGCGCCATCGCCGATGACGGCGAGGTCGGCCCCGACGGGCACGGTGTCGTCCTCCTGGACGAGCACCTCCTGCAGCGTGCCGGCCACCGGCGACGGGATCTCGGTGTCGACCTTGTCGGTGGACACCTCCAGGAGCGGCTCGTCGACCTCCACCGAGTCGCCGACGTTCTTGAGCCACCGCGTCACGGTCCCCTCGGTGACGGACTCGCCGAGCGCAGGCATCTTCACGCGTTCTGACATCGGGACAGCTCTCCTTCGTGGGCGGTGGCGGTAGTCACTCTAGTTGTGGGCGTGGAGGGGTTTCCCTGCGAGCGCCAGGTGGGCTTCGCCGAGGGCCTCGTTCTGGGTGGGGTGGGCGTGGACGAGCGCCGCGACGTCCTCGGCGTGCGCCTCCCAGCCCACGATGAGCTGTGCCTCGCCGACCTGCTCGCCGATGCGCGACCCCACCATGTGGACGCCGACGACGGGACCGTCCTTGGCGCGGACGAGCTTGACGAAACCCTGCGTGCGGAGGATCTGCGACTTGCCGTTGCCGCCGAGGTTGTACTCGTAGGTCTCGACCTCGCCGTGGACGTCACGGGCCTGCTCCTCGGTGAGCCCGACCGACGCGATCTCGGGGTCGCAGTAGGTGACGCGCGGGATCGTCGACTCCACGACCGGCTGCGGCGAGAGCCCGGCGATGTCCTCGGCGACGAAGATGCCCTGCGCGAACCCGCGGTGTGCGAGCTGCAGCCCGGGGACGATGTCGCCGACGGCGTACACGCCCTCGACGGAGGTACGACAGCGCTCGTCGGTGATGACGAAGCCTCGCTCGAGGGTGACTCCCGCCTCCTCGTAGCCGAGCCCCTCGGTGACCGGCCCGCGCCCGACGGCGACGAGCAGCACGTCGGTGACGATCTCGTCACCACCTTCGAGCCGCACCGTCACGGTGTCCCCGTCGACGGTGGCGGACTCGAAGGCCACGCCGGTCCGGAACGCGATGCCGCGCTTGCGGAAGGCGCGCTCGAGCGTCTTGCTCACGGCGGGCTCCTCGGCGGCCACGAGCCGCGGCAGTGCCTCGACGATCGTCACCTCGGCGCCGAACGAGCGCATCACGGACGCGAACTCGACGCCGATGACCCCACCGCCGAGGACGACGACCCGGTCGGGCACCCGCTCGAGCGCGAGCGCCCCGTCGCTCGTCATGACCGGCCCACCGAGCTCGAGGCCCGGCAGGGTGCGGGCGTAGGACCCGGTGGCGAGCACCACGTGGCGCCCGACGAGCCGGCGGTCCCCGACGACGACCGTCCGGTCGCCCTCGAGGCGGCCCTCACCCTCGACGTAGTCGATCGAGCGGGAGGACACCAGGCCCTGGAGCCCCTTGAACAGCCGGCCGACGACGCCCTCGCGGTACGCGGTGACACCGGGCAGGTCGATGCCGTCGAACGTGGCGCGCACGCCGAAGCTCGCCGCCTCGCGGGTGCTGTCGGCAACCTCGGCCGCGTGGAGCAGTGCCTTGGTCGGGATGCAGCCGCGGTGGAGGCAGGTGCCACCGAGCAGGTCCTTCTCGACCAGGGCGACCTTCAGGCCGAGCTCGGCGGCGCGGAGCGCACAGGCGTAGCCTCCGCTCCCTCCCCCGAGGACGACGACGTCATGGGTGGTCTCGGCGGTGGCCGGCATCCCGGTGCGCTCCCTCGTTGTGGCGGCGGTGGCGGCGCCCGCGGCGGGTGGCGCCGCGAATGCTGCCCAGCATCCTGTCACTGACGGAGCCCGTCGCGCACACGCGGTCCCCGGGGTGGTCACAGGGTGCGCCGGGCAGGACGCCCTATCGTGTGCGCATGGCGTGGTGGAGACGCGGTCGCGGCGAGCGGGCACCGCACGGCGGGGGCGACCTGGGTGCCGCGCGTGCCCACCTCCGGGACTTCGTCGAGACGCGCCGCGGGGTCGAGGCCTACGTCGAGCCGGCGACCAACGTCACGGCCACGACGGTCGTCCTCATCGCGCACGACGGCGAGTGGACGCGGCGGGCCCTGCCGTCGCGGCCGGCTGCCTTCGAGGTGGCCCGCGACCTCGGCATCCCCGTCTACGACGTCAACCTCACCGGCTACCCCGCCCGGATGCGGCAGTGGACGGCGCGCCAGCGACGCCCGGGGGAGCGCTGACCGGCATCCCCGCCGGCCGCCGCCGACCGGTCCGGACGGCATCCGCGCCACGGGGACGACGACATTCGTGGTGGATCGACCCCCTTGCGTCTGCGAGGGTGGGGGACACCCACCCTCGACGGAAGGACCAGTCATGTCAGGCCCGAAGAAGCCGCGCCCTGCGGTCGACGAGGACGTGAAGGCGAAGTTCCGCGCCGCCCTCGACGCCAAGAAGTCCCACGGCGGCGCCGACGTCTCGGACCACTCCGAGCACTCCAAGGTCGACCACGCCCACGGACCGGAGTCCAGCGCGACCCAGCAGATGTTCCGCCGCAAGAGCGGCGGCTGACCTCCGGTCGCTCCCGCGCGACGACGCCCCGCTGCCCACGAGGGCGGCGGGGCGGCCGTGTCCGGCGGCGTGGGACCCGCCGCAGATGGTGGGGGCGTCGAGAGGCCCGGGATCAGGACACCGACGACTCCACGAGCGACAGGAGCGTGCCGACGCCGAACCCGGTGCCGCCCTTGGGGGTGTGCCCCTTGGCCCCCTTGCTGTTGAACGCCGGGCCGGCGATGTCGACGTGCGCCCACGGGATGCCCTCGCCCACGAACTCCTGGAGGAACAGGCCGGCGGTGAGCATCCCGGCGTCGCGGTCGCCCTTGTGCGCGATGTCGGCGACGGGCGTGTCGAGCTTGGAGCGGAGCTCGGCCGGCAGCGGCATCGGCCAGGCGCCCTCGCCCGCCACGCCCGCGGCGTCGACGACCCGGCCGCGGAAGGCGTCGTCGTTGCCCATGACGCCGGCGATGTCGTTGCCGAGCGCGATCATCTGCGCGCCCGTGAGCGTCGCGATGTCGACGACCCAGTCGGGGTTCTTCTCGCTCGCGAGGCACAGTCCGTCGCCGAGGACCATGCGTCCCTCGGCGTCGGTGTCGAGGATCTCCACGCTCGTGCCGTTGCGCATGACGACGACGTCGCTCGGGCGCTGAGCCGTGCCGCTCGGCATGTTCTCCGCGAGGCAGAGGTAGCCGGTCACCGCGACGGGGAGGCCGAGCTCGGCGGCGGCGAGCACGGTCGCCGCGACGGCCGCCGCCCCGGCCATGTCGCACTTCATCGTCACCATGCCGGTGGACGGCTTGATGTTGAGGCCGCCCGAGTCGAAGGTGATGCCCTTGCCGACGAGCGCCACGGATGCCGTCGGCGAGGCGGGTGCCCACGACATCGTCACGATGCGGGGCGGGTTCACCGACCCCTGGCCGACGCCGCTGATGCCGCCGAAGCCGCCCTTGACGAGAGCCTTGTCGTCGAGGACCGAGACCGAGACCTTCGCGCTGGACGCGGCGACGCGCTTCTTCACGGTGTCCGCGAAGGACTGCGGGAAGAGGTGGTTCGGCGGGGTGTTCACGAGGTCGCGGGCCCAGTCGCGGGCCGCGCCGAGCACGGCGGCGCGGGCGACGGCATCCTTGGCGGATTTGCCCTGGCCCGCGCCCGAGACGACCTGGACGCGCGGACCGGCGGCCTTCGCCGCGGCGCGGCCGCCCGCCGCCCGGGCGCCCTGAGGGGCCTTCTTGTCGTAGGCGTAGCAGCCGGCGTACGCACCGTCGGCCACCGCCGAGAGGCTCTCGACGTCCGGCGTCGGCAGCGCGATCGCGACGGTCTTCTTCGTGCGCACGGTGCGAAGTGCGGCACCGGCGGCGCCCCGGAGCGCGGTGGGGGAGTATGACGTTCGGCGGCTCGTGCCGTCGCCGAGGCCGGTGACGACGACGGAGGTGGCCTTGACGCCGGGGACCGCGACGACGCGGACGACCTCGTCGTCCTTGCCGGTCGCCTCCAGGTCGGCGAGCACGGCCTGCAGGTGCACCACCGCCTTGCGCGGCAGGCCGTGGCCGGTCGCGAGGTCGGCACCGTCGGGGGTGCGCACCGAGCCGACGACGAGCGTGTCGACGGGGAGCTCGGCGGGCGTGCGGGTCGTCAGGGACAGGGAAGTCATGCCCGGCACACTATCGACCGTGGGAGGGGCCGCCGGCAGGCGGTAGCGTGCCGACCATGACCGACCTCCTGCGCTCACCGCTCCACGACCGGCACGTCGCGCTCGGCGCGAAGATGGCCGACTTCGGGGGGTGGTCGATGCCCATCGAGTACCCCGGCGGCGGGGTCGTGGCCGAGCACACGGCGGTGCGCGAACGCGTCGGCGTCTTCGACGTGTCGCACCTGGGCAAGGCGCGGGTGTCCGGCCCGGGTGCCGCCGACTTCGTCAACGCGTGCCTCACGAACGACCTGCGCCGCATCGGACCCGGCCAGGCCCAGTACACGATGTGCTGCACCGAGACCGGCGGCGTCGTCGACGACCTCATCCAGTACCTCCGCTCCGACGACGACGTGTTCCTCATCCCCAACGCCGCGAACACCGGGCGGGTCGTCGAGCTGCTGGCCGCCGCGGCTCCCGAAGGCATCGTCGTCGAGAACCTCCACGACGGCTACGGCGTCATCGCCGTCCAGGGGCCGCAGTCCGACGAGGTGCTGCGCGGGCTCGGCCTGCCGGTCGGCCACGACTACATGAGCTTCGTCGAGTCCGACTGGGAGAGCCTGCCGGTCATCGTCTGCCGCACCGGGTACACGGGCGAGAAGGGGTACGAGCTCGTCCCGCCGTGGGACGTCACCGCATCCGTCTGGGATGCCGTGCTCGCCGCCGTCACCGAGCGCGGCGGCCTGCCGGCCGGCCTCGGGGCGCGCGACACCCTGCGCACCGAGATGGGCTACCCGCTGCACGGCAACGACCTGTCGCTCGACATCACGCCCGTCATGGCGGGCGCGGCGTGGGCCGTCGGCTGGGACAAGCCGCAGTTCTGGGGCCGCGAGGCGCTCACCGCCCAGCGGGCCGCGAAGGAGTCGCGCCTGATGCGCGGCCTCGTCGTCACCGGCCGCGGGATCCCGCGCTCGCACTGCGAGGTCAAGGACTCCTCGGGTGCGGTCGTCGGCGAGGTCACGTCGGGCACCTTCTCGCCGACCCTGCGCCAGGGCATCGGCCTCGCCCTGCTCGACCGGTCGGTGACGCTCGGCGACGAGGTCGCCGTCGACGTACGCGGCCGGGAGGTGGCGGCGACGGTCTCGAAGCCGCCGTTCGTCGAGGTGGGGGTGCGCGAGCAGTGAGCGAGGAGTGGACGTGGACCTACGAGGACGCCGACGGCAGCGCGATGTCCGGGGAGGGCCTCAGCGAGACGGCGTTCCCCACGCAGTCCGACGCCGAGTCGTGGTTCGGAGAGGTCTGGCACGACCTGGCGGCGGCCGGGGTCGCGGCGGTGACGCTGCACCGTGACGGCGAGAAGGTCTACGGGCCGATGAGCCTCGAGGCCGCCCCCTGACCCGGGGTGGCCCATCCCACGCGGTTCCCGGTGGCCCGGCCGACATGGTCCGTTCGGGTCTGTTGAAGCAAGGCCTCCGAGCGGGACACTGACGTCCTGGGCTCGAAGGGGGGTCGTGATGTCGGACGTCGCGAGCTCGGCACCGCCCACGGACGCCGAGGCCAGGGAGTCGTTCGCCGCGTCCCTGCTCTCGTGGCGTGCCCTCGGCATCGGTGTCTGGATGTCGCTCGTCGCGGCCGCCCTCATCGTGCTCGCCCAGCTCGACGGGCTCGTCGGCCAGGTCGTCGTCGAGCGGCGCGCCTACTCGCTGACCGGACTGACCGGCCCGGGGGTGCTCGACGGGCGGTCGGCGACGGTCGAGGCCTGGGAGGCGCTCGACACCAGGGTCGCGGTCGTCCCCGGACTCGGCTCCTGGATGCTCGCGTACGGCATCGTCGACCTCGTCTTCATCGCCCTGTACGCCGGAGCGGCGGGCGTGCTCCTCGGCCGCAAGGTCCGCCAGCCCGGGGCCGCCCGACCGTGGTACCTCCTGTCGTTCGTGGCGCTGCTCGTCGGCGCCACGGCCGACACCGTCGAGTCGCTGCTCCTCATCGGCCGGTCGGGGCTCCCGGTCGGGGGCGGTTGGGCCGACCTGCTCGCGACGGCATCCCTGTGCAAGTGGGGCGGCCTCGCCCTCGCGGTCCTCGCGGCCGTCATCGCGGGACGCCAGGCGTCGGACCACGCACGAGGAGCCGCGGCAGGGACGCCGTACGGCGACGCCGACGTCGGCGGCGGCGTGGGGCCGGTCGGCCGGGTGCTCCGGGCCCTGTACACGCACCGGTTCTCGCTGCTCGTCGTCATCCCGTTCGCCGTTCTCGGCCTGGCCTCCGGCTCGGACATCCTCGACCAGTTCCCCGACGTGCAACGTCAGTGGGCCGACGAGAACCCGATCGTGCGGCTCGGCCTGGCTGCCCTGCTCAACCTCCTCGTCGCCGTCCTCGTCTGGGTGATCGGCCGGCTGCGGAGCCACCACGTCACCATGCGGGTGCTGCCCTCGGCCGCGCCCTACCGCCATCCCTACCTCCCGCCCTGGCTCTTCAGCGCCGTGGTCATCGGGGTCGGGGGGCTCGTCTCCGCGGTGCTCCTGCAACTCGACGTCATCGGGTGGCGCTTCTGGATCGCCGCCCTGGTCCCCCTGGTCATCTGGGGCGCCTCCCTCGGCTTCCGCCGTCCGGGGACGGAACCGCCGTGGAGTCCCTATCGACGCCCGGTGACGGCGGCGCAGGCGACGACGACAGGGATCGTGGGCGACGTCCTCGGCGTCCTCGTGATGGTCATCCCGAGCCTGGGACTCGTGCGGGCCTTCGTCGCCCCGGTGGCGCTCGGTCGCGGGGGCTGGAACCTCGCCTACCTCCTCGTCGGCCTGCTCGGGGCGGTCGTCAGCTGGCTTGCGGTGCGGGTCGTCGGCCGCTGGGTGGCTGAAGGAGGCCCGGCGAAGCTCCTCACCGCCCTCACCCCGGGGCTGGTCCTCGACTCCGCCTCCGCGACGTGGTCGCGGCGCGGTGCGTGGGGCCTGCTCCTCGCGGGTGTTGCGCTCTTCCTGCTCCTGGGGTTCATGCCCGCAGGGGTGCTCGCCGCGCTGGGCGTCATCGAGGTGGCCCTGCTCGCGGTCACGGCCATCGCCCTCCCGATCGGAGCCACGGTCATCCTGTTCCAGTCCGGTGGGGCCCCCGAGGTCCTGTCGCGGCCCCGGACGCCGGTGTTGCGGACCGCCCCGGTCATGACGATCATCGTCCTCACGGCCGTCGCCGTCGGTCTCACCGGCGGGGACGCCCGGGTCCACGGGCTGCGGGCCGCCGGGGAGGGGACGCTGGCGGCGCGTCCCACGCTCGGCGACCGACTGCGCGCGTTGCCGGCCGACGAGGCGTGCCAGGTACAGCTGGCCGGCACGCCGCACCGGGTGCGCCCGGTCTTCCTCCTCGCGGCGGAGGGCGGCGGGATCCGTGCCGCGGCGTGGACCGCCCTGGCGACCGACGCCCTCCACGCAGCCGGTGGCCCGTGCGCGAGCGCGCTGATGTCGTCCGGTGCCAGCGGTGGCGCCGTCGGCCTCACGGTGTCGGCGTTCGCGGGGTCGGAGGGGGGCAGCGCGTTCGACGCCGTGAGGGCCATGGCGGGGCCGTCGGCGCTGCGGGCGGCGGTCGCGGGTCTGCTCGTCCGCGATCCCCTGCGGTCGGTCACCGGGCTCGCGTTCCCGACCGAGGGAGAGGAGGGCTGGGTCGACCGTGCCGGGCTCATCGAGCGTGACTGGGAGGCCGCAGTCGGGGGACTGGGGGACCCCTTCCTCGGCGGCGGGACCGACCGGGTCCCGGGCGCCCTCGTCCTCAACGGCACGTCCGTCGCGACGCGGTGCCGCACGCTGCTCAGCCAGGTGGCCCTCGACACCGCGCCCGACGCGCAGAACTGCCAGACCGCGACCGCCCCTCCCGACAGCGTCGACCTCCTCGCGACGCTCCGCATCGGCTGCACCGACGCGGTGCCCACCCTGCGGGCGAGCACGGTCGCGCTGCTCGCGTCGCGCTTCCCGTACGTGACGCCGTCGGGCGTCGTCAGCAGCGGCTGTGCCGCGGGGTCGACGGACCCCGCGAGCCAGCAGATCGTCGACGGCGGGTACGCCGACAACGACGGCATCGGCACGGTCGTCGACCTCGCCGGCCAGTGGATGCCGACCCTGCGGGCCCACAACGAGGGCGTTCTCACGTCTGCCGAGGCGGGCCGCGGAGGCTGCGGGTGACCCGGGTGTCACGGAGGGTGGTCCTGGCGCCGATGAGGCCGGCGGGCCGCTGCTCGTCCCCGTGCTGGTCTACCTCGACAACGGAGCAGGCAGCGACATCGCCGTCGACGCCGGGGGAGCGAAGAACGAGGTCCTCGTGCCGCTGCTCACCAAGGGCGCCGCCACCGCCGGCCTGTCCTCGACGGACAGCCAGCTGCACCGGGCGCTCGACGAGTTCTCGTCCGCTCGGGTCGTGCCCGGGTGCGCGCCGCCCTCGTCGTCCGGCGGCGTCTCCGTGTACCCTCCCACGCCGCTGGAGGCGGAGCGGCAGCCGCTCTGCGACGCCGTCGACGCCTGGCGGGGGTCCCCGGTCAAGGTGTTCTACCAGCCGAGCCGGCCCTCGATCTCGGCGCCGCTCGGCTGGGTGCTGTCCAGCCAGTCGCTGGAGACGTTGAGCTGCGCGCGCGACGAGCAGGTCTTCCCGGCCCTGCCGCCCACCTCGCGGGCAGGGGTGTGCGACGAGGACGTCGTCGTCGCCCCGGAGGAACCGACGGCTGGAGGAGGGGCCGCTCCCAGGTGCCCCGCCGACCGGGCCGAGCGGGACCGGTCGGACCTGGGGGCGAAGGGCTACGGCTCGATGCTCGCGGCCCTGTGCCTCGCCACCGAGGCGCTCGGCGCACCCTGACGACTACCGGGCGCGGTCGGTCCGGACGTCAGGCGGCCAGGGACCCGTGGGTCAGGAGGGGTACTCGCCGCGCTTGACGAGCGCGCGCGGCATCCGCGAGCGGCGCAGCTGGAAGGCGCGCATCGCGGCATACATCGCGTTGCCCTTGGCACCGGCCGCCTCGGCGCCGAACTTCTCGACGAGGCGCTTGCGCAGCTTGCGCCACATGAGGAAGGTGTCGACGACGGCGACGAGCAGGATGCTGTAGGTCAGGATCGTGACGAAGAACAGGATCGTGCTCGAGCCCGTGCGCAGGAAGCTCAGGGCCAGCACGACGAGCATGATCGGCAGCATGAACTCGGCGAGGTTGCGCCGGGCGTCGATGAAGTCGCGCATGTAGCGGCGCACCGGGCCCTTGTCGCGCGCGGGCAGACCGGAGTCGTCGCCCGTCAACATCGCCTGCCGGGTCTTGGTCAGCTGCTCGTTGCGCTTGGCGCGGTCGAGCTTCTTCGCCTGCTTGCGGTCGGCGACGACGAGCGGCTGCCGGCGGGCCGCCTCCTGGTCCTTGCGCCTGGGCGTGGGCCGGTTCTTGGCCCCGTCACGCTGGGGGTGGAGAGCCTCGTCCTCGAGCTTCTCGTTGGTCGTCTTGCTGCGTCCGAACACGAGACCCACTCTAGGCGCTGGAGGACGGATGCCGTGCACGCCGTCGGCGCGACCGGGGACCGAGCGGGCGGGTGCCGTCGGTAGGGTCGCTGGGGTGACCGACATCCTCACCACCGACCAGATCTCGACCCTGCGCGACCGTGTCGCGACCCTCATGCCCTCGGTCCGCGCCGACCTCGAGGCCCTGACCCGCATCCCCAGTGTCAGCCTCGACGCCTTCGACCAGGCGCACGTCGAGGCCAGCGCCGAGGCGACCGCCGCGCTGCTGCGGGCCGAAGGACTCGACGTCGAGATCGTCCGCGAGGGCGGTCGCCCGGCCGTCATCGGCCGGGCCGAAGGCCCGCCCGGCTCGCGCACCGTCATGCTCTACGCGCACCACGACGTGCAGCCTCCCGGCGACGACGCCCTGTGGGACAGCCCGCCCTTCGAGCCGACCGAACGCGGCGGCCGGCTCTACGGCCGGGGCGCCGCCGACGACAAGGCCGGCGTCATGGCGCACCTCGCCGCGCTGCGGGCCCACGCCGGCGACCTGCCGGTGGGGGTCACCGTCTTCGTCGAGGGCGAGGAGGAGATCGGCTCGCACTCGCTCCCGACGATCCTCGAGCGCCACGGTGAGCGGCTGCGGGCCGACGCCATCGTCCTCGCCGACTCCACGAACTGGGCGATCGGCGAGCCGGCGCTCACGACGACCCTGCGCGGGATGGTGCGGGTCGTCGTCACCGTGACGACCCTCGACCACGGCGTCCACTCCGGCATGTTCGGCGGCGCCGTGCCTGACGCGATCACGGCGCTCGTCCGGCTGCTCGCGACCCTCCACGACGACGCCGGCGACGTCACCGTGGCCGGCCTGCGCTCCGGGGAGGCCTCCGACCTCGACTACCCCGAGGAGCGGCTGCGCACCGAGTCCGGCCTGCTCGACGGTGTCTCGACGATCGGCACCGGGCCGCTGCTGTCGAGGATCTGGACCAAGCCGTCGATCACGACGATCGGCATCGACGCCCCCTCGGTCGAGCGCGCGTCCAACACCCTCGTGCCCAGCGCCTCGGCGAAGATCTCCATGCGCATCGCCCCCGACCAGGACGACCGCGAGGCGTTCGAGCGCCTGCGCGACCACCTCCTCGAGCACGCGCCGTGGGGGGCGAAGGTCGAGGTCGTCCTCGACGAGCACGGGCTCGGCTTCGAGGCCGACGCGCACGGCCCGCTCTACGACGAGGCCAGGGCGGCGTTCAAGGACGCCTGGGGCGTCGAGCCGGTCGACATCGGGGTGGGCGGCTCCATCCCGTTCGTCGCCGCCTTCGCCGAGCGCTTCCCGGAGGCCGCGATCCTCGTCACCGGCGTCGAGGACCCCGACGCGCGCGCCCACGGCGCCAACGAGTCGCTCCACCTGGGGGAGTTCGAGAAGGTCTGTGTCGCCGAGGCGGTGCTCCTGGCCCGCCTCGGCGCGCTGCCCCGCTGAGGGCGCGCGCCGGCCGGCGTCGGACCACCAACAGTGCCACGGGAAACTCGTGCCCTCGCGCTGTCAACCTTGGAGGGGGTTCCCGGACCTTGGTGCAGGGAACGTCCTCACTCGGAGGTGCTCATGCGTGAGATGTCGCCGGCAGCCCGGCTAGCACCACCTCGCGCGGATCGCGAAGAGGCGTTCGGCGTCCTGTTCCGAACCCACGCGAGCGGACTCGTTCGCCTCGCATACTGCCTCCTCGGCGACCGTGAGGCCGCGGAGGACGCCGTGCAGGACGCGTACCTGTCCCTCTACCGCAACTGGAACAGCCTGCGTGACCGAGGCTCCTCGCACGCCTACCTGCGCGCGGCGGTCATCAACCGTTGTCGATCCGGACAGGGTCATGCGATCCGAGCGCGTCGGACCCGGCAGCGCCTCGCCTCGGTCGACGGACCTGCGCCGAGTTCCGAGTCGAGGATGCTCCAGCACGACGACGCCCGGCGGCTGGCCGCCGCCGTCCAGACGCTGCCCGCGAGGCAGCGTGAGGTCGTCGTCTGCCGCTACTACCTCGAGCTCACCGAGGCCGAAACCGCGGCCATGCTCGACATCGGGCTGGGCTCGGTCAAGCGACACGCCCACCGGGGCCTCGCGCGGCTCCAGGACCGATTGGGGGAGTCGCGATGACCATCGACGAGCGCCGAGTGACCACCGCGCTGCGCGAGTACGCACGAGGCGTCGACGTGACCGATGAAGACCTCGACCTCCTCGAGGCACGGCTGCACGAGCGACTGCACCCCGCGGCGCGCCGGGACCGGGGCCGTCGCCGTTGGGAGTGGGCCGTCGCGGCCTGCGCCGTCGCCGCCCTGGTCCTTGCGGTCACCGCGCTGTGGCGTACCCGGGTGGAGGAGACCATGCCCGCGACGCCCCCAGTGGTCACCCCGGCAGACCTCGCCGGAGTGTGGCTGTCGGAGTATCCCCGTGGCGGCGGGTGGCTCTGGCACTTCACCCTCGACGGACGCATCGGCTTCACGAACACCGCCAAGGCCTACGTCACGGCGAGCGAGCACCGGCAGCCCTTTGCGCTGGAGGGCGACGTCCTCGACTTCCCAGAGAACGGACAGCGGTGCCACGCCACGGTGCGTCAGAGCGACGAGGGCAGGATGACGTTGACGCCGGTGCTGGGAACGCCCCAGTGCGACCTGTTCGACGACGGCGACGTCTGGGACTTCGTGCGGGTGTCGCCTGCCTCGCTCGCGGGCGCCATGCTCGTCTCGGGCCCGAACGAGGAAGACCGGCGCCCGGCCACCGAGCCGGAGTTCATGACCGACGTCGCGGGCACGTGGCTGTTCGAGGGCACTGGCACAGTTCTCGTCGTCGTGCGCAGCTCCCCGCGCGAAGGCGAGTACTTCATCGACAGCGAGGGCAACGGGGTCCACCCTGACGAGCGTGGAGCCGTCGCCCTGCCTCCCGACGGCGGGATCGTCCTGCGCCCTGCAGGCGCGGGGCAGGGCTGCGAGACCGTCTACTCCCGGGTCGTCAGCACTGGGGTGGCTCTCCAGCTGGAGCTGGCCGACACGAGCTGTGGTCGCCTCGGAGCTGCACGCGACACGTGGATCCGGCTCAACTGACGATGGCCCGCTCCACGCTCATCGCGGGTGGGGGTTTGGCTCAGTCCTTGGAGGTCTCACCGGGCAGCGCCAGCATCTGGTCGAGGGCGGCCCGGGCCCAGTGCGCCACCTCGGCGTCGACGCGGATCGGGTTGACCACCCGGCCGTCGACGAGCGACTCGAGCGCCCACACGAGGTGGGGGAGGTCGATGCGGTTCATCGTCGAGCAGTAGCAGACGTTCTTCTCGAGGAAGACGATGCGCTGGTCGGGGAACTGGGCCGCGAGACGGCGCACGAGGTTGAGCTCCGTGCCGACCGCCCACGACGTGCCGGGCGGCGCGGCGGCCACGGTCTTGATGATCTTCTCCGTCGAGCCCACCTCGTCGGCGAGCTCGACGACCTCGTGGCGGCACTCGGGGTGGACGATGACCTTGACGCCCGGGATCTCGCGGCGCGCCGCCTCGACCGCCTCGACGGAGAACCGGCCGTGCACCGAGCAGTGCCCCCGCCACAGGATCATCGTGGCGTCGCGCAGCTGGTCGGGGGTGAGGCCGCCCATCGGGCGGTGCGGGTCCCAGACGACGCAGTCCTCGAGCGGCCCGCCGAGGTCGCGCGCGTAGGTGTTGCGGCCGAGGTGCTGGTCGGGGAGGAACAGCACCTTGCCGCCCTGGCCCGCCTTGTCGAGGGCCCAGGTCAGGGCCGTCCTCGCGTTCGACGACGTGCAGATCGTCCCGCCGTGCCGACCCGTGAACGCCTTGATCGCCGCCGAGGAGTTCATGTAGGTGACCGGCACGGTGAGGTCGGCGACGCCCGCCTCGACGAGCTCGTCCCAGCACTCCTCGACCTGGTCGATCGCGGCCATGTCGGCCATCGAGCAGCCTGCGGCCAGGTCGGGCAGGACGACCGTCTGGGTGTCGGCCGTGAGGATGTCGGCCGACTCGGCCATGAAGTGCACGCCGCAGAACACGACCCACTCGGCGTCGGGGCGCGCTGCGGCCTCCTTGGCCAGCTTGAACGAGTCGCCCGTGACGTCGGCGAACTCGATGACCTCGTCGCGCTGGTAGTGGTGGCCGAGGACGAACACGCGGTCGCCGAGGGCGGCCTTCGCGGCCCGGGCGCGCTCGACGAGGTCGGGGCTCGACGGCGCGGGGAGGTCGCCGGGGCACTCGACCCCGCGCTCGCTCGCGAGGTCGCGCCCCTGGCCGAGCACGAGGAGCGGGAGCGGTGCGTGCGCAGGACCGGTCGTCGTCGTCACACCGTCGATCGTATGCCGTTCGCGCACTCGCGAGCCCCGGCGGTCCGTGCCCCGGCGGTCCGTGCCCCGGCGGTCCGTGCCGCGGCGGCCGGCCGCGGCACCCGAGCGACCGCCCTCAGCCCATCGTCTTCTGGCCGTCGATGCTCTCGCGCAGGATGTCCGCGTGGCCCGCGTGCTGGGCGATCTCGCCGACCAGGTGGACGAAGACCCGGCGGGCGGAGCGGCGTGCGCCGGGCTCGAACCACGGCGCCGGGGGGAGCGGCTGGGAGACATCGAGGTCGGGCAGGCTCGCGACGAGCGCGTCGGTGCGGTCGGCGACCTGGTGGAAGTGCTCGACGAGAGCGTCCAGCGTCTCGCCGGGCGCCATCCGGAACCCGGCGGCGTAGTCCTCGACGGACTCGTCCCCCATCGCGGCCGGCCCGTGCTCGATGAAGTCGCACCACTCCGTCTGCATCGCCGCGACGTGCTTGACGAGACCGCCGAGGCAGAGCTCGCTGACGGTCGGGCGCTCGGCCGCCTGCTCGTCGGTGAGGCCGTCGACGGTGTGGAGGAAGAGGTAGCGCTGCGTGCGCAGGGCCTCGAGGAGGTCGGCACGCTCACCGGACCCGAGCCCCGTCGTGTCGTGCGGCACCTCGGACCCGTCCGCCGCCGCATCGTTCGTCGTCATCGTGGCCTCCTCGGTGTACCTGCTCCCCGCACGCTATCGAGGACCGCTGACAGCCGGGCTCCACCCGCGTCCTCGGGGCCGATAACCTCGCCGCGTGCGCGTCCTCATCGCCCCGGACTCCTTCGGGTCCTCGCTCGGCCCGGTCCAGGCCGCGACCGCGATGGGGGAGGGATGGCGCACCGGAGCACCCCACGACGAGGTCGAGCTCCTCCCGCTCTCCGACGGCGGTCCGGGTTTCCTCGACGTCCTCGCCCGGGCCCTCGGCGGCACGACGGTCGCGACGACGGTGAGCGACCCGCTCGGCCGGGAGGTGCCCGCCGCGGTCCTCGTCGTCGAGCGGGAGGGCCGGCGCACCGCCTACGTCGAGGCCTCGCAGGCGAGCGGCCTCCACCTCCTCGGCGCCGACGAGCGCGACCCCGCCCTCACGAGCACGTGGGGCGTGGGGCAGCTCGTCGAGACGGCGATCGAGGAAGGGGCGGACAAGGTCGTCCTCGGTGTCGGTGGCGGCGCCACGAACGACGTCGGGGCCGGGCTGCTGGCGGCGCTCGGGGCGGGGCCGGCGTCCGCCCTCGCCCGAGGCGGCCTTGCCCTGGGCGCGGCCGCGCCCGACGCCCTCATCGGCCTGCCGGGACTCGTCGACCGGCTCTCGGGCGTCGACCTCGTCGTCGCGACGGACGAGGACACGCCGCTGCTCGGCCTCCAGGGCACCAGCGCGGTGGAGGCGCCGCGCAAGGGCGCGTCGGCCGAGCAGGCCCACGCCCTCGAGGCGGCCGTCGGCCACTTCACGGACCTGGTCAACCGCGCCCTGCCGAGCCCGCCCGTCGACCTGCTGAGCGGGATGCCGCGCCGCCTCGACCGCGAGGTGGGCGCCGGCGCGGCCGGCGGCCTGGGCTACGCGGTCCTCGCCCTCGGCGGCCGTCGGGTCAGCGCCATCGAGGAGGTGCTGCGGGAGTGCGGCTTCGGCGTGGCCGCCGCGCGCAGCGACCTCGTCGTCACCGGCGCGGGCCGGGTCGACTGGTCGACGATGCGCGGCTCCGTCGTCGCCGGCGTGGCCGCCGCGACGCTCGAGACCGGTCGCGCCACGGTGCTCGTGGCGGGGGAGTGCCTCGTCGGGCGGCGCGAGACGATGAGCCTCGGGCTGGCCGGCACGTATGCCGTCGCTGACACCCCGCGCGGGGTCGAGGCGATGGTGGCGGACCCGGTGCAGACCCTCGCCGCGCGGACCGCGCGGGTGGCACGCACCTGGTCGCCGGCGCGCTGACCGGGTCGGCGCCCGGGGGCGCTCGGCACGGCATCCGGCGGACCCGGCGGGCCCACGGGACGGACCGCGCACGGGAGTGTGGCCGGTCGGACGTATCCTTGGTGGTGAGACCGGGAACACGGGGCGGCCCCAAGGGGTTGTCCACCGCGACCCGGCCGGACCGAAGGCCACCGCCAGCACGAGGAGTGCAGCCCATGAGCGACCAGCTCCAGACCGAGGCCCCGACGACCGAGGCCGAGCCCGCCGCGCACGGCGTCGTCCTCACCGGCGTCGCCGCCGAGAAGGTGCAGTCCCTGCTCGCCCAGGAGGGCCGCGACGACCTGCGCCTGCGCGTCGGCGTGCAGCCCGGCGGCTGCTCCGGCCTGATCTACCAGCTCTACTTCGACGAGCGCACGCTCGACGGTGACCTCGTGCGCGACTTCGGCGGGGTCGAGGTGGTCGTCGACCGGATGAGCGCCCCGTACCTCGAGGGCGCGACGATCGACTTCGCCGACACCATCGAGAAGCAGGGCTTCACGATCGACAACCCCAACGCGGGCAGCTCCTGCGCCTGCGGCGACAGCTTCAGCTGACCGCTGGGCGACCGGCTCGACCGGTCCGCCCCGAGAGGGCCCGTGCCGCCGGCACGGGCCCTCTCCGCGTCCTTGGGGTCCGGGCCACCCGTTCGCCGGGGTAGGTTCTCCCCGTGCAGATCGCCGTCAGCGGGTCCATCGCGACCGACCACCTCATGACCTTCCGGGGCAGCTTCTCGGACTCCCTCGTCGTCGACCAGCTCCACAAGATCTCGGTGAGCTTCCTCGCCGACTCCCTCGAGATCCGACGCGGCGGCATCGCCGGCAACATCTGCTTCGGCATGGCGACGCTCGGTGCCCGCCCGATCCTCATCGGGGCGGCGGGCGAGGACTTCGCCGACTACCGCAGCTGGCTCTCCCGGCACGGTGTCGTCACCGACCACGTCCACATCTCGGATTCGCGCCACACGGCCCGGTTCGTGTGCACGACCGACGACACGATGGCCCAGATCGCGACCTTCTACGCGGGGGCGATGTCCGAGGCCAGGATGATCGAGCTCGGCCCGATCCACGAGCAGTGGGGGCTTGACCTCGTGCTCATCGGCGCCGACGACCCCGAGGCGATGCTGCGGCACACCGAGGAGTGCCGCGGGCGCGGCATCCCCTTCGTCGCCGATCCCTCGCAGCAGCTGGCCTTCGCCGACGGCCCGTTCATCCGCAAGCTCATCGACGGTGCCGACTACCTCTTCACGAACGAGTACGAGTCGCACCTCACCGAGACCAAGACCGGCTGGAGCCAGGCCGAGATCGACGACCGCGTCACCACGCGCGTCATCACCCGCGGCAAGGACGGCGCCGACATCCGCACCAAGGGCCAGGACGCCATCCACGTGCCCGTGGCGGGCGACGTCGAGCGGGTCGACCCGACCGGCGTCGGTGACGCCTTCCGGGCCGGCTTCCTCGTCGGCCTGGCCGGGGGCCTGGACCACGAGCGCTGCGCCCAGATCGGCTCGGTCCTCGCGGCCTACGTCCTGGAGACGGTCGGCACGCAGGAGTACGTGGTCACCCGGAGCACCTTCCTCGAGCGCGTGGAGACGGCCTACGGCGCCGAGGCCGCCGAGGAGATCGCGCCCCTCGTGCGCACCGCCCGCGACTGACCCCGACCGCTGACCGCCGTGGTCTTCCCGCCCGTCGAGCCCCCGGGGACGCCGTGGCTGCTCGACGCCGCGCGGGCCACGCCCGGTGACGACCTCGTGGCCGCCGGCGCCGACCTCGAGCCCGGCACGCTGCTCGCGGCGTACCGCCTCGGGCTGTTCCCCATGGGCCTGGGCCGGCACGGTGGGGGCACGATCGGGTGGTGGTCGCCCGACCCGCGCGGCGTCCTGCCGGTCGGGGCCCTGCGGGTGCGGCGCTCCCTGCGCCGGGCGCTCGACCGCTTCGAGGTGCGCGTCGACACCGCCTTCGACGAGGTGGTCCAGCGCTGCGCCGACCCCTCCCGCGAGGGCCGCTGGATCACCCGCGACATCGCCGAGGCCTACGGCCGCCTCCACGAGCTCGGGTGGGCCCACAGCGTCGAGACCTGGCAGGACGGAGAGCTCGTCGGGGGTCTGTACGGCGTCTCCGTCGGCGGCCTGTTCGCGGGGGAGTCGATGTTCCACGCGGTCCGGGACGCCTCGAAGGTCGCCCTCGTGGGACTCGTCGACCGGGTGCACGCCGACGGCGACCCGCGACGGCTCGTCGACGTGCAGTGGGCCACCGACCACCTCCGGCACCTCGGGGCGCAGGAGTGGCCCCGCGAGCTCTACGTCGAACGCCTCGCCGAGGCCCTCGAGGCGCCTCAGGTCGACCTGGGGTCCTGACCGCCGCGACGCTGAGGACCGATGACCACCCGGTAGGCCGTCCAGCCGTCGTCCTCGTCGTGCAGCGTCACCGTGTGCCCCTTCATCCGGGCCCAGGCCGGGACGTCGGACCAGGCCGCGACGTCGTCGGCGAGGAGCACGACGGTGGCGCCCTCCGGGAGGTCGCGGGCCGCGCGAGCGAGCCGGATCACCGGCACCGGGCACCGCGTGCCGCGGGCGTCGACGACCGGCGACCCGCCGCGGCCCGGTGCGGGCTCCGTGCCGCCCTGCTCGTCGGGCTCGCTGCCGCGCTGCTCGTCGGGCTCGTCGGGCTCGTCGGGCTCGTCGGGGCGGTCGGGTCGCTCGTCGCTCACCGGTCCACCGTCACAGGTCG
>CAVWRI010000005.1:0-139481 GCA_963757405.1 uncultured Actinomycetota bacterium
CAACTCTGCGGCCCGCGCCACTTCGATGTGGGCTAAGGCTTCCAGTGCTTCTGGTCGGCGTTTTAGGGCCCCTTGTGCGCCGGAGTCGGCCACGGTTACCCAGGCTGCCACTGGGAGTTCGGTTGTCGAGGGCTTGCCGATGAGCGAGTTGACAGTGGCGCGGCTAGCCGCTACGTCGCTCCGGGCGAGAACTAAGGCTTGCTCTGCCCGGTTAAGCTCGATCTCGGCGCGGGTCAACTGCACTGCCGGCGTTCTCGGGACGCGGGCCCTCGGGATCGCCGATGTTCAGCATCACCAGGTCGGGCGCGGACCCTGCGAGACCGGCGAGGGCGTCGTCGACGTCGTCCGCGATCTGCACTGCGAGCCCTGCCTCGGTCACGATCTCGGCGATCGCCGCCGAAGTCCGCGCGAACGGATGCCACGGGTCGGCGTAGCGACCCGCACCGGAGATCAGGAGGGCTCGAGCGGTCATTGGCTGCAGTCTAAAGTCGGTTCGTCCCAGCGGGACAGCGCGGCCTGCGCGGCCTGCGGGGTGATCAACTTCCCTGTGTCCCACATGAGCACGCACAGCAACGCGTGTGTTGGCAGCCATTGCTACAGCCCCGCGGTGAATCGGACCCTCGCGCTCCACTCTCCATCGCACGGATCTGTCCGGGCTCCGAGCCTCGCACACGAGCAGCGACGTGGCACGCGCCAGTGCCAGGCGGCGGCCTGGGTCCGCGGACACGGCGCGCTTGCGGCGAAATCACGCACCGCGGTCCGCGCGCGCCGACAGGAGGGAGCAGGGTCCTTCGTGGCCACTCATCCCGTTAGGGTCAGCGCGTGATCAAACCCGTACTCGAAGGCATCACCGTTCTCGCCGACGATGTTGCTGCCTTGGCATCCTTCTACCGTGACGCGCTGGGGTTGGTGCCTGTGGTCGAGGAGGAGTTCTACGTCGCGTTCGGCGGCGAGGGTGTGCGCTTGGCGATCTTCTCGCGACCCGGCATGGGTGCTAACACTGACGACCACGCCGACTATCGGATCGCGTTCACGGGCCAGGCGTTCGAACTGAACTTCCAGTGCTTGAGTCGTGCCGAAGTGGATGAGCGTTTCGCGTGGCTGTCCTCGCACGGTGCCGCACCGATCGCACACCCGATCGAGACCGCCTGGGGCCACTACACGGGCTTCTTCGCCGACCCCGAGGGCAACATCCATTCGTTGTTCGCCGTCCTCTGAGCCTCGGGCCGAGGCTCAACGCACTCAAATACCGGTGGCAGGAAGGTCGACTGGCGGCGATGAGACTCACCTGTCATGGTCGCGACCGCGAAATAGCGGGCAGCAGACCAGGCCCAACCCGTTCGTCGCGTTGGAAGGTCACGGTTTTCCATTCCAGTACTACGGACTCGATGGACACCTCGCCGAACAGACACCCAGCACCTGCGGAGTGTTGGTCGCCGACACCGAGGCGATATTCGAGACCTTCGCGGCCGGGCTCCGGGCGCGATACGGGAAGCTTCCGGTCTCGGGCTATCCCCGGATCACTCGCCCACGGCCTCGCAAGAACGCTGGAGGCGTCTCCGGGTTCAGCTTGATCGACCCTGCGGGCACCTGGATACGGTTCTTTCGAGACGGGCCCCCAGACCCGATCAGCGAGTCGTCCCCGCTACGGGAGAGCCTGCTCAACGCCATCGTGCTAGCCGACAGCAAGGGCGACCCGGTGCAGGCAGCGAGGATCCTGCGAGGCGCTATGCGACGCGCCGAACCGTCCGATCCTGCGGTCTCCGAAGCTCGCGACTTCCTCGCGGAGTTGGACGAGAGGACCTTGCCTGCGCAGTGACGCAGCCCGCCGCTACCGGGACGGCACGGGGCCATGTGACGCGGCTTTGAGTGGCCCGCTTCAGGCCTCGTACTTGAAGGAGATCTGGAGCTTGACCCGGTAGGTGACCTCGCCGCCCTCACCGAGATCCAGATCCTGTTGCACCACCTGGGCGACGCGAAGGTCGCGGACCGTGGCTCCTGCGGTCTTCACGGCCGTCACTGCCGCGTCTTCCCAAGACGTCGTGCTGGTGCCGATGATGTCGATCACCTTGTAGACGCTCATGACAACCTCCTTCGAGGGGACTGCTGACACGGCCACTCTCGCAGTGACCAGCTCGGGGAACAACCGGTCAGACCCCGCAACCCAACGCGGGCCCGCTGGTGCCAGACGCGAGCCGGCCCAACACACCCGGATACCTTCCGTCGTGCGCCGAACCCGGCCGCGGCCGCGTGGTTCTCTGACCGTCCAATGGACGCGGCCATCGTCCCTCGGGAGCAACCTTCTATCCCTGGCCCCGCACGGTCGCACCACGTAGGACGGCAGCCGCAAACCCAGGGTCAGCCGCGACCTCCCGCAGGAGGCCCGCGGCGGCTAGCTGGCTCAGAGGGCGCGGATCTGGTTGTTGCGGGGCTGGTGTGTGATTTCTGCGAGTCCTTGCGCTTCCAGCAGCGGCGGAAGATACGTCCCGAATCGACCCCGGTAGCCCTTGCGCAGCCCGTACCAACCACCGACGGGGTTCTGCGGTGACCTGCCCCAGGCCTCGACGGTGCCGGGGGCAGGGTCCTTCTTCTCGTCCGCGGCACCGAGGTCGACCCACCCAGCCTGCTCGACGAGCCAGCGGTGCAGGTCCTCCACCGCGCTCAGTTGGTAGCGCAGGGTCGTGGACCCCACCTGGCAGACCAGAGCCGGAGGGTCGGCGTCAGGGTCGGCGTACATCGTGTAGCTCGACGAGCCCGGGGCTGTGGTCAGCACCCAAGGGTCTGTCTCGGTTCCGGATCCCTTCGTCATGGCAACTCCTCGACTTCTTGACGTGATGTCACCCGCGGCCTAGGTGGGCGACAGCAGCCACGGGTCGCGCAGGTCGTAGTAGGTGACCTCGCCGAGCTCGAGGGCGCCCATCTCTTGCATGGTTGCCGCGAGCTCCGCGGGGGCTCCGGTCTTCTCGCCTTCCCTGGCATCGGCCTCGGAGGTGAAGTAGATCGCCATGACGTACTCCCCGTCGTCGTGGCTAAGCATGAGCGACCCGAGGATGTCGGTCGGAACCCGGCCCATGCCTCCGGGTCGCTGCTGGCCAGGTCCCGGGCGCGCGCGGGGTCGCTGACGTGTCCTCGCATCACCTGGACGAAGCCGGCGCTGTCAGGGTCGCCGGCGAGGTCCTCATCCACCTCAATGCTGTCGAAGAACGAGGCCTCGCCATCGAGGTTCGCCGCAAGCGTTTCCCACCACTGGGCCTGCTCGGCCCGCTGGCTGTTGGCGCGGGCCGCGTCCTGCGACGCGAACCGGGCGAGCACGACGAGCTGGCCGTCGTCCGTGATCCCCGCCGTCGAGCCCAACCAACCCTGGGCGCCTTGACCGGCTCCCGTCGGCCAGGCCTCCAGTACGGCACGGACAGCCTCCGCCTCACCCACCTTGCCGGTGAACATCTGCACGAACATGCTGCCTCCGGGGGCTTGCGGGGTCACTGGTCCTCGGCAGCCTGTCACGCGACCACCGCGGCGTCGAGAGGGCTGTGGGGCGGCCGTGACGAACCGCATCCCCGACCCGAGCCGGGGGGAGTCGTGCCGGCTTGGACACCCCCGGCGAGAGCGCAGCGCGTCGACACAGAAGGCACTGACGCCGTCCCCGGCCACCAGCCGAACCTTCCAGAGCGTGCTCCTTCGCGCACGGCCCCCGCACGCAGCCGGCTCGCCGGGCTCGGCCTTCGGGCAACAGACGAGGACTGGTCCACCGGTACCGGTCCAGGCGTCGAGGGACCGCTCCTGTCGCTCGTGGTGGCCATGACCGGGCGCGAGTCGCACGTCGACGACCCGACCGGAGAGGGCGTGGAGACCCTGCGTAGTCGTTGCAGGTAGTCCCCGCGCGTGCTCGCCGTGTTCCAGCGGTTCTCGCACGCCGGCCCGTCCGCAGGCACCGGCCCCGGGCTCTACCTGGTCAGGGAGATCGCCCGCGGGCACGGCGGCGAGGCGGCGTACCGGCCGCCGGCCGACGGGCAGCCCGTGACGTTCGAGCTCCGGCTGCCGCAGCGCGCGTAGGGACGCTGCTCCTCGCGGACCCTCAGTCCTCCATCGCGACGGCGAAGTAGTTGCCGAGAGCCTCCGGGTTCGCGGCGCTCCGGACGAGCACGACGGGGTCGTCGCAGTCCTTTGTCCCGCTGATGCGATCCTCGATCAGGCCGTTGCCGTCCTCGGTCACGGGGAAGGGCCGCGTGGAGTCGACGACCATGTCGTCGCAGACCAGGCTGGCCGCCATGAAGGGAGCCGGGTTGCCGGGTACCCGGTTCGGGATGACCAGGTGCTGGAGCTCGACGCGAATGCGGCCGTCCTCACGCACCCGGGCCTCGCTACCCTCGTCTACGACCCAGGGCGCGCCACCCGGGTTGACGCCGGCGATCACCGGACTGGGGTTGACCGGGGCGGTCAGCGGAAAGGTGCCTTGGAGATCCTCACGCAGGATCGAGTGGCCCCGAGCCACAGCCGGACTCGCAGTGGTCAGGGCGACCATCAGGGCGGTGGTGACGACGGCGGCAGGGGCCAGGATCGACCGGGGACTGAGCATGACGATTCCTTTCGACGCGCTGCGGTGATCCACACGGAGAGCGCGGACCCGAACAACGGATACACGTTGCCGACGTGCGGATAGTTCACGGCGGAGAGGACATGACTGCAGCCCGATCCCTCATTCGCCGGGGCCTGGCCGCTGTCATGTCGCGAGCCGTCACCTGCCACATCAACAGGCCCGTGTCCCGAAGCTTGAACCGAATGACCATGCGGTGGTGCACGGGACCGAGAAGTTGATCGTCGATGCGAGCACGGCTTGCCTAACCGGATCATTTCGGGGCCAGTGACGCTGCTGCAGGACGCACCGCTGGAGGACCTACCGAGACGCTGAAGCGACGCGCTCGACTCGCCCCGGACGGCACCGGGCCCAGTGCCGGAACCTTCCCACGCTCGCCCCTGAAGCGCATACTCGCGGAGGAACAGAGTCACGACCACTCAGGGGAGGGTCACCGTGCCGCTCTGGCGATGGAACCAACGCAGCGACGGGCCAGACCCCGATTTGTGCGGACACGACTGGCGCATTCGGGACGTGAGCGCCGCCCTGCCAGGTTCCTTCGTGTGCGAGGTCTGCGATCGATGCGGCGCGCTGCGCCTAGACGGACCGGAGTCGGTCACCGGGCGGTCGAGCCACATCGCGGATGCAGCCGCCACACACCTCGAATCCCCGGCGAGACCGTCGCCGCGACACGCCTGGCCCTCACCGCCGGTTCTGGGCCGCGGTCCATTCACGGCCCAAGGCGATGGATGGCAGCTGCCCCATTAGGGCCGCCAGTTGGCCAGCCATCGTCCGCATCGACGTGGACTGGACCGCTGGTCGACAGTTTGGTGGTGGTTCGGCGAAACCCTCCGCACGCATCCCCAACCGCGGTCCAATGGAGGCAGGGCGAGCGCTGCCGCGTTCCGGGCCATATGGGCGAGCCACGGCCGCCTCGCGGCGCAGAGACGCAGGTCGGCGCCCAGAGTATGTTTCTGGCGTGCGAATCCGGGTCCAGCTGCTGTCGCGGGCGATCAGCCTGGCGGCGCAAGCCAGACCGTCGTCTCCGCGGGCACGACGTCGTGGCGCAACGGCCCCGACGACAGCAGCACCTCGGCATCGTCCAGGGGCAGGTCGGTGGTGCCGAAGTTCGTCACGACCTCCCACCCCCCGTGCCGGGCGAACCGCAGGACGTCGGGCCGGCCGGTGTCGCGCCACTCGAGGTCCTCGCCCGCGAGCAGCTCGCGTCGCAGGCGCAGGGCCCGGCGGTAGAGGTCCAGGGTCGAGCCCGGGTCGTCCTCCTGCTCGGCGACGGCGTAGCCCGCCATCCACGCGGGCTGCGGCAGGTGCGCCGGGCCGGAGCCGAAGCCGAACGACGGGCCGGCGCTGGCTCCACGGAAGGGGGACCCGGCATCCGTCACGGCCGACGTCGAAGCCGCGGCTCCTGGCGTGGGTGGGGTCCTGCCGCAGGTCGTCAGGGATGTCGGCCACCTCGTGCAGGCCGAGCTCCTCACCCTGGTAGAGGTAGGCCGACCCGGGCAGGCCGAGCAGGAACAGGGTCGCGGCCCGCGCGCGGCGCAGGCCCCCGGCGACGTCGAGGTCACCCACGCCGCCGCCCAGGAGCCACTCGCGGCCGTGCCGGTTCGCGGGGCGGCCGTCGGGGGCGCGGCCGGGCGCGGGCAGCCCGTACCGCGTCGCGTGCCGGACGACGTCGTGGTTCGAGAGCACCCAGGTGCTCGACGAGCCGGAGCGGGCCGCGAGGGCGAGGTTGTTCTCGACGACGGTGCGGAACTGCTCGGCGTCGAAGTCGGCCTCGAGCAGGTCGAAGTTGAACGCCTGGCCGAGCGAGGTCGCGCTGGCGTACAGCGGGACCCGCGCCGGGGCGACCCACGCCTCGGCGACCGCGGTGCGCGGCGGGTCGTACTCGTCGAGCACCGCGCGCCACTCGGCGTACACGTCGTGCACGTCGTCCCGGTCGAGCACGGGATGGGTGCCGTCGATCGGGAGCGCGTCGAGCGCGGCCTTGCTCGGCAACGGCTCGGTCAGGTCCTTGGTCAGCATGTGGGCGACGTCGACGCGGAAGCCGTCGACCCCCCGGTCGGCCCAGAACCGAAGTGTGCGAACGAAGTCCGCGCGGACGTCGGGGTGGGCCCAGTTCAGGTCGGGCTGCTCGACGGCGAAGTGGTGGAGGTACCACTGCCCGTCGGCGACCCGCTCCCAGGCCGGCCCCCCGAACATCGAGACCCAGTCGGTCGGGGGCTGCTCGCCGTCGGGGCCGGTGCCCTCCCGGAAGACGTACCGCTCGCGCGCGGTCGAGCCGCGGCCCGCGGCGAGTGCCTCGTGGAACCAGTCGTGCTCGTCGGAGGTGTGGTTGGGCACGATGTCGACGACGACCCGGATGCCGCTGGCGTGCAGCCGCTCGACCAGCGCGTCGAAGTCGGCGAGGGTGCCGAGGCGGGGGTCGACGTCGCGGTAGTCGGCGACGTCGTACCCGCCGTCGGCGAGCTCCGACGGGTAGAAGGGGCTGAGCCAGACGGCGTCGATCCCGAGCGCGGCGAGGTAGTCGACGCGCGAGAGGATGCCGCGCAGGTCGCCGATCCCGTCGCCGTCGGCGTCGGCGAAGCTGCGCGGGTAGATCTGGTAGACGACGGCCTGGCGCCACCACGGCGTCCGTGGCGTGCATGCGGATGCCGGGGTGCGGGCGGGCGGCGGTGGTCACGAAGGAGCCTCCTGTCGAGTCGTGACGGCGGGTCGCGGGTGGTGCAGGGGCGGCGCGGCGCCGCGCGGGCTCAGCCCTTGACGGCGCCCTGGGTGACGCCGGCCATCACCCAGCGCTGGGTGAAGATGTAGACGGCGATCGCGGGGGCCATCGCCATCAGGTACGAGGCGAACGAGACGTTGTAGTTGTTGCTGAACTGCGTCTGGAAGATGCTCTGCACGACCGGAAGCGTCTGCAGCGACGGGTCGCTCGTGATCAGCGACGGCATCATGAAGTCGTTCCACGAGGCGAGGAACGCGAAGATGCCGACGGTGGCGCTCATCGGGGCGAGCAGCGGGAAGATCAGCTTCCAGAACGTCTGCCAGGTGGAGGCGCCGTCGATGCGGGCGCTCTCCTCGAGCTCCATGGGGATCGAGCGCAGGAACGCGGTGAAGAGCAGCACGCTGAAGCTCAGCTGGAACATGATGTGCAGCAGCGTGACGCCGGCCGGGTTGTCCAGCCCGGTGAGGCCGGTGAGCCGGATCTGCGCGAGGGCCAGCACCGGGAACGGGATGAACATCGCCGCGAGCAGGTAGAAGAACGAGTACCGGAACAGCCGGCGCTCCCAGTTGCGGGAGATGGCGTAGGAGGCGAACGCCGCGAGGATGATCGTGCCGACGACCGTGCCCGCGGTGACGAGCACCGAGATCGTGAACGCCCGGGGGAAGTTGGTGAGGCTCCAGGCCTCGGTGAAGCCGTCGAGGCTGAACGGCGCCGGCAGCGAGAAGGCGCTGCCGTCGACGGCCTGCTCCGTCGTCTTGAACGCCATCGAGACCGTGACGTAGAGCGGGATGAGCACGGTGAGCGAGCAGAGCGCGAGGAGCAGGGTGGTCGTCCAGGACGGGTGGCCGATCCGGCGGCGGGAGGGCCCTCCGCGGGCGGCGCCTCCTTCGAGGTTCTCGATCCCTTGGACGTTCTCGTTGACGAGAGCGGGTTGTGTGGACATCAGAGCGTGCTCCTTCCGCGGGTGGCCCGGAGCTGGACGAGGGAGATCACGATCGTGATGAGGAAGAAGACGGTGGCGTTGGCCATCTGGTAGGCGTAGTCGCCGCCGGTGAAGCCGGTGACGATCGTCATCGCGATGCTCCGGGTCGACGTGCCCGGGCCGCCGTTGGTGAGGCCGACGATGATGTCGTAGGCGTTGAGGAAGTTCTTGAAGCCGAGGATGACGTTGATGACGACGTAGCCCGCGACGAGCGGGAGGGTGATCTTCAGCAGGGCCTGGAGTCTTCGAGGCGCCGTCGAGGTCGGCGGCCTCGTAGACGTCCCCGGGGATGGACAGCAGCCCGGCGATGTAGATGAGCAGGGTGCCGGGGATCGCCTGCCACGCCGTGACGATGACGATGGCGACCCACGCGAGGTCGGGGTTGGCGAGCAGGCTCTCGCTGAGCCAGCTGATGCCGAGCGAACTGCCCAGCTGCCGGAACCGAGTTGGAGAACAGGTAGTTGAAGACGTAGGCGATGATGATGCCCGAGATGACCATCGGGATGACGAAGATCGCCCGCAGCCCCGACTTCATCCGGATCTTGGCGGTCAGCCCGACCGCCAGGAGGAAGGCGAGCACGTTGACGACGACCACCGTCACCGCGGCGAACCCGAAGGTGAACAGGTAGCTCTGCCAGATCGCCGGGTCGGTGAACATCGCCTGGTAGTTGATCAGGCCGACGAAGTCCCACTCGCCGAACCCGATCGAGTTCGTGAAGCTGTAGAAGATGCCCATGATCGCCGGCAGCGTGATGGCCAGCGTGAACAGGACCAGCGCCGGCAGCAGGAAGAGGTAGTAGATCGGTTCGACCCTGCGGCGCTTGCGCGGTGCTCCGTCGGGTCGGTGCGGCGGTGGTGCGGCGACTCGGGTTGCCGTGGTCGTTGCCATGGTCGTCAGTCCTTCGTGGTCCGGGGCGTCACTGGCGCAGGGCCAGGCGTGCCCAGTCGGCGTCGAGGGTCTGCAGCGTCGGCTCGACGGCGGCACCGGTGACGATGCCCTGCAGGTAGTTCTCGGTGGGGATCGTCAGGGGGATGGCCTGCGAGGCCCCCTGGTAGAAGCGCGCCTCGTCGAAGTACGGCTTCATCCCGACGATCCGCGGGTCGGTGACCGGGGCGGCATCCGTCGTCGTGCCGTAGCCGAGCTGGGCCTCGTTGTAGGCGTTCATGACCTCGGGCTGGAAGAGGTAGGTGAGGAACGTGCGGGCGGCGTCCTTGTGCGTGGAGTCCTCGGGGATCCACGCGGCGAGGTCGATGTTCACCCGCACCTTGCGCTCGTCCGGGTCGTCGGTCATCGGCAGCGGGAAGGTGCCCAGCTCGAGGTCGGGGCCGCTCTTGGCGATCTCGCCGAAGGCCCACGGACCCTGGAAGTACATCGCCCCCTCGCCCTTGCTGAACGCGAGGTTGCCGTCGCCGTACCCGCGGCTCGCGGCATCCTCGTTGGTGTACTTCTCGCGAGCATCTCCATCCGGCTCACCGGCTCGGTGAGGTCCTTGGTGAACGAGACGCTCGAGCTCGGGCCCGACGTTCGGTGCCCTCCTTGCGCAGCTGCTCGTAGAAGTCCGCGACGTCGACCATCCCGCCGACGGTGTAGTCGAACAGGCCCTGCGAGACGGTCCAGGCGTCCTTGAACGTCGAGTAGATCGGCGTCGATGCCGGCGGCCTTGAGCTTGTCGCAGACGGCGAGGAAGTCGTCCCAGGTCTCGGGCACCTCGACGTCGTTGTCGGCGAAGATCTTCTTGTTGTAGATGACCGAGGCGGCCATCACCGAGTAGGGCAGCACGCTGGTGCGCCCCGGGTAGGCCGCGAGGTGGTTCACGAGCTTCTGCACCTCGGGCAGGATGCGGCCGGCCTCGGGCATGTCCTTGAGGTCGCTCAGCGCGCCGCGCGCCATGAAGCGCGCCATCTCCATGTTGTAGTTCAGCAGCCCGAGGTCGGGTGGGTTGCCTCGCAGGAAGCCGGCCTGGAGGTTCGAGGAGGTGTCGAAGATGACCTCGACGTCGCTCTGGGAGGCGTTGAACTTCGCGATGAGGTCGCGGAAGTAGGGGATGGCCTCGGGTTTGCTGAGGAGGAACCGCACGGGTTCTCGCCCGCTCGAGCTCGAGCAGCCGGCCGCCCCGGTGGCGAGCGCTGCGGCGGGGAGCCCCGCGAGGAGGGTCCGTCGGGTGATCTGGGGATGAAAGCACGTCGTTGTCCTCTCGGGTCCCGCTGGTGGGAACGAGTAGTTACCACGCAGTAGATTTTGTGGTCGAATAAATTGCCCATCTGCATAATGGCGCAGAGGACGACGGTGGGCAACACGTAGTGACGCAGCTGCTGGGCAAGGACGCCGTGGCGCGGCGAGCCGGCGTTCCGCGGCGGGCCAGCCTCGACGCGCTCCTGCGTTTCGCGTGGGAGGCCGACGTCTTCACGGCGGGCGACGCGCTCGCCGCGGTCGGGCTGTCCCGGTCGACGACGATCGAGGCCATCGACGACCTCGTCGACCTCGGGCTGGTGCGCGAGCTCGCCAACGCGCGGGCCGGCGGCGACTACCGCAAGGGCCGGCCCGTCGCGACGGTTCGAGCTGTGCGCCGACGCCGCGGTCGTCGTGGGGGTGGATGCCGGGCAGGGGCACCTCGTCACCACCGTGGCCGACCTGCGGGGACGCAGCTCTGGCCACCACGACCGATCTCTGCCGGTGTCGACGACGACTCCGCCGCCCGTCGGCGGGCGCTGGTGGTGAACGCGATCGACGCCGCCCTCGCCGAGGCGGGGCAGTCGCGGGGCGACGTGCTGGCGGTGTGTGTGGGCGTGCCCGCTCCGGTCGACGAGTCCGGCCGCTCACCGGTGCACCGGGAGGGTTTCTGGGCGCGGATGAACCCCGACCTCGTCGACCTCCTCTCGTCGTGGGTCCCGATCGTGAGGGTCGAGAACGACGCCGTGCTCGCCTCCGTGGCCGAGCATGCACGAGGGGCCGCGGTGGGCCTGCGGAACACCGTCACCCTGCTGGCCGGACACCGCCTGGGTGCCGGCGTCGTCATCGACGGCACCCTGCTGCGTGGTGCCCACGGGGGCGTCGGCGAGGTCGTCGTGCTCCGTCACATCCGGGGGGTCGATGCCGCCTACGGGATCGGGCACCGTCTCGAGGCCTGGGCCGCCGAGGCCGTGGCGTCGGGCTCCCTCCCGGCGGGCCATCCCCTTCGTGCCCTGCCTGCGGATGCCGTGACGGCGCGGGCCGTCATCGACCTCGCCAAGGCTGGGGACGCAGAGGCCCGCACGCTCGTCGAGCGCGCCGGCGCCACCCTCGCCCGGATCGCGGGCGTCTTCGGCAGCCTCTACGACCCGGAGCGCATCATCGTGTCCGGCGGCCTCGCGCCTGGTGTCGAGGAGCTGCTCACCGTCGCTCGGCGGCTTCTGCCGGCTGAGCTCGACCTGCCGGCGCCCGAGCTCGTGGCCTCGTCGCTGGGGGCGGAGGCGCTCACCGTCGCTCGGCGGCTCCTACCGGCTGAGCTCGACCTTCCTTCGCCCGAACTCGTGGCGTCCTCGCTCGGGGCGGACGTCGTGTCGATCGGTGCGGTGGCAGCTGCCCTCGAGTCCGCCCGAGACGGAGCGCTCCACATCGGCTGACGGCTCTAGGTGCGTCGTGTGCCAGCCGGAAGCAGTCGTCCGAAACGCAGCGCGTTGGGTCCTACGGACTCGAGCCGCTGACCCCCTGCTTGCAAAATCCCCGAAGGGGTTCCGCGAGAGGGGGATTGAGCACGTCGGGGGGCGTTGTGGGGTACCCCATCACGCCCATTTCGTACCCCACTGCAGTACTCTTCTGGGGTACGAATCTGGGGGCACAGCCGACGCAATCTGGGCAATGGCGGAGCCACTGCAAGGCGGCTCCTCGCGTGGCGGAGGTGGTTCGGTCTCCGCCGCCTCTCTTCCTCCAGTGGGGTCCCTTCGTTGATCGACAGCTGTCGGTGGCACGAAGGAACGCCCTTCGCTCGTGGTCACCTCTGGCGCCGGCCCATCGCTTCTGTCTGGCTGGCGTGACGCACGAGCCTGTCCGGGTAGCATGACAAATGCTTATGTCATGGTACTGTGACAACCACAAACGTCACGCATTCCAGACAGCAGCCCGAGAGAAGGCCTCATGCTCACCACCGTGCGCGACCTTGGAGCCGCCGTCCGCGCTGCCCGGCAAGAGGGCGGGCTGAGCCAGCAAGCCTTGGCTGACCGCGCTGGCGTCCCGCGACAGTGGGTGTCTCGGCTCGAGACCGGATCGAACCCCGGCGCCGAGCTCCGCAAGGTGCTCGACGTGCTCACCGCGCTCGGCCTGGCCGTCAAGCTGGGGCCATCGCCCGAGCCCAGCTCGTTGAACGAGGACCCCTTTGCTGACATGTTCGCCGGCGAATCGTCATGACCGAGATGAGCGTCTTCCTCGACGGCGTGCTGGCCGGCAGGGTGGAGCAGGCGACCGGTGGCGCACTGAGCTTCACCTACGACGTCGGGTACACCTCTGGGCCCAGCCCGACCCCGCTGTCGCTGTCCATGCCGCTGTCCGGGCGGCGTCACGGCAACCGCGTCGTCTCGGCATGGCTGGATGGCCTGCTGCCTGACAACGCTGCCGTGCGCGAGGAGTGGGGTCGCCGCTTCCAGGTGTCGGCGCGCAACCCCTTCGCACTACTGCGACACGTCGGGCGTGACGCCGCCGGGGCTGTGCAGGTGCTGCCGGTCGACGTGGACCCCCCGGACGCGGCCCAGCGCACCGGCGACGTGCGCCGCCTGTCCGAGGCCGAAGTCTGCGACATGCTGCGCGAGCTGACCGTGCGCGATGCCGGCTGGGAGGTCGGGGCCGGCTCGGGCCGGTGGAGCCTGGCCGGCGCTCAGACCAAGGTCGCGCTGCACCTGCTCGACGACGGCGCCTGGGGTGTGCCGAACGACTCCACCCCGACGACCCACATCCTGAAGCCCACGCGCGCGGACACCCGCTTCGGCGACCTGCACGTCAACGAGTTCGTGTGTCTGCGTGCCGCAGGGCTGCTCGGGCTGCGCGTCGCCCAGGTCGAGCTTGTCGACTTCGGCGGAGCGAAGACCCTGGTCTCCACTCGCTACGACCGGCGCCGCGACCGTGGCGGGCAGTGGCTGCGTCTGCACCAGGAGGACCTGCTCCAGGCGATGAGCTACCCGTCGTCGAAGAAGTACCAGGCCGACGCTGGCCCGAGCGTCAGGAACGTCGCGGCGCTGCTCGGCACGCTAGGGCTTGCCGACCGCGAGGCGGTGCGGACGGCGTTCTTCGACGCGTTCGCGTTCAACGTGCTCGTTGGCGGCACGGACGCACATGCGAAGAACTACAGCCTGCTGCTGCGGGGCCCTCGGGTCGCCTTGGCGCCGCTGTACGACGCGGCCAGCTACGCGCCGTACCTGAAGCCGGGTGAAGCCGTGCGCAGCTCGATGAAGGTTGGCAGGGCATGGCAGGTGCGCGACGTGACGGTCGAGGACTGGGTCGATGTCGCGACCGCCCTCGAGCTGCATCCCGAGCTCGCACTCGACCGGGTTGAGTCGCTGCGCACCCGGCTGCCCGAGGCGGTGGCAGAAGCGGCCGAGACGGCACCACCATCGTTCACGAAGGACGCGCACCGGGTGGCAGCTGCGGTCGGCCGCCAGAGGCACCTGCACGTCCCGCGGCTGCCCCACGCACGTCGCTAGGAGTCGGGACGCCCCAGGCGCATCATCGGGTACGTTGGCGATCACCCGTGGCCCGGCCCGAATGATCTGCTCATCCCGCCCGAAGTCAGCCTCGAGGCGGCGGCGGGTGCCCCTCGGACGCCTGGACGACGACGATGCCGTGACCGGAGAGGGCGAGCTGGTAGGCCTCGCCGGAGCCACGGCCGATCACCGCGCCCATCTTGGCCGTCTTGCGGATCGACGACTGTAGGCCTGCCGACCACAGCACGGCGGCCTGCATGTCGACGAAAGTGGGGACGTCGACCTGCAGCACCACCGGGGTGCCATGTGCAACCACCGCGATCAGGCCGCTACCGGTGAACGTCGTGTTGAACAGGCCGCCGCTGGCCATGGAGGCTCCCTCGACCCGCTTGATGTCCCACGTCAGGCTGCTCTCGAAGGCGAGCACGGCGTTGCCGTTGACGGTGACGGACTCGTTCTCGAGCTCGAGGATGAAGATCTCGTCGGCCTCCTGGGCGAGGAAGACGTCGCCGCTGCCGGACACCTTCATCAGCGCCATGCCCTCGCCGGTCAGGGCCTTCTTGAACATCTTGCCGAGGCCGCCGCTGCCCTCGTAGGCGAAGTCGACGTCGCCCTGGTAGGCCACCATCGAGCCCTGGCGGGCATAGAAGTACCCGCCCGTGCCGGTGAGGTCGACCTTGAGCATCCGCTCGTTCTGGAGCATGAAGCGGCCGGGCGTGCCGGACCGCTCGGACCGGTCGAGAAGTTCTCCGCGCATGGCCCCACGCTAGGCCGTGAGGGGCTGTGGCGCTGCCCAGACGCGGTATGCCGCCGGCCTCGCCTTCTCGTGGGTCCCGCCCAGGCGGTGCCCACGGGCTTCGCGTCGCGTCGGCATCTGTGGCGCCGTGCGGTGGCGCAACTAGACCCGTCCTCCCGAAAGCGTCCCGGCAGCTCCCAGCGTCGTGCCCCTGCGGCGGGCCGGCCGCCGTGGCCCAGGCACAAGGCAGCGGCGGACGAAAGGGTGAAGGCAGAGAGACTTGACTCGTGGCTAGCCCGGCGTCCAACAGTGCGCCGTTGCGAGTACCACGCTGTCCACGCGCACGGCGCAGGCACCAGAGATGTCGCGCCGCTCCACCACCAGTGAGGCGACGTCGGCTCGGTGGCTGCGGGTTGCGGGCGACCGCCCCTCACGTAGGTGACCACCGCGCACATCCGCAGCTTGATCACCCTTGGCTCGACCCAAATGATCTGATCAACCAACGGGTCGGGTCCGCGGTCACTTCGTGCCGGTATGCCCACACTTGACCTCGCATCCGGGCGGAGCGCCGTGACCGAACCTGCTGGGGCTAGGGCCCTCAAGAGAGGGCTTCCCCCAGGCGGATGGGCCTTTGACCTGCGGTGGAGCCAAGAGACCGCTGACCCCCTCCTTGCAAAATCCCCGAATGGGGTCCGTGAGAGGGTGCATAAGCACAGGTCAGGGCGCTGCGGGGCACCCGATCGCGTCAATTTCGGCACCTCACTGCCGTACTTTTCTGGGGTACGAATCTGGGGTACTGCCGACGTAGGTTGGAGCCGTGGCGGAGCGGTGGGTCAGCACGAAGGCGGGCGCGCACCTCGCTGGGCGACGCAAGGTCAACACGGCTCCTGAGGTCCTGCTTCGCCAGGCGGTCCATGCAGCCGGCGGGCGGTTCAGGCTCCACCGGCAGATCGCGAAGGGCTGCACCCCGGACTTCGTCCTGCCGTCGCGCCGCATCGCCGTCTTCGTGGACGGATGCTTCTGGCACGGGTGTCCCGAGCACGGCCGCAAGACGCCTTGGACCGGACCCAACGCGGAGCTCTGGGCCGACAAGATGCGCCGCAACGCCGAGCGCGACCGGCGGTCCACGCAGCTGGCACAAGATCACGGATGGCACGTCGTGAGGGTGTGGGAGTGCCAGGTGCGTCGGGACCCGGGCGCCGTGGCCCACGAGGTCATGAGTCCACAGGAGCCCGACCGGGGACCTGGTTTCCACAGCCTGTCGGACCCTCTTGATGGAGTACCTCCTGCGAGGTGATGCTTCGCCCCTAGCGCATCGGGTCGACCCTGTGGGATGCGCACGACCAGAGGACTCTCCTCCCATGAACGACGCCCTGCCGCTCCACTTCAACCAGTCCGCGCGCGGAGCTTGACTTAGCTGACGCTTCAGCTAAGCTTGCTGGCATGGCGAAGGACTCTGCAGCGTTCAGGTACGCAGATCTCTTCGCCGGCATCGGCGGCTTCCACGCCATGCTCGACCACGCCGGCGGACGGTGCGTCTACGTCTCGGAGATCGACCGCGAGGCGCGCCAGACCTACCTGCGCAACTGGGTGGAACCGCTGCCGGAGTCGCGGCGCCCTGTCGTCAACACCGACATCACCATGGCGACTCCCGATGACGGCCCGGTCGACGTCCCGCCGCACGACGTCCTCGCCGCGGGCTTTCCGTGCCAGCCGTTCTCGAAGTCCGGGCTACCAGCGCGGCATGGACGAGGCACGAGGCACGCTCTTCTGGAACATCGCACGGATCCTCGAGGAGCGCACGCCGGCTGTTGTCCTTCTCGAGAACGTGCGGAACATCGCCGGCCCCCGTCACACGCACGAGTGGGACGTCATCATCCAGACGCTGCGCGAGATCGGTTACCGCGTCTCGTCGACACCATCGGTGTTCTCCCCGCACTTCCTCCCGCCGTCGCTCGGAGGGACGCCGCAGGTCCGCGACCGAGTCTTCATCCTGGGCACCTACGTCGGGCCCGGAGCGAGCGCTGACCGAGGTGGACGTTCCGCCGACTGTGGTCCGTGGCCCCGTCGACGGCTGGAACGTGCACGACTGGGATGTCGAGTGGATCCTGGACGACGACTCAGCCATCGCAGGACGTCGCGAAGTACCAGCTGACGACCGACGAGACAGCGTGGGTTGAATGTCTGGGACGACCTCGTCCAGCGGATGTGGGCTGCACGAGGCGTCCGCCTCCCCGGCTTCCCACTGTGGGCTGACGCGTGGATCCCCGAGCGTGGCCTCGATCCGCTCGAGCTGGACGCCCTGCCTCGATGGAAGTCCGAGATCCTGATCAAGAACGCCCGGTTCTACGACGAGCACCGCGACGTCATCCGGGACTGGAAGCGGGCCAACCCAGTCGTTCGCGACGTTCCCCGAGTCACGTCGCAAGCTCGAATGGCAGGCGCAGGACACCGGCTCCCTGTGGGAGACGGTCATGCACTTCCGACCCTCGGGCATCCGAGCCAAGGCGCCGACCTACCTGCCCGCGCTGGTCGCGATCACCCAGACCTCGGTCGTCGGCAGCCGGCGTCGCCGACTCACCCCACACGAGGCCGCGCGCCTGCAGGGCTTTCAGCGGACCTTCTCCTTCGCCGGCCAGCGGGACTCAGCGTCGTACAAGCAGGTGGGCAACGGCGTCGCCGTGGGAGCGGCGTGGCACGTGTTCCGTACGCACGTTGAGCGCGACGCGTCCGACCTGCCCCGTCGACTGGTGCGCGCTGTCCTGAATGCGCCTCTCAACCCGACGGGCGATGCACTCGGCGTGGCTGCTACCGCTTACGAGGCGACGAGATTCGTTACCCCCAAGACCGAAGCTGGCTGAGTCGGATTGGGTTGAGATCCAGGCCCTTAGCGGGAGCAATGCAAGAGGTTCTGCAGCTGGCAGAAGCGGAGCAGATTAGCCTCTTGGGCATGCCACCTCCCAGTTCTGGTTCGCAGCCCTTCGACGTTCTCCGCGCCGCCTTCCTCAGCGACCCCAACTTGCGCACCGAGACTGAGTGGGCTTTCCGCCTCGCCGTCGAGACCTACAACCCGTCCGATCGCGGCATCCGGTTCGTCATCGGCGGCATCGGTGAGTGGATCATCACGCTGGCCGCCTACAAGGCGGGGCTCATCACGATGCCGGGCGGATCACGACGCCGATGGTCACGACACCGAGGCGCTCCTCCGAGAGCAGGGGAAGAACTTCTGGTCGGTGAAAACATCGTACGACCCCAAGGCCAGCTACAAGTTCACCATCACCAATGATCAGGGGGGCGCGGGGAAGGGTCTCGTGGTCCCCGACTGTGTTCCTGGCTCCCGGACTGCCGGGCATCGTGATGATCGATCCCGAGACATACCCCCGAGATGGCCGCTCTCGTGGAGGCAAAAGAGGGCGCGGGCGAGACCAAGCTTGCGAAGAAGCACATCCTTGAGTTCGCGGCTGCGCATCCCGAGTGCGTCATCCCGCTAGCCATGCCCCCGAACCCAGGTGCCGCCATCCGCGAGCCCAGCCTGGAGGCGGTTCGCCTTCTGGTTGACGTAGCCAGTCCCCCACGCTTCGGAAGTGTTCTCGGACGTACGACAGCACGACTCAGGCAAGTCCGTGGTCGACCAGATCCAGCGCCTGAAGGACATGAAGGATGCCGGCGCCCTGACGGACGAGGCCTACGAAGCCGCCATCAAGATGATCGTCGGCGCCTGAGCGCCTGGCTCAGGCCTCACCTTCATAACCGCGGGCTTCATCATTCTCGAGGACATCTTCGGGGCGCGGGGGGTCCTAGCCCTCGGGCTCTTAATCGACCACGGGATAAGTTGCGCATGTCAACTCATTTGGAGCGGTTCGTGACCGCGAGCGGGTCAACTGGGCAGACTTGGAGTGGTGAGCGACACAACAGGGGACGAGCCGATCTATCAGGGACAGCGCGTCCGAATCCGACAAAGGCGGAACTGGCCTTCGACATCGCAGACGCGCTCGCCATCGCGCGCCCACCCGCGTCTCCCGCGGCTCTTCCGTCGACAGCAAATTCATGGACCGTATCCATAGCGCGCTCACCGGCGACCAGGCCGTGGGGTCGGACGCCTACCGCAAGGCTGAGCGAGTCTTGCAAGACCTCGGCTTACCTACGACCCCTTCTGGGACACGAGCCAGTCCTTCTGCGACGGGAGGCTCCACCGTGACCAACCGCGCCTATTCGCGCATACGTACGGCCATCACTGGCGTGCCACGCTGCTTCCTTGCTGGTGGGGACGGTCGGCGTGTGGGCTCACCCCGACATCGATGAGCGCTACTTCTACGACGACCGGACGACCGGCCGGAGCAACCTCACGGACACCAGCCCCGGCTCGCGCATCTTGTTCTTCGACCGCGACCCGTGGGGCATCCCACGCTTCATCGCCCACGGCGAGGTGGCCTACATAGGTCCCGGGTGGACGGGGCCTTGGCGCGTGAACTTCACCGGCCTCGCTCGGCTCGCGAAGGGCATCAGTTTCTCCTCCTTCGGGCTGCCAGACAGCCTCAACGACATCACCGAGATCACCTACGAGACCTACCCGGCACATGCTCATGGGAACGGCGACCACACGCCTGGATGACGAGGTCACCTATGAGCCGGACCCGGCGGTGATGTGGTGGCGGTACGCGTCCTGACCCGAGCTACCCCTGCCTGCCACTCCTCCGATGCTCGACGTGCCTGACGAATTGCCCTCGGGCCAGATGGAGTTGCGGCCGGCCGCCACACCCACCTACACAGAGTCCCCGGCAGACGAGGGTCCGGTCACCAGTGTTGACCTTCCCCCTGCTGCCCGTGACCGAAAGAAGGCGAAGGCAGCAGAGGAGCGGGCGGTGCTGCTGACCCAGCAAGCCCTTGACGCAGGTGGCTGGACTCTAAAGCACAACCTCTCGCCAAAAGGAAGGCGTGGGCTACGACCTCCTGTACGCCCAGGGCGCTCGGGAACTCCACGTAGAGGTGAAGGGCATCATGAGCACCACCCTGACCTTCAACCTCACCCCAAGGAGGCTTGGCGTGTCGAGACCGACCCAGACTTTGTCGTGGTCGCCGTGACCAACGTCCTGTCTCCGACGGCCTTCCAAGTCCACCTGCTAACTCGTACCCGCCTGGCTGGAGCCGCTTGGGTCATCGCCGGCTACCGACTCATGATCTGAGTCGAGGGGAGGCCTAAACGGATGGCAGAGGACGCCCAGCGCCTCCCCCAACCGACTGCTCCCCGGCGTCGAGAGACGGTCGTGCCCGGGTCATGGCCTCCATCCGCCGACGGACACGAAGACGCCGAGTTGGCGCTGAGATCAGCGCTCCACGTCGCTGGCCTTCGGTTACCGAAGGACGTGCGGCTCGACCTCGGGTCCGTGAAGCGTCGGCGCGACATCGACTTCAATCTCCGGGCCGAGAGGGCGTCCTCGTAGATCCCCCGTCCACGCGACCTATCACCCCTCCTCGCAGCTCTCGCGCCTTCCCTAGCCCGGCGTCGGCAAGTCCGTGGCGCCCACGGTCAACGGCCGAACCCCGGCGTTCGTCGACCAGCGGCCTGCGAGGGAGGTGGCCGCCGGTCCTGGTGACGTTGAGCGGCCGAGAGTCTGCTCTCGAGCTCGGCGGGCGAGCCTGTCGTTGGTTCGCGGCGACAGCACGGTCACCGATGGCAGCCGTCATGCGATCGAGGTACGGGCCAATCTCTGGGTGGTCGCGCAGCGCCTCAGGTGCCACGGACAGCCACGACGGGGGCCGATCTCCACTGGTACCGGGCCGCACCTTGAGACGCCACGAGCCAGAGCCGCGGCAGGGTCTTCGGAGGCGAGGAGATCGGCCTGGCTCTGCCACCAGGTTGCCTCCTCGACAACCTCCTTCGGGGACTCGCCATCGACCCATCGGAGCGCGATCTGGCCGCGGAGCCCGGCGTAGCCCGGCTGGTTGGTCAGGCCGGGCATCCAACGCTCGAGCGCCGCGTCGAGAGCGCGGATCTTCGAGTCACCGAGGAGGTGCTCGGCGAGCAAGCGGCAGGGCATCCTCGTACTGCTGGATGGCCCGCGCGAGCTCTCGGGCCGGGTCGGCAGCCATCGCCCGTGTCGCGGATTCCGCGCGGTCGTCTCGCTCGAGGATCCGGGTGAGCACCTCGCGGGGACCGTGGTCGGCGGGCAGGTCGAGGGCGAACCCATCAGGGACCGGCTCGTCATCCGACAGGTAGAGGTGGTTCGCGTGCCGTCCCCTGGAGAGCGCGACGTACAGCCCCTGTCGACTCTCGGTGCCGGCGATCACGGTGTGAGTCGTGTCGACGGTGGCGCCCTGGGCGCCGTGGATGGTGCTGGCGTACCCGAGCTGCACGTGGTGCCCGACGTATTCGGCCGGCAGCCTGAGCGCCTCGCCGAGCCGGCGAGCATGATGACCCGCCCGTGCAACGTGGAGGTCGCCGTTGCGGTCGACGCTTCGAACAACCCAGCGGTCCCCGTTCTTCACCCACGACCCGTCGCGGCCGCGAAGTGAGCGGTCGTTGTGCCGCGTCATGACGACGTCCCCAGCACTGGCTCGAGTGCCGTCGGCAAGCACGGCCTCCCGACCCGGACGCCCCGCCTGCGCTGCCAGCCGGTCATCGCGGGCCAATTCGTTCAGGCCGCGGACCGTGTCGCGGCTGGCGGCCAGGAGCAGGCTCGACCTGCCGGCGGCAAGGTCAGCTCTCCAGGCGTTGAATGCCTGGTCGACGGCGGCGCCGGCTACCCCGACGTGGACACGACCCTGCGAGAGGTAGTGCTCAAGCGCGGCCGGGTCGCCGCTCCGGATGCCGAGCGTCGCGGCAGCCTCCTCCGCGTCGGAGAAGCGGTGGAGTTCGGTGAGGCGGACCGTCGTCCCCAGCGCAGAGCCCTGCTCGGCCAGGTCGCGGAAGACACCACTCGCGGCGACCGCAGTCAGCTGCTGGTCGTCCCCGACCAGGCGGACGCTGCCGCCTCGCTCGAGGACACGGTCGACGACCGCCGCGAGGTCCTTGGTCCCCACCATCCCCGCCTCGTCGATGACGACGAGAGTGCGCGGCCCGATGGGCGGGAAGGCCGCAACCCGGCCGTCGCTCGCGGCGGCCATGGCGCTGTGGAGGAACTTGGCGATGGTCTCGGCAGGCATGTCGATCGCCTGGCCGAGCTCGTCTGCCGCGACCGCGGTGGGCGCAAGCCCGATGACGTGCCCGCCCCCACTGCGCCAGGCCTTGGCGAGGGTGGCCATCGCAGTGGTCTTGCCGCTCCCGGCAGGTGCCAGGGCCACCTGAATGCGAGCCCCGCTCGTGGCGAGAGCCTTGACCAGCTCGGCCTGACCGGTGTCGAGTCCCACTCCATCCGCGGCGTCCCGACGGACGGTGAGGTCGACGAGGATCTCCGGGATGACGTACCCGTCGGTTCGTTCCGCGGCCTCGAGGAGGCGTCGCTCGGCGTCGAGGATCGCGGCCGAGGTGTACGTCCGACTCCCGTGGACGGTGTAGACCGACGTGCCGTCCGCGCGACGTAGCCACTCGGGCTCGCCGAGGTCGGGGGCGGCATCCACAGGTAGGGACAATCCTTGGGTCACCCGCTCAACGACGTCCCCGACCGTTTCGTCGAGGGAGGTCAAGGGGATGCCGGCGTACCTGGCCTGGCGGAGCGCCTCGGCCTGGACGTGCCACACCTGCCAGGTCGACCGGGACGACTCCAGGACGTCGACCACACGCCTCGCGAGTTCGTCCCCGGTTTCGTCCCTCCCCCTGACAAGGGTCGTGTCCCCGTCACGACCGAGCACGGTCGCGACCATGTTGGTGACGGTCGTGGGACCAGCGCGGTCGCCGGCGGCCAGGACGGCGTCCGCCTGGGCGCGCCACTGCTCGCGCTGCTCACGCAGGCTGCGCGGCTCGTGCTTGTCGGGGCGCGTCTCGAGGTTGGCCTGCTGGGCAAGGGCGAGGGACTCGATCCGGGTCGGCGCACGGCCGTGGTCAGCCTGGAACGAGGCCGCGAGCTGACGCTGCCGGCTCGTGATGTCGCCACGACGGGAGGACCACTCCTGAAGGAGCCGTGCGTCGATGCCCTCGATCTCGCGCACGGGGCGGCGTCCCTGCGGGGAGGGACGTTCGGTGAACCGGACGCCGAGCCGCTCGGTGAGCTCGGCCTCGAGCCGGGTGTTGTAGTGCTCGGAGGCCATGACCTTGGCCTTGAACACCATCCGGCCGTCGAGGGTGAGCCACTTGCCTCCTTCGTCCGGCAGGGTCTGCACCTTGTTGGAGATCACGACGTGGGTGTGCAGGTCGGGGTCGCCGGCACGGGAGTCGCGGTGGTCGAACGCCGCCGCCACGAGGCCGGCCACCGGCACTTGCCGGATGCCGCCCTTGCCGACGCGGGTGAAGGCGACCTCCCGCTCGAGGAGGCCGATCGTCGCCCGGACCGCCGCCTCGTGGGCGGCCTCGACCTCGCGGGACACCTCAGGTGCGGCGAGCGCCCACAGCGCCGACACCGACTTCACCGGGCTGAAGGTCAGGTCGTACCCGGCGACCGGGGTCTGAGCCGGCTTCGACGCGGTCGCGACGAAACCGGTCAGCTCGGTGTCGTCACGCGGGGCGCGGCCGTGCGTCCGGGCGAAGGCGCGAGCGATGACCTCGGTCCGGATGCGGGCTCGCTCCTCGGTCGGGATGGGGGCGTTCCACGGCGCGTCCTCGCGAGGTGTTGTGCGCGCTGAAGGCGGTGGCGATCTCCTGGCGAAGGGTGGTCGCCTCGAAGGTGGGGAAGGGTCGGCCGAGGGCACCCCAGCCGCGGGCGACGGCATCCGGCTCCTGGGAGCGCGGGTGCCAGCCCTGGCCGAAGAGGAGCTTCATCTGCTCCTCGGTGACGACGTCGCCGTCGGCAAGGTCGAGGCCGGCGAGGCCGCTGCCCATCCAGCGGCCCGGCGACTCGCCCTTCTCCTCGTAGTAGGCGGCCAGCCCGAGCTGGCCCCGCTCGGTGGCGTCGTGGGCAGCGACCTGCTGCGTCAGGTAGGTGTACCCGCTGCCGGCGGCGAGCTTGTGCAAGGTCATCACACCTCCTGATGCGTTCTCGCAGGCGCTTCCCGGCCACGGGGGGGACACGAAGTGCACCAGGTGTGTTCTCGATCTGGGGTTGGCCGGCCGTCGGGCCGTCGCGATGTTGCGTGAAGTTGCTCGTCGCAAGGTGGCCGGGAACGGGGGGTGCCAGGTGCTTCAGGGGGTAGCAGGTCGAGTCGTCAGGTGGGTTATCCACAGGGGCGGTGGAGGCCTGTTGAGTCCGAGTGGGACGTGGCCTACTGGAGGTCGGTCCCTGACGAAGGGAATGGACATGTCAACGACGGCACGAAACAGCGGTGGGTCCGCAGTACCGGCGGAAGGCGCCGATCGGCCCGATCCAGCGGCGGTGGTACACGGTCCCGGAGGTCGCCGAGATGCTCGGCTACGGCCCGACGAAGGTGCGGATGATGTGCATCACCGGCGACCTGCGGTCGCTCAAGGACGGCGGGTCGCGCCGCATCCTGCCGGCGTGGGTCGACGAGTACGTCGCGATGCGCGCGGCCGAGGCGGAGGCGGACTGGCCGTGAGCCGGCGGGCGAACGGCGAGGGGTCGATCTACCCGTACCGGAACGGCTTCGCGGCGCACGTGTGGATCGTGACGCCGAAGGGTCGCCGGCAGCGCAAGACCGTCTACGGGAAGACCCGGCCGGAGGTCCACGACAAGTGGCTTCGGCTCCACGAGCAGGCGCGGCGGGGACCGATGGTGCCGGTCTCCCCGCGCCTGCGGGACTTCCTCGAGCGGTGGCTGGAGGAGACGGTGCGGCCGACCCTGTCGCCGGCCACCACCTCGAACTACGAGATGTTCTCGCGGCTGTACATCATCCCGGACCTCGGCGACCGCAAGCTCGACAAGCTGATGGTCCGCGACGTCCAGGTGTGGGTGAACACGCTGCGGGTCCGCTGCCAGTGCTGCTTCCAGGGCAAGGATGCCGCGCGCCCCGAGCCGCAGTGCTGCGCCCTCGGCGCGTGCTGCCACGAGGTCGCCTCGGACTGGACGGTCCACCAGGCGTGGCGGGTGCTACGCGGTGCGCTGACCCAGGCGATGCGCGAGGAGCTCGTCTTCCGCAACGTTGCCGCGCTCGTGCGGGTACCCATGCCGCGGTCGAAGAAGATGCCGGTGTGGACCGTCGACGAGGCGCGGCGGTTCCTCGAGTCGGCGCGCGCGGATGGTGACCCGATGTACGCCGGGTACGTCCTGCTGCTCACGCTCGGGCTGCGGCGCGGGGAGATGCTCGGGCTGGCCTGGGAGGACGTCGACCTCGAGGGTGGCGAGGCGCTCATCGCGTGGCAGGTCCAGCGGGTCGACCACCAGCTGCTCCGGCGACACACGAAGACGCCGTCCTCGGATGCGCCGCTGCCGCTGCCGGAGATCGCGGTGCGGGCACTCGAGCGGCATCGGGTCGAGGAGGCCAGGCGGCGGCTCGCGGCCGGCGACATGTGGGGCGACTGCGGCTTGGTCTTCACGACCCGGCTCGGCGATCCGGTCGACCCACGCAACTTCCACCGCGACTTCAAGCTGAGGGCCGCGAAGGCCGGCGTGCCGGTCGTCCCCATTCACTCGACTCGGCGGACCTGCGCCAGCCTCCTCGTTGCCCTCGACGTCCACCCGCGCGTCGCGATGGCCGTCCTCCGCCACAGCCGCATCGCCCTCACGATGGAGATCTACTCCCAGGTCTCGTCGGCGTCGACCCGTGATGCACTCAAGCGCCTCGGAGGCGAGCTCTCCGGGTCTTAACCGTGGCGCCTCGGCCTGGCGGTGGCAGCGGCTGGGAGCGAGCTGTTTCAGAGGTCCGGCCCCCCAGGGGCGGACGGTGGCTATCCTGTGCTCGTCGAGGTGGGAGGCCTTCTTGTTCGTCCAAAAATTCTTCAAGGGGATCCCCGGGATTGGGGCAGATGAGTTCATGACGTCTTCCAGAACGGCCTGAAGAGCAACAGACTGCGGACAGATCCGAATTCTCTCTTTCTGAAGCCTGCTCCCCATGTGTAATGAGGACGCGTTATATGGGCATGTCACCGACTACGACACGTATGGTGCGGATAGTGCGTTTGTTCCTTGACCGCCGGCACTCGTAACGAATGACGCAGACGGATTCTTCCGACCCTTCGCTGCTTGGGAAACGGCGTTGCGGTTCGCGACGCGAGGTGCTGTCCCTGGAAGTTTTTGAGGGGTGGGTAGTGCGTGCTTGGAATGCCGTCAAGGTGGCATGTCTTGGGGGTTGCTGAGGACATCCGTGATAGGCATGTCTATCCCCGGTTCAACTCGTTTTGGGCGCAGGGAGAAGTGACCGCAAAGCTCCTTGTTCCTGGCTCGCAGGTGTCTCGCGCCACGCTGGTCGCCCCAAACATGGCCCCCGTGCGGACAATCCGCAATGCTGAAGCGATAGAACCGGTGCAGTTCTCCAATGTACGCGAGGCGATCTGACGATGGACGGGCGGCAGGTGGCCCTGGGGGCGATAGAAAAGGAAGAACGTAGGAAAATGATTTTCGAGCGGAACCTATCGCACGCCCGGCGCCGGAGCAGCCTGATGACGTTGACGCTGACGTTTGGGACCGATACGAGGCTGGACGTCCCTGGGTGCTCCTCAACGTAGGAATCATGGGCCTGCTCTTGGAAAGAAGCGAGACGGCGGCGGTCCTGGCGGAGGCGTCTCGGCTGTTCCACGATAGGGGGAGCAGTTACTGGCTTGTTGCGGGCTTGCCACCGTGGGGGGGGGCTGTCGCGAGACAGCATTCGGGAGGGATCTGGTCAGTACCGCGTTAGATGCGGTTGCGGTCACTGTCTCCGCCAAGCGGGGTTTGCGGGACTCGCGACCTTCACCAGGGTCCCGGCCTGGCTGTCGAAGCGGTCTCACTGCTCTTCTGCGCCATTGGGTCCAACGCCGTCCGGGACGGTATCGCCCCCTATGACGTGTCGGATGGTACGGATTCCAGTAGCTCCGTCTTGGATGCCCTCGCGAAGTCCATCCGTTCATCCGATCGTGAGGTCGATCGGCGTCTGGCGAGTCTGCGCGCCATCGCGGGACGGCGATCAGCGATGAGAAGAACCTTGCAAGCGTGAGGAGCCTGATTTGGGGCGCGGTGGGCGCTGCCACCTGGCGGCGCAGGAGCGCGACAAGGGATACGCGCTAATGGGCGTTGAGCCGGTCCTTGATCCTGTTCCACCTCGGCGGCGGCCATGCTGGTGCTTGGGGAGGGACGCCTCTTGGGCAAGGCCACAGCGCGTGGTGGCGAACTGGACCCATCGGGGCCCGTCGCCCAAGAGGCTTGGACAACAACGTGGACGTTGAAAGCGCGTGGGGGGCCTACCGTCACTACGTCGACGTTCTGAAGCAGGCAAGCATTTCGGCGTGATGCACCATAGGAGCCTCGACCGTGCAAAATCGGCCCCGGCTCCCCGCTTACCTTGTCGTCCACCAGCTGGCTGAGTCACCGGCGCGCCTGCTCGGTCAATGCAGCTGGTCAGCCGCCCCTTCCCTCGGGACGGGCACTGAGTCGTGTTTCCAACGCTTGGCGCTGAGTAGCAGCACAGAGAGTCGGCGCCGCCGGACGGGCAAGGCTGCGCGGAGGCCGGTCTAGGTGGGCGATAGGGGAACAGAGGCAGTCCCGGCACCGATCCGCAAGCTGGAAGTCACGAGTATCCGCCGCTGCACACATCAGGACCGTGCTCGACTGCAGTCCGCGCGGAGAGGCGCCGCCGGCTTCGAGGGAGGGTGCAGCGAGAGGAGGCGTGGTCTGAGGTTGGCGTCACCCCCGGCTAGGACCTAGGTCAGCCACTGCAGTACTTCTCTGGGGTACGGACGCGAAAGAGGCCCCTCCCGACGAGCGGAAAGGGCCTCTGACCTGCGGTGGAGCCAAGGGGACTCGAACCCCTAACCCCCTGCTTGCAAAGCAGGTGCGCTACCAATTGCGCCATGGCCCCGTGAACACCGAACCCGCGCGCACGAGGCGAGCGGGCGGCATCCGGGACGGGTGTCGGTGGACTCAGCCCTTGGGCGAGTCCGTGGCCTCCGCCCAGAGCCGGTTCTCGGCCTGCTTGGACTTGATCTGCTTCTGCACCGCGACCACACCGACGGCCGTCGCGACGAGGAGGAGGATCTTCTTCAACCGGTTCACCACCTGGGAGCGAGGGATCGTGGTGGTGGGCCTAACAGGACTTGAACCTGTGGCCTCTTCCTTATCAGGGAAGCGCTCTAACCGTCTGAGCTATAGGCCCGTGCACCGCGATCGGTTGCGCCGCCCACGGAGGGTGGCGCGGTGCACGAGGTTACCTCACCCCGGCACCTCCACTCAAAACGGGCCGGGATGCCGGCCGCACGTCCCGCGAGGGAGCGCGCGGCCGGCATCCCGGCCCGCCTCGAACGAGGGAGCAGTCAGTCGTCGGTGAGCGTCAGCTGCACGCCGCCGACGAGGGCGCTCGAGACGTTGTAGAGGAACGCCCCGAGCGTCGCGATCGCGGTGACGAGGATGACGTCGATGACCGCGATGACGATCGACAGCGAGACCACCCGGCCCAGGCCGATGAAGTCCATGATGTCGAAGCGCTGCTGGCCGTCCTGGACGACCTGGCCGATGATCCCGTTGATCTGGTCGAAGACGCCCATGCCCGCGAGGATCGTCCACAGCACGAAGACCATGACGACGCCGGCGATGCCGAGCGCGACCGACAGCAGGAACGAGATCTTCATCGCCGACCACGGGTCGACGCGCGAGACCGTGAGCCGCACGCGACGGGCGGATGCCGGACGCGCGGCGGGGCGTGGGGCACCGCGCTGGTGCTCGCCGCCGCGCCGTCGCTCGCGACCGGATGCCGGGCGGCCGGCGGCAGCAGCGGGCGCCGCCGCTCCAGGGGGCTGGGGGGCGGTGCGGCTCACCGGAACGGGTGCCGTCGGCGCGGACGCCGACCCCGACTCGGTGCGTGCCATGCGGCGCAGGGCGCTGCCCTCGGCTCGATCCGTCACGCGGCCCCCGCCGTGCCACCGTCGGCGTAGGGAGCACGCCGGGCGGACCCAGTGGAGGACGCGGGCGGACGCACTGGGCGACCCGCGCTGTCTGCGGTGCTCACTCACGACCTCCTGAGTCCTCGTCGTCAGACGACGGTACGGCATCGGTCGCCTCGTCTGCGACACCCGGCGCCGCGTCGTCAAGGGTCGAGACCGCATCGTCACCATCGGCAGCGATCGCCGCACCATCGATCGGGGTCCGCCGACGCGCCTGCGTCACCCGACTCGGCCGCGGCCTCGGCGGCCTCGACCGCCTCCTCGACCTCGCGCTCGGGGTTGCGGGCCACGGCGACGATCGTGTCGTTCTTGCCCGGCTTGGCGAACTGCACGCCCATCGTGTTGCGGCCGGTGAGGCGCACCTCGTCGACCCGCGAGCGGACGATGTTGCCCTTCTCGAAGATCACGAGCACCTCGTCGTCGTCGTCGACGGTGAGCGCGCCGACGAGGTCGCCGCCCTTGTCGGACAGCTTCGCGACGGCGACGCCGAGGATGGCGCGGCCCTTGACGTTCCAGTCGGACGCCTTCGAGCGCTTGGCCATGCCCGTCTCGAACACGACGAACACGTTGGGGTCGGTGCCCTCCTGCGACGACCGACATCGACAGCAGCGAGTCGTCGTTGCGGAACTTCATGCCGGTGACGCCGGACGTCGCGCGGCCCATCGGGCGCAGCGTGGCGTCGTCGGCGTGGAAGCGCACCGACTGGCCCTTGCGCGAGACGAGGAGCAGGTCGTCGGACGCCTCGGCCAGGCCGGCGCCGACGAGCTCGTCGCCGTCGCGCAGGTTGACGGCGATGAGGCCGCCGCTGCGCGGGCTGTCGTACTCGGCGAGGCGGGTCTTCTTGACCAGGCCGCTCTTCGTCGCGAGCACGAGGTAGGCCGCCGCTGCGTAGTCGCGCACCGCGAGCACCTGGGCGATCTGCTCGCCCGGCTGGAACGCCATGACGTTGGCGACGTGCTGGCCCTTGCCGTCGCGGCCGGCATCCGGCAGCTCGTACGCCTTGGCGCGGTAGACGCGGCCGAGGTTGGTGAAGAAGAGCAGCCAGTGGTGCGAGGTCGTCGTGAAGAAGTGGTCGACCATGTCCTCGCCGCGCAGCGACGCGCCGCGCACGCCCTTGCCGCCGCGCTTCTGGCTGCGGTAGGCGTCGACCCGGGTGCGCTTGGCGTAGCCGCCGCGGGTGATCGTGACGACGACGTCCTCCTCGGGGATGAGGTCCTCCATCGACATGTCGCCGTCGAACGGGCAGGATCTTGGTGCGCCGCTCGTCGCCGTAGCGGCGGACGATCTCGGCGAGCTCCTCGGAGACGATGTCGCGCTGGCGACCCGGCTTGGCGAGGATGTCGGTGAAGTCCTCGATCATCGACTGCAGCTCGTCGTGGTCGTCGATGATCTTCTGGCGCTCCAGGGCCGCGAGCCGGCGCAGCTGCATGTCGAGGATCGCCTGGGCCTGCAGCTCGTCGATCTCGAGCAGCCCCATGAGCCCCTCGCGCGCCGCGTCGACGGTGGGCGAGCGGCGGATGAGCGCGATGACCTCGTCGAGCGCGTCGAGCGCCTTGAGCAGGCCGCGCAGGATGTGGATGCGCTCCTCGGCCTTGCGCAGGCGGTAGGCCGTGCGGCGCTGGATGACGTCGAGCTGGTGGTCGACCCAGTGCCGGATGAACGCGTCGATCGGCAGGGTGCGCGGCACGCCGTCGACGAGGGCGAGCATGTTCGCGCCGAAGTTGGTCTGCAGCTGGGTGTGCTTGAAGAGGTTGTTGAGCACGACCTTGGCGACGGCATCGCGCTTGAGCACGATGACGAGGCGCTGGCCGGTGCGGCCCGAGGTCTCGTCGCGGATGTCGGCGATGCCGGAGAGGCGGCCGTCCTTGACGTGCTCGGCGATCTTCTGGGCGAGGCTGTCGGGGTTGACCTGGTAGGGCAGCTCGGTGACGACGAGGCACTGGCGGTTCTGGATCTCCTCGACCTCGACGACCGCGCGCATGATGACCGAGCCGCGGCCGGTGCGGTAGGCGTCGTCGATGCCGCGGGTGCCCATGATGAGCGCGCCGGTCGGGAAGTCCGGGCCCTTGATCTCGCGCATGACGGCGTCGAGCATCTCCTCGCGCGTGGCCTCGGGGTGCGCGAGCACCCACTCGGCCGCCGCGGCGACCTCGCGCAGGTTGTGCGGCGGGATCTGGGTCGCCATGCCGACCGCGATGCCGGCAGAGCCGTTGACGAGGAGGTTCGGGAAGCGGCTCGGCAGGACGTCGGGCTCGAGGGTCTTGCCGTCGTAGTTGGGGCGGAAGTCGACGGTCTCCTCGTCGATGTCGCGCACCATCTCCATCGCGAGCGGCGCCATCCGGCACTCGGTGTACCGCGGCGCGGCGGCCGGGTCGTCGCCGGGGCTGCCGAAGTTGCCCTGCCCCTGGACGAGCGGGTAGCGCAGGCTCCAGTCCTGGACGAGGCGCACGAGGGCGTCGTAGATCGAGGAGTCGCCGTGCGGGTGGTACTGGCCCATGACCTCGCCGACGACGCGGCTGCACTTGTTGAAGCCGCGGTCGGGGCGGTAGCCGCCGTCGTACATCGCGTAGACGACCCGGCGGTGCACCGGCTTCAGGCCGTCGCGCACGTCGGGCAGCGCACGGCTGACGATGACGCTCATGGCGTACTCGATGTACGACCGCTGCATCTCGGTGTTGAGGTCGATCGGCTCCGTGCGGTCCGTCTCGACGGGCGGCTGCTCAGTCATCGGTGTCCTTCGTGGCGTCGTGCGGGGCTTCGCACCGGAACCTTCACGTTCGCGGCGGAACCGTTCCGGTGCGAAGGTGAAGGTTTCGGCATCGGGCGGGAAAGTTGGGGGTCAGATGTCGAGGAAGCGGACGTCGCGGGCGTTGCGCTGGATGAACGAGCGGCGCGACTCGACGTCCTCGCCCATGAGGATCGAGAAGATCTCGTCGGCGGCGGCCGCGTCGTCGAGGGTGACCTGGAGCAGCACCCGCGAGTCGGGGTTCATCGTGGTCTCCCACAGCTCCTGGTAGTCCATCTCGCCCAGACCCTTGTAGCGCTGGATCGGGTTGTCCTTGGGCAGGCGCCGGCCCTTGCTCTGGCCCTCGGCGATGAGGGCGTCGCGCTCGCGGTCGGTGAACGCGAACTCGTGCGGGGCGTTGCTCCACTTGAGGCGGTAGAGCGGCGGCTGCGCGAGGTAGACGTAGCCGGCCTCGATGAGCGGCTTCATGAACCGGAAGAGCAGCGTCAGCAGGAGCGTGCGGATGTGCATGCCGTCGACGTCGGCATCGGCCATCAGCACGATCTTGTGGTAGCGCGCCTTCTCGATGTCGAAGTCCTCGCCGATGCCGGTGCCGAACGCCGAGATGAGCGCCTGCACCTCCTGGTTGCCGAGGGCCTTGTCGAGCCGGGCCCGCTCGACGTTGAGGATCTTGCCGCGGATCGGGAGGATCGCCTGGGTGTGCGGGTTGCGCCCGCGCACGGCCGAGCCGCCGGCCGAGTCGCCCTCGACGATGAACACCTCGGAGACGGCGGGGTCCTTGGCCTGGCAGTCGCGCAGCTTGCCGGGCAGGCCGCCGGACTCGAGGACCCGCTTGCGGGTGGCCTCGCGCGCCTTGCGGGCCGCCATCCGGGCGGCGGCGGCCTGGATCGCCTTGCGGACGATCTCGCGGCCCTCGTTGGGGTGGCTGTCGAGCCAGCCGCCGAACTCGTCGGTCATGGCGCGCTGGACGAAGCCCTTGACCTCGGAGTTGCCGAGCTTGGTCTTGGTCTGGCCCTCGAACTGCGGCTCGCCGAGCTTGACGGAGATGACGGCGGTGAGGCCCTCGCGGACGTCGTCGCCGGTGAGGTTGTCGTCCTTGTCCTTGAGCTGGTTCTGCTTGCGCGCGAAGTCGTTGACGAGCTTGGTCAGCGCCGCGCGGAAGCCCTCCTCGTGGGTGCCGCCCTCGTGGGTGTTGACGGTGTTCGCGTAGGAGTGCACCGACTCGGAGTACGCCGAGGTCCACTGCATCGCGAGCTCGAGCGAGAGCGCCGCGGGCCTCGTCCTCGACCTCGATGCAGATGATGTCGGCGTGCACCGGGTCGGACTTCTTGGAGCCGACGAGGTGGTTGACGTAGTCGACGAGGCCGTTGTCGTAGCGGTAGGACACCGAGCGGGCCGTCGTCGTGCGGGCCTCGCCGCCGGCGTCCTCGTCCTCGTGGTCCTCGACGAGCGCGATGTCGGCGTCGACGCCGTCGAGGTCGGGCTCGCCGCTGTCGGTGTCCGGCAGGGTGACCCGCTCGTCGACGAGGTTGATCCGCAGGCCCTTGTTGAGGAAGGCGTACTGCTGGAACCGGGCCCGGATCGTCTCGTAGTCGTAGTCGACCGTCTCGAAGATGTCGGCGTTGGCCCAGTAGGTGATGGTGGTGCCGGTGCGGTCGGTCTCCTCCATCTTCTCCAGGGGGCCGACGGGCACGCCGTGGTCGAAGGACATCCGGAAGGCGTGGCCCTTCTGGCGCACGCAGACGTCGAGCCGGGTCGACAGGGCGTTGACGACCGAGGAGCCGACGCCGTGCAGGCCACCGGAGACCTTGTAGCCGCCGCCGCCGAACTTGCCGCCGGCGTGCAGCTGGGTGAGCACGAGCTCGACGGCGCTGACGCCCTCGGTCGGGTGCATGTCGGTGGGGATGCCGCGCCCGTTGTCCTTGACCCGGACCGCGCCGTTCTCCATGAGCGTGACGTCGATGGTGTCGGCGTACCCGGCGAGCGCCTCGTCGACCGCGTTGTCGACGATCTCCCACACGAGGTGGTGCAGGCCGCGCTCGCCGGTGGAGCCGATGTACATGCCGGGCCGCTTGCGCACCGCCTCGAGGCCCTCGAGGACGGTGATGGCGGAGGCGTCGTAGGCCGGGCCCTCACCCTCGGGGACCGGGACCGCGACCGGCTCGGCGGGCACGGCGGCCGCCTCGGGGGTCTGGTCGGGGGTCAGGTCGGGCTGCTGGTCCGCCACGGGTCTCCTTCGTCGGCAGGGTCCCGCCGGGGAGACCGGCGGGACACATGGCGCGCGCCCAAGGGCGACGAACGCCTTGGGCGCGAATGCTGCCTTCATCCTACCGGTCGGCACCGACAGGACATGCCCCGGGGAGGCCCGTGCGGGCACCTTCCCGCCGATTGGGACCTCCCCCGACCCCCGACACGCGACCCCGCCCCTCAGGACCCCTGAGCGGGTTCGTCGGATGCCGTGCCGAGACGTCCGCGGCCGGGTCGCCGATCGCGTCACCTCGGGAGCCGGACGGTAGACCTGGACCGAGCCGCGGGGTCGAACCCGGCCCGCAGCAGCGCCCGCAGGCTCGGGACGTTCGCCGGTGAGACACACGCCGCGAGTGGCTCACCCGGGCCACCAGACCGCGGGCCGCGCGGGAGGAGGCTGCCGGCTCCGGCCCCGCGGCCGCCGACACCTCGAAGCTCAGCTCGGTGAGACCGCCGATGCCGGTCGCGAGGGTGAGCACGGTGGCGCCGGGCGCGTGGACCGGACCGGCCGCGCCGTCGGTCGGGGCTCAGGCAGGGCTCCCGGTCGGGCGCGCGGCGACGCAGGCCTCGAGGTGGGCGCGGACGGCATCCGGCAGCGGGACGGGACGGCGGGTGACGCGGTCGACGTAGACCTGCGCCCACAGGCCGTGGGCGGCGATCTCGGCGGCGTCGGGGACGAACACGCCGAACTCGAACATCACGCTCGTGCGGCCGAGCCGCCGGACCCGCACCCCCACGTCGACGGTGACCGGGAAGGCGACCTCGCGGTAGTAGCGGCAGCTCGTCTCGGCGACGACGCCCAGCGTGGGGGCGACGTTCTCGTCGATGCCGGTCTCGCGCTGCATCCACGCGTTGAGCACGCTGTCGAAGAGCTCGAGGTACACGGCGTTGTTGAGGTGGCCGAACATGTCGTTGTCCGACCACCGCGTCGGCACGGGTTCCAAGGCGTCGAAGTCCTCGCGGCACAGCGTCCGCGGATCGGGCTCGGTCATGCCGCTGATCGTAGGGCGGGGCGCGCCCGCGCCGGGCCCGGCCGCCTCAGCCGGTGGCGCGCGGGTCGACGCCGGTCGCGAGGGTGCGCTCGAGGAGTCCGCGCACGTCGTCGCTGAGCTGCATCTCGGGGAGCTCGACGTCGAGGGGCGGGGTGTCGCTGCGCACGACGTAGCAGAACGCGTCGGGCACGGCGCGCTGCCCGGCGGCCTCGTGGGCGATCGCCGGCAGCCGGTCGTCGGCGAGCAGCGAGCGCCAGGCGCCGGCGTCGGCCCGGGGGAGCTCGTCGAGGACGACGGTCCGTTCGAGGGTGCGGCCGGCGATCCCGCCGGTGCGGCGGACGCTGACCGCCGTGCCCGCAGTGGGCACCGGCTGGTCGCCGGTGGGCTCGTCACCGGACGGGCCCTCGCCGGTCGACCCGGCCCCGTCGCCCTGTGGGGTGGGAGCCCCCGGTGCGTCGGCGGCATCCGACACCCCGACCGCCTCCCACGCCGCGCGGACGGCGGCGACGACCTCGGATCCCGCGCCGTGCCGTGCGGTGGCCGCGGCGACGGTGAGGCCGGCGAAGGTGGCGAAGTCGCAGTCGGCGCTGATGTCGCCGGTGATCGTGTCGAACCAGACCTGGCCGGCGACCTCCCAGGCGTGCCCGCCGAGCGTCGTCGCGAGCACGTGGAAGGCCTTGTTGGGGATGCCGGAGTTGATGTGGACGCCGCCGTTGTCGTCGGTGGTGTCGACGTAGTCGCGCATGTGGCCGGGCTGGGGGTCCTTGCCCAGCCGCGGGTCGTCGTAGGCCGTGCCCGGGCGCGGCCATCGAGCGCAGCGCGACGCCCTGGACGCCGGGGGCGAGCAGCTCGGCACCGACCAGCCAGTCGGCCTCGTCGGCGGTCTGGCCGAGGAGGCGCTGCTTGACGAGCACCCCGAACACGTCGGAGACCGACTCGTTGAGCGCGCCGGACTGGTCCTGGTAGTTCAGGCCGGAGGTGTACTGCGTGACGCCGTGGGCCAGCTCGTGCCCGATGACGTCGAGGCTGCGCGTGAACGGCAGGAAGATGACGCCGTCCCCGTCGCCGAAGACCATCTGCGTGCCGTCCCAGAAGGCGTTGTCGTAGTCGCGGCCGAAGTGGACGGTGGCGACGAGGGGGAGCCCCCGGCCGTCGAGCGAGTTGCGGCCGTAGCCCTCCTGCCACAGGGCCCACGTCGCGCCGAGGCCGTCGTACGCCTCGGTGACGCCCTGGTCGCCGGTGGCCGGGTCGCCCTCGCCGCGCACCTTGGTGCCGGGCAGGTCGGTGCCCCGCTCGGCGTCGTGGATCGAGCGCTGGGGCCCGGCGGCCGTGCCGCGCGCGAGCCGGGGGCGGACGCGCCGCGGGGCGGTCGGCCGCAGCTCGGCGGTGCGGCGGTCGCGCCGCAGCTCGCGGTCGATGGCCAGGGTCGCCTGGGCGGTGGCCTCGAGGTCGGGGTCGCCGGAGACCGCGAGCGCCTCGAGGACGTAGGGCGGGACGATCGAGCAGTAGCGCGAGTGCGACGGGTGCGACGGGTGCGACGGCGGCGAGGGCTGGCGGGACGGCATACGTCAACCCTGCCCCGCGGCACCGACACCCGCGACCCGGCGCCACCCGGGCGCCGGTGACCGGCTCAGCGGCGCAGCGCCGCCGCCATCCGCTCCCGCGCGACGTCGCTGTGGAAGAGGAACCCCGAGAGCCGGGCCATCTCGTCGCCGTCGGCGTCGAACGCCGCGACGAGGTCACGGGTGAGGATCCGCTTGGCCTCGACGAGGCCCTGCCGGGCACCGGCGCGCAGGTCGTCGAGGACGCTGTCGACCACGGCATCCATCTCGTCCGCGGGGGCGACGTGGGTGACCAGGCCCTGCGCCCGGGCCTCCTCGGCCCCGACCGAGCGGCCGGTGAGGAACCAGTCGGATGCCGCGCGCGGGCTGAGGCGGGCCCGCAGCGGGATGGAGATGACGGCGGCGGCCAGACCGAGGCGCACCTCGGTGAGGGCGACCGTGACGTCGTCGCGGCAGACCACGATGTCGCTGCTCGCGACGAGGCCGAGGCCGCCGGCGCGCACGGGCCCGTCGAGCCGGGTCACGACCGGCACCGGCAGCGCGGCGATGGCGCGCTGGAGGGCGATGATCGACCGCGCGGCGTCGACCATGTCGACGGTCTGCGCCTCCTTGAGGTCGGCCCCGGCGCAGAAGACCTGGTGGGAGGAGCGCAGCAGCACCCCGTGCAGCGACTCGTCGCCGGCCGCGTCGGTGAGGTGCTCGGTGAGCTCGGCCACGAGCCGGCGGGAGAGGGCGTTGCGGTTCGCGGGGGAGTCGAGGGTGACGACCGCGATCCGGTCGTCGTCGGCCCGGTGCACCAGTGCGTCGCTCACGGCCCGACCCTAGCCAATGCCGTGCCGCCCGGTCGTCCGGGTTGGGTGCTCAGGTGGTTGCCCCGGCAGCCGTCTCGGCACCCGACTCGCGCGGGCAGCGGTGGTCACGCGGCGGTGACGCGGAAGACCGGCATCCCCGGCGCCACCGCGGCGACCTCGGCATCGGTCGAGCGGGCGCTCAGGCCCTCGACGAAGCGTCCGACCTCCCAGCCCCAGCGCTTCAGGTAGACCCGCAGCACCGGGACCCGGTCCTCGACGGGCACCTCGGTGAGGCGGACCTCCTCGCCGCGCGAGCCCAGGCGCAGCTGGGCCGTGCCGGCGGCCCGCACGTTGCGGACCCACTGGGTGTTGCCGCGCGGGGCGACGAGGTAGCGCTCGCCGTCGAGCTCGAGGAGGTTGACCGGCACGCTGCGCGGCTCGCCCGTCGTGCGTCCGCGCACCACGAGGACGCGCGAGCCCATGACGCTGATGCCGTGCGCGGTGAGCCAGCGGACGGCGGCACCCGACCAGCGGTCCATCCGCCCGGCGGGCGGGACGTACCGCGTCGGCGACACGGGCGTCGGGCCGTTCGGGGTGGGTGTCTCGTCGGTCATCGTCGTCTCCTCGGTTCCTGAGAGCAGTGCTCTCCCTCGCCTCGATGATGGTCCTCGCCCGCGTGGTTGTCAAGAGCACTGCTCTCGGATGTGGCACGATCGGCTCCATGAGCCCGACCCGCGCCGAGCGTCGCGAGGACGTGACGGCCCGCATCCTCGAGATCGGCCGGCGTCACCTCGCCGAGCACGGCGCCGCCGGGCTGTCGCTGCGGGCCGTGACGCGCGACCTCGGGATGGTGTCGTCGGCCGTCTACCGCTACGTCGCGAACCGGGACGAGCTGCTGACCCTCCTGCTCGTGGACGCGTACTCGGCCCAGGCCGACGCGGTCGCCCACGCGGTCGCCACGGCATCCGGAAACCGCTGGGACGAGCGGCTCCTCGTCGCCGCCCGCGCGTTCCGGTCGTGGGCGGTGCGCGAGCCGAGCCGCTACGCGCTGTTGTACGGCAGCCCGGTGCCGGGATACGCGGCGCCGGCCGAGGTGACGACCGAGCCGGGCACGCGCGTCATCGGCATCCTGCTGGGGCTCGTCGGTGAGGGCGTGTCCGCCGGGGAGGTCGTCGACGGTGCCGCGCCGGATGCCGTGGTCGCGCCCCTCTCCGACGACCTGGCCGCGGTGGCCGCCGAGGTCGGGCTGGCGGCGGACCCCGCCGTGCTCGCGCGGGCCGTGCTGCTGTGGGCGACCGTGGTCGGCGGGACCAGCCTGGAGGTGTTCGGGCAGTACGGCACGAACTCGTTCCGTGACCCCGAGCAGCTCTTCGCGCTCCAGGTGCGGATGGCGATCGGGGTGCTGCGCGGGACGTCGGCGTGATCCTCGGGCGGGGTGAGGTCGCCGCGTCCAGCTCCACCCGGCGCTCAGCCGTAGGTGTCGCGCGGCCCGCGACCGTCGTTGGCCCGGCGCTGACCCCGGGACCAGGACGGCGCCCCCGGGCCGACGACCCGTAGCTCGGCCACCGTCCCCTCCCCGACGTCCTCGGCCAGGCGGCCCAGGAGGCTCGAGGAGAGCAGCCGCAGCTGGGTCGCCCACGCGGTGGAGTCGGCGCGGATGGTGAGCACGCCCTCGACGAAGTCCACCGGCGTGCAGTGCTGGGCGATGTCCGGCCCGACGATCTGCGGCCACCGACCGATGACGGCACCCACGGCGACGTCGACGGCCCACCCGCGCTCGACGACGAACTGGTCGAGCTGGTCGCCGAGCAGCTTCGGGTCGCGGCCGCCGACGCTGCGCTCCCCGACGGGCACGTCCTTGGTGCGGCGCCGCGGCTTCAGCCCGGGACGCAGGCCCTTGGCCTTGGCCGCCGCGCGGGCCCGCGCCAGCGCAGCGGCCGCGGCCTCCGCGGCGTCCCCGACCGGCAGGACGTCCGACTCGTCCGGAGGGACAGGACCTTCCGGCTCGCCCGAGGAGGCGGGATCGGCTGGGGGAGAGGCGGACTCGTCGTCACTCACTCGGAGTCACCGAGCCCAGGGTCACGGTGAAGGTGCGACCGGTGAGCCCCGCGGGCACGTCCGCCGGGACGGCCGCCGTGATGATCACCTGCTCGCAGTCGACGATCATCGCGGCCAGGCGCTCGCGCCGCCCGGTGTCGAGCTCGGCGAAGACGTCGTCGAGCACGAGGACGGGGTCGTCTCCGAGGTCGTGCCTCAGCAGCTGGAATGCCGCGAGCTTGAGGCCGAGCGCGAACGACCACGACTCCCCGTGGCTGGCGTACCCCTTCGCCGGCAGCTCACCGAGCGTGAGCACCATGTCGTCGCGGTGCGGCCCGACCAGGCAGACGCCGCGCTCGACCTCCTGCGCGCGCACCTCGGCGAGCGAGGCGAGCACCTCGGCCGCCAGCTCCTCGACCTCGGGCACCTCACCCGCCGACAGCCGCGCCGCCGTCTCCTCCCGCAGGGACGACTTGTAGGCCACCCGGGCGTCCGACTGCCCGGCGCTCACCTCGTCGTAGGCCTTGCCGAGGTACGGACCGAGGTCGCGGAGCAGCCGCAGCCGGGCGTAGAGCAGGTGTGAGCCGACCTGCGCCAGCTGCGAGTCCCACACGTCGAGCGTCTGTAGGGCCGAATCACGTTCTGCCGCAGCGTCACTGCCCTCGACGTATGCCGGTCGCGCACCTCGCCGTCCGCCCCGCCGGAGCACCGGGGCTGCGGACTTCAGCAGGGCGCCCCGCTGCTTGACGATCTTGTCGTAGTCCGAGCGCACCCCGGCCCAGCGCGGCTGGCGGGCGACGAGGAGCTCGTCGAGGAACCGGCGCCGCTCGCCCGGGTCGCCCTTGACCAGCGCCAGGTCCTCGGGAGCGAACAGCACGGTGCGCAGGGTGCCCAGCACGTCCCGTGGCCGGGTGAGGGGCGAGCGGTTCAGCCGCGCCCGGTTGGCGCGGCCCGGGGTGATCTCGAGCTCGACCATCGTCTCGCGCCCGTCCCGCACGACCGCTCCCCGCACGACGGCCTGGCCGGCACCGAAGCGCACCAGCGGCGCGTCGGTCGCGACCCGGTGGCTGGACAGCGTCGCGAGGTAGCCCAGGGCCTCCGCCAGGTTGGTCTTGCCCTGCCCGTTGAGGCCGACGAGGGTGGTGACACCCGGCTCGAGCGGCAGGTCGGCGCTCTCGTAGCTGCGGAAGTCGGCGACGGTGAGGTGCCGGACGTGCACCCGTGGCTCAGCTCTTCTTCGCGGCGCGCTTCCGCGTCGAGCCGGTGCCGGACGTCGGGCCCGCGGAGGCCGCGGAGGCCCCGCCACCGCGGCTCGACGAGGTCGCGCCACCACCCGAGGACGGGCCGGCGGCCGCGGCCTTGCGACCCTTGGCCGCCGCGGTCTTCGCGGTGCGCGGGGGCTTCTCCTTGGACTCGGCCTTCTTCCTGGCCTTCATCGGGCTCGCCGGCCCCGCGGCGTCGCTCGCGCGCAGGCTCTCGCCCTCCGACAGGGTCATGACCTGGTGCCCACCGAACTGGCCGCGCAGCGCGGCCACGGCCTGCATCGTCGGTGAGCTCTGCTGGCGGGAGGCGAACCGGGCGAAGAGCGAGGCCGAGATGACCGGCATCGGCACCGCGAGGTTGATGGCCTCCTCCACGGTCCAGCGGCCCTCGCCGGAGTCGGACGTGTAGTCGGAGACGTCGTCGAGGGTGGGGTCCTCCTCGAGCGCCTTGACCATGAGGTCGAGCAGCCAGGACCGCACGACGGTGCCGCGGCTCCACGCCTTGAACGCCCCGGGGACGTTCTCGACGATGTCCTTCTTCTGCAGCAGCTCGTAGCCCTCGGCATAGGCGTGCATGAGGCCGTACTCGATGCCGTTGTGCACCATCTTCGTGTAGTGCCCGGCCCCGACCTTGCCGGCGTGCACGAAGCCCTCGTCGCGCGGGCCCTCCGGACGCAGGGCGTCGAAGATCGGCATCGCCTTCTTCACGTTCGCGGCCGTGCCCCCGACCATGAGGCCGTAGCCGTTGTCGAGGCCCCAGATGCCGCCGGAGACACCGCAGTCGAGGTAGCCGATGCCCTTGGCCTTGAGCAGCTTCTCGTTCTCGAAGTCGTCGGTGAACTTGCTGTTGCCACCGTCGATGACGAGGTCGCCCTTGTCGAGCAGCTCGGCGAGCTTGCCGACGGTGTCCCGGGTCGGGCCGCCGTGCGGCACCATGACCCACACGACGCGGGGGGCCTCGAGCTTGCGCACCATGTCGGCGAGCGACCGGGCGTCGGAGACCTCCTTGTGGTGGTCGAAGCCGACGACCTCGTGGCCCGCGCGGCGGATCCGCTCGCGCATGTTGCCGCCCATCTTGCCCAGACCGACCAGACCCAGCTGCATGTCGTGACTCCTCGTGGTGTGTGGTGCGGCGACGGCAGGGACGCGTCCAGCGAAGGTTACGCCCGCGGCATCCGCCCTGGTCGGGTCAGGACGCGAACCTGACCGGCATCAGGACGTAGCGGTAGGACGTGTCGGCCTCGCCGTCGGCCTCCTCCTGCCCCGACAGCACCGCGGGGCGCGATGGCTGGGTGAAGGAGATCCGGCTGTAGGCCGTGCCCACCGCCCCCAGGCCGTCGAGCAGGTAGTTGGGGTTGAAGGCGATCTCGATCTCGGGCCCGGTGAGCACGGCCTCGACCGCCTCGGACGCCTGGGCGTCGTCACCGGTGCCGGCCTCGATGGCGACCTGGCCCTCGCTGAAGCGCAGGCGCACCGGGGTGTTGCGCTCGGCGACGAGGGCGACGCGCTTGACCGCCTCGACGAGGTCGGCGGTCTTGATCACCGACTCGGTCTCCGAGCTCGTGGGGAAGATCGAGGAGACCTTGGGGTACTCGCCGTCGAGGAGGCGCGTCGTCGTGCGGCGCTGGCCGGCCTCGAAGCCGACGAGTCCGTCGCCCCCGGCGGCGGTGCCCAGCGCCACGTCGATCGAGCCGCTCGCGCCGAGGGAGCGCGCGGTGTCGGACAGCGTGCGGGCCGGGATGAGCACGACGTGGCTCGCGTCGGTCGCCGTGGGGTTCCAGTGCAGCTCACGCATGGCGAGGCGGTAGCGGTCGGTGGCGAGGAGCGTCATCCGGTCACCCTCGACCTCGACCCGGACGCCGGTGAGGATCGGCAGGGTGTCACCGCGGTCGGCGGCCACCGACACCTGGGCCACGGCCTGGGTGAACACGTGACCGTCGATCGTGCCGCTCGGCTCGGGGGAGGACGGAAGCGTCGGGTAGTCGTCGGACGGCATCATCAGCAGGCTGAACCGCGAGGAGCCACACGTGACCTGCACCTTCGAGCCGTCGGTGGCGACGTCGATGGGGCGGTCGGGCAGGTTGCGCGAGATGTCGGCGAGGAGCCGGCCCAGGACGAGCACCGTGCCCGCCTCGGCGACCTCGGCGGCGACCGTGATCCGGGCCGAGACCTCGTAGTCGAAGGCGGAGAGCGTGAGGGTGCCCTCCTCGTCGGCCTGCAGCAGGATGCCGGCGAGCACCGGGACGGGGGGACGTGCGGGGAGGCCGCGGGCCACCCACGTGACCGCCTCGGCCAGGACGTCGCGCTCGACGCGGAACTTCACGGCTCAACCACCTTCGTCCGGCGCGAGTCCTCGCGCCCTGCTCATGCCCCACTCGGGAGAATCCCCGTCCGCGAGGTCGGTCGGCCGAGGCTCCGACGCAGGCGGGGTCCCGACACTAGTGCACACCCACCCCCCGCGGTACCTCGTCCCGGGGACTGCGGGCCCTGTGGTTTCCGGCGGTCCGCGGGGCACCTCGAGGGTGGGGTCGCAGCCGGGTCGTGATCGGGGGCGATCGGAGTTCTCTGGGTCTCATCGCAGTGGTAGGTCCTGTGGATCCTGTGGACGCGCGGTCGATCCGTGCAGGTCGCGACGGCGCGCCGCCATGTGGACGGACGGTGGACGACGACGGTGGACGAAGGGCCCGGGGTGTTGACGGACGGATGCCGTTCACAGCGCGTCCACGTCGGGCGCCCCGGTCGTCCACCTCGAGGGGGCGGTTGTCCACACTCGTCCACAGGACGCTGTGGACAACTCTCGGTGGTGACGCGTGGGACTGCTGGGGTCGCACCGCAGTTGTCCACATGGTTGTGCACAGGGCGTGGATGGCGTCCTGCCGCTCGGACAGGGGGACCCGGCGCGCCGCTCCGAGATCGCTCCGCGCGCGCACGGGCGCCTCGACGGGCCCGACGACGGTCCCTACCCACCGATGTGGACGACCTGTGGACAACCCCGCGCGCGGGCGGGGTCGTCAGTGGGACTGCTGCTTGATCCGGTTGGTCAGCTCGGTGACCTGGTTGTAGATCGCGCGGCGCTCGGCCATCAGCTGGCGGATCTTCTTGTCGGCGTGCATGACGGTGGTGTGGTCGCGGCCGCCGAACTGCTGGCCGATCTTCGGCAGCGAGAGGTCGGTGAGCTCACGGCACAGGTACATCGCGATCTGCCGCGCCGTGACGAGCACCCGGGAGCGGGACTGCCCCTGGAGGTCGTCGAGGGTCAGGCCGAAGTACGCGGCGGTCTGCGCCATGATCGTCGCCGGGGTCACCTGGCTCGAGGCGTCGTCGGGGATCAGGTCGCGCAGGACGATCTCGGCCAGGCTCATGTCGACCGGCTGGCGGTTGAGGCTCGCGAACGCCGTGACCCGGATGAGCGCGCCCTCCAGCTCGCGGATGTTGGTGGAGATCCGCGAGGCGATGAACTCCAGCACGTCGTCGGGCACCGACAGCCGCTCCTGGATGGCCTTCTTGCGCAGGATCGCGATCCGGGTCTCGAGGTCGGGCGGCTGGACGTCGGTGAGCAGGCCCATCTCGAACCGGCTGCGCATCCGCGCCTCGAAGCCGCTGAGGAGCTTCGGCGGCACGTCGCTCGTGATGACGACCTGCTTGTTGGCGTTGTGCAGGGTGTTGAAGGTGTGGAAGAACTCCTCCTGCGTCTGCACCTTGCCCTGGAGGAACTGGATGTCGTCGATGAGGAGCACGTCGACGTCGCGGTAGCGCCGCTGGAAGTTGGCGGCCTTGTCGTCGCGGATGCTGTTGATGAAGTCGTTGGTGAACTCCTCGGAGTTCACGTAGCGGACCTTGACGTGGGGGAAGAGGTTGCGCGCGTAGTGCCCGATGGCGTGCAGCAGGTGGGTCTTGCCCAGCCCCGAGTCGCCGTAGATGAAGAGCGGGTTGTAGGCCTTGGCGGGCGCCTCGGCGACGGCGACCGCCGCGGCGTGAGCGAACCGGTTGCTGGCCCCGATGACGAAGGTGTCGAAGGTGTACTTCGGGTTGAGTCGGGTCAGCTCGACCTGCTCCGGTACCTGGCTGCCGGGGCGGGGCCGGCGCGCGCCGGGCACCTCGACGAGACCGGGCACGCCCTCGGCGCCGGCCGGCAGCGCGGCATGCGCCCCGTGGTCGCCGTGGTCGCCGTCGACCTCGTCCTCGCCGATGTCGAGGTCGTCGATCTGGCGGCGGCGGTCGGCGGCGCGCAGCTCGTGGCCGTCGTCCCCGAGGCCGTCCGGACGCCGCGGCGGCCGCGGCGTCGAGGCCCTCGTGGACGGCCGCGTCGGCGAGCGACGGGTCGACCGTGACGGCCAGGCGGACGTCGCGGCCGAGCTGGCTGCCCAGGGTCGAGGTCACCCGGTCACGCAGGCGGGTCTCGACGATGTCCTTGGTGAAGTCGTTCGGGACGGCGATGAGGGCGGTGTCGTCGAGGAGGCCGACGAGCCGGGCGAGCGAGAGAAAAGCCCTCTGCTGCACCGGGATTCCGTCGGAGTCGAGCTACCTCGAGCGTGGTCCGCCACAGCTGCGTCATCGTCGCGTCTGCCACTGGCTCCCCGTCCTTCCGCTGCCCGAGGGCCTGTCGTGTGCACCCGGTGTCCCGGACCCTACCCTCGTCCACATGGTTGTCCACAGACTGTGGGTATGCCGCGTGGTCGCCGAGGGCGTGTCGCTCCGGGAGGCGGGCCTGGCTCCGTGAGATCCTAGGCGGTTCGCTCGAGCCGGGGCGCCGCTTCCGCCGGTTTGACCCTCGTGGCCGCTCTCGCGTACCGTTGACGGGCCTGTTGGTCGGCTGTTTTCGCATGCCCGTGACCCGCGCCCCAAGGCGCAGCTTCCCCCGAAAGAGTCATGGGCTTCCGATGGCAGCCGACCTCGGCTCCCCGACCCCGGGCCCCTCCGGCCCGCCACCAGATAAGAGAGCATCGTGAGCAAGCGGACCTTCCAGCCGAACAACCGTCGCCGCGCCAAGACGCACGGCTTCCGCCTGCGCATGCGCACGCGCGCCGGCCGCGCCATCCTCGCCGCCCGTCGTCGCAAGGGCCGCTCCGAGCTCTCCGCCTGAGGCCGTGCGGTGCTGCCGGCGCCGAACCGCCTGCGTCAGCGGGCGGACTTCACGTCGGCGGTCCGCTCCTCCGGAGGCCTCCGGGCCGGCTCCAGGCTGATCGTGGTCCACGCCCATCCGACCGACGCGCGTGCGGGTCTCCCGCCGCGGGTCGGTTTCGTCGTGTCCAAGGCGGTCGGCGGGGCGGTCGTGCGCAACCGCACCAAGCGGCGCCTGCGGGCGCTCGTCGCGAGCCGGCTCGACCGGCTTCCCCGACGGGCTCGACGTCGTCGTCCGGGCCAACCCACCGGCCGCGGCCGCCAGCTCCGCGGAACTCGCCGAGGCCCTGGACCCGTTGGTCGACCGAGTGCTCCGACGACTGGGAGGCGTGGCGTGAGGATCGGGCGGGTCGTGGCCATGCCCCTCGTCTGGCTGATCCGCGCCTACCAGAACCTCATCTCGCCGATGCGGCCCCCGACCTGCCGCTACTACCCGTCGTGCTCCGCGTATGCCGTGACCGCCCTCGAGCGCTTCGGTCCACTTCGGGGGTCGTGGATGGCGGCGCGCCGGCTCGGACGCTGCCACCCCTGGACGCCCGGAGGCGTCGACCACGTGCCGCTGCGCGACCCCGGACCGGGAGGCCCGGTGCCCGGCACGACCGGGCCACGCGGTGCCGGAGGGCGACGCCGGAGGACCCGGGCGCACGGCATCCGGCCACCGCATAGGCCCCCACTGACCACGTCACGACCGTGACACCACCGCGCCGACCTCGGTCGGCACAGCCTTAAGGACACCATGGGCGACTTCTTCTCCACGATCATGGCACCGATCGAGTGGCTCGTTGCCTGGATCATGTACGGGTTCCACCAGGCGCTGACCTGGCTCGGAATGGACCCGGCGGGGGGCTGGACCTGGGCGCTGTCGATCGTCGGCCTCGTCGTCGTCATGCGCGCTGCGATGATCCCGCTGTTCGTCAAGCAGATCATGGCGTCGCGCAAGATGCAGATGATCCAGCCCGAGCTGCAGAAGATCCAGAAGAAGTACAAGGGCAAGTCCGACCCCGAGTCTCGCCAGGCGATGACCCAGGAGACGATGGAGCTGTACAAGAAGGAGGGCACCAACCCCTTCAGCTCGTGCCTGCCGATCCTCGTGCAGTCCCCGTTCTTCTTCGGCCTGTTCTCGGTGCTCAACGGGCTCGACGAGTATCGCCGCCGGGACCAAGGCACCGGTCGGCCCGATCACCCAGCCGGTGGCCGCCCAGGCCGAGTCGGCGACGATCTTCGGGGCGCAGCTGTCCGACACCTTCCTCGGCTCGCCCGACTCGCTCAACGTCAGGATCGTGACGTCCGTCCTCATCGTCCTCATGTGTGCGACGACGTTCCTCACCCAGCGCCAGCTGATGACGAAGAACATGCCGGCGTCCGCGCTCGACAACCCCTTCGCCAAGCAGCAGAAGCTCCTGCTCTACGTCCTCCCGGTCGTGTTCGCCGTGTCCGGCGTCAACTTCCCGATCGGTGTCCTCATCTACTGGTTCACGACGAACCTCTGGTCGATGTGCCAGCAGTTCTACGTCATCCGCCGGATGCCGGCTCCCGGGTCGGCCGCCGAGAAGTCGTACCACGCACGCCTGGCCAAGAAGGGCAAGCCGATCCCCGGCGCCGCCGCGGCTGCGGCGGCCGCGGCGGCGACCGAGGCCGCGGAGGCGGAGAAGGCCTCCGGCCAGCGGGTGCAGCCGACCTCGAAGAAGAAGCGCAAGAAGAGCAAGACCGGCGGAGCGAAGGCCCCGGGCAAGAGTCCCGGCGCCGCGCCCAAGCCCCCCCACGACCTGATCCCCCTGACCGCAGGAGACCCCCATGAGCGACAACCTCACCCAGGACGCGCCGGCCGAGACGACCGACGTCACCGAGACCGAGCAGCCGGCCGAGACCAGCGACCACGACACCACGCCCACGGACGACGACACCACGACCCGACGGACGACGACACCTCCGCGACCACCGAGGACGACGCGACCGACGCGACGGCCGCGGCCACGGGCAGCGGCCCCACCCGCCGCCAGCTGCTCGAGCGTGAGGGAGAGGTCGCCGCCGACTTCCTCGAGACGCTGCTCGACATCTGCGACCTCGACGGGGACATCGACGTCGACATCGACGGGGACCGGGCCGCCGTGTCGGTCGTCGACTCCGAGGACGGCCGGGTGCCGCGGCGCCTCGTCGGCCAGAACGGCCAGGTGCTCGACGCCCTCCAGGAGCTGACCCGCCTCGCGGTCCAGTCGGCGACCGGTGAGCGCAGCCGCCTCATGCTCGACGTCGCGAGCCACCGCGCCGAGCGACGCGCCGCAGCTCGTCACCCTCGCCAAGGAGGCCATCGAGGAGGTGCGCAGCACCGGGGAGCGCAAGCCGCTCTCCCCGATGAGCGCCTTCGAGCGCAAGGTCGTCCACGACGAGGTGCTCGCCGCCGGGCTCGTCTCGGAGTCCGAGGGCGCCGAGCCGCGCCGGTTCGTCGTCATCCTCCCCGCGTGAGACGACGTTTCACGTGAAACATGACGACACGGACGAACATCCGGTCGCACTGCCAGCCGCACCCTCGGGTGCGGCTGCGGTGTTTGGTGAGCGGATGCCGCTCGCCGTCCGGTTCGCCGAGATCCTCGCCGACACCGGCGTGACGCACGGGCTCATCGGGCCGCGCGAGGTGCCCCGGCTGTGGGACCGGCACGTGCTCAACTGCGCGGTCGTCGCCGACGCCTTTCCCGACGGGGCCCGGGTCGTGGACGTCGGCTCGGGGGCAGGGCTGCCGGGGGTGGCCCTGGCGGTGGTGCGGCCGGACCTGGACGTGCACCTCGTCGAGCCCATGCTGCGGCGGACCGAGTGGCTGGCCGGCGTCGTCGCCGACCTGGGGCTCGACGAACGTGACGCGTGCACCGCGGGCCGCGCCGAGGAGCTCGTGGGCACGGTGTCGGCCCCGTGGGTGACGGCGCGCGCGGTGGCCAGGCTCGACAAGCTGGCCCGCTGGTGCGTGCCGCTGCTCGAGCCGGGCGGCACCCTCGTCGCCATGAAGGGCAGGTCTGCCGCGACCGAGCTCGAGGAGGACCGGCGCGCACTGGACCGGCTGGGACTGGTGTCGGCCGTGGTGAGCGAGCACGGCGGCGCGGTGCTCGACGAGCCGGTCCTCACCGTGGACCTGCGGTTCGAGCCGAAGCGCCCGGCGAGCCGAAGCGTGCGGCGAAGGGCAGGAGGCCGCGGCGCTGACGCCCGGGCCGTCCCTGCGTCGGAGCACCGGCGGCGTCGTTCCCGCGTGCTGCGTCGCGAGCACGCTCGGCGCCACTCAGATGAACCGCTGGGCGGCCACCCACCCGGCACGCCGCCACCGAACGGGCTGTCGTTTCACTGGACAGCCACCGGGCTCGGGCGTTCGCGTAAACACACCGCCGCGGTCCATCGAGCCGGCTCCTTGGCCGGCTCCGGAGGAGGGGCTGAGCTCGACACGGACCATCCGCTCACCGCCCCACCGCGGCGTTGGACCGTCGCTGGCACCCGGTCCGCGTCAGCTCCCCACCGGGCTCCGAGGCCAGCCCGTCGGCCCTGGCTACCTCCTCAGGCGCCTCCCGCCACCGGTCGCTCTTGGTCGGTGCGGGAAGACCAACATTCATCTCGTGCGACTGGCGTTTCACGTGAAACATGCTCCGGCGTCGCTCCCGCCTCATCGCTCGTCGGGCGTCCGAGGCGGGCACCTCGAGCGTGCGGGTGTTCACGTGAAACATGGCCCGTGTGGCCGAGGGTCACGTCGGCCTCAGTGCCGGCCTCGACCACGCTGTCTTCCGGCTCAACCCCGTCGCGGATGTTTCACGTGAAACGGCGAGGGGAGGGGCGGTGATCGGGAGAGCGTAGGCCTGGTGTGACGGGATTGTTGGCCGGGTGTGGGGGTGGCGCTTTGGCGTGTCCGGGGTTCGTGGGGTGGAATCGGCACGCCCTGGACCCGAGCAAGAAGGTGGGCGTGTGAGCACCACGATCGACGTGGCCGAGGAGCGGTCGGCGGCGCCCGGGCTCGGGTTCCCCCGGCTGGCAGGGCCAACAACGAGCCCCCTCGGATGGCCGGGACCGGACACCGTTTCACGTGAAACGACCACCTCCGCTCGTGACACGGAGGCGGCCGCGCCCGCCGAGGCCGAGGTCGATCTGGGTGACCCGCAGGACGAGGACGTGGCTGTCGGCGGCCTCGTGGACAGTGGGACCAGCACCACCCACGCCCGAGAGGACGGCATGGATCCCAGCCCGACCCTGCACGACGACACCGAGCACCGCGCCCAGATCGCGGCCGCGATTCCCGGTGCCGACGAGCACACCCCGCTCGCCCTGGCGGTCGCCGAGGACGCGCGCCGGCGCATCACGTTGAGCGGTCGGGCCGTCCCGCGCCCACCACGTACCCGGGTGCTCACCGTCGCCAACCAGAAGGGCGGGGTCGGCAAGACGACGACGACGGTCAACATCGCTGCGGCCCTGGCCCAGGCCGGCAGCACCGTGCTCGTCATCGACCTCGACCCCCAGGGGAACGCGAGCACCGCGCTCGGCGTCGAGCACCACGCCGAGGTCCCCGAGCGTCTACGACGTCCTCGTCGAGGGCCAGTCGATCTCCGAGGTCGTGCGGCCGTGCCCCGACATCGATGGCCTGATCTGCGTTCCGGCCACGATCGACCTCGCCGGCGCCGAGATCGAGCTGGTGTCGCTCGTCGCGCGCGAGACCCGGCTGCAGAAGGCCGTGGCGGCCTACGTCGAGGAGCGCGAGGAGACCGGCGACCGGCTCGACTACGTGCTCATCGACTGCCCGCCGAGCCTGGGCCTGCTCACGGTCAACGCGTTCGTCGCGGCGAGCGAGGTGTTCATCCCCATCCAGTGCGAGTACTACGCGCTCGAGGGCCTGTCGCAGCTGCTGAAGAACATCGAGCTCATCCGCAACCACCTCAACCCGCGGCTGCACGTGTCGACGATCCTGCTCACGATGTACGACGGCCGCACCCGGCTGTCGGCGCAGGTCGCCGACGAGGTGCGAGAGCACTTTCCCGACCAGACGCTGCGGGCGAGCGTGCCGCGCAGCGTGCGCATCTCCGAGGCGCCGAGCCACGGGCAGACCGTCATGACCTACGACCCCAACAGCAGCGGGGCGCTGTCCTACCTCGAGGCGGCCGTCGAGCTCGCCGAGCGTGGCGCCGCCCCGACGACCTCCGAGGAGACCGCATGAGTGAGAAGCGCCGCGCCCTGGGCCGTGGCCTCGGGGCGCTGATCCCGAGTGCCGGCGCCCCGGCCATCGACCGTCCCGTCGACGTGTTCTTCCGCGACCGGGACGGCATCCCCGCACCCGACGGCGAGGTCGCCGGATCCGTCCTGACGATCACGGATGCCCGTGTGACCGCACGGTCAGGACGGTGCGGTGGTGCCCCCGGCGCCGAACGACGACGGCACGAGCCTGCAGCCCGTGCCGGGTGCCGAGTTCGCGGAGATCCCGGTCGACGCCATCCGGCCCAACCCGCGCCAGCCGCGCACCGTCTTCGACGAGGACGACCTCGCCGAGCTCGTGCACTCGATCCGGGAGATCGGCGTCCTCCAGCCGATCGTCGTCCGCCCGGCCCCCGACGCGGGTCCGGACGACACGGTGCGTTTCGAGCTCATCATGGGCGAGCGGCGCTGGCGAGCATCCCGCGAGGCGGGCAAGGACACCGTCCCGGCCATCATCCGGATGACCGAGGAGGTCGACCTCCTCCGCGACGCGCTCCTGGAGAACCTCCACCGCAGCCAGCTCAACGCTCTCGAGGAGGCGGCGGCCTACCAGCAGCTCCTCGACGACTTCGGGTGCACCCAGGAGGAGCTCGCCCACCGCATCGGCCGGTCCCGCCCGCAGATCAGCAACACGCTGCGCCTGCTCAAGCTGCCCCCCACGGTCGCCCGCCGCCTCGCCGCGGGTGTCCTGAGCGCCGGCCACGCCCGGGCGCTCCTCGCGCTCCCGGACGCCGGGGCCATGGAGAGGCTCGCCCACCGGATCGTCGCCGAGGGACTCTCCGTGCGCACCGTCGAGGAGATCGTGACCCTCGGGGACGTCGACACCCCGCCCGCACGCCGCAACCCGCGGGCCGGGGGACGTCGCCCCCAGCTCGACGACCTCGCCGCGGACCTGTCCGACCGCCTCGAGACGCGGGTGCGCATCGCCCTGGGGCAGCGCAAGGGTCGCCTCACCGTGGAGTTCGCCTCCGTCGAGGACCTCAACCGGATCCTCGACGCGATGCACCTGCGCGACGAGCGGGCCTGACCACAGGCGGACCGGCGGGACCTCGTCACGGGCGAGGGTCCGGCATCCGGTCCGACGGCCCCCGCCAGACGACAAGAGGCGCGGAACACGTTGCTGGACAACGTGGTCCGCGCCTCTTACGCGACATGGTCGGATCAGCCGAGGAAGGGCTCCAGCTCGCGGAGGAGCTTGGGCTTCGGCATGGCGCCGATGATCGTCTTGACGATCTCGCCGTTCTGGTAGACGTGCATCGTCGGGATGCTCGTGATGCCGAGCTGGCCGGTGATGGCGGGGTTCTCGTCGGTGTTGAGCTTGACGATCGAGACCTCGTCGTGGTCACGGGCGATCTCGTCGAGGACCGGGGCCACGGCACGGCACGGACCGCACCAGGGGGCCCAGAAGTCGACGAGCACGGGCTTGTCGCTCTTGAGGACGTCGGCCTCGAAGGTGGCGTCGGAGGTGGCGGAGACGGCTCCCATGGGGATCCTTTCGGAAGGGGTGGGTGGGGGTCGGAGGGTGCCCATGCTGCCGGAGGGGTCCGACACGGGCGCGGACGTCAGTGCGAGAGGAACCGCTCGGCGTCGAGCGCGGCGGCACAGCCCGAGCCCGCGGCGGTGACGGCCTGGCGGTAGGTGTGGTCGACGAGGTCGCCGCAGGCGAAGACGCCCGGGACGTTGGTGCGGGTGGAGCGGCCCTCGACGAGGACGTAGCCCTCGGCGTCGAGCTCGACCACGCCCTTGACGAGCTCGTTGCGCGGGTCGTGGCCGATCGCGATGAACAGGCCGGTCAGCGGCAGCTCGCTCGTCTCACCGGTCACGGTGTCGCGCAGGGTGACGCCGGTCAGCTTGGACTCGCCGTGGATGGCGTCGACCGCGCTGTTCCACGCGAAGCGGATCTTGGGGTTGGCGTGAGCGCGGTCGGCCATGATCTTGCTGGCGCGCAGCTCGTCGCGACGGTGGACGATCGTCACCGACCGCGCGAACTTCGTGAGGAAGGTGGCCTCCTCGACCGCGGAGTCGCCCCCGCCGACGACGGCGATGTCCTGGTCGCGGAAGAAGAAGCCGTCGCAGGTGGCACACCACGACACGCCGTGCCCGGACAGCCGCTTCTCGTCGGGAAGGCCCAGCTCGCGGTACGCGGAGCCCATCGCGAGGATGACGGCGCGGGCGCGGTGCTCGGTGCCCTCGGAGTCGGTGACGACCTTGACCTCGTCCTCGAGGCGCACCGACTGCACGTCGTCGGTGACGATCTCGGCCCCGAAGCGCTCGGCCTGCGCCCGCATGTTCTCCATGAGGTCGGGGCCCATGATGCCGTCGCGGAAGCCCGGGAAGTTCTCGACGTCAGTGGTGTTCATCAGTGCCCCGCCTGCGGTGACGGCGCCCTCGAAGACCAGCGGCGCGAGGTTCGCACGCGCCGCGTAGACCGCAGCCGTCCACCCGGCCGGCCCGGAGCCGATGATGATGACGTTGCGGACGTCCGAGGTCACAGGACACATCCCCTTGTGGTGGTGGAGGGCAGCGACCGCAAGATGCGGTGCCTTCGTGGAACCGATCCTACGGCCGCGGTGTTCCCGGCCCGAGCGCGCCCCGCCGTGGGACACGCCACGGACCGGGCCGCGGCGGGGTCAGTCGACGACGACCGGACCGCTGATGAGGCCAGCGGTGCCGGTGGTGCAGGAGCGCTCGACGGCGTACGCCTGGTGGCCCGCGCCCGCGTCGACGACGAGGACGGCGGCCGGGCGTCCGTCGACGGCGGCCACGTCGACGAGGAGACCGGCATCCGACGGAATGCCCAGGGCGTCGGCGCACGCGCGCGCCCCGACCGGGGTGCCGATGGGGCCGATGCCGGGGGACTCGGCAGCCAGTGACCGCAGCAGCTCGTCCTGCCCGGCGACGAGGAGGTCGACACCGTCGGGGAGGGACGACGCCGCGTAGGACCGACCCGACATGACGACGACGACCTGTCCCGACCCGGCGGGCGGGACCACGGGTGTCGTCGCCGGCCCCTCGGCGACGGCACTCCCGCCGGAGTCGCCGCCGGCGCTGCCCTGCGCGTCCTGCGCGGACTCCGCGCTGTCGTCGCGGGAGGCGCCGATCGACGCCACGAGCCCGCCGCCGCCCGTGTTCGACAGGACGACCCCGGTGAGGCCCAGGGCCCCGACGACGGCGGCTGCGACCCCGAGGTGCCGCATCCGGACGGCGCGGCGCGGCCGCAGCGGGACGACGGGGGCAGGCGCGGCATGGTCGACCGGGCCGGATGCCGGGGGCGCGTCGTCGCCGGAACCCGCGGCGCCGGCATCCGCCTCGGCCGCGAGGGCAGCGGTGATTCGGGCGACGAGGTGCTCGGGCATGGGCCCCGGGTCAGGGAGGCTCGACAGCAGCGCACGCATCCCCGTGGGGTCGTGCTCGACCGGCGTGCGGTCGTCGTGGGACTCGGTCACGAGGTCCTCCGGGACGTGCCCTCGGGGCGTCGGTGGGGGGTGGGTCGGTGGGGCGCGCGGGCTGCGGGCCGGGGGTGGGACGTCACGGCGCCCCCTGTCGGTTCCGTCGTCCCCGCGACGGGCCGGGCACCCGCGCCGAGGATCGCGGCCAGGGCCTCGCGGCCCCGGAAGCAGCGGGACTTCACGGTGCCCTCCGCGACGCCGAGGACCACGGCCGCCTCGGCGACCGACAGGCCGTGCATGTCGACCAGCACCAGGGCCAGGCGCTGCCCCTCCGGGATCTGCGCCAGCGCGGCACGGACGTCGAGGCGGGCCTCCACCGAGGCGTGACGGTCGTGCCGGTCGGGCAGGTCGAGCTCGCCGAGGTCGCCGGCGCGCCGCACCGAGACCCGCTGCTCGCGCCGGATCCGGTCCAGGCAGGCGTTGACGACGATGCGGTGCAGCCACGTCGTGACCGCGGCCTCGCCGCGGTAGGCGTCGGCCCGGCGGAACGCGGAGATGAAGGCCTCCTGCACGGCATCCGCCGCCAGCTCGCGGTTGGAGGTCGTGCGCAGGGCGACGGCGTACATCCGGTCGCGGTGCCGCCGGAAGAGCTCGCCGAACGCGAGGCCGCCGTCCCCGGCGACGTGCTGCTCGAGCAGCTCGCGGTCGCTGAGCGCAGTGAGGTCGTGGGTCATCGGGACCGCCCGGCTCAGCCGGTGACGACGACCTCGTCGAGCCTGGCGCGGCGCTTGCCGTTGTCGTCCTCGGTGAGCTCGGTGAACCACACGACGATGTACTGGCCGCTGACGTCGGCGGGCACCTCGAAGGTCACGGTGCCGTCGGCCTTCTCCTTCTCGCCGATCTTCGTGGCGCCCTCGAGGCGGTTGTCGGGGCCGACGTAGACCTCGACGTCGGCCGCCTGGGGCAGGTCGAGCTCGACGGTCTGCGGCTTCTTGTTCGGGCCGAGGTCGACGATGACGCCGAGGCCGTCCTTCAGGCCGCCGAACTGGTTGGAGCGGTAGTTCTCCGAGGACCAGCCGGTGCTCTTGTCGCCGTCGTAGATCTTCGGGGTGGAGCTGTTGTTCTCCTCGCCGTCGCCCTCGGGGTCGTAGGCCTCGACCTTGAGGATCGCGAGCGGCTCGGCGGCACCCCCGGCCGGGGCGGAGCCGCTCGCGGCGGGAGAGCCGGATGAGGGCGCGACGGTCGTCGTCCGGGTCGCAGGGGCGGCGCTGTCGAGGCCGAGGTCGGTGCCGGAGCCGATGCGTGACACGCCCCAGATGCCGATGACCAGCGCCAGGACGAGGAAGCCGGCGACGATGCCCAGCGCGAGCTTGGACTCGTCCTTGGTGAGCGGCTCGGAGGGCACCAGGGGCGCCGGGGCCTCGAGGTCGCCCGGGGCGCTCGGGGAGGACGTCGTGTCGGGGCTGAGCTCGGACACCTTGTCGACCGCGCGGCGGGCCAGGCTGCCCACGCGCTCGCCGACCGTGCCCAGGGCTCCCGCGACGGCCGCACCGGCGCCCGCCACGGCGGCCCCGGCCGTGGCCGCGCCGCCCCGGCGGTCGTCCTCGTCGTCCTCGAACCCGTGGCCGGTCACGACCGGGTCGGCCGCATCGCCCCCGTCGCCGCCGTCGTCCAGCCACGCGGGCGCGTCGCCCGGCAGGGGGATGACGCGGGTGGGCTCATGGCCCTCGTCGACCTGGGTCGGCACGGGCGACTCCTCGGGGGTGGTCCGGTCATGGGTCGGGTCGGCGGCGGGAGAGGCGGATGGCGCCCGCGGCGGCACCGGCGGCACCGGATGCCGTGCCCACGGCTGCCGCCCCGGCCGCAGCGCCCGCAGCGCCGGCGACGGCGGCTCCACCCGCCAGGACGCCGAGCCCGCGCCGGGGGCGTGTCGCCTCGGCCGGCGGCTCTTCGGCGACCGGGGGCGGCGGCACGACGGGCTGCTCGAGCGTGATCGGCTCGTCGGGCGTGTCGACCCGCCCGAACACGTCGGGCTCGTCGGCCGGCGGGGCCTCGGCGACGGCGGGCGGGGGAGTGGCGACCGGCCGCGTCACGGGCCGGCCGAGCACCTGGCGGGAGGGCCAGGGGGCGACCTGACGGGCGAAGTCACCGGGGCTCGTGGGGCCCTGGTCGTCGTTGAGCGTGAGCCGGCAGATGGCGTCGAGGTCGCGCGGCACCCCGGCGGCGATCTCGGACGGAGCGGCGACACCTCCGGGCACACGCGGGGCGGCACCCAGGCCGGATCCCCCGGCACCGAGCGGCCACAGACCGGTGAGGCCGGCATACGCCAGGGCGACGACGCCCACGGCGTCGCGGCGGGCGGCGTCCTCGGCCTCGGCGCCGTCCTCGCCGACCCGGACGGCGGCGGTCTCGAGACCGCGCAGACGGATGTCGCCCTCGGGCGTGCGCAGGACGTCCTCGGGCTTGAGGTCGAGGTGGTGCATGCCGCGCTGGCGGGCCGACTCGAGGGCCGCGGCGATCTCACCGGTGATGCGGCGCACCTCGTCGCCGGGCACGCCCGCCGTCGGTGACGAGCTCGGCCAGGGTGCGGGCCTCCTCGAGGTTCTCCTCGACGACGTAGGAGACGCCCTCGTCGGTGCCGACGTCGAGGATGCGGACGAAGACCGTGTGGGTGACCGAGGCGGCGCGACGCGCGGCGTCGAGGAGGGCCGGGGTGCGGTGGTCGTCGACGCCGATGCAGAGCAGTGAGACGCTGCGGCCGAGCGTGGTGTCGTCGGCCGACCAGCGCTCGGTGTCGCGCAGCTGCTCGAGCCGACGGTGGACGGTGTACCGCCCACCGAGGACGGTGCCGGGCCCCACACCCCTCACCGCTGCTCCTTCCGCTCGTCGGTCGCGGCGCACACGTCGCCCCCACCCGCCGCCGACGGGTGTTCGCCCATCGTAGACACTGCGCAGTCAGCGACGACGGAGCCGACGCGTCAGCGGTTCGAGCGCCCGGCCGATCTCGTGGACGCCCAGGGCGCGGGCGACGCCCCACGTCACGGCCAGCTGCACGGCGCCCGCAGCGGCCAGCACGAGCGCGCCGGTGACCAGGCCCGGGACGCCCCGGCGCTCGCCGAGGTCGGGGAAGAGCTGCCCGATCGCCCACGACAGGGCGAGGGCGGTGACGAGGGCGGGGACCGCGAGCTTGAGGTAGACCATCCCCGTGCCCCGCAGGCCGAGGTGGCCGTGCTGGCGGCGCAGCACCCAGAAGCCGACCAGCCGCGGCGACGACGAAGGACACCGACTGCCCGACGCTGAGCGCGAAGGCGGTGAGCTGCGGGTCGAGCGTCGCGGCGACGAGCGCGCCGACGGTCGCCAGGCTCGTCGTCACGCACTGGAGGCGGAACGACATCCACGTCATCTGGTGGGCGTAGAAGACCCGGTCGTTCAGGTAGGTCCACGACATGGGGATGACCATCCACGCCAGGCCCTGCGAGCACGATGGCGATGGCGCGGGTCTCCTCGAGGGTGTTCTTGAAGAAGAACGTCGACGCGACGTAGGGCGCCAGGACCCCCATGAGCACGATGCCCGGGACGATGAGCACCGACGGCAGCCGCAGCCCCTGGTCGTGGTAGCGCATCACCTCGCGGTGGTCGCCCCGGCTCGCCGCCTCGGACAGCCGGGTGTAGAGCGCGGTGACGAGGGAGACCGTGATGAGGCCGTGCGGCAGCATGACGATGAGCAGGGCCTGCGTGAATGCCGTGAGACCCGCGACGCTCTCGCCGAGCTGGGTCCCGCGCCGGGTCGCCCCGGTGAGGACGTTCGAGGTGACGACGTAGCCCAGCTGGCTGACGACGATCGAGCCGAAGGTCCACTTCGCGACGCTGCTGACCTCGCCGAGCCCGTGACCGCGCAGCCCCCACACCGGCCGGTAGCGGAAGCCGATCCGCCGCAGGGGGACGACGAGGGAGACGGCCTGGACGACGATCGACAGGGTCGCCGACCCGGCCAGGATCGCGATCATCTGCGGGCGTCCAGTCCTCCGGCGCCGCCGACGTGGGGTAGCCCGCCCGCATGAACCACAGCAGGCCGAGCACCGCGACGATGTTCGCGAGGGCCGGTGCCCACATGTAGCCGGCGAAGCGCCCGTTGGCGTTCAGCACCTGGCCGAGGATCGTGTAGAGCCCGTAGAAGAAGACCTGCGGCAGGCAGATCACGGCGAAGATCGTCGCGAGGCCGAGCGCCTCGGCGTTGTCGAACCGGGCGTAGACCCGCACGAGGAGCGGCGCGGCCAGCATGAGCAGCACGGTCGCGGCCGCGAGCAGCGCGAGCGAGAGCGTGATGATGCGGTTGACGAAGTCGTCGCCGTCGGGCCGGAGCTTGGCCCGGACGATCTGCGGGACGAGGATCGCGTTGAGCGTGCCCCCCGCGATGAGCAGGTAGAACTGGTTGGGCAGGTTGTTCGCGATCGTGAAGGCGTCGGCCGCGTAGCCCGTCGTGCCGATGACCCCCGTGAGCAGGGCCGCGCGCACGAGGCCGACCACCCGGCTCACGAACGACCCCGACGCCATGATCGCCCCGGCCCGCCCCACGCTCTGCTGCCGCACGACCGGCCCCGAGGCCTGCTCCGGCGGGCCGTCCGCGCTCGCGGAGGCCTCCCCGGGCGGGGGCGGAGGGGGGTCGGTGCTCATGGGGTCCGTCCGGGGCGGAAGGGCTCAGGCGTCCCCGGAGAGCCGCTGCCAGGCGACGCGGGCGATCCGGCGCTCGTTGGGGAAGGTGAGGTGGCGGTGGGCGTCGCGCAAGGGTAGCCACGCCACGTCGATCGCCTCGTGGTCGGGGTCGTTGTCGATCGTCAGGTGCCCGCCGACCGCCTCGAGGAGGTAGTGGTGCACGAACTTGTGGATGCGCCGCTCCCCGGCCGCGAACCAGTAGTCGATCGTGCCGAGCTCGATGAGCACGCGACCCTCGATGCCGGTCTCCTCCGCCACCTCGCGCTGGGCGGTCTGGGGGAGGGTCTCCTCGCCCTCGATGTGGCCCTTGGGCAGGCACCACTCGACCCGGCCGGCCCGGTTGCGGCGGGCGATGACGGCGATCCGGGCCTCACCCTCGTGGACGTCGACGACGACGCCTCCCGCGCTCCGCTCCTCCACCGCGGGGAGCCGCCGGGGCGGAACCCCGGGCGGGTCTGCGGCGGCGTGGCTCATCTGGTCACTGTAACCAGTGGTGTTCCCGGCGACCCGGGACGCGCGGTGGGTCGGCGGCCCGTCCCGGGCCGCCCCGGCGGCGGCGGGGAGGTGCCCGCGATCCGGCATACCCTTGGTGCTCGTGTCCACCGCTCAGCCCCCGGCCGGCCTGCTCCGGCAGGCGGTCGCCCACCTGGCGCCCGTCCTGCCGCTCCTCACCGACCTCGGGGAGCGGTTCGCGGCCGCCGGCCACGACCTCGCCCTCGTCGGCGGGCCCGTGCGCGACGCCTTCCTCGGCCGGGTCGCGACCGACCTCGACTTCACGACCTCGGCCCGCCCGGACGACACCGAGAAGGTGCTCGCGGCGTGGGGGTCGACGACGTGGGACATGGGGCGCGAGTTCGGCACGATCGGGGCCCGGCGCGGCGACACGGTCGTCGAGGTGACGACGTTCCGGGCCGACGCCTACGACCGGCAGACCCGCAAGCCCGTCGTCGCGTTCGGCGACACCCTCGCGGACGACCTCGTGCGGCGGGACTTCACGGTCAACGCGATGGCCCTGCGCCTTCCGGACCTGGCCTTCGTCGACCCGTACGGCGGGCTCGTCGACCTCGAGGGGGGCCTGCTGCGCACGCCGTCCCCGCCGGAGGTGTCGTTCGGCGACGACCCGCTGCGGATGATGCGCGCGGCCCGGTTCGTCGCCCAGCTCGGGTTCGTCCCGGCCCCCGGGGTGTATGCCGCGATGCGCGACATGGCGGGGTCGATCAGCATGGTCTCCGCCGAGCGCGTGCGCGAGGAGCTGGTCAAGCTGCTCCTGGGGCGGCACCCGCGGGCCGGCCTGGAGCTGCTCTGCACGAGCGGCCTCGCCGATCACGTGCTGCCCGAGCTGCCGGCCCTCCAGCTCGAGGTCGACGAGCACCACCGCCACAAGGACGTCTACCAGCACTCGCTGACCGTGCTCGAGCAGGCCATCGACCTCGAGGGCCCCGCCGACGGACCGGCCGACTCCGTGCCCGGCCCCGACCTCGTGCTGCGCCTCGCGGCCCTCCTCCACGACGTCGGCAAGCCCGCGACCCGCCGGTTCGAGGCCGGGGGCGGGGTGTCCTTCCACCACCACGAGGTCGTGGGCGCCAAGCTCACGGCGAAGCGGCTCAAGGCGCTGCGGTTCGACAAGGAGACGACGAGGGCCGTCGCGCGCCTCGTCGAGCTGCACCTGCGCTTCCACGGCTACGGCGAGGGGCAGTGGACCGACTCCGCGGTGCGGCGCTACATCACGGATGCCGGTGAGCTGCTCCCGCGGCTGCACCGCCTGACGCGCGCCGACTGCACCACCCGCAACGTCAAGAAGGCCCGCGACCTCGCCGCCACGTACGACGAGCTCGAGCAGCGCATCGAGCGGCTCCTCGAGCACGAGGAGCTCAAGGCCGTGCGCCCCGAGCTCGACGGCAACGAGATCGCCGAGGTGCTCGGCATCCGGCCGGGTCCGGTGCTGGGACGGGCCTACAAGCACCTGCTCGCGGTGCGCCTCGACGAGGGCCCGATCGGCAAGGAGGCCGCCGCCGACCGGCTGCGCACGTGGTGGGCCGAGCAGCCCGAGGCGGGCGCGGGCCCCTGACCTGCGCGGTCCGGGGAGTCCTCCCCATCGTGGCGGTCAGCCGGCACGACTAGGCTCGGTCCTCACGTCCGCCGCCCCGAGGGGAGCCCTGTCCATGCCCGTCCTCGCCGTCCCGGGACCCTCGCCCCGGCCCCGCCGCCGGTCACCGTCGAGGTCCCCGAGGCGTGGGAGGCGCTGCCCCCGGGCGCCGACCTCCTCCACGTCCGTGGCACCGGCTCGGCCGGCGAGCCGGTCGACGTGCGGCTGCGCGCCCACACCGGGCCGCAGGGGTATGCCGCCGCCGACCTCCTCGACGACCTCGCGACCGCCGCGGCGGCGGGCACCGACGTGGAGCCGGCCTTCGTCGTGGAGATCGGCGGTCGCGAGTGGACGGCCCGCAACGTCTCGTGGGACGAGCCGACGGGTCCGGTGGTCGAGGTGCACCTCGCCGTGGCGGTCGACGACGCCGTCGCTGGGGCCACCGACGACGACACCGGGGACGCCGGGCTGAGCCGCCTGCTCCTCGCGACGGGTCGGGTGCGCGGCTCGGGCCTCGACGCCGACTACGACGCGCTCCAGTCGGTGCTCGAGACGGTCGTCGTCGGCGGTGCCGCGTGAGCGCCACCGAGCACCGCGTCCTCGGCGGCACCGCGCTGCGGGTGCGGTCGGGGTCCGCGACGCACGTCGGCCGGGTCCGCGACCACAACGAGGACAGCCTCATCGCCGACGGCATGGTCTTCGCGGTCGCCGACGGCCTGGGTGGGCACGCCGCGGGCGAGGTCGCCAGCCGGATCGCCGTCGAGGCGCTCGCCGCGCTGCGGGGGCACCCGGCATCCCGCCCCGACGACGTCGTCGCCGCCCTGCGCGAGGCCAACCGGCGCATCCTCGAGTCGCAGGCGGACGCGCCCGAGCAGCGGGGGATGGGTACGACCGTGGCCGGGCTCACCGTCGTCGACGCCGGCGGCCGCGAGCACTGGGTCGTCTTCAACGTCGGTGACTCCCGCGTCTACCGGGTCGCCGAGAGCCGGATGAGCCAGGTGACGCGCGACCACTCGGAGGTCCGCGAGCTCATGGATGCCGGGGTCATCGACGCGGCCGAGGCGGCCCGGCACCCGCTGCGCAACATCATCACCCGCTCGCTCGGGTCCGACCCGGCGCCGGCGGTCGACACGTGGGTGCTGCCGCCGACCCCGGGCGAGCGCTTCGTCGTGTGCAGCGACGGGCTGTCCAACGAGCTCGACGACCGGGAGATCATGCTCCTCGTCCGCAAGTACGCTGATCCCCAGATCGCCGCCGACCAGCTCGTCGGCGCGGCCGTGCGGGCCGGGGGGCGTGACAACGTCTCCGTCGTCGTGGTGGCCGTCGACCCGGGAGAGGACGACGGCGACGACGACGCGGACACCGCGCCGCGCGCCGGCCTGCAGCGTCCATGACCTGAGGAGCCGCCCGTGACGACCGTGCGCAGCGTCGTGCACCCCGGGTGGATCGAGGTGGTCGGCCCCGGCGTCCACGCCGTCGTCGCGGCGGCCGACCGGCACGCCGAGACCCTGGCTGCGGCCGCCTCGCGTGGCCTCCTGCCGCTGCTCGAGGCGCTCACCGCCCACGGCATCTCCGGTGCGCCCGACTTCGTCGTCGCCGCGCCCGGCGAGACAGGCGTTCGTGTGCTCGTGCGCGGGGCCGGCGCGGCCGTGCTCCCCGACGGCACCCGCATCGGCTCCGACGGCCGGATGCCGTGGTCCGACGTCGACGTGGACCCCGTCGCCGCGGGTGACGAGGTCAGCGTCGAGGCGCCCGCGCCCGAGGTGCCGCGAGGATGGCGCCGCCCGGCTCGCCTGGGCCGGGGTGCCGCGGCCGGACCTGCGGCCGGGGTTGCGACGGTGCTGGGCGCCGCTCCCCAGGGGCAGCCCGAGCCGGGCGACACCTCTCGTGGCGACGACCGTCCCGCGATCGACCAGCTGGGCGATCTCGGCTCGGTGGACGAGCACGCCGACGCCGAGGCGGACGAGGCCGTCGACGATGAGGTCGGGGCCGGGGCGCCCGTCGAGGCCGGTGGCGCCGCAGCCCGACCTGACGCTCCCCCCGCCCGACGACGCCCCCGGCCTCCCGCCGGTGGCGCGCGTCCCGGCATCCCCACCGCCGCGCGGTGGCCTCATCGACGCCGTCCCCTGGCGCCGCTCCGGCGGGCAGGGCACCGCCGAGATCCCGCTGCCGCCCACCGCGCGCCCTGCCGGTGACTCCGCCGCCCCCCGCCCCATCGGTCGTCGCGGACCAGCCCCGTCGAGACCGAGCCCGACGAGCCGGTGCCCCCGCCGGAGCACGCCGTCCCCGACATGACGACGGACCGCGGCTCGCTGCACGGCACCGACGACGACCTCGACCGCCCCGTCGTCCTCGCCGTCATGTGCCCCGCGGGCCACCCCTCGCCACCGCACGCGGGCCGGTGCCGCACCTGCGACCGCGAGATCCCCCCGCAGCAGCCCTTCCCGACCCCGCGACCGCCGCTCGGGGTGCTGCGCATCTCCACCGGCGGTGTCGTGCCCCTCGATCGCGGCGTCCTGCTCGGCCGGGCCCCGAGGGTCAACGAGGAGCTCCCGGCCAACCAGCGCCCGCACCTCCTGCGGGTCGGGGGTGCCGACCGCGACATCTCGCGCAACCACGCCGAGGTCGTCCTCGAGGGCTGGCACGTGCTCGTCCGGGACCTCGGGTCGACCAACGGCACCACGGTGACCCTGCCCGGCCAGGAGCCGGTGCGGCTGCGGCCCACCGAGGACCAGGGCATCGAGCCGGGCGCCGTCATCACCCTCGCCGACGAGGTCTCCCTCACCTTCGAGGTCGAGGCGTGAGCGGAGCCGACGCGCCCCGGATCCCCGGGCTGGAGGTCGTGCGCCCGCTCGGGTCCGGTGGGTACGCCGACGTCTTCCTGTACGAGCAGCAGTCGCCGCGGATGCCGGTCGCGGTCAAGGTCCTCAAGCGCGAGGGCCTCACGGCAGCCATCCGCCGCCAGTTCGTCGACGAGGCGAACACGATGGCCCAGCTCGCGGACCACCCCTACATCGTGCAGGTCTTCCGCTCCGAGCAGACCGCCGACGGCGGGGCCTACCTCGTCATGAAGTACTACCCGCCGCCCAACCTCGCCGTGCGGTCGCGAGCCGAACGCATGACGGTCGAGGAGGTGCTGCGCACCGGCATCCAGCTCGCGAGCGCGGTCGAGACGGCGCACCGGGCCGGCATCATCCACCGCGACATCAAGCCGGCCAACGTCCTGGTCAGCCAGTACGGCCAGCCCGGGCCTCACCGACTTCGGCATCGCCGGGCGCGGCGGCCACGCCGAGGACGTCGACGAGGACGTCGGCGTCTCGGTGCCGTGGTCGCCCCCCGAGGTGCTCTACGGCCAGAGCAACGGCGACTCCCGGAGCGACGTCTACTCGCTCGCCGCGACCCTGTGGCACCTCCTGGTCGGCCGTTCGCCGTTCGAGCAGCCCGGCGGCGACAACTCCGCGTACGCGCTGATGCCCCGCATCCGGGCCGTGCCGGTGCCGCCCACCGGCCGGGCCGACGTGCCGGTCTCGCTCGAGCGCCTCCTCGCGCACGCCATGGCCAAGAAGCCCGAGAACCGGCCGCAGACCGCGCTCGAGCTGGCCCGTGGGCTCCAGTCGGTCGAGCAGGAGCAGCGCCTGCCCCGCACCCCGGTCGTCGTGCTCGACGAGACGGGCAACACGGCGGTCAGCGAGCTCCCGGCAGCCCGGCCGGAGCACGACCGCGACCGCACGAGCGTGCGCACCCCCGTGTCCGTGTCCCAGCCGGAGGTGGCCCGCGCCCCCGTCGCGGCCGACGTCGACGCCGAGGACGAGCCGACCACGATCAGCGGCGGCGCGATCCTCGCGGTGGTCGGCCTGCTCGTGCTCGGTCTCGTCGGGGCGCTCGTGTGGGCGCTCGGCCGCGACGACCTCCCCGACGACCAGCCCACCGCCGCCGTGCGCTCGCAGACCGCGCCCCCGACGCGCGCGATCGACTACCCCGAGCAGCCGGCCATCGACGCCCGCCCCGGCGACGGGTCCGTGACGTTCACCTGGAACTACGTCGGCGCCGAGGAGGGCGACTTCTACCAGCTGCGGCTCGGCGACAGCGAGGCCGCGGTCGTCGAGGAGAAGGTCACGACGGTGAAGGGCAGACCCAGGTACACGGTCGACGCGCGGAGTGGCACCCTCGTCTGCGGGCAGGTCGCCGTGTCCCGCAAGTCGGGGCTCACCTCGCCGCGGTCGCCGATCCGCTGCCTGACCGCCGGCTGACCCGGCATCCGACGAGGAAGGGGAGGAACCATGGCAGCCACCGTCGAGTTCTGCGGCGAGGAGTACCCGGCGAGCGACACCGCGCCCCTGACGATCGGGCGGGTGGCCGACGTCGAGATCGACGACAACCCCTACCTGCACCGGGTCTTCCTCCAGCTGCACCGCGAGCACGACCTGTGGTGGCTGTCGAACGTCGGCTCGACGCTCACGGCGACCGTCGCCGACAAGAAGGGCCTGTTCCAGGCGTGGCTCTCGCCCGGTGCGCGGATCCCGCTCGCGCTCGAGGCGTTCACGGTGTGGTTCACGGCCGGGCCCACGACCTACGACTTCGACATCCTCCTCACCGACACCCCGTTCGTCTCCGTCGAGACGGCCGCCGAGCTCGAGGCCGAGGAGGCCGGGGCCGAGACGACGGTCGGGCGCGTGTCGATGACCCCCGACCAGAAGCTCCTCGTCGTCGCGCTGTGCGAGGGGTTCCTGCGCAGCTCGTATGCCGGCCAGGGGCAGATCCCGTCGTCGGCCGTGGCCGCCGAGCGGCTCGGCTGGACGGTCACGAAGTTCAACCGCAAGCTCGACAACGTCTGCCAGAAGCTCGCGGATGCCGGCACGCGCGGCCTGCACGGCGGACCGGGCAAGCTCGCGAGCAACCGCAAGACGCGCCTCGTCGAGCACGCGCTGTCGACCCGGATGGTCACCGAGGCCGACCTGGCGCTGCTCGACTGACCCGGCCGCGAGTGCGGAACTGGTTGGCCCGGCGACCACGTGCGCACTCACCGCGAGGATGCCGTCAGGCATCCACGGGACCGGGGAGTGCTCCCCGCCCCACCCGTCCGCCTCGGCCTGCGGTCGCGGTTAGGGTGGGAGCGCCGGCCGGGGCCCAGTGGCCGGCGATCCGCGCGTCCCGAGGGGGGCGCCGTCGCGCGTAGGGGTGGTGAGAGTGGCCGGTCGGGGACCGACGCGTCGGTCGGCGAGGGGCGCTGCCCGTCGCCGCACCGCGAGCACGGTCGTCGTCGCCCTTGTCGCGTCCGGCCTCGCGTACGTCGCCGTCGCGAGCCAGGGGTCGACCGTCCACGAGGCGGCGCTCAACGACTCCGGGGTCTGGGTCAGCTCCGACGCCCAGGCGAAGTTCGCCCGGGCCAACGTGCCGATCGGCCAGCTCGACACCGGCGTCGCGACGAGCGTCGCCGCCGGGAGCGGGCTGGACGTGCTCCAGGACGGCGCGGCCGTCGTGGGCGTGGGCACCGGCGCCGGCCAGCTGTTCCCGATCGACCCCCGCACCTCCACCGCCGGCGACCCCGCCGCGACCCTCGTGACCCAGCCGTCGACGGCCGGCCGGTTCGTCCCGTCGCCGGTCGACCTGCGCGGCGGCACCATCGCCCTGCTCGACCGCGAGAGCGGCAAGGTGTGGGCCCAGCGCGTCGACTCCCGCACCGGCATCACCGCCCTCGGCGAGCTCTCGCCGTCCGCGAAGCCGGTCGCCGAGGTCGGCAAGGACGCCGCGCTCGCCGTCGACACCTCGGGCGGGGTGCACGCCGTCTCGGGCAGCACCGGCAAGGTCACCTCGATCCCCGTCGTGGGCGGCAGGCTGGGACGCCCCGTGGTCGTCGACACCGCCGTGCGCTCGCAGACCCCCGACATCACCGCGGTCGGCACGACGTGGGTCGTCTACGACGCCGCGAAGGACACGGTGCACACGGCATCCGCGCCGGACGGCTTCGACGCCCAGGTGACCACGCCGGGCGGCGCCCGGTACGCCGCGCTCCAGCAGCCGGGCCCCGAGGCCGACACCGTCGCGCTCGAGGGCCCCGAGCGGGCTGCCCTCGTGCCGCTCGACGGCGGCCTCTCCCCGGGCGGGGTCCAGGTCGAGGAGCGTGTCGGCCGGGTGCCCGGCGGCACGCTCATCACCCGACCCGTCGTGCTCGGCGGCTGCCTCCACGCCGCCTGGGCCGAGGCGGGGCAGGTCTTCTACGGCGCCAACTGCGGTCGGGCCGGTGACGAGCCGACCGCCACCCTGCCGGCCGAGGGCGAGGAGGAGACCCGCGACGGCGTCGCCTTCCGCGTCAACCGCGGCCTCGTCGTGCTCAACGACCTCGACAACGGCGGCGTCTGGGACCTCGACGACAAGCCGACCAAGATCGACAACTGGGACGCCCTCGTCCCGCCCACGCGCACCGACGACAAGAACCAGAAGAAGGACGAGAACCTCGTCGACGAGGCCGCCCTCAACCAGCCGCCGAAGGCCCAGCCCGACACCCTGTCGGTGCGCCCCGGCCGGACGAGCAAGCTGCACGTGCTCGACAACGACACCGACGTCGCGGGCTCGGTGCTCTCGATCGACCAGGCCGACGTCTCGCGCCCCACCCTCGAGGGCGTCAGCGCGACGGTCTCGGCCGACGGCCAGGCCATCGACGTCTCGGTGCCCGAGAAGACCGAGGACCGGTCGTTCACGTTCGACTACGCCGTGAACAACGGCAAGGTCAAGGGCAAGGGCACCGCCAAGGTCACCGTGCGGATCGTGGCCGACTCGGTCAACGGCGCCCCGAAGCTGCGCCAGGGCGGCGCCGAGCTCGCCGGCACGGAGTACCCCGTGATCGCCGGCAAGCGCCTCTCGGTGCCGGTGCTCGCCGACTGGCGCGACCCCGAGAGCGACATCCTCGCGGCCCGCGCCGACACCGAGGGCGGGGTCGTCGACGGCCAGGGCCGCGTCACCCTCACGGCCCCGACCAAGGTCGGCAAGCAGTCGATCGCCTACCTGGTCACCGACGGGCGTGGTGGCACGACGAAGGGGACGGTGGCCGCTCGCGTCATCGGCACGAGCGACAGCAGGTTCGTCCCCCCGAAGACGCAGCCGGATGCCGTCCGCGGCGTCGTCGGGAAGCCGCTCCAGATCGAGCCCCTCGGCAACGACATCGCCGGCGCCGACCCGGGCGAGCCGGATGCCGTGCTCCGGCTCCGCTCCGAGGTGCGGCCGGTCGGTCCGCTCGACGTCGACACCGACCTCTCCACCGGCCAGGTCACCGTCACCGGCAGCGCCCCCGGCACCTACGAGCTCGCGTACTCCGCGCAGACCGGCGCGGGTGCGGCCCCCGGCCGGGTGCGGGTCGACCTCGTCGCCCCACCAGAGGGTGCACCCCCCGTCGCCGTCCCCGACACCGCCACGCTCCACGACCAGGCGCCGGTCATGGTCGACGTCCTGGCCAACGACTACAGCCCGCGCGGTGACGTCCTCGTCACGGCATCCGTCGAGTCCACCGGTGGCGACACCTGGCTCCAGCCGTCCATCTACCAGGGCCGGTGGGTGCGCATCGAGGCCCGGGAGCCGTCCGCGCTCGACGCCGGGCAGGGACGGCGCGGGGTCGTCCGCTACACGGTGAGCGACGGCACGCAGCGCACGAGCGGCCAGGTGGCGGTGCTCCAGCAGGGACCGCTGGACGACTCGCTCCCGCTCGTCCAGGACGACACGGCCACCGTCCGCGAGGGCGACACCGTCTCGGTGCCGGTGCTCGACAACGACACGATGGCCGACGGCATCCCCCTGCAGGTCGACCCCGCGAGCGTCAAGGTTGTGAGCAAGGGCGACGCCCAGCGCGCCTTCGCCTCCGGCAACGTCGTGCGCTACGTCCCTGAGGCCGCGGGGCTCACGGCCGAGCGGTTCGTGACGATCGAGTACGCCGCCTTCGCCGACGGGATGAAGGACCGCGCGCAGACCGCCCGCGTGCGCGTGCAGGTCACCCCGCTCCCCGACGCCCAGCGGGTCAACCAGTCACCGGTGGCCCGCAGCTTCACCGCGACCGTGACCGCGGGTGACCCGATCACCATGACGGTGCCGACGTTCGGGGTCGACCCCGACGGCGACAGCGTCTCGGTGACCGGCATCGTCGGCGCCGACGGCGGGGCGGTCGACCTCACGCACGGCCGGGTCGTCGCCATCGGCCCGTCGACGATCCGCTACGAGTCCTACCCGCTGGCCGCGGGCACCGAGGTCATCACGTACGAGGTGCGCGACCGGTTCGGTGCGACGAGCAGGGCGTTCGTGCGCGTGGGCGTCGTGCAGCCCGGCGACCCGCAGCCGCCGGTCGCCGTCGCCGACGAGGTGTTCGCCGCGCCGGGCAAGACGGTGACGATCAAGCCCCTGCAGAACGACCTCATCGCCCGCGGCGACGTCGTCGAGGTCGACACCGAGTCCCTCAACGACGACGCGACGCAGAAGCTGTGGCGCGTCGACGACGACAACAGCGTGACGACCAGGGTGCCCGCCGACACCTCGCGCCTGCACGAGCTCGTCTACGGCATCAGCGACGGCCTGTTCGACCCCTCGCGCGCGTCGATCCTCGTCCGTCCCGTGAAGGACCACGTCAACGCGCCGGTCGCGCGTGACGACGTCGCCGCCCCGAAGCCGGGGGAGACCACGACCCTCGTCGACGTCCTCGCCAACGACACGGACATCGACTCCGACCCGGCGACGCTCCGGATCGTCGACGTCCTCAGCACCGACGCGAGGGTCGAGAACGGGCGGGTGCGAGTGACGATCCTCGACCACCCGCACGCCGTCCCCTACGTCATCGAGGACGAGGACGGCGCACGGGCGATGGCCCTGGTGCAGGTGCCCACCGGCGCCAACGGCCAGCCCTTCGTCGTCTCCGGGTCGCTGATCCAGATGGACAAGGACTCCAGCCGCACGGTCGCGCTCAACGACGTCGTGAAGTCACCCCGCGGCCGGGTGGTCTCGGTGACGACCGCCGAGACGGTGAGCGCCTCCCCGGCCCAGAACCTCGCCGTGTCGCTCGACGACAACCGCACGCTCACCCTGCAGTCCTCCGGCGGGTACGTCGGCCCCGCCGCGGTGATGCTCGAGGTCACCGACCAGGACGCGGTCGACCAGCAGGACTTCGGCACGGCCTACGTCTCGATCCCCGTGCAGGTCGGGCCGAAGGTGCCGCTGCTTCGCTGCCCGAGCTCCTCCGTGCGGGTCGTGGCCGGCGGCCTGCCGCGCGTCGTCGACATCCCCACCCTGTGCCACGCGTGGCTCCCGGTCGGCATGTCGCTCGACGACGTGCGCTTCGACACCCGCTGGGAGACCGAGCCCGAGGCCTCGCTCGCGGTCGACGGGCCGGGCGGTCGGCGGCTCACGCTGAGTGCCGACCTCGGTGCGAAGAGCTCGCGCGGGCGGCTCGCCGTGACCACCGAAGGGCTCGAGCAGCCGGTCACCATCGGCGTCGACGTCGTCGGCAGCGGCACCGGGGAGGGCGGCCTGCCCATGCCACGACTGCGCCCCATCTCCGTGACGGGTCTCGAGGAGGGCCAGTCGCGCACCCTCGACATCTCCGGCTACCTCGACTCGCCCCTCGCGCAGCCGGCCTGCTCGATCACGAACGCGCGGGTCGAGACCGGGAGCGGCCTCACGGCGACGGCATCCGGGTGCCGCCTCACCCTCACCGTGGGTGCGCGACCGACGCCGACGGCGAACGTCGCGATCACCGTGAGCGACGGCCCGGGGCGGACCGCGGCGGGCCGGGTCTCGGTGACCATGCTCGGCAACCCCTCGGAGCCGCGCCAGGTCCGGGCGGTCGCCGACCGGGATGCCGGTGGGCAGGCGCGGGTCTCGTGGCTGCCGCCGACCTACGACGGCGGCTCGACCGTCAGCGGCTACACCGTGACGCACACGGGTGGGTCGAGCGGCGCGACGCGGTGCACGGCATCCCCGTGCACGATCACCGGACTCACGAACGGCCGGGACTACACCTTCACCGTCGTCGCCGAGAACGGCGTCGGCGAGAGCACGCCGAGCGCCCCGAGCAACACCGTGCGCCCCGACACGCTGCCCCGCCAGGTCACCGGGGTGCGGATGGTCGACCGCGGCGACGGGTCGCTGACGATCGGCTGGACCACCCCCGAGAACGAGGGCAGCGCGCTCGAGAAGTACGTCGTCCGCGTCATCTCCGCGACCGGCGCCACCAGGACCCAGGACGTCCCCGCCCCCTCGCTCCAGACGGTCGTGACCGGCCTGGACAACGAGGCCGAGCAGTCGGTGCAGGTGCAGGCCTGGAACGAGCTGGGCGCCGGACCGTTCGGGCCGGCCGTGACGATGCAGTCGGCGGGCACCCCTCCGGCCCTGCCCGCGCCCGCCATCGCGGCGAGCGGACCCGGTCCGGCCGCGGACTCGGCGACGCTGACCATCTCGTGGGACCAGGGGCGGCCCAACGGACCGCCGATCACGGGCTACACGCTCTACCGCTCCGTGGACGGCGGGGGCTGGACCGAGATCGCCCGCACGTCCCCCGACGTGCGCACCGCACGCGACGTCATCCCCTACGACGGCCGCACCTACCGCTACACCGCGACCGTCACGAACGGCGCGGGCCTGGAGTCGCCGCAGACCAACTCGCAGTCCTTCACGTCGGTCGGCCAGCCGTCGACGCCCTCGCTCAGCCTGTCGACCCCCGACCCGGACGGCCGCATCCAGCTGACCGTCGGGGTCGGCCAGCCGCGGGCGGGGAGCTTCACGGCCATCCGGTGGAGCGCGGGGAACGGCGACAGCGGCACCTTCGCCTGCGGGTGCACTCCCGGCAGCCAGGTGGTGTTCAAGACCACGGCGTTCGACACGGCTCCCACCAACGACCGCACCATCACCGCCTGGACGGTGAACTCGGGTGGCAGCGAGTCCGAGCGTGTCTCCCGCACCGCCACGCCCTACCGCGACACGCTCACCCCGACCGGCTTCAACGGCCAGCGCAGCGGTGCGACCGGCGCGACCTGGTCGTGGAACCTGCCCACCAACGGGCGGCCCATCGACCAGGTGCAGCTCGACGGCGCGGTCAACGGCACCTTCGGCGGCAACAAGACGTCGGAGACCATCGACCGCGGACCGGGCACCTACCAGCTGCGGGTGCGGGCCCACTCGGCCGCCGGCTGGTCCGGGTGGACCGGCTTCCAGTCGGTGACCGTGCCCCCGCCGGACCCGCGCGTCTACAACGTCCGCAAGGGCCCGAACCGGGTGGACCCCAACGGCGTCGGGTCGTGCACGTACGCCCCGGGCTGTCCCGAGATCAACTTCGACATCTCGGACTTCCCGCCGAACCAGTCCTTCACGGTCGAGTGCCAGAGCGCCCGCGCGGGCAGCCGCACCTCCGGGAGCCCGCTGTACACCAACGGCACGGGCAACGGGTACTCGTGGGTCGGCCGGTGCCTCTTCGCCGACGGTGTCGGCCCGGTGACCGTGGTCGTGCACAACGCCAACGCGTCCGCCTCGGGGAGCGCCCCGTGGTGACCCGTGCTGCGGGGAGGCCTGCCCCCAGGGCCTGCCCGGCCTTCGCCTCAGACCCCTCTGCCCCGTCCGCCCCCTGCGCGTACCTGACTCCCCCGCCCCGCCGCGCCGCGGCGCACCCGACGAAAGGCCCCAGCGCATGACCGTCACCCACGACCAGGCCGCCTGGTTCGCCCAGACGTTCTCCGCCATGGTCGCCAACTGCGACAAGGCGGTGCTCGGCAAGGAGCACGTCATCCGGCTCGCGCTGACGTGCATGCTCTCGGAGGGCCACCTCCTGCTCGAGGACTTCCCCGGCACCGGCAAGACGCAGCTGGCCCGCGCGATCTCGGGCACCGTCCAGGGGTCGAACTCGCGCATCCAGTTCACCCCCGACCTGCTGCCGAGCGACGTCACCGGCGTGACGATCTACGACCCCGGCACCAAGGTGTTCGAGTACCACAAGGGCCCGATCTTCGCGACGATCGTGCTCGCCGACGAGATCAACCGCGCCTCGCCCAAGACGCAGTCGGCGCTGCTCGAGGTCATGGAGGAGGGCAAGGTCACCGTCGACGGGGTGCGCCACGAGGTGGGGCAGCCGTTCATGGTCATCGCGACCCAGAACCCCATCGAGCAGGCCGGCACCTACCGCCTGCCCGAGGCCCAGCTCGACCGCTTCCTCATGAAGACGTCGATCGGCTACCCCGACCACGACGCGACCGTCCGGGTGCTGCGCGACGCGAAGACCCGTGACCGCACCAAGGCGCTCCAGCCGGTGGTCACCTCGTCCGTCGTCATCGACATGGCCGAGCTCGCCGACGAGGTGCACGTCGACGACGCGATCCTCGACTACGTCTCGCGCATCGCCGAGGAGACCCGGCGCCACGTGAGCATCCGCCTGGGCCTGTCGGTGCGCGGCTGCCTCGCCTTCGTCCGCTGCGCCAAGACGTGGGCGATCAGCCAGGGCCGCGACCACGTCGTCCCCGACGACATCAAGCTGCTCGCGCAGCCGGTCCTCAACCACCGCCTGCTCGTCACCGCCGAGGCCGCCTTCGCCGGCATCGGCGTCGAGCAGGTCATCGGCCAGATCCTCGCCGAGGTCACGCCACCCACGGAGCGCCTCGCGTCATGACCGGGCCCCTCGACGACGTCGAGTCGACGACGCGCCGCTCGGACCTCACACCGGGTCCGGTGGCGTCCGCGGCCGACGACGGCGCGACCGTGACCCGCTCCTCGCTGCGTGCGGATGCCGGGTCGTCGTCGTCCGGGGGTCGAGCGTCGAGGAAGCGCCGCAGGCCCATCTCGCTGCCGACGAGGGGACGGCGGGGCACGACATCCGCCGAGGTCCCTGCGGCCGTCGCCGGGGCACGGGCCACGAAGCGCCCGAAGGCGTTCGGCGACACACGGACCCGCACCATCACGCTGCCGCGCGTGCAGGTGCCGACGGCGCTCACCCAGACCGGTGCGCGCATCCTCGTGGTCACCGGCAGCCGCGCGCGGCCGATCGCCGAGTCCACCCGCCCGGTCTGGCGACCGGTCCTCGACGTGCTGCGGTGGGTGTCGCCGCTCGGCTGGAGCGTGCTGGGCGTCGGCCTGGTGTCGTGGTGGCTCACGGCTCGCTACCAGTGGGTCGAGCTGTCGATGGTCGCCGTGGCCTGCCTCGTGCTCGTGCTCGCGTGCCTGGCCCTCGCGATCGGCCGCGCGAAGGTGCGCATCACCGTCGACGTGGAGCCGACGCGCGTCACGGTGGGCGACCCGGCGACGGGTCGCATCGAGGTCTCCAACGCCTCCCGCCGGGGCATGCTGCCGCTGCTCGTCGAGCTGCCCGTCGGCGAGACCGCCGCCCGCTTCGCGCTGCCGGCGCTGGCCGCGGGCCGCACCCACGAAGAGCTCTTCGTCGTCCCCACCCGGCACCGCGGGGTCGTGCCCGTCGGCCCGGCCACCACGGTGCACGGCGACCCGCTCGGCCTCGTGCGGCGGACCGTCGCCTGGACCGAGCGCACCGAGCTGTTCGTCCACCCGCTCACGGTCTCGCTCGAGAGCCTCGGGGCCGGCCTCCTGCGCGACCTCGAGGGCCAGGTGACGCCGGACCTGTCGATGTCCGACCTCGCGTTCCACGCCCTGCGCGAGTACCAGCCCGGCGACGACCGCCGCTACGTGCACTGGCGGTCCTCGGCGAAGCACGGACGGCTCCTCGTTCGACAGTTCCTCGACACCCGCCGGTCGCACCTGGCGGTCGTCGTCGACACGACGCCCGACGTCTACACCGGCGCCGAGGACACCGTCGAGCTGGCCATCTCGTGCGCCGCCTCGCTCGCGGTCCGCTCGATCCTGGACGAGCAGGACACCACCGTCGTCTGCCACGGCCAGTCGGCGTCGCGCACCACCGCCCCGCTGACGCTCGACGCCCTCGCGCGGGCCGAGGTCGGGCCGGTCGACGTGTTCGGCTCGGCCGGGGAGGCGTCGGCCCTCGCCCCGGACGCCAGCGTGGCGGTGCTCGTCACCGGCGGCCGGCGGCCGTTCATCCAGCTGCAGCGCACGCTGGGCCAGTTCGAGCCCGAGGTCATCAAGGTCGCGATCGTCGTCGACGACCACGAGCAGGTCGGCGTGCACCGCGTCGGTGACCTGGTGCTGCTCCACGTCCGCGAGCTCACCGACCTGCGCCGGGTCCTGTTCGCCGGAGCCCTCGCATGAGCGTGTACCCGCCCACCGACGACCGTCGCGCCGACGACAGCCCGGGCTTCGCGACCGCGCTGCGCGGCGGTGCCCCGCGCCGGTCACGCCGGCGCCGCGACCCCGACGGGCCCGGCCTGCTCCGCCGCGCGGTGCCCGACCGCGACGCGCTCGTCGACGCGGCCTTCGCCGCCGTGCTCGTGACGATCGCGCTCGTCGGGCTGCGCACCGGCTTCCTCGGGGCCGAGTGGGTGGTCGCCGCCGGGGCCGGCCTCGCGCTCGGCCTGGTCGTCGGCCACCTCGCGGCGGCCTACCGCTGGCTCGCCGTCACGACCCTCGCCGTCCTCGCGGCGACCTACTTCCTCCTCGGGGGGCCGGTCGCGGTGCGCACCGACCTCGTCGCCGGCGTCCTCCCGACGGGTCAGACCTTCACCGACCTCGCGACGTGGGCCGTCACGGGGTGGAAGAAGTGGCTCACCCTCCTGCCGCCCGTCGACGCCCGCGGACCGGTGCTCGCGCTGCCGTGGCTGGCCGGCCTGCTGGGCGGTGCCCTCACCCTGGGCGTCGCGCGGCGCTGGTCCTCGGTGCCGCTCACGGCCGTCGTGCCGCTGGGCCTGCTCGCCGGGTCGATCGCGCTCGGCACGCTCGAGCCCGCCGCGGTGCTCGTGCAGGGAGTGGGTTTCGCGGCCGTGCTCATCGGCTGGCTCGTCGTGCGCGCCCACCGCAACCGTCCGCCGGTCCAGAACGGCGCGGGCCGGGGGGTCCGGCTCGCCACCGGGGCCGGGCTGGTGGCCCTCGCCGTCATGGCCGGGCTGGTCGCCGGGCCGCTGCTCCCGGGCACCGACACCGACGACCGACGCGAGGTCGTCCGCACCTCGCTCGTGCCGCCGCTCGACGTCTCGCAGTTCCCGAGCCCGTTGCCGGGCTTCCGCCGGTACACCGAGCCCAACCCGGCCGAGCTCTACGACAAGGAGGTCCTGCGCGTGCAGGGCCTGCCCGAGGGTGCGCTCGTGCGGTTCGCGACGCTCGACGCCTACGACGGCCTCGTCTGGGGCGCCGCCGACCGCAGCAGCGACGGCGTGCCGTTCCAGCAGGTCGGCTCACGCATCTCCGCCGTCGGTGACGGCGACCCGGTCACCGTCACCGTCGACGTCGTCGAGGGCGGGTACGCCGGCCACTGGCTCCCGACCGTCGGCTCGCCGACCGAGGTGGAGTTCACCGGCCCGCGGGCCGACGAGCTCGCCGAGGAGCTCTGGCTCAACACCGACACGAGCACGGCGGTCGTGCCGCGGTCGCTGCTCGGCGGCGAGCGCTACACGATGAGCGCGCTGCTCCCGGCATCCCCGGTCACCGCGCTGCCCGAGGACCTCGACGTCGCCGGCGGCGCCTCGTCGAGCGAGGACGTCGACCTCCTCGACGCCAGGATCGACGCGTGGACCTCCCGGGCCGAGGGGGCGTGGGGCAAGCTGCGGGCCGTCGCCAACCAGATGCGCACCGAGGGCACCTACACCGACGGCGGCACCCCCAACAGCTTCGAGAAGGTCTACCTGCCCGGGCACGCCCTCGCGCGGCTCGGTCGGTTCGTCAACTCCACCAAGCTCGCCGGCAACGACGAGCAGTACGCCGCGACGCTCGCGCTCGCCGGCCAGCGGCTCGGCATCCCGTCGCGGGTCGTCATGGGCGCCGACCCCGCCACCGACGGCTCGGTGCGCGGCCGCGACGTCCATGCCTGGGTCGAGGTGCGGCTCGACGACGGGTCGTGGTTCCCGCTCGCGGCGAGCACGTTCGTGCCGAGCCGCGACAAGACGCCGAGCGAGCAGCAGCTGAAGACCGAGGAGCAGAAGGTCGGCGCGCAGGTGCCTCCGCCCGCGGGGGTCAACCCGCCCTCGCTGCTCCAGGGACCCGACCAGGCCCAGAACGCCACCGACATCACCAAGCGCAAGAAGAACCCGTTCGACGTGGGGGCCTGGCCGCTCTGGCTGAGGATCCTCGTCCTGGGCGTCGTCGTGCCGCTGCTGCTGGCCGCGGCGTACGTCGCCCTCGTGCGGTGGCTCAAGGCCCGCCGCCGTCGTCGCCACTCGTGCGCCGGGTCGGTGCCGGCCCGGGCTGCCTGGGTCTGGCGCGACCTCGATGGCCGAGGCGCGTTCGCTGGGGGTCGCCGTGCCCCGTCGGGCGACCCGGCGCGAGCAGGCCGTGGCGTTCGAGCCCGAGGTCGGCGCGGCGCCGCTGGCGGCCGGTGCCGATGCCTTCGTCTTCGGCCCCGGCGACGGCGCCGAGGAGGCGTGCGCGGCCTACGTCGGCCAGGCCGACGAGGTGCGGTCGGCCCTGCGGGCGGCCACGAGCCGCTGGGTGCGGCTGCGCTCCGACGCCGACCCGCGACCGCTGTTCGCCCACCCCGAGCACGTCGGCGAGCCGCGCCCGCGCTGGTGGACCAGGTTGCGCGTGCCCGGCATGCGACGTGGCGCCGGCACCCCCACCCCCGCCTGACCGACACGGCCCCGGCGTCGAGTGCGGAGGTGGCTGCCCGGGCCACCACGTCCGCACTCAACGCGAAGACGCGAGCGGGCGGCATCCCGCGTGGGGATGCCGCCCGTCCGGACGTGACGCGTCAGCGCGCGGTCAGCGCTCTTCCTCGCCGCGGATGAACGCCTCGAGCTTGGCGCGTCCGAGGTCGTCCGGGCGCTGCTCCGGCGGGGACTTCATGAGGTAGGACGACGCCGAGAGGAGCGCACCGCCGACGCCGCGGTCCTTGGCGATCTTCGCCGCGCGGATCGCGTCGATGATGATGCCGGCCGAGTTGGGGGAGTCCCAGACCTCGAGCTTGTACTCGAGGTTGAGCGGGACGTCGCCGAACGCGCGACCCTCGAGGCGGACGTAGGCCCACTTGCGGTCGTCGAGCCACGCGACGTAGTCCGACGGGCCGATGTGGACGTTGCGGTCCTCGGTCTTGCCGGCGAGGGCGCCGGTGAGGTTGGAGGTCACGGCCTGCGTCTTGGAGATCTTCTTGGACTCCAGGCGCTCACGCTCGAGCATGTTCTTGAAGTCCATGTTGCCGCCGACGTTGAGCTGGAAGGTGCGGTCCAGCTGCACGCCGCGGTCCTCGAACAGCTTGGCCATGACGCGGTGCGTGATCGTGGCGCCGACCTGGCTCTTGATGTCGTCGCCGATGACCGGCACGCCGGCGGCCTCGAACTTCGCGGCCCACTCGGGGTCGGAGGCGATGAAGACCGGCAGGGCGTTGACGAAGGCGACGCCGGCGTCGATCGCGCACTGGGCGTAGAACTTGTCGGCCTGCTCCGAGCCCACCGGGAGGTAGGACACGAGGACGTCGACCTCGGCGTCCTTGAGGGCCTTGACGACGTCGACCGGCTCGGCGCCGGACTCGTCGATCGTCTGCCGGTAGTACTTGCCGAGGCCGTCGAGCGTGTGGCCGCGCTGGACCGTGACCCCCGTCGTCGGGACGTCGGTGATCTTGATCGTGTTGTTCTCGGAGGCGCCGATGGCCTCCGCGAGGTCCTTGCCGACCTTCTTGTCGTCGACGTCGAACGCGGCGACGAACTCGACGTCGCGGACGTGGTACTCGCCGAAGTTCACGTGCATGAGGCCGGGGACGGTGGCCGACGGGTCGGCATCGCGGTAGTAGTGGACGCCCTGCACGAGCGACGACGCACAGTTGCCGACGCCGACGACGGCGACGCGGATGGAACCCATGTGCTTCTCCTGGGGATGTCGGGGTGGGTGGATGGGGACGGGATGCCGGTGCGCCGCGTGGCGCGGTCGGCACCTACGGCTGGGGGCCGGGGTCGGAGGGGTGGCGACGCTCGGCGTCGATGAGCTCGCTGAGCCAGCGGACCTCGCGCTCGGTGGTCTCCTCGCCGTGCTGCTGGAGGGCCGAGGTGTAGGCGTCGATGCGCTCACGGCTGCGGGTGGCGGACTCGCGCACGCGCTCGAGGTCCTCCTCGAGCCGGGAGCGCCGGCCCTCGAGGATGCGCAGCCGCACCTCGCGCTCGGTGCGGGCGAAGAAGGCGAAGCGCACGTCGAAGCCGTCGTCGTCCCAGGCGGACGCGTCCGAGCGGGCGACGAGGTCGGCGAAGTGCTCCTTGCCGCCGGCGGTCAGCTCGTAGACGACGCGGGGACGTCGGCTCGAGATGCCGGTGGGGTCGGCCGTCTCGGCGATGAGGCCGCGGTCGAGCAGGCCCCGGAGCGCCGGGTAGAGCGTGCCGTAGGACAGCGCCCGGAACGGCCCGAGGGCGGTGTTGAGGCGCCGACGCAGCTCGTAGCCGTGGGTCGGGCCCTCGTGGAGGAGCCCGAGGACGGCGAACTCGAGGAGGCGTGCGCGGCGGCTGACCACGGTGGACCCTCCTCCTGGTGAGGCACCCGGGACCCGGGCGGACAAACTCGGCGTTTGTCAGCAGGACGCTAACACAGATATATCGGCGCGATACATCGGGCTGCACGCCCTCTCCGTGCGGCCACAGGCTGCCGATTCAGGTTTTCCCCAGAAACTTCGTCATACTGGCGGTTGGGTCCGTGCCCCTCACGCCCCTGTCGGCAGGACCCACCCCCACCCCCTCCCCCGGAAGTCGCATGAGTCAACGCAAGCCCCGAACCCGCGCCGAGGCCAAGCAGGCCCAGGCCTCCCGCACCCCCGCGAGCCGCTCCTCGCGCCGCGGCGCCGCCGCCTCCACCGGCCCCTCCACACGCCGGAAGTGGCTGCTGCGCGGGCTGTGGACGGTGCTCGGCCTCGGTGTCCTCGGCCTGGTCGGACTCGGTGTCGCCTATGCGCGCACCGACATCCCGGAGCCCAACGAGATCGCGACGGCGCAGGCGTCGATCATCTACTACGCCGACGGCAAGACCGAGATGGCCCGCCTGTCCGACTCCGAGGGCAACCGCGAGTCCGTGCCGCTGTCCAAGGTGCCCGACCACATGCAGAAGGCGATGCTCGCCGCGGAGGACCAGGACTTCTACCAGAACAACGGCATCTCGCCGACGGGCATCGCCCGAGCGGTCTGGGTCGCGGTCAAGGGCGGCCAGGCGACCCAGGGTGGGTCGACGATCACCCAGCAGTACGTCAAGAACTACTTCCTGACCCAGGACCGCACGTTGACGCGCAAGGCCCGCGAGATCCTCATCTCGGTCAAGATCGACCAGCAGCAGACCAAGGACGAGATCCTCGAGAACTACCTCAACACGATCTACTACGGCCGCGGCGCGTACGGCATCCAGACGGCGTCGAAGGCGTACTTCAACAAGGACGTCTCGAAGCTGACCCCGGCCGAGAGCGCCTTCCTCGCGTCGGTGATCCGCGGCCCGTCGTTCTACGACCCGGGCCTGGGCGAGGAGCAGCAGGCCAACGCCGAGGAGCGCTCGGGCTTCATCCTCGACGCGATGGTCGAGAAGGGCTGGCTCAGCCAGGCCGACCGTGACGAGGCGACGTTCCCCAAGATCCGCAAGTACCAGCCGCGCAAGCAGTCGGGCCCGGTCGGCTACCTCACCGAGATGATCAAGAACGAGCTCGTCGCCAAGCACAAGATCCCCGAGGCCGACATCGACCGCGGTGGCCTGCGCATCGTGTCGACGATCGAGCGCTCCAAGCAGCGCGCGATGCAGGACGCGGTCAAGGACGAGCGGCCCGAGGCCGACGACGTGCACGTCGGCATGGCCTCGATCAAGCCCGGCGACGGCGGGATCGTCGCGCTGTACGGCGGCGAGGACTACTCCAAGCGCCAGCAGAACGCCGCGACGCAGGACAAGATGCAGGCCGGGTCCACGTTCAAGATCTTCACGCTCATCGCCGCGCTGCAGTCCGGTGACGTCAGCCTCAAGTCGCGGTTCGACGGCTCGAGCCCGCAGTACTTCGACGAGTTCGCTGACCGGGGTGCGGAGACGTCGAACGGGCGTCGCGGGCGGGTCAAGAACTTCGGCGACGAGTCGTTCGGCCAGATCGACCTGCGCCGCGCGACCGGCCGCTCGGTCAACACCGTCTACGCCCAGCTGAACATCCTCGCCGGCCCGGACAAGGCGATGAAGGCCGCCGAGGACGCGGGTGTGCGGAGCTCGCTCGAGGACAACATGGCCAACGTGCTCGGCACCGACTACGTCACCGTCATGGACATGGCGAGCGCCTACGCGACGATCGCCGCGGAGGGTGTGCGGGCCGACCCGTACATCGTCAAGGAGATCCGGTTCCTCGACGAGACCGTGCCGACGATCAAGGCCGAGAAGAAGACCCAGCAGGTCTTCGACAAGGACCTCATGTCCGACGTCATCGACGCGATGACCTACCCGGTCGAGGGCGGCACCGCCCGCTACGTCGGTGAGAACCTCGGCCGGCCCGCCGCGGGCAAGACGGGCACCTCCGAGAGCTTCCGCTCGGCGTGGTTCAACGGCTACGTGCCGCAGCTCGAGACCGCCGTCGGTCTCTACCGCAGCGGCAAGGACGGCGAGGAGCTCCAGATGGAGGACCTCCCCGAGGACGGCAACATCACGGGTGGCACCTTCCCCGCGCGGATCTGGACCGCCTACATGGAGAAGGCCCTCGAGGACACCAAGGTGGTGCAGTTCCCGGAGCCGGCCGGCATCAACAAGGATGCCGACCCGCCGCCGCCCACGACGAGCGCGCCCCCGCCCACGACGAGCGCGCCCCCGACCACGAGCGCGCCCCCGACCACGAAGGCCCCTCCGGTGCCGGGCCCCTCGAAGACGAAGTCGAACGGGAAGCCGACCCCCGGACCGCCGACGCCCGAGCCGTCGGAGACGTTCACCCCACTCCTGCCGGCCCCGGGCTGACCGGGGACCTGGATGGAGCGCGTGCGGACCACGCGTGAGCCGGTGCTGCCCGCGGGCCTGACCACCTCGGTGGGCGGGCCCGCGGGCCGCCGTCTGCTGCGACGGCAGCGCGGTCCCCTCGCGGCGCTGGCCCCGGTCGTGCTGCTCCTGGCGCTCCCGCTCTCCCTGGCCGCGCTGCGACAGGCCGGCTGCCTGGCGCGGGGGTGGACCGGCGGCACCCCGCTCTGGCGACAGTGCGGCTCGCCGCTGGTGGAGTCCGTCGCGAGCGCCGACCTCGGCCGCGGCCTCGGGGCCTACCTCACCGGGGTCGTGCGCCTCGACGAGGCGGTGCTCCGCGGTGCCGCCACCTCCCTGCTCGCCGGCCTCGCGCCCGGCACGGGTGCGGGCCAGCAGCGCTGGTTCCTCGTGCTGTGGACGGTGCTCGCGGCTGCGCTGCTCGCCGGCCTCGTCGTGGCGGTCGGCACGGTGCGGCGCCATCCGGCCGCCGACCCGGTCGCCCTCGCGCTCTCGCCGGTCCTCGCGCTGACGGTGCTGCTCTCGGCCGACCTCCTCCCCGTCGCGCTCGCGGTCGTCGCCGTGTGGGCGTGGAGCCGCGACCGGGGCCGGCTCGCGGGGGTGCTGGCCGGCCTCGCCGTCCTCGGCGGCGCCTTCTCCGCGGTGGTCCTCCTCGCGATGGCGCTCGTCCCCGGACCGGGCGGCCGCTCACCGGTGGGCCGCCTCCTCGCGACCGCGGGCGGCACGGCGCTCGCCGTGGCCGTCGCCGTGCTGCTCGTCGACCCGGGCACGCTGACCCGTCCGTATGCCGCGTGGCTCGCCGACGGGGCGGGTCCCGGGTCCGCGTGGTACCTGCCCACGCTGGCCCGGCATCCGGTCGACCCGACCCCGGTCGCCCTCATCTCGCTGCTCGGCTGCGCGCTGGCCGCCGCGCTCGTGGTGCTGATGGGCCGGCGCCGTCCTCGGCCCGTCGTCGCGGCGGCGGCGCTCGTCGGGCTGGCCGTCGTGCTCCTGACGGCGCCGGCCCTCCCGCCCGCCGCGGCGATCTGGCTCGTGCCGTTCGTGGCGCTCACGGGGATCGGGTGGCGCGACCACCTGCTCTGGGCGGGCGCGGAGGCCGTGCACGCGGTGGCGTACTACGGGCACCTCGTCGCGCAGGCCGACCCCGCCAAGGGCCTGCCCCCCGGGTGGTACGCGCTCGCCCTGTCGCTGCGGCTGCTCGCGGTGGGCTGGGTGGCCCACCAGGCGTGGGTCGCCGCGAGTTGGGGGGATGCCGCCGCGGCCGGTACCCTTGTGAAGTTGCCCTCCGAGCGCCCTGTGGAAAACCACGGTGGCCCTGTCGGCAGCAGTGCATACCCTCCTGTCACGGAAAGACCGTGACCGCCACAGACCAAAGGAGGCGGGTTAACGCATGCGTCAGTACGAACTCATGGTCATCCTCGACCCGGAGCTCGACGACCGGACGGTCCAGCCGTCGCTGGAGCGGTTCCTCAAGGTGGTGACCACCGATGGTGGCACCGTCGACACCGTCGACATCTGGGGCCGCCGTCGTCTGGCCTACGAGATCAAGAAGAAGTCCGAGGGCATCTACGCCGTCGTCAACTTCACCTCCGAGCCGGCGACGGCCAAGGAGCTGGACCGCCAGCTCGGCCTCAACGAGTCGGTCATGCGGACCAAGCTCATGCGCCCCGGCGCCTGAGCACGGTCCACACACCTCACGCAGTCGGAACGACTGAAGAAGGAGCCCCCTGACCCATGGCAGGCGAGACCACCATCACCATCGTCGGCAACCTCACCGCCGACCCCGAGCTCCGGTTCACCCCCTCGGGGGCCGCCGTCGCGAACTTCACCGTGGCCTCCACGCCGCGCACGTTCGACCGGCAGTCCAACGAGTGGAAGGACGGGGAGACCCTCTTCATGCGCTGCTCGATCTGGCGTGACGCGGCCGAGAACATCGCCGAGTCCCTCCACCGCGGCACGCGCGTCATCGCCACGGGCCGGCTGAAGTCGCGCTCGTACGACACGAAGGAGGGCGAGAAGCGCACCGTCATCGAGCTCGACGTCGACGAGGTCGGCCCATCGCTGCGCTATGCGTCGGCGAAGGTCACCAAGGCCGAGCGCGGCGGCTCCGGCGGTGGGTTCGGCGGAGGCGGCCAGGGCGGTGCCCAGCAGGCCGACCCGTGGGCCACCGGTGGCTCCGCACCTGCTCCGCAGGGCGGCGGCCAGGGTGGGTGGGGTGGCCAGCAGGCGCCCCAGCAGCCCGCGCAGCCGCAGGGTGGCCAGCAGGGTGGCTGGGGCCAGGCTCCCAGCTACGACGAGCCCCCCTTCTGATCGACCCGACCACCGGGGCCGCGTCATCCACGTGACGCGCCGGCCCCACCCCAGAACGACACCATCCCTGGGAGACCAGGGCTCATCCGCCGGGACCACCCCGGCAGAAGGAGAGCACCACGATGGCCAAGCCCGCCATTCGCAAGCCCAAGAAGAAGGCCAACCCGCTCAAGGCGGCGAAGGTCGAGAACATCGACTACAAGGACGCCGCGCTGCTGCGCAAGTTCATCTCCGACCGCGGCAAGATCCGTGCGCGTCGGGTGACCGGTGTCACCGTGCAGGAGCAGCGCCTCATCGCCAACGCCGTCAAGAACGCGCGCGAGATGGCACTCCTGCCGTACTCGAGCTCGTCCCGCTGACCCGACCAAGGAGCCATCACGATGAAGGTCATCCTCACCCACGAGGTCACCGGCCTCGGCACCGCCGGTGACGTCGTCGACGTCAAGGACGGTTACGCCCGCAACTTCCTCTTCCGCCGCGACCTCGCGACGGCGTGGACCAAGGGCGGCCAGAAGCAGGTCGACGCCATCGCCAAGGGCCGTCAGGTCCGCGAGGTGAAGTCGCTCGAGGAGGCGCAGTCCATCAAGGGCAACCTCGAGGCCAAGCCGGTCACCGTCGCCGCGCACGCCGGCACCGGCGGCCGCCTCTTCGGCGCCGTCTCCACCGCCGACATCGCCGAGGCCGTCAAGGCCGCCGGCGGCCCGGCGCTCGACAAGCGCAGGATCGAGGTCCCGACCCCGATCAAGACGACGGGTTCGCACTCCGCGCTCGTCCGCCTCCACCCCGAGGTGCAGGCGACCGTCGAGCTCGACGTCGTCGCCGGCTGACGCGAGTCGCCCCCGCCGCACACGTCGCGGCACCCACGAGGCCCCGGACCGCACGGTCCGGGGCCTCGTCGTTCCCGGTGGGCGCGCCCCGGACGGCGCTGTCGGCGGGGCCGCATACGGTGTGCCGCATGGCCGCCTCCTCCTCTCGCCGCACCCCGCGCAGCACGGCCGCGTTCCGCTGCTCGGAGTGCGGGTGGCAGGCCCCGAAGTGGGTCGGCCGCTGCGGCGAGTGCCAGGCGTGGGGGAGCGTCTCCGAGGTCGGGGCCGTCACCGTGCGCACCACGGCGGCCGGTGCCGTCGACCGGCCGGCGGTGCCCATCGGCGAGGTCGACGTCCGACGGGCCGTGGCCCGCCCCACCGGGGTGCCCGAGTTCGACCGCGTGCTCGGCGGGGGCATCGTCCCGGGGGCGGTCGTCCTCGTCGCGGGAGAGCCGGGCATCGGCAAGTCCACGCTCCTGCTCGACGTCGCCGCCCGGGCCGCGCGCTCGGGCGAGCATGGCGAGCGGCGCGTCCTCTACGTCAGCGGCGAGGAGTCCGCGGCCCAGGTGCGCACCCGCGCCGAGCGCATCGAGGCGATGGCGCGCACGCTCTACCTCGCGAGCGAGACCGACCTCGCGACGGTGCTCGGCCAGGTCGAGGCGCTCGACCCCGACCTCGTCGTCGTCGACTCGGTGCAGACCATCAGCAGCGCCGACGTGGAGGGGTCGGCCGGCAACGTCGCCCAGGTCCGGGAGGTCGCCGCCTCGCTCATCCAGGTGGCGAAGGCCCGCGGCACCGCGGTGCTCCTCGTCGGGCACGTCACCAAGGACGGCTCGATCGCCGGCCCCCGCGTGCTCGAGCACCTCGTCGACGTCGTCGTCCAGTTCGAGGGTGACCGGCACTCCCGGCTGCGGCTCGTGCGCGCGGTGAAGAACCGCTACGGCCCCACCGACGAGGTCGGCTGCTTCGACCTGTCCGACGTGGGGATCGTCGGACTCGCCGACCCGAGCGGACTGTTCCTGTCCGGGCGCACGGCCGAGGTGCCGGGCACCTGCGTCACCGTCACCCTCGAGGGCCGGCGCCCGCTCGTCACCGAGGTGCAGGCGCTGGTCACCCGGTCCACGCTCGCGACCCCCCGCCGCGCCACGAGCGGACTCGACGCGGCGCGGGTCAACATGATCCTGGCGGTGCTCGACAAGCGGGCGGAGGCTCCGGTCGGCAGCAGCGACGCCTACCTGTCCACGGTGGGTGGTGTCCGACTCACCGAGCCGGCCTCCGACCTCGCGGTCACCCTCGCGCTGGCCGGGGCGATCACCGACCGGGCGCTGCCGCACGGCACGGTCGCCTTCGGCGAGGTGGGCCTGGCGGGGGAGATCCGCCCGGTCACCGGCGCCCACCGGCGGCTCGCCGAGGCGGCGCGCCTGGGCTTCACCCGGGCGGTCGTGCCGCCGGGGGTCATCGGGGGCGGACCGGTGCCCGACGGCCTGCGCGTCGTGGAGGCCGCGACGGTCCGTGACGCGGTCGTGCGCGGGCTGCACGAGATGGACGCCGGGATGTCGCGCCCGCCCCGATAGGATGCGCTCACTGGCCGCGGACCGACCGCTGCCGGGGGGACCGAGGAGCGAGGAGGTCACGCGTGGGTGCACCCACCGACGACGAGCTCCTGCGTGCCACGCTCGCGGCCGTCGCCCCGGGCACCGAGCTGCGCGACGGCCTCGAGCGCATCCTGCGCGGACGCACCGGCGCCCTCATCGTGCTCGGCAACGACAAGGTGGTCGAGACGGTCTCGACCGGCGGCTTCCCGCTCGACGTCGAGTTCTCGGCCACCCGCCTGCGCGAGCTCGCGAAGATGGACGGCGGCATCGTCTGCGACCGCGACGTCACCCGCATCCTGCGCGCGGCCACGCAGCTCGTCCCCGACCCCCGGATCGAGACGAGCGAGTCGGGCACGCGCCACCGCACCGCCGAGCGGGTCGCGAAGCAGACCGGGTTCCCTGTCGTGTCGGTGAGCCAGTCGATGCGCATCATCGCCCTCTACGTCGCCGGTCGCCGCGTCGTGCTCGAGGACTCCAGCGCGATCCTGTCGCGGGCCAACCAGGCGCTGCAGACCCTCGAGCGCTACAAGTCGCGCCTCGACGAGGTCACCGGCACCCTCTCGGCGCTCGAGATCGAGGACCTCGTCACCGTCCGCGACGTCGCGAACGTCCTCCAGCGCCTCGAGATGGTGCGCCGGATCAAGGACGAGATCGCCGACTACGTGGTGCAGCTCGGCACCGACGGCCGCCTCCTCAGCCTCCAGCTGGAGGAGCTCACCGGGGGCCTGTCCGACGACCTGGGCCTCGTCATCCGCGACTACCTCCCCGAGGCCAAGGCGGGCCACACGCTCGAGGAGGCGATCGCCAACCTCACCGCCATCGACTCCACGGAGCTGCTCGACCCCGCCGCCGGAGCCCGGGCGGTCGGCTTCACGATCGTCGGCGACTCCCTCGACTCCTCGGTCAGCCCGCTCGGCCACCGGCTGCTGTCCAAGGTGCCGCGCCTGCCGGGGGCGATCGTCGACCGGCTGGTCGGGCACTTCGGGAGCCTCCAGAAGCTCCTCGCCGCCAACATCGACGACCTCATGGACGTCGACGGCGTCGGCGAGGGCCGTGCCCGGCTCGTGCGCGAGGGCCTCTCGCGCCTCGCCGAGTCCAGCATCCTCGAGCGCTACGTCTGAGCGCACCACCCGCGTGACCACCCGACCGTCCGTGCGCCGGCACCCCGTCCCCGCACTGCTCCACGAGCGGGTGACCGGGTGGTATGCCGCCCACGCCCGTCCGCTGCCGTGGCGGGACGCGTCGTGCACCCCGTGGGGCGTGCTCGTCTCCGAGATCATGGCGCAGCAGACACCCGTCGCGCGGGTGGCCCCGGTCTGGCAGGAGTGGATGGCCCGCTGGCCCACGCCCGCCGACCTCGCCGCGGAGTCGCCGGGCGAGGTCGTACGGGCCTGGGGCCGGCTCGGCTACCCGCGCCGGGCGCTGCGGCTGCGCGAGGCGGCGGTGGTCGTGACCGAGCGGCACGGTGGGGTGGTCCCCGACGACGAAGGGGCGCTGCGGGCGCTGCCCGGCATCGGCGCGTACACGGCTGCGGCCGTCATGGCCTTCGCCTTCGGACGCCGCACCACGGTCGTCGACACCAACGTCCGGCGCGTGCTGGCGCGGGTCGTCGAGGGTCGGGAGCACGCGGCGCCGGCGCTCACCGCGGCCGAGTCCGCGCTGGCGGCATCCCTCGTCCCCGCCGCCGAGCCGGCGTCGGCCACCTGGAACGTCGCGGTCATGGAGCTCGGTGCGCTCGTCTGCCGCGCGCGGGGGCCGCGTTGCGGGGACTGCCCGGTCGAGGACCTGTGCGCCTGGGTCGCTGCCGGCCGCCCCGCCCACGACGGCCCACCGCGGCGCGGCCAGGCGTGGCACGGCACCGACCGGCAGGTGCGCGGTGCCGTGCTCCAGGCGCTGCGCGACGCCCGCGGCCCGGTGAGCCGCTCGGTGCTCGACGACGCCGGTGAGGACCCGGCACAGGTCGACCGCTGCATCGCGTCGCTGGTCGAGGACGGGCTCCTGGAGCCGGTCGGCGGCGGTCGCCTCGGCCTGCCCGGCTGACGACCGCGTCCGAGACGCCGCCCGACCCGTGGAAACCCGGTGTGGGGCAGGGACTCAGGCCGTCACACTGGCTGTCATGACGCTGCAGGCGAGCACGACCTCCGACCTCGCGACCACGGCATCCGCCCTCGGTGACGGTCCTGCGCCGTCCGCGACCCACCGCACACCCGAGGAGCTCGCGGCCTTCCTCCCCACGCTGCTCGCCGCGCCCCGGGATGCCGGGACCCTCGAGCTCGTGGTGCGCCGCCCGGCGCCGGGCGAGCGCGAGGAGCTCGCCGAGGGCGAGCTGGACCTCGGGGTCGGCCTCGTCGGCGACAGCTGGTCCCAGCGGCCCAGCAGCCGCAGCGCCGACGGCGGTCCACACCCCGACATGCAGCTCAACGTCATGAGCGCGCCCCTCGTCGCGTTCCTCGCCGGCGACCCCGGACGCCGGGCGCTCGCCGGAGACCAGCTCTACCTCGACCTGGACCTGTCCCACGACAACCTGCCCGCGGGCTCCCGGCTGACGATCGGCAACCCCCCGGTGCGCGGCGCGGTCATCGAGGTCACCGACCAGCCGCACACGGGGTGCGCGAAGTTCGTCGAGCGCTTCGGCGCGGAGGCGATGCGGTTCGTCAACGGCGGCGTGGGCCGCCCGCTGCGCCTGCGCGGCCTCAACGCCCGCGTCGTCGTGCCCGGACGCGTCCGCCCCGGCGACCCGGTGACCGTGACGCGCCCCTGACGGGTCCCCTCGAGCCCGGTCGACCGCCGCACCAGGACCCGACACGGAACGGCCCGCCCGGAGGGGGCGGGCCGTTCGTCGTGCGAGTGTCGGGTCGTGCGAGCGTCGGTCGTGGGTCAGCGGATCGGGTAGACCGGCTGCGACTGCGCGTTGAACTGGCTGAGCCGGACCGAGTTCGCCTTGCGCAGCGTCGGGTCCTTGAGCATCAGGACGTCGAAGCCCTTCTGGATGTCCGAGCTGTAGACGAACCCGTTGTAGTAGTAGGCCGACCACGTGCCACCGAGCGCCGTCGGGACCAGCGGGCCACGCTCGAAGTAGTCGAGCTCCTTCGGGTTGCCGGAGTCGGTGAACTCCCACAGGGAGACGCCGCCTTGGTACCAGGACTGCACCATGACGTCGCGGCCGTCGACCGGGATGATCGACCCGTTGTGGGCGACGCAGTTCTCGGTGTCGTTCTGGTGACGGGCGATCTTGTAGTACGACTTGAAGGTCAGCTGGTTGTCTGCCGACAGGTCGTAGATCGCGTTCGCGCCACGGTTCGGCCCGATGCGGGTGTTGCACGTCGCGCCGGACCCGCCACCGAGCTCGTCGGTGAACACGACCTTGGTCGCGTCGCTGTTGAACGTCGCCGAGTGCCAGAACGCGAAGTTGGTGTCGCGCACCGTCTCGATGACCACGGGGGCCGCCGGGTCGGAGATGTCCATGATGACGCCGTCACCCATGCACGCGCCCGCGGCGATGTTCTTGCTCGGGTAGGCCGTGATGTCGTGGCAGCCGGAGGTGTTCGTGTTGCCGCCCTCGGGGAAGAGGACCGGCGTCGCGACGACACTGGCGCTCGTGGGGTCGGCGTGCGGCACCTTCACGATCGAGATCAGGTCGTGCGGCGGCTTGCAGTCGGCCGACGCGCTCGACGGGCCGTAGCTCGAGACGTAGAGGTAGTCGGCGTCGTCGCCCGGAACCAGCGTGTGCGTGTGCGAGCCGCACTTGGTCTCGACGGACTTGATGTACTTCGGCGCCGTCGGGTCGGAGACGTCGAAGATCTTGATGCCCTCCCACGAGAGGGGGTTGTTGACCGACTGCGTGGTGCTCTGGCAGCTGTCGTCGGAGCGTGACGAGTCGGTGGACAGGTAGACCAGGTCGCCGCTGACGGTGATGTCGTTCTGCGAACCGGGGCAGTTCACCTGGGAGAGCGTCACCGGGGCCGACGGCTCGGAGATGTCGTAGATGATGAAGCCCTGGTAGTTGCCGACGTACGCCCGGTCGTCCTGGAAGGCGAGGTCGGTGCCGAACTGGCCCGCGAACGGGCCGACGTGCGGGGTGTTGCTCAGGTGCTTGATGTTCTTGCTGTACCCGATCTGGTCCGGCCCGAGGGCCGTGCCGGAGACGCCGAGGCCGTCTCCCGCGGAGGCGGCGCCGACACCTCCCAGCGCCACCATCAGGGTTCCTGCGGCTGCAACCGCAAGGAGTCGCGTGCGAGTCATGTCCACCTCGAGAGCTCGGCCGCGCGACGACGTCGGTCGACGTCAGCGCATCGGCAAGGGTGTAGGGGTGGGCGCCAGCCTGCCGGACACAGGTCATGCATAGGGTATGGAGAGCGTAAAGATTGCGTTGTGCGGCAACGGAGTTAGAGTGACGCCCGTGTCGAGCCAACCCTTACGTCCTCGCCGCGCCATCCCGATCCGGTGGCTCGGTGCCGCGACCTGCGCCGCCGCCCTGGTCCTCGCCGGCTGCACGGACGAGGACCGTTCGCTCCCGGCGGTGACCGCCGCGGCGCCGAGCGTCCCGGTCCTCCAGCCCGGTCAGCCGGGCCAGCCCAACGCCACCCTCACGGGGTCCGCGGCGGCGCCCACCACCACTCCCACGGCATCCGCCGCGGACGCGCGGTTCTACCAGGACATGATCGTCCACCACGCCCAGGCGCTCGTGATGGTCCGGGCCGTGCTTCCCGACCTCACCGACCCGCAGGTCGAGGGCATCGCCTCGCGGATCGGCGACGAGCAGGAGCCCGAGATCGGCGCGATGGCCTCGTGGCTCGAGGGTCGTGGGCAGTCGGTCCCCCCTGAGGCGACGAACCCCAACCTCACCGACCATGGGGCGCACTCGATGCCGGGCATGGCGACCGAGGCGGAGGTCGCGCGGCTGGCCGCGGCGACGGGCGTCGAGGCCGACCGGCTCTTCCTCACCCTGATGATCCGCCACCACCAGGGTGCGATCTCGATGGTCGACGACCACCTGCTCACCGCCACCGACGAGCGCGTCGAGGAGGCCGCCTCCGACATCTCGGTGACCCAGACCAAGCAGATCGGCCAGATGCAGGAGATGCTCGACCGACTGACGTGAGCGGGGTGCCCGGCATACAGTGCAGCCGTGCGGGCCTCGACCACGGGCGCGCAGGGACCTGGAGGACGGGCAGTGGGGGACGGACGGCAGCAACGGCGCCGGGTGCCGTGGGCCGCGGCGACGGTGCTCGTGGCGTGCCTGCTCGGGCAGACCGCGCTCGCCGACGAGGGCCTGGCGACCGGTGCGACGAGTCGCTTCGTCCTCGACGCGAAGGCGACGACGGTCAGGGCCACCGTCACCATCGACCTGCGCAACGTCACCCCCGACCAGGGCAGCTTCTACTACTTCTTCAGCGCCTTCGCGGTGCCCGTGCCGGCCGGGGCCGAGAACGTCCGGGCGCGCAGCGGCGGCTCCACGCTGCAGGTCTCGTTGCGGGGCACCGACGACCCCTCGACCCGGCTGGCGCGGATCTCCTTCCCCAACCTGCTCTACGGGCGGTCGCGCACGATCGTGCTGACCTTCGACGTGCCCGGCGAGAAGCCGCGCTCCGCCGACAGCACGCGCGTCGGCCCGGGGTACGCGACGTTCGCCGTCTACGGGGTCGGGGATGCCGGTCGCAACAGCATCGAGGTGGTCGCCCCGTCGTCGATGACGTTCGACGCCACGAGCGACGACTTCACCTCGGACGCGAAGGGCTCGACGACCACGCACACGACGGCCGCCACGGACCCGCAGGGCGGCTACTGGGCCGTGGTCTCGCTGCGCGACCCGGAGCAGGCCGACGAGAAGGCCATCGACGTCGCGGGGGTCTCGCTGCTGCTCAACGGGTTCAAGGACGACCCGAAGTGGGCCGACTTCGTCGCCGAGAAGGTCACCGTGGGGCTGCCGGCCCTCGTGGAGCTCGTGGGGACGCCGTGGCCCGGTGGCCTCGAGCGCATCCGGGAGGACGCCTCGCCGTCGCTGCGGGGCTACGACGGCTGGTTCGACCCGAGCGACGACGAGATCGTCATCGGTGAGCGCTTCGACGCCGACCTCATCTTCCACGAGCTCTCCCACGCGTGGGTCTCGGGCGAGCGCTTCGACCAGCGCTGGGTGTCCGAGGGCCTGGCCCAGGTGCTCGCCGAGCGCGCGGTGGCCGCGACCGGCGGCCAGCCGGCGCGGCACCCCACCGTCTCGCGGCGGTCCGGCGAGGCGGTCGCGCTCAACGACTGGGGCGGCTCCGCGGGCAGTCGCTCGGCCGATGTGGACGCCTACGCCTACCCCGCCGCCTACGCCGCGACGCGGGCCCTGCTCGCCGACCTCGAGGGGGAGGAGCTCGCCGCGGTCGTCGGCGCCGGCCTGCGCGGCGAGCGGGCGTACGACCCCCAGGGCACCAGGGACTCCGACGGCGGACGCACCACCTGGTCGCGCTGGCTCGACCTCCTGGAGATCCGCGGCGGCGTGACGGAGGCCGCCGAGGTGTTCAGCCGGTGGGCACTCACCTCGGAGCAGAAGGCCCAGCTCGCGCCCCGGAAGGAGGCGCGAGCGGCCTACGCGACCATCGACGAGGCCGACGGCGCCTGGCTCCCCCCGGAGGGCCTGCGCGACGCGATGACCGCCTGGGACTTCGAGCGGGCCACCGCCGTCCGCGACCAGACCGCGGGCCTCGACGAGGCCGCGAGGGCGGTGCAGGATGCCGCCGCGTCCGCCGGCGTCGAGGTGCCCACCGCCGTGCGGGAGGCGTACGAGAAGGCGGAGCAGCCGGAGCAGTACGCCGCGCTGGCCACGGGGCTGCCGAAGGCCGCGGCCGCCGTGCCGCCGGTCGCGCTGGCCGAGCGGGCCGCCGCGGGTGACCTCGACCCCCTGAGCGCCCTCGGCGCCTCGGTCCTCGGGGTGGAGGACCGCGCAGTGCAGGCCGCGACCGCCCTCGACGACGGTCGCTACGACGAGGCGCGGGTGCTCGCGGTGGAGGCGACCGACCGGGCCGACCGGGCGCTGCTCGTCGGGCTGGGGCTGCTGCTGCTCGTCGTGCTCGTGGTCGCCGGGGTCGGCTGGTTCGGGTGGCGCACCGTGGGGAGCGCGGCCCGCCGTCGCGAGGTCGAGGAGGCCGAGCGCGCCGCGCTGCTGCGGGCTTTCGAGGAGGATGCCGGGAGGCCGGCAGCTCCCTAAGCGGTCGGGAGGACCCGCAGCATGCGGGTGTTGCCCAGGGTGTTGGGCTTGACGCGCTCGAGGTCGAGGAACTCCGCGACGCCCTCGTCGTAGGACCGCAGGAGCTCGGCGTAGACCTCGGGGTCCACGGCCTGCCCCTCGATCGCCTCGAAGCCGTGCCGGGTGAAGAACGCCGTCTCGAAGGTGAGGCAGAACAGGCGGCTCACGCCGAGGTCGAGGGCCCGCGCGGTGAGGGCCTCGAGCAGCGCGGACCCGACGCCGTGGCCGAGGACCGACGCGTCGACGGCGAGGGTGCGGACCTCGCCGAGGTCCTCCCAGAGCACGTGCAGTGCCCCGCACCCGACGACGCGGCCGTCGATCTCGGCCACGACGAAGTCACCGACGGACTCGTAGTAGGCGACCGCTTCCTTGTTGAGCAGCACGCGCCGCGCGGCGAGGGGCGCGACCAGCGCGCGGATCTCGCGGACGTCGCCGGTGCGGGCCGGACGCACGACGACCTCCGGCGAGATCGGCTGGGGTGCTGTGTCGTCCGGTACCACGGGGCGAGCGTAGTCCGGGGGCGGGGCGGCAGGTCCCCGGTCTCACCACACCACTGGGCGCGCGCGCCGCGAGCACTGCGGCACGCGCCACCGGTGACCCGACCGCCCCCCACGTCCGTCGCGCGAGCGGCGGGCATGGTGGCGGCCCGCCACCGCAGGGGTGGTGGCGGGCCGCGCGCGCAAGGTGCCCCGGAGGCCCTCGCGAGAACCAGTCTGGATCAGGGAGCCACCGGGTTTGGGTAAAGGGAGGTCAAAGGTTTGGTCAGCGTGTCGCGGACGGCTCCTCGGCCACCGGCGCTACCTGTCCCGGGGGACGCCACGAGGGGCCCCCACCGGGTGGTGGGGGCCCCTCGTGAGGTGCGCGGACGGCATCCGCCCTGGTCGTGCGGGCTCAGCCCTCCGCCACGACGACCGGCACCTCGATGGCCCGCGAGTGCGGCGTGCCCTCGAAGGTGAAGGTGTCCTCCTTGGTGTCGCCGGTCGCGTCGACCGCGACGATCTCGCCGGACTTCAGCTCGCCGAAGAGGATCTTCTCCGAGAGCAGGTCCTCGATCTCGCGCTGGATCGTGCGACGCAGCGGCCGGGCGCCGAGCACCGGGTCGTAGCCCTTGATCGCCAGCAGGTCCTTGGCCGCGGGCGTGAGCTCGAGGCCCATGTCCTTGTCCTTGAGGCGCTTGTCGAGCTTGGCGATCTCGAGGTCGACGATCTGGACGATCTCCGCCCGGCTGAGCTGCGGGAAGACGATGGTGTCGTCGACGCGGTTCAGGAACTCGGGGCGGAAGTGCTGCTTGAGCTCGTCGATGACCTTGGCCTTCATCCGGTCGTAGTCCGAGCGGGTCTCGGGGCCGGCCGAGAAGCCGAGCGAGCCCTTGGAGATGTCCCGGGTGCCGAGGTTGGTCGTCATGATGATGACCGTGTTCTTGAAGTCGACCATCCGACCCTGCGAGTCGGTGAGCCGGCCGTCCTCGAGCACCTGCAGCAGCGAGTTGAAGATCTCCGGGTGGGCCTTCTCGACCTCGTCGAAGAGCACGACGGAGAACGGCTTGCGGCGCACCTTCTCGGTGAGCTGGCCGCCCTCCTCGTAGCCGACGTAGCCGGGGGGCGAGCCGAAGAGCCGCGAGACGGTGTGCTTCTCGCTGTACTCCGACATGTCGAGCTGGATCAGGCTGTCCTCGTCGCCGAAGAGGAACTCCGCGAGGGTCTTGGCGAGCTCGGTCTTACCGACACCGGTGGGGCCGGCGAAGATGAACGAGCCACCGGGGCGGCGCGGGTCCTTCAGGCCGGCGCGAGTGCGCCGGATCGCCTGGGAGAGCGCCTTGATGGCGTCGTCCATGCCGACGACGCGCTTGTGCAGCTCGTCCTCCATGTGGAGCAGGCGGCTGGACTCCTCCTCGGTCAGCTTGAACACGGGGATGCCGGTCGAGGCGGCCAGCACCTCGGCGATCAGCTCCTCGTCGACCTCGGCGATGACGTCCATGTCACCGGACTTCCACTCGGCCTCGCGCTTGGCCTTCTCGTTGCGCAGGTTCTTCTCGTCGTCGCGCAGCCGCGCCGCCTTCTCGAAGTCCTGTCCGTCGATCGCCGACTCCTTCTCGCGCACGACGGACGCGATGCGCTCGTCGAACTCGCGCAGGTCCGGCGGTGCGGTCATCCGGCGGATGCGCAGGCGCGCGCCCGCCTCGTCGATGAGGTCGATCGCCTTGTCCGGGAGGAAGCGGTCGTTGACGTAGCGGTCGGCCATGGTGGCGGCCGCGACGAGCGCGGCATCCGTGATGGAGACGCGGTGGTGCGCCTCGTAGCGGTCGCGCAGACCCTTGAGGATCTCGATCGTGTGGGGCAGCGTGGGCTCGGCGACCTGGATCGGCTGGAAGCGCCGCTCGAGCGCGGCGTCCTTCTCGATGTGCTTGCGGTACTCGTCGAGCGTGGTGGCCCCGATGACCTGCAGCTCGCCACGGGCGAGCATCGGCTTGAGGATGGACGCCGCGTCGATCGCGCCCTCGGCCGCGCCGGCGCCGACGAGGGTGTGGATCTCGTCGATGAACAGGACGATGTCGCCGCGGGTGCGGATCTCCTTGAGGACCTTCTTCAGCCGCTCCTCGAAGTCACCGCGGTAGCGGCTGCCGGCGACGAGCGCGCCGAGGTCGAGGGTGTAGAGCTGCTTGTCCTTGAGGGTCTCGGGCACCTCGCCGCGCACGATGTCCTGGGCGAGGCCCTCGACGACGGCGGTCTTGCCGACGCCGGGCTCGCCGATGAGGACGGGGTTGTTCTTCGTGCGGCGCGAGAGCACCTGCATGACCCGCTCGATCTCCTTCTCGCGCCCGATGACCGGGTCGAGCTTGCCCTCCCGGGCCGCGGACGTGAGATTTCGGCCGAACTGGTCGAGCACGAGGGAGCCGGCGGGGGTGCCCTCGGCGGGGCCGCCCTGGGTCGCGCCGGAGCCCCCGGAGGAGCCCTCCTTGCCGCCCTGGTAGCCCGAGATCAGCTGGATGACCTGCTGGCGGACGCGCGAGAGGTCGGCGCCGAGCTTGACGAGCACCTGGGCCGCGACGCCCTCGCCCTCCCGGATGAGGCCGAGGAGGATGTGCTCGGTGCCGATGTAGTTGTGGCCGAGCTGCAGCGCCTCGCGCAGGCTCAGCTCGAGGACCTTCTTGGCGCGCGGCGTGAACGGGATGTGCCCGGTCGGCGCCTGCTGGCCCTGGCCGATGATCTCCTGCACCTGCTCGCGGACGGCCTCGAGCGAGATGCCGAGGCTCTCGAGGGCCTTGCTCGCGACGCCTTCGCCCTCGTGGATCAGGCCGAGGAGGATGTGCTCGGTCCCGATGTAGTTGTGGTTGAGACCGCGTGCCTCCTCCTGGGCGAGCACGACGACGCGACGGGCGCGGTCGGTGAACCGTTCGAACATGGTGCTTCTCCTGACGTCGAGTCACCTCGATGCTAGTCGCGCCGCCTGTGAGGGGCCCGCTCCTTGTCGCTGAGCGGTCACACGGGCGGCGCATGTGTCGAGGGATTCAACGTGAGGAGTGGGTCGAGGTGTTCCGCGTTCGCTGTCGGCTTAGCGCCGTGAGCCGTCCGTCAGCGTCGGCGCTGGCAGCGGCCGCACCAGAAGAGGTTGCGCCCGGCGACCACCTGGGTGCGCACCTTCGAGCCGCAGACGGGGCACGGCATCCCCGCCTGCTTGTAGACCGACGACGCGCGCTCGGTGAGCCGCGGCACCTCGCCGCGGCCGAGGGCTGCCTCGACCGTGCGGACCTGGTCCTCGAGGGTGACGATGCGTCCGGTGGTGACGCCGAGGGGCATGAGCCGCACGAGGTCGTCCCAGATCAGCCGCCACGAGGCCCGCCTCAGCCGCTGTCCCTCGGTGAAGGGGGAGAGGCGGTGCCGGAAGAGCACCTCCGAGCGGTAGACGTTGCCGACGCCCGCGAGCACCGACTGGTCCATGAGCAGCTCGGCGACGGTCCGCGAGGAGCGGTGGATGCGGGCCCACGCGACGTCGGGGTCGGCGTCGGGGCGCAGCGGGTCGGGGCCCAGCCGGTCGAGCACGGCGTCGACCTGCTCCGGGCTGGCCACCTGGCAGAGGTTGGGTCCGCGCAGGTCGGCGACGTGCTGGTCGGTCCGCAGCCGGAGCCGCACCTGGCCGACGGCCGGCACCTCGGCCGTCCACTCGTGGCTGTCGACGGTGAAGGAGCCGATGAGGCCGAGGTGCACGTGCAGCCAGCGGTCGCCGGCGAACTCGACGAGCAGGTGCTTCCCCCGCGACGTCGCGCGCAGCAGCTCGCGCCCGGTCAGCTCGGCCGCGCCCTCGGTGAACTTCCCCTGCGGGCTCGTGACCTCCGGCGACGTACCGGCGAAGGCCTCGTGGAGGTCGCGGGCGAGGGCGAACAGCGTGTGGCCTTCGGGCATGACGAGAGCGTAGGCCGCCCGGTCACCCGCTCGCGTCGGAGCGCCCCCCGCGCAGGATCCGCAGCGCCTTCGGGCCGAAGCCGTGCATCGCGAGGAGGTCGCGGTCGGATGCCGCGTCGACGGCATCCCACGTGGTGAGGCCGGCCTGCGCCAGGGCCCGCCGGGCCGGTGCGCCGATGGAGGGCACCTCGTGCGGGGGGACGGATCGGTCGACGGGTTCGGACACGGGGATCACTCCTCGAGGTGGACGGGGTGGACGTGGTCACCGTGGCTCCCCGCGGTGAAGCCCCACCCCTCGGGCAGGGCGAGGTGGCGAAGGATCCGTCGGTCGCGCGCGCAGGCCTGCTGCACGGTCACGACGTCGAACCCCGGGCCGTCGGCGACCTCGTCCACCGACCGGTACCCGGCGAAGACGACCCAGCCGCAGTCACCCCGATCGGGCTCGGCGTGGGACCGGGCACCGCGGACGGGCACGCGGTCGGCGTCCAAGTCGTCGGGCCCGGAGCCGGTGGCGATGACGGACGCGACCGGAACGGTCACCTCCGCGCCGGCCACGAGACGGCTGTACGCGGCATACGGCTCGTTGTCGAGCACACACGTCAGCAGGTCAGCGTGACGCCGCAGGACGACGAGCCACATCCGCTCGGTGACCGTGCTCAGCCGGGGTCGTCCGTGGACGTCGTGGGCGGCCACCCGGTCCCGCACCGAGTCGGCGAGGTCCGCAAGCCGGACCATCACCTTGACGCATGACCCGGGGCCGAGGGCCGCGAGCTCCTCGGGCCCCGGCGTCGCGAAGGTGTCCGGGTGGGCGGCGGCCGTCGGTCCGGGGTCGACGAGCAGCCATCCGCCGTGCTCGAGGACCTGCTCGAGCGTGGGCGCTGTGCGCCGTCGGGCGACCCGTCCGGGACGCCGCTCGGCGGCCCGCCCGCCGCGCCGTCGCCGGGCGGCAGCACGTCAGCTGGCCTTCTTCTCGCTCTTCTTCGCGGCCGTCTTCTTCGCGGCGGTCTTCTTGGCCGGCGTCTTCTTCGCGGCGGCCTTCTTCGCCGTCCCGCCGCTCGTGGCGGGCGCGGGCTCGGGTGCCTCGCCCCGGGACGCCTTGGCCTTCTCGACCGAGCGCGCCAGTGCCGCCAGCAGGTCGACGACCTCGCCGGACTCCTCGGGCTCGGCGGCGCTCACCTGCACCTCGCCGCCCTCGACCTTGGCCCGGACGAGCTCCTTGACGGCGATGGCGTAGTCGTCCTCGTACTCGTCGGGCTCGTAGTCGCCGGCGAGCTGGTCGATGAGCATCTTCGCCATGTCCATCTCCTGCTTGGTGGCGCGCTGATCCTCCGTGACGGTCGCGAAGTCGGCGGCGCGGACCTCGTCGGGCCACAGCATCGTCTGCATGACGATGACGCCGTCGCGCACGCGGAGCACCGCCATCGTCATCCGGGTGCGGATGGAGACGGTGCAGATGGCCACCCGCTTCTCCTTCTCCAGCGCGTCGCGGAGGAGGACGTAGGGCTTGGTCGCCGACTTGTCCGGCTCGAGGTAGTAGGACTTGTCGAGCCACATCGGGTCGATCTGGTCGATCGGGACGAACTTCGTGACGCCGATCTCCTTGGACGACTTCGACGGCAGGTCGGCGAAGTCCTCGTCCGTGAGCACGACCATGTCGCCGTCCTCGGTCTCGTAGCCCTTGGCGATGTCGTCGTAGGACACCTCCTCGCCGTCGATCGAGCAGGTGCGCTTGTACTTGATGCGCCCGCCGTCCTCGCGGTGCACCTGGCGGAACTGCACGTCGTGGTTCTCGGTCGCGGAGTACAGCCGCACCGGCACGTTGACGAGGCCGAAGGAGACCGCGCCCTTCCAGATCGCCCGCATCGCTCCACCTTTCCGAATGCCGTCCGCCACCTCGCGCACGGCGCAGACACCCAGCCTAGGGCGGAGGGCGACGTCGGCACAGGGTCCGTGACCGACGCCAGTTGGTCAGAACGGTGGTGGTCCGTGTGCCGCGGCCTGGACTCGTCCGTGCGCGCGCGCCGAACGTGTCGTGCGCAGGGCCGCCGCCGTCGCGCAGCGCCGGTGGCGGGGGCAGTGGTCGAGGTGGAGCTCGAGGCGGGTCTCGAGGACGCTCCACGGTCGAGGTGTTGCCGCCCGGGTCATCGGTGGCGGATCCTCCCGCGACGTCGAGCGCGGTTGTGACGGCCGGCCCTCTGGCGTGGGGTCGACGACACGAGCGATCTCCTCGACGGGGTCGAGCCCGATCACGAGCGAGTCGAGGGCGTCGAGCGGCCAGGTCGTGCGCACTCGACCTGTCGGATCGGTCCAGGCGGCGACGCCGTTCGGTGCCAGGCGAACGCTCCACCCCGCCGACTGCTTCACCCGGTGGTGGCGCCGGCACAGGCAGAGGAGGTTCGCCGCGCTGGTGCGCCCGGTCGGCCAGGGCCGAACGTGGTCGAGGTCGCAGAACCGGGCCGCGACCGCGCACCCGGGAAACCGGCAGCGCCCGTCCCTGGAGCGACCAGGGCACCGAGCGCTGGGCCGGGGCGGTACGCGGAGGTCGCGAGGTCATCGTCGGGATCGACTCGCGCCCCGGTGTGCGCCTCGCACGGAGCGATGAGCGTGCCGGCCAGCTTCCCGGGGTCGTGGGTGTGAGCCATGGCCCTGGCCAGGTGGTCCCAGAGCCAGCCGCGGCGCACGAGCAACGGCTCGGACGGGCGAGGACCCTGCACCTGGACCAGGTCGCCGTCGCGGGGTGCGACGACGCTCAAGGGAGTCGCGCACGGCCGTCGAGCCTGGCCCGGGCCGTGATCGGGTTGGGCGTGAGAGTGCGGGCGCGAATGGCGACAGGCGCGGTTGTGCCGGGCAGGCACGTGCCGGCCGGCACCGTGAGGACGACCTGTACGTCCACCGTCGCATGGCCGGTGACGAGATCGGTGAGCGCCCGGCCGCGGGCCTGCTCCACCGACGAGCACGTGCCCTCCGCGATGAGGTCGTGGGCGAGGCGGTCGATCGCGGCCCAGGCGAGGGCGGCGTCCTCGCTGGGAAAGGTGCCGTGCCAGGCGTCGACACCGGGCTCGGCCACCCATCGGCGCAGACCAGTCTCCGCCCGGGCGCGGATCGCGCGCTGGCGCAGGAGCTCGGGCGAGATGCGGGCCAGCATCCGCCGAGCGCGCCGGCGCAGGGTCGGCCCGTCGTCATCGAGGTGCGGGTCGAGGGCTGCGACCACGGCGACGGCGACCTCGGCGGGACACTCCTGCAGCTCGTGGGCCACCACTCCCGCTCGATAACCGTCGAGCCGACCGGCTCGCATCGCCGCATGCAGCCCGCCGAGCCCGCTCTGCTCCGGTGGCGCCTCGCCGTCGGCCTCCACCGGGACCCGGGCGGCGGCGACGCGGACAGCCTGGTCGACCCGTCGTTGCGCCTGCGCGTGCGAGACACCCAACACGGGGGCCACCACATCGGCCGCGTCGAGCGTCACGCGACCGGCCTGGTGCACGACTTCTCCGAGGATGCCGTCCTCCAGCCACACCGGCTCCCTGCGGGCCGCCTCCACGACCGCGTGGTCCTGCACCGCGGTCAGGACGTTGATCAGGCCCTGGCAGTCGCCGACCACCGTCAGCCAGTCGTCGCGGTCACGCGGCCCAGCGCCGTCAGTGAGGGCGGTGACCACGCAGTGCGCACCGGCCTGCACCGCCTCAGCGGATGACGGGCGCCGACGACATCGTTGGTGAATGCGGTTCCGCCCGGCTGGAGGGGTCGGGCACGGCGGTGCGCACGGCATCCACGGACGTCCCCGATGACTGCAGTCCTGCGACCACGTGTCCCCCTCCCCTTGTCCTCGATTCTATCGATTCAGCATCGCTGGCACAAGTGTTCGATTACAACCAATCCGACTGGTGGACAGACGGTTTCGGTACCTCCCGGCCACAGGTGTGACCCATCGGACCGGCATGTGACGACGTGTCGGCCGCATCACGCAGAGACCTGGACGACGCTCGCCGCTGCAAGCGACCACCCCACGAGTAGCCGGCCCGGCAGGATGGGTCCGTGGCTGCCCTCCGTCCGATGCTCGCGACCGTCGCCGAGCGCGTGCCGACCGGCGACGCGTGGGTGCACGAGGTCAAGTGGGACGGGATGCGGGTGCTCGTCGACGTGCGCGACGGGGTCGTCACCGTGTGGTCGCGCAACGAGCGCGACGTGACCGCGGCGTACCCGGAGCTCGAGGAGCTGGGGCGCGACTACGACGACATGCTCCTCGACGGCGAGGTCGTCGCCCTCGACGGCGGGCGACCCAGCTTCCACGCCCTGACCGAGCGGATCCACGTCGGCGACCGTCGCCGGGCGGCCCGCCTGGCGGCCACCCGCCCGGTGACCCTCATGGTCTTCGACCTGTTGCGGCTCTTCGGGTCCGACCTGACCGGCCAGCCGTGGTCGGCGCGGCGCGAGCTGCTCGAGCGGCTCGACCTCACCGGCCGGAACTGGCAGGTCCCGCCCGTCTACGAGGACGGCGAGCAGCTGCTCGCGGCGACCGCGGACCAGGGGCTCGAGGGCATCGTCAGCAAGCGTCGCGCCGCCCCGTACGCGGTGGGCCGGCGCTCGTCGGACTGGCGCAAGACCGCCCACCGCGCCACGCCGGTCGGTCGTCGTCGGCGGGCTGGCGACCGGAGGTGGGCTCACCGGGCAGGCTCGGCGCCGTGCTCGTCGGCCTGCCCGACGGCCGGGGGGGCTGGCGGTATGCCGGTCGCGTCGGGGCGGGACTGGCCGGCACCGCGGGCGAGGCGCTCGCGATGCGGCTGCGCCCCCTCCGCCGGGACACCTCACCGTTCGCCGACGAGGTCCCGTCGATGGATGCCGCCGGCACCACGTGGGTGGAGCCGACGGTCGTCGTGGAGGTGCAGGCGCTGGAGCTCACCGACCAGCACCGGCTGCGGCAGCCGGCATACCTCGGGGTCCGCACCGACCTGAGCCCGGCCGACCTCGAGGAGCTCGGCGATGCCTGAGTACGTCCCCGAGGTGACCCGGGTCGAGGTGGCCGGGCGCAAGCTGCGCCTCACGAGCCTGGACAAGGTGATGTACCCCTCGACCGAGACGACCAAGGGCGAGGTGCTCAGCTACTACGCCCAGGTCGCGCCGCTGCTCCTGCCGCACGTCGCGGGGCGCCCGGTGACGCGGGTGCGCTGGCCGCACGGGGTGGAGGACCAGATGTTCTTCGAGAAGAACCTCCCGTCCGGGGCGCCGAGCTGGCTGCCGCGCGTGCCGGTCGACGACGTGACCTACCCCCTCATCACCGACCTCGCCGACCTGACGTACCTCGTGAACCTCAACTCGCTCGAGGTCCACGTCCCCCAGTGGACCGTCGACGACGACGGGGAGCGGCAGCGCCCGGACCGACTCGTCATCGACCTGGACCCCGGCAAGCCGGCCGGGCTCCACGAGTGCGCTCAGGTCGCGCTGCTGGTTCGGGACCGGCTGGCGGCGCTGGGGCTCGACCTCCACCCCGTGACGTCGGGGAGCAAGGGGATGCAGCTCTACGCCGCGCTGGGCGGGGACCTGACGAGCGACCAGGTGCGCGACCTCGCGATGCAGCTGGCCCAGGAGATGACGAAGAAGCACCCGGACCTGGTGCTGTGGAAGATGACCAAGTCGCTGCGCCCCGGGAAGGTCTTCCTCGACTGGAGCCAGAACGTCGCGGCGAAGACGACGATCAGCCCCTACTCCCTGCGCGGGCGCGAGCTCCCCTGCGTGGCGGCACCACGCACGTGGGACGAGGTGGAACACGGTGCGGCAGAGCCGGACTCTCTGCGCCAGCTGATGTTCGACGAGGTGCTCGAGCGGATCGACCGGGATGGCGACCTGCTGGCCGACCTGCCCTGACGGGACGCGCGGCGCGGGGCCACCGGAGTGGACACAGGGAGTCCGCGGCCGCCCGTGGACCCGGCGTCCCGACTCCGGGGACCGTCTTCCAGCGCCACGACGGCACGCGGATCGTCCGCGCCTGACCGGACACCATCGACCTAGTGGTCGAGCTCGCCCCGGTGCCGGGGCCGGTCCCGGGCCGCGCAGGCGGGGGCAGCCGGCGCACTCGACACAGCCCGGAAGGGCGTAGATGAGGCAGCACGACTCCCGCAGCGGCACCCCGGGACGCAGCAGTCCCGCAGCCGACTCGGCCTCGCGGCGGGCCGCCGCCCACATGTCGCCGACCATCGCCGCCCGCGTGTGCGCGCCGATGCGGACGATCGCGTCGTACGCCGTCGCCGCGGCCTGCGCCACCGCACGGTGGTCGCGCTCCGCCCGGTCGAGGCGGTCCGCGAGGGAGCCGTGGTCGGCGACGAGGTCGGTGAGCCGGACCTGCGCGGGAACGAGCGACGGCCCGAGCGTGAACGTCAGCCCGGTGAGGTCGGCCCGCCACGGGCCGGTCGCTGCGGCGTGCGCCGCGGTGTGGGCCGGCACCTGGAGCAGCCACTGGAGGACGAAGACGGCGGCGACCTGCGCGGGCGCGTCGACGGCATACCACCGGCCCTGGAGCGTGCGCAGGGCCTCCTGCCAGGCGCGGACGTCGGTGCCGAGGTCGTGCGGCAGCGGCGGGTCGCCGGCGGTGAAGGTGAGCCACGCGTGGCGGCGCGACATGAGCGAAGCGGCACCCGCCGGGTCGACGGGTGCCGCTTCGGCGTGGTGCTCGACCGGGGTCAGCCGTGCGCCTTGTCGTAGGCGGCCTGCACGTCGGCCGAGATGCGGCCGCGGTCGCTGACCTGGTGGCCGTGCTCGCGCGCCCAGGCGCGCACGGCGCCGAGGTCGGCCTTGCGGCCGGGGCTCTTGCTGGTGGACCGAGCGGCCGACCGGCGACCGCCGGTGCGCTCGGCGTGACCGATCCAGACGGACAGGTCGTCACGCAGCTTGGCGGCGTTGTCCGAGGTCAGGTCGATCTCGTAGCTGACGCCGTCGAGTGAGAACGAGACGGTCTCGTCAGCAGGGGAGCTCTTGTCGATGTCGTCGACGAGGAGCACCTGGACCTTCTTTGCCATGTTTTTCCCTTCAGCGGATTTTTTCACCGAGAGTGGCGCCGGTAGCGGTGCCGGAAAGACGGTAACACCGGAATACCGGAGGGGAAAGAAGGAATGGCGGAATGCCGGGAGATCAATTCTCGGGGGTTTCCGGGGAGCCGTTCTCGGGGCCGGTGTCGTGCTCACCGGGCGCGCGGCGGGCGTCCTGCTCGCGCTCGTACTGCTCCCGTTCGTACTGCTTCTGCGCGAGGCGCTCCCGGCGGTCGCCCTCGAGAATCGACTTCACGATGAAATAGAAGAAGACCGCGACGAGAATGGTGGGGAGAATCGCGGCGAGATAGGGCCAGACTCCGGACATCTCAGGCCTCTGGCTTCAGGTGGGGGAACAGAATGGTCTCGCGGATGTTTGCGCTGGTGAAGAGCATGACGAGACGGTCGACACCCAGGCCCAGTCCACCCATCGGCGGGGCGCCGTACTCCAGGGCCCGCAGGAAGTCCTCGTCGAGCTGCATGGCCTCGGGGTCGCCGCCGGCGGCCCGCATCGACTGGGCGGTCAGCACCTCGCGCTGGACGACCGGGTCGACGAGCTCGGAGAAACCGGTGCCGCGCTCGACCCCGGCGATGATGAGGTCCCAGGCCTCGATGAGGCCGTCCTTCTCGCGGTGCGGGCGAGCCAGCGGCTGCGCGATCGCGGGGTAGTCGCACAGGAACGTGGGCTGGAGCAGGGTGGGCTCCACGAGCTCACCGAGCAGCTCGAGGAAGACCTTGTCCTTCTCGAGCCCCGGGTCGACCTCGACACCGTGCGTCTCGGCATACCCGAGCAGTGTCTCCCTGGGGGTCTCGAGGCTCACGGTCTCACCGACGACCTCGCTCACCGCGTCGTAGACGGGCAGCCAGCGCCACTCGCCGCCAAGGTCCACGGTGCCGGCGGGCGTCTCGACGACCCGCGAGCCGAGGGCGTCCGCGACGCCGAGGTAGAGGTCTCGCATCAGGGCGCCGATGCTGCGCTGGTCGCCCCAGGCCTGGTAGGCCTCGAGCATCGTGAACTCGGGGGAGTGGGTCGCGTCGACGCCCTCGTTGCGGAAGATCCGGCCCATCTCGTAGACCCGGTCGACACCACCGACGACGGCCTTCTTGAGGTTGAGCTCGAGGGCGATCCGCAGCACCATCTCATGGTCGAAGGCGTTCATGTGGGTCCGGAACGGCCGCGCCGCGGCACCGCCGTGGACCAGCTGGATGACGGGCGTCTCGACCTCGACGTAGCCCTGGCCGTCGAGCACCGTGCGGATGGCCCGCAGCGCCGTGGCCTTGGTGCGCACCATGTCCCGAGCCTCCTGGCGCACCACGAGGTCCGCGTAGCGCTGGCGCACGCGGCTCTCCTCGGAGAGCTCCTTGTGGAGCACCGGCAGCGGGCGCAGGGCCTTGCTCGCCATCTCCCAGCGGGACGCCATGACCGACAGCTCGCCGCGGCGCGACGAGATGACCCGGCCCTCGACGAACACGTGGTCCCCGAGGTCGACGGCGGCCTTCCAGTCGGCGAGCGCCTCCTCGCCGACCTCGGCGAGGCTCAGCATGACCTGCAGGCGGGTGCCGACGCCCTCCTGGAGGGTGGCGAACGCGAGCTTTCCGGTGTTGCGGACGAACACGACGCGCCCGGCGACACCCACGACGTCCTGGGTCTCCTCGCCCGACTGGAGGTGGCCCCAGTGGTTGCGCACCTCGGCGAGCGAGTGCGTGCGGGGCACCGCCACGGGGTAGGCCTGGGTGCCGGCGGCCAGCAGGCGGTCGCGCTTGTCGCGCCGGATCCGCAGCTGCTCGGGCAGGTCGGCCTCGGGTAGGTCGGGCGTGGGGGTGTCCGTCACGAGGGTCAAGCGTACGGGCGCGGTCGGGCGCCCCCGTCACCGTCCCCGACGGCCGGATGCCGCGCATGGGTCCCGGATGCCGGGTGGAGCGGTCCGGCCCGTGGACGTCCTCTGACCCGTGCTGGCGGCCGACCCGCTTTGACAATATGATCTATTGACCTGACAAAGGGGTCCGGGTCGGCCGGCGCCCCGCCCCGACGAGAGGATGCCTGGTGGCCGAGTCCAAGGCACGCAACACCGACCCGCGCTACAGCAAGCTGACCATCGGGGTCTGTCCCGACCAGTGGGGCGTGTGGTTCCCCCAGGACGAGAAGCAGATCGACTGGGACATCGCGCTCGACGAGATGGCAGAGGCCGGGTTCTCGGTCATGGAGACCGGCCCGTTCGGCTACTTCCCGACCGACCCCGTGCGCCTCGAGGACGAGATGGACGCGCGGGGCTTCCGGGTCGTCGCCGGCACCGGCTGGGGCATCCTCCACCAGGCCGAGGCCTGGGCCGACACGGAGCGGCTCTTCCGCTCGATCGGGGAGACCCACGCAGCCTTGGGCGCCGAGTACGTCGTGCACCTGCCTCCGATGTTCCGCGACGAGAAGACGGGTGACTACACCGACGACCGCGTGCTCTCCACCGACGCGTGGAACCTCTACATCAGGAACGCCGACCGCCTGGGCCGGATCATGAAGGAGGACTACGGCCTGAAGATGGTCCTGCACCCCCACGGCGACAGCCACATCGAGACGCCCGACGACATCGACCGCATCTTCCAGGCGACCGACCCCGAGTACGTCGGCTTCTGCCTCGACACCGGGCACATCGTCTACGGCGACGGCGACCCAATGGAGCTCTGCCGGAAGTACCCCGACCGCATCTCGTACGTCCACATCAAGGCGATGGACCCCGCCATCGTCAAGCAGGCCCACGACGAGGACTGGCCGTTCGTCAAGGCCGTCCACGCCGGGTGCTCGGTGACGCCCCCCGCGGGCCTCCCGGACATGGGCGCCCTCATCGAGGCGCTCGCCGACCTGGACAAGGAGCTCTACGTGGTCTGCGAGCAGGACATGTACGGCTGCGACAAGGACTACCCCAAGCCGACCGCCATCCGCACCCGCGAGTACCTCGCCTCGCTGGGCCTCGGACTCCGCTGACCGGCCCCGGCGGCGTCAGCGCTCGTCGACCATGATGTCGATCGAGTAGTCCTCGGCGCGGTAGCAGTGGTCCCCGAACTCGACGGCCCGCCCCGCCGCGTCGAACGCCATCCGGCTCATCGTCAGCACCGGGTGCTGACCGCGGATGCCGAGGTGCTTGCGCTCGGCGGGCGTCGGCATCCGCGCGCCGATGGTCTGCTGGGCCACGACCGGCCGGACGCCGCGGTTGCGCAGCGCCGCGTAGAGGCCGGTCTCCTCGAGCTCCTCGAGGGGGATGTCGGAGTACTGCGGCGGCAGCCAGTTGTGCATGTACGCGATGGGGTCGCCGTCGGCCGTGCGCACCCTCACGACGAGCAGCATCGGTGTGTCCGGCTCGAGGTCCAGGGCCGCGGCGGCGCGCTCGTCGGTGACGATCTCGTGGGTGAGGATCGTCGTCCTGGGGTGGCGTCCCTCGCGGCGGAGGTCGTCCCAGAGGCTCGTGAGCTCCGCCCGGCGGTGAACCTTGCGGTTGGCCACCCGGGTGCCCAGGCCGCGGCGGCGGACGAGCAGGCCCTGGTCGACCATCTCCTGGATGGCCCGGCGCACCGTGGGCCGGGAGAGGCCGAGCCGCTCGGCGAGCGCGACCTCGTTCTCGAAGGGGTCGCCGGGCTGGAGCCGTCCGTCGGCGATCGACGCACTCAGCTGCTCCGAGAGCTGGTGGTACAGGGGCACCGGCGAGTCCCGGTCGATCGCAATGTTGACGAGATGCGGACTCACGAGGAGAACTGTATGACACAGGGTGTGACGACAAGCGTGATTGCGGAGGTACTGATATGAGAATGTCAGGACAAATGCTTGACAGGAGGTTGCCGATCAGGTGAGAGTTGCGTGAGCAACAGGCCGGCGCCCCGACGACACGTGGCGCCCCACACGAAGGAGTGCGGATGCGGATCGGTTTGGCTGGGGTGGGGCGGATCGGAGCCTTCCACGCCGCGACGCTCTCGGGGCTCGACGCCGTCGACGAGGTCGTCGTCACGGACGCAGACCCCGAGCTCGCCGAGAAGGTGGCAGCCGAGCTCGGCCTCGCCGTCGCCCCCGACGTCGCCTCCCTCCTCCGGTCGGGCATCGACGGGTTCGTCATCACCACCGCGACGCCGGGCCACGCCCCGCTCCTGCGCGAGGGCGTCGCGGCCGGCATCCCCACCTTCTGCGAGAAGCCGGTCGCCGCGACCCTCGTCGAGACCCTCGACCTGACCCGGCTCGCCGAGTCCTCCGACGTGCCCGTCCACATCGGTTTCCAGCGCCGCTTCGACGCCGGCTACCGTCGGGCGCGCGAGGCCGTGCTCTCAGGTGAGCTCGGCCAGGTGCACGCGGTGCGCGCGACGACTCACGACCAGGCGCCGCCGCACCCGGCCTACATCCCGACGAGCGGCGGCCTCTTCCGGGACTGCTCGGTCCACGACTTCGACATCGTCCGCTTCGTCACCGGGCACGAGGTCGCCAGCGTCTACGCCACCGGCGAGAACAAGGGCGCGTCCTTCTTCGGCGAGGCCGGTGACGTCGACACGGCGGCCGCCATCCTCACCCTCGACGACGGCACGCTCGTCACGGCCAGTGCCACCCGCTACTCCGGCGGCGGCCACGACGTGCGCATGGAGGTCATGGGCGAGGACGGCACCATCGCCGTCGGCCTCGACAGCTCTCTCGCGATGCGCTCCGCCGAGCCGGGGGTCGACTTCCCGCCCGGCCCGCAGCACTGGTCCTTCATGGAGCGCTTCCGGCCGGCCTACGTGGCCGAGCTCACGGCCTTCTTCGACGTCGCCGCCGGCCGCACGCCCAGTCCGTGCACCGTGCGCGACGCCCTCGAGGCGTTCCGCGTCGCCGAGGCCTGCGAGCTGTCGCGGGCCGAGCGGCGCCTCGTGCAGATGTCCGAGATCCCCACGGTGGAGGCCTGATCCGCATGCCCGTCCGTCCCGCGCTCGCCGAGCGCGTCGCCGGTGCCCCGATCTCGTGGGGCGTCTGCGAGGTCCCTGGGTGGGGCCACCAGCTCGACCCCGACGTCGTCCTGACCCAGATGCGCGAGGTCGGCATCGCCGCGACCGAGTTCGGCCCCGACGGCTTCCTGCCCGACGCCCCCGAGGACAAGGCCGCGACCCTGGCCGCCCACGGCCTGGCCTCGGTCGGCCAGTTCGTCCCCGTCGTCCTCCACGACGCCCAGGCCGATCCCCTGCCGACCGTCGAGACGGCGATGACGGCGCTGGTCGCCGCGAAGGCGTCGACGGTGGTCATCGCCGCAGCCACCGGCGCGGACGGCTACGACGCCCGACCGGTCCTCGACGACGCCCAGTGGGGCACGCTCCTGCACAACCTCGACCGGATCAGCGACGCCGCCGCGGCCCGCGGCCTGACCGCGACGCTGCACCCCCACGTCGGGACCATCGTCGAGAGCGGTGAGGAGACCGACCGCGTGCTGGCAGGTAGCCGGGTGGGCCTCTGCCTCGACACCGGGCACCTGCTCATCGGCGGCGGCGACCCGGTCCGCGTCGCCGTCGACCACCCGCAGCGGGTGGCCCACGTCCACCTCAAGGACGTCCGCCTCGACCTCGCCCGCGAGGTCCAGGAAGGGCGGGACACCTACACCGGCGCCGTCGCCCGCGGGATGTACGTCCCTCTCGGCCGGGGCGATGTCGACATCGCGGCCATCGTCGGAGCTCTCGAGGGAGCCGGCTACACCGGCTGGTACGTCCTCGAGCAGGACACCATCCTGACCGGCGCCCCGGAGGAGACCGGCGTGGACCCGGTGGCGGACGTGCGGGCCTCCATCGACCACATCCTCGCCGTCGCCCGGTCGCTCGAGCACGGGGACCGGGACGCCTGACCATGGGGGTGCGACCGAGCCACGACCTCGTCTCCATGGGGAGGACGGGGGTCGACGTCTACCCCCTGGACCACGGGGTCGGCCTCGAGGACGTGCGCACCTTCCAGAAGTTCCTCGGCGGGAGCGCCACCAACGTCGCGGTGGCCGCGGCCCGTCACGGACACTCCGTCGCCCTCGTCACCAAGGTCGGCGACGACCCGTTCGGGCGCTACGTCCGCCGCGAGAGCGCCCGCCTCGGCGTGGACCCGAAGTTCATCAGCGTCATCGAAGGGGCCGGTCCGCCCACGCCCGTCGCCTTCTGCGAGGTCTTTCCCCCGGACCACTTCCCGCTCCACTTCTACCGCTACCCGGCAGCACCCGACCTCCTCCTCACCACCGACGACCTGCCGCTCGACGCCATCCGGGACACCCACGTCTTCTGGGCGACCGTCACCGGGCTGTCGCAGGAGCCGTCGCGCTCGACGCACTTCGCGGCGTGGGAGGTCCGCGCCCGACGGGCCCACACCGTCCTCGACCTGGACTACCGGCCGATGTTCTGGGCCGATCCGGCCGAGGCGAGCGAACAGGTCGGCAAGGCGCTCGAGCACGTCACGGTCGCAGTGGGAAACCGCGAGGAGTGCGAGGTCGCGGTCGGCGAGACCGATCCCCACCGCGCCGCCGACGCCCTCCTGGAGCGCGGGCTCGGCCTCGCCGTCGTCAAGCAGGGGCCCAAGGGGGTCCTCGCCGCCACCCCTGACGAGCGGGTCGAGGTGGCGCCCTTCCCCGTCCGCGTCGTCAACGGGCTCGGCGCCGGCGACGCCTTCGGCGGCGCACTCGTCCACGGTCTGCTCGCCGAGTGGGACCTGCGCCGCACCATCGAGTTCGCCAACGTCGCCGGGGCCATCGTCGCCTCCCGCCTCGAGTGCTCCACCGCGATGCCGACGACCTACGAGGTCGACGCCGCGCTCAGCGAGCGGGGTTCGGCCCCATGAGCCTCGTCGGGGCCGCCACGCGTGAGAGCCTCACCGAGATCCGGGCGACGGACCCCGGCCGCATCGCCCGGTCCTGGGCCGAGCGGAAGCGCCGCCCGGTCCTGGGCGCCGACGGGCGGCTCCTCATCGTCGCGGCCGACCACCCGGCCCGGGGGGCGCTGGGCGTCCGCGCGGACGCGATGGCCATGGCGAGCCGTACGGACCTCCTGGAGCGGCTGACGACCGCCTTGGCGCGTCCGGACGTGGACGGGGTCCTCGGCACGGCCGACATCCTCGACGACCTCCTCCTCCTGGGGGCGCTCGAGGGCAAGGTCGCCATCGGCTCGATGAACCGTGGCGGCCTCCAGGGCGCCGTCTTCGAGCTCGACGACCGCTTCACCGGCTTCACGGCAGGGGCGATCGCCGCCCAGCGCCTCGACGGCGGGAAGATGCTGACCCGCATCGCCCTGGGCGACAGCGGCACCGCCCCGACGCTGGAGGCCAGCGCCCGGGCGGTCGGCGAGCTGGCCGACCTGGGCCTGATGGCGATGGTCGAGCCGTTCCTGTCGGTCGTCGAGGACGGCCGGGTGCGCAACCTCCTCGACCCCGACTCCGTCATCCGGTCCATCCACGTGGCCTCCGGCCTCGGTCCCACGAGCGCCCACACCTGGCTCAAGCTGCCGGTCGTCGACGACCTGCCCCGGGTCATGGACGCCACGACGCTGCCGACCCTCCTGCTGGGTGGGGACCCCCATGGCCACCCCGACGACACCTACGCCTCCTGGGGCGCCGCCCTCGACATCCCCGCCGTCCGCGGCCTCGTCGTCGGCCGGGCGCTGCTGTACCCGCCGGACGGCGACGTCGCCGCGGCGGTGGACGTCGCCGCCGGACTCGTCCACGGAGCAGGCCGATGAGCACCGCGCCGTCCGGGCGCGGGCTCGACAACGGCGCGTACGTGCGGCCGCTCGGCTCGGCCGACGACGGGGAGTTCGCGGTCGCCGTGACGCCGACCGCGGCCAACCCGGTCCCGGGGTGGCAGCACACGCGGCTGCGGGTCGCCACGACCGAGCCCGGCGGGCACGTCGAGCACGCCGGCGGCGACGAGGAGACCCTCGTCGTCCCGCTCGCCGGCTCCTTCCGCGTCGAGGTCACCGAGGCCGACGGCGCCACCCACGACGTCACCCTGACGGGTCGCGCCTCCGTCTTCGACGGCCCCAGCGACGTCGTCTACGCCGGGCGCGGTTCACGCCTGCGCGTCACCCACGTGGGGTCGGATGCCGGTCGCGTCGCCCTCTGCGGCGCCCCGGCGCACAAGTCGGACGCGCCGAAGCGGTTCCGGCACCTCACGGCATCCGAGGTGCCCGTCGAGCTGAGGGGTGCCGGGCTGGCCAGCCGCGAGGTGCGGAACATGGGCCTGCCCGACGTCCTGGACGCCGACTCCTTCCTCGTCTGCGAGGTCATCACCCCGGCCGGCAACTGGAGCTCGTGGCCACCGCACAAGCACGACGTGGAGCGGCCCGGCGAGGAGACCGAGCTCGAGGAGATCTACTACGTCGAGACCCGCTCCACCGACGCGCGGGGCACCGACCCCGTCGGCTACCTGCGGGTCTACGGGTCGTCCGACGCCCGCCCCCTCGACGTCCTCGCCGAGGTCCGCACCGGTGACGTCGTCCTCGTCCCCCACGGCTGGCACGGCCCGGCCGTCGCCGCGCCGAACGCCGACCTGTACTACCTCAACGTCATGGCCGGTCCCGGACCGGAGCGGGCCTGGCGCATCTGTGACGACCCGGCACACGCCTGGGTGCGCGACCACTGGGCCGACGAGGCCGTCGACCCCCGACTCCCCCTTGGAGGAGACCCCCGATGAGCAGCCCGTCCGGCACCGTGCGACTGACCGTCGCCCAGGCGACCGTGCGCTTCCTGGCCAACCAGTGGACCGAGCGCGACGGCGAGCGGCAACGGCTGTTCGCCGGGTGCTTCGGCATCTTCGGTCACGGCAACGTGGCGGGCATCGGCCAGGCACTCCTGCAGGAGGAGGTGCGCGCCACGGATGCCGGCGAGGTCCCGGGACTGCCGTACGTCCTCGCCCGCAACGAGCAGGCGATGGTGCACACCTCGGTGGCCTACGCCCGCCAGAAGGACCGCCTCCAGACCTGGGTGTGCACCGCCTCGGTCGGCCCGGGCTCGACGAACATGCTCACCGGTGCCGCGCTGGCCACGGTCAACCGGCTCCCGGTCCTCCTCCTCCCCTCCGGCACCTTCGCCACCCGGGCCTCGGCCCCGGTCCTCCAGGAGCTCGAGCTGCCCTGGGCCGGGGACGTCACCGTCAACGACAGCTTCCGCCCGCTCTCCAAGTTCTTCGACGAGGTGGTCCGCCCCGAGCAGCTGCCCTCGGCCCTGCTCGGCGCGATGCGCGTCCTCACCGACCCGGCCGAGACGGGCGCCGTGACGATCTCCCTCCCGCAGGACGTCCAGGCCGAGGCGCACGACTGGCCTGAGGAGCTCTTCGCCGAGCGCACCTGGCACGTCGCCAGGCCGCTCGCGGAGCCGGCCCGGATCGCCGCGGCGGCGGACGTCATCCGCGCCGCGAAGCGCCCGATGGTCGTCGCCGGGGGCGGGGTGCACTACTCCGGCGCCGAGGACGCCCTGCGCGCCTTCTGCGAGGCCACCGGCATCCCGGTCGGCGAGGCCCAGGCCGGAAAGGGCTCGCTCCCGCACGGCCACCCCCAGGAGATGGGTGCCGTCGGCTCGACCGGCACGACCGCCGCGAACGCCCTCGCCCACGAGGCCGACGTCGTCATCGGGATCGGGACCCGGTTCTCCGACTTCACCACGGCATCCCGGACCGCCTTCCAGGACAGCGGTGTCCGGTTCGTCAACATCAACGTCGCCGCCGTCGACGCCGGCAAGCACAGCGGACTGTCCGTCGTGGCCGATGCCCGTGAGGCGTTGACCGCGCTCACCGGCGCCCTCGACGGCTGGTCGGTGTCCCGGTCCTACCGTCGTCGTCAGGCCACCCTCTGGAAGGAGTGGGACGCGCAGGTCGAGGCGACGTACGAGCCGCCGACGTCCGTGACGGCGAAGCTCGCCGAGGGCCTGCTCACCCAGGGCACCGTGATCGGCTGCGTCAACGAGCTGACCGACCCCCGTGACGTCGTCATCTGCGCCGCCGGCTCGATGCCGGGCGACCTCCACAAGCTCTGGCGCGTACGCGACCGCAAGGCGTACCACGTCGAGTACGGCTTCTCCTGCATGGGCTACGAGGTCCCGGCGTCCATCGGCGTCAAGCTCGCAGACCCGAGCCGCGAGGTCTTCGCGATGGTCGGTGACGGCGGCTACCTCATGATGCCGACCGAGCTCGTCACCGCCGTCCAGGAGCGGGTCAAGGTCGTCGTCGTCCTCGTCCAGAACCACGGGTTCCACTCGATCGGCTCGCTCTCGGAGAGCCTGGGCTCCCAGCGCTTCGGCACCCGCTACCGCATGCGCGGCGAGGGGTCGCACCGGCTCGACGGCGACTTCGTGCCCGTCGACCTGGCGGCCAACGCCCGCAGCCTCGGCTGCCACGTCATCGAGGTCCACTCGCGCGAGGAGCTCGAGGCCGCGATCGCCGAGGCCCGGGCCCTGCCGCAGGACGGTGGCCCGGTCGTCATCCACGTCGAGACCGACCCGTTCGTCCACGCCCCTGACAGCGACAGCTGGTGGGACGTGCCGGTGAGCGAGGTCTCTTCGCTCGCATCGACCACCAGGGCGTACCGGGCCTACGCCGGGCACAAGGCAACCCAGCGTCCCTTCGTGACCCCGACGGCAGCCCCGACCGGGCGCCGTCGTGGGCGACGGACCAAGGAGGGCTGACCGGCATCCGACACCCCTGTCCACACCAAGCGCACGACCAGCAGCACTCCACCCCACCAGGACACCGCCTCGACGAAGCGGTGATGTTCGAAAGGTCCAACCCATGATTCGCAAGAAGCCACTCGCAGTGATCGCGGTCTCCCTCACCGCGGCACTCACCCTCGCGGCCTGCTCCTCCGGCGGAGGACGCGAGGAGACCGAGGGTGACGGCGCCAACGCCGGCACCGCCGACACCCCGTCGATGACGGTCGCGATGATCACCCACCAGGCCCCGGGCGACACCTTCTGGGACATCATCCGCAAGGGTGCCGAGGCCGCCGCCGCCAAGGACAACATCCAGCTCGAGTACTCCAACGACCCCGACGCCACCAAGCAGGCCCAGCTCATCCAGGCCGCCATCGACAAGAAGGTCGACGGCATCGCGGTCACCGACCCCAACACCCCGGCGCTCGGCGCCGCGATCAAGGCCGCCGTGGCGGCCGGCATCCCGGTCACCATGCTCAACGCCGGCGGCAACGACGCACTCGGCCTGGGTGCGATCGGCTACTTCGGCCAGGGCGAGAAGGACGCCGGGATCGGCGCCGGCAAGAAGATCGTCGCCGAGGGTGGCAAGAGCATCATCTGCGTCATCCAGGAGCAGGGCCAGCAGCAGCTCGAGGACCGCTGCGAGGGTGTCGCCGAGGGTGCCGCCGGCGCCACGGTCGAGCGCGTCTACGTCAACGGCCGTGACGACTCCGCGGTGACCACGACGATCCAGGCCAAGCTCACCGAGGACAAGTCCATCGACACCGTCCTCACTCTCGGTGCCCAGTTCGCGCTCGACGCCGTGAAGGCCGTCGAGGCGTCCGGCAGCGCGGCCAAGATCGGCACCTTCGACACCAACAAGGAGCTCGTCGCCGCCATCAAGGACGGCAAGGTTGGCTTCGCCATCGACCAGCAGCCCTACCTCCAGGGCTACCTGGCGACGGACGCCCTCTGGCTGTTCAAGACCAACGGCAACACCATCGGCGGCGGAAGCAACGTCGCGACGGGCCCGTCCTTCATCGACAGCAGCAACGTCGATGCGGTCTCGGAGTTCGCCGCCAACGGAACGCGGTGACCTGAGATGACGTCCGTCACGACCACACCCGCCGACGACCGGGTCGGTAATCGCTCGCTCCTGTCCACGATCCTGGCCCGCCCCGAGGTGGGCGCCCTGATCGGGGCCATCGCCGTCGCCCTGCTGTTCCTCGCGGTCGCTCCCGCGTTCCGCAGCGTCGACAACATCGGCACGATCCTCTACGGCTCGTCGGCGATCGGCATCATGGCCGTCGGCGTCGCGCTGCTCATGATCGGCGGGGAGTTCGACCTGTCGGCGGGTGTGGCCGTGACGACCTCGGGCCTGGTGGCCGCCGAGACCGCCTGGTACTTCGGCCTGAACGTCTGGGTCGGCATCGGGGCTGCCCTCGTGGTGTCCCTCGCCATCGGCCTGTTCAACGGCTGGCTGCTCCACATCACCGGGCTGCCCAGCTTCCTGGTCACCCTCGGCACGTTCTTCGTCCTCCAGGGCATCAACCTGGCGATGACGCGGATGATCGCCGGCGGTGTCTCCAGCAGCACGATCACCGAGATCGACGGCTTCGACAGCGCGCAGAAGGTCTTCGCGTCGTCGTTCTCCATCGGACCGGTCTCGATCAAGATCCCTGTCGTCTACTGGATCATCCTCACGATCCTCGGCTCGCTGCTCCTGCTGAAGACGAAGTACGGGAACTGGATCTTCGCGGTCGGCGGCGACTCAGCGGCGGCTCGCGCCGTCGGTGTGCCGGTCGTCGTCACGAAGATCGCCCTGTTCATGGGCGTCGGCTTCTGCGCCTGGCTGCTCGGCATGCACCTGCTCTTCGAGTACAACACCGTGCAGTCCGGGCAGGGCGTTGGCAACGAGTTCATCTACATCATCTCGGCGGTCATCGGTGGCTGCCTCCTCACCGGTGGGTACGGGTCGGTGGTCGGTGCGTCGATCGGCGCGCTGATCTTCGGCATGACCCAGCTCGGCATCACCTATGCCGGGTGGAACCCCGACTGGTTCAAGACGTTCCTCGGAGTCATGCTGATCGGCTCCGTGCTCGTCAACATGTGGGTCAAGCGAAAGGCGGAGGGCCGATGAGCGCGCTGGAGAGCACCGCGCAGGAGCGGAGCGTCAATCCCGTCCTCGAGCTCGAGGACTGCGGCAAGAGCTACGGCAACGTGCACGCCCTGCGGGGTGTGAACATCAAGGTCCGCCAGGGCGAGGTCACCTGCGTCCTCGGCGACAACGGCGCGGGCAAGTCCACGCTCATCAAGATCATCGCGGGACTGCACGACTACACCGAGGGCTCGATGAAGATCGACGGGATCGTCCGGAGCTTCAACAGCCCGCGCGTCGCACAGGCCCTGGGCATCGCGACCGTCTACCAGGACCTGGCCCTGGCCCCGTTGATGGCGGTCTGGCGGAACTTCTTCCTGGGCAACGAGGTTCGCAAGGGTCTCTTCCTCGACACCGAGCACATGAAGAAGGTCTGCGGCGAGGAGCTCACCAAGATGGGCATCGTCATCCCGGACCTCGACCGGCCGGTCGGCAGCCTCTCCGGCGGCCAGCGGCAGGTCATCGCGATCGCACGCGCCGTCTACTTCGGTGCGCGCGTCATCATCCTCGACGAGCCGACCGCGGCCCTCGGGGTGAAGCAGTCCGGCGTGGTGCTGAAGTACATCGTCAAGGCGCGTGACGCCGGCCTCGGGGTCATCTTCATCACCCACAACCCGCACCACGCGTACCTGGTGGGCAACCACTTCGTGATCCTCAAGCTCGGCCGGGTCGTGCTCGACGCACACCGCGACGAGCTGACCCTCGAGCAGCTCACCGGCGAGATGGCCGGCGGCCAGGAGCTCGACGAGCTGAGCCACGAGCTGGCCGGTGTCGACCCGGGCAAGGTCGTGCCGCCAGCGGAGGTCGACCACGGGGCCATCGCCCCCCCGGAGATCGACCCCGAGGAGCTCACCGAGATCGCGGAAGAGGAGCAGGAGGACAAGTGACCGACCAGGACCTGCGGGTCGGCATCATCGGCGTCGGGATGATGGGCGCCGACCATGCCGCTCGAGTGGCCCACCGCACCTCAGGCGCCCGGCTCGTCGCCGTGTCCGACCCGGACACGGCGCGGGCGGGGGCCCTCGCGGACGGGTTCGACGGCGTGCGCACGGTCGCCGACCCGCTCGGCCTCGTCGCCGACGACGAGGTGGATGCCGTCGTCATCGCCTCACCGGGGTTCGTCCACGAGGAGCAGGTGCTCGCCTGCCTCGAGGCCGGCAAGCACGTCCTGTGCGAGAAGCCCCTGACGATGGACAGCGAGTCCTCGCTGCGCGTGCTGCGGGCCGAGCGCACGGGCGGGCGACCGCTCGTGCAGCTGGGCTTCATGCGGCGTTTCGACCCCGAGTACGCCCGGCTGAAGGCGGTGCTCGACTCGGGCCGGCTGGGGCGCACCCTGCTGCTCCACAACACCCACCGCAACAAGGACGTCCCCGACTCGTTCCGCTCCGACATGATCGTCCGCGACAGCCTCGTCCACGAGGTCGACGTCGCCCGCTTCGTCTTCGGCGAGGAGATCACCGAGATCACGGTGCTGTCGCCGGCCCCGAGCGGCTACGCCGCCGAGGGCGTCGTCGACCCGCAGGTGTCGTTCTTCCGGATGGCCGGCGGCGCGATCGTCACGAACGAGGTGTTCGTGCGCAACCAGGTGGGCTACGAGGTGCGGTGCGAGGCGGTCTGTGAGGCCGGGTCGGTCGTCGCGGGCCGGCCGTGGGGCGACCTCTACACCACGGCCGCCGGCGACGCCGACGGCACGTGGGGCGGAGGTGTCCCGGCCGACTTCCGTGTCCGGTTCGAGCGGGCCTACGACCTCGAGGTCCAGGCCTGGGTGGACGCCACCCGTCGAGGGGAGGTCGTCGGCCCCACCGCGTGGGACGGATACGCCGCCACCGTCGTCTGCGAGGCCGGCATGGCCTCACTCGCCTCCGGGGACCCCGTGCCGGTCGCCCTCGTCGACCAGGAGACCCTGTCGTGAAGATCGCGCTGGACCCGTACATGTTCCGCGAGGTGACGACCCTGCAGACCCTGCCGGGGGTGGTCGCCGACCTCGGCTACGAGTGGATCGAGCTCTCGCCGCGCGAGGACTTCACGCCGTTCTTCACGCATCCGCGCGTCGACGACGCGGGGGTGAAGGAGTTCCGCAAGGCCCTCAAGGGCGCCGGCGTCGGCGTCTCCTCGATGCTGCCGCTCTACCGGTGGGCGGGTCCGGACGAGGACGCCCGCCAGGCCGCGGTGCGCTACTGGACGCGGGCCATCCAGGTGGCCTCGCTCCTCGGGGTCGACACGATGAACTCCGAGTTCAACGGCAACCCGCGCGAGGCCGACGTCTGCGAGGCCCAGTTCTGGCGCTCGATGGAGGAGCTGCTCCCGGTCTTCGAGAGGGAGGGGGTCCGGCTCGTCCTCGAGCCGCACCCCGACGACTTCGAGGAGGACGGCAAGCGGGCGCTCGACCTCATCCGGGCGATCAACTCCGACAACGTCTCCTTCCTCTACTGCACGCCGCACACCTTCCACCAGGGGAACGACGTCGACGGCATCCTCGACAAGGCGGGTGCACTGACGACGATGTGCCACCTCGCCGACGCCTACGACCACACCGCGTCGTCCGGGCTGCGGTACATCGTCAACCCGCCGGGGTCGCAGGTCACCGTCCACCAGCACCTCGACATCGGGCAGGGCGAGGTCGACTTCCGGGCGTTCTTCGCCGCCCTGGAGCGCAACGGCTTCGACGGCATCCTCACGGCCTGCGTGTTCGCGTGGGAGGACCGGGCCGAGGAGTCGAGCCGCTTCATGCGCGAGACGATCGACGGCTTCCTCTCCGGCTGGTCCACGGCGCCGACCCTGGAGTCGCCGTCCTGAGACCGGGCGTGGCCGCGCCCCGAACAACATGTTAGTATGTACTGACATTTACAGACCGCGAGGTGCCACCCCGTTCGACCCCCGCCCGAACCGCGGCGGCGGCGGTCGGGAGGCGCCTCGGGACATCGACCGATCCGGTGCCCGGAGTGCGTGACGACCACGCTTTCCGACGGCCCGGTCGCCTCTGACACACTGAAAGCACCATCCACACGGACAAGGACCGATACACCGTGAGCACGACCCCGACCCGCATCACCCACCTCATCAACGGCGCCCCGTGGGAGGGCACCGCCGAGCGCACGAGCCCGGTCTTCAACCCCGCCACCGGGGAGCAGACCGGAGAGCTCGACCTCGCCTCGGCCGCCCTCGTCGGGGAGGTCGTCACCGCCGCGCACGAGGCCTGGGCCTCGGAGCTGGGGCAGCATGTCGCTCGCCAAGCGCACCCAGGTGCTCTTCCGCTTCCGCGAGCTGCTCAACGAGCGCAAGGAGGACGTCGCCGCCCTCATCACCGCCGAGCACGGCAAGGTGCCTCAGCGACGCCCTCGGCGAGGTGACGCGAGGCCTCGAGGTCGCCGAGTTCGCGTGCGGCATCCCTCACCTGATGAAGGGCGGCTTCACCGAGAACGCCTCGACCAAGGTCGACGTCTACTCGATCCGCCAGAGCCTCGGTGTCGTCGCCGTCATCAGCCCGTTCAACTTCCCGGCGATGGTCCCGCTGTGGTTCGTACCGGTCGCGATCGCCTGCGGCAACGCCGTCGTCATCAAGCCCAGCGAGAAGGACCCGTCGGCCGTCAACGCCGTCGCCGCCCTCTGGAAGGAGGCCGGCCTGCCCGACGGCGTCCTCAGCGTCGTGCACGGTGACAAGGAGGCCGTCGACGCCCTCCTCACCCACCCCGACGTCAAGGCCGTGTCCTTCGTGGGATCCACCCCGATCGCCAAGTACGTCTACGAGACGGGCACCGCGCACGGCAAGCGCGTCCAGGCCCTCGGCGGCGCGAAGAACCACATGCTCGTCCTGCCGGACGCGGACCTCGACCTCGCGGCCGACGCCGCCGTCAACGCGGGCTTCGGCTCGGCCGGTGAGCGCTGCATGGCGATCTCGGCCCTCCTCGCCGTCGACACCATCGCCGACGACCTCGTCGAGAAGATCAAGGACCGCGTCGGCAAGCTCGTCACGGGCGACGGCACGCGGGGCTGCGACATGGGTCCGCTCGTCACCGCGCAGCACCGCGACAAGGTGACGTCCTACCTCGACGCCGGCACCGAGGCCGGCGCGACGCTCGTCATCGACGGCCGCGAGGGCGACGTCGACTCCGACGGCGAGGGCTACTTCCTCAAGCCGACGCTGTTCGACAACGTCACGCGCGAGATGTCGATCTACCAGGACGAGATCTTCGGCCCGGTGCTGTCGGTCCTGCGCGTCAAGACCTACGACGAGGCCCTGGAGCTCATCAACTCCAACCCCTACGGCAACGGCACCGCGATCTTCACCAACGACGGTGGCGCGGCCCGCCGGTTCCAGAACGAGGTCGAGGTCGGGATGATCGGCGTCAACGTGCCGATCCCCGTCCCGATGGCGTACTACTCGTTCGGCGGCTGGAAGAACAGCCTCTTCGGCGACACCCACGCCCACGGCATGGAGGGTGTGCACTTCTACACCCGCGGCAAGGTCGTCACCTCCCGCTGGCTGGACCCGAGCCACGGCGGCATCGAGCTCGGCTTCCCGCAGAACGTCTGACCCTCCGCACCTGCAGGCAAGCGGCCCCCGGCATCCACGACGGATGCCGGGGCCGGGTGCGTGTGCGGCCGGCCTCTTGCTGGTGTCGAGCCGCACCCGCCCACCCCGTGACGCCGGTGTCCGCTCCGGACGCGGGTACACGCCCGTCCAAGGTGGATGTCCGCGTCACGAGCCCCGGTGTGAGGGGTCGCTGCGTGCCCTGCCGGCGAGGGGACGCGAGAAGGCCCCGGAGAGCCCCTCGGCTCCCCGGGGCCCGCCCGGGTTCCCTCCCCGGCTACGGGGCGGGCGTGATGACGTCGCGGACGAGCTGGTCGAGCTCCTCGTCCGCGGCCAGGAACTGCCGCAACGTCTTTCGCGTGGCGCCGAAGTCGTCGAACTCCGCGGGGATCATCCCGTCCGGCTCGTACGCCCGGCGGAAGTCCTCGATGCGCTCGAGCGAGGTGATGATCTCGGGGTCGACCGGGACGTCGATGCGCGACGTCGGCTCGATGCCGCTCTCCTGGAACTTCTGCTGCCACCCGAAGGGCGGGGAGAGGACGAGGTCGCCGCCGACCAGCTCGGTCCACTGCAGCTGGTTGCGGTAGGCGGCGGCGAGCACCCGGGCCCGGAGCCCGCGCTCGCGGAACAGCGTGTAGGCGCGCTTGACGGCCGCGACCCCGGCCCACTCGAGGTGCTCGGGGTCGATCTCGATGCCGTCGCGCGCGACGACCTCCTTGAGCCAGTCGTCCAGGCGCCCGACCATGATCGTGACGACCGGGCCGATCGCGGAGACGTCCTTCCCCTCGGCCTCCCGACGCCGCAGCCCGCGCTCGATCGCCTCACCGGTCGCGAGGGCCTGGGGGACGGTGAACGACACGGTGACGTTGATGTTGACGCCGCGGTACGTGGCGTCCTCGATGGCCTCGACGCCCACGGACGTCGCAGGGATCTTGACGATGATGTTGGGTGCGAGCGAGGCGAAGTGCTCGGCCTGGTCCGCGAGGTCCTTCGCGGACCGGCGCAGGCGCGGGTCGGTCTGCATCGACAGCCGGCCGTTGCGCCCCCCGTGCTCCTCGAAGGTGGGCTCGAGCAGCGAGGCCGCCTGGAGGGAGACCTCCTCGACGACCTTCCAGCCGATCTCGGACTCGGTGGCGGTCGGCATCCGCTCGGCGAGCTCGGCGATGCGTTCCTGCCACCGCTCCTGGTCCGCCCGGATCGCCGCCAGGGCGATCACCGGGTTGCACGTCGCGCCGACGGCACCCCAGCCGATCGCGGTCGCGAGCTCGCGCGGGTCGGCACTGTCGTTCCAGAGTGCGGTCGGTGTCGTCTGCGTCATCGTGAGCAGCGGCGACCGTGCGTCCGCCACCGCCTCGGCTGCTCCGGCCATGCGTGGTCTCCCTTGTAGTTGACTTAATGTCAGGACATATAGACTAACCTACAAAGGACCGACCTGGAAACCGGGTCATCCATCCTCGGACGAGAGAACCGGAGACGACGATGTCAGCGTCACGCGGGGCCTGCGGGCCGTTCACCCTGGCCGTCTGCTCGGAGATGGTCTTCCGTGACCTCCCGGTCGCCGACCGGGTGCGCCGGCTCACCGAGCTCGACGTCCAGGTCGAGATCTGGGACTGGACCGCGCACGACATCGAGACGCTCGCCGCGCTGCGCGACGAGGGGGCGGTCTTCTCCTCCATGACCGGGTACGTGCGGGGCGGGCTCGTGGAGCCGCCTGCCGTCGCCGAGCTCCTCGCGACGGCCGAGGAGTCGATCCCCGTGGCGCAGCGGCTCGGCATCCCTCGCCTCAACCTCCACGGGACCGGGCTCGACGGCAACGGGCTCCCCGTCGTCCCGGTCGAGCGCGTGACGGGCGCGATGTGGCTCGCGGCGCGCGACACCCTGGCCCGGGTGGCCGAGCTGGGGGAGCGGTACGGGGTGCAGTTCGTCCTCGAGAACCTCAACCTCGCCGTCGACCACCCCGGCGTGCCGTTCGCCCGCGCCGAGGACTGCCTGGCCCTCGTCTCCTCCGTCGACAGCCCGCACCTGCGGATGATGCTCGACCTCTACCACGCGCAGATCGGCGAGGGGAACCTCGTCGAGCTCTGCCGGCAGGCCCTGCCGTGGATCGGCGAGATCCAGGTCGCCGACGTGCCGGGCCGCTGCGAGCCCGGCACCGGCGAGATCAGCTACCCCGCGGTGGCGCGGGCACTGGCGGCCATGGGCTACCGGGGCACCATCGGGATGGAGGCGTGGGCGAGCGGCGACCCGACGACGGCCGTCGAGCGCTTCCGCGAGGCGTTCACCGTCGCTCTCTGAGGGCCCGGGCCTCGGCGGGGGCGGTCAGGGAGCCGGCTGCCGGGGCTCCATCCCGGCCAGGACATAGGCCGCGTCGACCATCGCCATGGTCGCGACCGAGAAGTCGATGTCCGTCACGACGGGGGCGCCCTCGCGCACGGCCGCCGCGAACGCCTCGAGCTGGTCGGTGTAGCTCGTGCGCCGACCGAGGTGCTCGACGACCGGGTCGCGGCCGGCGGCACGCCACACCAGGGTGTCGTCCTCGTGCGGGACCGGGAACATCGGGCACTCGATCTCGCCGCCGGACCCGTGCGCAGCGTGAAGTCGCGACCCGCGGAGGCCATGTCCGACCCCCGGACCCCGTGGCACCGGAGGGGTACGCGACCTCGAGGAGCAGGCGTTCGTCGACGCCGGGGGAGCCCGGGCCCTCGACCGCGCTCGCCGACACCAGCGTCGGCGCGCCACCGGCATACGCACCGAGCAGGCGCAGGCACGAGATCGAGTAGCACCCGAGGTCCATCGTCGCTCCCGGCCCGGGCCACGGCGCTGGTCCGCCTCCCGTGCAGGGCGTTCGCCAACGGGTTGTAGACCGCCTCGACCTCGGGATCCGCGATGACGTCGGCGACGTCCGTGGACGCGCTCGATCCCGTGCTCGGTCTCGAAGGCGGCGCTCGCGGTCACAGGGCCTTCTCGGCCTCGAGCAGGGTGTTCGCCGCGAACCGCAGGCCCTCGAGCTGGTCGAGCTCGAGGTCCTCGTGCTCGATGTTGACCGGCATGTCCGGGTCGATGTCGCGCAGCGCCCGCAGGAACTCGGTCCACCAGGCGGTGTCGTGGCCGCGCCCGACGGCGACGAAGTCCCACGACGGGTTGCTCGGCCAGCCGGAGAGCGTCGTGCCGCCGCCCAGCGGCAGGTATCCGGGCTCGCCCTCGGCGACCCGGGTGAAGCGGTCGTCGAGCACGCCGTTGACCTTCGCGGCCTCGTTGATCCGCGTGTCCTTGGCGGCCGCGTTGAAGACGAGGCTCCCGAGGTCCTTGACCGCCAGCACCGGGTCGATGCCCTGCCAGAACAGGTGGCTCGGGTCCATCTCCGCCCCGACGTGCGTCGCGCCGATCTCCTCGGCGAGCCGGTGCATCGTCGAGGGGTTGAACACGATGTTGCCCGGGTGCATCTCGATCGCGACCTTGACGTCGGCGTCGGCCGCCTGCGCCTGGATCTCCTTCCAGAACGGGACGGCGACCTCCCACTGGTGGTCGCGCACGTCGAGCAGCGGGCTCCACCACGGCAGGGGGTTCCACACCGGGTTGGTCCCGCCCGGGCTCCCCGCCGGGATGCCGGACATCGTCACGAGCCGCTCGACCCCGAGCAGGGCCGCGAGCTCGATGGAGTCCTGCAGGTCCTGCGCGTGCGGGAAGCCCTCCCGCGGGAAGAGGGGGTTGCCGTTGCAGTTGAGCGCCGTCAGGGTCAGCCCTCGAGAGCTGAACTCCCCGAGGTACTCCTGGCGGGCGTCCTCGCTCGCGCGGAGCTCCTCGACCGGGAGGTGGATGGGCGGCAGGAAGCCGCCGGAGTTGATCTCGACGCTGGTCATGCCGATGCCGGCGATGATGTCGAGGGCCTCGCCGAGCGGCTTGTCGCCGAGGCAGGCGTTGTAGACGCCGAGGTACATGGGTGCTCCTTGCTGCGGTGGGTTCGAGGTGGGCGTGCTGAGGGGGAGTGCCGAGGTGGTGCGGGGAGGTGGTGCGGATGCCGTGCCGCGGCGGCACGGCATCCGTCACGCGTCGTGGTGGGCGGGGAGGTCGACGACCGCGCCGCCGGCGGCGGCGGAGCGGATGACGGCGTCGATGACGGTGAGGTCGCGGACGCCGTCGGCGAAGCTCGCGACCGGGGGCAGGCCGCCCTCGATGCCCGCGACCTGCTCGAGGAACGCGCGGGTCTGGAAGCCGAAGAGGTCGCCGACGCCGAACGAGACGCCGGGGAAGTCCATCGGGACGCCGCCCTTGAGGTAGGGGTGCGAGGGGCCGACGAGCACCTGGTTGTAGCCGTCGAGGCCGTCGTCGCGCAGCTGGCGGATGACGGAGAACTCCGCCGGCCGGTCCATGTCCCACTTCGCGGCACCGTTCTCGGCGAAGAGGTCGAAGGCGAGGGAGTTGGCGTGGCCGGGCGCGACGCGGGAGATGGAGAACGTGCCGACCGCGCCGGAGGCGAAGTGGGCCGTGAAGGTGGCCACGTCGTCGTTCTCGACCGGCTCCGTGACGTCGGTGAGCTCGGCGCGGGCGTGGCCGTAGGTGGTGCCGGCGGCCAGATAGCGCTCCTTCACCTTCGTCGTGAAGGCCGCGCCGCCGACCTGGGTCATCGGCCCGCAGACGAACTCCGCGAGGTCGATGAGGTGGCTGCCGATGTCGGCGAGCGCGCCGGTGCCCGGGCCGCCCTTGTAGCGCCAGGCCATCGGGGTCTGCGCGCTGCGGGCGTAGTCGCACCAGTAGCGGCCGTTGAAGTGCGAGACCTCGCCGAGCTCGTCGCGCACGAGGTCGCGGATCGCCGCGACGGCGGGCTGGCGGCGGTAGACGAAGGCCGTGCCGGTGACGAGGTCGGGGTGCGCCGCCGCGGCGGTGGCCATGGCCTGCGCGTCCTCGATCGAGTCGGAGAGCGGCTTCTCGCACAGCACGTGCTTCCCGGCCGCGAGGAGGGCCTCGACGATCTCGCGGTGGAGCGCGTTGGCGACGACCACGCTGACGACGTGCACGTCGTCGGCCTCGAGGAGCACGCGCCAGTCGGTGCCGTGCCGCTCGTAGCCGTAGCGGGTCGCCGCGTCCGCGGCCGTGGCCTCGTTGGCGTCGATGACCGCCGCGTAGTGGATCGGGGGGAGCGGGGGGTCGAAGAGCGTCGGGGCGGAGCGGTAGCCGGCGCAGTGCGCCCGGCCGGCCATCCCCGCGCCGATGACCGCCACGCCGATGGGGCCCTGGTGCATCGTGTCTCCTTGTCGACATCGTCGTCGTGCTCGCGTATAAAGCGCTTTAAGAAATGGTGGCGGCGGTGCCGTCCATCTGTCAAGGTTTTGTCAGCACAAACTGTCATGAGAGACGAGGTCAATCGGATGACTGCTGACGGCACGGCATCCGCACGGCCCCGCCTCGTCGACGTCGCCCAGCGCGCGGGGGTGTCGACGGCCACGGCGTCGCTGGTGCTGCGGGGCCGTCCCGGACCAAGCGCGAGCACGCGGGATGCCGTGCGCGCCGCGGCCGGTGACCTCGGCTACCGCCCCGACCGGACGGCGAGCCTGCTCGCCCGTCGCCGCACCCACCTCCTCGGCGTCCTGCTCGACATCACGAGCCCGTTCCACGCCGAGCTCGTGAGGGCGCTGGACACCGCCTCGGCCGACCGCGGACTCGACCTGGTGCTCGGGACGACGACGGCGCGCACCGACGAGCACCGCGCCGCCGAGACGCTGCTCGACTTCCGCTGCGAGGCGCTCGTGGTCCTCGGTCCGCAGATGTCCGACCTCGACCTCGACGCCGTCGCCGAGGCGTGCCCCACGGTCGTCGTCGGGCGGTCCGGCACGGCGCGGGTCGTCGGGGTCCTCGCGGCCGACGACCAGGGGCTCGAGGCCGCCGTCGACCACCTCGCGGCGCTGGGGCACCGGCGTATCGCCTTCGCCGACGGTCCCCGCGGCAGCATCTCCCGGGCCCGGCGCCAGGGCTACCGGGACGCGATGGCGCGTCACGGCGTCGGCGCCCAGGCCGACGTGGTCCGCGGCGGGCGGACCGAGGCCGATGGGGCGGCGGCGGCGCAGCGGCTGCTCTCGAGGGCGCTGACCGAGCGACCGACCGCCGTCGTGTGCTTCAACGACCGCGTGGCCATCGGACTGCGCGACGCCCTGGTGCGCGCCGGCATCCGGGTGCCCGAGGACGTCTCGGTCGTCGGCTACGACGACAGCCCTCTCGCGCGGCTCGGCACGGTCGACCTCACCTCGGTGAGCCAGGAGCCGCAGGCGCTCGCGGACGCCACGGTGGCGGTGCTCGCGGCGCTGCTGGACGGTGCCGAGACGGCCGGGGAGGGTTCGGATGCCGACGAGGCCGGGGAGGGTCGGGCCGCCCACGCGCGGGTGTCGCGGGAGGCCGGCGGCGTCAGTGGCGAGCCGGGCAGGGACGTCGTGATCTCCCCGCGGCTCGTGGTCCGCTCCTCGACGGGGACGCCGCCCTCGTCAGCCGGCCCGGCCCAGCCCTGAGGCCGCGCGTCCGCAGCTCCACCCCGGGAGCTTCACCTTCGCCAGGGAACTGTTGCGGTGCGAAGGTGAAGGTCCCGGGATCGGGCGGGAAAGTTGCGGTGCCGACGGGTCAGCGGGCGACCTCGTCGATCCGCACCGGGCGGTGCTCGCGCGCGGACAGGGTGGCCGCCTCCGCGACCCACGCCGTCCCCATCGCGTCCTCGACCGTGCACGGGGAGGCCTGCTCCCCGGCGGCGACGGCGCAGAACGTCGCGAGCTCGAGGCGGAAGGCCTCGGCGAGCCGGTCCATGAAGAACGTGTGGGCCGGACCGGCCGGCCAGGTGACCCCCGGCTGGGTGGCGCGCAGGGGCAGGCCGTCGTCGAGGCCCGCTGCCACCGAGTCGTCGGTGCCGTGCACCTCCAGGCGCACGTCGTAGCCGCGACCGTTGGTGCGGGTGTTCGAGACGACGCCGATCGAGCCGTCGTCCATCGTCAGCAGCGTGGAGACCGTGGTGAAGTCGCCGTGGTCGGCATACATCTCGGCGGGCGCCGTCGGGTCGACCGAGCCGAGCGCGTAGACCTCGACGACCTCGCGGCCCGCCACCCACCGGACGGCGTCGAAGTCGTGCACCGAGCAGTCGCGGAAGACGCCACCGGACACCGCGAGGTACGTCGCCGGCGGGGGTGCCGGGTCCATCGTCGTGGAGCGCACGGTCGTGACGCGGCCGAGGCTGCCGCTGCGCACGGCATCACGAGCCGCCACGAACGCCGGGTCGAACCGACGGGGGTAGCCGATCTGCACGGGCACGCCGGCCCCCGCGAGCCGGTCGCGGACCAGGACGCCCTCGTCCGCGGTGCCGGCCACCGGCTTCTCGCAGAACGTCGGGATGCCGCGGCCGACCGACGCGAGCAGGAGCTCGGCGTGCGCGTTGGTCGCCGCGGCGATGACGACGCCGTCGACGCCGGCGTCGAGCAGTGCCTCGGGCGAGGTGACCGCCCGTGCCTTGCCGATCCGTGCGACCACCGCATCGACCGCGGCGGCGGCCGGGTCGGTGACGACGAGCTCGTCGACGCGCTCGAGGGCGGCGAGTGTGTCGGCGTGGAAGGCGCCGATCCGGCCGAGGCCGATCAGTCCGATGCGCATCAGTCGTAGCACCCCTGGATGTTCTGGTCCCAGTCGATGACCGAGCCCGTGACGACTCCGCTCCGGTCGGAGAGGAGGAGGACGACCATGTCGGCGATCTCGTCGACCTGGCCGAGCTTGCCCATCGGCAGGCCGGCGGCGGCCTTCGCGACCCAGTCGTCACCGGCCTCGTGGAAGCGCCGCTGGACGGCGTCCTCGCCCTCGGTCTCGGTCCACCCGATGTCGAGGCCGTTGATGCGGATGCGGTCCCAGCGATGCGCGTGGGCGGCGTTGCGGGTGAGCCCGGCGAGCCCGGCCTTGGCCGAGACGTAGGGCGCGAGGTACGGCGCCCCGCCGAGCTCCGCGGTCGAGATGACGTTGACGACGGTGCCCGGCTCACCTCGGCGGACCATGTCGGCGACGGCTGCCTGCATGGTGAAGAAGGGCCCGCGCAGGTTCGCCGCGATGTGGGCGTCGAACAGCTCTGGGGTCGTGTCCAGAAGGGTGCCGCGGCTCGTCAGCCCCGCGGAGTTGACCAGGCAGTCGACGCGTCCGAAGCGCTCGACTGTCGCAGCGACCATGCCGAGAGCCTGCCGGGGGTCGGCCACGTCGGCGGTGATGTGCGCCGCGGCGGACCCGGCCGCCTCCAGCTCGGCCACGAGCTCCTGCCCGGGCCCGGGGCGCCGACCGGTGACGACGACGGCGTCGGCACCCGCCCGGGCCGCGGCCCGGGCGACGCCCGCTCCCACGCCACCCGTACCGCCGACGACGAGCACGACCTTGGCGTCGAGGAGGTGGTGGCTGCTCATGGGTGACGATGCTCCGGACCGGGTGGGGCGAGGCGGACCCGCACACTCTCCCGGCTCGCGGGAGCCGGTGTCAAGATTTGTCCGGACAAACTCACAAAAGGGTCTCAGGAGGCCAGGGCTCAGTGGCTGCGCTTGGCCAGCGCGACCGCGTCGAGCCTGCTGTCGAGCTCCGCGGGGGAGAGCCGGGCGGCGAGCGCCTCACGCACGTGGTCGGCCTGGCTCGCCGGGGTCATCCCGTCCACCGGGGTGTCGCGGTCGAGGTTGGTCGGGAACGCGTAGCCCTCCGCGGATGCCGCGACGACCGCGTCGACGTCGGCGGCCGGCATCCCGGCATCCGCGGCGGCGAGGAGCGCGGGGTACACCGCGCGCACGACGCGGTCGCGGTCGACGGTCTCCATCGCGCGGCCGAAGGCCGACGAGATCTGCAGCAGGTTCGCCGCGCGGCGCACGTCGGCCGTGTGGTTGGAGCCGGCCGCATGGAAGAGCGCGGGGTTGAAGAAGACGGCATCCCCCGTCCGCAGGGGCAGCTGCACGTGGTGGCCCACGAAGTACTCCTGGAACTCCCCGAGCCAGTACGCGAGGTAGCCGTGCGAGTACTTCTGGCTGTGCGGGAGATAGAGCGTTGGACCCGTCTCGACCGGCATGTCGCAGTGGGCGACGGCGCCCTGGAGGGTGAGCAGCGGGGACACGTCGTGGACCCGGCCCGGATAGCGACCCGTGACCTCCGGCGACTGGAAGCCGAGGTGGTAGTCGCGGTGCACCGTCTGGCCGGCCCCGCCGGGGTTGACGACGTTGACCTGGCTCGTGAGCTGGTACCCGGGGCCGAGCCAAGCGGTGGCAGCGAGGGCCAGCAGGTCGTTGGCGTAGTAGGCGACGAAGGCCGCGGGGTCGGCGAGCGCGACCTTCTCCAGGGCGTTCCACACCCGGTCGTTCGCGCCGGGCTTCGCGAAGTGGTCGCCGGCAGCCCGCCCGGTGGCCTTCTCGTCGGCGATGACCCGCTCGAAGACGGCGGTCACCCGGTCGACGACCGCCGCGTCGAACGCGCCGGCGAGGACGACGATGCCCGGGCCGTCGGCGAGGGCGTCGGCCAGCTCGGCCCGCAGCGCGTCGGCCGCGGCAGGATCGGCGAGGAGCGGCCGGATGGCGTCGGCCTCGTAGACCAGGACGCCCTGCTCGACCCGGTCGGCGTGGGGGTACGCGTCGACGTCGGTGGGCTCGGCGAGGACGGCCAGCAGGTCCTCGAGGCGGCAGTCCTCGCGGCGGCGGAACCCGGGCGTGGTGCTGGGGGCGGTCGTGCTCGTCATGTCGGTCTCCCGGGTCGTCGGTCGCGGCGCTGCGTTCCGGTCAGGAGTCCAGCGTGAGGCCGGGCGGGGGACCCAGCGGGCCCGAGTCGCCTCAAAAAGACCTCATGAGGGATGGCGTGCGGCCGTCCGGCCCGCGACGATGGCGCGATGGGTCGACGCAGCCACCGGGTCCGCGACATCGCGGAGCAGTCGGCCTTGTCGCCCGCGACCGTCGACCGGGTGCTCCACGGGCGGCCGGGCGTCAGCGCGCGAGCCGTCCGCGCCGTCGAGGCGGCCGTCCTCGAGCTCGACCGGCAGCAGACCCAGGTGCGGCTCTCGCGTCGCACCCTGCTCGTGGACGTCGTGCTCGACGCGCCCGGCCGCTTCCGCGACGCGGTGACGGAGGCGACGGAGGACGCGCTGTCGTCGGCGCGGCCGGCCACCGTGCGGGCCCGGTTCCGGGGGAGCGAGGGCGCCTCGCCGGAGGAGGTCGCGGCGTCGGTCGACCGCGTCGGCGCGGGCGGTCGCCTCAGTCACGGGCTCGTCCTCAAGGCACCCGACGACCTCGAGGTCGCCGCGGCGGTCCGCCGGGCGCGCGATCGCGGCATCCCCACCGTCACCCTGGTCACCGACGTCGGCGGGTCGGGACGGGTCGCGTACGTCGGCCTCGACAACGCGGCCGCCGGTGCGACCGCGGCCTACCTCCTCACTCGGCTCGTCGGGGACCGGGAGGGCGTGGTCCTCGCGACGCTGAGCCACCGCAGCTTCCTCGGCGAGCTGGAGCGGCTCGACGCGTTCCGCGACCGTCTGGCCGCCGAGGACCCCCGGCGTGAGGTCGTGACCGTCGGCGACGTCCACGGCGAGGACGAGGCGACGGAGCGGGCGGTCGCGACCGCACTGTCGTCCGGCACGGGGGTGGCGGCCGTCTACTCGATGGGCGGTGGCAACACCGGTGTCGCACGGGCACTCTCGGCTGCCGGCGTCGGTGCGGTGCCCTTCGTCGGCCACGACCTCGACAGCGACAACCTCGCCCTCCTGCGCACGGGGGTCCTCACCGCTGTGCTCCACCACGACCTCCGGGCGGACCTGCGGGCGGCCCTCACCCAGCTCCTCAGGGCGCACCGGCTCCTCCCGGGGGCGCCGACGTCGGTGCGCTCGGCACCGCAGGTCGTGACGCCGTGGAACGTCCCGCCCCGCCTGCGCACCTGACGCCCGTTCACCCATTCCCGACGTCGTGCGACTTACCCACCGTCCTCGCAGGATCCAAGCGGTCGGAACCGTGTGCACGTCGCACGAAGTCCGTCCCGGCCGGGCTCAGGTGAGCAGGAGCGCGGCAGCAGCCAGGGCGGACGCCAGCAGCACGGCCACGTCGAACGAGCGCTGGCTGATGAGTCGGACCGTGGCATAGCCGAGCAGGCCACCGACGAGCACCGCCGGTGACAGGGCGACCGCCCGCACGACGTCGTCGCCGTGCAGCAGCCCGAGGGCGATGGAGAAGGGCACCTTGGCGAGGTTGACGATGAGGAAGAACCACGCGCTGGTGCCGACGAACCGACGCTTGTCGATGCCCGCGGCCGACAGGTAGAGCGTCATGACCGGCCCGGCGGCGTTGGCGGTCATCGTCGCGAAGCCCATGCCGGACCCCGCGGTCCACGCGCTGGCCTGGTGCCGGTGGGTCGTCGACGGTTCGTCGCGGGTGCGGGTCTTGACCCACAGCTGCAGCAGGAGCAGCACGAGGAGCAGCCCGCCGATCGTCCGACGGAGGGTCTCGTCGTCGACGACCCGCAGGAAGAGGGTGCCGAGCACGAGGCCCGGGACGACGGCCGGGAGCAGGCGGCGGATGAGCGACCAGTCGGGGTCGCGGCGGTAGTGCCAGCACGCGATGACGTCGCCGACGATGAGGACGGTGAGGATCGCGGCCGTCGACTCCTTCGCCGGCAGCACCGTCGCGAAGATCGCGACCGCGACGACCCCGAGCCCACCGAGGGCCGTCTTGGAGTAGCCGATGATCACGGCGGCGATGGCCATGAGCGCGAGGGCGGCGGGCCCGGAGGCGAGCTCCTCCACGCGGGGTCCTTCCTCGGCGCTGACGACAAATGTCAGGACATTATGACGCTATCATGCCGTATGCCGTCGCGACTTCCGAGCCCTCGTGTGCCCGACTCCCTCGACGCCCCGACCCTCCGGTGGGGAGTGCTGGGCACCGGGTGGATCGCCGACCGCTTCGTCGCCTCGCTGGCGCAGCACACGCGGCAGGTGGTGACCGCGGTCGGCTCGCGCAGCCGTGGCTCCGCCGAGCGGGCCGCCGCCGCGTGGGGCGTCGGTCGCGCGCACGGCTCCTACGAGGCCCTCGTCGCGGACCCGGACGTCGACGTCGTCTACGTCGCGACGCCGCACAACCACCACCTCCCGCACGCGCTGCTCGCCATCGCCGCGGGCAAGCATGTCCTCGTCGAGAAGCCGGTGGGGCTCGACGTCGCCGAGGCACGCGCGATCGGCGACGCGGCCCGGGACGCCGGGGTCTTCTGCATGGAGGCGATGTGGACGCTGTTCCTCCCCAAGCTCGACGTCGTGCGTCAGGTCGTCGAGCAGGGTTGGCTCGGTGAGCTGCGCTCGGTCGTCGCCGACATGGGGGAGTGGTTCGACACCGACCACCGCATCCTGCGGGCCGACCTCGCCGGCGGGCCGCTCCTCGACCTGGGCACCTACCCGATCACGCTGGCGACGTGGGCGCTCGGCGCACCGGATACCGTCACGGCCGTCGCGACGCCGGCACCCAACGGCATCAACGGGCAGCTGTCCGTCGCCCTCGCCACCCCCGCCGGGGGCACGGCCGCCCTGCAGTGCACCGTGCTCGCCGACACACCGGTGACGGCGTCGATCGCCGGCGGCGACGGGCGCGTCGAGATCGGTCGCTTCTTCTACCGGCCCGGGCCCTTCACGGTGCGCCTCCGGTCCGGCGAGACCCTGCACTGGGACGAGCCGGCGGTCGACCACGGCGCGCTGCACTTCGAGGCCGCGGAGGTCGCCCGGCGGGTCACGGCCGGCGATACGGGCTCACCCCTGCGGCCGTGGGCCGACACCGTCGCGACCCTCGAGGTCATGGACCACGTGCGCGCCGCGACCGGCCTCGACTTCGCCGAGGCGGTGGCAGCCCGCTCGACCGGCTGGGTGGCCGGAGCCTGAGCTCACTCCCGCCCGAAGTCCTGCGTCCAGTAGATGCCGTAGGAGCCGCCGCGGCCGAGGCCGACGCCGATGGCGCGGCTGGAGCAGTTGAGGATGTTGGCCCGGTGCCCGGTGCTCTTCATCCAGGCGTCCATCACCGCGACGGGGGTGGCGTAGCCGGCGGCGATGTTCTCGCCGGACCCCGCGGTGTAGCCCTGGGCCTCGATGCGGTCCCACGGGCTGCGCCCGTCGAGTGAGGTGTGGCTGAAGTAGTCGCGCCGCGCCATGTCCTCGCTGTGCAGGCGCGCCGCCGTCGTGAGGCGGCTGTCGACCCGCAGGGCGCCGCACCCGGCAGCGGCCCGGGCGACGTTGACGAGCCGCACCACCTCCGCGGCGGCGGGGTCGACCGTGCTGACCCGGGTGCGGGTGCGGACCGACGAGACCCAGCGCGGCTGGGTCCGGGTCGCGATGGTCACCGTCGCCGTCGTGGTGGCCGTCGTGGTGGTGGCGGTGGCCGACCGGTCGCGCGACGCCGCAGACGCCGGGGTGGCAGCGACCACGGCGACGCCACCGGCCGTGGCGAGCGCGGCGAGCGCAGCGGTGACGACGGTGCGACGTCGACGGACGGCTGGGAGGCGGCGTGACGGCATCCGGGACGCAGTGGGCGGGAACGACATTCGGACACCTCGGCGAGTGGGACGGCAGGGCCTGCTGCCCGTCCACGGTACGGACGGCGCCGGCACCCACCCGGTGTTCGGGGGAGACCGGCGCCGTCGGGTCCGTAGCGGTTCTGCCGCCGCTCGGGGTCGCTCAGAAGCGGCCGAGCGACTTCTTCTTCCAGGACTTCTTGAGCGCGAGGCGCACGATGTCGCGGCGGCGGCGGCCCTCGACCTTGTTGGGCAGCGAGAGCTCGACGACCTTCCAGTAGACGGAGGCGGCCTGCTTGCCGAGGGAGCCTGTGACGTAGGGGAGGTCGTGGCGCTCCATGAGGTCGCGGATCCGCGGGGCGATCTCGGAGTAGCGGTTGCTCGGCATGTCGGGGAACAGGTGGTGCTCGATCTGGTGCGACAGGTTGCCGCTCATGAGGTGCATGGCGGGCGAGCCGCTGATGTTGCCCGAGCCCAGCATCTGGCGCAGGTACCACTCGCCGCGGGTCTCACCCTCGATCGAGGTCTTCTCGAAGGTCGCGATGCCGGGCGGGAAGTGACCGCAGATGATGACGGTGTTGGTCCACACGTTGCGCACGAGGTTGGCGACGACGTTCGCGGTGAGCGTCGTGCGGGCCGACCCGGTGACGGCGGCCAGCGCCGGGTGGGCGACGTAGTCCTTGGTCGCCTGGCGCTTGATCTTCGCCACGACCTCCTTGGCATCGCTGCGGAACTTGGCCTTCTCCTCCTCGCTCATCCGGTCCTTCTTCGCGAGGTAGCCGCCGAGCTCGAGGTCGTAGGCCGCGATGGAGTACTCGAAGAGCAGCGCGTTGCCGACGTGCCAGATCGGCTGGAAGAGGAAGAACGGGGGTCCAGCGCTGGGCCTCGTCGACGCGCAGGATGCCGTAGCCGAGGTCGTTGTCGCGCCCGAGGACGTTGGTGAAGGTGTGGTGGATCTCGTTGTGGCTGTGCTTCCACTGCGACGAGGGGGAGGCGTTGTCCCACCCCCACGCGGTCGAGTGGATCTTGGGGTCACGCATCCAGTCCCACTGGCCGTGCATGACGTTGTGGCCGATCTCCATGTTCTCGAGGATCTTGGCGACCGACAGCCCGGCGGTGCCGATCCACCAGGCCGGGCGAACGCCCTTGACCTTGACGTTGGAGAAGAGCAGGACGGCGCGGCTGCCCATCTCGAGGTAGCGCTGGGCCTTGATGACTTTGCGGATGTAGGCGGCTCACGGGCGCCGCGGCTGTCGATGACCTCCTTGCGCAGGGCGTCGAGCTCGTGGCCGAGGCCCTCGATCTGCTCGGGGGTCAGGTGCGCGGCGGGGTTCGGCCGGCCCGACTTGTTGTAGGCGGGACGCGGCGGGCGCGGGGTGTCGGACTCGACGCGCAGCCGCGGGTTGATCCCCTGGGGCTTGGTCGAGCCGTGGCTGGGGGTGGCGCTCGGGGCGAGGGTCATGGGGAGGTCCTTCCGTGGTTCTCGCTCGGGCTGGTGGTCGGTGGTGCGGGTCGTTCGGTGTGGTGCCGTGGTCGTGCGGTCGTGCGGGTCAGAGCTCGATCTCGCAGGTACCGGCGACGGCGTTGACGCAGGTCTGGACGGGGAGGGTCGCGTCGTCCTCGACGACGGTGACGTCACCGGTGCGCAGGTCGCGGATGGCCCCGCTGCGCATCGTCACGACGCAGCCGAAGCAGATGCCCATCCGGCAGCCGCTCGGCATGAGGATGCCGGCCTCCTCGCCCGCGTCGAGGATGGGCGTGCTGCCGTCCGCCTCGACCGCGCGGTCGCTCCTGAGGAAGGTGACCGTGGCCACCCTCGCCGGGCTCGACGACGGTGGGGCGGAAGCGCTCGGTGTGGAGCCGCTCGGCCACGCCGGCCGCGTCCCAGTGGGCCTCGGCGGCGTCGAGCAGGCCCGCGGGGCCGCAGAGCCACGTCTCGCGCTCGCGCCAGTCGGGCACGTGGGCGTCGAGGCGGGAGAGGTCGAGGATGCCGTGCTCGTCGTCCAGGTTGAGCGTGAGCGCGAGGCGCGCGTCCCCGGCATACCGGCGGAGCTCGTCCTCGAAGATCACCTCGGACGCGGTGGGCGCGCAGTGGACGTGAGCGACGTCGGACAGCTCTGCGAGGTGGTTGCGCAGCATCCCCATGACGGGCGTGATGCCGCTGCCCGCGGTGAGGAAGAGGACCTTTGCGGGGGCTGGGGTCGGCAGGGTGAAGTCGCCGGTGGCCTGGTCGAGCATGACGAGCGTGCCGGCGCTCGTGGCCCGGACCAGGTGGTTCGACACCTTGCCGTCGGGGATCGCCTTGGTCGTGATGGCGACGCAGCCGGCGGGGATGCCGGCCGCGGGCGAGCCGTCGGCGCGGTGGGTGAGGCTGTAGGCGCGCCAGTGGCGCACGCCGTCGATGTCGATGCCGATGCGGATGTACTGCCCCGGCACGTGGCCGAGCCACCCGCGACCGGGCCGGATGACGACGGTCACCGCGTCGGGCTGTCTCGGGACGCACCTCGATGATGCGGCCACGCAGGTCGGCACCGGCCCGCAGCGGGTCGATGAGGTCGAGGTAGTCCTCGGGCACGAGCGGGGTGACGAGGGCCTCGGCCGCCCGGCGGGCGCCGCGCAGGACGCCACCGAGGGGTCCGGGGGCGTGCGCGCCGAGCCGGGCGCGCGGCATCCGCGGGGCCGTCGGTCGGATGATGGAAGGTGCACTCACATTCGCCAGCGTAACCTACGCGACCGTAACTTACGAAAACGTAACCACGCCCGCCCCCAGCCGACCCCAACTTTCCCGGCCCATGCGGGAACCTTCATGTTCGCACCGGATCCGTTCCCCTGCTCAGGTGAAGGTCGAGGGATCGGGCGGGAAAGTTGGGATGCCGGGATGCCGGGATGCCGGGGGGCCGGGACGGCGCGGGGCGTGCCCTCAGCGGTCGCCCGCCATGAGGCGACCGATCTCGGTGCGGTCGGCGCCGCGGCCGAGCATCTCCGCGACGACCTTGCCGCCGTGCACGACGGCGATCCGGTCCGAGAGCGACAGGATCTCGTCGAGCTCGGCCGAGACGAGGAGCACGGCGGCCCCGGCGTCGCGGGCGTCGACGATCCGCCGGTGGATGAACTCGATCGACCCGACATCGACGCCACGGGTGGGCTGCGCCGCCATGAGGAGCTTGGGCCTGAACGCCATCTCGCGGGCGACGACGACCTTCTGCTTGTTGCCGCCGGAGAGGGATCCCGCACTCTGGCCGACGCCGGAGCAGCGGATGTCGTACTCGTCGCGCAGCGCATCGGCGTTGGAGCGGACCGCGTCGAACTGGCGCGCTCCGCTCTTGGCGTAGGGCGCCTGGTCGAACTCGTTGAGGACGAGGTTGTCGGCAATGGAGTAGGTGGCAACCAGGCCGTGCTTCTCGCGGTCCT
>CAVWRI010000006.1:0-108537 GCA_963757405.1 uncultured Actinomycetota bacterium
CGATCGAGGCCAGCACCGTCCGGAACCCGTCGAGCAGGTACTCGGCCCGCATCTGCGGCGACGACGGGACGACGACCAGCGCCACCTCGGTGCCGGCCTCGCGGTACGTCGCCGCCTCGGCGTTGGAGAAGGCCTCGCCCGTGGCGCTCACGTAGCAGAGGAGGTCGGGCGCGGTGGCGAGCACCGTGCGGCGACTGCCCGGAGTAGGCGATGAGGTTCTCGTTGACGTTGACCACCGTGACCGAGCCCGCGTCGTCGCCGGATGCCGTGATCGTCACGTGGCCGGTGTCGAACCCGCCGCCGGTCACCTCCCCGATGTCGGTGATCGTGCCGCGAACGAGGACGGAGCCGCCCAGCTGGGTGGCCACGGCCTCGACCGGGTCGCTCGAGGTGGCCAGCAGGGTGCCCACCTCCAGGGCGCGGCTCGTCGTCCCCCGGACGGCGCCGCGTGGCGATCTGCGCGCCGCGTCATCGCCCACATCGCCGAGCCCGCGTCCTCGTCGAAGACGTCGCCGCCGAGCAGGGCCCGCATCCTCGCGTCCGCCATCGCGGGGTCCGAGGCGGCGAAGCGCAGCACCAGGTCACTGTTGCCGAGCACCACGGTGCCCGAGGGGGACCTCGGCCGAGGCGAAGGTGCACAGCTGCAGCGCAGGGACGGCACGGTCGGCTCCGGCGCCGTCGATGACCGGCAACCCGGTCTGGGCCGAGAGCAGGAACGGGATGAACGTGTTGCCCGCGCCGATCTCCGCCGGGACGATGTGGTCGAAGGCGTGGCCGACGACCTTCTCCAGCTCGTGCCACGCGACGCCGGCGGCGTCCGCGGGAAACCCGGACGCGGCCGCTGCCGGTGACCCGACCCCGGCGGAGATCGCCCCGGTCGCGTCGGGCGGGACGCTCGCGACGTCGACGAGGCGCACCGGGTTGCGGGCCTTCGCGATGTCGTCGATGAACTGTCGGCCCAGCGCGAGCGGGACCGCCGCCGCCGGAGCCGAGGAAGCACGCCCCCTGGAGGATGAGGTCGAGCTCGTCGGCGGACAGGGTGCGTGGCTCGGTCATGGTCGGTGCTCCTCGGGATCGGTGTGGGCTCCCGTGGTCGGGGAGGTCGTCGACGGCATCGACGAGCGTCAGCACGTGGGACTGGCCCATGCTCGCAGCCAGGGAGCGGGCCAGCTCGAGCTCGTCGCGCCGCCCGCGACCGGTCGAGGCCCTGGCCCGCAGCAGGTGCAGCAGCGGCGTCATCACCCGCCTCGCCCGTGCGCTCGGCGAGGAGCAGGGCGGAGGCCGTGAGCCTGCAGGGCGCGCGCCGGGTCGCCCGCCGCCAGCGCGGCGTCGGCGTGGAAGCACTCCATGAGGGTCTGGCCGAGGATGACCCGCATCGCCGCCAGCTCGTGGACCGCACGCGGCCGCTCTCCTCCGTCTGGGCCGCGGAGTGGTCGTCGGTGGCGCCCGCCCAGCCGAGGACGGCCCGCGCCATCAGGGCGTACACGGGAAAGGGCTCCGACTCGGCGAGCTCGAGCAGCTCTCCGGCATGGCGCCGGGCCGCGGGGGCGTCACCGGACAGGGCGGCGAGGAAGGCGGCCGTCTCGAGGACGATCGCCTCGCTGAACCGGTGGCCGAGGGCACGCGCCTCGTCGACGCCCTGCTCCGCGGCGCGGATGACGCCGGGATCGCCCGTGGTCAGCCACTGCGAGAGCAGCAGGGGGAACAGCGCGGTGAGCCGGCGCTGCTGCACGAAGTCCCCGTGGCTGGTCGCGCACCTCGGCGTCGCGCACCGGTGCAGGGTGGCGATGGCCTCGTCGAGGCGGCCGTGCCAGAACTGCATGTTCCCCACCATGAGCGTGCGCCTCCAGGACGAGGTCCTCGTCGCCGATGTCCGTGGCCAGGGCCAGGGCGCGTTCGCCGAGCGCGGTGGCCGCGCGCAGGTCGCCGCGGAAGGCCGCCGCCATGCGCAGGCCGAACAGGGCCTGGAAGCTCTGGCGGGTGGGTGGGAGCGACTCGGTAATGGTATGGGCCCGCTCGTACGCGGCATACGTCTCGGGGGCCGACTGCCCCCGCGTGATCATCCGCCCGGAGCCCAGGGCCAGGACAAGGGTCAGCTCGAGCTCCACCGGCGATGCGACCCTCCGGCCTGGCGAGGTCGGCCAGGTCTCGCAGCCCGAGCTCGGCGTGGTGCTCGGCATCGCCGTACGCGCCGAGGAGCAGGGCCTGTTCGGAGGCCCGCGCCTCGTAGCCCGCGCTCCTGGTCGAGGTTCCCGGCAGCACGGTGATGGATGGCCAGCCGGTTGACGTACCGACCGGTCCCCTCGTCGGGGTCTGTCCTCGAGGGCTTCGGCCGCCGCCGCGTGGAGGGAGCGCAGGGTCGAGGTCAGCGGCATGTCCCTGGCAGCTGCCCACAGCAGCTCGTGGGTGAACGCCACGCCGTCCCCGTCGGCCGTCCACAACCCGGAGGCCAGGACCTCCTCCTCGGCGCCGCGCGCGTCGTCCACGCCGAGGACCGCGAGGGTCCGGTGCAGGACGTGCTCGCTCGAACCGGCGCCCGAGCGCCGCCCCGGCCTCGAGGGCCTGGCGCGGCGCTGCTCGACACCCGGTCGATGCGGGCGACGAGCACTCCCCGCAGGTCCGGGGGAACCGCGAGGTCCGCAGGAGGCCCGCCGCCGTCCGGCGCGCCGAGCAGGCCCTCTCCCGCCAGGTACGAGACGAGCTGTTCGGCGAAGAGCGGGTTGCCCTCGGTGCGCCGGAGCAGCCAGCCGCCGAGCCACGGCGGGGGGATCCGGCCGAGCAGGGACCGCGCGAGCTGCTTCCATGTGCTCCCACGTCGAACGGCCCGATGGTGAGCACGAGTGCTTCGGGTCGCGCGTCCCGGGGATGGCGGCAGCTGGCTCGAGCTCGTGGCACGTCGAGATGACGGTCGACCGGGGAGCCGGCGAGCGCGTCGAGCACCCGCGGCGAGCAGGTCCCGCGAGGTCGGGTCGAGCCACTGGACGTCGTCGAGGACCAGGACCAGAGGGCCGGAGGCGGTCAGGGCGGTCAGGAGCGAGGTGACCGCCTCGACCATCGCCGTCGAACCGGTCCTCGGGCGGGGTGGCCGCCCACGTCGACCCCGGGACGGGGAGGTCGAGCAGGGCAGCGAGGAAGGACCCGCGGTCGACCAGCCGGGCAACCGAGACCGGCCGGCAGGGACCGCCGCCAGCGCGTGCAGCCTGCGCCAGAACCGTTCGGCGTTCGCGGTCACGTCGTCGACGCTGGACATCCCCGACCACCGGCGCACCAGGTCGCGAACCGGGTGCAGCCAGCGGATGCCGTGGCTCTCGCTGCGGCACACGGCCCACTGCAGGCCGTTCACCCCCTCCTCGCGTCCGACGCAGGACGTCGAGCAGCACCGTCTTCCCCGAGCCGGGCTCCCCGACCAGCGCCACCCGGTGAAGCCGGCCTGTCGCGGCAGTCCGCCGCACGGCATCGTGGAGGGCCGCCAGCTCGTTCTGCCGGCCCACGATCGCGGTGCTCCCGGGGGACGGCGCCGCCGCCAGCGGCTCGAGCTCGAAGACCTCGACGGGGGCTCCCACGCCCTTGAGCTCGCGGCGTCCGAGCGAGGTCCAGGTGGCGACGCCGGCGGCGTTGCCGAGGACGCTCGAGTCCACGACCAGCGACCCGGGCGAGGCGCCGTCCATCAGCCGGGCGGCCAGGTTGATGTGGGAGCCGTAGCAGCTGAAGCCGACCTGCACCGGGGCTCCGACGAGCCCGCTGAACGCGGTGCCCACCGTCGTCCCGGCGCGGAACACCACGGGGCTCTGCGCCCGCAGGGCCAGCAGCAGGCCCAGGGCCCGCTCGACGTCCCCGGGGAAGGAGACCGGGGCGCCCCAGTAGAGCAGGATCACCCACCCCTTCTCGGCCCGCTCGACCTGGTGCAGCACGCCACCGTAGGTCTCGATGAGCCGGAAGACGTCACTGACGAGCCGGCGGACGTCCTCGATCGGCGCGTCCTCGTCCAGCCCGAGGAAGGCGGTGACGACCGGCCGCAGCTCGCCGCGGCGGTCCCAGGTCAGCAGCCGCTCGGGCGCGAAGCGAGCGGCCAGGGGGTGCGGTGAGTCCGGGGGGCGGCGGCGAGGTCCCACGGGCGGCGAGTCGGTGGTCCCCAGGAGGTGGCGGCCCGTCGCGTCCTCGACGGGCACCGCGTCGGCGAGGAGGGGTGCGGCGGTCTCGTCGAGCAGCACCTGCCCGGGGCTGCCCGTCGCGGCGAGCGCGGCGGCGCGCTCCACGGCCTCCCCCCACGCCACGTACGTCGACCTGCGCCGCCTGGGCGTCGTCGAGGACGTCCCAGCGCACCTCCGCCGACCGCCAGGGCGACCTTGACGCCGACCTCGAACTGCCCGAAGCGGGTCTCGGATCGGACCGCGCTCGCGTGCAGATGCCCGCGATGGATGCCGCGGCGGCCGCGGCGGCGAGCGTCGACCGTGGTGTCCTTGGCGGAGCCGGCGGGGAAGATCCCGAGGACGGCGTCCCCGCCGAACTCCGCGACGTAGCCGCCGTGCCGGTGCACCGCCTCGACGATGGGGGCGAAGACCGTGTCGGCGATGTCGGCGAGGACCTCCGCCCCGCGGTCGCCGTTCGCGGCCAGGGCCCATGCCATCGACGTGAACCCCACCAGGTCGACGCTGAGGACCGGGCCGACCGACCGCCAGGAGGTCGCTCCTCCCGCGACGGCGTCGAGGAGCGGTCGAGGTACCAGCTCATGCACGTGGTGCTTCCGGGTGCTCGACGAAGGGGACCGACAGGGTCCCGCGCACGTACCCGCAGAGCGTGTCGACGTCGTACCCGCCCCACCACATGGTCAGCTGCCAGGCCTGCGACGTCCCGACCGTGCCGCCGAGGGCGTGGGACGGGTCCAGCACGTGCGGGGTGGCGTCGAGGGCGAAGGCGTAGGTCACCTGCATTCCGAGGAACTGCTCGGCGGCCAGCCGCACCCCGGTGAGGATGGCGTCGTCGTCGAGGGCCAGGATCCGACGGTCGAGCGCCACCCGCTCCACCGGGTCGGTGGCCTTCTCGCGCCTTTCGGTCAGATCAGCCAGGCGTTGGCGACGGTAGCCCGCGTAGTCGAGGATGCCGGTCGCCTCGGCCACCACGGGCGACTGGACGGCGACCGTGTTCATCCTCGGAGCGATGAGCGCCTCGTCGAGGAAGACGTCTTGGACGCCGAGGTCTGGTCGGGTGACGTCCCAGAGGGCCTGGCGCCGCAGCATGACCGAGTCCGGCGAGCCCACCTGGAGGTCGAAGGGGTCGATGAGGACCTGGAACGGCTGGCCGACGAGCACGAGGTTGCGCTGGTGGAACTGCGGGTCACCGCGAAGGTCGACCGGCTGGCCGACCAAGGCACTGCCCGGGCGGAGCTCGCCGTGCACGGCAACCGCCCGCACCGTGACTCCGACCGTGTCGGTGAAGGGCCACCGAGGGCAGACCGGGGACTGGAACCGGATGACTCGATCGAAGACCGGTTCGCCCGCCGTGGTGAAGGTCGGCCCGCTCACGCCACGCGGGTCGTCGGTGGGGTCGGGGTCCGTGGCGAACCGGCACTGCCACCAGCCGTCGAACTGGATCTCCATCATGGTGTGGCCTCCGCGACCTGGGCAGTGAACCGGTGACCGACCAGCTCGATGGTCCGGGCGATGTAGGCGAGCCGAGTCGGCGCGCCCGGCATCATCGAGACCTCCAGGGCGCGAGCAGCCAGGTCGGTCAGCTCCTGGCTGAGCACCGTCCACGCCGCCTCCCGGTGCGGCAGGAAGCCCACGGAGCCGTCGGTCGCGAAGGGCGGCCCCGCTCGGTGGCCGTCGTCGGGGCTGTGGGCCGGCATCGAGGTGAGGACCTCAGCCAGCGGCCGGATGACCATGGTCATCATCGGGAAGAACCCCACGGCGGTCAGGGCGGCGGACTCCGCTGCGGACTCGTCGGTGCTCATGAGCAGGCGCAGGAGGAAGCGCAGCATCGTGCGGTACGACGCGTCGAAGAGCTCGGCGACGGCCACGGCCACGGGGTCGGTCAGGGTGCTGTCGCCGTGCCCGGCCGTGGTGGTGGGGTTGTCGACCACCTGGCGGGCCGGTTGGAACGCCGGGTCCTCGGCCTGGAGAGCGTCGTACTCGGTGAGAATGTTGCGGAAGGCCACGTAGTGGCCCTCGTCGCCGGCGACCTCGGCCGCCTCACCCTGCTCGATGATGAGGTCGATGGCCGCGAGCGCGGAGCCCAGGTCGCTGACCGTCGACATGAAGACGTCGTACCCGCCGCCCATGGCCCCCACCCGGGGGAAGTCGGTGCCGAGCGCCTTGCCGCCGAGCTGGTGGTCACCGCCGACCAGGAACAGCGGCTCCTGCTTCTCGGCCACCGTGAGGAACCCGGTCCGGATCGCCTCGTAGAGGGCCACGACGCTCACCGGCCCCGGCACCGCCGGCCCAGGCGTGGGAGGGCACGAGACGGTGTCGTCGCCGCCGTCCTGCGGCTTCTCGAAGCACGCGAACCGGTGCACCGTGGCGTTCGAGAAGGGTGTCAGCTCCATGACGTGGCCGTAGAGGGACGTGGCATAGGGGAAGTTCGGGCGGGTCAGGTGTGGCCCGGCGCCGATCGCCGTCAGCAGGTTGGCCACCAGGCCCAGGTGCTCCATCTCCTGTCGTGCCACGGCCAGGACCAGCTTCTCCCAGTGCGTGACCCGGATGAGCTGCTCCTCCGTGAGGCCCTCGTCCGTGCCCTGCTTCATCGTCAGTGCCGCGAACAGGTACTGGACCATCAGCGAGTGCTCCACCTCGGCTGCGGTGGTGAGCAGCGACACCAGGTCTGCTCTCGTGCGCACGGTCTCCTCTGCCATCGGAGTCCTTCCCAGCGACCTGACCAGCCTGCTGCCGCAGGCGTCGGATGCGCCAAAGTATGGAGCAGACTGCCCGGGCCCGCCCGGCATCCGACGGAAGGCGGCCAGACCGTGGGGGCCGGCGCCGGGTTGTCAGGCGACGTGGAGCGCCCCGTCGCGGGCGGACTCGAGGGCAGCTGCGACGGCACCGATCGACACGACGTCCGCCCCGAGCGAGGAGGCCACGAGTTCGGGCGCCGGAAGGTCGAGCTCAGCCGGTAGAAGACGCCGAGCGACGGTGAGCAGCTCCTCGACACCAGGCGCGAGGCCGCCAGACACGATGATGCGCTCCGGGTCGTAGAGGCTGCCGAAGACGCCCGCGATCCGGGCGAGCGTGGCGCCGGCGCGCTCGACAAGGGCGCGGGCTTCCGGGTCACCTGCTCTGGCGAGGTCGATGACGGCCCGCGCCGTCACGGCATCCGCTGGCAGGGTGCGCAGCGGATGGCCCGCCGGGAGGGAGCCCGACGCCACGGCCTCAGCCGGCCCAGGCCTCGAGACGGTGCCCGATCCCGTAGGCGGCATCGACCCCCTGGATGTGACGGAGCACGACGACCTCGCCGACGCCACCGTGGGCACCACGCAGCAGGGTGCCGTCGATGACGACGCCGGCACCCAGGCGGTGTCCGGCCAGCAGGGTGACGGTGTTCCGCAGGCCCACCGCAGCCCCTCGCGCATGCTCGGCCACGGAGGCGAGCACCGCGTCGTTCTCGACCCTCACGATCGGGACCCACGACGAGAGGAGGTCGACGAGGTCGGGATTCATCCGCGCCCAGAATCCCTCCCGGTGCACCGGCGAGCGGCCAGCCTCGTCGACCGGAGCGGGGACGCCCACGCACACCGACAGCACGTCGGCGCGCTCGTGCCCCGCCTCAGCGAGGGCGGCATCGATCGCGTTCACCACGAGCGCCCGCCGACGGGTGGCGGAGTCGTCGTCGACACCGGAGAGATCGGTCGTGGTGGCCAGACTGCGTCCCCGCAGGTCGGCGACGGTGGTGACGAGGTGCCCCTGCCCGGCATCGACACCGACGACGACCGCCGCGTCGGCGCACAGCTCGAACCGCCGCGCGGGCCGACCCTTGCGATAGTCGCCGGCGTCGCGCGCGTTGGCGAGCTCGCGCACCAACCCGAGGTCGACGAGGTCGTCGATGGCCTCGATCGTCGTCGACCGGGACAGCCCGACCGCGTCGAGGGCGTCGCCCGCCGTGAAGACGTCGGCCTCCCACGCGAAACGTAGGAGGGCGTCGAGGCTGGCCCGCCGCGGAACGCCTGCTCGGCGCGCGACGGAATCCTTGCCAAGCAGCTGCGTCACAAGTGTTGCCCTTCGTCGTCCTCTGCGCCATTATGCAGATGGGCGATTTATTCGGCTAGAAAATCTACTGTATGGAACTACTCGTGCCAGCAGTGGGACCCGAGAGGACAACGACGTGCTTTCACCCCAGATCACCCGACGGACCCTCCTCGCTGGGCTTCCCGCTGCGGCGCTCGCCACCGGGGCGGCCGGCTGCTCGAGCTCGAGCGGGCGAGAACCCGTGCGGTTCCTCCTCAGCAAGCCCGAGGCCATCCCCTACTTCCGCGACCTCATCGCGAAGTTCAACGCCTCCCAGAGCGACGTCGAGGTCATCTTCGACACCTCCTCGAACCTCCAGGCCGGCTTCCTGCGAGGCAACCCACCGGACCTCGGGTTGCTGAACTACAACATGGAGATGGCGCGCTTCATGGCGCGCGGTGCCCTCAGTGACCTGCAGGACATGCCCGAGGCCGGCCGCATCCTGCCGGCGGTGCAGGAGCTCGTGAACCACCTGGCGGCGTACCCGGGGCGCACCAGCGTGCTGCCGTACTCGGTGATGGCCGCATCGGTCATCTACAACAAGCAGATCTTCGCCGACAACGGCGTCGAGGTGCCCGAGACCTGGGACGACTTCCTCGCCGTCTGCGAGAAGCTCAAGGCCGCCGGTGTCGACCCGATCTACTCGACGTTCAAGGACGCCTGGACCGTCTCGCAGGGCCTGTTCGACTACACCGTCGGCGGGATGGTCGACGTCGCGGAGTTCTACCGGCAGCTTCGCGAGGAGGGCACGAACGTCGGACCCGACTCGAAGGTCTCGTTCTCGAAGGACCTCACCGAGCCGGTGAGCCGAATGGAGATGCTCGCGAGCAAGTACACCAACGAGGATGCCGCGAGCCGCGGGTACGGCGACGGCAACCTCGCCTTCAGCAAGGGCGAGGGGGCGATGTACTTCCAGGGTCCGTGGGCCTTCGGCGAGATCGCCAAGAGCGGCCCCGACCTCGACCTGGGCACCTTCCCCCTCCCGATGACCGACGACCCGGGCTCGCGCAAGGTACGGGTGAACATCGACCTGGCCGCGTGGATCCCCGAGGACTCCACGCACAAGGACGCCGCCCGCACGTTCCTGAGCTACCTCTTCCAGCCGGAGGTCATGAACGCCTACAACGCCGCCCAGCTCGGCTACGGCACGACGACCGACGCCGCCCCGGTCACCGACCCGCGCATCCTCGGGATGAAGCCGTACTTCGACGAGGCGCGCTTCTACCAAGGGGCCTCGCAGGCCATTCCCCTGACGATCCCCACCGAGAACTACCTGCAGGGCATCGTCACCGGTGCCGCCGTCGAGCCGACGCTGCAGACCCTCGACGCCGACTGGGCACGCCTGGCCCTGCGCCAGTGACGCCCCGGACCACGAAGGACGCAACCATGGCAACGACCACGGCATCCCGAGTCGCCGCACCACCTGCCGCACCGCCCGGCGGACAAGCCCGCAAGCGCCGCAGGGTCGAACCGATCTACTACCTCTTCCTGCTCCCGGCGCTGGTCCTGTTCTCGCTGGCCATCACGCTGCCGGCGATCATGGGGATCTTCTTCAGCTTCACGAACTCGATCGGTTTCGGCGAGTGGGACTTCGTGGGCCTGATCAACTACCAGGCCATGTTCTCCGACCCGGCCATCTGGCAGAGCTACCTGTTCACCTTCGGGTTCGCTGCGGTGACGGTGGTCGTCGTCAACGTGCTCGCCTTCCTCCTCGCGGTCGGATTGACCGCCAAGATCCGGATGAAGTCCGGGCTGCGGGCGATCTTCGTCATCCCGATGGTCATCTCGGGCATCATCATCGCGTACGTCTTCAACTACCTGTTCTCCAACTCGGTTCCAGCACTGGGTAGTTCGCTGGGAATCAGCTGGCTCAGCGAGAGCCTGCTCGCCAACCCCGACCTCGCGTGGGTCGCGATCGTCATCGTCACGGCGTGGCAGGCGATCCCCGGAACCCTGCTCATCTACATCGCCGGGCTGTTGTCCATCCCGGGTGACGTCTACGAGGCCGCTGACCTCGACGGCGCCTCGAAGACCCAGGCCCTGCTGAAGATCACCCTCCCGCTCGTCGCGGGGTACGTCGTCATCAACGTCATCCTCGGCTTCAAGAACTTCCTCAACGCGTACGACATCATCGTCGGCCTCACCAACGGCGGCCCCGGAACGTCGACCCGGAGCATCGCCATGACGATCGTCACCGGGTTCACCGGTGGCGACTACGCCTACCAGATGGCGAACGCCACCGTCTTCTTCCTCATCACGATCGTGATCTCCCTCGTCCAGCTCAGGGCCACCCGCGGAAGGAGCGCCCTCTGATGTCCACCCAACCTGCTCTCGTCAACGAGAACGTCCAAGGCATCGAGAACCTCGAAGGAGGCGCCGCCCGCGGAGGGCCTTCCCGCCGCCGGATCGGCCACCCGTCCTGGACGACGACCCTGCTCCTCGCGCTCTGTTCGCTCTCCGTGCTCATACCGCTCTACGTCACCGTCTCGATGGCGTTCAAGACGACGGAGCAGGCCGTCGACGGCAGCGCCTTCTCGCTTCCGGCGCCGTTCAGCCTCGATGGCTTCACCGAGGCCTGGAGCCTCACGAACTTCCCCCGGGCGTTCACGATCTCGGTGCTCGTCACCGCGGGCACGGTCTTCGGCACGATCATCCTCGCCGCCTTCGCCTCCTACGCCATCTCCCGGAACTGGGAGCGGCGGCTGTTCCGGTACTCCTTCTTCTACCTGCTCGCCGCGATGTTCATCCCGTTCCCGGTGCTGGCCCTCGCCCAGATCCGGCTCACCGGCATCACCGGGCTGGACAACCCGGCCGGCGTCACCCTGCTGCACATCATGTTCCAGCTGAGCTTCAGCGTGCTGCTGTTCACCGCGTTCCTGCGCTCGATCCCCATGGAGCTCGAGGAGAGCGCCCGCATCGACGGTGCCTCCACCTGGCAGACCTTCTGGAAGCTGATCTTCCCGCTGCTCGCCCCGATGAGCGCCACCGTCGGCATCTTCGCGTTCCTCGCCTCGTGGAACGACTTCATGATGCCGTCGCTGATCACGTCCGACCCGACGCTGCAGACGCTCCCGGTCGTGCAAAGCATCTTCCAGACGCAGTTCAGCAACAACTACAACGTCTCGTTCGCCTCCTACCTGATGGCGATGGCACCCGCGATCGCCGTCTACATCTTCACCCAGCGCTGGGTGATGGCCGGCGTCACCCAGGGCGCCGTCAAGGGCTGAGCCCGCGGGGCGCGCGCCCCAAACCCCGACAGCTGACCCACCGTCACGACCCCAGGAGGCCATCGTGACCACTGCCGCACGCACGCACCCCGAAACCGATGCCGCCTCGGCGCCGTGGTGGCGCCAGGCCGTCGTCTACCAGATCTACCCGCGCAGCTTCGCCGACGCCGACGGCGACGGCATCGGCGACCTGCGCGGCATCCTCTCGCGCGTGGACTACCTCGCGGCGCTCGGCATCGACGCCGTCTGGCTCAGCCCCTTCTACCCGTCGGGGCTCGCGGACGGCGGCTACGACGTCGCCGACTACCGCGACGTCGACCCCCGTCTCGGCACGCTCGAGGACTTCGACGCGCTGGTGGAGCGGCTGCACGCCCACGGCATCCGAGTCGTCGTCGACATCGTGCCCAACCACACCTCCGACGAGCACGCGTGGTTCCAGGAGGCGCTCGCAGCGGGGCGCGGCTCGGCCGCCCGCGAGCGGTACGTGTTCCGGGACGGCACCGGCCCCGACGGGGAGCAGCCTCCGACCGACTGGGAGTCGATGTTCGGGGGGTCCGCCTGGGAGCGGGTCGCCGACGGGCAGTGGTACCTCCACCACTTCGCGGTCGAGCAGCCCGACCTGAACTGGGCCCACCCCGACGTCCGCGCGGACTTCGTTCGGACACTTCGCTTCTGGGCCGATCGCGGCGTCGACGGCTTTCGTGTCGACGTCGCCCACATGCTGACCAAGGACCTGAGCGAGCCCTTGCCGAGCAAGGCAGCGCTCGCCGCGCTGCCGATCGACGGCACCCATCCCGTCCTCGACCGGGACGACGTTCACGACGTGTATGCCGAGTGGCGCGCGGTGCTCGACGCCTACGACCCTCCGCGCACCGCCGTCGCGGAGGCGTGGGTAGCCCCGTCACGCGTCCCGCTGTACGCCAGCTCGACCTCGCTCGGCCAGGCGTTCAACTTCGACCTGCTCGAGGCCGACTTCGACGCCGAACAGTTCCGCAGCGTCGTCGAGAACAACCTCGCCCTCGCGGCCCGCTCCGGTTCGTCGAGCACCTGGGTGCTGTCGAACCACGACGTCGTCCGGCACGCGACGCGGTACGGCCTGCCCGCCCCGGGGCGCACCCCCGACGGTCGCCCCGCGAACCGGCACGGCCGCGAGTGGCTCCTGGGCGGCGGGGTGGACGGCCTCGACGTCACCGGCGGGCTGCGCCGTGCACGCGCCGCGACCCTGTTCCTCCTCGGCCTGCCCGGGTCGGCCTACCTCTACCAGGGTGAGGAGCTCGGCCTGCACGAGGTGGCCGACATCCCCGAGGACCTGCGGCAGGACCCCACCTACGCCAGGAGCCGTGGGTTCGACGTCGGCCGCGACGGATGCCGGGTCCCCCTTCCGTGGAGCAGCTCCGGCCCGTCCTTCGGCTTCGGCTCCGGGCCTGCGCACCTGCCGCAGCCCGGGTGGATGGCGGGATACGCCGTCGCCGAGCAGGAGGACGACCCGGGCTCGACCCTGCACCTCTACCGGCAGGCCCTGCGACTGCGCCGGCAGCTGCTCGCGGGAGAGGACCTCGAGTGGCGCGAGACGGGCCGGCCGGACGTCCTCCGATTCGGCCGACACCCCGGGTGGGAGGTCATGACGAACTTCGGGGCCACTGACGTGCCCCTGGGCGGTGGTGAGGTCCTGCTCTCGTCGGGGCCTGTGCGCCACGACGTCGCTGCCAAGCCGAGACGACGGTCTGGCTTGGCCGCCCGGCTGACCCACCCGCGACAGCAGCTGGACCCCCCGATTCGTACCCCAGAAGAGCGCTGCAGTGGGGGTACGAAAACGGCGTCATCAGGAGGCCGGCCGCGCACCGGCCCGTGCTCAATCACTGTGTCGCGCAAAGCAACCTGGCATTCTGCAAGCAGCGGGTTAGTGGTGGGCGCCTCGGCCGTTGGGCTGGTCATGACCAGCCGCCGAGCGCGTGCCGCTACGGCATGACATTCCACGGTCCCTGCCATGGCCCGGGCTCCTGCTACATGACCCCAGAAAGGTACTGCAGTGGGGTACCAGATGGACGCGACCTGGTACCCATAACGCTTCACCGCGTGCTCGATATCCCTCTCGCGCAACCCAATCAAGCAGCTTACAAGCAGGGCGCCGGGGTTCGAGGCGCCTTGGCTCCATCCCAGGTCACAGGCACTCCGGGATGGGCCGTTGCGCGTGTGTACCCCAGCTGCCAGAGGTTTAAGGGTGCAGGTTCCGCTTAGGCAGGCCGAGCAGGTCGCGGGCGCGGGCTGCGGCGGAGTCGCCAGTACGGGCGGAAGCGTTGGCAGCGTCGGCCTGCTGGTTCCATTCGTCGACGCTGCGCGCTTGGGACCGCATGTGAAAGTCGTCAGCATCTAGAACGCACGCCTTCGCCAGCTCGGCGATGACGGGGGCCACCTCGCGCGGCCACCCCTTGTACGCCCGGAAGTTCTTGGCCTGTTGCGTGTAGGCGTGGCTGAGTACGGCCGCCTGCTTCCTCACCTTGGACAGGGACGCGTCCGCGTCGATCAGGCTATTGAGCTTGTTCACCGCTTTGTTCCCGGCGGCGACAATGGCCAAGTACTTGGCACCGGCCGCCTTGTAGTCCTCGACCAGAAGCGTGACCTCCGTGCCCGTTGTGGCGCTGGCCGTGTCGGTCTGGTCGCCGCTCCCGCGGATGTGCCAGTTGCCGCCAGCCAAGCCGGACACCTTCGCGGTGGCGGTCCCGCCCTTGCCGGCAGTGGTTGGCAGTGAGGTCCACGTCTGCCCGTCCGCCGACTTCTCGAGGGTGATCGCGCCGCCAGCGGGCGTCAGGGTCGCGGTAACCGTGGTCGCGGCTGTGGTGCGGATGGCGGTCGAGGACAGTTTCAGTGCCAGCGTGGCCGGGGTGCGCACGGTCACCTGGGCGGGGGCGGATTGTGCTTGCTGGTCGCGGCCGAGTTCCAGCGCAGTGGCGCGCACCCACACATGCCCGGCCTGGGCCGGGGTCCACGACGCATGGAACCGCCCCGCTGCGTCGGTCACGGCCGTGCCGGACGAGGTGAACGGGCCGCCGGGCCCTGAAGCGACGGAGAGTTCGACGACCCTGTTGGCGGCGGCCGGCGTCACCTCCCCGGTGACGGGGATTGGCTCACCAGGGACTGCGCTGGATGCATTCGCAGTCAGCATCACGGCCGAGTCGTGCGGTGACAAGAACGCAAACCACACAACGGCGCCAACAGCGACGGAAACTGCCGCGATCGCAGCAATGACCACGACCCCCCTCGAGCGAAGCCCGGTCGGTGCCGAACGATCCTCGGTCCTTGATGTGACCTCTTGAATGGCCATGGTGCTCCCCGAAGTTTCCGTGTGATGTGCTCCCGGAAGGTAACCCCGTCGGGTGGGCAGCGATCGTGCTTTGGCGGATTTCGAACCATTCGGACTGCTTGCGCCTCGCCGTGTCTTGCGTCACCCCCTGACCTCTCCAAATGGCCACGGAGCGAGCGCCTGCGTGGTTAGGGTCGCGGCAGCGGCAGCGGCTTCGGCGAGCCCCCCGCTCCGATCAGCGCCGCCTAGACCCGAGTGAGTGGACGAGGATGAGGTTCTGCATCGAGTGTGGGCATGAGCTCGCCCCGGGCGCATCGTTCTGTATCGAGTGTGGAACGCTCGCCGCCTCCCCGCCGCCGGGAAGCACTGGCGCGATGCCGCTGGTGGCTCCCGCCCTTCACATGGCACCCACACCGCTACACCCGTGGCCGGCACAAGACCCCTTCAGCTCGCTCGGGGCCCGGCTCAGCGGCGTGCCCTGGGGTGAGCTCGTGCCACTGCGCGCCTGGTGGACCGAGGGAGAGTGGCGTCGAGGTTGGGTCGGGCTGTTCAGCCTGTTCGCTCTCGCCCCGTTCGTGCTGCTCCAGGCCACGGCTGATGACGACGGGATCCAGCGCATGGCATGGGGCTTCGCCATCTACTTCGCGTTGATGTGGTTCATCGTCCTTTACGCCCTCATCCGCCCGGAGCGCCTCGACCTCTGGGTCGTGCTGCGCATCGTGTTGTTCACGGCGGTGGCGGGAACCGCGATCGCCGTTCTCATTGAGAAACAGCTGATTACGACAGCGGACCCGGGAGTCGTCCGACTGATTCTCGGGGTCGGGTTGCCCGAGGAGCTGGCCAAGGCGGCGGCCGTGTATGTGTTCGTGTTCCTCGCCAAGGGGGCGGCCACACCGCGGGCGTTCCTCTTCGCCGGCGCGGTGTCCGGGCTGGCTTTCGGTGCCGCCGAGGCCGTCACCTACACGCAGCAGTACGCCGAGATCGCGAGCTACCTTTCCGCCAACTCGCTGACCAGCCTCGTGATCTGGCGACTCCTCAGCGACTCATTGCTGCACGCGGTCCTGGCCGGCATCTGCGCCTACTTCATCGGGTTGGCGTACCAGCACAGGGGAGCCCAGTGGTCTCTCATCGCCATCGGGGTCGGGCTCGCGGCGATCCTCCACGGTGTCTACGACGCGACGGCATCCAACTGGTTCGGCACCATCACGGCGGCCCTGATGGTGTTCGTCTTCGCCGGCTACGTCGCCTCTGGTGACCGAATCGCGGCCCGGCTGGACGCCTCCCCCCTCGTCCAGAAAACCCAGACGCGAGAGTGACTCCCATGGAATCCACGAGCCGTTGCAATGCCTGCGGACAGGACGTCCCCTCCGGTCGGTTCTGTGCGCGCTGCGGGTGCCCGCTGACCGACTACTCGCTTAGCCCGCCCACGGCAGAACCGGCCGGGGAGGTGCCCTCCAGCGCAACGCTGGCGTCCCACGGGACGACCGGCTCCGTGACGACCGTCCGGCCCGAGTTGGCGACCTCCCAGGCCGACGTGGGGATCGACGCCGCCGGGAACCACGACCTCGCGGTCGGTCAGGACGTGGCCGTCACAGAACACACCAAGCGACCGCGACTCAGCAACCGGAACGTTGGCATCGTCGCGACCACCTTGGCCCTGCTCGCGGTGGCCGGGTACCTCGTGTTCGGGACGGGAGGGGAGGCCCACACCGTCACGGGACAGCTGGCCCTCACCACTGACAGCGACCTCACCGTCGGCTCGTCGTGCGAGGGGAACGGCGGCTACAGCGACATCGCCCCCGGGACCCAGGTCATTATCGAGGACGAGACCGGCTCCACGCTGGCTACGTCGTCGTTCGGTACGGGCACCTTCGACGGGGTGTCGTGCATCTTCGGATTCGAGTTCACCGACGTCCCCAAGGCGGCCTTCTATCGGGTGCACCAGAGCAGCGACCGAGGGGTGTTGCAGTACTCGTACCAGGACATGGTCGACAGCAACTGGTCCGTGTACCTCACTCTGGGCGAACTGGGGGAGGACTGACGTGGCCAGGATGCCGCGACTCCGGGGTCAGCGGGGCGCTGATGACAGCGTGCTCGATCGCACCGATGAGGATGACGTGCTGGCCGGCCTGTTCGACCCCGCGCCCCCCGGGGACGGGACCGCCGACCTGACACAGAACCCGGATCACCCCTTCGACGAACCGCCCCCGCGCACCCCTTGGCCGACCCGGCTTCGCCAGCATGCACGCCTCCACATACCTGCGGCCATCGCTTTCGTCGTGCTGATGCTGGCGGCCGCCGCGACGCTCGTTGCGCCGGTGCAGGGAGACTCCTGTCCGACAACGCTGCTCGCACTCACTGCCACTGCTGTGACTGCGCCACGTGGGGTCGCGCCCCAGCAGCCGAAGGGTGAGGTCACAGTCGACAACCAAGCCATCACGAGCGCTTCGGGACAGGTTTCCGACGCGCAGTCGGCGGTCAACGCGGCCGAGTCCGCACAGACAGCGGCTGGCAAGCTTCAAGAGCAGGCCGACGCGGCGCAGTCTGCGGCCGACGAAGCCAGCACCGCGCAAGACGCCTTCGCCTCGGACTGGGCCCAGTGGGATGTCGACGCCGCCGAGTCGACGCTCCAGTGGGCCCAGGGCGATCTCGAGAGCAGTGAGTCGATGCTCGCCACCGACAAGGAGCAGGGTTGGGACACGACCTACAGCGAGCAGGCGGTCGCCGATGCAAAGGCCGACGTCAAGGATGCGAAGGCCGCGCTTGCGAAGGCGAACGCCGCGCTGGCGACTGAGCAACGCGCTGCCGACAGCGCGGCATCGGACGCTCAGTCACGCCAGAAGACCGCTGACCAGCTCTCGAACAAGGCCCAGAGCGCGCAGGAGAAGGCCGCTGCCGACCTCGCCACCGCCGAGGCTGCGCTGACGAACGCTCAAGCCTCGTTGAGCAGCGCCGAGGAGAGCCAGTCCACGCACCGGCAGGCGGCAGCGGTGAAGGCGGCGCTGTGGTCCCACCAGCACCAAACCGACCTGTTCGCCACGAGAGCTAAGAACAGCACGATCGCCGACTGCCGCGGGGCCGCGACTAAGAACGCCGGCGTGGGGGCCGCGCTCCTCATCGCTGCGGTACTGCTCCTACTGGTCGACGCCGTCCCGGCGCGGCGCAGGAACACCGTCGACGCGTAGCCCTCGGGTTAGCGCGACGACGGCCACCGGGTTCGAAGGAGGCACCGCATGCGCAGCCAAGCAGAACCTCGCGTGCGGCGCGCGCCGCCCATGGTGTGACCAGTGATTGACCGGCCGGCGGTTCGACGCATCGGTCCGTACCGCAGGTCCGTACCCACGTGAGTACCGCAACCGCCGAGCCGCGGGAGCCTTGCGGGTGACCGGCGTTCCACGCTGAGACGCTCGTGGCGGTCGGGGATCGCCACGAGCGGGAAGGAGTCGACACGGGCGTGTCGAGCGCTACGCCGGAGGGTGGACTGCGCGCGCCCGCGACCATCCGCGGCGCCCACGTCGACGAAGGCCTCCCTGAGACCATCGGTCCAGGTCTGGCTCCGGAAGGTAGAACGGCGGACACTCGCGGATAGGGAGGTTCGGAGCTTCGGAGGTGCCATGATCCCGGCGACGCTCTACGCGGACTCGCGCGGTGTCGAGATCGCCTACAAGGTCGTGGGCGAAGGACCGCGCGACATCGTGATCTCGATGCCCGGCCCGACTCACCTCGACATGTTGTGGGAGCTGCCGGAGTACGTCGACTTCGTGGAGAAGATGACCAGCTTGGGTAGGACGATCGCCTTCGACAAGCGTGGCACCGGACTCTCTGACCGCCAGCTCAACGGCATCACCCCCGAGCAGCGCTGTCGGGACATCATTGCCGTCATGGACGCGGCGGGGAGCGCCGAAGCAGTCCTCATGGGTTGGGTGGACAGCGCGAGAGTCTGCCTCATGACCGCGGCGCTCTACCCTCAGCGCGTCACCGCGGTCATCGCTGGCGAAGCCCTGGCCGTCGGTCACCGCGACGCGGATCACCCGTTCGGTTTGAACAGGGCCACCCTGAGAATGGTCCAGCAGGCCATCGAGCACGGTGCGTGGGGCCGGGCGTTGCTTGCACGAGTGATCAATCCGCAGATGGAGCTGACCCCACAGCAGATCGCCGAATACGCACGCTACGAGACTCTGTCAGCCACGCCCAAGGCAGCCGCCGAGCTGTTTCGGATGAATGTGGACCTGGACCTGCGTCCCCACCTTGCAGACATCCGTGTACCGGTCCTCCTGATTCACGAGGAGCGCTTCCGGCTGGTCCCTGCCGGCGGAGTGCGCTGGTTGGCCGACCGTCTACCGAAGGCGACCCTGAAGCTGATCGGTGGCTCCGCCACGCGAGGTCCCGGCCCACCCCTGGAGGACATCTTCGAGGAGGTCGAGGAGTTCCTCGTCGGGACGCGGCGTGCCCAGGAGAATCGCCAGGTGATGTCCCTGCTCTTCACCGATGTCGTGGGCTCGACCGCCTCAGCGGCGAGAACGGGGGACCTTCCGTGGAAGCACCTGCTGTCGGCTCACAGGGACTCCGTCCGCAGGTCCTTCGTGCGATTCGGAGGCACCGAGATCAACACGGCCGGCGACGGCTTCCTCGCCTCGTTCGCACTGCCGTCTTCTGCACTGCGGTGCGCGATGCAGGTCGTCTCGGAGTCGAAGGAGATGGGCCTCGAGATCCGAGCCGGCGTCCACACCGGGGAGGTCTCGTTCCTGCCGCCCGACGACCTCGTCGGCATTGCTGTGCACATCGCCGCTCGGGTTGCCGCGCTGGCCGGACCCTCAGAGGTCCTGATGACCGACACGGTGCGCACTCTGGTCGCAGGCACCGGCATCGCGGTGGAACCGGTGGGAGAGCGGACGCTGAAGGGTGTCCCCGGGAGTTGGCTCATCTGCCGACTCGCTCCGACGGCGAACACGGGCTAGCGCCCGGGCGGACGGCATCCGGCATACCACTCACGAGGCAAACGGCGGGCGGTCGAGCACGGTGGGCACGTACTCGAACAGCTGCAGCCGCCCGTCGAAGGTACGGCTCTCGACCGGCGACAGCGCGTCGTCGGGGGTGGCCGTCGTACACCCGCTCCTGGCCCGTGACGCCGGTGATGACCGGGAAGACGACGACACGGAGGCGGTAGACGAGCCCCGCCGCGAGCAGCGAGCGCGCCAGGGTCAGGGCGGCCGAGGGTGCGCATCGGGGTGGTGCCGTCACGCGTGAGCGCCCACACCGCCTCGACGGGGCCTCGGCGACCAGGCGGCTGCTGGCCCAGGTCAGCGGCTCCTCCAGGGTCGACGAGAAGACGACCTTGTCGATCTCGACGAGGCGGTGAAGTCCTCCGACGCGGCTATCCCCGATCTGAGCCGGAAGGTCTTCGCACCCATGAGCGCCACGTGCTCGCCCTGCGCGGGCTCCTCCCGCCGGGGGAGGTACTCGGGCCCCTCGAGGCCCCACCAACCCGGCCACCCCTCCGCGGCCGCGTAGCCGTCGAGGGAGGTGATGAAATCCACCATCAGCTCTGCCATTGCCTCGTCCTCCCCGGAGCGATCTGACCAATCATCCCCGCCGTCGACGGACCATCAACCCCGCCGGCAGGGACGACTGGTTGCCCGCAGGGCGCTCGCGAGGTGTGCTGGACCAGGGCAACCCGCGCCCCCGCCGCGTCACGAGAGAGGAGTGCTCCATGCCGGTCGAGCTCAACCACACGATCGTGTTGGCCCATGACAGGGAGGCCACGGCAACACACCTGACGACGCTCCTCGGCCTGCCGGAGCACACGACCTTCGGGCCGTTCGCCGTCGTGCAGCTCGCCAACGGTGTCTCGCTCGACATCGCCGACGACCACGGTCCGCCGCACCCGCAGCACTACGCCTTCCTCGTCACGGAGGAGGAGTTCGACGCGATCCACGCACGGATCGTCGCGAGCGGGCTGACGTACTGGGCCGACCCGTTCCACCGGCGAGAAGGCGCCGTCAACCACAACGACGGAGGTCGCGGTCTCTACTGGCTCGACCCCAACGGCCACAGCCTGGAGATCCTCACCGTCCCCTACGGCGGCTGGGCGGATTGAGTCGCCGGATGCCGGATGCCGGACGCCGTCGCCGCTCACCTGCGTCAGACGGCCGCCTCGGCCTGGGGCCAGACGGGCGCCGGGCGCGGTGGTCGGGTCGCCCGCTCCTCGGTCAGGTCGGCCCACGGACTCCACGAGAAGAACGTCGGCAGACTGCGCGTCAGCCGCGGCGGACCGGCGACGTCGATGTCCCCACTGGACACGGCCTCCTGCCACCGTCGGCGTCCGTGGAAGACCTGACCGAACGTGCGCGCCGTCGAGCTGGCGACGAGGTCGACGTCGCCGCCGGGGTGCTGGACACACACCGACACCGTCGCTCGTTCCATGACGAGCCAGATCGTCTCCGCGGGTCGCGTGAAGCGGAACTCCAGGACGGTGCGGGTCGGCGGGAAGTTCTCCGGCTCGATCCGGCGGTGCATCCACCACATGAGGACCGTGGGAGGGATGTCGTGGGTCGCCAGCTCGTCGTAGAGCCACTCGATCGCCCACTGGCCGAGTGCGTCGACCACCCGCTCGAGGTCGCGGCCGGCGGGCGTCAGGTGGTACTCCGACCCCCTGCCCGTCGGTGAGGGCCAGGCCTCGATGACGCCGTGCCGCTGGAGGTGGCGCAGCCGCTGGGTCAACAGGGTCCTGGAGATACCCGGCAGGGCACGGACCAGGTCGTTGAAGCGGGTGCTGCCGAGGAGCATCTCGCGGACGATCAACGGGGTCCACCGATCGGCCAGGACCTCCGTCGCCATCTGCACCGGACAGAAGGAGCCGTGTTCAGCCATGAGGTGACGATCCCCCACGCGTGACCCGATGGGAAGTCCAGATCATGGACTGGGGAGGTCGCGATGCTGGACTGGAACGGCCCCGGACTCCGCCGGGACCCTCGAGCCATGAGCACATACACAGCCTCACCGCCCGCGCAGACCACGATCTCCCCCCGCCGGTCGCTCGTCGAGCGTGCCGCCCAGCTGGGTCCTCAGCTGGCCGCGAACGCCTCGGGTCACGACCGCGAGGGCACCTTCGTGGCCGACTCCTACGAGGCCCTTCAGCGGGCCGGCCTCCTTCGAGCAGCAGTTCCGGTCGAGCTCGGCGGCGACGGCGCCACCGTGTCCGAGCTGACCGCCCTCCAACGCGAGCTGGGTCACCACTGTGGCTCCACGGCGCTCGCGAGCTCGATGCACCAGCACGTCACGGCATTCACTGCGTGGCGCTACCGCCGCGGCCTTCCCGGCGCCGAGGCCACCTTGCGCAAGGTGGCCGAGCACGACCTCGTGCTGCTGTCGACGGGTGGAGGCGACTACACACACCCCAACGGCACCGCGGTCAGGGTCGACGGGGGCTACCGGCTCACCGGGCGCAAGCGCTTCGCGAGCCAGTCGCCCGTGGCCGGCGCGATGGCGACGATGTTCACCTACGACGACCCCACGGACGGCCGTCGAGTCCTCAACATCGCGGTCGCGATGACCACGGAGGGCGTGACCGTCCTGCCGACGTGGGACGCCCTCGGGATGCGGGGTACCGCCAGCGACGACGTCGTCTTCGACGACGTGTTCGTGCCTGACGCGCAGGTGCTGGCCAACCGGCCCTTCGGGGTGATCGACGGGCCCCTCCAGGTGATCTCCTCCATCGCCTTCACCATCATCTCGGGGGCGTACCTCGGCGTCGCCGAAGCGGCATACACCGCCGCTCTCGACGTCGCGAGGAGCCGGCCCGAGGACGTGCTGGTGCAGCGGCAGCTCGGCCTGATGGCGCACGAGCTGAAGGTGGCGTCCTGGGCGCTCGACGGTGCGCTCGCCGCGGTCGGGGACGACCCCACCCCGGGGGTCGACCGGACGCTGGCGGTCATGACCGCCAAGCGCGAGGTCGGCCGGGCGGGACTCGCGGTCTGCGACCTCGCGATGGAGGTGGTCGGCGGCTCGTCGTACCTCACGGGTGGTGTCGTCGAGCGCTGCTACCGCGACATCCGAGCGGTCAAGTTCCACCCGCTCACTCCGGACAACACGCTCGTCGAGGCCGGGAAGCGCGCGCTGGGCGTGCCCGGTGCGTTCCTCGAGTGACGGGCGGCCTGGGAGCGAAGCCGCGGCGGCCTCGCTCCCGAGGGGCGTTCTCGCATCCGGCGATCGGGGGCACGCCGTGACCGGGCGACGGGCCTTCATGGCCGGCCACCCGTCGGCCGGGGTCGACCCGCAGCACCTGAGGGGGGTCCTGCGCCGCGTGCCCACGTCGCTCGCCGTCGTCAGCACGATGGACGGCGTCGCCCCGGTCGGCTGCACGATCGGCAGCTTCGTGTCGGTCTCGCTCGACCCACCGCTGGCCGCCTACTTCGCCATGCGCCCGTCCGCCACGCTCGCTGTCGTGCGACGCCACCTGGCGTTCGGCGTCAACGTCCTGGCCGAGGACCAGGCCGATTTGGCCGAGGTGTTCGCCAGTGGCTCCACCGACCGGTTTCGAGGCGTGCCCTGGCAGCTCGGCCCGGGCCGGAGCCCGCACCTCGACGGCGCGCTCGTCGTCCTTGACTGCGAGCTCCACGACGTGGTGACGGTCGGCGACCACGAGATGGTCATCGGGCGCCTGACGGGCGCGAGTGTGAAGCGTCCCGGCGTTCAGCCGCTGGTCCTCGGCGGCGGGCGGGTCCGCGAGCTCTCACTCGCCCGTCCGGCGGGGCTGGACCAGGTGGCCTTCCCGGCGTGAGCGCCCGACGGATCCATGCCACGAACCGGAGATCGAGACCGACCTCCGGTTCACGGCCAGGCCCGAGGCGATGGTCACAGCACGGAGAGCCGGGCGACCACCACCTGGAACCACGCGCGCCGCGGGCGAGGGGAGTCGTCGCGCGGCCGGCCGTAGGGCTCCCGGAGCGCCGAGAGGTGCGAATGACGCGTGGCCGCTGCGCGACTGACGTCGACACTGCTGGGTGTGAGTCGACCGACGGGGTCGAGCCGATCCATGGTGATTCCTTTCGATGTGAGGGGTGTGGCTTCGCACTTCTTGAACGCGGCGGCGGGTCCGAACGTGATCGGCTGGCGGCGCGATCGGTTGGCCCGATGGCCGATGCCAGCTCGCGCCCGGACCCGCCTCGAGGGCCCCGCGGCCGGGTCAGCCGACCTCGACCTCGATGTCGACCGGCACGCCGTTGGTGATGACGTCGTAGACAGCGGAGCGCTGGCGGGACTGCTCGACGATGCCTCGCAGCACCTCCTCCGACGCATCCCCCTTGACGACGAACCGCACACCGACCTGCTGGTAGCCGTTGCGGACGGGCCGCAGGCCGAGGATGCCGTTGAGGTCGATGTCACCGGTCACCGTGGACCGGACCTCGGTGAGCGTCACCCCTCGTGCGGCCGCGATGTTGGCCATGCCCGCGGTCAGGCACGCCGCCAGGGCGTGGAGCACGAACTCGACCGGGGTGGGGCCGTTGTCCCTCCCGACGAGGACGGCCGGGTGGTCGGCGTCGAAGACGAACTCGCGCTCGTGCGACCGCTCCTCGCCGACCCCGAAGAAGTCGGAGATCGTCGATCGGCTGTGGGTCCCTTGCTGCCACTCGTTGTGGGCGCGGAACTGGAACTGCGCGGCGGCCGGCATCTGCTTGACGGCGTCGAGCGTCGCGAAGAGCGTCGCGGTGTCGACGCCGTTGCGGTGGGTGTCAGAGCGGTGGGCGGTGTCCGTGGACATGGTGGGTCGTTCCTCTCGGTGGTGTGGTGCCGGAGCGCCGGCGGGTCCTCGGGTGAGGTCGATGGGGTCACGCGACGGCTGCGCGTGCGGGTGACGGTCGGGCGGCGAGCTCGGCCGACTGGTCGTCGATCACGCCGGCCAGCTGCCTCTGCAGCTCGACGAAGCGCCCGGGGCCGGGGAAGCTGGCGAGCTCGCAGGTGATGTCGAAGACCGGGCGCGCCATCCGGTCGCGGTCCCGGCCGTATGCCGTGAGGGCCGCGGTCTCCTCCGCGGGGTCCCGCAGGGCCGCGTCCAGCGCGGTCGCGAGCAGCTCTGCGTCCCGGAAGGCATCACTGATCCCGTACCCGGTGATCGCGTCGCGGTGGTAGCCGGCGTCGCCGACGAGGGCCCACCCCGGGCCGGAGGCCTGACGGAAGTGGTTCGGCATCCGCAACATCCCGCGGACCGGGGAGGTCTGGTCGGCAGCGAACACCCGGTCGCGAAGGCGCGGCGTCAGGTCGGCGACCAGGCCGGTGAGCACGTCCCCCCGTGGACCACGCCGCTGGTGGCGCCGAGCGACCTCCTCCGGGGCGCAGACCCAGACGCAGGCCTCACCGCCGTGCGTCGGGAAGACCCCGGACAGGGCGTGGTCGCCGACGTGGTACTCGATGCTCGGCCAGTGCCCGGCGAAGTACGCGTACAACGCCGCACCCGAGGTCGGCCGCTCGAGCGTCAGCGGTGCCCCGACCGAGCGGGCGACGCGGGAGCCGAGCCCGTCGGCGCCGACGACGTGGCGCGCGAGTATCCGAATCCCACCCCGAGCGTCGTGGGCGCGGACTCCGACGACCCGACCTCGTTCGTCCCGAAGCACGCCGTCGACGCTCACCCCCGTCTCGATCCGTGCCCCCGACTCGCGTGCGGCGTCCTGGAGGATGCCGTCGAGGACGATGCGCCGCGGGGCCAGCAGGTGGTCCACACCGTGCCGGTCCTTGATGGTCCGCACGAGGAGGTCGTCACCCGTGTCGATCTCGACGGTCGTGAGCGGCGGCGCCCCCGAGCCGCGCAGCGCCCCCAGCAGCCCCCAGCGGTTGAGCTGCACCATGCCCGAGCGGGCGATGACGTGCGTGGAGACGGTGTCACTCGGGAAGCTCGCCCGGTCTACGACGAGCACGTCGTGCCCGGCGTCGGCCAGCAGCATCGCCGTGGCGGCTCCCGCGCAGCGCGCCCCGACGACGACGACGTCGGCCAACCACGTCCGTTCGGTCCCGGGGCGGGCCGGGGTGGTGTCGTTCACGGTTGTCTCCTCGTCGTCGGCGATGGGACAACGGTGGTCCGCGTCACGGGGGAGTGCTTGGAGACCGTGTGGACTGCGTGTGGACCACGCGTGGACTCGTCCTCCCGCCGGAGCTGCCCCACGCCGGCCGGCTCGCGGCGTGTCGCCTGCCGGAGACGTCGGGCCGGAGCCGGCGCCGCCACCCCGGCACGAGGGAGGGGACCCGCTCGGCGTAGTGGTCGTAGGCCGGCCCGATCTCGCGGCGCAGGTCACGCTCCTCGAACCGGACGCCCACGGCGATGTAGCCGCTCGCGGCGATGGCGAAGAGCAGGTGCCCGACGCTCATCCGTGGGGTGCACCAGGAGGCGATGAGCAGCCCGACCATCATCGGGTGCCGGACGATGCCGTAGAGGCCACTCTGGATGAGGGGTGTGGGGCCGTCACCCGACGGGCCGGCCCATCCGGTCTGCCGCAGGCCGATGAACTCCAGGTGGTCGACGAGGAAGGTCGAGCCGAGGGTCAGCACCCAGCCCGCGGCGAAGCCCGACCACAGGACGACGGCCCACGGTCCGTCGACGCGCCAGACCCAGCCCTCGACCGGCTGCCAGAGCGCGAACAGCGCGGCGAGGCACGCGACCGTGGCGAGCACGAACGCCGTCCGCTCGAGCGCGGGGGGTACCCATCGCCCGAGGGCACGCTTCACCGGTCGCCGAGCCATGACCGAGTGCTGCACCGCGAACAGCAGGAGCAGGGCCAGGTCCGTCGCAACCGCGGGGCCGGGGGCCACCCGGACGGGACCGTCGACGGTCAGGGGGACGACGGTTCCGCTGAGGAACGCCACGGCCCACGCGACGACGACGACGAAGCCGCCGTAGGCCAGGGCGGAGAGGAGCAGGTGGACGGGTCTGTGTCTCATCCCCGAACGATGTCCGTCGCGTGGATGCGGCCGCAGCCGTGGAACTACCTCACTTCTCCCCCCGGGCGGCGTACCAGGCGGCGATCTGCGCCCGGGACCTGAAGCCGAGGCGCAGGCGGATGCGCTCCACGTGGGACTCGGCCGAGCGCTCGGTGATGACGAGCCGGGTGGCGATCTCGCGGTTGGTGAGGCCGTCGCTGACGAGCGCGGCCACCTGCGCCTGTCGCGGGGTGAGCTGGACCGCGGAGCGCTCGCGGAGCGCGGGCAGCCCGAGGAACCGGCGGATGGGGCGCACCACCGCCGCCGTGTCGCCGACGGCCGGGAGGTGCGAGCGGCCCCGCAGCTCGACGAAGCGGGCGGAGGGCAGCCCTGCGGCGAGCGCCCGTCCCTGCTCGACGGGCACCGCACGGTCGCCGTCCCGGTGCAGCACGAGTGCCGGGGCGCGCACCCTCGGCAGGACGTCCTCGAGATCGACCGAGTAGGCCAACGACAGCAGCGCCACGGCAGTCTCCGGGGAGGCGGACTCCCGCTGGTACCGGGCGTAGGCGCGGCGGGTCGCCGTGTCGGCGTCAGGGACGTAGATGTCGGCGAGCAGGTCGGACCCCAGCCCCCAGTGGGCCCGGATGAGGCCCTTGACGTGCTCCCGTCCCTCCGGGTCGCCGATCTCCGAACCGCTGACCCAGCCGCCGTAGAGGATGAGGTGGTCGACCGTCTCGGGATGCCGCGCCGCCCAGTGCACCGCGAGGGCTGCACCGACGGAGGTGCCCATGAGGTCGACGTGGTCGGCGTCGAGGGCCTCGACGACGGCGCCGAGGGTGTCCAGCTCGAGCTGCCAGGAGTAGGGACCGCGGTGCGGGTCCGACATCCCGCACCCGGGTCGGTCGTAGCGCACGAGGGTGCGACCGCGTGAGAGTGACTCGTGGAACACCCGCTCGGCCGGAAGGGACCACCCCAGCTCGAGGTGGGTCAGCCACCCCGGAGCCAGGACGAGGAAGGGACCCGTGCCGGTCAGGGCGTACGCGACCCCGCTCCCGTCGGGGAGCCGGGCCGTGCCGAAGCGCTGCTCCACCCCCATCACGGCCCGCTACGGGTCGGCACGCTTCGAGACCAGGTGGACCGACCGTGGGGTTCCGGTGGACTCGTCCTCGGCGAGGAAGGCGTCGACCTCCTCCAGGAGGTGGCTCCACGCCGGCTCGTCCGGGCGCATGAGGTGGTTCTGGGTGTCCAGGGGCACCAGCCGGCTGCCCCTGATGAGCGAGGCGAGCGTGAGCCCCTGCTCGAAGGGGATCCGGCGCTCGTCCCGGCCGTGCAGGATCAGCGTCGGCACGTCCAGTGCGGCAGCCGCCTTCGTGACGTCCATGTCGAGGCAGGCGTCGAAGAGCCGCAGGGCGTTCTCGGCCGAGGTCGTGCGCCTCATCAGCTCGGCGAAGTCGGTCCACAGCTGAGGATCCGCGTCCGGCATGAACACCGAGGAGAAGTACAGCCGGAAGGAGTGCTCGTCCCGCCCCCAGCCCAGCCGGATGAGCTCGCGCTGCATCTCGAACTCGCGCTGGTCCTGCGCGGTCAACGAGCGGGCCCGCCTGCCCTTGACGAAGGCGCCCACGAGGACGAGCCGGCTGACCCGCTCGGGATGGCGGTGGGCGTACTCGATGGCGACGGGTCCACCCTGGGACAGACCGATCAGCGGGAACCGCTCGAGCCCCAGGTCGTCGACCACCGTCTCGAGGTCGGTGACGAAGGACTCGAGGGACACGTCGTACGGGTCGTGGTCCGAGAGCCCACACCCCCGTTCGTCGTACCGCACGAGGGTCCGCTGCCGCGAGAGCCCTTCCATCCAGTGCTGCCACACCGGGCTGGCCCACTCGTAGTCGAGGTGGGTGATCCAGTGCGCCGCCCGGACCAGCGGCGGACCGTCGCCCACGGTCGCGTAGGCCAGTCGTTCCCCGTCCGAGGTCTTGCAGAAGTGGATCCGCTGTTCCAGTCGGCGTGGTGGGGGATCGGGCCGCTGCGAGGTCCCGGCACCGGGTGGCTCCGGGAGCTCCCCGACGTCGGCGACCCAGCGGTAGCCCCGTCCGTGGACGGTCTTGATGACGTTCTGCGTGATGCCGTCATCACCGACGACCCGACGCGCGGCCTTGATGCGGCTCGTCAGCGTCGACTCGCTGACGAAGCGGTCACCCCAGACGGTGTCCAGCAGCTCCGTCTTGGAGACGACCCGCGCCCGGTTGGCGAGGAGGTGGCTCAGCACGTCGAAGACCTGGGGCTGGACGTGTTGCGGCTCCCCGTCTCGCTCCAGGAGGAACCGGTCGGTGTCGAGGACGACGTCCCCGAACGCGTACCGCATGGGGGAGATTGTGACAGGGAAGGACCGCGAAGGACACCGGCAGGCGGACGCGGCCCTCCTCGCCCGCAGGCTCAGCGCGCGATGTACCCGCCGTCGATGTAGAGCTCGAGGCCGGTGACGAACTTCGCGTCGTCGCTGGCGAGGTAGGCCACACCGGCCGCGATGTCCTCGGGCCGGCCGAGGTGACCCATCGGGGTGAGCGCGGTCATGGTGTCCCAGTACTCGGTTCCCCGGGTCGGCTCGAGGATCGGCGTCTCGATGAAGCCGGGGTGGATCGAGTTGACGCGGATGCCGTCGGTGGCCCAGTGGAGCGCGGCGTTCTTCGTCATGGTGCGCACCGCGCCCTTGGCTGCGTGGTAGGCCGGCGAGGTGCCGAAGCCGCCGCTCGTGCCGAAGATCGAGCTGATGTTGATGATCGAGGCGTGCTCGGACTGCTTGAGGTGCCGTGCCGCCGTCTTCATGCCGAGGAAGACACCGGTCTGGTCGATGTCGATCGTGCGGTTCCACTCCTCGAGCGTGGTGTCCTCGATGGTCTTCAGGTCACCCATGCCGGCGTTGTTGACGACGATGTCGAGGCCGCCGAACTCCTCGACGGCGCGCGCCGTCGCGGCCTCCCACTCCTGCTCGCTCGTGACGTCGTGGCGGACGAACGCGGCCCTGCCTCCGGCGTCGACGATCTCCTTGACCGTGGCCTGGCCGGCCTCCTCCGCGATGTCGGTGACGAGGACGGCTGCGCCCTCGCTCGCCAGGCGGTGGGCCGTGGCCTTGCCGATGCCGCTGGCCGCTCCGGTGATGAGGGCCACGCGACCGTCGAGCCTGTTCATGATGCACTCCTTAGAGAATCGGGTCTGGGTAATTAGTTGAACATTCAACTGTTCGCTGCCATTCCCGTTGGCCAGTGTGGTGCCGATGGGTGCCGTTCGACAGCCCCAGGAACGGCGTGGGTCAGAGGGCCAGCGGCCGTACCCGTGTCGTCATGACGTGGACGAAGGCGTCCGGCTGCTCGAACAGCGGCCGGTGGCCGGAGCGGTCGAGCACCGAGATCTCCTTCCGGGGCGCCGCGAGCTGCGCGTACCACTGCTCGAACGGCTCCGCACGACCTGGGGCCTCGTGCGCCCCCTGCACGAAGAAGGCCGGCACCTCCAGCTCGACGGCGTCACGCCTGAGGTCGACCGCCTGGATGCGGGGGTAGAGCGCGCTGAAGGTGTCCATGAAGCCCGCGAGCAGGTGGACCTGGTCGACGAAGGAGTACTCGGGCACGAGGAAGTTCTCCGAGAACCCACCCTCGCCCTCGCTGTTGCCGGTGTGGTCGTACGGGTAGACCTCGTGCTCGTAGGACAGGGCCGTCTCGTAGTCGAGCATCGCGGTGTAGGGCGGCGGCCCGATCTGCTCCAGCTCGCTGGCCAGCGCGGTCCGGCCGCGCTCCCGGGCCCAGGCCAAGGTGTCGTCGTAGAAGATTCGGTCGGTCTCGACGGGGCTGACCATCTGGCCCGTGCCCACGAAGGCCGAGTACCGCTCGGGTGCCTGCTGGACGGCGAGGACCCCGAGGATCGTCCCCCACGACTGCCCGACGAGCACGATCCGATCGTGGCCGAACCTGCTCCGCAGGTAGTCGGTTGCGGCGATGGTGTCGTCGACGGCCGACTCGAGGGTGTACGTCTCCGTGGGGTCCAGATGGGCATAGGACGTCCCGGTGCCGCGCTGGTCGAGAGTGGCGACGGTGAAGTGCTCCTCCAGCCCCGGCAGGTGGTTGCGCATCGCACCCCGCTCGGAGCCCCCGGGCCCTCCGGCGAGGAAGAGCACGACCGGGTTGCTCGTGTCGTGGCCCCTGAGCATCAATCCCAGCTCACGCCCGTCGACGTCGACGGACGTCAGCTCGGCGATGCTCCCCGTCACCGGGTTCCCGTCCGACCCGACGATCGCCGCGGTGGTGGCGGGCCGCGCCACCGCGGCGCTGATCGCGAGCAGGACCACGACGGATGCCGTTGCCGCCATCCACCGCAGGACGCGGCGGGAGCGGCCCGTCGGCGCTCTGCCCTGGCGCAGGGCGATGGCGCCGACCCCCCACGTCGCGCCGATGGCCATGGGGAGCAGTGCGAGCAGGGCGTGGAACCCCCGACCCACGACGAGGGCGAGCAGCCCGTACGTGCTGAGGTGGGGCGCGTCGACGGTCGGGCCGTCGACCGGCATCCGCGTGAGCTCGACGACGAGCACGAACACGGCGGGGGCCATGACGACGGCCCACCGGGACCGAGCCGCGACGCCCGCCGCCACTCCCACCGACAGGCTGACGACGACGGACACCAGGGCCGCCCCGGTGGTGAGGGGTGACCGGGGTGTCGTCAGCCCGGCGACCACGCCCCAGGCGACAGGGAGCCCGACCGCGATCGCCCACCCGTGTCGGAGGAGTCCTCTGGTGCGGGTCGCGCGCGGTGGGTCCGCCGGTCCGGGTGGGGTTGGTACAGAGGTCGACGCAGTTGTCAGGTGTGCCATGGTGCGTGTCCCGGCCCGCGGGCCGGGCCCTTCTTCCGGGGCACGGCGGGTGGTCGACGTGCGAGGTCCCGGCGCCTTCACGCTACGACTGCCACGTCGAGGCGGAGCCGGATGGTGCCCGACCCCACACGACCTTCACGGCCGGCCGGGCACCCTCTCCGCGACGACGGCGAACTTCCGCACGCGTCCGTCCCACAGCCACTGGCTCCAGAGGCGATGGGAGCGGAGGAGACCGTCGAGGATGCCGGCGCCGGTCCCCGTGTCGAGGTCGGGATCGACCGCTGCGTACGTCTCGATCAAGGCATCGACCGTCGCGCGGTGCGCACTGCTGCAGTCGACGAGCCAGAAGACGCCGAGCCCGGCGCCCTCGAGGGCGGTCAGCAGGTCCGGCAGGGGCAAGAGCCGCACGGTCTCGGGAGCGGGCATCACGTCCCGCTCCCCCGGGGTCAGGGGCAGGCCCTCCTCCACCGTGAAGGCGAAGCGCCCGCCCATGGGGAGTGCGCCAGCGACCTGTCGGACGAGGGCCCGCTTGTCGCGGAACGCGAGCAGGGTCTCCAGCAGCAGCACGACGTCGAACGGTCCGGGCGGGACGAGGGGGATCCGCGCGACCTCGAACCGAGCCGCGAGCCCGGCATCCCCGGCTCGCCGACGCGCCTCGGCGACCGAGCCCGGGCTCGCGTCCACCCCGAGGTAGGTGCATCCGAGCTCACCGGTGACGAACAGCCCGGCGCCGCCCGCCCCGCAGCACAGGTCGAGCACCGACACCCCGGGCGCGATGCCGGCGTGAAGCGCCAGCGACCGGATCTCGCCGGCGGTCATGAAGCTCTCCTGACCGACGAACTCGCCAGGAGGGAAGGCCGCCTCCCGCGCTCGCCAGAGCACGTCGTCGAGCACCACCCGGGCAGCCGACGTCATGGCCGCCCCTGCGCCACGACGGCCGAGGCCGGTTCGCTGTACGTCGCGAGGAACCGGTCGCGGAAGATGTCCATGCGCCAGACCGGCGCCCCCGCGTCGGGCCGCAGCCCTTCCTGCCAGCCCCACCCCGTCACGGCCTCGACCACCGCGGGGTCGTGCGCGATGACGGTGACGGGCACGTCCCGGTCCCCCCCGGAGCCGCTCACGATGGTCGAGGGCTGGTGGTCACCGAGCAGCACGAGCACCAGGTCCTCGTCGCCGTACCGCTCCACGAAGGAGATGAGGGTGGTCAGCGAGTACACGATCGATGTCCGGTACGCCGCCGGGACGTCCGCGCGGTCGCTCCACAGCTCCGGCGCCGTCACGGCATCCGCCTTGATGCCGTGGAAGACCGACCCGTCGCCGAGACGGGTCCAGTCGACCATCGTCGGAAGGGGCGCCCAGGGCCCGTGGCTCGAGGTCAGGTCGACCTCGGCCATGACCGGCCGGCGGCCCGGCACCGCCAGCTCCAGCCGCTCGAACGCCGAGAGGGCGTACTGGTCGGGCATGGCGGAGAAGCCGAACTTCGGTCCGGCATACCCGAGGCTCGTGCGGTCGTAGACCCGGTCGAACCCGTAGAAGTCCTGCCCCTCAGGCCAGCTCCCCCGGTTCGACGGAAGGACGGCCACCGTGCGCCAGCCCGCCCGGGCGAAGGCCGAGGAGAGCGTCGTGCGGTCGCTCGCGAGGAGCTGGTCGTACCGCCCCTGGTTGTCCGCCGGCAGGCCGGACTGCAAGGTGGCGTGCGCGAGCCAGCTGCTGCCTCCGAACGTCGGGGAGGTGAGGAACGCACTCCCGGCGGTGTACCCGGCGGCGCCCAGCCGGGTCGTCGCGTCATCCAACAGCCCTCGGAGCTGAGCCGACTCGGGCCCCTCGAGCGCGACGCGTCCGTAGCTCTCCACGAAGACGAGCAGCACGTCCTTGCCCCTCAGCCCAGACAGGTCGCCCGTCGCCGGATCCGCGAAGGAGTCGGCCGCGATCACTCCGGCGAACCGTTCCCGGTCCCGCAGCGCGGCTGCCGTGTCGCGCACCTTGTCCGCCACGAAGAGCCCCGTGTCGACCGCGGCGACCGGCTCCCCGGGCGCGACCTGGAGACCGGAGACCGCGCAGACGACCCAGACCGCCGCGAGGGCGGTGACCGCCCTGACGCCGCCCTCCCGGTGCCGCGCGACCGCGGTCGTGAGGCGGCGAACGGCCCAGGGGAGGCAGGCGACGACGGCGCCCGCCAGGACGACCGCGGCGACGACAGCCCCCGTCGCGGCCCACGGGCCCAGTGAGTCCCGGACGAAGCCGACTCCCGACCCGAGCAGGCTGCGGTCGGTCACGAGGTTGAAGGGCCGGTCGAGCACCGCGAAGGCGCCCAGGTCGAGGACCTTCAGCAGGGTGAGGATGCCCAGGAGCGTCCCCACGAGGGTCGCCATGGTCCGCGTCGACCGGACCGAGGCGACGAGCGCGAACCCGGCCACGACGAGGGCCTCCACCGGGAGGCGGAGGAATGCGACAACGGTGAACCCGTCGGGCCGGCTCGGGGCCACGAGCGCGAACCACACGAGCGCCACCGCCAGCACGGTGGCGAGGGATGCCGTGCCGAACCGCGTTCTCCTCAGCCGTCGTCGGCGCGTTCCCGGCTCGGGGCGCCGGCGCCACAGCCACCACACGTCCCGGCCGAACGACTCGGCCAGCAGCAGGAGCGCGCCGACCACGGCCGCGACCGTCACGCCGTGGGGCAGCACGTCCGCGGCGGCGACCGCCAGGACGATGCCCGCCGCCGCGGTCGCCACCTTGCGCCAGTAGCGGTACTCGAGCCGCCCCCGCATCCACGGCAGGACCCACCCGGCGACGGCGAAGACGTACCGCACGAGCCCGGCCGCCAGGACCCACCACCCGACCGCCGGCGCGACGTAGAGGCTGAGGACGAGGATGAGGAACGCGTCGACCTCCCCGTCGAACCGCCCCCCGAACGCCGTCACGGTGCCCGTTCGCCGGGCCACCCATCCGTCGACGGCGTCGAGCACGAGCGCCGGCACGGCCAGCGCGAGGACGGCGGCCGTGACGGGTCGCCCGAGCAGCGACTCGACGGTCAGGGCGGCGACACCGCAGCCGAGGAGCCCCCGGAAGAGCGTGACGAGGTCGGCCGGGCCGGCCGTGACGCGACCCTCGCGGACGAGCCCTCGGCCCAGGGCCGCGCTCAGGACGGCACCGCACCCCAGCCCGACGGCCCACCCGGCACCGCTGAGGCCGACCGTCATGCCCAGACCGCCGAGCAGCACGACGAGCGCGGCGAGACCGACCGCCGCGGCGGCTCCGATGCTCGGCGCCGGCCCTCCTGACGCCCACGGGACCGGCAGGTCCACGGGTGGGGCTGTCACTCGGCTCACGGCATCACGACGGGTTCGGCTCGAAGGTGTGGGCTCCGCGCACCGCCTTGGTCGCCAGGTACCGGGCGTTGGCGGGGCTCCAGTGGATGTGGGTCGGCACCCTCTCGGTCACCGCGACGCCGAGCCGGCCCAGCTGCTCTGCCTTGTCCGGGTTGTTGCTGAGCAGGGCGACGGTGTCCACGCCCAGGGCATGGAGCATCTGCGCGGCCGCCGTGTAGTCGCGGGCGTCGGCCCTGAACCCGAGTGCGAGGTTGGCGTCGTAGGTGTCCAGCCCGACGTCCTGGAGCGCGTAGGCGTCGAGCTTCCCGTACAGCCCGATGCCGCGACCCTCCTGACGCAGGTAGAGGAGGTACCCGCCCTCCTCGGCGATGCGCTCCAGGCCCTCGCGCATCTGCGCTCCGCAGTCACAGCGCTGGCTGCCGAGGACGTCCCCGGTGAGGCACTCGCTGTGGATCCGGACCAGCGGCGTCGGCAGCGGGTGGGCGGCCGGGTCCGTGGCGGTGGGGTCGGTGGGGGTGAGGTCCGGGGAGGTCACGCGATCGCCGAGACCGACGGCGAGGTGCTCCCGGCCGTCGACGAGCCCGTCGAAGGTGAGCACCCTTGCCACGGTGTCGAATCCGTCTGTGAAGCGCAGCGGCACGATGACCTCGGTGCGGATCGTCGCGGCCGGTGGACGGTCGGTCATCCGGTCACCCCTCCCGGCCCGTCCGGCTCGAACCGTGGGGAGAGGGCGTAGCGCATCAGCACCACGTCCTCGATCCGGCGGACCTCGGCGAGGCGAGCCGGCCGGTCGCGGTTCCAGGGCGGAAGCCCGTCGGCGACGACCCGGTGGGCCCGCGGGTCCCCGACGAAGAAGGGCGCCACGACGACGTGGAGCTCGTCGGCGATCCCCGCCCCCAGGAACTGGGTGTGGACGTTCTGACCACCCTCGACCATCAGGCGGTGCACGCCCCTGGCCGCCAGGTCCTCGCTCACCCAGCGCATGGACGGGGCGGCACCGGCGTCGACGACGGTCGCCACGGCACCCAGGCGCTCCCGCGTCCGCTCCGCCGCCTGCGTGGCGCAGTAGACGAGCTTGTCGCACTCGCCGGTCGCGAAGAACGCCGCCGTCGGGTCGAGGTCCGGATGCCGTGTCACGGTCACCTTCCGCGGCGAGGGTTCGCGACCCTCGGCGACGCGTCGGGCCCGCCGCTCCGCCCGGCGCACCAGGAGGCGCGGGTTGTCGGCCCGCACCGTTCCGGCGCCGACGAGGATCGCGTCGCAGCCCGCTCGCACGGCGTCGACCCGGTCGAGGTCGGCGTCGTTGGACAGGACGAGCCGTCGTCCGGAGGCGTCGTCGAGGTAGCCGTCGAGGGACATGGCCCAGCTCAGCAGCGTGTAGGGGCGGTCAGCCATGGGCGCTCGCCTCGAACGCGGGGCTCGTCGCCGGGGTGTCCGACGGCGCCCGCCCACGCACGCCGGACGGCATCCGGTGCCATGACCACCGCGACCGCCCCAGCAGGAGGAGAACGGCGCCGGGCAGGGCCGCGACGACGACGATCGCCCCGTACGCGACGGCCACGGCCAACCCTTGCGACGCCCCCAGCCCAGCGGCGGCGAACGCCCATGCCGCGGCCCCCTCCCGGGGGCCCCACCCGGCGAGGTTCAGCGGCACCCCGGACACGAGCAGGACGAACAGGGCCACTGGGACGAGCTCGACGACCTCGAGCCGGACCCCGACGACCCGGGCAGCCAGGACGAACGTCGCGACGTGACCGGCGACCACGGCGAGGGACGCGACGAGGATCCCGACGGATGCCGTCGGGGCCCACAGGGCCCGCGCGTCGGATGCGGCCACGCGCGCGACCCGGGCGCCCACGCCCGCCCGCCCGCGCCGGGCCGCCCACGCGAGGCCTCCACCCAGCGCCACACCCGCGACGAGCACCCAGGCCGGGACGACGAGGGACGGCGGCGTGAAGGGGCGAGCCACGAGCAGCACCGACACGGTGGTCACGACGAGGACGACCTGCCCGGACGAACGCTCCCAGGCCACGGCGCGGAGGCCACGCCCCAGGTCGTCCACCTCACGACCGTGACGGACGCCCCGGTCGACGTCGCCGAGGACCCCGCCGGGCAGGGTGACGTTGAGGAACTGCGCGCGGTAGCAGGCGGCCACTGCCGACGGCATCGACAGCTGGACTCCCAGGCGCCGGGCCACCAGCTGCCAGCGCCACGCGGCGCACGCGGTCGTCGCGGCGGCGATCCCGGCCCCCACGGCGAGGGCCCGGGCGTCCGTGGCCCGAAGGGCGTCCAACACCGGACCGCCGCCCAGCCCCGCGACGAGGACGCCGAGGATCGCCGCGCCGCCCAGCGGTCGCACCCAGCGCCACCACGACCCGTCGATCCCGACCTCCGCCCGTCGGCGTGCGCGACCCCCCGGACCGGGACGGCGCACGGTGCCCAGCTCCTCCTGACGTACGGAGCGGTCGGCGAGCCGGTTCACGAGTCGACGCCCCGTGGTCGGGCCAGCAGGTCGAGGTGGTGCACGGCGACGCCGAGCCGCCCCTCCTCCAGGTCGACGGTCCGCCGCGCCAGGTACGCGGCACCCTCCCCGCCGAGCTCGGGCCGTTGCTCGCAGGCGGCGCCGACCCAGCCGTCGAGCCACTCCGACGTCAGGGACCGGTCCCGCGTGTCCAGCCGCCACGGGCTCAGGGTCGTGGCGACGTGGGCGCCGTGGGACCTGAACCTCTCGACTGCCCGGCCGAGGGCGTCGCCCCCCAACAGCGTGCGGGCCCCCACGGTGCGGCACTGGTGGTCGTTGAAGGCAGCGCCCAGGACACCGTCGAGGGGGTCGGCCGGGTGGAGCTCGACCCGGCCGGTCACCGACAGCGTCACGAGGGCCGGGCAGCCGGCCTCGACGCAGCACCGCACGAGGTGCTCCAGCTCGTCGGCGGTCAGGATGTCGAGCAGTGCGGATGCGGTGACGAGCGACGCCCCTGCCAGCTCCTCGGGGCGCAGCCCGGTGAGGTCCCCTGACCGCGTCTCGACGCTCACGGCGGCCCCGTCTGCCGCGGCTCGCGGAGGGTCGTCGGCGGCGACCGCGAGGAGGTCGAGGTCACGGTCATGGAGGACCCAGTGCTGCGGGCCCTGGAGCAGCGGGCCGAGCCAGCGGCCCATGGACCCGCTCCCGCTGCCGAGGTCGTGCACCACCGTGAGAGCCGAGCCCGCCAGGTCCCGGGCGACCTGGCGCACGAGCTCGCGCGAGCGGGCTGCCGCGTCCGCCGGCTCGCGCAGCCGCAGCCAGTCCGCGCTGACCCGCATCGCCGCCGCGGTCACGCCGCCACCTCGGAGAGGACGCGCGACAGGCCGTCGGCGGTCACGGACCAGTCGGGGAGGTCGGCGCGGCGCTCACGAGCCGCCCTGCGGAGGTCCTCGCGCAGCCGGGCGTCCGTGAGCCACCGGCGCAGCGCGACGGTGAGCGATTCCTTGTCCCCGGTTGGCACGAGGATGCCGGGCAGCCGCCCGTCGGACGTGCGACCGAGCGCCTCCGGCAGGCCGCCGACATCCGACCCGACGACGGGGATGCCGCGCGCCAGCGCCTCGGTGACGACCATCCCGTACGTCTCCGTCCTCGACGGTGTCACCACGAGGTCGGCCGCCGCGTACACGGCATCCAGGTCGCGGCCGACGCGAGGACCGGTGAACCGCAGGCGGTCTCCGACACCCGCCGCCTCGGCATGGCCGCGGACCCGGGCGGCGAACGGCGCGTCCGCCGCTGTCGACCCCACGCACGTGCAGGTCCACTCGAGGTCGGCCACGTCGGCCAGTGCCTCCATGAGCACGTCCTGCCCCTTCGTCGGGGTCACAGCACCCACACAGACCAGTCGTCCACCCGTCGCGCTGCCCGGGACCACGTCGGCGGGATCGACTCCCGGTGGCACGACGCGGACCCCGTCCGGCGGCAGGCCGTACGCCCCCAGCAGCCAGCCGCGGGTCCACCGGCTCGTCGCGACCACCACTGCCGCTGCGTGGAGGACCGCGCACTCCCCCGAGTGCTCGTCGCCGTCCACGCCGAGGGGGAGGTGCACGAGGGCCACCAGCCGCAGTCGGCCCGCCTCGGGCACGAGGACCTCGGGCGCGGCCGAGGCGACGAGGCCGTCGAGCAGCACGACGGCACCGTCGGGGATGGCGGTGAGCATGGCCGCCAGAGCGGACCGCGACGCCCTGTCCGCCCGCGGCCATTCCCCCGCGGCGCCGTGCTCCCGGACCGTCCACCCCGAGGTGGACAGGCCGTCGCGGACCCGTCGGTCGTACGTGTTCCCGCCGCTCGGACGGGTCGGGTCGTCCACGGCCTCGGGAACGACGACGTGCACGGTGCTCATGGCGCTCGCTCGTAGGACGCCGACGCGACGTGCGACTCGTGCAGCGTGACGGAGATGGCGGTGAGAGCGCCGCCGCCCGGGCCGAGGTCGCCGGCTCGCACGCGCTCGGCCAGCCGGTCGGCGACGACCTCGGCGAGCCGCTCCGTGGTGGTGTTCACCCCGGCCAGCGTCGGGTCGTCGTCGAGGTTGCGGTAGCCGAGCGCGCCGACGACGCCGGCCAGGACCTCGGCGGCCCTGCCGAGGTCGACGACCACGCCGTCCGCGTCCAGCGCGGGTGCCCGGAAGGTGGCGTCGACGACGTAGGTCGCGCCGTGAAGCCGCTGCGCCGGGCCGAAGACCTCACCCCGCAGGCTGTGGGCGACCATCATGTGGTCGCGGACGGTCACGCTGTACACGGTCCTACCCTTCGTCGTAGGTGATGGTGTGGCAGAGCGCGGGCAGGCTTCCGTCGGCGAGCCGTCCGAGCACGTCCGGGAGCTCGTCGAACGGCGAGGTACCGCTGAGCAGGGCGTCGAACGCCGGGTCCCGCAACAGCTCGAGGGCCAGCACGAGGCGGTCGGTCGTCGACCGGCGACCTCGCCGCGCCGGGGCGACGCTCCCGACCTGGCTGGCCCGGATCGAGAGCCGACGGGAGTGGAAGGCCCCGCCGAGGCGCAGGCGCACCTCGCTGTCGCCGTACCAGCTGAGGTCGAGGACGGTGCCCTCCGGGGCGAGCAGGTCCAGCGACCCCTGCAGCCCCGACGACGTGGCGCTCGCGTGGACGACGAGGTCACGTCCACCGGCTGCGGCATCCGGCACCGCGAAGTCCGCGCCCATCGCGGCGGCCACCGCGGCCCGCTCGGGGTCGATGTCGACCACGGTCACCTCCGCACCGGGGATGCCGGCGAGCAGGCGGGCGACGCAGAGCCCCACCATCCCGCCCCCCACGACGGTGACCCGGTCACCCACGAGAGGCGCGGCATCCCACAGGGCGTTGACGGCGGTCTCCACGGTCCCGGCGAGCACGGCCCGCTCGGGTGGCACGTCGTCCGGCACCACGACGACCGCGGCGGCGGGGACCACGTAGGCCGTCTGGTGCGGGTAGAGGCAGAAGACCGTGCGACCCAGCAGGTCGGGCGGGCCGTGCTCGACCTGCCCGACGTTGAGGTAGCCGTACTTGACCGGGCCCGGGAAGTCGCCCTCCTGGAACGGCGCCCGCATGTCGGCGTACTGGTCGGCGGGCACGCCGCCGCGGAACACGAGGGTCTCGGTCCCCCGGCTCACCGCCGAGCGCACCGTCCTCACGCGCACCTCGCCCGGCGACGGGTCCCGCACGGCGACCGGCCGGATCTCCCCCACGCCGGGCTCGCGCAGCCAGAACGCTCGGGCGTTCACCGCCATCGCATCTCCCCTCGGAGGTCGGCCGAGCCGGGTCGCCGCCGCGCTGGTGGACGGTCTACCCCTCCACACGCAGGCGCGGCGGGCGGGGTTCAGGTCGGCGGTGCCCGGGGTCCATCCTTGCGAGTCGTGCGTGAACCGTCGAGCGGTGGCGTCCGTGAAGAGGGAGTAGGGACCGTTCGCCCCTTCCCGGGCGAGGAGGTCACCGCTCAGGAGGACGGAGGACATCATGTGGGTGCGGATCGTGACGGCGGTGGCCGCGCTGGTCTCGGCGGCGGTGCACCTCATCCTGTGGTTCGACGGCTACCGGGACATCGACGTCATCGGACCCGCGTTCCTCCTCAACGCCGTGGCCGGGACCGTCATCGCGGTCCTGCTCCTCCGGTGGCGGCACTGGGTCCCCGCGTTCCTCGTCACGGGGTTCGGCGCGAGCACCCTCGGGGCGTTCGTCATCTCGGCCACCGTGGGACTGTTCGGCGTCCACGAGTCGTGGAGCGGCTTCTGGGTGCTGACCGCGGCGGCCTCGGAGGTCGTGTGCGTCGTCGGCGGACTGGTGCTCCTGCGTGAGGAGTGGATGGCGCGCTCGACGTCCGAGAAGGCGCACGCCAGCGTCTGACGCCGGGGTCGGAAGGGGCAGCCGGAGGTCAGTCAGAGGGGCAGCCGGAGGACGACGACCCCGTCGGCCGTCCGCAGCTCCACCGTCTCGATGTCGCTCCGGCTGGTGGCAGTCGCGGCGGACAGGCGCATCGTCCTGCCCGGCAGGCCCCGCCACGTCGCCACCTGCTCGTCCCGCCCGTCGCGGGTGTGGACCACGAGGGCGTACTCCCCGCCCGACGACGCCTCGTAGTCCCCCGCGTCGGCCGCGTACGAGCAGCGGAGGTCGAGCCGGGTTCCCCACGCCACGGCGGAGAGCAGCACGTCGGCGCGCACCGGGGTGGGGCCGACGGCGATCATGGGCTGCCCGGTCGGCGTGGCGGTCACGACCGTCGTCGACGGGGTCGAGGTCGGCTCGCGGCCGTCGTCGAACGCACCACCCACGGCGAGCCCACCGACGGCCACCGCGGCCACCGTGGCGGCCACCGAGCCCGCCACCACGGCGATGAGCACCGAGCGACGACGCTCCGACCCGCGCACCTCACGGACCAGGGACGGCAGGAGGGTCGGTGGCAGCGGCGGGCCGGATGCCGGTTCGAGGTCGCGGACGTCGACCTGGGCCAGCAGCCCCGGCAGGCCGGCCAGCTCGCGCACGGACCGGCTGCACTCCACGCACCCCGCCAGGTGTCGCTCGAACTCGAGTCGCTCGCCGGGTGACAGCGCCCCGAGCACGTAGGAGCCGTCGAGGTGCGCCATCTCGCAGGTCATGCCCCCACCCCCATCTCCTGGAGAGCGAGGCGGAGCGCCCGCAACGCGTAGTGGGTCCGTGACTTCACGGTGCCCTCGGGGATCCCGAGCCGGTGCGCCGCCTGGGCGACCGACGCCCCGCGGAAGTAGCACTCGAGGAGCACGGCCCGGTGGTCCGCCGAGAGCGTCGTGACCGCCTCGGCGACGACCCAGGAGAGCAACAGCTGGTCGGTCCCGTCGTCCGCCCCGGGGGCCTCGGGCACCTCCCCGACGGAGAGCTCGCTCTGGGCCCTCTTGCTGCGCCACTCGTCGATGACGATGTTCCGCGCCACCGTGAACAGCCAGGCCCGCACCGACCCGCGGCTCTCGTCCAGCCGGTCGTGGTTGCGCCAGGCGCGCAGCAGGGTCTCCTGCACGACGTCCTCGGCGCGCGCGTGGTCCTGGCCGGTGAGGCGCAGGCAGTAGCCCCACAGCGCGGCGGCGTGCTCGTCGTGCAGCTGCTGCATCAGCGCGGCGGCGCTCTCCGGCATCCGACCTCCCACTGAGTCATGTACGCGGCTCCAGCCACCATGGTTCACCAACGGCACGCCCCCGCCCAGACCACGGGCGGGGGCGTGCCGGGTGGGCCCTCACACGGGGAGAAGGACCAGCGCTCGCAGCCATTCCTGGGGCCGGCGGCGGCGCGCGGCGCGCAGGGGGTGGGTCGGGGCGTCGTCGCGCTCGCGAATCGCCTGCAGGTGCGCGTGGCGTTCGGCCGCCGCGCGACTCAGGTCGAGGCTGCTGGGGTTGAGGCGACCGAACGGGTCGAGGTGGTACATCGGGGTTCTCCTTCGATGGTGCTGGTGATGGTGCTGGTGGTGGTGGCGCGTCAGCGCCGGGTGGCGGTGACGACGAGGTACTCCCAGTCGGTGACGAAGGCGCCGTCGGTGCCCCGGTCCGAGTCGGCCGCGAGCGCGACCATGTCGTCCCGCAGCGCTCGCCGACCCTCGTCGGTGAGCCGCGCCGCGGCCGAGTGGGTGGGGCCGTAGTACGCGAGGAAGAAGTCCGCGAACGCCTCCGGCGAGGCGAACTGCTGCACCACGCTCGCCCTGGCGGAGGTGACGCCGGCGACGTCCGGACCGAGCAGGTCATGCACCGTGTCCGCCACGCCCCACCGCGTCGGCGACTGGGCCACCGCGGGTGGGGGGACGTGTGCGCCAACGGTCTTCAGCAGCCGGCCGACGAAGCCTGTGGGGGTCCAGCTCGCGAGCGAGATCCGTCCGCCGGGGCGGGTGACCCGCACCAGCTCCCCCGCCGCCCGCTCGTGGTCGGCCGTGAACATGACACCGATCGCGGAGAGCACGTGGTCGAACGTGCTGTCGGCGAACGGGATGTCCTCCGCGTCGCCCTCGACGAAGTCGATCGCGAGGTCCTCTGCGGCAGCGCGGCGTCGGGCCACGGCGAGCAGGCCAGGCACGTAGTCGATCCCGTCGACGTGGGCCCCGCGGCGGGCGGCGGCGAGGGCGGCGTGCCCGGTGCCGGTCGCCACGTCGAGGACGCGGTCGCCGGGGCGCGGGTCGGCCCGGCGCACGAGCGCCTCGGAGACCGGCACGGTGATGGCGGCGATCTTGTTGTAGTCGCCACTGCTCCAGATCTGCTGCTGCTTGCCCTTGAGCTCGTCGAGGGTGGTGATGGTGGTGGTTGCGGACATGGGTGTCCTGCCTTTCGGGGTGGGTGGAGATCACGTCGCCCGGGTGGCGACGTGTGTGGTGGGGTCGAGAACGGCCGGGCGCCCTAGTCGGGCAACGGGTACGGCGCGATGACGTCGAGGTACGGGGTGGGGTCGGTCGTCCAGTCGTACCGACGGATGTCGGCCGCGCTGCGCCGACCGGTGATCATGCGGAACAGGTCGTACGCGGGGGCGGTGACGCTTCCGACCGGATCCCCCGGACCGACCCGCCACTCCCGGTGCCCGTCGGTGAGCCGGATGCCGGGGAGGTCCTCCGCCACGAGGCGCTGGTGCAGCCAGTCCCGGTAGGCGCCGAACCCGAACCGGGCAGGTGCACCGCCGGTGTCAGCGGGAGCCCCCAGCGCCTCCCTGAGGTCGGCGAGGTGCACGGCGAGGTCGGCGACCGGCGCCGCGGACCATCCAGGCAGGGCCGGCGGTCAGTGGACCGTCGCCGCGGCGCAGGGACTGGACCACCCGGCCGCCGTGCACGTGGAGGCCACGCAGCAGCGCGTCACGGGTCCGGTCGGTCGCCCGCCGCAGGTGCTGGTCGGTCCACGCGTCCCGCGCCTCGGCGAGGGCCGGGACCCGCCAGGCCTCCATGGCGCCGGCGAAGTACCCACCGCGCGAGGCGTCCTCGGCGACACCGACGAGGTGGGCCAGGAGGTCACCGACGCTCCAGGCCGGGCAGGCGGGCACCACGGTCGCCATCGCGGCGTCGTCGAGCCCTTCGAGGAGGCCCCGGAGGTCGTCCAGGCCCTTCTCGTACGCCCAGGCGGCGCGCCACCTGGCCCGGCGCGCGGGGGTCAGGACCTCGTCGGGGCGGTGCCGCCGGGCGAAGGTGTCGAGGAACTCCCGGCCCGCCACCGGGTCGGCGGCGAGCCCGGCGTAGACGGCCGCGCCGTCCGGCGAGGGGAAGCGGGCGGCCTCGAAGGACCACTCGTAGTGGCTGGCGGCGCGGTCGGCGCGCCACTGTGCGTAGTCGTGGAGGTCATCGCCGCGGCCCAGCGCGTTCCCGACGAACCAGCCCTGCGCGAGGGCGTCACCGATGCCCTGCGCGGTCACCGGGTGCTTGTAGAGGCCCGCGTCGCCGACGAGGGCCCAGCCCGGGCCCGTGGCCGCCCGGGCGAACCCGCGCAGCATCGTCTCGGGGACGACGACGACCGGGGAGACCTGACGTGCCCGGTCCAGGAGCCGGGGGTTCAGCACCGCGGGGAACCGTCGCAGAGCAGCGAGGTAGGCCCGGGTCCGGTCGTCGGCGGATCCCCGGGTCAGCTCCGGCGGGCCGGCGACGGACAGCAGGTGCACGCCGTCCTCGCAGGGCGCGGACATCAGGCTGAGGTGTCCCTGGACGTCGATGTGGCACCACCCCGAGTCGGGCAGGCCCTCCCAGTAGGCGAAGAGCATCGACACCTCGCCACGGAGCTGCTGGCTCTTCGCCAGGCCCAGCCGCCGGGCGACCGTCGAGGTGCGACCGTCCGCGCCGACGACCCAGGGCGCGAGGAGCCGTTCGCCGGTCTCGGTGACGACACCGCGCACCGGGTCGTCCGCGGTGCCGGAGCCGATGAGCTGGTCGACGGTCGTCCCGAAGCGGGTCTCCGCCCCGGCCTCCGTGGCGGTCCGCACCATGGCCGAGTCCAGCGCCACGCGCCGGATGGAGTACGTGCGGTCGTGCCCGCCGACCGGGGTGAACCCCCCGGCCACGGCGTGCCCGAGCACCCGCCAGCTGTACTCGACGGGCCGAAGCCGGTGCTCCGCGCGGAGCCGCGCGCCGACCCCGAGCTCGTCGAGGAGGTGCAGCGAGTCGGGGAACAGCTGGTGGGTGGAGACGGTGTCGCTGGGGAACTCGTCCCGGTCGAGGAGCAGGACCCGCCGACCACCGCGCGCCAGCAGCGTGGCGACCGTCGCCCCCGCGCACCGGGCGCCGACGACGATCGCGTCGTACTGCGCGTCCGTTCCTGAACCCATCGTCCTCACTCATTTCCGTCGGTGTGTGGAACCACCGTGCCGACGGGCTGTGGAAGTCGGGTGGAAGACGTGTGGGCCCCGCTCACGGCGACCCCACCGCACGGCTCCACCGGTCGGCGGCGCGGATGCCGGCGTACACCGTGAGTGCCTGCGCCCGTCGCTCCGCGGCCTCGTCCGGGCATCCGCGGCCGGAGAGGAGGTGCCCCCAGGACGCCAGGGCACCGGCCTCGCGCCACGCCAACCGATAGGTGCCGAAGACCTCCACGGCGCGGGCCGAGGCGGCATCCGCGGCGTCGCCGTCGCCGCGGCCGGCCGCCACGGCCGCCCGCGCCAGCTCGACCTGACCGACGAGCCCGCACCAGTCCTCGCCGCCGGCCAGGATCTCGTCGCACCGGGACACGTGCTCCTCGGCCTCCGCCGGCCGCTCCACGGCGAGGAGCCGGGCCAGGCTCTGCCCGGGCATCGAGCTCCGAGGGCACCTGGGGACCCTGGCAGGCCAGGGCCAGTGCACGCTCCAGCGCGGTCAGTGCACCCTCGCGGTCTCCCAGGTCGACCTTGGCCGACGCCAGCCAGCGGAGGTTCAGCGCGGCATCGTGCAGGTCGCCGGCTGCCTCGTCGGCGGCCACGGCGTCCGCCCACGACGCCTCGGCCTCCTCCCACGACCCGTCCAGGTACAGCAGCATCCGGCGGGCCCCGGCGTCGAGGGGCAGGCGGTCCGCCGCCTCGTGGGCGCCCTCGACCTCCCCCATCGCCGCGAGGGCCAGCGCGAGCTGGTCCACCACGGCGCCGTGGGGGTGGGCGAAGGAGGTGAACCGGGGCTGGCCCAGACCGCGCCGGCACCACGACCGCGCGGTCCGGGGGTCCAGCAGGTAGGCGTTGGCCAGCAGCGCGGCGGCGTTCACCGGCATCCAGCCGAGGTAGGGATCGGCCATCTCGTGGGCCGTGCGCCACCCCCGCTCCCAGGTCGCCGCGGCGTCGGCGAGGCGTCCCTCGTTCGCGGCGGCCCACCCGCGCGCCCATCCGGCGACCACCGCGAGGTCGCGGCGGCCGATGGCCGTGGCGATCGACTCGGCCCGGCTCGAGGCCTCCTCGAGCAGGTTCGTGCGGAGCCCGTGCATGGCGGCCTGCGACCGGCCGCGGTGCAGGTGGTAGGCCGTGTCCGGTGTCGGCAGGAGGCGCTGCGCGGCGTCGAAGTGCTCCAGCGCACCGGGGACGTCCATGACCGAGTGGTGCAGGGCCAGCGCGCCACCGATCCGGCTGTGCACCACTCCGGCCGATGCCTCGTCACCGGCCCGGAGGTACTCCTGGAGGGCCGTGTCGAGCAGCGACAGCGCCTGCGGGAAGCCGCGACCGGACTTCAGCCGCAGCATCCCCGCCGCCACGGCGGCGTCGGCGTGCTCGCGGGCCGCAGCGGTCCCGTCGAGCAGCCCGACGGCGGCCTCGGCGTGCTCGATCGCCGCGTCCCAGGCGTAGACCGACCCGGCCTCCCGCGCCGCCTGCAGGCTGTAGCGCGCCGCCTCCCCCGGATCCGCGGCGGCACCGGCGGCACGCAGGTGGACCGCGATGGCCGCGCTTCCACCACGGCCACGTCGGGGCCGCGACATCAGCGCCTCGGCGGCCCGGAGGTGCACAGCCCGAAGGTGCAGGCCGCGCACGTCCGACTGCAGCGCGTCGCGCACCACGGTGTGGGGGAAGGCGTACCGGCCGGTCCACGACGCCCCGGACTCCACGAGCAGTCCGGCCGCGACGCCCTCGTCGAGGACCTGCGCCACGTCGTCCTCGGGCAGCCGCACGACCTGGGCGAGCAGCTCGACGTCCACCTCCGCCCCGAGCACCGCCGCCACGGGCAGGACCTCGCCGGCCCGGAGGGACACCGAGGCCAACCGGTGCCGGAGCACGTCGCGGACGCCCACGGGGACCTCCCAGGCGTCGGCGTCGTCGACCCCTCCACCCGCACCGGCCAGGACCCTCGCCACCTCCAGGGCGTAGAAGGGGTTGCCCCCGGTGTGCTGCCAGAGCCGGTCGACGACGCGGTCGACGTCGGGCAGCACGGCGCGCACGAGGTCGGCCAGCTCCGGCTCGCCGAGCGGGCCGAGGACGATGCGCTCGGTGAGGTCGCGCGACGCCACGTCGCCGATGAGGCGGAGCAGGGGCGGATGCCGGCCGCCGGGCGGGTCCCGGTAGCCGACGACGACGAGCATCCCCGTCGGCATCCGCGCGACCAGGTGGCCGAGGAGCAGCGCGCTCGACGGGTCCATCAGCTCGGCGTTCTCGACGACGAGCAGCACGGGTCCCTCGGCGGCCACCCGGCCCAGCACGACCACGAAGGCCGAGGAGACCGTCAGCTCGTGGGCCCCGGGCGCCTGCCCGGCACGGTCGCTGGGGGCCGCCACCGCCTCGTCGAGCAGTGGCGCGAGCGCGTCGACGACGGCCTCCGGTGCCCCGTCGATCGCCGGCTGGACCCCGTCGGAGCTCCGTAGGGCCTCCGTCACGGGTCCGAAGGGCACGCCCTCGGCGGCACAGCGGCCGACGAGGACCGGATGGCCCTCGTCGGCGACGCGCTGCGCCAGACCAGCGACGAGGTGGGTCTTGCCGATCCCCGCCTCCCCGGACACGAGCACCATGCGACGGCCACCCCGCGCCGCGTCCTGCCACGCGGCATCCAGCCGTGCCACCTCCGAGAGGCGCCCCACCAGTGCCGTCCCGGCCATCGCCGCGAAGACCGCGTCGGGAGGTCGGTGGGGTGCGTCGCGACCCGCGCGAAGGCCCGGCCGTGACGGAGCCGGACCTTCGGCACCGCCGAGCAGCACGGGATCCTGCCGGAGGACGCTCTGGCTCAGCGCCTGGAGCTCGGGTCCGGGGTCGAGGCCGAGCTCGTCGGCCAGCCGCGCTCGGGCCCGGGCATACGCCTCGAGGGCCTCCGCCTGGCGGCCGGACCGGTAGAGCGCCACCATCAGCAGGGCGCAGAACCGTTCGTGGAACGGGTGCTCGGCGACGAGGGCCTCCAGCTCCCCGACCACCTCGCGGTGCCGACCCGCCGCCAGCTCCGCAGCGGCCAGCACCTCGAGGGCGCCCAGCCGCAGCTCCTCGAGCCGCGCCACCTCGAGCCCGGCGGCGTCGACCTCGTCGAGGCCCGCGAACGGCCGACCGCGCCAGAGGGCGAGCGCCTCGCGGATGTGCGCCGCCGCCCGCGTGGGTCGGTCGAGCCCCAGGGCCTCCTGACCGAGGCCGACGAGCTGCTCGAAGCGGTCGACGTCGACCTGCCCGGCCGGCAGGGCCAGGCGGTAGCCGGCCGGTCCGGTGGTCAGCGTGTCACCCGGTGCCACGCCGGCGAGGTGCCTCCGGAGGTGGGAGACGTGGCTGCGCAGGGTCACCTCGGCGCCCCGGGGCGGGGCGTCCCCCCACAGCCCGTCGACCAGCCGGGACGCCGAGACCGCCTGGTTGCGGTGCAGGATCAGCAGGGTCAGCAGGGCGCGCTGCTTGTGCCCGCCGACCGGGATCGCCGCGCCGTCGGCCCCGACCACCTCCAAGGGTCCGAGGACGCCGAACCGGGTGGTGTCCCCGGCCACGGCGAGCTCACCCGGCATCGACCCGCGAGGCTGCCGGGGTCCGGCCAGGGCATCGCCGCCTCACACGGGCAAGATACGGCCCTCGGTGCCCACAGGGCCACGCCCCCAGTGGAACGGGACGGCAGGTCCGTCAGGTCGAGGATGCCTCGTCCACGGCCTGCCGGAGCATCGTGACGATGTCCGAGCGGTGGTAGACCCGCTCGTCGGGTTCGATGGCGGCGCAGAAGTCTGCGTACATGACGGCGGCGAGGAGGGGGAGCACCGGCCGGAGCAGGTCGGCGGCGCGCTCGGGGTCTCCCCCCGGAGCGATCCGCCGCCAGGCGGCGAGGAACCAGCCGCGGGCGGCGGCCGCGTCGTCGGGTCCGAGCGGCCGCGTGAAGGCGAGCTCGTCGATGAGCGGGTTGCCCACGAAGGAGTCACCCCAGTCGAGGATCACGTAGTCGTCCACGGGTCCTCCGATGTTCCCGGGGTGGAAGTCACCGTGCACGAGGGTGTCCGGGACACCGCAGGACTCGATCAAGGCCAGGCGGCTCGGGAGGCCCTCGACGAGGTGGTCCAGCGCGAGCCGCTCGGCGGTGACCAGCTCGGCCGCGTGCGCCTCGACGACCGCCTCGATGCGGGGCCGCATCACCGCCAGCCGGCGGTCGGGGGCGCCCAGCGCCAGGAGCTCGTCCGTGCGCCCGAGGCACCGCTCCTGCAGGTCCGTCAGCAGCTCGACCATGGGTTGGAGCGCCGGTCCCCTGGTCTGGTGGTTGGTCGGGCCCGGGATCTCCGCCATCAGCACCCGGCCCCAGGCTCGACCGTGCAGCCGGGGAGCGGCCCGCGGCCCGATCCAGTCGATGACCGCCCCCTCGTGGGCGAAGAAGGCCGGGACCGCCTTGAGCCACACCGGTCCTGCCGTGGTGGGCAGCCGCCAGATCCCCGACAGGTTCCACGACCTCATCTGCTCGGCGGGCCCGGTGCGACGGATGCCGTGGTCCGCCAGCTGCTCGTCGGCCCACCCGACCAGCGCAGCGGGGCCGCCGGGTCGGGCCCACTCCTGACGGAGCGGCTCGTCCGCGAGCGGGTCGCCCGTCCAGCCCGTCAGCGGGGTCGTGGGCCTCTGGTCGGTCTCGGCCAGGTAGGCGACGTGCCCGCCGGACAGCCGATCCGCCGGCGCGTCGACGAGGCGCAGGACCGTGACGTCGATGCCGTACCGCTCACGCACCGCGGCCACGACGTCGTGCGCCTCGGGCCACCAGGGCATCGACATCGAGACCGGGGGCAGGGAGCCGATGACCGCGCCGTGATGGACGAGCACGACGGTCGCGGTCCGGCCCGACTCACCCACGAGGCCGCCCGACGGCTTCGGGCAGGTCGCCGGCTCCGGTCTGCACGGCCCAGAGGCCGGCGTACACACCGCCGCTCGCCACGAGCTCGTCGTGCGTGCCGGCCTCGACGACCCGGCCCCGGTCGAGCACCCAGATCCGGTCGGCGTGCCGCACCGTCGAGAGCCGGTGGGCGACGACCACCGCGGTGCGCCCGGCCGTCGCCTCCCGGAGGGACCGCTGGATCGCGGCCTCGGTCTCGGTGTCGACCGCACTCGTCGCCTCGTCGAGGACGAGCACCGCGGGCCGTCGGAGGAGCGCGCGGGCCAGGGCGAGGCGCTGCCGCTGCCCGCCCGACAGCGTGCGACCTCCCTCGCCGACCGAGGCGTCGAGCCCGCCGGGCAGCCGCTCCAGCACGTCGCCGGCCGCCGCGTCACCGGCAGCCCTCAGCAGCTGCGCGCGGGTGGCGTCGGGCTGGGCGTACGCGATGTTCTCCGCGACCGTCCCGGCGAACAGGTGGACGTCCTGGGCGACGTAGCCGATCGAGCCGCGCAGCGCCGACCACCGCAGGTCGCGCAGGTCGTGCCCGTCGAGGGTCACCCGGCCGGAGCGCGGGTCACCGAAGCGCAGGAGCAGCCGCAGGAGCGTGGACTTGCCGGCGCCCGTCGCGCCGACGACGGCGTGGGTCTCGCCCTCGGGGACGACGAGGTCGATGCCGTGGAGGACGTCCGGCCCGTCGCCGTACCCGGCCCGGACACCCTCGAACGCGAGGCGGCCGCGCACGTCCGGCCCGAGCTCGACGGTTCCCTCCTGCGTCTCCACCGGCTCGGCGAGCAGGGCGAGGATGCGGGCGGTCGAGGCGCGACCGCGCTGGTACAGGTCGAGGACCGTCGCGATGTCGGTGAGCGGCCAGAGCAGGCGCTGGGTCATGAAGACGAGCACCGAGTAGAGCCCCACCTCCAGCGTCCCGTCGAGCACGGCGAACCCACCGACGAGGAGCGTGGCCGTGAAGCCGGCGAGGATCGCCATCCGCACGAGCGGGACGAAGGCCGCCGACGACCGGATGGCGCGCGTGTTGGCGTCGCGGTACGCCAGCGACGCGTCCCGCACCCGGCCGAGCTCACGCTCCTCGGCGGTGAACGCCTTGATCGTGCCGAGCCCGGCGAGGTTGGCGCTGAGCACGCCGGACAGCAGCGCCACGGCCTCGCGCACCCGGTCGTACAGCGGCTCGAGCCGCTTCTGGTAGACGAGGGACGCCGCGACGATGACGGGGATCGGCAGGAACGCGACGACGAGCAGCTGCCACGACGCCACGGCGAAGACGGCTCCCACGACGAGGACGTTCAGTGCGGTCTGCCAGATCGCGGGGAACCCCACGTCGAGGAGCCGCTCGAGCTGGTTGACGTCGTCGTTGACGGTGGACAGGGTCCGGCCGGCGGCCCGGCCCTCGTGCCAGCCGAGGTCGAGGTGCTGCGCGTGCTCGTAGGCGTCGAGGCGCAGGTCGTGCTCCACCGCCTGGGCCAGGCCGCGGAACATGACGGCGGCGACGTACTCGCTCGCGGACTCGATGACCCAGACGACGGCATTCGCCACGGCCAGCCAGACGAGCTGCGCGTACCGCGACTCGATGCCGAGCAGCTCGGCGACGAACGAGTCTGCCCCGCGCACGACGACGTCGACGGCCGCGCCGATGAGCAGCTCGGGCACCACGTCCGCGAGCTTGTTGACCGTCGAGACGACGACGGCGAGCACGAACCGCACGCGGTACCTGCGGTAGCGCGACCACAGGGCGGCGAGGGGCCGGGAGGGGACGGTGGCGGGGGGCTGCACGGGGGTCCTTGCGTCGTCGAGGCCGGAGACGCCTCAGGTTAGCCGCGGCTCCTCGCCGCACCGGACGGGCGGTGGACCGGCCCGTCACGGCCCGCTCGACGGCATCGTCATGGCCGCCGCGCCGGCATCCGCGGGCGAGGTCAACGGCAACGGGAAGGAGCTCCCACTCAAGGGTGCATCCATCTGCAAGTTCTCCGGGCTGAACGAGGAGACCACCGAGGAGGAGCCGACGCGCACGCAGAGCTACGGCACCTTCGCCACGCTCATCCGGAAGTCCCTGGACATGAACGGCGGCGAGTTCAAGCAGGCGGGGATCCTTCCGTCGCCAGGACTGGCGTGCAACCCCACCGCGGGTTTCGAGGAGTGACGAGGGCTCCTCCGCACGGAGCGGAGGCCGTGTGACCAGACGCCGGCCGTCCCACTGCGACGGCCGGCGTCAACGTGTCCGGGGCCAGTTCCGTTGCACGACAACGGTTCAGGACCGGAGTGAGGCGTTGTGGCCGAGCACTGAACCGCGCCGTTACCAATTCGTGACTCACCTTCGGCCCTTTTGGCGCAGCGACGTGAGCAGGATCACGAGAGTAGAAATGTAAGCGCTTTCAATGGTGAGAGGGCAGAAATGGCCGCTGATGACAGCTTCCGCCGTGGGACGACGATCTACTCCGTCGCCGACCACGCCGGCGTGTCCATCGCGACCGTCTCCCGGGTTCTCCAGGGCTCCCCCCTCGTGTCGGAGAAGACCCGCCGCAAGGTCCTCGAGTCCGTCGACGAGCTCGACTACCTCCCCTCCGGAGCGGCCCGCAGCCTCGCCGTGCGCCACCACGACACCTACGGCCTCGTGCTCCCCGAGCTGGGCGGGCCGTACTACTCCGACCTGCTCGCCGGGTTCGAGACGCGGGCAGCGGAGCTCCACCAGAGCGTGATGCTCGTGCTGGCCGGTACCAAGGAGGACCGCGGCCAGGCGCTGCGCACCCTCGCGACGCGGGTCGACGGCATCGCGGTGCTCGGTGCGGACGCGACCCATGTCGGCCGCACCGCGAAGCCGGTCGTCGTCATCGCCGGCCAGGCCCGTCCCGGAGTGGAGGCCATCGCCGCCGAGAACATCGAGAGCGCGCGGGACCTGACGGAGCACCTCCTGCAGCACGGCCGGACCCGGCTCCTCTTCGTCGGTGACCCCGGGGCGGCCCACGACGTCGAGGAGCGCTACGAGGGCTTCGTCGCCGCCCACCGGGACCGGGGCCTGGCAGCGGCCGAGCCGGTCCTGACCGAGTTCCGGGAGCGAGAGGGCGTCGAGGTCGCCGAGCGGATCCTCGCCGGGGACTTCCAGACCGACGCGCTCGTCTGTGGCAACGACGAGCTGGCCCTGGCGATCATGTCGCGCCTCATGGACGGCGGCGTCGACGTCCCCGGAGACATCGCCGTCGTCGGCTGGGACGACGTCATGACGGCCCGGTACGTCCGACCGGGTCTGACGACCGTCCGCCAACCCGTGCACCAGGTCGGGGCCCTCGCCGCCGACCGCCTCCACCAGCTCGTCAACGGCGCCACCCCCAGCCCGGAGCGTCAGGTCCTGCCCACCCAGGTCGTCATCCGCAGCTCGTGCGGGTGTCCCGCCGAGGTGGCCGAACCGCTCGAACACCCCTGACCCACCCACCCCGCCCCACCCCTGAAAGTGAGAGATCGATGAGACGCACCGCAGCCATCACCTTGGCCAGCCTGGCCACCGTGGCCCTGACCTTGTCCGCCTGCGGACGAGAGGCCGCCGACAGCGGAACGGCGGAGACCGGGAAGGCCGTCAGCACCGGAGCGGCCACGGGCACCATCACCGTCTGGGCGATGGGCGCCGAGGGCGAGAACCTCCCCAAGCTCACCAAGGAGTTCGAGGCCGCGAACCCCGGCGTCAAGGTCCAGGTCACCGCCATACCGTGGGACGCCGCCCACGACAAGTTCACCACCGCGATCACCGCCAAGAAGACGCCCGACGTCGCCATGGTCGGCACGACCTGGATGGGTGAGTTCGCACAGCTGGATGCCCTCGACCCGACGCCCGAGCAGATCGACAAGTCCGTCTTCTTCGAGGGCGCGCAGAAGACCACCGAGGTCGACGGTACGTCGTACGGTATCCCCTGGTACGTCGAGACCCGCCTCGTGTACTACCGCACCGACCTGGCGGAGAAGGCGGGCATCACGACGCCCCCGACCGACTGGGACGGCCTGAAGTCCATGGCCAAGGCGATGCAGGACAAGGCCGGAGCGAAGTGGGGCATCGGCCTGCAGGCCGGCGGCGAGGGCTCCTGGCAGTCGGTCATGCCCTTCGCCTGGTCGGCCGGCGCCGACCTGACCAAGGACGGCGGCAAGGCCTACAACTTCGACAGCCCGGAGGTGCTCAAGGCGGCCGAGTACTACCAGTCGTTCTTCACCGACGGCATCTCGGACAAGGCCGCTCCGGCCACCCCGACGACCGACCCGGACTTCGCCAGCGGCAAGGTGCCGATGTTCATCTCCGGTCCGTGGATGATGTCCGCGGTCGAGAAGGCCGGCGGCGCGGGGTTCGAGGACAAGTACGACGTCATGCAGATCCCGGCCGACACGCAGTCCTCCTCGTTCGTGGGCGGGTCGAACCTCGTGGTGTTCAAGAGCACCCAGAACCGTGACTCGGCCTGGAAGCTCGTCCAGTGGCTCGCCGACCCCAAGGTCCAGGTCAAGTGGTACGGGCTGTCCACCGACCTCCCGTCCGTCAAGAGTGCGTGGCAGGACCCGGCGCTCACGGCCGACACCAAGCTCGCCGTCTTCGGCAAGCAGCTCGAGACCGCCCAGGCCCCTCCGTCGTTCCCGACGTGGCAGCAGGTCATCACCTCCTTCGACACGGAGATGGAGAAGGTCACCAAGACCGGGGCCGACGCCGCCGCCGCACTGAAGACCGTTCAGAAGCAGGCCGACTCGATCGGTACTGGCAACTGATCATGTCCATCACCACCGAGCGCGACGCCGCCGGACACGCGGCCGAGCGCGGCGCCACCGGGCGCACCCCCTCTCGCAAGTCCCGCCGTTCCACGGGCTTGCGAGAGGGGCGGGCCGCGTGGGTGCTGGCACTGCCGTTCTGTCTTCTCTTCCTCGTCTTCACCCTCTGGCCGGTGGCGCAGTCGCTCTTCATGAGCTTCACCGACACCAAGGCGAAGGACCTGCGGACGCCGTTCTCCGTCGACGTCATCGGGCTGGAGAACTACACCCGAGCGCTGTCGGACGAGACCTTCCTGAGGGCGATCCGGAACACGGCGTACTTCGTCATCGTCGGGGTCCCCCTGACCATGATCCTGGCTCTGGCCGCCGCGGTCGCCCTCGACCGCGGCATCACCAAGTTCCGGTCGTTCTTCCGGCTGGGCTTCTACACCCCGGTCGTCACCTCGATCGTCGCGGTCGCCGTGGTCTGGCAGTTCCTGCTCAAGGACGACTTCGGCCTGATCAACACCGTCCTCGGGTGGTTCGGCATCGACGGCCCGAACTGGCTCGGTGACGCGAGCTGGTCGATGCCCGGACTCATCATGATGGCGGCCTGGCGCAACTTCGGCACCGGCATGATCATCTTCCTCGCGGGGCTCCAGGCGGTGCCGTGGGTCCTCCACGAGGCCGCCTCGATCGACGGGGCCAATGCCTGGCAGCGGTTCCGCCACGTGACGCTGCCGCTGCTGCGCCCGGTGATCCTCTTCGTCTCCGTGACGACGATCATCGGCTACCTGCAGTTCTTCGAGGAGCCCTTCGTCATGACGAACGGTGGTCCGCTCGACAGCACCCTGTCGATGTCGCTGTACACGTACAAGCAGTTCGGCTTCGGCAACTACGGGTACGCCGCGGCGCTCAGTTACGTCATCTTCGTCGCCGTGGCCGTCATCACCGCGCTCCAGTTCCGCGCGTTGCGAGAGAACACGTGAGGCCATCATGAACACGTCCACCAAGAGCCGCTGGTGGCTCTACGTCATCCTCTCCGTCGCCGTCCTGGCGGTCGCCGCGCCGTTCATCTGGATGGTGCTCGGCAGCTTCAAGAGCACCGCCGAGCTGCGCCAGAGCCCACCGACGTGGTGGCCGGAGAACCCGTCCCTCGACAACTACGCGCAGCTGTTCTCCAAGGCGTCCTTCGGCGCCTACTTCATGAACTCGACGATCGTCGCGGTCGCCGTCACCGTGGGCAACCTGATCTTCTGCTCGATGGTCGGCTACGCCCTCGCCATGCTCGACTTCCGTGGCAAGAACGTGCTGTTCGGCGTCGTCATGGGGACCCTCCTCATCCCCGGGGTGGTCACCTTCGTGCCCCTGTTCGTCCTCACCGCGAACGTCGGGCTCGTCGACACCCTGCCCGGGCTGATCCTGCCGTTCCTCGTGGCACCGTTCGGCGTCTTCCTCATGCGGCAGTACATCAAGGGGCTGCCACGAGACCTGCTCGACGCCGGGCGGGTCGACGGCGCCGGGGAGCTGAAGATCTTCTGGCGCATCATCCTGCCGCTCTGCGGCCCCGCGCTCGCGACGCTGGGGATCCTCACGTTCCTCGCCAGCTGGAACAACTTCCTCTGGCCGCTCGTCGTCGCCCAGACCGAGGACACCTACACCCTGCCGGTCGCCCTCGCCCTCTTCTCCAAGGGTCAGAACGCCACCAACTACGGCTTGCTCCTCGCCGGGGCGACCGTCGTCGTCATGCCCATCCTCCTGGTCTTCCTCGCCTTCCAGCGCAGGTTCATCGAGGGCATCGCCACCACCGGCATCAAGTAGCCGCACCCGGCATCCACCGCCTCCACCCCCATCGCGCGGGCCGTCCCCGACGAACGGAGAACCACCCATGTCCGATCACACCGTCCCCACACCCGAGACCGCCCCGGGCGGGCGCGCCCTGCCCGGCCGGCGCCAGCTGATCGTCGGCGGTGCCGCCGGCCTCGCCGCGCTCGGGCTGGCCCCGGCGTCGACCGCCTCCGCTGCACCCATGGCGCGGGCCTCGCGGTCGCAGCTGCACCGCTGGGCCGCCGACACCTGGCACAGCCTGGACGCCATGACCGACCCCTCCACGGGTCTCCCCGCCGACAACATCCCGGAGTCGTTGGCGGCCGGCGACCGGTCCGGCTACACGTCGCCGACGAACATCGGCGGGTACCTGTGGTCGACGGTCGTCGCGCGTGAGCTCGGCATCATCTCCGCGGCTGACGCGCGCGCCCGGCTCGTGCGGACCCTCACGACCCTCGAGGGGATGGAGCACCACGAGCCGAGCGGGATGTACTACAACTGGTACGACGAGGCCACCGGCGAGCCGGTCCTCATCTGGCCGACCAACGGGACCACCGTCCACCCGTTCGTGTCGAGCGTGGACAGCGGGTGGCTGGGCGCCGCCCTCCTCGTCGTCAAGAACTCGGATGCCGTCGCCGGACCCTTGGCTGCCGAGATCTTCTCGCGGATGCGTTGGGACGCCTTCTACAACCCGGGCGACGGCCTGGGCGGGCACCCCTCGACGCGGCCCGGCGGGCTCATGCACGGTGGGTTCTACGTCTTCGACCACGACCGTCCGGGCGGGGTCTACGAGGGCACCCACATCGGCGGCGACCCTGTGTGGCTCACCACGCACCACTACGACACGATCGTCTCCGAGACGCGCATCACGAGCTACCTCGGCATCCTCACCGGCCAGGTGCCGGCCCGTCACTACTACGCCCCGTGGCGGACCTTCCCGGCCACGTGCGACTGGGACTGGCACGAGATGCAGCCGGTCGGGGAGACCCGCACCTACCTGGGGATCGAGGTCTACGAAGGCGCGTACACCTACCGCGGCATGCACATCGTGCCCGGTTGGGGCGGCAGCATGTTCGAGGAGCTCATGCCGGCGGTCTTCGTGCCGGAGGAGGACTGGGCGCCGCGCAGCTGGGGGGTCAACCACCCACTCCACGTGCGGGCCGAGCGTGAGCACGGGCTGATCGAGGCCGACTACGGCTACTGGGGCTTCTCGCCCGCGAGCAACCCGGACGGGGGCTACCGCGAGTACGGCGTCGACGTGCTCGGAATGAACCCCTTGGGCTACTTCTCCGACCAGCTGCGGCCGGCACCTGACCCGGATTCTGATGTCCCACCCGGCACGAACGTCGATGTCGGCTTCGGGGACTGCCGGCCGGCGACGAATCCCCATCCCGAGTTCGGGCTCGGCGTGGTCACCCCCCACGCGTCGTTCCTCGCCATGATGTACGAGCGGGGCCAGGCCACGGCGAACCTCCAGCGGATTCAAAAGCGGCTCGGGGCCTACGGTGCAGGTGGCTTCTTCGACGCCGTCGCGATCGACGGCACGATCGCCCGGCGGTACCTGTCCCTCGACCAGGCCATGGTCATGGGCGCCATCGGCAACGTCCTCGAGAAGGACATGCTGCGCAAGGCGTTCAGCACCCCCGACGTCGAGGCAGCCCTCCGGCCCGTCATCGGCATCGAGGAGTTCGGCGCGGGCATCGTCGGCGAGTGAGCCCGCCGTCCTGGTCCTGACGTGTGCCGCCGCTTGGGCCCGGCGGCACACGTCAGGGACGGAGGGTGCAGCGGACGGCCAGCGGGACGACAGGTGGGAGAGTGGCGATGGAACCGGTGAGGCTCACGAGCCCCGACGGCGTGCAGTTCCGTGACCTCAACGGAAACGGGCGGCTGGACCCGTACGAGGACCCGCGGCTCGAGCCCGAGCGCGCGGGTCGAGGACCTCCTCGGCCGGCTGTCCCTCGAGGAGAAGGTCGGGCTGATGTTCCAGACCGTCATCGAGGCGGGCGAGGACGGCACCGTCATCGAGGAGCCCGGGCGGATCAGCAAATCCCCGACCAGCGTCGTCGTGCTCGACAAGCACCTCTCGCACTTCAACGTGCACGTGCTGGAGGACGCCCGGATGGCGGCTCGGTGGCACAACACCCTCCAGGCGATCGCCGAACGCTCACCGCACGGCATCCCCGTCACGATCTCGACCGACCCGAGGCACGCCTTCATCGAGAACGCCGGGGTCTCGTTCAGCGCCAAGGCGTTCTCCCAGTGGCCCGAGCCACTCGGGCTCGCGGCGCTGCGCGACGTCGACGCGGTCCGGGAGTTCGCCGACGTCGCCCGCCAGGAGTACGTCGCCGTCGGCATCCGGGCCGCCCTTCACCCGACGCTCGACCTCGCGACCGAGCCCCGGTGGGCCCGACAGGCCGGCACGTTCGGTCAGGACCCGGACCTCGTGTCGGAGCTCGCCGTGGCCTATCTCCTCGGCTTCCAGGGCGACTCGCTGGGCATCGGCAGCGTTGCCTGCACCTCGAAGCACTTCCCCGGGGGCGGCTCGCAGAAGGACGGGGAGGACGCGCACTTCCCCTACGGACGCGAACAGGTCTACCCCGGTGGGCGGTTCGCCGACCACCTCAAGCCGTTCCCACCGGTCATCGCGGCAGGGACTGCGGCGATCATGCCCTACTACGGCATGCCGATCGGGCTCGAGATCGACGGGGAGGTGATCGAGGAGGTCGGGTTCGGCTACAACCGGCAGGTCGTCACGGGCCTGCTGCGGGAAAAGCTCGGCTACGACGGCGTCGTCGTCACCGACTGGGAGCTCGTCAACGACAACCACGTCGGCGACCAGGTGCTCCCCGCGCGGGCCTGGGGTGTCGAGCACCTCGACCCCCGCGGGCGGATGGAGCTGATCCTCGAGGCGGGCGCCGACCAGTTCGGCGGCGAGGAGTGCGTCGAGGTGCTCCTCGACCTCGTCGCGCAGGGCAGGGTCACCGAGTCCAGGGTCGACGCGTCGGCCCGGCGGATCCTCGCCGTGAAGTTCCGCCTCGGGCTCTTCGACGACCCCTATGTCGACGAGGAGGCGGCGGCCCGCACGGTCGGCCGCCAGGACTTCCGCGACGCCGGGTACGCCGCCCAGGCCCGGTCGGTCACGGTCCTGAGCAACGGCGGCACCGAGGGGGCCGCCGTCCTGCCGCTCACCTCGGGGCTGCGGATCTACGCCGAGAACGTCAGCAGCGAGGCCGTCGCCCGGCACGGGACCCCGGTCGAGCGTCCCGAGGACGCCGACGTGGCCCTCGTGCGGCTGATGGCGCCCTTCGAGGCCCGCGCCGACCTGTTCCTCGAGTCGTGGTTCCACCAGGGCTCCCTCGACTTCCCACCCGGCCTCGTGGCCCGCCTGCAGCGCGTCGCGGCGGTGTGCCCGCTCGTCGTCGACGTCACCCTGGACCGCCCCGCCGTCCTCACCCCCTTGCTGCCGGTCGCCACGGCCGTGGTCGGCAGCTACGGCACGAGCGACGACGCCCTCCTCGAGGCCCTGACCGGACGGATCGAACCCCGCGGCCGGCTGCCCTTCGACCTCCCGCGCTCGATGGACCAGGTGCGCGCCCACCCGGAGGACGTGCCGGGCTACGACGACCCCCTCTTCCGCTTCGGCCACGGCCTCACCATCTGACCGGGAGCCCCGGACAGACGGATGCCGGCCGCCCCGTGGGGGACGGCCGGCATCCGGTGCCTGCGGAGGGTCGGCGGTCAGGCCTTGCCGCCGCCCTTCGAGCCGGTGTCGAGGTTAGGCGTCGACAGGTCGGCGCCCTCGGACGTGCCCGACGTCGACGCGATCGAGTCGTCGGAGACGTTGGCGTCGCTCCACACGGCGTCGCCGGTGTCGTCGGCCTCGGTCGTGGCGTCCTCGAGCGAGTCGACCCGGTCGGACGCGGCGTCCTTGGCGTCGGCGACCTTCGCGGTCGCGGCGCCCTTGGCGTCGACCGCCTTGTCCTTGAGCTCACCGGCCTTCTCGACCGCGGCGTCCTTGACGTCGGCGGCCTTGTCCTTCGCGGCGACCGCCTTCTCCTTGGCGGCGTCGGCGAGGTCGCTGACCTTCTCCGACGTCGACTTCGGCGGCGTGTAGGTGCCGGCGCTCGCCCACGGGTCGGGGCGCTCGTTGCTCTTGCGCCACGCCATGACGGCCGCACCCGCGGCCAGCGCGCCGAGGAGCAGGATCCACTTGCCCTTGCCGCCCTGCTTGACCACGGCGTCGCCCTTGAGCACGGCGTAGGCGTCGGGGGCACGCTCGGCCGCCTCGGAGGCCGTCTCCTTGGCGGCGGCCGCACCGGCCGCGATCGCGGTGAGGGCGGCCGCGATCTTCGGCAGCACGTCCTCGACGAAGGTGTCGCGCGCGTGCTCGACCTTGGGGGCGAGGGTCTCGGCGGCCTCGTGGGCCATCTCCTTCACGGTCTCCGCGGTGTCGCGGGCGACCTCGGCGGCGTCGGCGGCCTTGTCCTTGGCCGTCGCCGCACCGGCGGCGGTGGCGCTCGCGGCCTCGGAGGCCTTCACCTTGAGATCGGCGGCACGGTCGGCAGCGGCGTGCGCGCCCTCGGTGACCTTCTCGGCGCCGGTCGCGACGGCATCCTTGGCCTGGTCCGTGGTGCTGGTGCTGCGGAACACTTGTCCTCCTCGAGTTGGACGTCTCTTGGTCCCCATCCTGCCCTCTTTGCGCTGCTCACGGCCATCCGGGTCCCGAGGGATGCAGATCACCGGCACGACGGGCGCCGAGGGGCGGGGCGGCACCGCCCGGCCCGGAGGCCGGGACGGGGCCCCGTGAGAGGATCGTCGGCATGAAGGCAACCCTCCACACCAACCACGGGCCCATCGTCGTCGAGCTCTTCCCGAACGAGGCCCCGAAGACCGTCGACAACTTCGTCGGCCTGGCCAACGGGCGAGAAGGAGTACAAGGACGACGCCGGGCGCACCAACCCCACGAAGTTCTACGACGGCCTGGTCTTCCACCGCATCATCCCGGGCTTCATGATCCAGGGTGGCTGCCCGCTCGGCCGCGGCATGGGAGGCCCGGGCTACTCCTTCGACGACGAGGTCCACCCCGACAAGCAGTTCGACCGTCCCTACCTCCTCGCGATGGCCAACGCGGGCAAGCGCATGGGCAAGGGGACCAACGGGTCCCAGTTCTTCATCACCGTCGGCGCCACCCCGTGGCTCAACGGCAAGCACACGATCTTCGGCGAGGTCGCCGACGGTGCCAGCCGGGAGGTCGTCGACCAGCTCGCCAAGATCCCGACCGGGGCGATGGACAAGCCCGTCGACGACGTCGTCATCGAGCGCGTCGAGATCCAGGACTGAACGCGCCCTCGGGCGTCACGCCGGCCGGAGGTGGGTGACCGACATGGCTGAGCAGCCGGCATACCCGGATGCCGTGGAGCAGGTCCCCGTCTGCCCCCGGCACCCGGACCGCGAGTCCTACGTCCGCTGCCAGCGGTGCCGCCGGCCGACCTGCCCCGAGTGCCAGCGTCCGGCGGCGGTCGGCATCCAGTGCGTCGACTGCGTCGCCGAGGGCGCCCGCAGCATGCGCCAGGTGCGCACGGTCTTCGGCGGGGCCGCCACGGACGGCCGGCCCGTCGTGACGATGACGATCATCGGGATCTGCGTCGGGGTGTTCGTGCTCCAACAGGTCGTGCCGGGTCTCACGAGCTCGGTCATGTTCGTGCCGGGGCTCGGCGCGGAGGAGCCGTGGCGGTTCGTCACCTCGGCGTTCGCCCACAGCCAGGGCAACCTCCTGCACATCGCGTTCAACATGTACGCGCTGTGGATCATGGGCACCTACCTCGAGCCGCTGCTCGGCCGGGCGCGGTTCGTCGCGGTCTTCCTGCTCAGCGCGATCGGCGGCTCGGTCGCCTACCTGCTGCTGTCCACCCCGCCCTCCCTGGCCGACATCGCCGCCGGCGACGTCGGTAACTGGTGGACCGGGGCCGTCGGTGCGTCGGGGGCGGTCTTCGGGCTGTTCGGCGCGTTCCTCGTGCTGCAGCGCCGGCTCGGCCGCTCGGCCGCCGGGATGTACGTCGTCATCGGCATCAACGCCGTGCTCGGCTTCGTCATCCCGGGGATCGCGTGGCAGGCCCACCTCGGCGGACTCGTCACCGGGGCCGCCGCCGCCGCCCTGATCGCCTACACGGGGCGCAACCGCGGTCCGCTCCAGCCGCCCGACCGGCGCATCCACTGGGCGGGGCTGATCGGGATCCTCGTCGTGCTCGTCGTGCTGGCGGTCGCGAAGTACGGACTGGCCGGCTGACCGGCCGCGGGGAGGTCCGCGGCCCGGTCAGCACCTGTGGATTACACGGGTGTCATTCATCCCCAGTGGGGACAACCCCTGTGGAAAACTCCCGGCTCAGAAAACTCCCGGCTCAGCGCCAACGGGTCGTCATGAGGAACCCCGACAGCATGAGGCCGAAGCCCACGGCGAGGTTCCAGCGCCCCAGCTGGGGCACGGGATACTGGTGCACACCGGAGATGTAGTAGGTCACGACCCAGATCAGGCCGAGCACCATGAGGCCGAGCATGACGGGCACGAACCAGCGCGCGTTGGGGCCCTGGTCCTTGTGCGCGGTGCGCGGCGGGGTGTAGGCGGGCTTGGAGCGACCCTTGGACTCGGGCACGAAGACTCTCCTGATTGCGTTGACGGTGTGACCTAGCGTAGAGGCTGTTTCTGGAAGGAAGGTGGGCGCGGTGCGCGGAACGCACGCAGGGCGGGTCGATCGACCCTCCCCGTGGCCATGGCTCGTGCCCGTCGTGGCCCTCGTCGCCGGCGCCCTCTTCGCCTCGAGCGTGCGCGCCTCGCAGGGCCAGGACCTGCGCACCGACCAGGCCCAGCTGCCCGACCTCATCCGCGCCCAGAACCGAGCGAACGAGGTGCGGGCCGGCGAGCTCGACGACCTGCAGGCGCAGGTGGACGCCGAGACGGCGAGCCTGGCGCCGGGCAACCTCGCCACCCAAGGGCTCGAGCGGCAGGCCAACGAGCTCGCCGCCGCGGCCGGCCGCACGCCCGTGACCGGGCCGGCCGTCCGGGTGCGGCTCGACGACGCGAAGCTCGTCAGCGGAGAGGTGCCGGCCGGTGCCGACCCCGACGACTACGTCATCCACCAGCAGGACGTCCAGGCGGTCGTCAACGCGCTGTGGGCGGGCGGCGCCGAGGCGATGATGCTCCAGGACCAGCGGGTCATCTCCACGAGCGCGGTCCGGTGCGTCGGCAACACCCTCATCCTCCAGGGCCGCGTCTACTCCCCGCCCTACGTCATCACGGCGATGGGCGACACCGCGGCCATGCAGCAGGCGCTCGCGGTGGACCCGGACGTCGAGAACCTCCGCCAGTGGTCGGTCGCGGTGGGCCTCGGCTACGACGTGTCGGCCCTGGGCGAGCAGACCTTCCCCGCCTACAGCGGCTCGATCGTGCCGGAGCACGCCACGGTGAAGGAGTCGTGAGGCTGCGCCGGCTCGCCGGCTGGGCCGGCGAGGTGGCCATCACCCTCGGCGTCCTGCTCCTCCTCTTCGTCGCCTGGCAGCTGTGGTGGACCGACGTCGTCTCGAACCGCGATGCCGGCCGGGTGGTCGCCACCCTCGAGCAGGAGTTCGCCCGCGCGGGGCCCACACCCACGCCGGTTCCGGCATCCGGCATCCCCGAGGGCATCGGTGAGGACGGCGCGTTCGCGATCGTGCGCATCCCGCGGTTCGGCGCCGACTACGCCCGGCCCCTCATCGAGGGCACCGACCGACCGGTGCTGGCGCTGGGCCTCGGCCACTACGTGGGCACGGCGGGGCCGGGCCGGGTCGGCAACTTCTCGATCGCCGGGCACCGCACGACGTACGGGCGACCGTTCCACGACGTCGAACGGCTGCGGGACGGCGACCGCGTCGTCGTCGAGACCGCGGGAGAGGTGCACGTCTACGAGGTGACCTCGCGGGACGTCGTGCGGCCGAGCGACGTCGCGGTCATCGCGCCGGTGCCCGACGACCCGGGCGCCACCCCGACGCAGGCGCTGCTGACGATGACGTCCTGCCACCCGAAGTACAGCGCCACCGAGCGCTACGTCGTCCACGGTCGGCTCGTCGAGACCGTGCCGCGCGCGCAGTGGGACCCCGCCCCCTGGCTCACCACCCCGACGGAGGGCTGACCGGTGTATGCCGCCCTGTGGCGCGCCCTGCCCGGTCCGGCGTGGGTGCGGGTGCTGCTGTGCCTCCTGCTCCTCGTCGCGGTCGTCGCGGTCTGCTTCGAATGGGTGTTCCCGGCGATCAGCCCCCACCTGCCGTTCACGGACAACACCGTCGGTGCGGCCGCGGGACGCGACAGGGCACCATGGAGCGCATGACCCGGGTCCTCGTCGTCGACAACTACGACAGCTTCGTCTTCACGATCGTCGGCTACCTCGAGCAGCTGGGCGCCGAGTGCGAGGTCGTGCGCAACGACGCCGTCGCCGCCGGTGACGCGGCCGACTTCGACGGCGTCCTCGTCTCGCCCGGCCCCGGCACGCCCGAGGAGGCGGGGGTCTCGATGGCGATGATCGAGGGCTGCGCCGAGCGTTCGCAGCCGATGCTCGGCGTCTGTCTGGGCCACCAGGCGCTCGGGGTCGTCATGGGCGCGACCGTCGGCCGGGCGCCTGAGCTGCTGCACGGCAAGACCTCGCAGGTGCACCACGACGGCACGGGGGTGCTCGAGGGCGCGCCCGACCCGTTCACGGCGACGCGCTACCACTCGCTGACGATCGACCCCGCGACGCTGCCCGACACGCTCGTCGCCAACGGCCGCACCGAGTCGGGGATCATCATGGCCGTCCGGCACACCTCGCTGCCGCTGCACGGCGTGCAGTTCCACCCCGAGTCGGTGCTCACGCACGGCGGGCACCGGATGCTGGCCACCTGGCTCGAGCTGTGCGGGATGCCGGATGCCGTGGAGCGCTCGGTCGGCCTCAGCCCGCTCGTGCACGACGCCGCGGGCGTCGCCCGCATGGTCGCCGCCGGCTGACGCAGGCGGTGGGTCAGGGGCTCACGCTTGGGCTGGGGGAGGGCGAGGGCTCGTCGCTCGGACTCGGGGTCTCGGTGGGGGTCGGCGTGGCCGTGACCGTCGGTGCCGGTTTCTGCGCGATGACGATCGTCACCGTGCTGCCGATGTCGACCTTGCCGTCGCGAGGGTCCTGCTCGATGACGTCGCCCTGGTCGACCGTGTTCGACTGGCGGAACTCCGTCTTCGACTCGAGGCCGGCGGCGTTGAGGAGCCGCTGCGCCTCGTCGGTGGACTTGCCGACGACGTTGGGGACGGCCACCTTGCCGGTGCCGACGCGCAGGACGATCGCCGTGTTGGGCGTCACGGACGTGCCGGCGCCCGGGTTGGAGTCGATGACGACGTCCTTCTCGGTCCTTGGGTCGTCCACCTGCTCCGGATCGCCCACTGTGAGACCGAGGTCCTCGAGGAGGGCCTTCGCCTCGGAGAACGTCCTCCCGGTGACGTCCGGCACGGTGACCGCGGTCGGTCCGGTCGACACCGTGATCTGCACCGTCGTCCCCTCGTCGACCTTCGTCCCGGGCGGCGGGTCGCTGCTGATCACCTCACCCTCGGGCACCGTGTCGCTCGGGGCGGTGATCGTCGTCGAGGTGAGCTGGGCCTTGGCGATCTGCGCGACGGCGGTCTGCTCCGGCAGGCCGACGACCTGGGGCACCGTCACCTGTCGCAGGTCGGCACCGCCGAAGCCCGTGAACAGCCCGTACGCGAGGGCACCGACCGCGGCGAGGGCCACGACGGCGAGGAGGACGTAGATGGCGGCGTTGCGCGGCTTCTCGTCCTCGTCCCCGACCCCCGGGAACGTCTCGGAGCCCGAGCCGGGGGGTGCCTCCACGGGGGCCGCGGGCTGCGCGGCATACGCCTGGGTGGCGTCCGAGCCGAGCGCCGGGAGGGCCTCGGTGGCGCCGGCACCGAGCACGGCGCCACCGGCGGCGGCGCCGGCGAGGGCGGCCGCCGAGCCGCGGGCCGCGTCGCTGATCGGCCGGCCGAGGCGCACGGCCTGCAGGTCGGTGCGGAACTCGGCAGCGGTCTGGTAGCGCGCGTCGCGTGGCTTGGCCAGCGAGTGGAGGACGACCGAGTCGAGGTCGTCGCTGAGTCCCTCGACGTAGCGCGACGGCGGGGCCGGGGCCTCACCGACGTGCTGGTAGGCGATCGACACCGGGCTCTCGCCGATGAACGGCGGTCGTCCGGTGAGGAGCTCGAAGAGCATGCAGCCGGTGGAGTACAGGTCGGAGCGCGCGTCGACCGACTGGCCCTGCGCCTGCTCGGGCGAGAGGTACTGGGCCGTGCCGATGACGGCCTGGGTCTGGGTCATCGTCGCGTTGGCGTCGGCCATCGCGCGGGCGATGCCGAAGTCCATCACCTTGACCGTGCCGTCGTCCACGATCATGACGTTCGCGGGCTTGATGTCACGGTGGACGATGCCGTTGCGGTGACTGTAGCCGAGCGCGTCGAGGACGCCCTCGGTGATCCGCAGGGCCTCCTCGGGCGGCAGCGTGCCGCGCTCGGTGAGGAACTGGCGCAGGGTGCGGCCGTCGACGTGCTCCATGACGATGAACGGCACCTTGACCTCGGCCCCGCCCGCCTCGACCGCGGCGTCCTCGCCGTGGTCGTAGACGGCGACGATCGAGGCGTGGTTGAGCCCGGCCGCCGACTGCGCCTCGCGGCGGAACCGGCTGATGAAGGTCTGGTCGCGGGCCAGGTCGCTGCGCAGCATCTTGATCGCGACCTGGCGGCCCAGCCGGGAGTCGTACCCGTCGTGGACCTCGGCCATGCCGCCCCGGCCGAGGAGCTCACCCACCTCGTAGCGACCCCCGAGCAGCTTCGGGACCTCAGCCATGGTGTGCACTCCTCGTCGAACGTCTCACGTGCTGTCGTCTCGTCATCGGTCCAACCTGGCTTCCATCATCTGCTTGGCGATCGGCGCGGCGACGGCCCCGCCCCCGGCCTCGCTGCCGGCGATCCCGCCGTCCTCGGCGATCACGGCGACGGCGATCTCCGGGTCGTTCGCCGGCGCGAACGAGATGAACCAGGCGTGCGCCTTGCGACCCTCGCCGTGCTGGGCCGTGCCGGTCTTCCCGGCGACGGCGACGCCGGGGATCTGGGCCCGGACGCCGCTGCCGTCCTCGACGACGGCCTCCATCATCCGGGTCAGCTGGGCGGCCACCTCGGGGATCACCGCCTGCGAGAGCTCCTGCGGGTCGGTCGACTCGATGACCGCGAGGTCGGACCCGATGACCGACTGCACGAGGTAGGGCCGCATCACCGTGCCGTCGTTGCCGACCCCGGCCGCGACCATCGCCATCTGCAGCGGCGTCGCCCGCACGTCGTACTGCCCGATCGAGGCCTGCGCGAGCTGCGGCAGGTTCATCTCGGCCGGCACGGTGCTCGGGGTGACCCGCATCGGGATGGTGATCGAGTCGCCGAAGCCGAACTTCGCCGCCTGGGACTGGAGCGCCTCGGCGCCGATGTCCATGCCGATCCGGGCGAAGGCGGTGTTGCACGAGACCGCGAGCGCCTCCGTCAGGGTCACCTCGCTGTTGGGTCCGCACGGGCCGTCGAAGGCGTTCGGGAGGTCGGCGTCGGTCTGCGGCAGGTCGAGGACCGCCGGGCCGGGCACCACGGTGTCCTCGGTGTACTCGCCGGTGGACAGCGCCGCGGCGGCGGTGACCACCTTGAACACCGACCCCGGGGGGTAGAGGTCGCCGTTGATCGAGCGGTTGACGAGCGGCTTGGCGGGGTCCTTGTTGAGCCTGGCGTAGTTCTTCTCGAGGGCCGCGAGGTCGTGGGTGGCCAGGGCGTTGGGGTCGTACGTGGGGTGGCTCACCATCGCGAGGATCGCGCCGGTCTTCGGGTCGAGCGCCACGGCGGCCCCGCGGATGCCGTCGAGGCCCTCCTCGGCGGCCGCCTGCACCTTCGCGTCGAGCGTGGTCTCCAGGGTCGCGCCCTGCGGGCGGCGACCGGTGAACAGGTCGGACACGCGGCGGTAGAACAGCTTGTCGCTCGAGCCGGACAGCAGCGCGTTCTCCGCCTGCTCCAGCCCTCCCTGCGCGCCGAAGAACGAGTAGAACCCCGTGACGTGGGCGTAGAGCGGCCCCTCGGGGTACTCCCGCTGGTACTTGTACTCGTCGTCGCTCGGCACCGACCGCGCCACCGGCGTCTGGCCGACGAGGATCTCGCCGCGCTCGCGGGCGAAGGTCGACAGCAGGGTGCGGCGGTTGTCGGGGCGCGCGTTGAGGTCCGCCGCGAAGACGTACTGGATCAGGGTGGTCGAGACGAGCAGCGACGCGAACAAGGCCGCGACGACGAGGGAGAGCTTGCGCACGGGGTTGTTCACGACAGCCTCACCACCTCGGTGCGGGCCTCCGCGACCGGGTTGGGCGTCGAGGTGTCGGGCACGGGGCGCCGGGCGTGGTCGGAGATCCGCAGCAGGATGGCGACGAGGGTCCAGTTCGCGAGCAGCGAGGACCCGCCCGACGACAGGAACGGCATCGTGAGGCCGGTGAGCGGGATGACCCGGGTCACCCCGCCGACGACGACGAAACACTGCAGCGCCACCGAGAACGACAGGCCGGCGGCGAGGAGCTTGCCGAAGCCGTCGCGACAGCCGAGCGAGGTCCGCAGGCCGCGCTCGACGAACAGGCCGTAGAGCACGATGATCGCGAAGACGCCGATGAGGCCGATCTCCTCGCCGAAGCTCGGGACGATGAAGTCGGACTCGGCGAAGTACGTGAGGTCGGGGCGTCCGCGCCCGAGGCCGGTGCCGAACATCCCGCCCGACGCCATGCCCATGAGGCCCTTGGCGAGCTGGTCTGACTCGGCGAGCGCGTCGGCGCTGAACGTGTCGAGCCACAGGAGCACCCGCGTCTGCACGTGGCCGAAGATCAGGTACGCGGTGTACGCACCGACGCAGAACAGGCCCAGGCCGATGACGATCCACGACACCCGCTCGGTGGCGACGTAGAGCATCGCGACGAAGAGGCCGAAGAACAGCAGCGAGGACCCGAGGTCGCGCTCGAAGACGAGCACGGCGAGGCTCGCGAGCCAGGCGACGAGGATGGGGCCGAGGTCCCGACCGCGCGGCAGGGTCAGCCCGAGCACCTTGCGCCCGGCCACCGAGAGCGCGTCACGCGTCTGCACGAGGTAGCCGGCGAAGAAGATCGCGAGGCACAGCTTGGCGATCTCGCCCGGCTGGAACGAGAAGGGCCCGAGCTGGATCCAGATCCGCGAGCCGTAGATCGAGGTCCCGATGACCGGGAAGAGCGGCAGCACGAGCAGGAAGAAGCCGATCGCGCCGAAGAGGTAGGTGTAGCGGCGCAGGATGCGGTGGTCGCGCAGCAGCACCAGCACCCCGGCCGCGATGGCGACGGCCAGGGCGCTCCACATCAGCTGGCGCAGGGCCACGCCGTCGGTGAGCGAGCGCCCGTTGGCGAGGTCGAGCCGGTGGATCATGACCAGCCCGAGGCCGTTGAGCAGCGTGACGATCGGCAGCATCAGCGGGTCGGCGTACGACGCGCGCCACCGCAGCACGAGGTGGAACCCGACGGCCACGCCGAGGTAGCCGAAGACGAGCGTCGCGAGCGAGGGCGGGAGGCTGCCGGTCACCGCGAGCTCGACGTTGACGTAGGCGAGCGCGACGATCGCGACCGCCGCGATGACGAGCACCAGCTCGACGTTGCGACCCTTGCGAGGGGTGTAGGACGACACGATGCTCATCGCGTCACCGGTGAGGTCGACGGCGACGGCGACGGCGAGGGGCTCGGGCTCGCCGTCACCGACGCGCTCGACGTGGGCGACGGCGTCGGCGTGCCGGTCGGCGCGGTCCACCCGGCGGGCACGGTGCGGCAGACCTCACCGTTGACCTGGGCCCAGCGGCAGGCCGTGGCCTGCAGGCGCAGGTCCTCGACCCGGTCGTCGGCCTGGGCGCGGTCCTCGACCTCGATGCCCTGCTCGAGGCCGGCCTGGTAGGAGGGGGGCAGGTCGTCGACGGGGATCGTGGTGGAGTACTCGACCGTGGAGAGCGCGACCGGGCCCAGGGTCTGGTCGACCCCGCGGAAGACGGTGACCACGCCGTCGTCGGCCGCGAGGTAGTACTGCTGCTGGGACCAGGCGTACGCGGCATACGACCCGCCGGCGACGACCACGGCGAGCACGACGAGCAGCGCGGCCAGCCGCAGCACGGTGCCGCGGCGGGAGCGCGGGCCCTCCTCGGCGAGCGTGAGGCCCTCGTCCGGGTCGTCCCCGCGGGTGGCCTCCTGGGTCAGCGCGGCGGCCTTCGCGGCCGGGGTGACCGGGATGGGGCGCGTGCCCCCCTGCCGCGCGGCCGCGGCACCGACCACCTGCGGATGGGTCGGTGGAGCCCCCGTGCGGCTCATGTCGACGAGGTCGCCGACGACGACGGTGACGTTGTCCGGCGCGCCGGCGCGCAGCGCGAGGGCGACCAGCCGGTCGGCGCACTCGCCCGGGTCGGCGACCGTCGTCAGCACCTCCTCGACCGTGGCGCGCGCGACGTAGTCGGTGAGGCCGTCGGAGCAGATGACGTAGCGGTCGCCGACGCGACCCTGGCGCACGACGAGGTCGGGCTCGTCCTCGGCCGCGCCCGTGAGCACGCGCGTCACGAGCGAGCGCTGCGGGTGCGTCTGCGCCTCGTCGACGGTGATCCGCCCCTCGTCGACGAGGTTCTGGACGAAGGAGTGGTCCTTGGTGATCTGGGTGACGACACCCTCGCGCACCATGAACGCCCGCGAGTCGCCGATGTGCGCGAGGACGAGCTTGTCCCGGGCGCGCAGGAGCGCGATGAGGGTCGTGCCCATGCCGTCCAGGCGCGGGTCGGCGCGCACCGCGTCGCCGAGGTCGGCGTTCGCGGTCAGCACGCGGTCGAGGAGGGCCTGGCTGAGGTCCCGGCCGCCGAGGGCCTCGTCGTCGAGGCCCACGAGGGCGCCGATGACCGTCGAGCTCGCGACGTCGCCGCCGGCGTGGCCGCCCATGCCGTCGGCCATCGCGAGCAGGTGGGGTCCGGCATACCCCGAGTCCTCGTTGTTGGACCGGACCATGCCCACGTCGGAGCGGGCGGCGTAGTGGAACGCGAAGGGCATGCGTTACCTCTGCAGCTCCACGACGGTCTGACCGATCCGCAGCACGCTGCCGACGGCCACCTCGCGGGGGTCGGTGAGGCGCGTCGCGCCGAGGAAGGTGCCGTTCGTGGAGCGCAGGTCCTCGACCTGCCAGGTGCCGTCGTCGGCCTGGAAGATGCGGGCGTGGCGGCCGGAGGCGTAGTCGTCGTCGAGGACGAGCGCGCACTCGGGGCTGCGGCCGATGAGCGTGCCCGAGGGTCGCAGCGGAAGGGTCGTGCCGGCCAGCGGTCCGGCCGTGACGACGAGTCGGGTCGGGCCCTTGCGGCCCCGAGACGCCTTGCGCCCGGGCTTGGCGGTGCGGGCGGGGGCGGGTGACGCACCCCGCGCGGCGGCCTTGCCCGTGCCCGCCGTGCGTCGCCTGACCCTGGTGCCGTACAGGTCGCCGCGCAGCACCCCGACGACGGCGAACACGAAGACCCACAGCAGCACGAGGAGCCCGAGCCGCATGACGGTCAGGGTGAGCTCGCTCAGCACGCGGCGGTCACCTCCGCCCACCCCGGAACGTGACGGAGGTGCGCCCGACCGTGACCCGGTCGCCGTCCTCGAGGTGCTCGCTCGAGATGCGCTCGCCGTTGACGAACGTGCCGTTGGTCGAGCCCAGGTCGCGGATCGTCGTGACGAAGTGCGGGCCGTCGGTCGTGACCCGCAGCTCGCTGTGCCGCCGAGAGATGCCGGGGTCGTCGAGGATGATGTCGGCGGCGTCGTCGCGGCCCAGGATCGTGATCGCCCCCATGAGGGGGTAGCGCTCTCCGTCGACGTCGAGCCACGGCCGGTCCGCCGGGTTGGCACGCTTCGGTCGCGGGGGCAGGGGGGCGGCCGGATGCCGCGCCGTCACCACCTCGTCGTCGTGCTTCGGCGGCGGGCTGGCACGGCGGGGGGACCCGGCGGCGCCCGCACCGGCGGCACCGACGACCGCGCCCGCTCCCGCGGACCCGGCCGCGGACGGGCCGGCGGGCGGCACCACGGGCGAGGCACCGGCATCCGGCTCCTCGCGGGGGCGGACGGCGCGCTGCTGGCCGGTGAGGCCGGTCGCGCGCGGACGCGACGCCTTGGAGGGGCGGATGCGGAAGACGCCGGTCTCGAGGTCGTCGTGCTCCTCGAAGATGATGTCGATCGGGCCGGCCGGTTGGTAGCGCTGGCCGTCGCAGTGCTCCTCGGCGGCGGCGACGAGGTCCATCTCGACGTTCTGGAGGTCGGGGTGCAGCCGGTCGTAGTCGCTGGGCGACAGCTCGATCGTGAAGACGTTGGGGACGATGGCGCGACCCGAGCCGGTGACGGCGCGGTCGTCCATCGCCCGTCGGATGTGGCTGGCGATCTCGACGGGGTGCACGGCCGAGCGCAGGTGCTTCGCGAAGGTGCCCTGAACGGCACGCTCGAGCCCCGCCTCGAGGCGGTCGAACAGACCCATTCGCGCACCTCCTCCACAGGGCTCGGGTCGGCGGTCGGTTCTTCCCAGCCTATCCGTCGGGGCTGGGTGTCCCCTCAACGGCGCGGCCCGTACCGTGGACGGATGAACGATGGTGTCCAGGTGATCGTGCCCCGCGAGGTGCCGCTCGGCGGTCCGCGGGCGATGACGGTGCGGCGCACCCTCCCCGCGAAGGAGCGCTCGTTCGTCGGGGCGTGGTGCTTCGTGGACCACTACGGCCCTGACGACGTGGCCGAGAGCGGCGGCATGGACGTCGCCCCCCATCCCCACTGCGGGCTGGCGACGGTGTCGTGGCTCTTCAGCGGGGAGGTGGAGCACCGCGACTCCCTCGGGACGGTTGCCCTCGTGCGACCGGGCGAGGTCAACCTCATGACGGCCGGCCGCGGCATCTCGCACTCGGAGGTGTCGACGCCGGGCACGACGCTGCTCCACGGCGCGCAGCTGTGGCTCGTGCTGCCGGCGGCGTCGGCCGAGGTCGAGCCGGGCTTCGAGCACCACGCCCCCGAGGTGGTCCAGGTGGCCGACGGCGTGCGAGCCCAGGTGTTCGTCGGGTCGCTGTGGGGGTCGGCGTCCCCGGTGCGGGTGGAGACCCCCCTCGTCGGTGCCGAGGTCGTGCTGGCGCCGCAGGCCGTCGTGGACATCCCCGTGCGTGAGGGGTTCGAGGTGGCGGTGCTCGTCGACCGGGGGTCGGTGGCGTTCGCGGGCCGGGACCTCGCGCGGGCCGAGCTCGGCGTCGTCGAGGCGGTACGGCATCCGTCGTCGGCGCTGCTCGAGGCGGGGGCCGAGGGGGCGCGGGTGCTCGTCCTCGGCGGGGAGCCGTTCGGCGAGCAGGTCGTCATGTGGTGGAACTTCATCGGCCGCTCGCACGAGGACGTCGTGGCGGCGCGTGAGGCGTGGGAGGCGGGGGCGTCGGGCGAGGCCGGCCGGTTCGGGCGGGTCGAGGGGTACGGCGGTGCGGTGACGCGGATCCCGGCGCCCGGCCTGCCGGGGGTGCGGCTCAGGCCCCGGGGCAACCGGGGCAAGCGGGGAGACCGGGCCGACCGGGGAGCGTCGGGCTTCGAGGGAGCCGAGGCCCCCGCTCTGTCCTGACCCGGGTGGCCAACCCCGCACGCGCGGGGCTGTCGTTGCGGGGGCTGGGGCGGGAGGGATGCCGGACGCGCGCCCCGCCGCGCGTCCGGCATCCCCCGGCCCGAGGTCGGCCGCCTCAGTGGTGGATCTTCGGGATCCAGGACGGGCCGCGGTGCGCCCGGTCGCCCAGGAGCGTGAGCGTGGCGGGCAGGAGCACCCCGCGCACGACGGTCGCGTCGAGGAGCACCGCCGTGGCCAGGCCGACCCCGAGCTGCTTCATCTCCAAGCTGGAGAGCGTCCCGAAGATCGAGAACACCCCGACCATGACCGCGGCCGCACTGGTCACGACGCCGGCCGAGCGGGCCACGCCGAGACGCACGGCCTCGGCGGGGGCGTGCCCGGCGTCGTAGGCCTCACGCACCCGGCTCGTGACGAACACGTGGTAGTCCATCGACAGGCCGAAGAGGATGACGAACATCAGCATCGGCAGCCATGCGGCGATCGCCCCGGTCGACGAGAACGCGAGCACGCCCTCGGCCCAGGTGCCCTGGAAGACGAGCGTCATGATCCCGTAGGCCGCGCCGACCGACAGGGCGTTGAGCGCCACGGTGGCGACCGCCAGCCAGGGCGACCCGAACGACAGCGTCATGACGACGAGCGTCAGCAGGAGCACGAAGCCGACGACCCACGGCAGTCGGTCGTCCATCCACGTGCTGAGGTCGGTCGCCGCGGCCTGGCCGCCCACGTGGACCTCGGCCCCCGGGACGGCCGAGAGGGCGGACTCGACCCCGGGAACGAGCGTCGCCCGGACGTCGTCGACGACGGCGTGGAGCCGCTCGTCGGAGGCGTCCATCGCGACGCCGATCGGCAGCACCACGGCGGTGCCGTCGTCGGAGGCGACCGGCTCCGGCGCCACGCCGGAGACGTGCGCCATCCCTGCCGCCTCGTCGCGGATGCCGTCGAGCGCCGCGCGCACGTCGTCCTCGAAGCCCTCTGGGGCGTCGACGGTGATCGTCACGGCCGTGCCGTCGCTCGGCACCGCGGTCTCGAGCTGCCGGTAGGCCTGGACCACCTGGAGGTCGGGGTTCAGCGTCTCGATGCCGCCGAGGGCCGTCTTCATGCCGAGGGCGGGCACGGCGAGGCCGAGGAGCACCGCCGCCGCGACCCCGCCCCAGACGAGCGGACGGGTCGAGACGGCACCGGCGAGGCGGCCCCACAGCGAGTCGGGAGAACCGGCCCGGGCACGGCGCCGCGTGGTGAACGGCAGCCGGATGGCGTCGACCTTGTCGCCGAGCACCGCGAGGATCGCCGGCAGCGTCGTGGCCGAGGCGATGACGGCGACGAGGACGACGAGGATCGCGCCGAGGGCGAGGCTGGTGAACAACCCTCCCGCGACGAGCATCCCGGACATCGCGACGACGACGGTGAGACCGGAGATGACGACCGCACGCCCGGCGGTGGCCCCCGCGAGGGCGATCGAGTCGCGCACGTCGGCGCCCGCGGCCCGCTCCTCCCGCGCTCGGCGGATCACGAACAGCGCGTAGTCGACACCGACGGCGAGGCCGATGAGCAGGACGAGGCTCTGCGCGTTCGGGTCGACGGAGATGATGCCCTGGCTGGCGGCGGCGGTGAGGCCGAGCGCGACCCCGACGCTGCCGAGACCCAGCACGAGCGGCACCCCGGCGGCCACGACCGCGCCGAACGCGATGAGGAGGATGAAGAGGGTCAGCGGGATGCTGATCAGCTCGGCCTTCTTGAAGTCCTCGCCGAGGGTGGCGTTCAGCTCCTTGGTGACGGAGCCGTCACCGATCTGCCCGACGGTGAGGTCGGGGTGTGCCGCCGCGAAGGCCTCGGTGGCCGCCAGCGACGGACCGACCGCCTCGTCGGGGGTCTGGGCCGTCGACCCCTCGGCAGGGTCCTCCTCCGCGTCGAGGGTGAGCGGGAGGACGACGCTGCGGCCGTCGGCGCCGGGCTCCGGCTCGCCGACCGACGCCACACCCTCGACGCCGGCGTAGGCCGCCGCGAGCGCGGTGCCGATCTGGGTCACCTGGTCGGGGGAGAGGATGCCGTCCCTCGCGGTGACGATGACGGTCTCGGTCGGCGTCGCGCCGACGCCCGCGCGCTCCTCGACCTGGGCGGCCAGCGCGGAGTCGCCGACGAGCTGGTCCTCGGGGGGCGTGGTCGCGATGCCCTGCGTCGCCATGAGGCCGATGCCGGCGACGAGGGCGAGGACGCTGAGCGCCAGGACGAGCCAACGGTGGCGGACGCTCCACTGCGAGACGCGGGAGCGGGGTCGGTCGGGGTCGACCGGAGGAGGTGTCGTGGTGCCGTCGTGCACGGCGCTGCCGGCCGTGGTGGTCATGGTCCTCATGGGTGCTCAGCCTGTCGCGGCCGGCGCCGCGGCACAGGTGGGTGCCACCCTGAGCCGACCCCGAATGGACCCGGGGTCGGCTCAGGGTCGACCCGGTCGGGGGCGTTTTGTGGGATGCCGGGTGCATCGGGCACACTGGGACGGCTCACGCGAGCGTCACGCGCAAGTGGCGGAACGGCAGACGCGCTGGCTTCAGGTGCCAGTGTCCGAAAGGGCGTGGGGGTTCAAATCCCCCCTTGCGCACGAACCGTCGAACGGCCGGTCCCACGGGGCCGGCCGTTCGCGGTTCCCCATTGCGCACCGACGTGTGAAGCCTCAGGACATCCCGCGCCGGCGTCGAGATCCCACGACACGCTGACCGCCGGAGCCAGCGGCTCCGTCAGCGTGTCGTGGACTCTCGACGAGCCCGGTCAGCCGCCGTCGATGATCGTCTCCGCCACGTCGACGGCCCGGTCGATGGGCACCGCGAACCCGATGCCGATCGACCCCGAGCCCTGCCCGCCGATCGTGGCGATCGCGGTGTTGACGCCGACGACCCGCCCCTCGAGGTCGACGAGCGGCCCGCCGGAGTTGCCCGGGTTGATCGGGGCGTCGGTCTGGATCATCCGCTGCGCGGCCTGCCCGCCGAGGCTGGCCTCGCGGTCGAGCGCGCTGACGAGCCCACCGGTCACCGTTCCCTGGAGCCCGAGCGGCGACCCGACGGCGATGACGGACTCCCCGATGGCGAGGTCGGCCGAGCTCCCGAGCACGGCCGGGTCGAGGTCCGAGGGGTCCTGCACCCGCAGCACCGCGATGTCGTCGGCCTCCCTGCTGCCGACGACCACCGCCGACAGGCTGCGCCCGCCGGCCAGCTGGAGGCGGACGGTCGTCGCTCCGGCGATCACGTGGTGGTTGGTCATGACGTGCCCGCGGTCGTCGAGCACGAAGCCGGAGCCGGAGGTCGCCCCGGCGCGCACCTGGACCACGCTCGGCAGGATGCCGGCCGCCGCGGCGGCGGCGGTGCCCGGAGCGGCGGCTGCCGTGCCGGCCCGCGGCTGCTGCGGGAGCTGGGTGCCGGTCTGCGGCGGAGCCTCCTCCCCGAGCGCCACCCAGTGCGCCGCGCCCGCCCCCGCGAGGCCACCGGAGACGACCGCGGCCAGCACGAGCGAGGGGACGAGGGGGCGACGCCGGCCCTGCCCTGAGGGGGGTGACGGGTCAGGAACCACCGCGGGCGGAGGGGGCCAGAGCGGCGAGGGGGATGCCGTGGGCACCGCCGCGGCCGTCGGTTCCCGGAGGAGGAAGACCGGGTGCGTCGGCTCGGGCTCGGGGGCCGGCGGCGCGGCGCCGACCACGGGGCTCTCGAAGTCGGGACCGGCCGGCCGCCCGAGACCGGGCCAGGTGGGTGGCGTCCGCGGGGTCATGGCGTGGTCCTCTCGTCAGGGCAGGCGGGCGAACCAGCGCAGGGACATCGCGCCGCCGACCGTCATGAGGAGCAGCGCGAAGGCCGCGAGGTAGGGCGTCAGCTCGCGCGGCTCGGTGCGCCACCCGATGGAGGACCCGATGTCCTCGTAGACCGCGGTCAGCTCGTCGCCGCTCGCGGCCGTGTAGGCCTGCCCCCCGGTCGTGTCGGCGAGCTCGGCGAGCGTCTCCTCGTCGACGGGGACGGGGATGGTGCGGCCCTGGTTCTCGATGACGCCGGATGCCGTGCCGTAGGCGATCGTCGACACCGGGACTCCCGCCTCGGTGGCCGCCACGGCCGCCTCCGCGGGCTCGCGGCCCTTGGTGTTCGACCCGTCGGAGAGCAGGACGATGCGGGCGGGCACGTCGACCTCCTCGCCCTCCTCGCCGTCCTCGCCGTCGCCGCCCTGGGTGCCGCCGCCGGCCGAGCCGCCCGGGTCGTCGCTGCGTGCCGCCATGGCCTCCACCTGGTCGAGCGAGGTGAAGACGGCCTCACCGATCGCCGTGCTGTCGGCGAGGGACAGGGTCTGGAGCCGGGCGATGACGGCCGCGTGGTCGGTCGTCGGCTCCGAGAGCACGGCGGTGGTCCCCGAGAAGGTCACGACCCCGACGTTGAACGTGTCGGGCAGGCCCTCGACGAACGTCGCCGCGGCGGCGCGGGCCGCGTCGAGCCGGTTCGGGGCGACGTCGGTCGCCTCCATCGAGCGCGACACGTCGATGGCGACGATGACGGTGGCGCGCTCGTGGGGCACCCGGATGTCCATCTCGGGGCGCGCGGCGGCGAGGGCGAGGGTCGACAGCGCCAGGACGAAGGCCGTCGCGGGCGCGTGCCGCCGCCAGCCCGGCCGGTCGGGGGCGACCGAGTCGAGCATCGGCAGGGAGGCGAAGCGCACGGCATACCGCTGTCGGCGGCGCTGCGCGACGACGTACGCGACGAGCAGGGCCAGGACGGGGACGATGAGCAGGAGCCACCACGGGGACAGGAAGGTCACGGCATCCTCCGGACGCGAACCCGGGGCACCCGGCGGCGGGTGAGGACGAACCGGGCGAGGTCGCGCACCCAGTCGGTGTCGGTGCGCAGCGAGACGTGGGCGGCGCCCGCGCCGCGCACGGCCGTCGCGACGGAGGCCCGGTGGCGGGCAGCGGCCTCGGCGTAGCGGGCGCGCAGCCGCGGCGAGGTCCAGATCTCGCGCTGGCGGCCGGTCTCGGGGTCGACGAGCACGAGCAGGCCCATGTCGGGCAGGTCGAGCTCGCGGGGGTCGAGCACCTCGACGACGACGACGTCGTGGCGGGCGGCGAGCCGGCGCAGCGGCACCTCCCAGTCGAAGGGCCGGTCGACCCGGCCGTCCGGCTCGACGAAGTCGGAGACGATGACCCGAACCCCCCGACGACGGGCCCGGCGCTCGAGCGCCGTCAGCGCCTCGGCGAAGCTCGTCACCGAGCCGGTCGCCACGGTGCGGGGGGCCTGACCGATCGTGCGGACGACCCGGCGGGCCGTGACGCGGCCCGGCAGGGGCGCCTCCCAGCGGATGCCGTCGGCCGACCAGCGGGCCAGACCGACGCGGTTGCCCGGGCCGTCCGTCAGCATGCCGACCGCGGCCGCCGCCCAGCCGCCGAGGTCGCCCTTCTCGAGGTGCGTCGTGCCGAAGGCCATGCTCGGCGTCTCGTCGAGGAGCACCCACGACTCGAGCTCGTGGTCGGCGCGCGGGCGCCAGACGTGCGGCTCGAGGCTGCGGGCCGTGACGTTCCAGTCGATCCGGCGCACGTCGTCCTCGCCCGGGCGGTAGCGCACGACCTCCTCGGCCTCGGAGCCGGCGCCGAGGCGCATCCCCGCGTGGTCGCCCTGGAGGAGGCCGTCGAGGCGTCGCCGCACGAGCAGGTCGAGCGCCTGGAACGCCCGCTCGGGGTCCCGCACGGTGGCGACGTCCGGCATCTTCATCCCGTCGCCACCTCGGCGTGCGGCGCGGATGCCGGGGGGTACGTCCCGTCGGGCTCCTGGCTGGGTGCCACGCGCGGCGGCGCCACGGCCGCGAGCACGGCCCCGACGACGTCGCGGGGGTCGACCCCGTCGGCGACGGCGTCGAAGGAGAGCAGGAGCCGGTGCGAGATGACGTCCCCGGCGACGTCGGCGACGTCGCCGGGCAGGACGTAGTCACGGCCGCGGAGCAGCGCGAGGGCCCGGCCGGCCGCGACGAGGCCCAGGGTGGCGCGCGGGCTGGCACCGAGCTCGACGAGGCCGTCGAGGTGCCCGAGGCCGAAGCGGTGCGGCTCGCGGGTCGCCACGACGAGCGCCACCGCGTACTGCGCGACGGCGTGGTGGACGAACACGGTGTCCGCCGCTCGCTGGAGCGCGCCGACCTGGTCGAGGGTGAGCACCTGCGCGGCCGTCGGCGGGTCCACGCTCATCCGCTGGAGGATCGTGAACTCCTCGAGCTCGCTCGGGTGGTCGACGTCGACCTTGAGCAGGAACCGGTCGCGCTGGGCCTCGGGCAGCTGGTAGACGCCCTCGGACTCGATGGGGTTCTGCGTCGCCATGACGAGGAAGGGCGTCGGCAGCGGGTAGGTGCGCCCGCCGACGCTGACCTGCCGCTCGGCCATCGCCTCGAGCAGCGCCGACTGCACCTTCGCCGGCGCCCGGTTGATCTCGTCGGCGAGGACGAGGTTGGCGAAGACCGGCCCGAGCTCGGTGTCGAACGACTCCGAGCTCGGGCGCCAGACCCGGGTGCCGACGATGTCGCCCGGCATGAGGTCGGGGGTGAACTGCAGGCGGGTGAACGTGCCGCCGATGACGTCGGCCAGCGTGCGGACGGCGAGGGTCTTCGCGACGCCGGGCACGCCCTCGAGGAGCACGTGCCCGCGGGCGACGAGGCCGACGAGCATCCGCTCGACCATGTGGTCCTGACCGACGACGACGCGCTTGACCTCGAACAGCGCGCGCTCGAGGGTGGCGCGGTCCTCGGCGGGGCTCGGGACGGGGATGGTGGGGGTGGGCTCGTCGTCGCTCACAGCGTGCTCGTCTCCGGTGCGGGGGGCAGGACCGATGGGACCACCATCGGAAACGACCACGAAAATCGGGCGAAAGGTCGCTGGGAAGGCCCGCGGGTGCGCCCGTACGGTGGTCGCGTGCGCGTGCTGATCGTCGAGGACGAGGAGGGCCTGGCCGGTGCCCTGCGGGTCGGCCTGGGTCGTGAGGGGTATGCCGTCGACCTCGCCCCGACGTGCGGCGTGGCGCGGGACAAGCTGGCGCTCACGGCATACGACATGGTCCTGCTCGACGTGAACCTCCCTGACGGGAGCGGGTTCTCGCTCGCGGAGGAGGTCCGCGGGGGTGGCCTGGCCGGGCCGACGGGGGCGGACGTGCGGATCCTCATGCTCACCGCCCGCAGCGGGCTGCCCGACCGGGTGCGTGGCCTCGACGTCGGTGCCGACGACTACCTCGTCAAGCCGTTCGCACTGCCCGAGCTGACCGCCCGGATGCGCGCCCTGCTGCGGCGCGACGTGCGCGCGGCGACGTCGGTGCTCCGGGTGGGCGCGCTCAGCCTCGACGCGTCGCGGCACCTCGTGCACCGGGGTGAGCGCGAGCTGTCGCTGACGCTCAAGGAGTTCGCCGTGCTGCGCTACCTCATGACGCGCCCGGGGCACCTCGTCTCCGCCGAGGAGCTGCTCGAGCACGTCTGGGACGAGAACGCAGACCCGTTCACCCAGACCGTGCGGGTGACCGTCGGCACCCTGCGCCGCAAGCTGACCCGCGACGGCGAGGAGCCGCTCATCGAGACCGTCATCGGCCGCGGCTACCGGCTGCGCACCGAGCCGGCGCCCGCATGACACGGGTCGCCGAGGGTGAGGACGGCGTGCTGTCGCGCGCCGGCCGGCGGCTGCCGGCCTGGGTCCGCACGGTGCGCGTGCGCCTGGCGCTCACCTACTCCGCGCTGCTCTTCGGAGTCGCCGCGCTCCTCCTCGGCGGGGTGTACCTCGCCCTGTCGAGCTCGATCGAGTCGCGGCCCCTCGACCCGGTGACGGTGAAGAAGTTCGAGAAGGGCCCCGGCGGCACGGTCCGGTACCGCCCCGGCGGCGACTTCCAGGCCGCCGACATCGACGACGTCCAGGAGTACGTCAACTACTCGACCCTGGAGACCCTGCGCACCTACTCGGTCATCGGGCTGGGCGTCCTGTTCGTGCTGAGCCTCGTCATCGGCTGGTGGGTGGCCGGGCGGGCCCTGCGGCCGGTGGGCGCGATCACCGCGAGCGCCCGAGAGATCTCGGCGACCGACCTGTCCCGGCGCATCCCCGAGACCGGGCCCGACGACGAGCTGCGCACCCTCACCGCGACGATCAACGGGATGCTCGACCGCATCGAGGCGGCGTTCACCGCGCAGCGCGACCTCGTCGACGACGTCTCGCACGAGCTGCGCAACCCCGTCGCCGTCGTCCAGTCCAACGTCGACGCCGTGCTCGCCCGCGACGACGTGACGTCGGAGGAGCGGGCGCAGGCGGCGGTCGTCGTCCACCGGGCGACGGGGCGGATGACGCGCCTCCTCGAGGACCTGCTCGCCACGGCGCGCTCGCGCTCGGTGGCGTTCGTCGACCAGCCGGTGGACCTGTCGCTGCTCGCCCGGCAGACCGTCGAGGAGGTGCGGGTCCTCGCCGCGGAGCGGGGCCTGCGGCTCCGGCTGCGCCTCGACCCGGGGCCGGTCGTCATCGCGGACGCGCAGGCGCTGTCGCGGGCCATCGGCAACCTCCTGTCGAATGCCGTGCGACTCGCCCCCGGCGGCAGCGAGGTCACCGTCGCCTCGGGATCGCGGGACGGGTGGGCGTGGCTCGCGGTGCGCGACGAGGGCCCGGGGATCGCCGAGGAGGACCGGGTCCGCGTGTTCGACCGGTTCGGCCGCCCTCCGGAGGCGCCCGAGACCGGGGGCCACGGGCTCGGCCTCGCCATCGCCCGCCAGGTCGTCGAGGCCCACGAGGGCCGGATCGCGCTCTTCAGCGAGCTGGGCGTCGGGAGCACGTTCGTGCTGTGGCTGCCCGACCGCGCGCTGGCCGGGTCGCGGGAGCGGACCGAGGCTGCGCCGACCGGCGACCCGCTCGGGCGTCGTTGAGGGAAGGAGGACGCGTGCACATCGCCGACAGCCACGACGCCATCCGCGTGCGGGGCGCCCGGGTCAACAACCTCCGCGACGTCTCGCTCGACCTGCCCAAGCGCCGGCTCACCGTGTTCACGGGCGTGTCCGGGTCGGGGAAGTCGAGCCTCGTCTTCGGCGCGATCGCCGCCGAGTCGCAGCGGCTCATCAACGAGACCTACTCGACGTTCGTCCAGAACTTCATGCCCTCGCTCGCGCGGCCCGAGGTCGACGGCCTCGAGAACCTCTCGGCGGCGATCGTCGTCGACCAGGAGCGGATGGGGGCGAACGCGCGGTCGACGGTCGGCACCGCCACCGACGCGTACGCCCTGCTGCGACTGCTGTTCTCGCGGATCAGCGAGCCGCACGTCGGCACGAGCGGGCACTTCTCGTTCAACCTGCCCGACGGCATGTGCCCGGCCTGCGAGGGCACCGGCCACGTCTCCGCGGTCGACCTCGACGGGCTCGTCGACCGGTCGCTGTCGCTCAACGAGGGCGCGATCACGGTGCCCAACTTCACCATCGGCTCCTGGTACTGGAAGGCCTACGCCCAGAGCGACCGGCTCGACCCCGACAAGCCGCTGCGCGACTACTCCGACGAGGAGTGGCAGTGGTTCATGCACCAGCCGGCGACGAAGTCGACGCTCGGGGGCATGAACACCAACTACGAGGGGCTGCTCGTCAAGGTCCGCCGGGTGTTCATCGACAAGCAGGCCGAGCTGAGGCAGGCCCACGCCAGGGCGTTCGTCGAGCGGATCGCGACGTTCACGGCCTGCGAGGAGTGCGGCGGCAGCCGGCTCAACGAGGCGGCCCGCACGGCATCCGTCCACGGCCGCACGATCCCCGAGTGCTCGGCCATGCAGGTCAGCGACCTCCTCCCGTGGGTCGAGGCGGTGCACGACCCCGAGGTCGCCCCGCTCGTCGCCAACCTCGCCGCGATGCTGCGCTCGTTCGTCGAGATCGGCCTGGGCTACCTCTCCCTCGACCGCGAGTCGGGGACGCTGTCGGGCGGCGAGGCCCAGCGGGTCAAGATGATCCGGCACCTGGGCAGCGCGCTCACCGACATCACCTACGTCTTCGACGAGCCCACGGTCGGCCTCCACCCGCACGACGTCGCACGGATGAACGGCCTGCTCCTCCAGCTGCGCGACAAGGGCAACACGGTGCTCGTCGTCGAGCACAAGCCCGAGGTCATGGCCATCGCCGACCACGTCGTCGACCTCGGCCCGGGCGCCGGTCACGACGGCGGCACCGTGACCTTCGAGGGGCCGTATGCCGGGCTGCGCGGCAGCGCGACCGTGACCGGCCGCTACCTCGACCAGCGCATCGGGCTGCGGCCGTCGGCACGACCGCGCACCGGCGTGCTCGAGGTCCGCGGGGCCTCGACGCACAACCTCAGGGACGTCGACGTCGACGTGCCCACCGGGGTGCTCACCGTCGTCACCGGGGTCGCCGGGTCGGGGAAGTCCTCCCTGGTGCACGGCTCGCTCGCCGGCCGCGACGGCGTGCTCGTCGTCGACCAGTCGGCGATCCGCGGGTCCCGACGCTCCAACCCGGCGACGTACACCGGCCTCCTCGACCCCATCCGCACGGCCTTCGCCAAGGCCAACGGGGTCTCGGCGTCACTGTTCAGCGCCAACTCCGAGGGGGCCTGCCCCACGTGCAACGGCCAGGGCGTCGTCTACACCGACCTCGGGATGATGGCGGGGGTCGCCACCCGGTGCGAGGCCTGCGGGGGCCGCCGGTTCCGCCCCGACGTGCTCGAGCACCGGCTCCACGGGCTGACGATCGACGAGGTGCTGGGCCTGTCGATGGCCGAGGCCGCCGACGTCTTCACCACGGGCACGCCCCGCCGGATCCTCACCCGCCTCCTCGACGTCGGCCTGCCGTACCTCACCCTCGGCCAGCCGCTCACGACCCTGTCCGGCGGCGAGCGCCAGCGGCTCAAGCTCGCCGCCTCGCTCGGGGACGCCTCGACCTACGTGCTCGACGAGCCGACGTCGGGCCTGCACCTCGCCGACACCGAGAACCTCGTCGGGATGCTGCACGGCCTCGTCGACCGGGGGAACACCGTCGTCGTCATCGAGCACAACCTCGCCGTCATCGCGCAGGCCGACTGGATCATCGACATCGGCCCGGGTGCCGGGCACGACGGCGGCACGGTCGTCTTCGTGGGGACGCCGCACGACATGGTCGCCGACTCCGACACCCTCACGGCCCAGCACCTGCGCCGGTGGGTGTCACCGCCCGACTGAGGGTCTCCGGGTCCCGGGGGCGCCCGGCGCTACGCGCTGCCGCCGGCGATGCCGTCACGGTGCCGGTCGGTCAGCCGCGCATCGCGTCGAGGAGGTCGCGCATCGCGGTCAGCTCGGCGACGGTGTGCCCGCTGAACAGCCCCTGACCCTCGTCGACGAGCGGGGCGTACATCGCGTAGGTCGAGCGCATGCCCTCTTCCGTCATCCGCACGAGCACGCGCCGCCGGTCGTGCTCGTCGCGCACGCGCTCGACGAGGCCCTTCGCCTCGAGCCGGTCGATGAGCGCGGTCGTCGCCGCCGGGCGCAGGCCGGTCGCGGTCGCGAGCACCCCTGCCGTCTTGGGGCCGTCGGCCAGCCAGTCCAGGCAGCGCAGGTCGGCCGGGCCGAGGCCGAGGGCCCGCCCGACGGCGTCGTCGTAGGCCTGCACGCTGCGCTGGTAGCGCTGGAGGGCAGCGCCGAGCTCGCCGACGAGTTGACGACGTGCCACCATCCGCATACCCTTCGATAATCGAAATATACGAACCTCGTACAGAAGGACCGGACATGAGACTACTCGTCGTGGGCGGTGGCGTCGCGGGACCAGCCGTCGCGCTCGCTGCCACCCGGCTCGGCCTGCAGGCCACCGTCCTCGAGCGCCGCGCCGTGGCCGACCCCGACGAGGGGTCGTGGATCACGGTGGCGCCCAACGGGCTCGACGCCCTCGACGTCCTCGGGGTGCTCGACGACGCCCGTGCCGCCGGACACCCCAGCCGCCTCAACCGGATGTTCGGCGCCACGGGCCGGCACCTCGGCGACGTCTCGCTGGGCACGCCGCTCGCCGACGGCTCCGTCGCGCTGACGATGAAGCGCTCCGCCCTCGCGGTCCTGCTCGCGGATGCCGCCGTCCGCCGCGGCGCGGACGTGCGGCTCGGCGCCGACGTCACCGTCGTCGAGGACGACGACCGGGGCGTGCGGGCCGTGCTCGCCGACGGCACGGTCGTCGAGGGCGACGTGCTCGTCGCGGCCGACGGCGTGCGCTCGCGGGTGCGTCGCGCGATCGACCCGGAGGCGCCGGACGCGCGGTACGTCGGGCTGACGAACTTCGGCGGCATCACCCGGGGCACCGGGCTCTGGGGCGGTCTCGAGCCCGAGGCCTGGCACTTCGTGTTCGGGCGACGCTCGTTCTTCGGCGCGCACCCGCTGCCGACCGGGGACGTCGTGTGGTTCGCCAACGTCCCCCGGGACGAGATCGGCCGCGCCGAGCGCGCTGCCACGACCGAGGCGCAGTGGCTCACGTGGCTGGCCGACCTCGTCGCCGGGGACGCGGGCCCGGCATCCGACCTCGTGGCCGCGGGTCGGCTCGAGCTCGCCGGCGACAGCACGTTCGACCTGCCGCACGTCCCCACCTGGTGGCGTGGTCGCACCGTCCTCGTCGGCGATGCCGCCCACGCGCCGTCGCCGAGCAGCGGCCAGGGCGCGGCCATGGCCCTGGAGGACGCCGTCGTCCTGGCCCGGTCGCTGGTGCAGCACGGCGGCGGCGGGCTCGCCGCCTACGAGGCCGCGCGCCGCGACCGGGTCGAGGCGATCGTGCGCGCGGGGGCCCGCAGCAGCAGCGCCAAGATCCCGGGTCGCGTCGGCCGCGTCGCGCTGGAGACGATGCTCAGCGGCCTGTTCCGCTCGGGGGTGGCGGCCCGCTCGACGGGCTCGATGACGGCCCACCGGCTCGGGCCGATCCCGTGACCCTGTCGGGGGACTGACGCGGCGAGGGAGGGCGACGATCGCCCGCCGAGCCGCCCGCATCCCCGAGGATGAACGGGTGACGACGACACCGGACGGCGAGCCGTCCACCCCGAGCCGGCCCGGACCCGCGCGCTCAGGGGACCCGGCCGGCGGCACCCCGGACCCCGGAGCGGCGAGCGGTCCGGCCCTCGGTCCGGTGGCCGCTGGCGTGCTGGTCTTCGGCGCGAGCGCGGCGGTGCTCGTCGTCGAGCTCGTCGCCCTCCGCCTCGTCGCCCCCTACCTCGGCCTCACCCTCGAGACGAGCACCCTCGTCATCGGCGTCGCGCTCGCCGCCATCGCCACCGGGGCCTGGGCGGGCGGCAGGGCGGCCGACGCGTCGCCGCCGGAGCGGTCCCTCGGGCCCCTGCTCGCGGTCTCCGGGGTGGTGGTCGCCGCCACACCCTTCGTCGTCCGCGGCGCCGGGGAGGCGGCCGGGGCGAGCGCGGCCATGCTCACCGCGATGCTCGCGATCCTCGTGCCCGGCGCCCTCCTGTCGGCGGTGCCGCCGATGGTCACCAAGGTGCGGCTGACCGACCTCGCCGAGACGGGCACGGTCGTGGGCCGCCTGTCCGGCACCGGCACCGTGGGGGCGATCGCGGGCACCGTCCTCACGGGATTCGTGTTCGTCGCCGCGCTGCCGGTGAGCGCGGTCCTCGTCGGCCTCGGGACGTCACTCGTCGTGGCGGCGGTCGTCGTGGAGCTCCGGGTGCGCGGCGTCCGGGCGGCCGCCCTGCCCGCGCTGCTCCTCGTGCCCGCCGCGCTCGGGGCCGCGTTCGGGCCGGGACAGTGCGACGCCGAGACCGTCTACCACTGCGCGGACGTCCAGACCGACGGTGCGCGACCCACCGGCCGGGTCCTCGTCCTCGACGGCCTGTGGCACTCCTACGTCGACCTCCAGGACCCGACGCACCTCGAGTTCGAGTACGTGCGCGCGATGGCCTCGGTCGCCGACACGGCCTTCGCCCCCGACCGGCCGCTCACGGCCTACCACCTCGGTGGGGGCGGCCTGACCCTGCCGCGGTACCTCGCGACGGCGCGGCCCGGCACGTCCAGCGTCGTGTCGGAGATCGACCCCGGCGTCGTCGCGCTCGACGAGCAGCGGCTCGGGCTCGTGACCGGCCCCGACCTCGAGGTGCGCGTCGAGGACGCCCGCCTGGGGCTGCGCCGGCTCGCGACCGACAGCCGCGACCTCGTCGTGGGCGACGCGTTCGGGGGCATCAGCGTGCCGTGGCACCTCACCACCCGCGAGGCGCTGGCCGAGGTGCACCGGGTGGTGCGGCCGGACGGGCTGTACGCCGCGAACCTCATCGACAACGGGCCGCTCGGGTTCGCGCGGGCCGAGGTCGCGACGATCCGCGAGAGGTTCGAGCACGTGGCGGTCGCCGCCGACCCGGTCACGCTGGCGCGGGCACCCGGTGCCGGGGGCAACATCGTCGTCGTGGCGTCGGACGCGCCGCTCGACCTGCCGGCCGTGCGCAGCGCCCTCGCCGAGCGCGACCTCGACTGGGGGGTCATCGACGGCGCGGCGCTCGGCGCCTGGGTCGGCGACGCCATGGTGCTCACCGACGACCACGCGCCGGTCGACCAGCTGCTGACGCCGTACGCGCCGGTCGCTCCGCCGCCCGCCTGACGCGCGGTCAGGAGTGGGCGGCCACCTGGTCGGCGAACAGCGCCGGCCAGCCGAGAACCTCCGCAGGGCTGCGGGCCACGACGAGCCGGCTGTCAGGGAGCAGCTCGTGGAGCCGGGCCGCCGTGCTCAGCGGGTGGCTCGGGTCGCCGGTCCACGCGAGCACGAGGGTCGGCGTGGCGATCCCGGCGACGACCTCAGGCGGCGGCAGGTCGGTGCCCGCCGCGCCACGGAGCACGGTCGGCAGGAGGTCCTCGGCGATCGACGGGTGCGTCGTCGGTGCGCCGGCGAGGGCGGGCGGCCCGGGGGCCGTGCTCCCGAGCTCGATGAACGCGCCGATGCCCTCGCGCTCCACGAGGTCGGCGTTGACGCGGTAGGCGTCGGCCTGGTCGCGGCGGGTCTCCCACGCGGTCGGCGGGATGACGAGGGTGAGGCTGGCGAACCGGTCGGGGTCGCGCACCGCCGCGTGCAGGAGCGTGCCGGTGCCCATCGACGGCCCGACCCCGTGGACGCGCTGGCGCGGGAACACGTGGTCGAGCAGGGCGAGGAGGTCGTCGGCGAGGCGGTGCCAGGCGTAGCCCGACGGGTGGCGCACCCCGGTGGAGTCGCCGTGCCCGCGGGCGTCGTACCGCAGCAGCCGGCGCCGACGCCCCAGCGAGCGCCCCAGGTCCAGGCCGAGCCGGGCGTCGCGCTCGCGGCACGAGGTCAGGCCGTGCAGCTGGACGACGGGCGGGCCCTTGCCCTCGACCTCGTAGGCGAGCGTCGTCCCGGGGGCGTCGAAGGTCGGCACGTGGTCTCCCGGGGGCGAGGGGTCCGGACGGGCCTAGAGTACGGCGGCATGCGGCTGACCAATGTCGCCCAGATGGCCCTGCCGGCCGGCCGCCTCCACGGCTACGTCCTGCGGACGGGTGGACGCCCGGGCCGCGCGCTGCCCGTCTCCTTCGACCAGGACCGCCATGTCGGCGAGGGGTCGCGCCCGGGGTCGTGGATGGCCGTGTCCTTCCGGATGCCGTCCGCGGTCGACCGCGCCGACCTCGCCACGGCCTGGGAGGCGGTGGTCGCGCGCCACGGCACGCTGCGCACGGCATTCGCCCTCGACGCGGCCGGCGGCGTGCGGGTGGAGGAGGTCGACGTCGTCGGCGGGGACTGGGTGGAGCACCCGGTCGCGGAGGGGCGGGCCGTGCGTGACGTGCTGCGCGAGGTGCTCGACGCGGCGTGCTCCCCGCTGGAGCGCCCGTCCCACCGGCTCTGCGTCGTCGAGCCCGACGGCGAGCGGCCGGTCGTCGTCGTCGGCGCCGACCACTGCCACGTCGACATGTGGTCCCTGCTCGTCGTCGTGCGCGACCTGCTCGCGGGTCTCGACGACCTCGCGGACGGCCGGCCGCCGCTGGGGCACGCCCCCGCGGTGGCGGCGTTCAGCGACCACACCCAGGTGCTGGCCGCGATGCCGCCGGCACCCCCCGAGGTCTCGCAGCGGTGGTCCGCGATCCTCCGCGCGAGCGGCGGGGCCATGCCGGTCTTTCCCCTGCCCCTCGGCGACGTGCGGGTCCCGCCGCCGGCGGTCGTCGAGGTGCGCGACGTCCTCGACGCCGGGGAGGTGCGCCGCTTCCAGGCGTTCGCCCACGACCGCGGTGCCCGGATGATCGCCGTGGCCACCTCCGTCATGACGCGGGTCGTCGCCGAGCAGGCGGGCGTGCCGTTCCGCGCCGTCTTCCCGGTCCACAGCCGATACGAGGAGCGGTGGCACGACAGCGTCGGGTGGTTCATCACGAATGCCGTCATCGAGTCGGTCGACCCCGACCTCCACGCGAGCGCGGCCGCGGTCTCCGAGGCGATCCGGCTCGGGTCCCACCCACTCGGCCCGATCCTGGCGCCCCACGGCGGGATGCGCGTGCCGCCACGGATGTTCGCGGTGTCGTGGCTGGACACCCGCCGGCTGCCCGTCGCGGTGCCCGACGGGCTCGAGCTGCAGTACGTCGGCGCGGTCATGCCCACCGACGGCGTCATGGTGTGGTTCATCGTCAACGACACCGGCTTGCACCTGCGCTGCCGCTACCCCGACACCCCGCAGTCGAGGTCCTCGGTCGGCGGGTGGCTCGACGCCGTCGGGGACGGGCTGCGCGCCACCGTGGACTGAGCGTCCGCACCCTCGCCGGCTGGGCCGTCCGTGCCGTCGAGCCGCTCGGGGTGCGTCACGAGGTCGCGCACGATCGTCGCCATCCGCCCGGCGTGCGCGCCGTCGACGATCCGGTGGTCGGCCGTCGCGACGAGCACGAGCACCGGCCTGACCTCGACCGCGCCGTCGACGACGACCGCGCGGTCCCGCACGGCGCCCACTGCCAGGTACACCGGCGTGCGGGCGAGGGGCAGCGGGGCGAGGAACGCCTCGTCGAGCCCCAACGTGCCGACATTGCTGACGAACGCCGTGCCGAGCGGGAAGCCCGGCTGCCCGAGGAACCCGCGTCCGAGGCCCCCGGCGACGAGGCCGGCCGCGGCCAGGACGGGTCGCATCGCCCAGGTGGGCACGAGGCGTACGAGGTCGGAGGAACGGCGGTAGGCCGTGTCGCCACCTGCACGCAGCCGCTTCGCCCCGGGGTCGAGGGCCCGGGCGATCTCGAGCGGAGTGAGTGCGTCGACGCCGTGCACCTTGACCGGCGCGAGGTCGGACCCGTTCTCGATGTCGACGGCGAAGGCGATGTCGCAGGTGTCGAGCGGTACGAGCCGGCCGAGCACGACCCGGGCCCGGATCTCGGGCACCTCGCGCAGGGCGCGGCCGAGCGCGGCGCCGACGACGTGCGTGATCGTCACGCGTTCCCCGGACCGTGCGCGCACCTGCGCGAGGTAGGCGAGGGCTGCGGTGGCGTCGACCTCCATCCGGGCGTGGATGCGTCCGTCGCGGGACGGCCGCCAGGACGCGACGGCGATCTTGCGGCGCACTGAGGCGCGGCGGATCACGGGGTCGGCCCGGACGGGGTGACCGCGGTGCTGGGGCAGAGGGACCCGGGGGCGCGCATCGGGCCAGTGTCCACGACGGCCGGGTGCCGGAGCGTCAGCGACGAGGGCGCGGCGCCGGGATGTCGAGGGACGACCGGGCGGCGCCGGCATCCCGTCAGGCGGCCGTGCCGTCCTCGACGGGGCCGACCGGCCCGAGGACCGGGGCGACGACAGGAGCCGATGCCGCTGCCACCAGGTGACCGGGCGCGGGCACGCGCCGGCCACCGAGGGCCCGGACGGTGTCGGCGACGACCGCGAGGGCCTGGCGGCGGCTCGGCATGAACCGGAGGAAGAAGACGAGCCGCAGCAGCCAGGCGGCGGCGCCGGTGAACGGGACGCCGTAGAGCTCGGACACCGAGCGGCCGAGGCCGAACGAGGCGGCGCGGCCCAGTCCGCGGTAGCGGAACGCGCGCGTCGGCCGACCCCGCACCGACCGTGCGACGTTCGTGCCCACGTGGTGACCGGCCTTGATCGCCCACAGCGCGTTCGCCGGCACGGGCTCGCCGGTGGAGGGGTGCGCCACGCGGGCCACGTCGCCCGCGGCCCAGACCCCGTCGACGACGGACAGGTCGGGGCCGGTCGTGAGCCGGCCCTGCAGGTCGCGCAGGCCGTCACCGAGGCCGGGCAGCGGCACCGGGCGCTGCCCGATGGTGCCGACGACGGTGGTGGTCTCCACGACCCGGCCGGAGGACAGCACGGCCGTCGCGGGCGTCACCTCGACGAGACGGGTCTCCCGGTGCACGACGACGCCGAGCCGCTCGAGCTCCGCCCCCACCCGCCGGGCCAGGCGGGGCTGGTCGACCGCGAGCTCCGGCACCAGCGTGCTCCCGGAGTGGACGAGCTCGACCCGGACCAGGCCATGTCCACGGTCGGCGACCGCGGCAGCGAGCTCGACCCCGGCGACGCCGCCGCCGGCCACGACGACGGTCGGGACCGGGTCGTCAGGTCCCGGCCGCAGCGACGCAACCTGGGCGGCGAGGCGCTCGATGTCGCCGGGTGCCCGGAGCAGGAACCCGTTGCGTGACAGGCCCTGGACCCGGGCGGCCGGCTCGCGCGAGCCCGTGCCGATGACGAGGTGGTCCCAGCGCAGGTCGACGGCCGAGCCTCCCGTCACGGGCACGTAGGTGACCGTGTGCCGGTCCCGGTCGACGCCCGTCACCCTCGCGTGCACGACCCGGGCCCGTGGGCAGGCCGCGGCGACGAGGGTGCGGGTGCGCTCGAACGGCAGGATGCCGGCGAGCACCTCGCCGGTGAAGCCGTGGAAGCTGTGGGACGGGTCCGCCGTGACCACGACGACCTCGACCTCGCCCCGACCGATCGGGCGACGCAGTCGCCGGGCGATCGCGGCATACGCGTGGATCGTCACGTACCCGCCCCCCACGAGCACGATGCGGGTCATGCCGCGACCCCGGCCCCGGTGCGCGTCCCGGCGGCCAGCGGGAGGGCGCGACCGAACGAGGTGGGCGCCGCCGGGGTGAACCCGAGGTGGGCCAGGTCGGCGGCCATGTCCCGGGTGCGGTCGACGAGGTCGAGTCCCGGTGCCCCGAGCGCGAAGTGGCCGCGGTACCCCGTGAGGGCGAGCATCGCGGTCTCGGCGAAGCACGCGTAGGCCCGGCCGTCGGGCAGCCCGATGTCACCGCCGACGACCCTCAGGGACGGGATGTCGACGACCCCGCCGTCAAGGACGAGGACGTCGGGCCGCTGCTCGAGCAGCGTCGGCGCGGTGTTGCGCGGCTGGGTGGCGTCGAGCACGACCGCGCCCGGCGCGAGGTGCTCGGCGCGGAGGAGCGAGTCGGCCGACGCGGTGAGGAGCACGACGAGGTCGGCGTCCGCGACCGCGGCGAGGTCGGTGGCGGTGAGGGTGGGCACGCTCCGGCCCACCTCGGCCGCGAGGGCTGCCAGCCGGGGCGCCGTGCGGGCCACGAGGGTGAGGCGGCCGGCCGAGCCGTCGCGGGCGAGCAGACGGGTCACGGCGGTGCCGACGCTGCCGGTCGCGCCCACGACGGCGACGTGCCGCTCGGAGTTCGCCGGGAGGCCGTCGAGCACCCGCCGGGCCTGGGCGTCCACCGTCGCGGCCGTGAAGGCGTTGCCGTTCGTCACCCCGATGTCGGAGCGGCCCCGCAGGGCCAGCCCACCCGCGGTGACCGTGGCCGTGAGCGCGCCGAGGCCCACGGTGCCGCTGCCGAGGCGGACGGCGCGGTCGACCGCCCTCGCCACCCGGGCGCGGCCCTGCGCCGGGGCCTGGAGCAGGTGCCGGGCGCCGAAGGGCACGAGGACGACGTGCCCGACGCGCTCGCCGCCGATCTCCACGGTGGCCATCGCGAACGGTGCCAGCGGGAGGCGGCGCAGTGCGGTGTCGTAGACGCCGTCCGGCACGAGCCCGAGCGGCCGCCAGACCCGGGAGAGGTCCTCGGCGAGGTGGGTGCGCGGGTGGACGAGGAACGTGAAGCGGTGCCGTGCGGTCACGAGGACTCCTTCGGGTTGGGCCGAGGTCGGTACCGCTGCGGTGCGGCGTGCGTCGAGACCTAGGAGGTCCGCGCCGGGGCGGTGATACACGAGGGGCGTCCGGCATCCGGGCGGCGGTGCGGGGATTCGACGCGGTCGGTCACCCTGTGGTTAGGTAAGCCTCACCTTCTCCACCTCGTCGCCCCGCCGGGGCGCCCCGACCCCGCCCGAGGGTGCCGTGATCGTCTGTCAGTGCCACGTCGTCAACGACGCGACCATCCGCCAGGCCGTGGACGCCGGCGCGCGCACCCTGAGCGCGGTCTGCCGCACGACCGGTGCCGGCAGCGACTGTGGCGGCTGCGTCTTCTCGGTGCGCCGCCTCGTGTGCGAGCATGAGGCTCGTCCGGTCGTCGATGAGATCGAGGTGTGCGATGCGGCCAGTTGACCCCCGGGTCGTCGAGCTCCTCAACGAGGCCCTGACGTTCGAGCTCACGGTGACGAACGCCTACTTCCTCCACGCGCGGATGCTCGACAACTGGGGCTTCCCCAAGCTCGGCAAGGTCTTCTACGACCTGTCGATCGACGAGATGCGTGACGCCGACTCCCTCATCTCGCGGATCCTGCTCTTCGAGGGCCACCCCAACGTGCAGCGTCTCAACCCGATCCGCATCGGCGAGGACGCCGAGGAGATGCTGCGCCTCGCGCTCGAGAGCGAGATCGCGGCCGTCGCGCAGTTCAACGCCGCGGCGCAGGAGTGCCACGACCTCGGGGACCACGGCTCGGCCGCGGTGTTCGAGGAGATGGTGCGCGACGAGGAGAAGCACGCCGACTGGTTCGAGGCCCAGATCGAGGCGCTGATGCGCGTCGGCCTTCCGCAGTACCTCTCCCAGCAGATCGACGCCGCCAGCCCGCCGATGTGACCCGGCGCCGGGCGTCAGTCCCGGCGCGTCAGGCGGATGCCGTAGCTCCGCGCCCCCGGTGACCGGCCCAGCTCAGCGAACCCGAGCCGCTCGTAGAACGAGATCGCCCCCGCGTTGGCCTCGTCGACCCCGAGGTGCACGCCCGGGGCGCCGGCCGCCGCCAGCCCGTCGAGCACCTCGTCCATGACCCGGCGACCCCATCCCCGACCCTGGAGCCGGGGCAGGAGGTCGACGTGCAGGTGCGCCGGGTGCTCGGCGAGGAGCGCGGCATCCGTGCGGGGCGGGCGGTGCAGTCGGGCGACCGCGGCGCGGTCCGCCGGGGTGGAGCCGCTGCCGGCGGGCTGGCGCTCGCGAAGCGGGGGGAGCCAGACGGCCTCGAGCCAGTCCTCGAAGGCCGCGGTGTCGGGCACCCCCACGCAGTACCCCGCGACGCCGGCGTCGTCGTGCACGACCCGGGCCACCGCCTCGGGGAAGACGAGGTAGGGCCCGGCCCACAGGTGGCCGAGGAGGTCGGGGTCGGCGTGGAGCGGCCCGGCGTCCCCGCCCGAGCGCCCCGTGAGCAGGCAGACGCGGTAGACCCCGGGCAGGTCGTGGACCGTGCCGGCCCGGCTCGTCGCCATGCCGGCCACGCTAGCGGTGCCCGTGGCGGAGGGGTCCGCGCGGCATCCGGGCCACGCCGGGCAGGAGATCCTCCCGAAGCGCCGCAAACGCCGGTCAGGAGCGTCCGCGGCGGACTACTCTCGACCCTCTCGACCCGTGGGAGGAGCGGACGTGGCGACACCGGCACCGGGATGGTTCCCGGACCCCTTCGACCCCGCGCGCCTGCGCTGGTGGGACGGCCGGCAGTGGACCACGCACCTGCACCCGGACGTGCGCCGCCCCGGGCTGGCGGCACCGGCCTCGCGCCCCGCCGCCCCCGGCCCGCCACGACGGCTCACCCGGGGGGCGACCGTCGCTCTCGTCACCGCGGGTGTCCTGCTCGTGGGTGGTGCCACCGCGACGGCCGGTGGGGTGCTCGCGCTCGCGACGACGCCGCCGGCGACGTCTTCGGAGGCCTCCGGCGCGGCACCCGCTCCGGAACCGGCCGTCGAGGAGTCGGCGGCTGCGAGCCCGTCGCCGTCGTCGCCGGCGACCGCGACGCCCGTCGCCACCGCGACGCCGAAGCCCGCCCCCGCGAAGCCGCCCGCGGCCGCTGCAGCGGCGCTCGTCCCGGTCGTCTCGGTGACCGACGGCGACACGATCAAGGTGCGGATCGGCGGGACGACGGAGAAGGTGCGCGTCATCGGCATCGACACCCCGGAGCTGAGCGGCGGCGAGTGCTACGCCCAGCAGGCCGCCAGCAAGATGCAGAGCCTCGTGCAGAGCAAGCAGGTGCGCCTCACCCGCGACGCGACGCAGGACGACCGCGACCGCTACGGCCGCCTGCTGCGCCACGTCGCCCTCGCCGACGGGCGCCAGGTCGCGAAGATCCTCATCGCCGGCGGGTTCGGCGAGGAGTACACGTACGACGAGCCGTATGCCGGTCGCGCCGCCTACCGCGCGGCGGAGGAGGCGGCGCGCCAGGCGGGCCGGGGGATCTGGAGCAGCGGCTGCCGGGCTCCGGTGGACGCGGCGCCGGTCGCGCCGACGCACTGCCTCATCAAGGGCAACATCGCCGACGACGGCGAGAAGATCTACCACGTGCCCGGCCAGCGGTACTACGACGTCACGAAGATCAGCGAGTCCAAGGGCGAGCGGTGGTTCTGCACCGAGGGCCAGGCGCGCGACGCGGGGTGGCGGGCGTCGAAGGTCTGACGCGACGCGGCGAGGGGTGAGCCTTCGCCGCGACCCGCCCGGACCCGCCGGTCAGGTCGGCCCCAGGCCCGTCGTGAGGAGGACGAGCTCGCCCGCCTCGTCGGTCGCGGCGAGGTCGAGCTCGGCCGTGATGCGCCAGTCGCGGTCGCCCTCGGGGTCGTCGAGGATCTGCGTGACGAGCCACCGGTCCGCCTCCTCGGCCACCCGGAACAGGGCCGGCCCGCGCGCCTGCGGACCCGTGCCGAGGTCGTCGTACTCCGCGCGGTACCCCGCGTCCGCCGCCGACCACTGCTCCTCGGTGAGGCCGCCGTCGAGGGCGGCCAGGGCGCCGTACCGACGCAGGGACAGCAGCTCGACGCGGCGGAACATGCTCTGGCGCACCATGACCCGCAGGGCCCGAGGGTTCGCCGAGAGGGCACGTCCCTCCGACGGGGTGCGCACGTCGGTCGTGAGCTCGTCGGTGGGGTTGGCCAGCGCCTCCCACTCGTCGAGCAGGCTGGAGTCGGTGTGGCGCACGACCTCGCCCAGCCACTCGACGAGGTCGTCGAGCTCCTCGGTGCGGGCCGACGTCGGCACGGTCGACCGCAGGGCGCGGTAGGCGTCGGTGAGGTACCGGAGCACGACCCCCTCGGCGCGGAACAGCTTGTGGTGGGCGACGAACTCCCCGAAGGTCATCGCCCGCTCGTACATCTCGCGCACGACCGACTTGGGCGACAGGTCGCGCGGGTCGACCCACGGGTGGCGCTGCCGGTAGACGCGCAGCGCTCCCTCGAGCTCCTCGGCGAGCGGCCGCGGCCACGACACGTCGTCGAGGAGCTCGATCCGCTCCTCGTAGTCGAGCCCGTCGGCCTTCATCGCGCCGACGGCCTCCCCGCGGGCCTCGAACCGCTGTGCCATGAGCACGGGACGCGGGTCGTCGAGCGTGGCCTCGATGACGCTCACGACGTCCAGCGCGTAGCCGGGCGCCTCGGGGTCGAGCATCTCGAGCGTCGCGAGCGCGAAGGCCGACAGCGGCTGGTTCAGGGCGAACCCGTCGTGCAGGTCGAGCGCGACCTGGAACGGACCCTCGGCGCGCGCCGCGTCCTCGACCCGGATGAAGCGCTCGAGGGTGCCGTGCTCGCGGGGGGTGTCGGCCGCTCCCTCGGGTTCCGCGCTGCCACCGTCGGCGTGCGCGCCGTCGACCGGCAGGGGGTCGAGGCCCGGGGTGCGCCCCGCGGCCGCGAGCAGCTCGCCGATCGGGCCGAGGTCGATGGCGAGGTCGGTGGGCTCGTCGGATGCCGGTGCCGCGGCATCCGGGTCCCGCTCATCCGCGCGCGAACCACTGTCTGCAGCAACGGCATCCGCGCTCTCGTCAGGGAGCCAGTCGGCGACCACGGAGCCGTCGTCAGGCTCGACGACCCCGGCTCGCAGCAGTGAACCGAACACCTGGACCGCGCGCTCGACGAGGGCGTCGCGGCGGGCGTGCTCCTCGTGGTTGTCGAGGAGCAGGGTGTGCAGGGCGGCCTGCTGGCCCTCCCACTGGTCGAGGACGTTGAGCAGCATCGCGTGGTTGACGCGCATCTTGGACACGAGCGGCTCAGGCTGGGCCGTGACGAGGCGCTCGTACGTGGCCTCGCTGTAGGACAGCACGCCCTCGACCGGCTTGCGGCGCACGATCTTGCGGCGCTTCTTGGGGTCGTCGCCGGCCTTGGCGAGGGCCTTGGTGTTCTCGACGACGTGCTCGGGCGCCTGGACGACGACGTACCCGACGGTGTCGAAGCCGGCCCGGCCCGCACGCCCGGAGATCTGGTGGAACTCGCGCGCCCGCAGCACGCGCTGCTTGCGCCCGTCGTACTTCGTCAGCGAGGTGAGCAGCACGGTGCGGATCGGCACGTTGATGCCGACGCCGAGGGTGTCGGTGCCGCAGATGACGGCGAGGAGCCCGGCCTGGGCGAGGGTCTCGACGAGCCGTCGGTACTTGGGCAGCATCCCCGCGTGGTGCACGCCGATGCCGTGCAGCACGAGACGGCGCAGGGTGGCGCCGAAGCCCTTGCCGAACCGGAACCCGCCGACGGCATCCTTGATCGCCGCCTTGCGCGCGGACGAGACGATGTCGACGCTGGCGAGGGCCTGGGCCTGCTCGACGGCGGCGGCCTGCGTGAAGGACACGACGTAGACGGGCGCGCGGTCGTCGCGCAGCAGCAGCTCCAGGGTCTCGTGCACCGGCGTGAGCACCCACGAGAACTCCAGCGGGACCGGGCGCTCCACCCCGGCGACAGCGACGGTCTCGCGGCCGGTGCGGCGGGCCAGGTCCTCCTCGAAGGCCCTCGTGTCGCCCAGGGTCGCCGACATGAGGAGGAACTGCGTATCGGGCATGAGGAGCAGCGGCACCTGCCACGCCCAGCCGCGGTCCGGCTCGGTGTAGAAGTGGAACTCGTCCATGACGACGAGCCCGATGTCGGCCAGCTCGCGGTCGCGCAGCGCGTGGTTGGCGAGCACCTCGGCCGTCGCGCAGATGATCGGCGCCCCGGGGTTCACGGCCGCGTCGCCCGTGAGCATCCCGACCTTCCCGGCGCCGAAGATCTCCACGAGGGCGAAGAACTTCTCGCTGACCAGGGCCTTGATCGGCGCGGTGTACCAGCTGGGGCGTCCCTCGGCGAGGGCCTGCGCGTGGGCCGCGACCGCGACGAGCGACTTGCCCGAGCCGGTCGGCGTCGCGAGGACGACGTGGGCCCCGCCCGCGAGCGCCAGCACCGCCTCCTCCTGCGCGGCGTACAGGGAGAACCCTCGCTCACCGGCCCAGTCGAGGAACACGTCGAAGGCCGCGTCCGCGCCGGCGGCGGAGGCGCCGGTCAGGCGGTCGGTGAGCGTCATCGCCGCCGATTCTCCCCCACGGACGAGGGGGCCTCAGCAGGGCTGCTCGTTGTTGGCCTCCCAGGACCGCCGGACGAGCTCGGTGAGCACGTCGCGGTCGAGGTCCTCGAGGCGCTTGACGTAGAGGCAGCCCTTGCCGGTCGAGTGCGGGCCGAGGCGCTCCAGCAGGTCGGCGTTGGAGCCGTAGTAGGAGAGGCCGTAGAGGGTCAGCGCCGCCTTGCGGGGGGCGAGCCCGACGGCGAACCACTCGCGCTCCTTGCCGTCGGCCGTCCGGTACGGCTGGCGACCGAAGCCGACCATCGACGCGCCCCACATCCGCGGCTCGGCGCCGGTGACCGACCGGATGAGGTCGAGGGCCTCGAGCGAGTCGGCCCGGCGGCGCTCGTCGGGCACCGCGTCGAGGTAGGCCGTGACGTCCTCGCCGGTGGGTCGGGTGATCCGGTCCGTGCTGCCCTCGGCCATGGCGCGCCTCCTCGTGGTCCGACCTCCACCGTAGGCGGGCCCGGATGCGGCGCGGAAGGGGGGACGGGTCGGGTCAGCGGGTGCGGGGCTGCTCGGTGGCGCCCACGTGCTCGGTCAGCCACTCGACGAGCGGCCGCACCACGCGCCAGTCCTCACGCACGTGCTCGACGACGTCGGGTGTCGACAGCCACGCCGGCGCCCCGTGGTCGCGCCGGGCGACGAGGGTCTTGAACCGCATCAGCTCCAGCCGCGGGTGGTCGGCCGGCACGCCCCGGGGCCGGGTGGCGACCTGGTCGCCGGCCAGCTCGAAGCCCGCCTCCCGGAGCGCGGCGACCACCCGTTCCAGGGCGGTGCCGGATGCCGGTGCGTCGACCGCCGCGCGCAGCCGCGGCAGCTGGTCGGGACCGGTCGGGTAGAAGCCGCCTCCGGTGGCCAACCCGCTCGCCGACACCTGGACGTACCAGCCCATGCCCGACACGGTCGTCGCCAGCGCACCCTGGTGGTCCTTGTAGGGCGACTTGTCGGCGCTGAAGCGCACGTCGCGGTTCGGTCGGAACACGTGCGCCGGGCCGAACTCGTCCTCGAGGGCGTCGAGCAGGCCCTCGAGCGGGTGCCGGACGGATGCGGCATACCGGTCCTTGTTCCGCTGCCACCAGGCCCGGGTGTTCTCGGCGCGGAGCTCCTCGTAGAAGTCGAGCGCGTCGAGCGGGATCCCGGTGGTCGTCGGCACGCCTCCACGATGGCACGCGGCGCGTCGCCGGGTCACGGCGACGGTGGCCGCGCGCGTGCACCGGGCGGCGCAGGCGTCGCTCGGCAAGACCTGCCGAGGTCCGTCGACCTTTCTGACAGATGCCGCCAATGAGGCGCCGCGCCGCGACTCACACACTTTTCTTCAAGCGGGCACGCCGTCACCCGCGCCGGTCCACCGATCTCGACCGGCGGTCCACCACCCTCAGGAGTGCGCCCATGAACCACCCCACCACCCGACTCCTTGCCGCCGCCGCCGTGGCACCGCTGATCCTCCTCGGAGCCTGCGGCTCCGACGAGGAAGGCGCCGCTCCGGGGGCCGACGGGGACAAGGTCAAGATCGCCGCGATCTTCTCCGGCCCGACCAACGACGCCGACTACAACGCCCTCGGCCTCCAGGCCCTGCAGGCCGCCGAGACGGGTGGCGCCGAGGTCTCGTACACCGAGAAGGTCGCCGTGCCCGACATCGAGGCGCGTCTCAACGAGGCCGTGGGTGACGGCGCCGACGTCGTCTGGACGCACGGCTCGCAGTTCTACGAAGCGACGGCCAAGGTGGCAGAGGCCAACCCCGACGTCGCCTTCATCGGCGAGTTCGACGGCACCGCCAAGGACCAGCCGGCGAACGTGTGGACCATCGACCGCCAGTTCCACATCGGCTTCTACGGCATGGGCGTCTTCGCCTCCGAGATGAGCAAGACCGGGACGGTCGGCTACGTCGGGGGTCTCTCGCTCCCGTTCTCGATGTCCGAGGTCCACGCGATGGAGCAGGCGATCGCCGACACCGGCGCGAGCACCAAGATCACGCCGGTGTGGACCGGTGACTTCAACGACGCGGCGAAGGCCCAGCAGTTCGCCACGCAGCTCATCGGCAGCGGTGCCGACGTCATCGTCGGATCGCTCAACCAGGGCGCCACGGGCACCTTCCAGGCGTTCGAGGGCAAGCCCGAGGGCAGCGGCTGGGTCACGGCCAAGTACACGGACAAGTCCGCGGCCGCCGGCCCCCACTACGCCGGGAGCCTCGAGTACGACTTCGTCAAGCCGCTCGAGGAGGTCCTCGCCAAGATCAAGGCGGGCACCACCACCGGGCGCTACCCGCTCGGCTTCGACACCGGCGTCTCGATCAACATGGCCGACGGCGTGCCCGCCGAGGTCAAGACGGTCGTCGACGAGACCGTGAAGAAGATCGTCTCCGGTGAGATCGAGGTCAAGCTCGACACCTCGAAGATCGGCTGACCCGGGTCGATGAGCGACGCGACGGCCCTCGGGACCGCTCCCCTCCTGCGGATGTCCGGCATCCGCAAGACGTTCGGGCCGGTCGTGGCCCTCGACAGGGTCGACTTCACCGTCGCGCCCCGTCAGGTCCACGGCCTGCTCGGCGGAAACGGTGCGGGCAAGACGACCCTGATGAACGTCCTCTACGGGCTCTACGCCCCGGATGCCGGGACGGTCGAGATCGAGGGGCGCCCCGTCGACATCGACTCGCCCCGCGACGCCATCGCCGCCGGGGTCGGGATGGTCCACCAGACCTTCCTCCAGGTCGACGTCTTCACCGTCGCCGAGAACGTCGTGCTCGGCACGTCCACCAAGGGCGTGGACGCCGTCGCCCGCATCCGCGAGCTGTCCGAGCGCTTCGGGCTCGCGGTCGACCCGACGGCCCGGGTCGCCGACCTCCCGGTGGGTGTGCGACAACGGGTCGAGATCCTCAAGGCCCTCTACCGGGGCGCCAAGCTTCTCGTGCTCGACGAGCCGACCACCAACCTCACCCCCCAGGAGGTCGACGACCTCTTCGGGTCGATGCGCGCGATCGTCGACGAGGGGATGTCGGTCGTCCTCATCACCCACAAGATCCGCGAGACCATGGCCGTCTGCGACGCCATGACGATCATGCGCGACGGCCGCTGGGTCGCCACGCTCGACGCCGCCGACACCACGGCCGACGACCTCGCCGACCGGATGGTGGGAGCGGCGGCGAGCGACGACGAGACGGTCCGCGTCGCCCTCGGTGAGACCGAGGTCGGCGAGGCCACGCTCGACGTCCCGACCGCGGACTCGGAGGTGCGGCTGACCGTCAGCGGGCTGACGGTCGCCAACCCCGGGGGCGGCACGAGCCCGGCCCTCGTCGACGACGTGTCGCTCACCCTGCACCGTGGCGAGATCCTCGGCATCGCGGGGGTCGCGGGCAACGGCCAGGTCGAGCTCGCCGAGGCGTTGACCGGATGCCGTACCGCGTCCGGTTCGTTCGTCCTCGACGGCGTCGACCTCGCGGGACGCCCCACCGCCGACTGGCTCGACGCCGGGGTCGTCTACGTCCCCGAGGACCGCCAGCGCGACGGCATCCTGCCCGGCGCGGGCATCACCGAGAACCTCGTGCTCGGCTCGCAGCGTCGACGGTCCTCCGGCGGCTTCATCAACTGGTCGCAGGCGCGGGCCGAGGCCGTGCGGGCCATCGACGAGTTCAGCGTCAAGACGCCGAGCGCGGCGACCCCGTGCGGGCAGCTGTCCGGCGGCAACATCCAGCGCGTCATCCTGGCCCGCGCCTTCGCGCACCAGCCGCAGGTGCTGCTCCTGCACAACCCCACCCGCGGCCTGGACATCGCGTCGACGACGTTCGTCTACGAGCGGGTTCGCCGGGCGGCGGCCGCCGGCTGCGTCGTCATCGTCATCTCGGAGGACCTCGACGAGGTGATCGCCCTCGCCGACCGGGTCCGGGTGGTCTACTCCGGTCGCCTCGTCGGCGACGTCCCACGCGGCTCGACCGACCCCTACGAGCTGGGCCGTCTCATGACAGGAGTCGGTGCATGAGCACCACGGTCGACACCCCTCCCCCCGTCGTCACGCGTCCGCCGGTGGCCGAGCGGACCCGCTCGGCCCTGCTCGCGGCCGTGCCCTACGTGCTCGCCGTGCTCGCCGCGTTCGCCGTCGTCGCGGTCATCATCGTGCTGCTCGGCCACGACCCGTTGCGGGCGTTCCGGGCCGTGCTCACCAACTCGTTCCGGAACCCGACGGGCATGGTGCAGACGCTCCAGAAGTGGGTTCCGCTCACGCTCCTCGCGCTCGCGTTCGTGATCCCCCTCGCGGCCGGCAAGTTCAACATCGGCGGCGAGGGCCAGATGATCCTCGGCGCCACCGGCGCCGTCGCCGTGGGCATCACCCTGTCCGACCTGCCCCTGGTCGTGCTGCTCCCGCTGACGATCCTGGCCGGTGTGGCCGCCGGTGCCGTGTGGGCGGGGATCGCCGCCTGGCTCATGCAGGCCTACCGCGTCAACGAGATCCTCTCGACGGTGCTCCTGAACTTCGTGTCCTTCGAGATCCTCGACTACGTCGCGTCCGTCGTGTGGTCGGACCCGGGCGCCGGCGGGGCGGTGACCCTGCCGATCGGCGCCGGCGCGGAGATGCCCACGCTCGGGCGGCCCCCGATGCACCTCGGCGTCATCCTCGTCGCCCTCCTGGCGGCGGCCGCCGCGGTGCTCGCCAAGCGCAGCGTCGCCGGCTTCGAGCTCACCGCGGTCGGCCTCAACGAGCGCGCGTCCCGGCTGCACGGCATCCGCACCGGCCGGGTGGCCGTGCTGTCGATGGTCGTGGCGGGCGCGATCGGCGGCCTGGCCGGCGCGATCGAGGTGGTGGGTGTCCACCAGCGGATGCTGGAGGGCATCCAGTCCAACTTCCTCCTGCTCGGCATCATCATCGGCCTCATGGCCAGGGGGTCCCTCACGGCGGTGCCCTTCGTGGCGTTCGGGATCGCGGTGCTCGAGGTCGGCGCCGGGAGCATGCAGCGCGTCTCGGGCGTCCCCGTCGAGATCGTGCTCATCCTCGAGGGCCTGATCCTCCTCTTCATCCTCATGTCGGACGTCATCATGACCAGGCTCCGACGGGCCAGCGCGACGAAGGCGGCCATGGCATGACCGAGTTCCTCAGCCTCACGATCACCGCGATGGTGCCCTTCATCTTCGTGGCGCAGGGGACGATGCTCTCCGGCCGCGCGGGCATCTTCAACGTCTCGCAGGAGGGGCTCATGCTCCTCGGTGCGGCCGTCGGCTACCTCGTATCGCTCCAGGTCGGCTCCAACACAGCGGGTCTCGTCGTCGCCGCCCTGGCGGGTGCCGTCTTCGGCGCTGCCCTCGCGTGGGCGACGACGTACCTGCGGATGGACCAGTTCGTCGTCGGCCTCGCCCTGTTCTTCCTCGCCGGCGGCACGGCGAGCCTGCTCTACCGCGTCGTCATCGGCGAGGACGAGCCGCCGCGGATCAAGCCGCTGCCCGACGTCCTGCTCGGGCAGGACGCGCTCGTCTACCTCGCGATCGCCCTGTCGGTCGGGCTCTGGTGGTGGCTCTACCGCACGGATGCCGGCATGCGGCTGCGGTCCGTGGGCGAGAACCCGAAGGCCGCCGACAGCCTCGGCATCGACGTCACCCGCACCCGGATGGTCGCCGGCACCGTCGGCGCCGCTCTCATGGCGGTCGGTGGCGCCTACCTGCCGATGGTGTTCTCGGGCGTCTACGCCGACGGCATCGTCGCCGGACGCGGATGGATCGCGATCGCGCTCTGCTTCTTCGGGGGCTGGCGGCCGCAGTTCATCCTGCTCGGATCGGCGTTCTTCGCCGCGATGGAGGTGCTCGCCCAGAAGGCCCAGGTCTCCGGGCTGGCGATCCCCCACCAGTTCGTGGCGATGCTCCCGTACGTCGCGACGCTCCTCGTCATGGTCTTCGCGTTCCGCTGGGCGCTCGTGCCCCAGTTCCTGGGCCGCAACTACGACCGCGAGTCGCGGATCGTCGGGTGACTTCACCGCAGATCAGGAGCGTTCACGCACCGTCTGCCGACGAGCCGGTCGCTTCCTGTGGCCGACCGGTCGCGCAGGTGCTACGTTCACGCCGCACCACTGCGTGGTCGAGGTCTCGCGACAGGGCGAGGACCCTCCCACCGACTCCTGGAGGACGCATGGCCCTTTCGTCGTTCCGTCGGCTCGTGGGGAGGGTCGCCGTCGGCGCCCTCGCCGTGGCCGTTCCCGTCACCCTGGCCCCCGTGGCCGCGTCGGCGGCTGCTCCCACCGAGCTCTTCATCTCCGAGTACGTCGAGGGCTCGAGCCAGAACAAGGCGCTCGAGATCTACAACGGCACCGACACCGGGGTGAACCTGGCGACGGAGGGCTACAGCATCCAGTTCTTCGCCAACGCCAACACCACGGCGGGGCTCACCATCAACCTCACGGGGTCCGTCGCTGCCGGCGACGTCTACGTGCTCGCCCAGTCGACCGCGGACGCTGCGATCCTCGCCGCGGCGGACCAGCAGAACACGAGCACGAGCTGGTACAACGGCAACGACACGGTTGTGCTTCGAAAGGGCACCACGGTCGTCGACTCCCTCGGGCAGATCGCCTCCAACCCGGCGACCGAGTGGGGGACGGGCCTGGTCAGCACGGCTGACAACACCCTTCGCCGCAAGGCGTCGGTGTGTGCCGGCGACCCCAACGCCACGGATGTCTTCGACCCCTCGGTCGAGTGGGAGGGCTTCGCCACCAACACCTTCTCCGGCCTTGGTGAGCACACGTCCGCCTGCGGCGTGCCCACAGACGACGCGCCCACCGTGGTCTCCGTCGCCCCGAACACCGGCGGCACCGGTTCCGTGAACGTCCGCCCGGCCGTCACCTTCAGCGAGGCCGTGACGGTTGCCGGCGGTGCCTTCACCCTCGTCTGCTCCGCGTCCGGCACCGTGCCCACGACCGTGACCGCGAGCAACGAGGGCAGGACCTACACGCTCGACCCGACGCCGACGCTCGAGGTCGGCGAGAGCTGCACCCTGACCGTCGCGGCGGGCCTGGTGACGGACGTCGACACGATCGACCCGCCCGACACCCTGGCGGGCGACGCCACGTCGACCTTCGGCGTCGTCGACTTCTGCACCATCGACACCACGCCGATCCCCGCGATCCAGGGCAGCGGCACCACGCCCGCGCTCACCGGCACCCGCACGACGCGCGGCGTCGTCGTGGGTGACTACGAGGGCGGCGCGTCCGGCAGCCTGCGCGGCTTCTACCTCCAGGACGCGGCGGGCGACGGCGACCCGGCGACCTCCGACGCGATCTTCGTCTTCAACGGCAGCAACGAGAACTCCGTGGACCTCGGCGACGTCGTGACGGTCCAGGGGTCGGTCAGCGACTTCCAGGACCAGACGCAGATCTCGGTGGCCCCGGGCAACATCGTCGTGTGCGGGACCGACGCGACGGTGCCGGTCACGGACGTGGCCCTCCCGATGGCCAGCGCCACCGCGTTCGAGCGCTACGAGGGCATGCTCGTGCAGATGCCGCAGACGCTCACCGTCACCGAGCACTTCCAGCTCGGCCGCTTCGGCGAGGTCCTCGTCTCCTCCGGTGGTCGCCTCCAGCAGCCGACCAACATCCTGCGTCCCGGCCCGGAGGCCGCGGAGCTTCAGGCGGCGAACAACCTCAACCAGATCCTCATCGACGACGCGACCAACGCGCAGAATCCCGACCCGATCGTCTTCGGCCGGGGCGACGACCCGCTCAGCGCCACCAACACGCTGCGCGGGGGTGACACCATCACCGGCGTCACCGGCGTCATGTCGTACACCTTCGGCGGCAACGCCACGGCCAGCCCGAACGCCTTCCGGGTCCGCCCGGTCAACGCGCTCGGCGGCGAGTGGTTCTTCGAGGCGGCCAACCCGCGCCCGTCGGCACCCGGCGAGGTCGGTGGTGACGTCCGCGTCGCGGCGATGAACCTGCTCAACTACTTCAACACCTTCGACGGCCTGCCCGACAACCAGGACACCTGCCGCTTCGGGCTCGACGGTGGCTTCACCGACTGCCGCGGCGCGGACACGCAGGTCGAGTTCGACCGCCAGTGGCCGAAGACGGTCGCGGCGATCAGCAAGGTGAACCCCGACGTCCTCGGTGTCAACGAGGTCGAGAACGACGGCTACGGCACCGACAGCGCGCTCGCCCACCTCGTCGACAGGCTGAACGCCGTCCACGGGGCGGGCACCTACGCCTACATGGACGTGGACGCCGAGACG
>CAVWRI010000007.1:0-87300 GCA_963757405.1 uncultured Actinomycetota bacterium
TCCGACGAGTCCCTGGGCGTGACTCGGACCCAGCTCGTGGGTCTCGTCCTCATGGTGCTGTCGGCGGTACCGCTCGGCTGGGGGATCGGCGAGGTCGTGGGCCGCTGGCGACCCCGGCGCGAGGGAGCGGCGGCCACTGCCGTACGACCCGCACCGCTGACCGCGCCGGTGGCCCACGTCTGACCGGGGCCCGGTGGACCCTGCTGACGCAAGGCAGGGTCCACCGGAGCGCGTGGCCCTAGGCTGACCTCGTGCTGCGCACGCGCTCCCCGGTCCGTCCGTTGTCGCTCGCCGACCGTGACGAGGCCCTCGACGTGTGCGCCCGCGACCTCCCGCGCGGCGTGTTCGTCGCGGCCCGGATCCTCGAGGGGGCCCGCACCGGGTCGCTGTCGAGCGTGTTCGGCCATCGGGTCGACGAGGGGCTGACCTCGCTGTGCTGGGCGAGCGCGAACGTCGTGCCGGTGCAGACGACCGACGAGAGCCGCGTCGCCTTCGCCGAGCGGATCCGCCGGTGGCGGGGGCGGTGCGCGTCGCTCTTCGGTCCCCGCGAGGAGGTCGAGGGGCTCTGGCAGCACCTGGACGGCCACTGGGGGCCGGCGCGGGCCGTGCGCTCGCGCCAGCCCCTCCTCGTCGCCGACCGGCCGCCGTCGGCCCTCGGTGTCGAGCTCGACCCGCGCGTTCGGCCGGCCCGGCCCCACGAGGTCGACCTGGTCCTCCCGGCGGCCGAGCACATGTTCACCGCCGAGATCGGCTACCCGCCGTACCGGGGGAACGACCGCGGCTACCGCGCCTCTCTGGCGTCCCTCGCCGCACGCGGCCACACCTTCGTCGTCGTCGAGGGTGGCGAGGTGATCTTCAAGACCGACATCGGCAGCCTGGCCCTCGGCTGTGCCCAGCTGCAGGGGGTGTGGCTGGCCCCGCACCTGCGCGGGCGCGGCCTGGCCGTCCCCATGCTCGCGGCCGTCGTCGAGCAGGTCATGCTCGGGCCCGCGCCGCTCGTGACGCTCTACGTCAACGACTTCAACGCCGCGGCCCGGGCGACCTACGGGCGGCTCGGGTTCCGCGAGGTGGGCGACTTCGCGACCGTGCTGCTCTGACCCGGTGGTTGGATGAGGCATGGTCGTCGACGCCCCGCCCCTGTCCCGTGACATCGCCGGGCTCGCCGCGCTCCTCGCAGCCTCGGGCATGACGCACCTCGTCCGCCCCGAGGTCTTCGAGGGGATCGTGCCTCACTCGCTCAGCCGCCGCCGCGAGCTCGTGTACCTCTCCGGCGTCGCCGAGATCGTGTGCGCGGCAGGGTTGCTCGCGCCGCAGACCCGCCGGGCGGCAGGCTGGGCCTCGGCCGTGCTCCTCGTCGCGGTGTTCCCGGCGAACGTGCAGATGAGCCTCGACAAGGGCAGGCGCGCGAACCGCCGCGGCGACACGGCATCCCGGGCCACGTTCGCGGCATCCCTGGCGCGGCTGCCGCTCCAGTGGCCGCTGATCCGCACCGCGCTGCGCGCGGCCGGTCGATAGGAGGACGTCCGTGTCGACCCTTGCCTGGCAGCCGCTCTCGGAGGCAGACCTCCCGGACCTCGCCCACCTCGCCCGCCGCTGCCTCGCCGTCGACGGCGGCCTGCCGCACCTCGCCGGCGAGCCCATGCTCCGCCGGCTGTTCCTGTCCGGCGAGTCCGTCGGCGGCCGCGACGAGACCGGTGACCTCGTGGCGGCGGCGTCGGTGTTCCTCGACGGGAGCGGCCACCGGACGGCCACGGGGCTCGTCCACCCGTCGGCGCGCCGGCAGGGGCTCGGCGACGAGCTCGTCCGGTGGTGCCGGGAGCGCTCGGGCGGTGCCCTCCTCCGACTCGTCGCCGAGACCACCTCGCCCGAGTCGGACGCGCTCGCCGAGCGCCTGGAGCTGCGACGCACCTTCGCCGAGCACGTGATGCGCCACCCGCTCACCGACATCCCCCGGATCCCGCGGCCCGAGGGACTGCACTCCTTCCCGTGGACCGAGGACACGGCCGGCGTCTTCCACGCCGCGTACCGGCGCGCGTTCGCCACGCGCCCGGGCTTCCCCGACCCACCGCGCGACGAGTGGGTCACCGAGGTGGCCGAGGACGAGGACTTCCGACCCGACGCCTCGCGTGTCGTCCTCGACCGACAGGGCTTCGCAGCCGGCTTCATCAACCTCACCGACAACTGGGTCGACCAGGTCGGGGTGGTGCCGGCCTGGCGCGGCCGCGGCCTCGGGGCACACCTCGTCGCCCGTTCGCTGCGCGCCCTGCGCAAGGTCGGCTGTGAGGAGGTCTGGCTCGCCGTCAACGTCGACAACCCGGCGCACGACCTCTACCTCCGCCTCGGCTTCGAGGACGCGGGCCTGCGCGCCCGCTACGAGGAGACCGTGCGCTGAACGACACGGCGCCACGTCGTTATCCTTGGCGGGTTGCCCACCCGACCCACCAGGAGCCCGCCCGTGGCCATGCGCATGTCGTCCCTGTTCCTGCGAACCCTTCGCGAGAACCCGGCGGACGCCGAGGTCCCGAGCCACCAGCTGCTCGTGCGGGCCGGCTACATCCGGCGGGTGAGCCCCGGCATCTACACGTGGCTCCCGCTCGGGCTCAAGGTGCTGCGCCGCGTCGAGACGATCGTCCGCGAGGAGATGGACGCGATGGGCGCCCAGGAGCTGCTCTTCCCCGCCCTGCTCCCGCGTGAGCCCTACGAGGCCTCCGGCCGCTGGGACGAGTACGGCGACAACGTCTTCCGCCTCAAGGACCGCAAGGACGCCGACTACCTCCTCGGCCCCACGCACGAGGAGATGTTCACCCTCGCGGTCAAGGACCTCTACAGCTCGTACAAGGACCTGCCGCTGTCGATCTACCAGATCCAGAACAAGTACCGCGACGAGGCACGGCCGCGCGCGGGTGTGCTGCGCGGGCGCGAGTTCGTCATGAAGGACAGCTACTCGTTCGACATCGACGCAGCCGGGCTCGACAAGAGCTACCAGCTGCACCGCGACGCCTACGTCCGCATCTTCGACCGCCTCGGCTTCCACTACGTCATCGTCCAGGCGATGGCCGGCGCGATGGGCGGCTCGAAGTCCGAGGAGTTCCTCGCGACCGCCGAGAACGGCGAGGACACCTACGTGCGCTGCCCCAGCTGTGGGTACGCCGCGAACGTCGAGGCCGTGCGCGTCCCGGTGCCGGATGCCGTCGACGCGTCCGGCGTGCCGGCCGCCCACGTCGAGGACACCCCCGACACCCCGACGATCGACACCCTCGTCGACCACCTCAACGAGGCGTTCCCGCGCGCAGACGGCCGGTCCTGGACCGCTGCCGACACCCTGAAGAACGTCGTCGTCGTGCTCGTGCACCCCGACGGCACGCGCGAGCCGCTCGCCATCGGCCTGCCCGGCGACCGCGAGGTCGACGAGAAGCGGCTCGGCGCCCAGGTGGAGCCGGCAGCCGTCGAGGCCTTCGACGAGAAGGACTTCGCCGCGAACCCGACGCTATCCAAGGGCTACATCGGCCCCGGGGTCCTCGGCAGCGAGCGCGCGTCCGGCATCCGCTACCTCCTCGACCCCCGCGTCAGCGAGGGCACGGCGTGGGTGACCGGCGCCGACGAGTCGGGCCGCCACGTCATCGACCTCGTCGCGGGCCGCGACTTCACCGCCGACGGCACGATCGAGGCGGCCGAGGTGCGCGACGGCGACTCCTGCCCGTCGTGCGGGCACGGCCTGGAGTCCGCGCGCGGCATCGAGATGGGCCACATCTTCCAGCTCGGCACGAAGTACGCCGAGGCGCTCGACCTCAAGGTGCTCGACGAGAACGGCAAGCTGCGCACCGTCATCATGGGCTCCTACGGCGTCGGGGTCTCCCGCGCCGTCGCCTGCGTCGCCGAGGGCAACCACGACGAGCTCGGCCTCATCTGGCCCCGGGCTCTCGCCCCGGCCGACGTCCACGTCGTCGCGACCGGCAAGGACGAGGCGATCGCCACGTACGCCGAGGAGCTCACCCGCGAGCTCGAGACCCGGGGCGTCGCGGTGCTCCTCGACGACCGCCGCCAGGCCAGCCCCGGCGTGAAGTTCAAGGACGCCGAGCTGATCGGCGTCCCGACGATCGTCGTCGTGGGGCGCGGTCTCGCCGACGGGACGATCGAGGTCAAGGACCGGCGCTCGGGCGAGCGTCGCGAGGTGGCGCTCGGCGCGGCCGTGCAGGAGATCCTCACCGAGGTCGGCCGCGCGTGAGCCTGCCTGTCGACGCGGTCGTCTTCGACTGGGGCGGCACGCTGACGCCCTGGCACGAGGTCGACATGCCCGAGCAGTGGCGCGTGTTCGCCCGCGAGGTGCACGGCATCCCCCTCGACTCGCCCGACGTGCCCGAGGCCGACCTGGACGAGGCGCACCGGCTCGCCGAGCGGATCCTCGAGGCGGAGTCGGCGGCGTGGCGGCGCGGACGCGAGGAGCACTCCTCGGCCGCGCTCGCCGACATCCTCGACGAGGCGGGGGTCGACGCCGAGCACGACCGCCACCACCTCGCGCTCGCGGCCTACCGCGGGTTCTGGGAGCCCCACACGCACACCGACCCCCAGGTGCGGCCGCTCTGGGAGGGGTTGCGCGAGCGCGGCATCCGGATCGGGGTGCTGTCCAACACCATCTGGACGCGTGACTACCACCGCGGGATCTTCGAGCGCGACGGCGTCCTCGACCTCGTCGACGCCGACCTGTACTCCAGCGAGATCGACCACGTGAAGCCGCACCCCGAGGCGTTCCGGGCGATCTGCCGCGCGCTCGACGTCGACCCCCACCGCTCGGTCTACGTCGGTGACCGTGTCTTCGAGGACGTCCACGGCCCCCACCAGGTCGGCATGCGGGCGATCTGGATCCCGCACTCCGACATCCCCGAGTCGCAGCGCGTCGACGTCACCGCGGTGCCCGACGCCCGGGCCCACGAGCTGCTCGACGTCCTCGGCATCGTCGACGGCTGGTCGGCGGCGGCGGCGCGCGGGTGAGCGACCCGAGCCTCGAGGTCGTCGCTCTGCTCGGCCTGGCGGGGTTCCTCGCGGGCTGGGTCGACGCCGTGGTCGGCGGGGGAGGGCTGATCCAGCTGCCCGCGCTGCTCCTCGGCGTGCCCGGTGCGACCCCGGCGCAGGTGCTCGCGACGAACAAGTTCGGCTCGATCTGGGGCACGGGCACCTCGGCGGTGACCTACTACCGCAGAGTGCGGCCCGACCTGCGCACGGCCCTGCCGATGGCCGGCGTGGCCTACGTCGGCGCCGTCGTGGGGGCGCTCATCGGCCTGCACATCCCCAAGACGGCGTTCTACCCGATCATCCTCGTCATGCTCATCGCCGTCGGCGCCTACACGCTGTTCAAGCCGTCGCTCGGCGAGGCCACCGTGCTGCGCTTCTCGGGGCACCGCCACACGGTCTTCGCGATGCTCACGGGGTTCGTCATCGGCGTCTACGACGGTGCGCTCGGGCCGGGCACGGGGTCGTTCCTCGTCTTCGCGCTCGTCGGGCTCATGGGCTACGCCTTCCTCGAGGCCAGCGCCAAGGCCAAGATCGCGAACTTCGCGACCAACCTCGGGGCCCTCACCGTGTTCATCCCCGGGGGACACGTCATGTGGGCGGTCGGAGCCGTCATGGCGGCGACCAACCTCCTGGGGGGCTACGTCGGGGCCCGGACCGCGGTGGCCCAGGGCAGCAGGTTCGTGCGCATCGTGTTCATCATCGTCGTCGGTGCCTTCATCGTCCGGATCAGCGGCGACCTCCTCGGCGTCTGGTGACGGATGCCGGATGCCGCCCGTGCCGGCTCCAGCGGTCCGCGGCCACCTCGTGGGCGACGGCCCGGTGGTCCTAGCCCAGCCCACCGAGGCGACGCAGCGTGCGGACGCCGCCGTGGTCCTCGGCGGCGAGGACCGCAGCGGCGCGCAGCTCCTTGCGGGTGGGGGCATGGGGTGGCACCCGGCCAGCATGGACAGGCCTCGGTCAGCGACCCGGGAGTTGTCCACAGGGCGGGGCGGCCGGCATCCGATGTGTGTGGGAACCGGCGCCATCGAGACGGGTCCCACACACACCCGCCGGGGAGTTGTCGTCAGCGGGGGTCGGCGGTGAGCCAGAGGACGCCGTAGGGCGGCAGCCACACGGCGCCCCGGTCGTCCCACGGCAGCGCCTCGCCCGTCACCAGGTCGCGCGAGTCGGCGACCCCGAGCTCGTGCACGCGGTGGTCGGGCCAGGGGCGCGGCTCGGGCGTCACGTTGTAGACGCCGACGAAGCGCCCCAACGGGTGCTCGCGCACCGTGACGAGCACGCCCGGGTCGTCGACCGGACCGATGCGGGTCTCGACCACCCCGTGGAGGTGCGGCACCGACGCCCGGGCGCGCACGAGCGCGACGACGTCGCCGAAGACGCGCCCTGCCACCGTCCGGGGGTCGTGCCGGTCGGCGGCCCGCGCCCAGTCCAGGCGGGGCCGATGGGCCCACCGGTTGTCCTCCTCGTGGCCCGGCTCGTCCGCCCACGCCGGGTCGTTGGGCTGGCCGAGCTCGTCGCCGCTCCACAGCACCGGGATCCCGCCCCACCCGATGACGAGGGCGTGGGCGAGGCGCAGGGCCGCGACCGCCCGGTCGACCTCCTCGGGGGCGCCGGCCGCCTCGAGCCCCACGAGCGAGGCCGCCGTGCCGCTCGTGCGCCGGTCGTCGGTCTCGGGGTTGTACTGGAAGACCAGGCCGCGGGCGGGGGAGCCGGGGAAGTCACCGGCATACCAGTGGGCGAGGAAGCGGCGGTGGCCGTGGCCGGTGAACCCGAGGGCGTGGGCGTCCTCGTCCAAGATCGCCCAGCCGATGTCGTCGTGGCAGCGCAGGTAGGTGAGCCACGTCGCGGTGGGCGGCTTGGGGGGCAGGTGGGACAGCGTGTGAGCGGCGAGCCGGACGTCGCGCGAGGCGAGCATCGACCACACCTGCACCATGAGGCTGTTGTGGTACGCGAGGTCGCTGACCTTTCCGGTGTACGGGCCGTCGCCGAGGTAGGCCAGCAGCTTGGTGGGGGCGACGATCGCCTCGGCGAGGAAGGCCACCGCCGGGCAGGCCATCCGGGTCACCGCCCGCAGAGCCTGCGTGATGGCGTGCACCTCGGGCTGGCCCTGGCAGTCGGTGCCGAGCCGCTTCCACATGAACGCGATGGCGTCGAGCCGCAGCACGTCGACGCCACGGTTCGCGAGGTCGAGGATGATCGACGCGTACTCGCGCAGCACCGCCGGGTTGGCCCAGTTGACGTCCCACTGGAACTCGTTGAACGTCGTCCAGACCCAGCCCTCGAGCTCGTCGTCCCACGTGAAGTTGCCGGGTGCGAAGTCGGGGAACACCTCGGGCAGGGTGCGCTCGTAGGAGTCGGGCACCGTCCGGTCGGGGAAGACGTGGAAGTACTCGCGGTAGGCCGGGTCGCCGTCCCGCGCGCGCCGGGCCCAGTCGTGCTCGCGGGCGACGTGGTTGAGCACGAGGTCGAGCACGAGGCTCACTCCCGCGGCGTGGAGGTCCTCGGCGAGCCCCTCGAGGTCGTCCATCGTGCCGAGGTCGGGTCGCACCGAGCGGTAGTCGGCCACGGCGTACCCACCGTCGTTGTCCCCCTCGCGCGGGCGCAGCAGCGGCATGAGGTGGAGGTACGTGACGCCGAGCTCGCGCAGGTAGGGCAGGTGCTCGGCGACACCGCGCAGGTCGCCGGCGAACCGCTCGGTGTAGGCGGCGTAGCCGACCATCTCGGGGTCCTGGAGCCAGTCGGGTCGCAGGAGGCGCTCGAGGTCGCGCAGGTGGAGGCGGTCGGAGCGCGCGGAGTAGGCCGCCGTGGCCAGGCCGACGAGGTCCGCGGCGAGCAGTGGCGCCCGCTCGGCGCCGTAGAGCGCCGTGAGCCCACCGAGGAGGTCGGGCCACCAGCGGTCGACGCGAGCCCGGAGCATGACCCGCCGCTCCTCGCTCATGCCCGGGGGCGCGGGGATCGCGGGCGGGGGCACCGGTGCTCTCACGGGCCGCATTCTCGCCGATCTGCGCAAACGTTTCCACGTGCTCACGGGACACGCCGACGTCACCGGTCTCTGCCTCGAGGCCGAGGACCGCACCGACGGACTGTTCCGGGCCTGGCGCCGATCGCCGGGCGGGCGCCTCGTCTTCGACCCGACGGGCCTCGTCAAGGGCTGGGCCGTCGCCGGCGCCGGGGCGCACCTCGACGTCGTGCCCGAGGCCGTGTGGTCGATCGGCGCGGGAGGTGACGTCCTCGTGGGGGCGGGACGTGGTGTCGGAGCGGCGGCTCCGCAGTGGCGGATCGGCATCGAGGACCCGCGCCACGACGGCCGGGTCGCCGAGGTGGTCACGCTGCGACGGGGTGCGGTGGCGACGTCGGGCGCGGCCCGGCGGGGGCCGCACGTCGTGGACCCGGCGACGGGAGAAGGGATCTCGCGGGCGGGTTCGTGCACCGCCGTCGGGCCCGACCTGCTGTGGGCCGACGTGTGGGCCACCGCGGCCTGGGTGGATGCCGGCCGCGCCGGCTCGCTGATGGCTCGCCGCGACCCCTCGTACCGCCTGCTGCGGCACTGAGCCGACACCCCGCGACCACCTGCGTGAACGCGTGAAAAGACGAGAAAAGTCGCGCGCCAAAGGGTCTTGCGGTAGTGGGGCTCCCCGCTGGTACCCTGCATGTACTCAGTCAAGTTTCAGCAGGGGAGCTTGACGTTGAGCAAATAGGTTGTGCCATGTCTCAATCGCAGGGGATTGAGGTACGACGACCGAGTCGCCGTACCGTTGCCACCGGAGCCGCCTGGGCTGTTCCCGTCATTGCCGTCGGAGCCTCGGCTCCCGCCATGGCGGCCAGCCCGAACGAGTGCGTTCCCGAGTTCGAGGTCTTGCCCGAAGATTCGTTCAAGTGCTGCAACACCGCCATCAAGAACATGAAGCTCGTGGTGCAGGTCAACGACATCTCGCAGTGCCTCGAGGTCGACTCCACTGTCTGCATCCTCGGCGTCACCCCCGCCACCCCCAACGTCACGATCGGCCAGACCGTCTTCGAGGGCGGACCGGCCGGCCGGTGCACGACTGAGGGCGACACGTTCGCGGTCTACCTCCTCAATGTCAGCAACTGCACGGTGAACCTCCTCGTGACGCTACTCGGTCGACGGCGGTCCCGCGCAGGTCGACGGCGCTGAAGTCCGGCAACATCCCGAACGGCAACACGGCAGGCGACTGCCTTCCCGGCGACATCATTCCCTGAGAGTCTTGGGCCAATGCGGGAGTCGCGTCGACCTGGAGTCGGCGCACCCACGTCGTGTGCTTTCGTGGCGCACGCCCACAGTTCCACAGGGTCGTCCGGTCGCACCCGGAAACGGGTCGGCAGGGGACCTGCCGGGGCTGGTGGGTGCCGAGATGGCGGCGGTCGCAGTCGGACGTTCGCGTCCCAGACCGTCTTCCTCTGTGCCTCTCGGCACCCGCAGGGGCGCGACACGGCCACCAGGGCACCGCGGTCGACGGGCGCGACAGGGCGCGTCCGGGGACGGCGCAGGTGCCGGTCCTGCGTGAGCAGGGCCGGCGCTCTGCGTTGTCCGGGTGGCACGGCCCCCGTGCTCAGGCGGCGCCCACCGGTCTCGCCAGGGCGTCGATCAGGTCGTCCACCGACGTCACGGGCCGATCGCACACAAAGCCTCGGCACACGTAGGCCGCCGGCGCGCCCTGGACGAGGGGCCGGTCGGTGAGCAGCGGCACGCCCACGGCATCCGGCATCCCGTGCACGACAACCATTCCCGGCGAGCCCGAACGCCGTGCTGTCGCGGTGAGGGCGTCGGCGTCTGCGCCCTCGCCCACGACGGCCACCTGAACCGGGCCGGCGACCACGGCCTCGGCCACCGCCAGCGTCCAGCCTGCGAAGCGGGGCTCCCGCACGGCCACGGAGCCGCACGCCTCGAGTGCGGCCAGTGCCGCCTCCCGGTGGCGGGTCGCCCCGGTGAGGGCCGAGAGGGTCAGCAAGGCGCCGGCCAGCGCCGAGGCCCCCGCGGGCTCGGCCCCGTCGGTGCGGCCCGCGGGTCGGGCGAAGAGCCCGGGCGCGTCGTGGGCGGTGTCATGGGGGATGCCGTCCGCGTCGACGAAGGACTCGAGCGCGCGGTCCAGGAGCTCCTCGGCGGCCCGGGTCCAGCGTGGCTCGCCGGTGGCCTGGTGCAGGGCGAGCAGCCCCTCGGCGAGGTCGGCGTGGTCCTCGAGCACCGCCGGCGCCGTGCTCACGACGCCGCGGCGCGACGTGCGCCGCAGCGCCCCGGAGACGACGTGGGTCGCGAGCACGACGTCCGCTGCCGTGGCGGCGGCCTCGACGAGGTCGGGCCGCTCGAGCAGTGCCCCCGCGTCGGCGAGAGCCGCGATGGCGAGTCCGTTCCAGGCGGTGACGACCTTGTCGTCGCGGCCCGGCTGCGGGCGGGCGTCGCGCGCGGCCGCCAGTCGGGCCCGGGTGCGCGTCCACCAGTCCGCGTCGTCGGGGTCGTGCCGCAGCTGGAGCGTCGACAGCCCGTGCTCGAACGTCCCCTCGTCGGTGACCGAGAGCAGGACGGCGGCCCGGGCGCCGTCCTCGGCCCCGAGCACCTCGACGAGCTGTGCGGGGGACCACGCGTAGGTCAGGCCCTCGTGGGAGTGGCCGTCGACGACCGTGTCGGCATCGAGCGCCGACGCGAACGCCCCCTCGTCCGTGCGCAGCTCACGCAGCAGGAAGTCCGCGGTCTCCTCGACGACCCGCCGGGGCAGCGGGTCGCCGGTGGTGCGCCACAGGTGGGCGTACACCCGCAGGAGTAGGGCGTTGTCGTACAGCATCTTCTCGAAGTGGGGGACGACCCAGCCGGCGTCCACGGCATACCGGGCGAAGCCGCCACCGAGCTGGTCGTACATCCCGCCGCGGGCCATCGCGGAGCACGTGCTGCGCACCATCGCGAGGGCGTCGGCCGATCCGGTGCGGGCGTGGTGGCGCAGGAGGAACTCGAGCACCATCGAGGGCGGGAACTTGGGCGCGGGACCGAAGCCTCCCCGGGCGTCGTCGTGGTCGGCCCGCAGGCGGCGGACCGCCGTCGCGCAGGCGTCGGCGTCGACGGAGGTGGGCGCCGGGGGCGTGGTGACCTCGCGCAGCCGTTGCGCGACCTGGGCTCCGGACGCCAGCACCCGTTCACGCTGGGTCTGCCACACGTCGGCGGCCTGGTCGAGGAGGGAGAGCAGCTGCGGTCGGGGCAGGTAGGTCCCGGCGAAGAAGGGGTCGCCGTCGGGCGTGAGGAGGCAGGTCATCGGCCAACCCCCGTGCCCGGTCAGCGCGGTCGTGGCGGCCATGTACACGGCGTCGACGTCGGGGCGCTCCTCCCGGTCGACCTTGACCGCGACGAAGCGGTCGTTGACCGACGTGGCGACCTCGTCGTCCTCGAAGGACTCGTGCGCCATGACGTGGCACCAGTGGCACGCGGCGTAGCCCACCGACAGCAGCACGGGCACGTCGCGCCGCCGGGCCTCTGCGAACGCCTCGTCGCCCCACTCCTGCCAGTCGACCGGGTTGTCGGCGTGCTGGAGGAGATAGGGGCTGAGGGAGCCTGCGAGCCGGTTCGCCATCGGTCCACCGTATGCCGGGCGGCGGTCGGGGGAGAGGTCCGCGGCGGTCCTCGGTGGATGAGCCGTGATGCGGAGGGCTCGCCTTGTCCACAGCCCCGGTCCCGCTGCGACCCGTGCACAGCCACGGGGTCTCTCCGAGCGAATGTCAGTGGACATGTGTACGGTTTTCTCATGGCGGGGGAGACGGTGGTGGCGAGGCGGGTCGCGGGCCCGGATGCCGGTGTGCCACAGCCCGGCCCGAATGGCACGGTGGAAGATGAAGCGGTTGCCGTGACGGCGCCGGTGGTGGCGTTCCGGGCGTGGCTCGGCGTCGGTGGACGCGGGCGGGTTGAGTGACGCGGACCGGGTGGACCTGGTCGCCGAGCTGGAGCGGGTGAAGGGATCGGCGTCGGCGGTGCAGGCGCGGGCGACGGACGCGTTGCGCTGCTCCCGGGAGGTCGGTCGCGCCGGCGGATGTGGCGCGGTCGGTGGGTGCGCAGGTGGCGTTGGCGCGGCGGGAGTCCCCGTGCCTGGGGGACCGGTTCGTGGGGTTGTCGCGGGCGTTGGTGCACGAGATGCCGGCGACGATGGCCGCCCTGGCCTCCGGGGAGATCTCCGAGCGGCACGCGGTGGCGGTGGTGCAGGCCACCGCCTGCCTGTCCCGGGCGGACCGGGCCGAGGTGGACCGCCGGGTCGCTCCGGTGCTGGGCCGGCTCGGGGTCCAGGGCGCCGGGCGGGCGGCGGCGCGGGTCGCGGCCGAGCTGGACGCGGCCTCGGTGGTGGCCCGGATGGAGGCCGCGGTGGCCTCGCGCCGGGTCACGGTGCGGCCGGCCCCGGACGGGATGGCGTACCTGTCCGTGCTGGGCCCGCTGACGGAGGTGGTCGGGGCGCACGCGGCGCTGCTGGCCCGCTCCCGGGCGGTGCTGGCCGGGCAGTGCCCCGACGAGGCCCCCGACGGCAGAGGTGCCGGGGCGGTCGCCGCCGACGCGGCGCTGCGGCTGCTGTCCGGTCGCGCCGTCGGGCAGGTGCAGCCGGTGGAGGTGCACCTGGTGATCACCGACCGGGCCCTGCTCGGCACCGGCGACCCGACCCGGTCGGTGTTCGAGCCGGCCCGCGTCCCCGGCCACGGCAGCGTGCCGGCCCCGGTCGCCCGCGCCCGGCTACGCGACGCTGATGACGCCGCCAGCGTGTGGGTGCGGCGGCTGTACACGACCCCGGGCGGGCGGGACCTGGTCGCGATGGACTCCCGGCGTCGGGTCTTCGCTGGGCTGCTGCGCCGGATGCTGGTGCTGCGCGACGACGTGTGCTCCACCCCCTGGTGCCAGGCGCCGGTGGTGCACGCCGACCACACCACCCCGGTGCACGGTGGGGGCCGCACCGCCTGGGCCAACGGCGACGGCAGGTGCGCCCGCTGCAACCAGGTCAAGGAGGCCCCCGGCTGGGCGGTGCGGGTGACCCACCCCGGACCCGCCCCGGCAGTCCCAAGCAAGCACGAGCGAGCGGCCACGACCGCAGGCGCCCGGGTCGCAGCCGGGCCAGAGTCCGAGCCGGCCCGGGAGCACCGCGACCGTCGCCGGCGACTTCCACGCAAGCGTCGACCGGCCACGTCGGCCCGCCGGCGCGGAGGGTCGCCGCCGCGACCGCGGCCGCCACGGCACCGGCCGCGCGAGCTCGAGGTCATCACCCCGACCGGGCACCGCTACCGCAGCCACGCACCCCCGCTGACCGGGTGGGGCTGGGAACCCACGCGCCCACCGAAGCGACCCCTCACGGCATCCCGGCTCGAGCGACACCTCGTCGACCTGCTCGCGGCAGCCTGACCGGCGCCGGGGGACCGATGGTGATCCGGGGAGGGTCAGTCGTCGAGAGCCTTGGCGAGGGCGACGGAGAAGGAGACCTCGTCGGCGTTGTCGTCGTCGAGCGCCCAGACGGCCTCGATGGCGCAGCGCACGATCGTCCAGCGCCGCGCCACCTCCTCGTCGATCCCCGCGGCCTCACACAGGATGTCGGTGCGGCGGCGCACCGACCAGCGCAGTGCAGCACCCGTCCCGAGCTCGTCGCGACGGTTGCGCAGCACGGCGTGGAGGTCCCACCCGGGGTGGCCGGCCCTCGGCTGGGGGTCGATGGCCAGCCACTGCTCGCGATCCCCGGCCAGGACGTTCTCGTAGTGCAGGTCCCCGTGGACGAGCGTCGCGTCGCACTCCGGGTCGCTCGTCAGCTCCCGGTGCAGGCCATGAGCCCGCGCGACCATCCGCCGAGGGAGCGCGTCGCGCCGGGCGGCCTCCTCGAGCCAGCCCGCCGCCCACGTGCTCAGGCGGCCCAGGGTGGGAGGCGCAGGGACGTGGAGCCGAGCCAACAGGCCACCGATGACCTCGCAGCCCGTGTCGGCGTCGACGGTGCGCAGGTCGACGTGCGGGTCGAGCCGTTCGAGCAGCAGCATCCCCTCGCTGGGGAGGGCCGCCACGAGGCGCACGGATCCGTCGCCGGCCCAGTGGCGCAGCGCGATCGGCTCGCCGTCGGTGTCCTCGCTGCGGCGCACGACCTTGAGCGCCAGCGGCTGCCCGTCGCGCCGCACCGGGGCGACCACCGCGGTCCAACCGGTACGCAGCGGTCCGTCGGCCACGAGGTCCCACCGCTCGAAGGCCTCGCCCAGCAGCCGCTGCGCCCCCTGCGCCCACGCGGCCCCGGACGGGCCGCCCTCCGCAGGCAGGCGGGAGATCCAGGCCAGCCAGTCGGCCGGGATGACCGGGACGTCCGTCACCGTCAGTCCAGGCCCGGGAACGGCACGAGCGGGACACCCCACCGATGGGCCTGCACCTCGACGGTGCCCAGCCAGCGCGTGATGGCAGCCAGGCCGAGGGCGCCCTCCGCGGTGACCAGCGGCTCCAGGTGCTGCCCGTACCCCGCTCGGAGCGTCATGAGCACCTCTCGGGCCAGCCGTTCGGCGTCGGCGGCGTCCTCGACCGGGAACGGGAGCGGGTGCCCCAGCGACTCGTCGGCCCGGGCGCCGCCCGCGAGCTGGTCGGTGCGCAGGTCGCGCAGCGCCTGGAGGGTCGCGTCCGCGCGGGCCCGCTGCTTGCCCTCGGACCGCGCGGCGACCACCTCCATGAGGAAGATCGCTCCAGAGGTCAACGAGACCAGATCGGAGACCTCCGCTCCCGGGACCGGGTCGCGGGGGACGGTGGGTGCGCGTCCGGTGAGCAGCGTCGCCGCGGCATACCGCTGCGCGTGGAGCGCCGCCACCGTCGCGCGAAGGTCGGCGCCGACCCCGGCGTAGCTGCCGGCTGCCGCAGCAGCCGCGGCCTCCGCCTCGGCGAGCCCCGCGCGGCCCCCCGGCACCGCGGCCGGCGAGGGGGATGCCGACGCGCCACCAGTGGGGCTCGGCGTGCCGGATGCGGTGTCGTGTCGGTGGCGGTGGGCGTGGCCGTGGGCGTGGGCGCGGCGGTCGCGTCGAGGTCCTCCGCCGGCACCTGCTGGCGCACGAGCGTCGTGCGGAGCACCGCGTGCTGACGGCGGTGGATCGTCGCGAGGTCTGCCGCCAGCGACCCGCTCACGGCGGCGGCGGCCTCGGCGAGGGCTGCGGTGTCGCGGGTCAGCGCCACGAGCTCCGGCTCGGCCGGCACGGGGGTGCGGGTCGGCACGAACGGCACGCGTGGGGCGTCGTCCTCGAGGCGGATGCCGCATGCGCCCACCGGCAGGACGACCGCGCCGACCGCGGCCGAGAGGAGGGTGCGACGGGCCACCCCCACCCGTGCCCGCTCCGCCATGCGCAGCATCCTCGCACGCGGTGAGGGGCCTGCCCCAGGGTGTCCTAGAGTGGGTGGCGGCGGTCACCCGCCGACGACAAACTGCAGAGAGGGAAGGAACAGATGACCACCGCAGACGGCATCCGACCAGCCCTGGAGCAGGCGCTCGCGCCGACGGACCTCGTGCTCGAGGACGTCGTCGTCACCCCCGCAGGCCGCCGACGCGTCGTCAAGGTCCTCGTCGACCACGACCTCTCCGGCGCCGACACGGTCACGGAGCCCACCGCACCACTGACCCTCGACGAGGTCGCCGACGCGACCCGCCTCGTCAGCGAGGCGCTCGACGCCTCCGACGCCATGGGGGAGCAGCCGTACACCCTCGAGGTCTCCTCGCCCGGTGTCGGGCGGCCGCTCACCGAGCCGCGCCACTTCCGCCGCAACGTCGGCCGCCTCCTCACCGTCGACCACGAGGGCGACGAGGTCACCGGGCGCGTGACGTCCGCGTCCCCGACCGAGGTGACCCTCGAGGTGCCCGCCACCAAGGCGACGCCCGCCCGCACGGAGACCGTGCCGTATGCCGGCATCCGCCGTGCCGTGGTCCAGGTGGAGTTCGCCCGCCACGACGAGAGCAAGGAGAGCTGAACCGTGGACATCGACCTGGCCGCCCTGCGCGCCCTGGAGCGGGAGCGGGGCATCACGCTCGACGTGCTCATCCCCGCCATCGAGCAGGCCTTGCTGCTCGCCTACCAGCGCACCGACGGCCACTACCGCCACGCGCGCGCCGAGCTGGACCGCAAGAACGGCCACGTCGTCATCTGGGCCCGCGAGGAGCACGAGGTGCCCGCGCCGGAGGGTGAGGTCGACGAGGAGGGCAACCCCGCGCGCCCGCTGCGCGAGCTCGGCCCCGAGTTCGACGACACCCCCACCGGCTTCGGCCGCGTCGCGGCGGCCACCGCCCGGCAGGTGATCGTCCAGCGGCTGCGCGACATCGAGGACGAGGCGATCCTCGGCGACTTCCGCGGCCGTGAGGGCGACATCGTCGCCGGCATCATCCAGCAGAGCCCCGACCCGCGGCACGTCACGGTCGACTTCGGCACGGTCGAGGGCATCCTCCCGCTCGCCGAGCAGGTGCCAGGTGAGAGCTACGTCCACGGCCAGCGCCTGCGCTGCTTCGTCGTGTCGGTGAAGCGAGGGATGCGCGGCCCGCAGATCGGCCTGTCGCGCACCCACCCCAACCTCGTGAAGAAGCTCTTTGCGCTCGAGGTGCCCGAGATCGCCGACGGCAGCGTCGAGATCGCCGCCCTCGCCCGCGAGGCCGGCCATCGCACCAAGATCGCCGTCCACTCCGCCGTTCCGGGGCTCAACGCCAAGGGTGCGTGCATCGGACCCATGGGGGCCCGCGTACGCGCCGTCATGAGCGAGCTGCACGGCGAGAAGATCGACATCGTCGACTTCTCCGAGGACCCGGCGACGTTCATCGCCGCCGCCCTCTCTCCCGCGCGCGTGTCGTCGGTCGACATCGTCGACCGGCAGCTGCGTGCCGCCCGCGTCGTCGTGCCCGACTACCAGCTCTCGCTCGCCATCGGCCGCGAGGGCCAGAACGCACGGCTCGCTGCGAAGCTGACCGGCTGGCGGATCGACATCCGTTCCGACACCGAAGGCGCGGCCGCGGGCGCACGGCGCACCGATGACGCGCCCGACCGCGGGTAGGCGGTAGACTGGTGGGGACCGACCGGACTGGACCCCGGACCGGGCACCCCGTGCGCACGTGCATCGGGTGTCGTGGGACGGATAGCCGGTCGGCACTCCTGCGAGTGGTCCTCGGGACCGGAGCGGACGGCACCCGTGTCGTCGAGCCGGACCCCGAGCGCCGTCGTCCGGGGCGTGGCGCTTGGCTGCACCCGGTCGTCTCGTGCCTCGACCTCGCCGTCCGCCGCCGGGCGTTCGGGCGCGCGCTGCACAGCAGCACGCCACCCGACCACACCGCGGTCGCCGACTGGGTCAGGGGCCTCCCGCAGACCAACCGTCCGAGAGCAAGAACCGAAAGCGGGTTTGACGCTGATGAGCACCCGATGAGTACTCAGCGATGAGCACCCCCCAGCTGTAACGACGGTCCGGCCAGAGCGGCACGGACCTGGACAGGAGAAATGTGTCTAAAGTCCGTGTGAGCGCACTGGCCAAGGAGCTCGGAGTGACCAGCAAGGTCCTCCTCGAGCGCCTCAATGGCATGGGCGAGTACGTCAAGAGCGCGAGCTCGACGATCGAGCCCCCCGTGGTGCGTCGATACCGGGAGAAGTTCCCCGACGACGCCCCCAAGGCCGCGGCCCCCGCGGTGAAGAAGGCGCCTGCCAAGAAGGCCGCCCCCGCGGCCGAGGCTCCGGCCCCTGCTGCTGCCCCGGCTCCGGCCGCGGCGGCTTCCTCGGCACCGGCGGCAGCCGCCCCGGCCGCCCCCGCCCCGTCGCGTCCCGGCCCGGCGGCCCCCGCCGCACCCGCCGCTCCAGTCGCACCCGCCCCGGCAGCCCCTGCCGCCGCGAGCCCGTCGGCGCCCGCGCCGGCGGCCCCGGCTCCGGCTGGGCCCGCTCCGTCGGCCCCCGCGCCGGCCGCTCCCGCCCCGCAGGCCCCGGTCCCGGCCGCCGCCCGTGAGGGTGGCTCCGGCCAGGGCGGTGCGCGTCCGGCCCCCCGTCCGGGCGGGGCGCCGCGCCCGGGCAACAACCCGTTCGCCTCGAGCCAGGGCATGGGGCGCTCCCGCGAGGCCACGCCCCGCCCGGGCAACAACCCCTTCGCCGCCAGCCAGGGGATGCCGCGCCCGCAGAGCCGTCCGGGCGCCCGTCCCGGTGCGGCCGGCGGTGCCGGTGCCGGTGCGGCAGGTCCGCGCCCCGGCGGCGCCCGTCCGAGCCCGGGCATGATGCCCGACCGCAGCGCGGTCGCCCGTCCCGGTGAGCGTCCCGCCCGCGGCGGCGCCCGCCCGGGTGGTCCTGGTGGCAGTCGCCCCGGTGCCGGCGGTGGCGCCGGTGGCTTCGGTGGTCGCCCCGGCGGCGGCCCCGGTGGCTTCCGCGGTGGTCCCGGTGGTCGTGGCGGCACGCAGGGTGCCTTCGGCCGCGGTGGCGGTCGTCCCGGTCGCGCCCGCAAGTCCAAGCGCGCCAAGCGCCTCGAGTTCGAGGAGATGCAGGCACCGTCGATCGGTGGCGTCAGCGTCCCCCGCGGTGACGGCACGACCGTCATCCAGATCCGTCAGGGCGCGAGCCTGTCCGACTTCGCCGACAAGATCGACGCGAACCCGGGCGCGCTCGTCACCGTGCTGTTCCACCTCGGTGAGATGGCCACGGCGACACAGAGCCTCGACGAGGACACCTTCCGGCTCCTCGGTGGCGAGCTCGGCTACGACATCCGCATGGTGTCGCCCGAGGAGGAGGAGCGCGAGCTCTTCGACTCGTTCAACATCGACCTCGAGATCGGCGTCGACACCGAGGACGAGGACGACCTCGAGGCCCGTCCGCCGGTCGTGACCGTCATGGGTCACGTCGACCACGGAAAGACGCGCCTCCTCGACGCGATCCGCAGCGCCGAGGTCGCCGCCGGCGAGGCCGGTGGCATCACCCAGCACATCGGCGCCTACCAGATCCACAAGGAGCACGAGGGCGTCGAGCGGGCCATCACCTTCATCGACACCCCGGGCCACGAGGCGTTCACCGCCATGCGTGCCCGTGGTGCGAAGGTCACGGACATCGCGATCCTCGTCGTCGCCGCCGACGACGGCGTCATGCCGCAGACCATCGAGGCGCTCAACCACGCCCAGGCCGCGGACGTGCCGATCGTCGTCGCCGTCAACAAGATCGACGTCGAGGGTGCCAACCCCGCGAAGATCCGCCAGCAGCTCACCGAGTACAACCTCGTGGCCGAGGAGTACGGCGGCGAGACGATGTTCGTCGACGTCTCCGCGAAGCAGGGACAGAACATCGACCAGCTGCTCGAGGCCGTGCTCCTCACGGCCGACGCGGCGCTCGACCTGCGGGCCAACCCCGAGCGCGACGCCCGCGGCATCGCGATCGAGGCCAACCTCGACAAGGGTCGCGGCGCCACGGCGACCGTGCTCATCCAGTCGGGCACGCTGCGCGTCGGTGACGCGATCGTCGCGGGCTCCTCGCACGGCCGCGTCCGGGCCATGCTCGACGAGCACGGCAACCAGGTCCCGGAGGCGCTCCCGTCGCGTCCGGTCCAGGTGCTCGGCCTCTCCACGGTCCCGCGGGCCGGCGACACCTTCGTCGTCGCCCCCGACGACCGCACCGCGCGCCAGATCGCCGAGAAGCGCGAGGCGGCCGACCGTCAGGCGAGCCTGGCCAAGGCCCGCAAGCGCATCTCGCTCGAGGACCTCAACGAGGCTCTCGCGGCGGGCAAGGTCGACACCCTCAACCTCATCCTCAAGGGTGACGTGTCGGGTTCGGTCGAGGCGCTCGAGGACGCCCTGCTCCAGATCGACGTGGGCGAGGAGGTCGACCTGCGGATCATCGACCGCGGCGTCGGCGCGATCACGCTCAACAACATCAACCTCGCGATGGCGTCCAACGCCATCATCATCGGCTTCAACGTTCGGGCCGAGGGCCAGAACGCCGAGGTCGCCGAGCGCGAGGGCGTCGAGATCCGCTACTACTCGGTCATCTACCAGGCGATCGAGGAGATCGAGCAGGCGCTCAAGGGCATGCTCAAGCCGGAGTTCGAGGAGGTCGAGCTCGGCACCGCGGAGATCCGCGAGATCTTCCGGAGCAGCAAGTTCGGCAACATCGCCGGGTCGATCGTCCGCAGCGGCGAGATCAAGCGTGGCACCAAGGCGCGGATCACGCGTAACGGGGTCGTCGTCGCCGAGAACGTGGAGATCGCCGGCCTGCGCCGGTTCAAGGACGACGTCACCGAGGTCCGCGAGGGCTTCGAGTGCGGCATCAACCTGGGGTCGTACAACGACCTCCAGCTCGAGGACCTCATCGCCACGTATGAGATGCGAGAGAAGCCGCGCGCCTGACGCGCGACGTCCTCACCCGGTGAGCGGGCGGCACACCCACGCGGTGTGCCGCCCGCTCCCGTCCCGCCACCAGCCGCGGTCACTAGGGTGGTGGCGCCCATCCGTCCCGACGACCCCAGGAGGAGCCGTGGCTGACACCGCACGCGCCCACAAGATCGCCGACCGCATCAAGACGCTGACCGCCGAGAACCTGGAGTCGATCGTCAAGGACCCCGACCTCGGGTTCGTCACCATCACCGACGTGCGCGTCACCGGCGACCTCCAGCACGCCTCGCTCTTCTACACGGTGTTCGGGGATGCCGGGCAGCGCGCGCAGACCGCGCGCCTCCTCGAGCTCAACAAGGGCAAGCTGCGCTCGTTCGTCGGCAAGCAGCTCGGCATCCGGCTCACCCCGAGCCTGGAGTTCATCGCCGACGCGATCCCCGAGACCGCCGCTCACCTCGAGGACCTCCTCAAGGAGGCCAAGGAGCGCGACGCGCAGGTGGCCGCCGCCGCGGCCGGCGCCGTCCACGCCGGCGAGCCCGACCCCTACAAGAAGGCCCGCGAGGACGACGAGGAGCCCGCGGGCGACGAGCCCCGGACCGAGGAGCCGGGTGAGCTCGCCCGCTGAGCCGACCCCCGACGGCATCCTCGTCGTCGACAAGCCGCAGGGCTGGACGAGCCACGACGTCGTCGCCCGCGCCCGGAGGCTGTGCGCGACCCGCAAGGTCGGGCACGCCGGCACCCTGGACCCGATGGCGACCGGCGTGCTCGTGCTCGGTGTCGGCCGGGCGACCCGGCTGCTGACCTTCCTCGTCGGGTGCGACAAGGAGTACGCGGCCACGGTCCGGCTCGGCCAGGCCACGCTGACCGACGACGCCGAGGGGGAGGTCACCTCCGCGACCGGCGCGGTGGGGGTCGACCGGGATGCCGTGGTCGCGGCGGCATCCGCCCTCACCGGAGACATCGACCAGGTGCCGAGCGCCGTGAGCGCGATCAAGGTCAAGGGCGAGCGCGCCTACCACCGGGTGCGGGCCGGCGAGCAGGTCGAGCTGGCCGCCCGCCCGGTCACCGTCTCCCGCTTCGCCGTCGGTGACGTGCGCACGCTCGAGGTGGACGGCACGAGCGTGCTCGACGTGGACGTCGAGGTGGCCGTCTCGTCGGGCACCTACGTGCGGGCGCTCGCCCGCGACCTCGGCGCGGCGCTCGGCTGCGGCGGCCACCTGACCATGCTGCGCCGCACCCGCGTCGGCGGCTTCGGCCTCGGCTCCGCGCACCCGCTCGACGACCTCGAGGCCAGGCAGGGGGAGCCGATGCCCGTCACCCCGCTCGCCGAGGCGGCCCGGGCGGCGTTCGCCGTGCGGGAGGTCGACGAGGCCGAGGCGCGCACCCTGGGGTTCGGGCAGCGCCTCGCCTCCGCGGTCCCCGGTCGCGCCGAGCCCGTCGCCGCGATCGCCCCGGACGGCACCCTCGTGGCCATGCTCGACGAGTCGCGCGCCACCGCGCGCAGCCTCGTCGTGTTCTCCCCGGCGACTTCGTAGAGTGGTGCCCGTGCACCGCTGGACCGACCCTTCCGGGACGCCCGAGGCCCTCCGGCCCTGCGTCCTCACCCTCGGCAACTTCGACGGCGTCCACCGCGGCCACCGGGCGGTGCTCACCGCCCTCGGCGAGGCCGGCCACCGGCTCGGCCTGCCGTCCGTCGCGGTCACCTTCGAGCAGCACCCCGTCTCCGTGCTGCGCCCCGACGAGGCTCCCGAGCTCATCACGCCCCCGCCGCTGCGCGACGAGCTGCTCGCCGACACCGGCATCGACGGACTCCTCGTGCTCGACTTCACGACCGAGTTCGCGCGGCAGACGCCCGAGGAGTTCGTCCGCTCGGTCTTCGTGCGCGGCCTCGACGCCCGCTGCGTCGTCGTCGGCATGGACACCCGCTTCGGGCACCGCAACTCCGGCGACGTCTCGACGCTCGCCGACCTCGGGGAGCACTTCGGCTTCGAGGTGGTCGCGCTCGACGACGTCGGCGACGGGGAGCGCTTCTCCTCGAGCACCGTCCGCCGCCACCTGGGCGCCGGTGAGGTCGCCGAGGCGGCTCGCATCCTCGGGCGTCCGCACCGCGTCGTCGGGACGGTCGTGCACGGCAACCACCGGGGCCGCGCCCTCGGCTTCCCGACCGCGAACCTCGCCGCCGACTCCCTCGGCCTCGTCCCGCTCGAGGGCGTCTACGCCGGGTGGCTCACCCGCCTCGACCTCGGCGAGAACGAGTTCGACCGCACGATGCCGGCCGCGATCAGCGTCGGCACCAACCCCACCTTCGAGACCAGGGACCGCCGCACGGTCGAGGCGTACGTCCTCGACCGCGACGACCTCGAGCTCTACGACGAGACCGTCATGGTCGAGTTCACCGCCCACATCCGCCCGACGCTGCGCTTCGACAGCGTGGAGGAGCTGACGGCCGCCATGGCCGAGGACGTCGAGCGGTGCCGCGAGCTGCTGACCAACATCGTCCCGTCCTGAGCCGCTGGGCCCGGCACGACGTCGGGCTGTACCTGGCCGCCGGCGGCGCCTCGGTCGTCGGCGCGCTGCTCGTGTGGTCGGCGACCTCTCGCACGGAGGGCACGGCCTACCTCGTGCGGCACCTCGTCACGGCCGCCGTCGGGCTGGGGCTCGCGCTCCTCGTGAGCCGGGTCGGGCAGCAGCGCGTGCGCCTCGCGGCGCCCTGGGTGTATGCCGGGTCGCTCCTCCTCCTGCTCGCCGTGCTCACCCCGCTCGGCGTCACCGTCAACGGCTCCCGGTCGTGGATCCCGCTCGTGGGTGGGTTCACCGTGCAGCCGGCCGAGCTCGCCAAGGTCGGGCTGTGCCTCGCGCTCGCGGGGCTGCTCGCCGCGCAGGCCGAGCGCGGGCTGGCCCCCGGCACCCGGGAGGTGCTGCTGGCAGCCCTGCTCGTCGCCCTGCCGGCCGGGCTCGTCCTGCTGCAGCCGGACCTCGGCTCGGCGGCGGTGATCGTCGCGATGGGCCTGGTCGTCGTCACCGTCGCCGGGGTCCAGCGGCGGTGGCTGGTGCTCGCGACGGTGGCCGCGGCCGGCGTCGTCGTCCTGGCCCTGACCACGCCCCTGCTCAGCGACTACCAGCGGGACCGGCTCACGGCATTCGCCGACCCGTCCGCCGACCCGCAGGGGAGCGGCTACCAGACCCGGATGGTGCGCCTCGCCATCGGCTCCGGGGGGATGTGGGGGCAGGGGTTCATGGAGGGCGAGCGCACCCAGGCCGGGGCCGTGCCGTACCAGCTCAACGACTTCGTCTTCTCCGTCGCGGGTGAGGAGCTCGGGTTCGTCGGCGCGACCGGCCTCATCGTCCTCCTCGGGTTCGTCGTCGTGCGGGTGCTCGTCGTCGCCTCGCGGGCGCCCGACCAGTTCGGGCGCCTCGTGGGGGTCGGGGTCGCGACCTGGCTCGCGGTGCAGGTCGGGCAGAACGTGGGCATGAACCTCGGGCTCCTGCCGGTCACCGGCCTGCCGCTGCCGTTCATCTCGTACGGGGGGTCCTCGATGCTCGTCTCGTGGGTCGCGGTGGGGCTCGTCGACGCCGCCCACACGTCCGGCCGGGAGCGCTGACCGCCGCCGCCGAGGGGTCGGGTCACGGTTGCGACTCGCCGGTAACCGGCCGTTCCCCTCGGGGTGCGGCGTGTGACAGGATGCGCGCACCACGCCCCCACCGACGAGGACGATGCCGCGATGCTCACCGCTTCTCCCCAGATCCACGCTCCCGCCGACGAGCCCGTCGACCAGTCCGTGCTGGAGAACCGAGCACAGAGCGTCGGCCACCTCTTCCGGAACCGCGTCACCGCGACCCCGGACCGGGCGGCCTTCATGCACGCCGTGGTGCGGCCGGACGGCGACGACTGGCTCACGGTCTCCTGGGCCGAGCTCGACGTCGTCGTGCGGGAGGTCGGCGCGGGCCTCGTGGCGCTCGGCGTCGAGGCCGAGGACCGCGTCGCCATCGCGTCGAGCACGCGCTACGAGTGGGCCCTGGCCGACCTCGCGGTCATGGTGAGCGGCGGGGCCACGACGACGATCTACCCCACGACGATCGCTGACGACGTCGCCTTCATCCTCGCGGACTCGGGCACCAAGGTCGTCTTCGCCGAGAACGCAGAGCAGCTCGACAAGCTCCGCTCCATCCGCAGTCAGATCCCCGGGGTGAGCCGGGTCGTCGTGTTCGACGGGCAGTCCGACGACGACGCCTGGACGCTCAGCCTCGACGACGTTCGCCAGCTCGGCCGCGAGTACCTCGCGGGTGACCCCGGCGCCATCGACGCCCGCATCGACCGCATCCAGCCCGACCAGCTCGCGACGATCATCTACACCTCCGGCACCACCGGCCGGCCCAAGGGCGTGCGGCTGCGGCACAGCGCCTGGACCTACGAGGCGGCGGCCACCGAGTCGATCAACATCCTCGCCGAGGACGACCTGCAGTACCTCTGGCTCCCGCTCGCGCACGTCTTCGGCAAGGTGCTGCTCACCCTGCCGCTGCAGATCGGCTTCACCACCGCGATCGACGGTCGCATCGACAAGATCGTCGACAACCTCGCGGTCGTCCGCCCGACCTTCATGGGGGCGGCGCCGCGCATCTTCGAGAAGGCCTACGGCCGCATCCAGACGATGATGGCCGGCGAGGGCGGCCTGAAGCACAAGCTGTTCGTGTGGGCCGGCGGCGTGGGCCGCGAGGTCAGCGAGCTGCGTGAGCAGGGCAAGAACCCCTCGGGGATGCTCGCCCGCAAGTACGCCATCTCCGACAAGCTCATCGGCACCAAGATCCGCGACCGCTTCGGTGGACGCATCCGCTTCTTCATCTCCGGCTCGGCGGCGCTGAACCAGGACGTCGCGCGCTGGTTCGACTCGATGGGGATGCAGATCGCCGAGGGCTACGGCCTCACGGAGACGAGCGCGGCATCCTTCGTCAACCGCACCAAGGCCTACCGCTACGGCTCCGTCGGCTGGGCCCTGCCGGGCACCGAGGTCCGGATCGCCGAGGACGGCGAGGTGCTGCTGCGCGGACCGGGTGTCATGGAGGGCTACCACAACAACCCCGACGCGACCGCCGAGGCGCTCGACGCCGAGGGGTGGCTGCACACCGGCGACATCGGCGAGCAGGACGACCGGGGCTTCCTGCGGATCACCGACCGCAAGAAGGACCTGTTCAAGACGAGCGGCGGCAAGTACGTCGCGCCGTCGATCATCGAGTCGACGTTCAAGGGGCTGTGCCCCTACGCGAGCCAGCTCGTCGTCTACGGCGCCGACCGCAACTTCGTCTCCGCGCTCATCACCCTCGACCCGGACGCGATCCAGGGCTGGGCGGCGCAGCACGGCATGGAGGGCGCGTCCTACCAGGAGATCGTCACCTCCGACGCCTGCCGGGAGATGGTGCAGGGCTACGTCGACCAGCTCAACGCCGGCCTCAACCGCTGGGAGACGATCAAGAAGTTCACGATCCTCGAGAGCGACCTCACCGTCGAGGACGGCGAGCTGACCCCGAGCCTGAAGCTCAAGCGCAAGGTCGTCGCCGAGAAGTACCAGGACCTGCTCGACGCCCACTACACCGGCTGACCCACCCACACCTCAGTCGATGACGAGGGGCACGAAGCGGTAGGCCCCGTGCTCGGTGACGCGGCGCCCCTCCGGGAGCTCGTCGTCGCGCTCGATGCGCAGCATCCGGCTGGCGACGGGGACGACGAGGATGCCGTGCGGCCCGAGCTGCGCGACCAGCTCGTCCGGCACCCGTCTCGCCATCGCCGAGACGAGTACCCGGTCGAAGGGCGCCTCGTCGGGGGCGCCGAGCGTGCCCCGCACGGCGGCACGGATGCGGGCCCACGGCATCCCGCACTCGTCGAGCGCGCGCCCGCCGCTGTCGACGAGCGCGGGCACGCGCTCGACGCCGAGCACCGAGCCGTTCGGGCCCACGAGCTCGGCGAGCAGGGCGGTCGTCCACCCCGAGCCCGACCCCACGTCGAGCACCCGCTGGCCGGGACGCACGTCGAGCAGCTCGAGCATCGCGCGCACCGTGCGCGGCTGGCTGTTGGTCTGGCCGTGGCCGATGGACAGCGGTCCGTCGTAGGCGGCGTGCCGGCGGGCGGAGCGGGGGAGGAAGTGCTCGCGGGGCTGGGCCGCCATCGCGACCACGACGCGCCCCACGACGGCCACCCTCACCCCTCGAGGTCCGCCAGGGCGGTCTGCACCGCCCGGTGGAACGTCGGGTACGCGTAGGGCATCGAGCGCAGCGTCGCCGTGGGGATGCGCGCGTGGACGGCGGTCGCGAGCATCGAGAGCACCTCGCCGCCCGTCGGCCCGACCGCGGTAGCGCCGACGAGGTGGCCGGCCCCGCGGTCCTCGACGAGCTTGATGGCCCCCTCGCCGCCGGCCGCGTGGATCCACCCGCGGGTGGACTGCTCGAGCGGGGCGATCCCGACGGCCACGTCGAGCCCGGCATCGCGGGCCTGCTGCTCGCTCAGCCCGACCGAGCCGACCTCCGGGTCGCTGAAGGTGACGCGCGGCACCGCGTGGTACTCGGCCGGGTGCCCGTCGCGGCCGAGGACGTCGCGCAGCGCCACGTCGGCCTGGTACATCGACACGTGCGTGAAGGAGCCCTTGCCCGTGATGTCGCCGATCGCCCAGAGCCGGTCGCCGGCCCTCATCCGCTCGTCGGTCTCCAGCGAGCGCGCCGACGGGTCGAGGCCGACCGTCTCGAGCCCGATGTCGGAGAGGTTGGGGCGGCGCCCGGCCGCGACGAGGAGGCGGTCGGCGCCCAGCTCGAGGGCGGTGCCCCCGGCGTCGGTGAGGGCGAGCGTGAACCGGCCGTCGGCGTGGGCCACCGAACGGATCGACACGCCGGCGAGCACCTGGATGCCGTCGGCGGCCAGCGCCCGCGCCACGATCTCCGACGCCTCGGGCTCCTCCGGCGCGAGGATCCGCGGGGCCAGCTCGACGATCGACACCCGGGTCCCGAACCGGGCGAACGCCTGGGCCAGCTCGACGCCGATCGCGCCGCCGCCGATGACGACCATGGACGCCGGCAGGTCGGTCGCGCGCAGGATGTCGCGGTTCGTCCAGAACGGCGTGTCGGCGAGACCGTCGACGGCTGGGGCGGCCGGCGCGGTGCCGGTGTTGAGCACGACCCCGCGCGACGCGGCGTGCCTCGTGCCGTTCACCTCGACGACGCCCGGCTCGACGAGGCGTCCGTGGCCGCGGACGAAGCGCGCGCCGGACATCTCCAGGCGCTCGACGGCGACCCGGTCGTCCCAGTCGTCGGTGGCCTCGTCCCGGATGCGCGCGGCCACCGTGCCCCAGTCGGGCGAGACCTCGGCCGACCCGGCGAGCGTGCCCACCCGGCGGGCCTCGGCGAGGGCGTTCGCCGCCCGGATCGCCATCTTCGACGGGATGCAGCCGTAGTAGGGGCACTCGCCGCCGACGAGGCGCTCGTCGACGCCGACGACGGTGAGGCCCGCCTTCGCCGCCTCGGTGGCCAGGTGCTCCCCACCGGGTCCGAGGCCGAGGACGACGAGGTCGACGGGGTCGACGGGGGTGGCGGGGCTCATGGCCCCATCCCAGCACGCCGGGCGGCCGAGCGGCAGGGCGGCCGGTCGACCGTTTTGGGCACCGCCGGGCGGCGACCTACCCTTGGGGGATGCCCGGTCAGTCAGTCTTCCGCTCGCTCGAGCCGCTCCTCGAGCAGGTGAGCAAGCCGATCCAGTACGTCGGCGGTGAGCTGAACTCGACCGTCAAGCACTGGGAGGTCGCCGGCGACGAGACCGTGCGGTGGGCCCTGATGTACCCCGACGCCTACGAGGTGGGCGTGCCCAACCAGGGCGTCATGATCCTCTACGAAGTCCTCAACGAGCGGCCCGACGCCCTCGCCGAGCGCACGTATGCCGTGTGGCCGGACCTCGAGGCCCTCATGCGCGAGCACGGGGTCCCGCAGTTCACCGTCGACGCGCACCGCCCGGTGGGTGACTTCGACCTGTTCGGCCTCTCGTTCTCGACCGAGCTCGGCTACACGAACATGCTGACCGCGCTCGACCTCGCCGGCATCCCGCTGCACGCGGCCGACCGCGACGACAGCCACCCGCTGGTCGTCGCCGGGGGGCACGCGGCGTTCAACCCCGAGACGATCGCCGACTTCATCGACGCCGCCGTCGTCGGCGACGGCGAGGAGGCCGTGCTCGCCATCACGGACATCGTCGGCGACTGGAAGCGCGAGGGCCGCCCCGGCGGGCGCCGCGAGCTGCTCCTGCGGCTGGCCCGCACCGGCGAGGTGTACGTGCCGGCGTTCTTCGACGTCACGTACCTGCCCGACGGCCGCATCCAGCGCGTCGCCCCCAACGCCCCCGGCGTCCCGTGGCGCGTGTCGAAGCACACCGTCATGGACCTCGACGCCTGGCCCTACCCGAAGCAGCCGCTCGTGCCGCTCGCCGAGTCGGTGCACGAGCGGATGTCGGTCGAGATCTTCCGGGGCTGCACCCGCGGGTGCCGGTTCTGCCAGGCCGGCATGATCACGCGGCCGGTGCGGGAGCGGAGCATCACCGGCATCGGCGAGATGGTCGAGCGCGGCCTGGCCGCCACCGGCTTCGAGGAGGTCGGCCTGCTCTCGCTGAGCTCGGCCGACCACTCGGAGATCGCGGACCTCGCCAAGGGCCTCGCGGACCGCTACGAGGGCACGAACACCGGGCTGTCGCTGCCGTCGACGCGCGTCGACGCGTTCAACATCGACCTGGCCAACGAGCTGACCCGCAACGGCCGCCGCTCGGGCCTGACCTTCGCCCCCGAGGGCGGCTCCGAGCGCATCCGCAAGGTCATCAACAAGATGGTGACCGAGGAGGACCTCATCCGCACCGTCGCCGCGGCGTACGGCGCGGGCTGGCGCCAGGTGAAGCTCTACTTCATGTGCGGCCTGCCCACGGAGACCGACGAGGACGTCCTGCAGATCGCCGACCTCGCGAAGAAGGTCATCGAGACCGGGCGCGAGGTCAGCGGTCGCCGCGACATCCGCTGCACCGTGTCGATCGGCGGGTTCGTCCCCAAGCCGCACACCCCGTTCCAGTGGGCCGCGCAGCTCGGTGCCGAGGAGACCGACGCGCGCCTGGCGAAGCTGCGTGAGGCGATCCGCTCCGACCGGCGCTACGGCTCCTCGATCGGGTTCCGCTACCACGACGGCAAGCCCGGCATCGTCGAGGGACTGCTGTCGCGCGGCGACCGCCGGGTCGGGAGGGTCATCGAGGCGGTCTGGCGCGACGGCGGCCGGTTCGACGGCTGGAGCGAGCACTTCTCCTACGACCGCTGGATGGCCGCCGCCGAGCAGGAGCTGCCGGCCTTCGGCGTCGACCTCGCCTGGTACACCACCCGCGAGCGCGAGGAGGCGGAGGTCCTGCCCTGGGACCACATCGACTCCGGACTCGACAAGGAGTGGCTCTGGCAGGACTGGCTCGACTCGCTCGACGAGACCGAGGTCGACGACTGCCGGTGGACGCCCTGCTTCGACTGCGGCGTGTGCCCCCAGATGGGCACCGAGATCGAGATCGGCCCCACGGGCAAGACGCTGCTGCCGCTCACGATCCTCGGGTCGGGCCGCGAGCGCATGGCGGAGCACACCCACGCCTGACCGCCGCCACCCCTAGGCTGCTCGCAACCCCGAGTCGCCTGGAGGTCGGTCGTGACCGAGAACCCGTCCCGCTCGGAGATCACGCTGCGCTTCCTCGCCGCGCCCACGGACGCCGGCCAGTCCGGGTCGGTCTCGGCGGGCCGGGTCCTGGAGTGGATCGACAAGGCGGGCTACGCCGCGGCCGCCGGGTGGAGCGGGACGTATGCCGTCACGGCCTACGTCGGCAACGTCCGCTTCACGCGTCCGGTCGAGGTCGGCGAGCTCGTCGAGGTGACCGCGCGGGTCGTCCACACCGGCCGCACGTCGATGCACATCACCGTCGACGTCGCCTCGGGCCAGCCGCGCACCCGTGAGCTCGAACCGGCGACGCGCTGCCTCATCATCTTCGTCTCGGTCGACGAGCAGGGCCGGTCGACGCCGGTGCGCGAGTTCGTGCCGATGACGCTCGGGGAGGAGCTGCAGCAGCGCTGGGCGGTGCGGCGGGCCGACCTGCGGGCGCAGGTCGAGGCAGCGATGGCGGGGCAGGTCTACACGGATGCCGGCACGGCGCCGCGCGTCGTCATGCGCTTCCTCGCGGCGCCGACCGACGTCAACTGGGGCGGCAAGGTGCATGGCGGCATCGTCATGCGCTGGATCGACGAGGCCGCGCACGTGCTCGCGACCCGCTGGACCGGCACCCCGAACAACGTCGCGATCTTCACCGGCGGGGTGCGGTTCTACCGGCCGCTGCGGATCGGGCACGTCGTGGAGGTCGAGGCGCGGCTGCTGCACACCGGTCGCTCGTCGATGCACGTGGGAGTGCACGTGCGGTCGGGGGATCCTGCCGACGGTCCCGACGGGATGGAGCTCACGACGTTCTGCCGCACGGTGTTCGTCGGCATCGACGAGCACCGGCGCGCGGTGCCGTGCCCCACCTGGGAGCCCGCGAACGACGAGGACCGGGCACTCGACGCCCACGCCGTCGAGCTCGTACGGATCCGCGAGCGCTTCGGCGACTGACGACCCCAACTTTCCCGCCCGATCCCGGAAGCTTCACCTCAGCAGGACAACCGTTCCGGCGCGTTGGTGAAGGTTCCCGCAGGAAGCAAGCCCGTGTCGTTGACGATAGTGTGTGAGACACACTATCGTGTGAGCATGACCCCCGATGAGGACGTGCTGGCCGGCCACCTCCAGGAGCTGCGCCGCGGCACTGTCGTCGTCGCCTGCCTCGCGACCCTGCGGACCCCCGGCTACGGCTACGCGCTCCTCGAGACGCTGGCCAGCGCCGGGTTCGGCGTCGACGCCAACACCCTCTACCCGCTGCTGCGCCGCCTCGAGAAGCAGGGCCTGCTCGTCTCGGAGTGGAACACCGACGAGTCCCGGCCGCGCAAGTTCTACCGGACGAGCACCGAGGGCCTGGCCGTCCTCACCGCGCTGCGCAGTGACTGGCGGGCGCTCGACGCCTCGATCGCCGACCTCGGCTGACGCCGTCGCACCCACCCCGACCCCGAAGCCACCGACCGCACCAACCGAGAGGACCGACGCGATGACCGCCTCCCTCACCGACCGCTACGTCGCCGCGACCGTTCGCGGGCTCGACGAGACCCAGCGCCCGGAGGTCGAGCGCGAGCTGCTCGCGACCATCGAGGACATGATCGACGCCCGGCTCGTGGCCGGCGCGCCGACCCGCAGGGACGCGGAGCAGGCGGTCCTCGTCGAGCTCGGCGACCCCGTGCGCCTGGCCGCCGGCTACAGCGGCCGCCCCCTCCACCTCATCGGGCCCGGCGTCTACCCCGAGTGGCTCCGCCTCGTGCGGGTGCTCCTGGCCGTGGTCGTGCCGATCTCGGTGGTCGGCAACCTCGTGGCGCGGCTCTTCGTCGAGGACCTCGCGACGACGGACATCGGCTCACTCGTCGGCAGCAGCATCGCGTTGGCTGTCACGGTGGCCCTCCACGTCGTGTTCTGGACGACCCTCGTCTTCGTCGTCCTCGAGCGCACCGGGCACGCCTCCCTCGACACGTGGACCCCCGACCAGCTGCCCGACACGGGAGGAACGGGCCGGGTCGGCTTCGGCGAGACCGCGGCATCCGTGGTCTTCCTCGTGCTCGTGGCTCTCGCGCTGGTCTGGCAGCAGACCAGCTCGCCGATCACGAGCGCCGGGGAGGTCGTCCCGGTGCTCGACCCCGCGCTGTGGTCGGGCTGGATCCCGTGGCTCCTCGTCGTGCTCGTCGCCCAGGCGGTGCTCGCGATCGTCGTCTTCCGGCACGGTCGCTGGACCCGCCGGCTCGCCGCGGTGAGCGTTCTGCTCGACCTCGCGTTCGCGGTGCCGCTGCTGCTGCTCCTGCGCTCCGGCGACCTGTTCAACGAGACGTTCGTGGACCGGCTGGTCGCAGAGGGCTGGGCGGACGCGGAGCGCGACCTGACCACGTCCACGGCGGTCGGCGTCCTCGTGGTGCTCGTCTGGAGCATCGTCGAGGCGGTGCGCAACGCGCGCGCCGCGGACCGGACCGCCGGGACGGCTCAGGCGTAGAGCGCGCCCACGACCTCGCGGAACGTCGCCGTGTGGCGGTCGACGTCGGCGCGGCTCGTGGCCGGGCACATGAGAGCCATGTTGTGGAACGGCGTCATGAGGATGCCGCGGTTGCACATCGCGAGGTGGAGGTAGGCGTCGAGGTCGTCGTCGTGCGCGGCGGCCGACTCCTCGCCGCTGCGCGGCGCCGGCCGGGTGAACCGGTACTCCGAGCGGGCGCCGAGCTGGATCACGGACCACGGCACGTCGAGGTCGTCGAGCGTGGCCTGCACGCCCTCGGTGAAGGCCGTCGCGAGGCCGACCATGTGCGCGAAGGCGTCCTTGGTGAGAACCTCGCCGAGGGTGGCCCGCATCGCCGCCGTCGACAGCGCGTTGCCGGCGAGCGTGCCCCCGACCCCGCCGACATCCACGATGTCGGCGTCACCGGCTTCCGTGTGGCGGGTGACCCGGGCCGCGACGTCGTCGCTGATGCCGTACGCCCCCGACGGGATGCCGCCGCCGATCGACTTGCCGATGACGAACAGGTCGGGCTCCAGTCCCCACTCGGTCGTCGCCCCGCCCCAGCCGGCCGAGAACGTGTGGGTCTCGTCGATCATGAGCAGGGCGCCGTGCCTCGTCGCCAGCTCGCGCAGCCCCTGCATGAAGCCGGGCTCGGGCAGCACGATGCCGATGTTCGTGAGGGCCGGCTCGGTGAGGATCGCCGCGACGTCGCCGTGGGCGAGCTCGCGCTCGACGGAGGCCAGGTCGTTCCACGTCGCGGCGCGGGTCGTCTGGTCGAGCGGCACCGGGGGAGCGACGTTGCCCGGTCGGGAGACCGCGCCGTCGGGACCCGGGATCGCGAACGTCTCGTCGACCGAGCCGTGGTAGCAGTAGCCGAAGACGAGGATCTTCGACCGGCCCGTCGCCAGCCGGGCCAGGCGCACGGCCCAGCGGTTCGCGTCGGTCGCGGACAGCGTGAAGCTCCACAGCGGCATCCCGAACCGCCGGGTCAGCTCGGCACCCACCCACTGGGCGTCGGCGCTCGGCAGCATCGTCGTGATGCCGCCCTGGTCGCCCATCCGCCGCGCGACCGCCTCGACGGTGGCGCGGGGGGAGTGGCCGGCCATCGCGCCGGTGTCGCCGAGCGCGAAGTCGACGTAGGTGTGGCCGTCGACGTCGGAGATGCGGCTGCCCCGGGCGTGGTCGAGGTAGAGGGGGAAGCCGCCGGTCCACTTGTTCATCCAGGTCATCGGGACCCGGCCGAAGAGGTTGGTCCCCTCGTCGAACAGCTCGCGGCTGCGGGGATGCCGCTCGGCGTAGCTTGCCTGCTCGGCGGCGATGAGCTCGGAGAGGCGGGACCGGTCGACGTCGGGCATGGACGCACGATATCGGTGCGGATGCGGGGGACCGTGGATTCGTCGGGCGCCGCTCCCCGCTCCTAGGCTGGTGCGTCATGGCCCGCCAGCGCACCCCCGAGGGACCTCCGCCCGCCCCCGCGGTGCAGAAGCTCCGGATCCGCTACGCGAAGCGGGGCCGTCTGCGCTTCTCCTCGACGCGCGACTTCGCCCGGGCCCTGGAGCGCGCGCTGCGCCGGGCCGACGTGCCGATGGCCTTCTCGGCCGGGTTCCACCCCCACCCCCTGATCTCGTACGCGAACGCCGCCCCCACGGGCACCGCGAGCGAGGCGGAGTACTTCGAGATCCGGGTGACGGAGCGCGTGGACCCGGAGGCCGTCCGCGCGGCCCTGGACGAGGCACTGCCCGAGGGTTTGGACGTCCTCGAGGTCGTCCAGGCCGGTCCGGGATCCCTCGCCGAGCGGCTCGAGGGCAGTGAGTGGCGGCTCGTCGTGCGCGGTGCGGACCCCGACGCGGTCACCGAGGCGGTCACGGCATACCTCGCCTGTGACGTCGCGGAGACGACGCGCACGTTCAAGACCGGGCCACGAACGTTCGACACGCGCGAGGCGGTGCTCGCGATGGGCGTGACCGGGGTCGACGAGGAGGGGTGTGCGATACTGCGCATGGTCGTACGGCACACCACACCGGCCGTACGCCCCGACGACATCCTGACCGCACTGCGCGCAGTGACCGGGTTCTCGCCACCGGTCCCACCCCTGGTGACCCGGCTGGCTCAAGGCCCTCTGCTCGACGCAGCTGGCGGGGTGGCCGACCCTTTGGCCGCCGACAAGGACGCCGCCGGCCTCGGATAGGTGCCGCGCCGCCCGCGCGAGCCGCTCCGGGGCAGCTGTCGACTTCCGTGACGGGGTGCGCCCCGCACGATCCGATCGCACACCACGCGGTCGACGAGGAGCCGGTCTTCAGGGCCGACCCGGTGTGGTCGTCGTCGCATGGTGACGAAAGGAGCCGCATGGCTTCCGAGAACGACCCCACGACCACGACCGACACGGTCATCGAGCAGCCTGCCACCGAGGAGGCTGCCACCGAGAAGGCTGCCACCGAGAAGCCCAAGCGCCGCCGGGCCACGAAGAAGGCCGCCGCCCCGGCCGCGACGGATGCCGCCGAGGTGGCTCCCGCTCCCGAGGACGCCGCCACCGCGGACGCCGCGCCGGAGGAGGCGCCCGCGAAGCCCGCCCGCAAGCGGGCCGCGAAGAAGACGACGCGCAAGAAGGCCGCCAAGGCGTCCGAGGCCCCCGTCGAGGAGCCCGTCGTCGAGGAGGCACCGGCCCCCGAGGCCGCCGTCGAGGCCCAGCAGGCCCAGCCGGCCGCCGAGCCCGAGCCCGAGAACGACGAGGACGAGGACGACGACGCGGCTCCCGCCGTGGTGCCGACCTTCGGCCTGCTCTTCCAGGCGCCCGAGCCCGTGGCGGCCCGCCGCCGCCGCGCCACCGCGCCGGCCCAGGCGCCGACCGAGCGCCCGGCCGTCGAGGACGAGCCCGTCGCCGCCGAGGCCCCGGCCGCCGCGGCACCCGAGGCCACCGAGGACACGACCGAGGAGGCGCCGGCCGAGCGTCCCGCCGACGACGACCGCGACGACCGCGCCGGCGACGACGGCGAGGGTGGCTCGCGCCGCCGCCGCCGTGGTGGTCGGGGCCGCCGCGGGCGCGCCGCGTCCGACGACGACCAGGGCACGGCATCCGAGACCGACGCCGAGGCCGCCGACGAGGCCGGGGGCACCGGTCCCGCCGATGCCGACGCCCCCGAGGACGAGGGCGGCACGAGCCGTCGCCGTCGGCGTCGCCGCCGGGGTGGCTCCTCGGGCGACGGGGACGAGGACCCGCCCGGCACGGTGACCCGGGTGCGCGAGCCGCGCTCGCAGCGCGACGAGCCGACCGCCGTCAAGGGCTCGACCCGCCTCGAGGCCAAGAAGCAGCGCCGCCGCGAGGGCCGCGAGGCCGGCCGCCGCCGCACGATCATCACCGAGGCGGAGTTCCTCGCCCGTCGCGAGAGCGTCGAGCGCGTCATGGTCGTGCGCGGCCGCGGCGACCGCACCCAGATCGGCGTCCTCGAGGACGGCGTCCTCGTGGAGCACTACGTCTCGCGCGAGACGACCGCGTCGATGGCCGGCAACGTCTACCTCGGCCGCGTCCAGAACGTCCTGCCCTCGATGGAGGCGGCGTTCGTCGACATCGGCAAGGGCCGCAACGCCGTGCTCTACGCCGGCGAGGTCAACTGGGACGCCGCCGGGCTCGAGGGCGGCCAGGCCCGCCGCATCGAGAACGCGCTGTCGTCCGGCGACACCGTGCTCGTGCAGGTGACCAAGGACCCCATCGGCCACAAGGGGGCGCGCCTCACCTCGCAGATCTCGCTCCCCGGCCGCTACCTCGTCTACGTGCCCGAGGGCTCGATGACGGGGATCTCCCGCAAGCTCCCCGACACCGAGCGGTCCCGCCTCAAGGCGATCCTCAAGGAGGTCGTTCCGGACTCGGCCGGCGTCATCGTGCGCACCGCCGCCGAGGGCGCCTCGGAGGAGGAGCTGCGCGCCGACGTCGAGCGCCTCACCAAGGCGTGGGAGAAGATCTCGGCCAAGGCGGACACCGCCCGCGCCAAGAAGGCCGGCGGCGGCGGGTCCCCGGTGCTCCTGCACGGCGAGCCCGACCTCACCGTCCGCGTCATCCGCGACGTCTTCACCGAGGACTTCACCTCGCTCGTCATCTCCGGTGACCAGGCCTGGGGCGAGGTCAGCCAGTACGTCGAGGACGTCGCGCCCGACCTCGCACCGCGCCTGTCGCGCTGGACCGCCGAGGAGGACGTCTTCGCCGCGCACCGCATCGACGAGGCCATCGCCAAGGCGATGGACCGCAAGGTGTGGCTGCCGTCCGGCGGCTCGCTCGTCATCGACCGCACCGAGGCGATGACCGTCGTCGACGTCAACACCGGCAAGTTCGTCGGCTCCGGGGGCAACCTCGAGGAGACCGTCACCAAGAACAACCTCGAGGCCGCCGAGGAGATCGTCCGCCAGCTCCGGCTGCGCGACATCGGCGGCATCATCGTCATCGACTTCATCGACATGGTCCTCGAGTCCAACCGCGACCTCGTCGTCCGGCGCCTCCTGGAGTGCCTCGGCCGCGACCGCACCAAGCACCAGGTCGCCGAGGTCACCTCGCTCGGCCTGGTCCAGATGACCCGCAAGCGGGTCGGGTCGGGCCTGGTCGAGGTCTTCTCCGAGCCGTGCGAGCACTGCGGCGGGCGCGGCATCCTCGTGCACTCCGAGCCCGTCGACCGGGGCGGCTCGAACGACTCCGGCGGTGGCCAGGGCGGGTCCCGCTCGGGTCGGGGCCGGCGCGGCCAGGGCTCGCAGGGCGGGTCCGGCTCGTCCGGGTCCTCCGGCTCGGCCGCCGCGCAGGCTCCCGAGGAGCACAGGACGCCGTCGGGCCCCACCGCGGCCCAGATCGCCGCCGCGGCGCACGCCGCCGCGATGCGCAAGGTCGAGCACGGGGAGCACGAGCACGACGCCGAGCACGTCCCCGAGGCCGAGCACACCCATTTCGCGGACCAGGCGCCCGAAGCCGAGCCCAGGGTCGAGGTGGCCGAAGCGGTCAGCGACGTCGTCGTCGCAGCCGCCGAGGAGGCGCCGGAGGCCGTGGCCGGGCACCGTGTCGTGTCGGTGCCGGAGGCCGCCCTGCCGGATGCCGTCGCGCCGTCCGTCGTCGCGGAGCCCGTCGTCGCCACGCGGGGCCGGCGCAAGCGCGGGCGCGTCGTCGCCCCCGCCGGCCCGCCGCGCGCGGCGAGCCCCGAGGAGCAGCAAGGCGTGTGATGTCGAGGGCTGCCGAGGCCTCGGTGGCCCCGGTGATTTGGAGGGCCACCGGAGCCCCGGTAGTCTTGACAGTCGGTGCGCCCACCGAGCTGATGTCCCGTGTCGTCCACGGGGTTGCTATCGGCCGGTCATCCAGGAGGCGTGCGAGTGATGAAAGTGAGTACGACTGTGTACGCGATTGTGCGCGCAGGTGGTCGCCAGGAGAAGGTCTCCGTCGGCGACGTCCTGCTCATCGACAAGATCGGCCAGGCCGGCGACAAGGTGCAGCTCCAGCCGCTGCTCGTCGTCGACGGGGGCACCGTGACCAGCGACGCGAGCAAGCTCGCGAAGGTCAAGGTCACGGCTGAGGTCGTCAAGGCCGCCAAGGGCCCGAAGATCACGATCCTCAAGTACAAGAACAAGACCGGGTACCGCAAGCGTCAGGGCCACCGCCAGCCGCTCACCCAGGTCAAGATCACCGCGATCGACGCCTGATCGCCGCCCGGAACTCACCGAAGGACTCCTAGACATGGCACACAAGAAGGGTGCGTCCTCGACCCGCAACGGTCGCGACAGCAACGCCCAGTACCTCGGCGTGAAGCGCTACGGCGGCCAGGCCGTCAAGGCCGGCGAGATCCTCGTCCGCCAGCGCGGCACGCACTTCCACCCCGGTGACGGCGTCGGCCGTGGCGGGGACGACACGCTGTTCGCGCTCGTGGCGGGTGCGGTCAAGTTCGGCGCCAAGCGCGGCCGCAAGACCGTCAACATCATCCCGGCGGAGACCGCTGCCGCGGAGTGACGCCGGTGTCGGGTGCCTGCACCCGGCCGCATGACCACGTCGTGAGGGGCGGGCCCGCGTAGGCCCGCCCCTCACGGCATCCCAGAAGAAGTTTCGAGAACGACCGACAGGAGCGCAGGCATGACGACCTTCGTCGACCGCGTCGTGCTGCACGTCGCCGCCGGGAGCGGTGGCCACGGCGTGGCCTCGGTCAAGCGTGAGAAGTTCAAGCCGCTCGGCGGCCCCGACGGCGGCAACGGCGGCCGCGGCGGCTCGGTCGTCCTCGCCGTCGACCCGCAGGCGACGACCCTCCTCGACTACCACCACACCCCGCACCGCAAGGCCCCCAACGGCCGCCCCGGCGCCGGTGACGAGCGCAACGGTGCCGACGGCGGCGACCTCGTCCTGCCCGTGCCGGAGGGCACCGTCGTCAAGGGCGCCGACGGCCGGGTGCTCGCCGACCTCGTCGGGCACGACGCGACGTTCGTGGCCGCCCGCGGCGGCCGCGGTGGGCTGGGGAACAAGGCCTTGGCGAGCCCGCGGCGAAAGGCGCCCGGCTTCGCGCTGCTCGGCGAGCCCGGGGAGTCCAGCGAGATCGTCCTCGAGCTGAAGTCGCTCGCCGACGTCGCCCTGATCGGCTTCCCGAGCGCGGGCAAGTCCTCCCTCGTCTCGGTGATGTCGGCCGCGCGCCCCAAGATCGCCGACTACCCGTTCACGACCCTCGTGCCCAACCTCGGCGTCGTCACGGCCGGCTCCGCGCGCTTCACCGTCGCCGACGTGCCGGGGCTGATCCCGGGCGCGAGCGAGGGCAAGGGTCTCGGCCTGGAGTTCCTGCGGCACGTCGAGCGCTGCTCGGTGCTCGTGCACGTCGTCGACTGCGCCACCCTCGAGCCCGGCCGGGACCCGATGACCGACCTGGACGTCATCGAGGACGAGCTCGCCGCCTACGTCACCGACGACACGCTCGGCGGGCGGCCCCTGTCGGAGCGCACCCGCATCATCGTGCTCAACAAGGCCGACGTGCCCGAGGCGCGCGACCTCGCCGAGATGGTCAAGCCGATGCTGGAGGAGAAGGGTCTCGAGGTCCACATCGTCTCCGCCGTCGCGCACACCGGCCTCAAGGAGCTGGGCTTCGCCCTCGCGCGGCACGTCGCCGCCGCCCGGGCCGAGCTCGAGGCGCGCGCCCCCGAGCGCCCGCGCCTCGTCATCCGGCCCCAGGCCGTCGACGACGCCGGCTTCCACGTGCGCCGGGAGAACACCGCGGACGGCGAGCTGTTCCGCGTCATGGGCGAGCGGCCCACCCGCTGGGTGCGCCAGACCGACTTCTCCAACGACGAGGCCGTCGGCTACCTCGCCGACCGGCTCAGCCGCCTCGGCGTCGAGGAGGCGCTGCTCAAGGCCGGCGCCGTCTCCGGCTCCACCGTGCTCATCGGCCCCGAGGACAACGCGGTCGTCTTCGACTGGGAGCCGACGATGACCGCCGGCGCCGAGCTGCTCAGCGGCCCGCGCGGCACCGACGTGCGGCTCGAGAACGAGGGCGGTCGCAAGACGCGCACCGAGAAGCGCGACGACTTCCACGCGCGCAAGGACGCCCAGACCGCGGCCCGTGACGAGCTCTCGCAGGAGCGGCGGGCCGGCCACTGGGCGTCCGTGGGTGACGAGGACTGACCGGGATGCCGGACACCGCCGCGCGCCTGCGCCGCACCCTCGGCGACGGGCAGCGCCTCGTCGTCAAGATCGGCTCCTCGTCGCTGACGAGCGCCGACGGAGGCCACCTCGACCTCGGTGCGCTCGGTGCCCTCGTCGACGCCCTCGCGGCGCGGCGACGTGAGGGGCGCCAGGTCGTGCTCGTCTCGTCGGGCGCCATCGCGGCCGGCATCGGCCCGCTCGGGCTCGAGCGCCGCCCCACGGACCTCGCGACGCAGCAGGCGGCCGCGAGCGTGGGTCAGGGGGCGCTGGTCGCGGCCTACCAGGCGGCCTTCTCCGGCCACGGGCTCACCGTGGGGCAGGTGCTGCTCACCGCCGACGACGTGACCCGCCGGGCGCACTACACGAACGCACGACGCACCCTCGAGCGGCTGCTCGAGCTGGGCATCGTGCCGATCGTCAACGAGAACGACACGGTGGCCACGCAGGAGATCCGCTTCGGCGACAACGACCGGCTCGCCGCCCTTGTCGCCGACATCGTCGGTGCCGACGGCCTCGTGCTGCTCACCGACGTCGACGCCCTCTACGACGGGCCGCCGTCCCGCAACGGCTCGCAGCGCGTGCCGTTCGTCGCGACGACGGCCGACCTCGACTCCGTGACGATCGGCGGCACCGGGTCGTCCGTCGGCAGCGGCGGGATGGTGACCAAGGTGGAGGCGGCCGGCATCGCCGGTGCGGCCGGCATCCCCACCCTGCTGACGCGGCTGCCCGACGTCACCGAAGCGCTGGCCGGACACGACGTCGGCACCGTGTTCGCCCCGGCGGCAGCGACGCGGGCCTCGCGCAAGCGCTGGCTCGCGCACGCCACCACGGCCCGGGGTCGGCTCCTGCTCGACGAGGGCGCGGTGGCCGCGGTGACGACCCGTCGCAAGTCGCTGCTGCCCGCGGGGATCACCGGCGTCGACGGCACCTTCGCCGCCGGTGACCCGGTCGACGTCTGCGGACCCGACGGCGCGGTCATCGCCCGCGGCCTGGTCAACTACGCCGCGGCCGAGCTGCCGCGGCTGCTCGGGCGCTCGACGCGGGACCTGGCCCGCGAGCTCGGCCCGGAGTACGAGCGCGAGGTCATCCACCGCGACGACCTCGTGGTGCTCTGACCCCGGCGTGCCCAACTTTCCCGCCCGATGCGGGAACCTTCAGGTTCGCCGGGGTTAGTTTCCCTTGCGGACGTGAAGCTTCCCGGGTGGGGCAGGCTCAGCGGATCTGCTGGACCTCGAACTGCATCCGCGGCTCGGCGATCTCGGCCTGGCTCTGCACGAGCTGCAGCTCGCGGCGGTTGGACTCGTGCGTGCGCTGGAGGAGGTCGAAGACGCTCGACACGGTGCGCCCGAGGGCGACGCCGGCATCCGCGGTCTCGAGCAGGTGCGCGGTGAACAGCGCAGCGGTGACGTCGCCGGAGCCGTTGGCCTTCATCGGGAGGCGGGGCGTCTGCACGAGCCAGGCGCCGTCGGCGTGCACGGCGAGCATCTCGATCGTCCCCTCCGGGCGGTCGGGGCGCAGGACGCTCGTGACGAGCACGGTGGACGGGCCCATGTCGCGGGCTCGCTCGACGGAGTCGAGGGTGGAGTCGAGGTCGGCGGGGTCGGTCTCGGTGAGGAAGCCCAGCTCGAACTGGTTCGGGGTGATGAGGTCGGCCTTGCGGTACGACCCGCTCGCGGAGCAGCACCGGGATCGCGGGGTGCACGAAGCAGCCCGACGACGCGTTGCCCATGACCGGGTCGCACGCGTAGATGGCAGCGGGGTTGGCGGCCTTGGTGCGGGCGACGGCGTCGAGGATGACCTCGCCGATCTGCTCGCCGCCCTGGTAGCCGGAGAGGACGGCGTCGACCTCGCCGAGCGCGTCCCGCTCCTCGATGCCGGTCACGACCTCGCGGACGTCCTCGGGCGCCATGAGGGGCCCGCGCCAGTGGCCGTAGCCGGTGTGGTTGGAGAAGTGCACCGTGTGCACCGGCCACACCTCGACGCCGAGCCGCTGGAGCGGGAAGACGGCCGCCGAGTTGCCGACGTGGCCGTAGGCGACCGAGGACTGGATGGAGAGGATCGTCGTCACCGGCACATCCTCCCACCGGCGCCGAAGCCCACCCGGCGGGCGGACGGGACCACCGGGGGCCGCTGAGGTGCGCCGCGGACCGTCGGCCGGGGCGCGCCCGGCGGCGCCCCGCGCGCCCCGGACCCCCAGCGGGGCGCGCCACTCGCCGACCGTTGGGCGGGACGGACGCGCCGGACGGCGACCGGCATACCCTTGGAGGTATGGCTGACCGCACCACCGGCATCGACCCCGCTGACGTCGCGCGGGTGCGCGAGCTCGCCGAGGCCGCCCGCACCGCCTCCCGCCGGCTCGCGCTCCTCTCGCGCGCCGAGAAGGACGCCGCCCTGCGCACCCTCGCCGACGCCCTCGACGCCGCCACCGACACGGTCGTCGCCGCCAACGAGCGCGACCTCGCCCGCGGCCGCGAGGCCGGGATGCCGGAGAGCCTCCAGGACCGCCTGCGCCTCGACGCGCCCCGCGTCGCGGCCGTCGCCCAGGCGCTGCGCGACATCGCCGCGCTGCCCGACCCCGTCGGGGAGGTCGTGCGCGGCTCCACGCTGGCCAACGGCCTCCAGATCCGCCAGGTGCGCGTCCCCATGGGCGTCGTCGGCATGATCTACGAGGCCCGGCCCAACGTCACGGTCGACGCCGCCGGCCTGGGCCTGAAGTCCGGCAACGCCGTCATCCTGCGCGGCGGCAGCGCCGCGGCCGACACCAACCGCGCCACCGTCGCCGTCCTGCGCGAGTCCCTCACCGCCCAGGGCCTTCCCGCGGATGCCGTCGGCCTCCTCGAGGGCGGCCACGGCGCCGTCCGCGCGCTGATGACCGCGCGCGGCCTCGTCGACCTCCTCATCCCGCGCGGCGGCGCCGACCTCATCCGCACCGTCGTCACCGAGTCGACCGTGCCCGTCATCGAGACCGGCGTCGGCAACTGCCACGTCTACGTCGACCGGGCCGCCGACCTCGACAAGGCCCTGGCCATCACGGTCAACTCCAAGACCCACCGCCCGAGCGTCTGCAACGCGGCCGAGTCGCTCCTCGTGCACCGCGACGTCGCCGCCGAGTTCCTCCCGAAGGCGCTCGCCGCCCTCGCCGGGGAGGGCGTCACCCTCCACACCGACCCGGATGCCGGGGCGCAGGCCGAGGCGGCAGGCGTCGCCCACGACGCGGTCACCGACGAGCAGTTCGCGACCGAGTTCCACGGGCTCGAGATGTCGGTCGGCGTCGTCGACGACCTCGACGCCGCGCTCGAGCACATCCGCCGCTACGGCTCGGGCCACACCGAGGCGATCGTCACCGAGGACCGCGGCGCCGCCCGCCGGTTCACCGCCGAGGTCGACGCAGCGGCGGTCATGGTCAACGCGAGCACGCGCTTCACCGACGGTGGCGAGTTCGGGTTCGGCGCCGAGATCGGCATCTCGACCCAGAAGCTCCACGCCCGCGGCCCGATGGCCCTGCCCGAGCTCACGACGACCAAGTGGGTCGTCGAGGGCGACGGTCAGATCCGGGTCTGAGGCTCCGTCCCGGGCCGGTGCCGGCCCGGCTGCGCGTCGAGGGAGTCGTGGGCGACGAAGTACTCCGGACGCGCCTGGACCGCGGCATACGTGCGCCCGACGTACTCACCGAGGATGCCGAGCGCGAGCAGCTGCACGGCGCCGACGGCCGCGACGATGACGACGGTCGACGTCCAGCCGGGGAGGGTGTTGCCCAGCAGCATCGACACGAGCGCGAAGACGAGCACGCCGAGGGCGGCCACGCCACCGATGAGCCCCAGCCAGGTCGCGAACCGGAGCGGCGCGATCGAGAACCCCGTGACGCTGTCGACCGAGAGCCGGATCATCTTGCCGAGCGGGTACTTCGAGTCACCCGCGGCCCGAGCAGCGCGCGCGTAGCCCACCGACGCGCTGGGGAAGCCGAGGGCGGGGACGACGAGGCGCAGCACGCGGTTGTGCTCGGGCAGGGCGTTGACGGCGTCGACGGTGGCCCGTGACATGAGGCGGAAGTCGCCGGCGTCGACGTGGGCGTCGACGTCGGAGAGGGCGCGGATCGAGCGGTAGAACAGGCCGGCCGAGACCCGCTTGAACATCGTGTCCGTCGAGCGGTCCTCGCGCACGCCGTAGACGACGTCGACCCCCTGCCCGCGCGCGACCGCGATCATCTCGCCGATGACCTCCGGCGGGTCCTGGAGGTCTGCGTCGATGGTGACGACCCACGTCCCGCGCGCCCGCGCGAGGCCGGCCGAGATCGCCGCCTGGTGACCGGCATTCGCCCGCAGCCTGACGACGCGCACCTGGTCCCACTCGCGGGTCAGGCGCTGGAGGATCACCGGGGTCGAGTCGGTCGACCCGTCGTCGACGCAGAGGATCTCGTAGATCGACGCCCCACGCGTCGGCGACCGGCCGGAGCCGCTCGACGAGGAGGGGGAGCACGTCCTCCTCGTTGTACATGGGGACGACGACCGTCAGGTCGACCGCGGTGTCGGGCATGGGGCAAGGGTAGATCGCCGCGCTGGGCGGCACCCGGCGAACGCGGGCGACCCGCCCGGGGCGGGCGCCAGCACACCGGTTGGGAACGGCTGAGGGCCCCCGAGTATGAGTTCGGGGGCCCTCGGTCGTCGGCGTGCGCCGACGTGTCGAGCCGGTCGGTCCCTGCGGATGAACCGCGAGGGGTCTGCCACGCGACGGTGGCGCCGCCCCCGGAGGGACGGACTTCGACTCAGGCCGTCGGCCGCGGCACCCGCGCCGTCGCGCGCGACGTGGACCCCGAAGGGTCCACGACCATCCGGCGAACCGGACGGGGAGTGCTGTGCCGTTATCCGTACGACCTGCCCCCTCCGACCCGGTCCGGCGGAGATCCGTCGGTCCGAACCCGGTGAGGGCGTGAGCCCTTTTCTAGTGCCGAGAACGTTTGTCGCGCAAGCACATCTGGGAGAAATCTTGTGCTATCTCGACGCCCGGCGCGTCGTCCACAGGCCGTAGACGGAAGGAGGCCCTCCGTGCACAGGCCTGTGGACGACATCGGTGGACAGACGAGGCGCTAGGCTGACCCGCATGTCGATGACCGTGGCGTTCCTCGCGGCCGAGGAGGCCGCCCACAACGAGCTCCCCATGCCCCCGTGGATGTACGGGGTCCTCGCGCTCATGGGCTTCGCCTTCCTCCTCGGCGTCACCTGGTCCTTCCGCGGCACCTCGCAGAAGTACGCGCGTCCCGACCTGGAGGGCGTGCGCCACGACGCGTCCGCTCCCGGCCCGATGAACGAGCCGGGCGACGAGCCGCACTGGCCCGAGCACCCCGGCCACCACTGAGCACCGCACGCATGCGGCTCGGGGTGATGGGCGGCACCTTCGACCCCATCCACCACGGCCACCTCGTCGCCGCCTCGGAGGTGCAGGGTCTGCTGGGCCTCGACGAGGTCGTCTTCGTTCCCACCGGCGAGCCGTGGCAGAAGGAGGGGCGGGACGTCGCCCCCGCTGAGCACCGCTACCTCATGACGGTGGTCGCGACGGCATCCAACCCGCGCTTCACGGTCTCCCGCGTCGACATCGACCGCGACGGGCCCACGTACACGATCGACACCCTGCGCGACCTCCATGCCCAGCGCCCCGAGGCCGAGCTGTTCTTCATCACCGGCGCCGACGCGCTGGCCCAGATCCTGTCGTGGAAGGACTCCGACGAGCTCTGGGACCTCGCACGGTTCATCGGCGTCACCCGCCCCGGCTACGAGCTCTCCGAGCTCGGCCTGCCCGCCGACCGCGTCGACCTCCAGGAGGTCCCGGCGATGTCGATCAGCTCCACCGACTGCCGCGAGCGGGTGCGGGCCAACGAGCCGATCTGGTACCTCGTGCCCGACGGCGTCGTCCAGTACATCTCCAAGCACCACCTGTATGCCGCCTCCGCACCGGACGCGGCCCCCGCACCACACCGAGGAGCACCGTGACCGCCACCGACCGCGCGCTGGAGCTGGCGAGGGCCGCCGCTGCCGCCGCCGCCGAGAAGCTCGCGACCACCATCACCGGCATCGACGTCTCGGAGCAGCTCGCCCTGACCGACGTCTTCGTCATCGTGTCCGCCGAGTCGGAGCGCCAGGTCGGGTCGATCGTCGACGAGGTCGAGGACGTCCTGCGCGAGATGGGCACCAAGCCGGTGCGCCGTGAGGGGCAGCGCGAGGGCCGTTGGGTGCTCATCGACTTCGTCGACATCGTCGTCCACGTCCAGCACGACGAGGAGCGCTCGTTCTACGAGCTCGAGCGCCTCTGGAAGGACTGCCCCGCGATCGACCTCGGCGTCGTGGGCACCGAGCAGGGCGGCCGGTGAGCCCAGCCCCCTCGGGCGACGGACGCCGCCGGGTCGTCGTGCTCCGGCACGGCGAGACGACGCACAACGCGGCCGGCATCTGGCAGGGCCAGCTCGACTCGCCGCTGTCCGAGCTGGGGCTGGCGCAGGCGGATGCCGTCGGCGCGGCAGTCGCCGCGCTCTCACCCGACCGCATCGTCACCTCCGACCTGACCCGCGCCCGGGTGACGGCCGAGAGCGTGGGCCGCGCGACCGGCATCCGCGTCGAGCTGGACCCGAGGTTCCGCGAGATCCACGCCGGCGCCTGGCAGGGGCTCACGGCCGCGGAGGTCGCGCAGCGGTGGCCGGAGGAGCGGGCGGCCGTGCTGCGCGGCGAGGACGTGCGCCGCGGGGGCGACGGGGAGTCGATGCAGGACGTGCTCGTGCGCGTGGGCGAGGGCCTCGACGCCCTGCTGGCCGACCTGCCGGCGGGGGCGTGCGCGGTCGTGTCCACGCACGGGGCCGCCGCGCGGGCCGTGGCCGCCTGGGTGCTCGGGCTCGACCTCGAGGTCGCCTGGCGGGTGCTCGCCGGGCTCCGCAACTGCCACTGGGGCGAGCTGCACGAGGGGCGCGCCGGGTGGAGGCTCCAGACGTGGAACGCCTCGTCGGGAGTGGCCTCGCGAACCGGGTCCTCGCCCCCCTGAGGCCGATTTGGTCGGGCCCGGGGGGTCATGGGTAAACTCACCGTCGCACCCTTCGGGGGCCACCCCACTCGGGGCTGTAGCGCAGTTGGTAGCGCACCTCCATGGCATGGAGGGGGTCAGGGGTTCGAATCCCCTCAGCTCCACCGAACGACGAGGCCGGCGACAGCCGGCCTTCGTCGTTGGTGGGCTCACGGGGATCAGGCGGGCCAGACCCCGCTCGTGGCCCGGCGGTGCGAGCCGAGCAGGTGCGTGTCGACGATGCCGACCGCCTCCATGAGCGCGTACATCGTCGTCGGGCCCACGAACACGAAGCCCTTGCGCTTGAGCGCCTTCGACAGCGCCAGCGACTCGGGCGAGGTCGTGGGGACCTCGTCCGGCGTCCGGGGCAGTCGGGGTCTCCGACGGCCGGAACGACCACAGGAAGTCCGCGAGGTCGCCCTCGGGGTCCTCACGGAGACCGAGCGTGGCCCGGGCGTTGGTGATCGTGGCGAGCACCTTCGCGCGGTTGCGGACGATCCCGGCATCCGCCATCAGCCGTTCCACGTCACGGTCGCCGTAGGCCGCGACCACCTCGGGGTCGAACCCGTGGAAGGCCTCGCGGAAGGCCGGCCGCTTGCGCAGGATCGTCGCCCACGACAGGCCCGACTGGAACGCCTCGAGCGACAGCCGCTCGAACAGCCCCCGCTCGTCGCGGACCGGCATCCCCCACTCCGTGTCGTAGTAGTCGCGCAGGAGCGGGTCGACCGACGCCCAGACGGGCCGGGCCAGGCCGTCGGCCCCGACGACGACCCCCGGGTCTGCTCACGACCGCCTCAGCGTGATGATCGGGACCTCCGGGGGCGCGGCCACCCGGATGGCCGGACCCCACGCCCCCGCGCCGCGCGACGTGACGACCGTCGTGCCGGCGACCGTCGCCGTGCCGTCGAGCATCGGCTGCTGGAGCGGCACGAGGTAGTTGATCGGCCACATCTGGCCGCCGTGGGTGTGCCCGGAGACCTGGAGGTCGACGCCCGCGACCCTCGACGTCGAAGGCCTGGAGCGGCTGGTGGGCCGCGAACAGGGTGAAGCCGGAGGGGTCGACGCCCGCCAGGGCAGCCTCGTAGTCGGGGGCGAACGGCCCCTCTCCGGTGGCGTCGTCGACGCCCGCGAGGGTGATGCTCGCGCCGTCGCGCGTCAGGACCACCGACTCGTTGCGCAGGACGTCCAGGCCGACGTCCTCGAAGGCCTGCACCCAGTCGACGGTGTCCGCGTACATCTCGTGGTTGCCGGTCGTCGCGAAGACCCCGAGCGGCGCCTCGAGGTCGGCGAGCGGGGCGATCTCGGGGGAGTAGCGCTCGGCGGGGCCGTCGACGAGGTCGCCGGCGATCACCACGACGTCCGGTCGCTCGGCGTTGACGAGGTCGACCACCTGGCGGGTGAAGGCCGCGCTGCGCACCGCACCGGCGTGGATGTCGGTGACGAGAGCGACGCGCAGCCCGTCGAGCTGTGGGGGCAGCTCGGCCGAGGCGACCTCGACCCGGGTCACCGACGGGGATGCCGCCTCGACCGCGCCGTAGGCGGTGGCCCCCACGGCGACGGCGGCGACGAGCGGCGAGGCCACGCGGTTGAGCCGACGCCGGGCCTCACGACCGTGGTCGTGCCGCCACCGGACGAGCCAGATGCCCACGCAGACCAGCCAGACCGCCACGAGCCCGAGGAAGAGGTAGAGGCACGTCGCGAGGAACGCCTGGCCCAGCCACACGGCCGGTCGCATCTGCGCCGGGGTGAACGCCCCACCCCACACGTCGAACCCGGCGAGTGCCAGCGCCGTCAACGCGACGAGGACGACCGCGACGACCCACCGGACCCAGCGAGGCCGCCACCCGGGGGCGACGGCCAGCCGGTGCCAGACGAAGGCGAGGAAGCCTCCGAGGACGGCGAGGGGGACGAGGAGGAACCAGGCGCTCATGCCGCCCGGTCGGCGAGGGCGGCGCGCACGTCGTCGGCGATCTCGGCGGGCTCCTTGGTGGGGGCGTAGCGCTCGATGACCTCGCCGTCGCGGCCGATGAGGAACTTGGTGAAGTTCCACTTGATCCTGCCGCCGAGCAGGCCGCGCTTCTCGTCCTTGAGCCACGTGAAGAGCGGGTGCGCGTCGTCGCCGTTGACGTCGACCTTGGCGAACATCGGGAACGTCACGCCGTAGTTGACCTGGCAGAACTGGCCGATCTCGTCGTCGTTGCCCGGGTCCTGCGCGCCGAACTGGTTGCACGGGAACCCGAGCACGACGAAGCCCTCGTCGCCGAGGTCCTGGTAGAGCTCCTCGAGGCCGGCGAACTGGGGCGTGAGGCCGCACGCGCTCGCGGTGTTGACGACGAGGACGACCTGGCCGGCGTAGTCGCCGAGGGAGCGCTCCTCGCCCGAGATCGTCGTGGCGGTGAAGTCGGAGAGAGTGGTCATGTCCTCCATCGTCACACGCGGGACCGACGCGACCGGCTCGCGGCGGCGCGAGGTTCGACACGCGCGGCGCGGGAATACCCTGACGCCGTGCCCCGCCCCACCCCGCGACCGCTCGAGGTCGACGTCCTCGTCGTCGGTGCCGGGATCTCCGGCGTCGACGCGGCGTGCCGGCTGTCGATGCACTGCGCCGGCACGGTCTGGGCGGTCCTCGAGGCCCGCGACGCGGTGGGCGGCACGTGGGACCTGTTCCGCTACCCCGGCATCCGCTCGGACTCCGACATGTACACCCTCGGCTTCCCGTTCCGCCCCTGGCGCGGCCGGTCCTCGATCGCGAGCGCGGCCGAGATCCGGGCCTACGTCCGCGAGACCGCCGACGCGTACGGCGTCACCGAGCGGATCCACCACGGCCAGCGGGTCGAGCGGCTGGAGTGGTCGTCGGGCCGCCGCCGGTGGTCGGTCACGGCCCGCACGGACGAGGGCACGGTGACGCACACGGCGCGCTTCGTCTACCTCGCGACGGGCTACTACTCCTACGCGTCGGGCCACGTCGTCGACCTCCCCGGCCGCGACGACTTCGCCGGAGACGTCGTCCACCCGCAGGAGTGGCCGGACGGGATGCCGGTCGCGGGCCGGCGCGTCGTCGTCCTCGGCAGCGGCGCCACGGCCGTGACCCTCCTGCCTGCCCTCGTCGAGCAGGGCGCCGAGCACGTGACGATGCTCCAGCGCAGCCCGAGCTACGTCGTGGCGCTTCCCTCGGGGGACGTCGTCGCGGACGCGCTCCGGCGGGTGCTCCCGGATGCCGTCGCGCACCGGCTCGTGCGCGCCAAGAACGTCGCGCTGTCCACGGCGGCGTACCAGCTGATGCGCCGGCGGCCGGACGCGGGCCGCCGGCTGCTGCGTCGACGGGCCCGCCGCCTGCTCCCGGAGGGCTATCCCGTGGACACCCACTTCGCCCCGCGGTACGACCCGTGGGACCAGCGGCTGTGCGTCGCCCGCGACGGCGACTTCTTCGCGGCCATCTCCGCGGGCAGGGCAGGGGTCGTCACCGACACCGTCGAGCGGCTCGACCGCGACGGCATCCGGCTCACCTCCGGGGGCCACCTGCCTGCCGACCTGGTCGTGACCGCGACCGGCCTGCGGATGGAGGTCGGTGGCGGCACCGAGGTCGTCGTCGACGGGGAGGTCGTCGACGTCTCGCAGGGACACGTCTACAAGGGCCTCATGCTCTCCGACGTCCCGAACGCCGCGCTCGCCGTCGGCTACACGAACGCGAGCTGGACCCTGCGGGCCGACCTCTCGGCACGGTGGTTCTGCTCGCTGGTGCGCTTCATGGAGCGCAAGGGGTATGCCGTCGCCACGCCCCGCTACGACGAGGTGGGCGTCGCGTCGACACCGCTGCTCGACCTGTCGTCGGGCTACGTGCAGCGGGCGGCCCCCCTCCTTCCCCGGCAGGGGCAGCGGGCACCGTGGCGCGTCGTGCAGAGCTACGCGCACGACCTCGCGGTCATGCGGCTGGGCCGGATCGACGACGGGCGCCTCGAGCTGCGGTGACCGGTCGGCCCGCGTCCCGAGGGCGACGGCATCCGCGGTCAGCAGGCGACGTCGGCGGGCTCGGCGGCGGCGCGGGCCGCGCGGGTGAGCAGGGCAGAGCCCTGCTGCACCGAGGGCAGGTGTGCCCAGCCGTGTTCGGCCGCCCAGGCGACGACGTGGTGCACGCGGGCGGGGTCGCGGCGGGCGGCGGCTGCGCGCAGCTCGGCGCCGAGGACGAGGGGCGTGCAGGCGGCGCGCACGGCCGGGACGGCATCCCGGAGCCGTTCGGCCCACGGTCCGTCGGCGAGCCTGAGGAGGGGCAGGGGGTCGGCGGCGAGGTCGCCGGCCGGTCCGCAGGGACGCGGGGATGCCGGCGCAGCCCCGCGCAGCAGGGACGCCGCGAGGATGCCCCCGGCGACGGCGGTGTGGTAGCTCGTCTGGATGACGTAGGTCGAGCGGTCGGTGGGGGTCAGGCCGGCGGCCACGGTCGGGTCGTGCTCGGGCCCGGGGAGGAACCCGTGGGTCGCCTCGGCCGCGCCGAGCTCGTCGAGCGCGAGGCGGGCGCCCCTGCCGAGCGGCAGGCCGAGCATCGGCCAGGTCCAAAGCAGCTCGGACGCGGCGTCGAGATTGCCGGCGGCGAGGGCGGCCCCGAGCAGAGCCTCAGCGTCGGCCGCGACCGCCGGTGCCGGGCGGGAGGTGCGCGGTGCCGCCAGGCCGGTGTCGGTCGCGTGGAGCACGGCGTGGGTGAGTCCGTACGCGTCGGTCAGCTCGCCGTGGAGGAGGTCGGCGCCGCGCTCGAGGACGGAGCCCGGGGGCAGCGGCGGCGCGGCGGGGCACCCGGCGGCGAGACCGTGGAGCCACGCGAGCTCGAGGCGGTCGGAGGCGTCGGGCTCGTCCCCGAGCCCGGCGTCGAACCCGAGGTCGAGCAGCCGGCGCGCGACCGCCCGGTGACCGGTGTCCAGGTCGCCGAGCAGCGCGAACGGGAGCACCTCACGGACGCGCTCGCGCGGGTCGGCGGCGACGACGAGCGCGGCCCGGTGCGGGTCGAGCGCCCGTGTCAGCGCCTCGCCGAGCCGGGCCTGGGCCGCCCCCAGCCCCCCGAGGCGGGCGAGGCACGGCTCGTCGGCGAGCAGCCGTCCGGCGACGCGGCACAGCAGCGCCGTCTCGGCGAGCACCGTGCCCGGCACGAGCGGGCGCGCGCCCCCCACCCCGGCGCGACCCTCGCAGGCAGCGGCGACACCGGCCGCGCCCAGCCGGAGGCCGTGCACGAGCCAGCGTCGCAGCTCGTGAGCCGTGGTCACCCGGTGTCCTCCTTCGCCGTGGTGAGGACCGTCCCCCTGACGGCAGTCCTCACCCCGCAGGAGAGCGGCTGGCGCGCGGTGATACCCCGCAGGTGGGGTGGCCCACACCCGCCGCGGTGGACGCGGGGGGGTCGCTGCGAGGATGCCGGGCGTGCCGTATGCCGCGTGGGTCGCCGCCGCCGTGACCGCCGTCGTCGCGCTCGTCGACTGGCGGGCGGTGGTCCGCGACGACCGACGGACCGAGCGGTGGGCGAAGCCCGCAGTGGTCGGCGGGCTCCTCGTCGTGGCGCTGCTCGTCGGGGCGGCGGACAGCCGGACCGGCCGGTGGGTCCTGCTCGCCCTCGCGCTGGGCCTCGTCGGGGACGTGCTGCTGCTGCCCGAGATCGACCGGTTCCTCGGCGGGCTCGTCGCGTTCCTCCTCGGGCACCTCGCGTGGGTCGCCGCCTGCGTCACCGTCGGGCTGGACAGGCCGGTGCTCGCCTGGATGGGTGTCGCGGTGCTCGGCGTCGCGCTGGTCGCCGGGCGGCGCATCCTGCCGTCGGCCCACCGCGACGGGGGAGTGGCCCTCGCCGGTGCGGTCGCCGCCTACATGCTCGTCATCGGGGTGATGGCGGTCGCCGGCTGGGCGACCGGCAGGCTGCTGGTGGGGCTCGGGGCCACCCTGTTCGTCGTCAGCGACACCGTCCTCGCGCACGGTCGGTTCGTCGCCGAGCGCCACTGGGGCAGGCCGGTCGTCATCGTCACCTACCACCTGGCCCAGGCCCTCTTGCTCGCCGGCCTGCTCGCCGGGACGGCGTAGTCGACGGAAGCGGGAACATACCCCATGGGGGTATTGTTGCCGGGGTCATGGACACGCACGCGCCCCACCCCGAGACGACCCACCAGCACGGGGCCGCGCCCCGACTCGAGACCGGCCCCCGCCACCACCCCGGGACCGGCGCCGGGCTCTGGTCGCAGGCAGCGCGCGCGACCCTCCACTGCCTCCTCGGGTGTGCCACGGGCGAGGTGCTCGGCCTCGTCATCGGCACCGCCCTCGGCCTGTCCACGATGTCGACGATCGCGCTCGCGGTCGGCCTCGCGTTCGTCTTCGGCTACGCCTTCACCCTGGCGCCCGTGCTGCGCACCGGGATGGCGCTCAAGGCTGCCCTTGCCGTGACGCTGGCCGCCGACACCGTGTCGATCACGGTGATGGAGGTCGTCGACAACTCGGTGATGCTCGTCGTCCCGGGCGCGATGGACGCCGGGCTCGGGAGCGGCCTGTTCTGGGGGGCGCTCGCGTTCTCGCTGGCCGTCGCCTTCGTCGTCACCGTCCCGGTCAACCGCTGGCTCATCGCCCGGGGTCGCGGCCACGCGGTGGTCCACGGGCTCCACTGACCACCACCCCGCTGGGCTAGGCTGAGGATGTGACGAGGCTGCTGCTCCTTCGATAGCCGCGTGGGCCACAGGCCGGCGCGGCGACCCCTCCTGCGTGAGGGGTTTTTTCATGGGCGCAGACGATGACGACGACGAGGACGAGATGAGCGAGACCCCGCACCGCTACACCGCCGAGCTGGCCGGGCAGATCGAGGTCGCCTGGCAGGACCGCTGGCAGGAGCGCGGCACCTACCACGCCCCGAACCCCGCCGGTCCGTGGGCCGACCCGGAGGGCGTCGCCGCCCACCCCGGGGGGCACCTGCTCGTCCTCGACATGTTCCCGTACCCGAGCGGCGCCGGCCTGCACGTCGGCCACCCGCTGGGCTACATCGCCACCGACGTCTTCGCCCGGTTCAACCGGATGCTCGGCAAGAACGTCCTGCACTGCCTGGGCTACGACGCCTTCGGGCTGCCGGCCGAGCAGTACGCGGTGCAGACCGGCCAGCACCCCCGCAAGACGACCGAGGACAACATCACGATCATGGCGCGCCAGCTGCGCCGCCTCGGGCTCGGGCACGACGACCGCCGCGCCATCCAGACGATCGACCCCGAGTACTACCGCTGGACGCAGTGGATCTTCCTCGAGATCTACAACTCCTGGTACGACGCGGATGCCGTGCGTGCCGACGGCGGCCTGGGTCGCGCGCGGCCGATCGCCGAGCTCGTCGAGGAGTACCGCTCGGGAGCCCGCCCGCTGCCGGCCGAGGACGGCCGCGACTGGGACGACCTGTCGGACGTCGAGCGGGCCGGCATCCTCGACGGCCAACGGCTCGCGTACACGTCGGAGGCGCCGGTCAACTGGTGCCCCGGCCTCGGCACGGTGCTCTCCAACGAGGAGGTCACGAACGAGGGCCGCTCCGAGCGGGGCAACTTCCCGGTCTTCAAGCGCAACCTGCGCCAGTGGATGATGCGCATCACCGCGTACGCCGACCGGCTCGCCGACGACCTCGACCGCGTCGACTGGCCCGAGAAGGTCCGCATCATGCAGCGGAACTGGATCGGCCGCAGCCACGGCGCCCGGGTGACCTTCCCGCTCGCCGACTCAGCGGTCGGCGGCATCGACGTCTTCACGACGCGGCCCGACACGCTCTTCGGCGCGACCTTCATGGTCCTGGCACCCGAGCACCCGCTCGTCGACGCCCTGGTCCCCGAGGGCGGCTGGCCCGAGGGGACCAAGGACGCGTGGACGGCTGGCGCGGTGACCCCGCAGGATGCCGTGAGTGCCTACCGGCGGGCGGCCTCGCGCAAGACCGACATCGAGCGCCAGACCGAGGGCAAGGACAAGACCGGCGTCTTCACCGGCGGCTGGGCGGTGAACCCGGTGAACGGCACCCGCATCCCGGTGTTCGTCGCCGACTACGTGCTCATGGGCTACGGCACCGGCGCGATCATGGCCGTGCCCGGGCAGGACGAGCGCGACTGGGACTTCGCGACGGTGTTCGACCTGCCGATCATCCGCACCGTGCAGCCGACCGAGGGCCACGACGAGACGACCGCCTTCACCGGCGACGGCCCCGCGATCAACTCGAGCAACGACGAGGTGAGCCTCGACGGGCTGGGCGTCGCGGAGGCCAAGGCGCGCATCACGGCGTACCTCGAGGAGCGTGGGCTCGGCGAGGCGACGGTGACCTACAAGCTGCGCGACTGGCTGTTCAGCCGGCAGCGCTACTGGGGCGAGCCGTTCCCGGTCGTCTTCGACGAGGACGGTGTCGCGCACGGTGTGCCCGAGTCGATGCTGCCGGTCGAGCTGCCGGACGTCCCGGACTACAGCCCGAAGACGTACGACCCCGAGGACGCGAGCAGCGAGCCCGAGCCGCCGCTGTCGCGGGTCGCCGAGTGGGTCGAGGTCGAGCTGGACCTCGGCGACGGCCGCGGCACCCGCCGCTACCGGCGCGAGACGAACACGATGCCCAACTGGGCCGGGTCGTGCTGGTACTACCTGCGCTACCTCGACCCGGCGAACGCCGCGGAGCTCGTCGACCCCGAGAACGAGGCCTACTGGATGGGGCCGCGCCCCGAGCCCGTCGCGGGCGCCCCGGCCGGCACGCGCGACCCGGGCGGCGTGGACCTCTACGTCGGCGGCGTCGAGCACGCGGTGCTGCACCTGCTCTACGCGCGCTTCTGGCACAAGGTGCTCCACGACCTGGGCCACCTGAGCAGCGACGAGCCGTTCCGCACGTACTTCAGCCAGGGCTACATCCAGGCCCCGGCCTTCACGGACGGGCGCGGCCAGTACGTCGAGGCCAAGGAGGTCCAGGAGGACGTCGGCGACGACGGCCACCCGGCCTTCACGTGGAACGGCGAGCCGGTGAGCCGCGAGTTCGGCAAGATCGGCAAGTCGCTGAAGAACATGGTGAGCCCGGACGAGATGTACGCCGCATTCGGCGCCGACACCTTCCGGCTGTACGAGATGGGCCTGGGCCCGCTCGAGCAGAGCAAGCCGTGGGACACCCGTGCGGTCATCGGGTCGCAGCGCCTCCTCCAGCGGCTGTGGCGCAACGTCGTGGACGAGGAGACCGGTGCGGTCGTCGTCGTCGAGGCGCCGATGGACGACGCCACGTCGCGGGTGCTGCACCGCACGATCGACGCGGTGCGCACCGACTACGCCGAGCTCGGGTTCAACACCGCCATCGCCCGCCTCACCGAGCTCAACAACGCCCTCACCAAGCTCGAGACCGGGGTGCCGCGCGAGGCAGCCGAGCAGATCGTGCTCATGGTGGCGCCGCTCGCCCCGCACATCGCCGAGGAGCTGTGGATGCGGCTGGGGCACGAGGACTCGGTCGTGCACGCGCCGTTCCCCGTCGCCGACCCGGCGCTGCTCGTCGAGGACACGGTGACCTGCGTCGTGCAGGTCCGGGGCAAGGTGCGCGACCGGCTCGAGGTGCCGTCCGACATCACCGAGGACGCGCTGCGCGAGCTGGCCCTGGCAAGCGAGAAGGTGCAGGCGGCGGTGCCCGACGGCATCCGCACGGTCATCGTCCGGGCGCCCAAGCTCGTCAACGTCGTCCCCGCCTGAGCCCCAACTTTCCCGCCCCATGCCGGAACCTTCACCTTCGCAAGGGTTCTGAACCCCCGCGAAGGTGAAGGTTCCCGCGTGAAGTCGGTTCTCCCGACGGATGTGCGGGGAAGTGGCCGCCGCGCGGGACGTCTCGGGTCGTGGACCCGGGATGCCGCGCCCCCACCGGGCCTCCCTAGACTGCTCGGCGTAGGTCATGAGTGCCAGCGACAAGCCCCGGCTCGCTGGCCAGCAACCCTCCTCCGCGGTGGGGTGCTCCGGGTGACGACCTGGTCGGCGACCCCGTTGGGCGCCGGCAAGCGCGGGATCCCGGGATCGTCCCCGAGGTCCTCTGGCCTCGGGAGACCCCTACCGTGTCGATCGCCAGCACCACCCCGTCCTCGTTCCACCGCCGTCCCCGGCTGCGTGCCGTCCCCGACGTCACCGCCCTGGTGCCGGATGCCGCCGCCGCGCCGAACGCCTCCGTCGCACCGCTCGCGCGCCTCGCCCGCACCGCGCCGGATGCCGGTGCCACGGCATCCGCCCTCCGCCACCACCACGCCGCGCCGGCCCGCGACCTGCCCGCGGTCGTCCGGTCCGAGCTCGTGCCGACCCTGTCGGGCGACTACGTCGACTACGCCAACCTCGACCACGCCGCGTCGACCCCGGCGCTGGAGCGCGTCGCGGGTGCGGTCGCCGAGGCCACCCGCACCTACTCCTCGGTGCACCGCGGCACGGGCTGGCTCTCCCGCGTCACGAGCGCCCACTACGAGGCCGCCCGCGACGAGGTCGCCCGCTTCGTCGGCGCCCGCCAGGACGACGTCGTCGTCTTCACCCGGAACACGACCGACTCGGTCAACCTCCTCGCCCGCGCCGTGCCGCGCGACACCTCGGTCGTCGTGTTCTCCTCCGAGCACCACGCGACGCTCCTGCCGTGGAGCCGCCGCGACACCGTGCGCCTGCCGGTCCCGGGCTCGGCCCGCGACGCCGAGGTGCTCCTCGAGGACGCCCTGCGGGCGCTGCCGCGCGGCACGACCCGCCGCCCGCGCCAGGCGCTCGTCGTCCTCAGCGCGGCGTCGAACGTCACCGGGGAGATCTGGCCGGTCGAGCGCCTCGCCGCCGTCGCCCGCCGGCACGGGGCCCGCGTGCTGCTGGATGCCGCGCAGCTGGCCGCGCACCGCACCCTCGACATCGCGGCGCTCGACGTCGACTGGGTCGCGTTCTCGGGACACAAGGTGCACGCCCCGTTCGGCGCCGGGGTGCTCGCCGGGCGCAGCGACTGGCTCGACGCGGCCCGCCCCTACCTCGCCGGCGGCGGCGCGAGCGCCGAGGTCACCGAGCGCGCGACCCGCTGGGCCACGGGACCCGCCCGGCACGAGGCCGGCAGCCCGAACGTCCTCGGTGCCGTCGCCCTCGCGGCCGCCTGCGCGACGATCCGCGAACACCGGGCCGCGATCGAGCAGCACGAGGCCCTCGTCACCGCCCATCTCCTCGACGGCCTGCGCGACCTCGACGGCGTCACGACCTACTCCCTGTTCGGGGACGAGCACGACCGCGGCCCCGTCGTGACCTTCACGGTCGACGGCCTTGACAGCAACCTCGTCGCCGCGGCGCTGTCCGCCGAGCACGGCATCGGTGTCCGGGCCGGCAAGTTCTGCGCGCACCTGCTCGTCGACGCGCTCCTCGAGGAGGACGCCGACGACGAGCCGCACGCAACCGCCGTGCGGGTCAGTGCCGGCCTCGCGACCACCGAGGAGCACGTCGAGCGGCTGCTCAGGGCCGTCGCGGTGCTCGCCGCCGAGGGTCCCGGCACGGACTACGTCGAGCTCCCCGGCCAGGGCTGGGTGCCCGTCGACGACACGCGCGAGCTGGACGCCCCGCTGCCCTGGTGAGGGGCACGGCATCCGGGATGCCGGAGGCGCGGCATCCGGCTGACGGCGGTACGGCATCCGGGATTCTCCGCACGCTCCTCTGGCCCCACCCCCCGTGAGGGTGTAGGCAGGGAGCCTGAGGTCGCGCCCCCCGACCTCACCGCACCGAGGAGGACCCATGCCCGAGCTCGACACCGCCCAGCTGCTGGCCGCGCTCGAACCGGTCGCCGAGGACAACCTCAACCGGCACCTCAACGCGGCCCAGGAGTGGATGCCGCACGAGTACGTCCCGTGGTCGCTCGGCCGGGACTTCAAGGAGCTCGGGGGCGACCCGTGGTCGGTCGACCAGTCGCAGCTGTCCCAGATCGCCCGGACCGCGCTCGAGGTCAACCTGCTCACCGAGGACAACCTCCCGAGCTACCACCGCGAGATCGAGCGGGCCTTCGGCAGGGACAGCGCCTGGGGCGCGTGGGTCAACCGGTGGACGGCCGAGGAGGGGCGGCACGCGTTCTGCATCCGCGACTACCTCCTGGTGACCCGCGGCGTCGACCCCGACGAGCTCGAGCGGGCCCGCATGGAGACCATGGAGACGGGCTACGACTCCGGCGACAAGCCGCTGCTCAACGTCTGCGCCTATGTCTCGTTCCAGGAGCTCGCCACCCGGGTGTCGCACCGGAACACGGGCAAGTTCACCGACGAGCCGATCGCCGAGAAGCTCCTCACGCGGGTCGCCAAGGACGAGAACCTCCACATGATCTTCTACCGCAACATCGTGCAGGCGGCGCTCGAGCTGACGCCCAGCCAGACGATGCGCGCGATCACCGACGAGGTCAAGGACTTCCAGATGCCCGGGTCGGTCATCCCCGGCTTCGGGCGCAAGGCGGTGCAGATGGCGATGGCCGGCATCTACGACCTGCGCATCCACCACGACGACATCGTCCAGCCGCTCCTGCGCCAGTGGGGCGTCATGGAGCTCGAGGGCCTCGACGCCGACGGAGAGGCCGCACGCGACGAGCTCGTCGCCGCCGTCTCGGCACTCGACACCGAGGCGAGCCGGTTCGTCGAGAAGCGCGAGGAACGCGCCGCCAAGCTCGCGGCTCGGCAGAACGCCTGAGCACTAGCCTGCTCGGGTGAGCACCGCCCTCGTCACCGACTCCACGGCCTACCTCCCGCCCGACCTCCTCGAGGGCCTGCACGTGCGCGTCGTGCCGCTGCACGTCGTCATCGGCGGACGCGAGCACTCCGAGGGGGTCGACATCGACGCGGCAGCGGTGGCCGGGGCGCTGCGGCGCTTCACCCCGGTGTCCACGTCTCGACCGGCGCCGGCTGCGTTCCTCGAGGCATACCGGGGGGCGGCCGCCGACGGGGCCGACGCCATCGTCTCGGTCCACATCTCCGGCGACATGTCGAGCACGATCGCCGGCGCAGACCTCGCCGCGGCCGAGTCGCCCGTGCCGGTCACCGTCGTCGACTCGCGGGCCCTCGGCATGGCGATGGGGTATGCCGTGCTCGCCGGGGCGCGGCTGGCCGCCGGTGGGGCCTCGGCCGAGGAGGTGGCGGATGCCGTGCGCGCCACGTGCGCGGCATCCACCGTCGTCTTCTACGTCGACACGTTGGAGTACCTCCGCCGCGGTGGTCGGATCGGCAAGGCCGGCGCGCTGCTCGGGTCGGCGCTGTCGATCAAGCCGATCCTCGGCCTGCGCGACGGCCACATCGTGCCCCTGGAGCGGGTGCGCACCTCGACCCGGGCGATCGCGCGGCTGGAGGAGCTGTCCGTCGAGGCTGCGACCTCGCTGCCCGAGGGCGCGAACGGCGTCGACGTCGCCGTGCACCACCTCGACTCGCCCGAGCGGGCCGAGCGGCTGGCCGAGCGCCTGCGCTCGCGGTTGGGTGACGAGGTGACGGTGCGGGTCGTCGAGCTCGGGGCCGTCGTCGGGGCGCACGTCGGGCCGGGGACGCTCGCGGTCGCCGTCGTGCCCCGTGTGGTGCCGGTCGTGGCGCGCTGACCGATGGGCTGGCTCGTCGTCGAGACCGCCGTCGTGGCGGTCGTCTGCTTCCTCATCGGGTCGATCAACCCGGCGTCCCTCGTGGCCCGCGCCCTGGGCCATGACCTGCGCTCGGCCGGGTCCGGCAACCCCGGCGCGACGAACGCGGGGCGGGTGCTGGGTCGCAAGTGGGGCGTCCTCGTGGGCGTGCTCGACGTCGCGAAGGCGTGGCTGCCGACGGTGCTCGTGCTGCGGACGATGGGCACGGTGCCGGCGCTCGTCGCCGGGTTCGCGGTGGTGCTGGGGCACGTGTTCAGCCCGTTCCTGCGCGGGCGCGGGGGGAAGGGTGTGGCGTGCGCGCTCGGGGCGGTGCTGGCGCTGGAGCCGTTCGTGGGGCTCGCGGCCGTGGTCGTGTTCGCCCTGGCGAAGACGGTGCTGCCGTACGTCGGCGAGGCGTCGGTCGTGACGATGCTCGTGGTCGCGGTCGTGGGTCTGGTGGCGGCTCTCGGGCTCGTGGGGTTCGTCTCGCCGCTCGTCGGGGTCTGGCTGGTGCTGCTGGCGCTGCTCGTGCTGTCGCGGCACCGGCGCAACATCGTCGCGTGGTGGGGCCGGCGCGTCGGCTGACGTGCGTGGCGCTCCGCCGGCGTGCGGTGTCGGCGAGGCGGCGGTGGTCGCGGTCGGTTGCCCACGGCGTCGGCCCGGGCCCGGGGCCGGGGCCGGGGCCGGACAGGGGGTGGGCTGGGGGAGTCCGGATGCTTCACGTGGTGAGCCACCGCTGAGATCGGACCCCCTCGTCCACAGGAGCGGCTGGGCGCGGGCGCCGTCCACAGATCCCGGCGGGGTCGTGAGGTCGAGACGGTGGCTTCCTAGCGTCGTCGTATGCCGCGTCGCCACTCTCCCGAGGTCCTCTCGCCCCGCGCCCTGGCCCGTCTGAGGTCACCGCGGGTCGGGTTCGTGCCCACCGAGCGGGACCTCGACCCCGCCGCCTTCGCGGCACCGTGGGAGGAGGAGCCTCGAGGCGACCGAGACCGTCACCGCCGGCGCGACCACCTCGACCAGCACCACCCCCGCGACCGCGGCGACCGCGGTGCCGGCTCGGGGAACCGCGTGGGTGGGGACGCGTTGCCCGACGGCGGGCGGCACGGGCGGGTCGGCCTGCCGCGTGGCTGGGTCCGGCTGCCCAGCGCACTCGTCGGGGCGCGCTGGCACCCCGGCCGCGGGGCGGTGCTGGGAGTGGTGGTCGTGACGCTCCTCGCTGTCGCGGTGCTCGGGCTGCGGGTGGCGTGGGCGCGGTCGGAGGGCGACGGGACCGTCCTGGCGCCCGGGGGCGGCTCGCGGGCCGGACCGACGGGCGTGAGTGCCGGGGCCGTCCCGGTCGGGGTACCAGCCGGAGCGTCCGGCGCGGGGTCGCCGACGCCAGTGGGGGCGACGCCCTCTGCGGGTACGACGGCGACGCCGGGCGGTGCCGCATCCGGCGTCGTCGTGGTGCACGTCGTGGGGGAGGTCCGACGCCCCGGGGTGCAGCGGATGCCGGTCGGCTCGCGGGTGCAGGACGCCGTCGAGGCCGCGGGCGGCCCGACCCGCGACGCCGACCTGGCTCGGGTCAACCTCGCCCGCGTCGTCGTCGACGGGGAGCAGGTCCGCGTGCCCGCTCCCGGCGACCCGGACCCTCCCGTCGGCTCGATGACGGGTGGTGCGGCCACCGGTGGGCCGGGTGCTGGAGGGGGCGCCACGGGGTCGCCGGGACTGGTGTCGGTCAACAGCGCCGACCTCGCCGGGCTCGACACCCTGCCCGGCGTGGGTCCGGTGCTCGCCCAGCGCATCGTCGACTGGCGCACCCAGCACGGCCGGTTCACGAGCGTGGAGGAGCTCGGCGAGGTCAGCGGGATCGGCGAGAAGGTCCTCGCCCAGCTCCGTCCGCTGGTGACGCTGTGAGTCGGCGCGGGGCAGGAGGGAGTGCGCGGGATCGGCCCACCGACCTCCGGCTGCTGGCGCCCGCCCTGGTCGCGTGGGCCGTCTGCGCGGCCGCACTCGGACTCACGCCCCGTGGCCATGTGGCCGTCGCAGCGCTGGCGGCGGTGGCCGGTGCGATCGTCGTCGCCGCGCGTCCGCGGCGGAGGCGGCAGCAGCGGCCGAGGGGATGGCGAGCCCGGCCGCATCGACAGGAGCAACGGCTGCCGCAGCCGAGGGGGTTGCCCGCCCGGCCGCGGGTCGGGTCCGGCCCGGGCGCCATCCCAGGAGGCCGCGTCTCGGCGCTGCGGTGGGGGTGCGCCTTGTTCGCGGTCCTGGTCGTCCTCCTCCAGCTGGCCGCGGCGGGCCACGCCGTGGTGCGGGCGCGTGGCGGGGTCGAGGCACTCGCGGCCGACCGCGCTGCGGTCACGGCCGTGGTGGTCGTGACGGGGGACCCCGTCGTCCTCGCCGGCCGGGGCGACGCGGCGCGCGTGCTCCGGGAGGCGACGATGCAGCGCGTCGACGCCCGCGGCACCCAACGCGACACCGCCGCACCGGTGCTGCTCACGGGCGACGCCGCCCTCGTCGAGCTGCCGTGGCGCGCGACCGTGGTGGTGCGCGGGAGGCTCGGCCCGACGGATCGTGCCGACGACCGCGTCGCGACGCTGGCGGTCACCGGCCGGCCGGCCGTCGTCTCGGGCCCGGGCCGGGTGGCCGCGGGGGCCGAGCGACTGCGCGCCGGCCTGCGGGCCTCGGTCGACGACGCTCCCGACGACCCACGAGGGCTCCTGCCCGGGCTCGTCATCGGCGACACGAGCCGCACGCCGGCCGACCTCACCGAGGCGATGCGCGCCACCGGCATGACCCACCTGACAGCGGTCTCGGGCAGCAACGTGGCCGTCGTCGTGGGCCTCGTCCTCGGGCTGTGCGTCCTCATCGGCGTCCCGCGCCGACTCCGTCCGGTGCTCGCCCTCGTCACCCTCGCCGGGTTCGTCGTCCTCGCCCGCCCGGAGCCGAGCGTCGTGCGGGCCGCCGCGATGGGCGCCATCGGCCTCATCGGGCTCAGCCGCTCGCGGCGCTCGACCGGCCCGCCCGTGCTCGGGGCTGCCGTCGTCGTCGTGCTCGTCCTCGACCCGTGGCTCGCGCGGTCCTACGGCTTCGCCCTGTCCTCGCTGGCGACCCTCGGCCTGCTCCTCTTCACCCGTCCGTGGGGTGACGCCATCGGCGCCCGGATGCCGCCCCGGCTCGCGCCGTTGGGCCCCGCCCTCGCGGTCCCCGTCGCCGCGCAGGCGATGACCGCGCCGGTCGTCGTGGTGCTCCAGGGGTCGGTGAGCGTCGTCGGCGTGCTCGCCAACCTCCTCGCCGCGCCGCTCGTCCCGGTGGCCACGGTCGCGGGGGTCGCCGCGGCCCTGACCTCCGTCGTCTGGCCGGCGGCGGCGGTGGTCGTGGCCTGGACGGGCGTGGTGCCGACGGCCGGCATCGCGCAGACTGCCCGGTTCTTCGCGCGTGTCCCGGGCGGCACCCTGCCCTGGCCCGACGGCGCGGCCGGCGCCCTGCTGCTCGCCACCCTCACCCTCCTGCTCGTCCTCACCGGCCGCGCCGTGGCCTCGGGCGTCGCGGCCCACCCGGTGCTCGCGCTCGCCGGCGCCCTCCTCACGGCCGCCGCCCTGGTCCCCACGCGGCCGCTCACCTGGCCGCCCGAGGGGTGGCGGGTCGTCGTCTGCGACGTCGGCCAGGGGGATGCCGTCGTCCTGCGCAGCGGAGCGCACCGCGCGGTCCTCGTCGACACCGGACCCGACCCGCCGCTCGTCGACGGCTGCCTGTCCCGGCTGGGCGTCACGACCCTCGACGCCGTCGTCCTCACGCACTTCCACGCCGACCACGTCGACGGCCTCGCCGGCGCGCTCTCGGGTCGCGATGTCGCCCAGGTGCTCGTCGGTCCGGTCCGCGAGCCGGCATCCGCGGCGGATGCCGTCGACCGCCTCGCCGCGCGGCACGGCATCCCCGTCGCCGTCCTGCACGCGGGGGACCGGGTCACGGTCGGCGAGCTCGACGCCGAGGTGTGGAGTCCCTGGCGGCGGATCGCCGACGGGTCGGTGCCCAACAACGCCAGCGTCGTCCTGGCCGCGCGCACGGGCGCGGTTGACGCGCTGCTCCTCGGAGACGTCGAGCGCGAGTCGGGCCACGACCTCCTGCTCAGGCTGCGACGCGAGCACCGGATGGCCCTAGCCGCAGGCGGGTTCGACGTGGTCAAGACCCCGCACCATGGCAGCGCGAACCTCGACGAGGGACTCATGGCAGTGGTCGCCGCACCGGTGGGGGTGGTCAGCGTCGGAGAGGACAACGACTACGGCCACCCCGCGCCGCGACACCTCGACGTGCTCCGCCGTCACGGGTACGCCGTCTACCGCACCGACCAGCGCGGTGACGTCGCCCTCGTCGAGCACGGAGAGGGCGTGGCCGTCGTGACAGGACGCTGATCCGGGGCGTGTGGTCCTTCCGAGCCATGGGCGGGACGGCGGCGTCCTGTCACGCTGAAGGGTCGGTCGCTCGTGGGGAGGTCGACACCACGCCATCGAGCGGACGGAGGTGGGTCGTGCTCGGACGACCGCTGGGTCCCCGGGGGGAGGCTCCCGGATGGACCGGCCGGCAACGTCTCCTGTTCGTGGTCGGCGCCCTCCTGCTGGTGGTCGCCTTCTGGGCACAGGTCGCCGCGGAGTCACCGGGGTCGTCGTCCGGCGGGCCCGCCGTCGCGCTGGCCGCGTCGGCGGCTGGCCGTCACTTCGTGGTGGTCGAGGGTGGCGGTGACACGGCCGGGGTCGCGATCGGCACGACGGAGATGACGGTGCCAACGGGCACGCTCGTGTCGTTCGAGCCCAGCGGACTGACCACGTCGCTCGACGGGGTCTGCGTCCGGTGGGACCTCATGGCGCGCTTCGGCGGGCGCACGGTCGGGGACACCCGGCTCCTGGCCGGAACCTGGACCGACGGACCGCCTTTCGTGGGCGGGTCACCCGACTGGGTCGCGACGCGCCCCGAGCCGATGACGTGGTACGCCGCGTGCTACGACGCCGACGGGCTGCCGGTGTCCCTGCCGTCCTTCACCGCTCACATCGAGTTCGTGACCGCGGCACCGTTCTCCTGAGGGTGTGCTCGAGGCTGGTCGGCGCCGCAGTGACGTCAGATCGACCAGGCGGGCTCGGGGCCTCGCACGGTCGGTGCTGTCGACTGCGACGCCGCGCTCTCGGCGAGGGCCTCGAGCGTGGCCGCGACGGCCGGCACGCGCTGCAGGTCGGGCGTCGTCACGGCCATGATCGACCGGCGTGAGGCGGGCGTCATCGGCAGCGCCACGACGTCGTGGTGGTGCACCGTGCGCAGGATGAGGTCCGGGATCAGCGCCACCCCGAGGCCCTCGGCGACCAGGCCCATGACCGCGACGTAGTCCTCGGTCTCGTAGGCCACGTCGGGCCGGAAGCCGGCGTTGTGGGTCAGCTGGAGGAGGTGCCCGCGACACCGGGGACACCCGGCGATCCACGGCTCGCCCGACAGGTCGGCGAGGTCGACCGAGCTCTGCGCCGCGACCGCGTGCCCCTCGGGCACCGCGAGGCGCACCTCGTCGTCGAGCAGCGGGGTGATGACGAACTGGTCGAGGTCCTCCTCGCCGCGCCCGAGGTCGGTGCCCTCGTACGCGAACGCCACCGCGAGGTCGCACTCGCCGGCCTTGAGCGCCGCGAGGCTCTCGGGCGGCTCCGCCTCGGTGAACGTGATCTGCACGTCGGGGAAGCGGGCCTTGACGAGCGACAGCGCCCGGGGCACGAGCGTCGCCGACGCCGACGGGAAGGCCATGAGCCGCACCCGCCCGCTGCGCAGCCCGGCGATCGCGGCGACCTCCTCCTCGGCGGCGTCGAGCGCGGCGAGCACCGGCGTCGCGTGCCGGGCGAGCACCTGGCCGGCCTCGGTGAGCCGCACGTTGCGCCCGACGCGCTCTACGAGCACGGTGCCCGTGCGCTGCTCGAGCCGGCGCACCATCTGGGAGATCGCGGGCTGGGTGTAGCCCAGCGACACCGCGGCGGCGGTGAAGCTCCCCTCCTCGGAGATGGCCTTCATGACCCGGAGTCCTGCAGCGTCGATCATGACGGCATCCTATAACGCCTCGTTATCACGGGACCAGATCTCGGATCGATGCGTGATGGACATCGAAGGCACGGTCAGGAGCGGGGCGCCGCCCAGCACGAACGGACCCGAGGGCCGGCCCGAACCGGGCCGACCCTCGGGTCGTCGTGCGACGGTGCGTCAGTCGCGACCGCGACCCGAGCTCCCGAGGAGCCGGAAGTCGTAGTCGGCGTCGAGCACCTGGATGTCGCCACTCGTGAGGTTGGAGATGACGACGGTGACCTCGCCCTTGGTGCTGCGCAGGCAGGTCGTGGTGAAGCCTGCCTCCTGGACCGAGTCACCCTCGAACCGGTAGACGTGGTTCCCGGCGTCGTCGACGATCTCGCCCTCGGACGTGGTGCCCGGGGTGAGGTCGCACGGCGACAGCAGCTGGACGACCCAGTTGTTGTCCTGGATGCCGTTCGTCTCGATCCAGTTGCCCGGCTCGGACGACAGCGTCGCCGCCTGGCCACCGACCGTCACGTCGTCGACGAAGAACCCGGTGTCGAGGTAGGCCGCGTCGGTCGAGTAGCGGAACCGCACGTCGGTCGTGCCCGCCGGGAGCGGAGCACTCTCGAGGTGGATGTACTCCGGGTCGTCGACGAAGTACTCGCCGCCGGAGGTCCCCGTGAGCCCGTTGCCTTCCTCGTTGTTGTCGTGCGGGTTGGTGTCGGTCGTGACCTCGGTCTGGGTGCCGTCGAGGTACAGCGGCACCGTCACCCACTCGCCGCCGACGAGGGCCTCGACGTAGCCGTAGTCCCAGCCGTCCTCGATGAAGTACCAGGTCCAGAAGTCCACGACGGCCCCGGCCGCGGTGCCCGCACTCGAGACGTCGAGGATGTTGTCGTTCTGGCTCTCGGCCCCGCCCCACCAGTGGGTGTCGCCGCTGTGCGGCGCGACCTGCTCGGTCGGCGAGCCCTCGAAGTCGATCGCGATCTCACGACCCAGGTTGCGGAACGTCTCGTACGAGACCCCGAACGGCAGAGCCGACTGGTCCGGCACGTTCTTGTTGTGCTCCCAGCGCGCCGCCGGCATCCGGCCGATGTACTGGCCGCGGCCGTCGAAGAACTCGTCGTTGGCGATGTCGACGGTCCAGGCGGTGAAGTCCGGGTCGCCGAAGTCGATGTTGATGAAGTTCCAGCGGGACGAGTCCTCGTCGTCGAGCTTGACGGCGATCGCCCAGTCCTTGAAGAGCTCCTCGGCGGAGCGCAGGTCGGTGCCCGACGTCATCGCGTTGTACTGGTCGATGGCGGCCTGCACGCCCTCCATCCCGTCGGCCTCGTTCTCGAAGATCAGCTTGATGAGCAGGTCACCACCGGCGCCGTCGTAATGCTGGTCAGGGGCGTACGTGCCGTCCCCGTTGCCGCCGGCCTGTTCCCAGAGGTAGAGGAAGTAGGTCAGCGAGGCGCCGTAGTTCTCCAGGCCACCGCCCCACCGTGTCAGCGACGTCTCCCGGTGGAAGACCTGGTGGTAGGTCAGGTGCGAGCCGCCGATGTCGTAGCCGTTGAGGAACGCCGCGAGGTCGGCGAGGCCCTCGTCGACCCACGAGAGCTCGCCGGGGTCGGAGTAGTTCATGAGCAGGTGCTCGAGCTCGTGGGCGATGACGCCCTCGTAGAGCTCGGTCTGTCCGTCGGGGTTCCCGGTCTGGTCACCGATCCGGTTGGCCCAGTCGAACGCGTCGATGACGATGACGTTCATCCCCGCCTCGTCGATGTACTCCGGCGCGAAGTAGCCGGCCGTGTAGGTGCTGACGGCGCAGTCGTAGTACGACTCGTCCTGCACGTTGTAGACGAGCATGACGAGCGCGTCGCTGCTCGTGCCGTCCTCGCCGACCGCGGTGCCGATGTCACCGAAGTGGGCCTCGTCGACCGGGACGATCTGGCTGGTCAGCTCGTCGCCGAGCAGGTCGATCTGCGCCTGGGTGAGCGCGAAGTCGTCGACCGAGTTGTCGGCGCACGGCTCGAAGTCGTCGTTCGGGTTGTGGTCGAACGCCGGGTCGAGGCTGTCGACGCCCTCCGCGCCGCCGAGCGCCCCCTCGGGGACGTAGATGTAGACGGGCGTGCCGTCGGTGGCGGCCTCGTCGTAGACGAGCTCGAACGTCTGGTGGTAGGACCCTCCCGCTTCGCTGTCGTTGATGTGGACGAGCATCGTGTCGTCGCCCGGTTCGCCCACGGTGTGGGCTTGGGCTGCGGTGGTTCCGAGAGCTGCGAGTGTCATCGCTGCCCCCGCCGCCACCACACGGCGAGTCAGTCTGTGCACGATGGTGCTCCTTCCCTGCGCCACACGGCGTGGCTGCGGGAGGTGCGACCCTGCCCCGTCAGGGACCGAGTCGCGCGGTCCCGCTGGTGGCCGCACCCCGTCGTGCGGTCCCGCTCGGAACCGTAACAACGGATCGGCCCACGTGGACGAGGACGAGCACGCGAGTATCCGCAGGTCAGACGGGCCGTTTGCCGCCGTGTCGCCGTCGGCGGACGGGCGGATGCGATGATCGTGGGCATGCCGGATGCCGCCGCGCTCGCCGACCTCCTCCGCTCGCACCCGGGAACGCTGGTGCTCACCGGTGCCGGGATGTCGACCGACAGCGGCATCCCCGACTACCGCGGTCCGGACGGCACGCGCCGGGTCACCCCGATGCAGCACGGTGAGTTCGTCGGGTCCGGCGAGGCCCGGCAGCGCTACTGGGCCCGCTCGTTCATCGGCTGGCAGCGGTTCACCCACGCCGAGCCCAACGACGCGCACCGTGCCGTCGCCGACCTCCAGCGACGGGGCGCGCTCGGTGCGGTCATCACCCAGAACGTCGACGGGCTCCACCAGGCCGCCGGCAGCCGCCACGTCACCGAGCTGCACGGCACGCTCTCGGAGGTCGTCTGCCTCACCTGCGCCGACCGCTCCGACCGCGACCTGCTCCAGGCCCGGATGGCCGAGGCCAACCCCGGCTTCGAGGGGCTGGCCGCGGGTGAGGCGCCCGACGGGTCGCGGGTCGGCAGCCAGATCCGTCCCGACGGCGACATCGTCCTCGACGACGAGCTGGTCCGCGGGTTCCACCTGCCGCGCTGCACCGTCTGCGGCGCCGACACCCTCAAGCCGGACGTCGTCTTCTTCGGGGGCTCGGTGCCGCGCGACCGCGTCGACGCCTGTTACGCCCTCACCGACGCCGCGCCCGCGCTGCTCGTCCTCGGGTCGTCGCTCGCCGTGATGTCGGGCCTGCGCTTCGTGCGGCACGCGGCCCGGCGCTGCATCCCCGTCATGGCGGTGACCCGGGGTCCGACCCGGGGGGACGAGCTGATGACGCTGCGGGTCGACGGCTCGCTCGCCCCGACCCTGGGCGCGGTGCTGCGCGCGCAGGTCGCCGCCTGATGCCGGTGGCACACGGCGTCGTCGTGCGCACGGCGACGGCCGCCGACCTGCCGGCGATGGCCGGGATCTACAACGAGGCGGTGCTGCACTCGCTCGCGACCTTCGACGTCGAGCCGCAGCCGCCCGAGCTGTTCGCCGAGCGGGTCGCGTCGACCCGTGCCGGGGACCACGTCGTCGTCGCGGAGGAGCAGGGGCGGCTGGTCGGGATGGCGTATGCCGTCACCTACCGTGCGCGTCCGGCGTACGACGCCACCCGCGAGACGTCGGTCTACCTCGCGCCGGGCGCCCGCGGACGCGGCCTGGGGCGGGCGCTCTACGACGAGCTGCTCCGACGGGTCGATGCCGACGGCATCCACGTGTGCCTCGCGGTGATCGCGCAGCCCAACGCCGCGAGCGAGGCGCTGCACACGGCCGTGGGGTTCCGGCACGTCGGCACGCTCCACGAGGTGGGGCGCAAGTTCGACCGCTGGGTCGACACCGCGGTGTGGCAGCGGCTGCGGCCGTAGCGCGTCTGTTCGACCACAGTCACCCTTGCGACCGTCCGGCCCGGGGCTACCCTGCGAGCATGGGAGCGACCGGGGCCGGACCGTTCGAGAACGACGACGCGCTCGACTTCCTCGACCGGCTCGAGGCCCTGCCACCCGGCGAGCGGCCCGGCCGAGTGCTCGGAGCGCTCGACTCGGTGCTCCTGGCGTCCGGATACGTCGGCGCTCCGACGATGTGCGAGGCCGTCGCCGCCGCGGCCGCCGTGGGGGCGTCGGTCGACCCGGGCGCCGCGGCGCGCGAGCCCTCCCTGCCCGGCTGGCTGGAGACGGCCCCGCTGCCCACCGGTGACGAGGAGATCGTCGAGAAGGCGCGCCAGGTGCTCCGGCGGGCGGTGCGGTCCCACGACAACGAGTGGTGGGACCTGTGGGTCGAGGCGGGCCTGGCCGACGACGTGGTCGCCTCGTGCCAGCGAGCGCTCGCCTGGCTGGGCGACCGCGACGACTGAGCGACCGGTCGACCGATAGGGGTCGACGAGACCTCCCGCTCGTGACGACCGGCGGCCCGGGCGCGGTCAGATCCGGCGGAGGACCGCCGTCACCTTGCCGAGGATCGTCGCGTGGTCGCCGTCGATGGGCGAGAACGCCGCGTTGTGGGGGAGCAGCCAGACCTTGCCGTCCTTGCGCTTGAAGGTCTTGACCGTCGCCTCGTTGTCGAGCATCGCCGCGACGATGTCGCCGTTGTCGGCGCTCGGCTGCTGGCGCACGACGACCCAGTCGCCGTCGCAGATCGCGGCTTCGATCATCGAGTCGCCGACGACCTTGAGCAGGAACAGCGAGCCCTCGCCGACGATCTGGCGGGGGAGGGGGAAGACGTCCTCGACGACCTCCTCCGCCGTGATCGGCACACCGGCGGCGATCCGGCCCAGGACCGGCACGTAGGACGCCTCGGGGCGCTGGTCGTTGATGCCCGTGACGTCCACGTCGTCGTGCTCGGCCGCCCCGCGGTAGCCGGGCTCGTCGCTCGCGGTGTCGGGGGAGATGACCTCGATCGCGCGCGGCCGGTTGGGGTCGCGGCGCAGGTAGCCCTTGCGCTCGAGCGCGGAGAGCTGGTGGGCCACGGAGCTGGGGGAGGTGAGCCCGACCGCGTCGCCGATCTCGCGCATGCTCGGCGGGTACCCGCGCCGGTCGATGGAGTTGCGGATCACCTCGAGGACCTTGCGCTGGCGGTGGGTCAGCGCCCCGCCGTCGCCGCGGTCCGGCATCTCGTGGATGTCGGCGTTCCTCGGACGTGCCATGTCGACCCCTTCGGTGTCATTGCGCGGTCAACGATCACTGCGCCGTTCGAACCTCACTGCGCCGGATGCCGGTGGAACCCGGTGTTCTCGCAGGTCAGGCCGACTGTCGGTGCTCGTCGGCAGGATCTCCTGCATGAGGACAGCGTACGAGTCTCGTACACACATTTCAAACATTTCTTCGAGGCGTGTCTTGAAGGAGTCGAACATCCGTGCTACAACTCGTACAGACGTTCTATCGAACACCGGTTCGACGGTCGCCCTGGCCGCCGGGATGGAGGACAGCATGAGTGCACTCGCGTGGGACCCCGCGGACCTCGGGTACGCCGGGGTCACGGCACCCCGCCGGCCGCACCTCGTCGTCCTCCCCGGCGGCGGCCAGCAGGTCGCCGCGACCAGTGGCGTGCGCCTCACCCGCCGCGGTCGCCTGGCCCTCGTCGCGCTCGTCGTCGCCCTGGCCGCGGTCCTCGGCATGGTGGGGCTGCGGGGCGCCGGCGCGGCCGAGCCGCCGCGCACGGTCACCGTCGAGGCGGGGCAGACCCTCTCCGAGGTGGCCGCCGCCGAGCTGCCGTCGATGTCGATCAGCGAGGGCATCCTCGCGATCCAGCTGGCCAACGCGATGAGCACCGCCCAGGTGAGCGCCGGCCAGGAGCTCGTGATCCCGCGCGGCTGACCCGACTCCCTCGCGGGGCGCCGTCCTCCGGACCCGCGACGGTCAAGACCTGAGTCCCTCGACCCGACTCAGAACGCCGAAGGGCGTCGCCCCCGTGCAGGGGAGCGGCGCCCTTCGTGCGTGCTCGGCCTCTGGTCGTCCCGCCGGGTCACGCCGGGAGCGGTGCCGCGGCGGGGTCGTCGCCCCTGGTGGGCTGGGCCCACAGCACGGCGAGCACGACGATCCCGGCGATGGGGGCGAGCATCCACAGCAGGTGCGGCCACCCGCGGCCGGTGTCCCGGAGCCTGCGCGTGCCGACCGCGAGCGTCGGCAGCAGGACCGCGATGCTGAGATGTCGCGATCGTACGGCGACCGCGAGGGCACGAAAGGGTGAGCGGGTCAGGCGTCGACGGTGAGGTCGAGGGGGCGCTCGAGGAAGTCCGCCAGCCGCTCGGCCTCGGCCGCGATCTCATCCGTCTCGTCGCGGCCGAGCGGCACGTCCGGGGACACGGTGACGCGCACCTCGTTGCGCGACACCACGCGCTTCCAGGTGCCGACGTCGTCGTCGTCGAGCACGACGATGCCGCCGCCGGCCTCGGACACGAGCCGCTGACGGGTCCCGTCCGGGTCACGTCGCGGGAAGCCGGTCGCGGCGTACGTCAGGCAGGCCTCGTCGAACGTCGGCAGGAGGTAGGCCCGGTGCGGCCGGGTGGTGCGGTCCGGCACCGTGGGGTCGAACCACAGCACGTGCTCGTCGACCTCGACCTGCTGGAGACCGCCGTCGAGGTCGGCCAGCGAGGCCCGGACCTCGCCCAGGGTCAGGGTCGACCAGCGGTGGAGGTCGCGGTCGGATGCCGGACCGTGCCCGAGCACGAACCGGCGGGTCAGCTCACGCCGGGCGTCGTCGCCGTCGAGGTCGTCGAAGGGTCCGGCCGGCACGGTCTCCTCGACGAGGACGTAGGTGTGCTCGGTGCCCCGCGGCGGGCCGGAGCAGATGACCGCCCTCAGCTCGGCGATGAGCAGCAGGTGGCCGACCTGTTCCCCGGATGCCGGCACCCCGGCAGCGGCGAAGGCGGCGGCGATCTCCCTGCGCACCAACGGGGTGGGGCCGGCGAGGGACGACTCGAGCACGGCGAGGGCGGCGGCCGTCGTCCCGTCGTCGAGGCCGAGGCCGCGGTGGCGTGCCCCCATGGACCGCTCGACCTTCGGCCCCGTGATCCGCAGCATCCAGCGCAGGTCCTCGGGTCGCAGGAGGTGCCACGTCGGCCGCAGGACGTGGGTGCGCACCCACCCGCCGGCCGCCTGCTCGGCGAGCACGCCGGCATACGTCGTGCCCGGACGCATGCGCATCGCGAGCGACCACGCGGCGAGCGGGGCGTCCTGGGCCTGCACGCAGCCGAGCAGCTGCACGACGTCCGCGCCTCGGCGCAGGCCCGCGGCCGCGAGGCGCTGGGTCGCGAGGCGGCGGCGGTGGACCTCGCGCAGGCGGTGGGGCAGCACGTCGTCATCGTCCCATCCACCACCGACGGTCGGCCGAACGGACGACCGGGGGATCGACCGACCCGCCACACCTTGCTCCCGCTCGGCCTGTCGCACCCGGAACGCCCACGAACTGTCACACCCCGGGAGCAAACTCGAATGCATGAGGACCCGACGCCGACCCGCCGCCCGGCTGAGCCACCACCCGGTGGTGCACTGCGAGGGCCTGGGCCGCTGGCAGTGGTCGTGCGGCTGCGGCGCGCGCGGGTCCGGCGGGTGGCACGGCGCGCTCACGGCCGCGCTCGTCCACCAGAGCCAGGTGCCGGGGGAGTAAGCCGTACGACCCGGGGATACACAGAGGGTCCCCGGGCCGTACGTCGTCGAGACCGCCGCCTCCTGCTCTCGCCGGGGGGCGCAGCAGGTCCGACGACGCAGGGACGGCACGGGGTCGCGCTCCTGCAGGGAGGACCGTGGCCCCGTGTCTTGCGTCCTGAGTGCCGGGAATCAGGCGTGGACATCCCACGTTGTGCAGGGGTGTAATGAAGTAATCACTGCAAGGAGCATGACCATGCGACACCTCCACACCCTCTCCAACCACTCGGACCCGACCGACGAGCGCGGTCCCCGCACCGGGCGTCGCGGTCCCGGCCCGCGCGGCCACGGCCGCGGTTCCCGCGGCGGCCGTCCCGGCCCCGGTGGTGGCCCCGACGGCCCGGACGGCCCCCGTCGCGGACGCGGCTTCGGCCGACCCGGCGGCTGGCAGCAGGGCGACCTGCCCGGCGCCGACGACGCCGAGAAGTGGTTCACCGGACGCCTCCCCGACGCCTGGTTCGACGCCGTGGACGTCACCGTCGACCGCGAGGAGATCACCGTCATCGGCTCGCTCGCCGGGGTCGATCCCGAAACCGACGCCGCCGAGGCGGAGGGCCGGATCAGCCGCTTCCGGGCCGACACGCGCGAGCAGCGCATCTCGATCGCCCAGGAGGCCCAGGGCCGCTACCAGCGCACCGTCTCGTGGGGCGCGCGGGTCGGCGGCACCACCGCCCTGTTCACCCACCTCGCCGTCCCGGTCATGACGCGACTGCGCCAGCCCGAGCGGGCCGTGCTCGACACCCTCGTCGACGCCGGCGTCGCCCGCTCCCGCAGCGACGCCCTCGCGTGGTCAGTTCGCCTCGTCGGCGAGCACGCCGACACCTGGCTCGCCGAGCTGCGCGAGGCGATGGCCGAGGTCGACAAGCTGAGGGCCAAGGGCCCCGAGCTCTGACGGGCCCCCGACCCGAGACGCCGCACGACCGGCCCGCGACCTCCCGGTCGCGGCCGGTCCTGTGCGAGGGCCCGGAGTAGCCTCCGACGAGTGAGGGCCGCGGTGAGTGTGCGCTACGGACCGCCCGAGGTGGTGCGGGTCGTCGACGACGCCCCGACGCCGGCGGTCGCCGCGGACGACGTGCTCGTGCGCGTCCACGTGACGACGGTCAACCGCACCGACTGCGGCTACCGCGGGGCGAGCCCCTTCTTCATCCGGGGCATCTCCGGGCTGCGTCGGCCGAGGGCCGACGTGTGGGGCACCGAGTACGCCGGGGTCGTCGAGCGGCTCGGCCGGGAGGTCACCCGGTTCGCCCCCGGTGACGAGGTCTTCGGGTATGCCGAGGGTCGCTTCGGCGCGCACGCCGAGTACGTCGCGGTGAGCGCCACCTCCCTCGTCGCCCCCGTGCCGGACGGCGTCGACCTGAAGACCGCCGCCGCCGCGACCGAGGGCGGCCACTACGCGCTGTCGGGCATCCGGCGCGCGGGGATCCGGCCGGGGCAGCGGGTCCTCGTCCACGGCGCGACCGGCGCGATCGGGTCGGCGGCCGTCCAGCTGCTCGTCGACCTCGGCGTGCACGTGGTCGCCACCGCGCCCACCGCGCACGTCGAGCTGGTGCGCGGGCTCGGCGCCGAGCGCGTCGTCGACCACGAGGCCCAGGACTTCACCCGGAGCGGGGAGCGGGTGGATGCCGTCCTCGACATGGTCGGGAAGAGCACCTTCGGGGCGTGCCGACGGGTCCTGAAACCGGGCGGCGTCTACGTGTCGTCGGACCTCGGGCCGTTCGCCCAGAACGTGGCCCTCCCGCTCGTCACCCGGCTCGGGCGGGGCCAGCGGCGCCGGGTGGTCTTCCCGTTCCCGATGGAGACGCCCGAGGTGCTCGAGTACCTGCGCTCGCGCCTGGAGAGCGGGTCGTTCCGCCCGGTGCTCGACCGCACCTACCCGCTCGAGGAGATCGTCGACGCCTACCGCTACGTCGAGAGCGGGCAGAAGGTCGGCAGCGTGCTCATCTCCGTTCGAGGGGCGTGACCAGGCCCTCGGTCACAGGGTGCGGCGCATGACGATTCGCGGCATCCGGCTCGCCACGGCATCCGTCGTGCCGACGACCTCGAACCCGGCCTTCTCGAACATCGACCTCGTCCCGACGAACGCCATCGTCGTGTCCATCCGGCCCTTCGGGTCGACGGGGTGGGCCTCGACCGCCGGGGCGCCGTTGGCCTTCGCGTAGGCGACCGCGCCCTCGATGAGGTGCCCGGTGACGCCCTGCCGCCGGTGGCCGCCGCGCACGACGACGCACACGATGCTCCACACCGGCTGGTCGTCGGTCGGGAGGATGAGCTTGGAGTGCACCAGCCGCGTGATCTCGGACCGTGGCCCGATGTTGCACCAGCCGACCGGGGTGCCGTCGAGGTAGGTGACGACGCCCGGCGGGTGCTCGCGCTCGCAGAGGGCCCGCATCGCCTGCTCTCGGCTGCCGTGGCCGAGCTCCTCGATCTCCTTGGCCCGGATCCGGTGCGACAGGCACCAGCAGCTGTCCGCCCGCCGGTTGGGGTTGATGACGTCGGCGAAGTCCTCGAAGCGGTCGGGCGTCACGGGGTGCGTCTCCCACGTGCCCGTGCCGGATGCCGTCCCCTTCGGGGTCGCCGTCGTCGCCGTCCTCGTCGCCTTCTTCGTCGTCGCGGCCATGGGTCCAGCGAACCACTGCCGACCGACAACCGCACGGGTCGGGTCAGGACCGGCGGCGGGCGGCGCCGCCGTTCTCGGAACGCCCGACGAGCCGGTCACCACGGTCATCGACACCCGCGAGCACCTCGCCGACCGGGTCGCCGACGATGGCCGAGGGCGCGGGTGCGCGCGTGAGCCGCGGGCACGCCATCCGCCAGGTGCCTGCACGCCATCCGCAGAATCGACCTCCACTCCGTGCGACGTGCACGCGGTTCTTGCCGCTCGGCCCTGCGAGAACCGTGTGTAGGTCGCACGAGGTCGGGAACTCAGGGATGTCACAGATCGGTGCCGGTCGGTGTCTTGAGGGTGACGGGCAAGACGGCCCGTCCTGACCCAGGAGGATCCCGTGCCCAGCACCTTCCGCATCCCGAGAACCCCGATGACCGGTGTGTACGGCCGCCTCGTCGAGGCGTACGCCCGGCGCACGTGGGGCCAGGTTCCCGACACCGCCTACGTCGTGTGGCACCACCGCCGCGTCGCGAACGCCGTGCTCGGCTTCGAGCGCAAGGTCGCGCGGTGGGACGAGCTCGACCCGCAGCTGCAGAGCTTCGCCCAGATGGCGGCGGCCGCGACGATCGGCTGCAGCTGGTGCCTCGACTTCGGCTACTACCTCGCCCACGACGAGGGCCTCGACGAGGCCAAGGTCCGCGAGGTGCCGAGGTGGCGCGAGTCCGACGTCTTCACCCCGGTCGAGCGCGACGTGCTGGAGTACGCCGAGGCGATGAGCGCCACCCCGCCGACGGTCGACGACGAGCTGAGCCGGCGACTCCAGGAGGCGCTCGGGGTGCCCGCGGTCGTCGAGCTCACCCAGCTCGTCGCGCTGGAGAACATGCGGGCGCGGTTCAACTGCGCGGCCGGGCTCGAGGCGCAGGGCTACGCCGAGGCTTGTGAGCTGCCGCTCGCCGTACGCTCGGCGTCGTGAGCGACGAGCCGGACCGGCCGGACAGGCCGGATACTCCGGACGCGGCCGAGTTCGAGGCCCTGCGGCCGCTGCTGTTCACCGTGGCGTACGAGATGCTCGAGGTCGCGGCCGACGCCGAGGACGTCGTCCAGGAGGCGTGGCTGCGCTGGTCGCGGGTCGACACCTCGACCGTGCGAGACGATCGCGCCTACCTCGTGCGGGTCGTCACCCGGCTCGCCCTGAACCGGCTGCGCACCGTCTCCCGCCGCCGCGAGACCTACGTCGGCCCGTGGCTGCCCGAGCCGCTCGTCACCGTCCCCGACGTCGCCGAGGACGTCGAGCTCGCCGAGAGCGTGTCGGCCGCGATGCTGCTGGTGCTCGGCTCGCTCACGCCGGTCGAGCGGGCGGTGTTCGTCCTGCGCGAGGTCTTCGACGTGCCGTATGCCGAGATCGCCGACTCCGTGGACCGCACCCCGGCCGCGGTCCGCCAGATCGCGCACCGGGCCCGGGAGCACGTGGCCGCCCGTCGGCCGCGCCAGGCCGTCGACCGGCAGGAGCACGCCATCGTGCTCGAACGGTTCCGGGCGGCGGCGCTCACCGGCGACCTGGGCGCGCTCGTCGACGTCCTCGCGCCCGACGTGCTCCTCGTCACCGACGGGGGCGGCGTGCGCAAGGCGGCGCTGCGCCCGATCCGGGGTCGGGACAAGGTCCTTCGCTTCCTCGAGGCCGTCACGCCCACCGGGGTCGACGTCGAGCTGCGGGTCGCGATGGTCGGGGGACTGCCCGGCCTCGTCGCCATCCTCGACGGCGTGGTCGACAGCGTCATCACGATCGACACCGAGGACGGCGTCGTCGGGTCGCTGTACTTCGTGCGCAACCCCGACAAGCTGACCCGGCTCGACCGGGAGGTCCGCCTGGCCCGGTGACCGGGGCGCTGGTGGGCGGGATGTGGGGCGCCGGCGCGCGGCATCCGGCATCCGTTCGGCCTGACGCCGGACCTGACGCACGTATCCGTGGGAGCGGTGACCGCCCTCGACAGGCATGAACGCCTCCCTGACGGACCTGGCCGGCTTCCTCGCGTCCCTGGTCTTCATGGCCAGCTACCTGCCGATGCTGGCCAAGGCCGTCCGGACCAGGGACCTGAGGCCGCCGAGCGGACACCCGCCGCAGGCCGGCACCTCCCTCGCCCCAGAGGTATCTGGAGCCCCACCGAATCCTCCTCACGGGCATGAGGACCTTGACCCGCCGGCGGACCGCCCGCCGCAGCCACCACCCGGCCGTCACGTGCGACGCGCTCGGTCGCTGGCACTGGGAGTGCCCGTGCGGCGCCGGCGCCCGCGGTGGGTCCGCCGCGACCGACTGGCACTGGATGGTCACCGCGGCCCTCGTCCACCAGAGCTCCTGCCCGGGGGAGTGACCCGCGCGGCCGTGTCGCCTCTCGCGGTGGGCCCCTCGGTCGGTGACGGGATGGGTGGATGCACCCACGTGACGTCCTCACAAGATGGGGAAGTCGGCCGATGAGCCGGTGTCGGTCCCGTTCATAACCTCGCAGGCATGGACAGCTCGATCCCCGTCACAGCCGGCGTCGTCGCCTCCGTGGTCTTCGCGGCCAGCGCCCTGCCGATGCTGGGCAAGGCCGTCCGGAGCAAGGACCTCGCGTCCTACAGCCGCAGCAACCTCGTGCTCGCCAACGTCGGCAACGCCTTCTACTCGGTGTACGTGTTCAACCTGCCCCCCGGCCCGATCTGGCTGCTGCACACCTTCTACATCGTCTCCTCGGCCCTGATGCTCATCTGGAGCCTGCGCTACGGCCGGCGTCGCGTCGTCGCCGAGGTCTCTGCGGCGGATGCCGCCACCCACGTCCCAGCGGCGGCGACCGCCGCCCTCGTCCCTGCGGCGGCGACCGCCGTCCGCATCCGTGCGGCGGATGCCGCCACCCTCCTGGGAGCCAGCCATGCGCACTGAGCACATCGAGACCGTCATCATCGGAGCCGGCCAGGCCGGCCTCGCCACCGGGTACCACCTCCAGCGGGCCGGTCGGCCGTTCGTCATCCTCGACAGCGAGGCCCGGGTCGGAGACGGGTGGCGGAACCAGTGGGACACCTTCCGCCTGTTCACCCCGGCCTGGGCGGACAGCCTTCCCGGCCTCCCCAACGGGGCACCGCGCTGGTCGTACCCCACCAAGGACGAGTTCGCCGACTACCTCGAGACGTATGCCGCGACCTTCGACCTGCCGGTGCGGCTCTGCACGAGGGTGGAGCGGCTGGAGCGGAGCGGGGACGGGTATGCCGTGACCGCCGGCGGCATCCGGATCGAGGCGGACAACGTCGTGGTCGCGACCGGGGCCTTCGGCCGCACCGCGAGGGTGCCGGCCTTCGCCGACCGGCTCGACCCGTCCATCCGGCAGCTTCACTCCAGCGACTACCGGCGTCCTTCGCAGCTGGCGGACGGCGCGGTGCTCGTCGTGGGCGCCTCCCACTCGGGGTGCGACATCGCCTACGACGCCGCCGCCACCCACCCGACCATCCTCTGCGGGCCGGATGCCGGCGAGATCCCCGTACCGTTCTCGTCTCCACTGACCAAGCTGGTCTTCACGGGCATCATGTTCAGCGCCATGTACCTGCAGAAGCGGTCCAACCCGCTGGGGCGAAAGGCCGTGAGTGAGTACCGGCATCACAGCACGTTGCCGCGGCTGCGGGTCCGGTCGACGGACCTGGCCGAGCGGGGAGTCGACTGGGTCCCCGGCCGGGTCACCGGGGTGCGCGACGGCCGGCCGGTGATCGACGAGCAGCGGGTGGTGGACGTCTCGACCGTGGTGTGGTGCACCGGGTTCCGGCAGGACTTCCGCTGGATCGACCTGCCGGTCGTCGGGGAGGACGGCTGGCCCGTCGAGGACCGCGGGGCGGTCGAGGCGGCACCCGGGCTGTTCTTCTGCGGCCTGTGCTTCCAGTCCTCCGCTGCCTCGATGACGATCAACGGCGTCGGTCGCGACGCCGCCCACGTCGCCGGACTCGTCGCCAAGCGACAGGCGGCCGTGCGTCGCCCCGCCGAGCAGCCGGCCTGACGGAGCATGACCCTCGCGGTGTCCGCGGCGCTGCATCACCGCAGGAGTGGGGAGCGCCTGACGAACGCCCCCGGGCGCGCGTACCCTCCGAACCAGGAAGTGGTGCCCCATGGACGTGGTCGAACAGCTCGTGGACGGCCGCCGGGCCTACGAGGAACGCGCGTGGGCCACGGCATACCAGCGCCTGTCCGCCCTCGATCCCGGCACCCTCGAGGACGACGACTGCCTCGCACTCTCCACCGCCGCCTACCTGGCCGGCGACCGCGAGACCTCGGCCCGGGCGTTGGAGGAGTCGTACCGCCGCCACACCGAGGCCGGCTCCCTGCTCGCCGCCGCGCGCGACACCTTCTGGCTCGGGCTCCTCTACAACACCACCGGAAACGTGACGGTCGGCAACGGCTGGGCCGCACGGGGTGCCCGGCTCCTCCAGGACGCCGCACCGGACGCGGCCGAGCACGCCTACCTGTGGGTGCACCAGATGTACGGGCACATCTTCGCCGGGGACTTCCCCGGCGCCCACGAGCTCGCGGTGCGGATCGCCGAGACCGGGCGGCGTTGCGGCGACGCGAACCTCGTCTCGGTGGGCCTGTCGAGCCAGGGCCGGCTGCTCATCTACCTCGGCCAGGTGCGGGAGGGGTTGGCACTGCTCGACGAGGCCATGGTCGGGTTGGCCGACGCTGGCGTCTCGCCGATCCTCGCGGGGCACTCGTACTGCTCGATGGTGGAGGCGTGCCAGGAGATCGCCGACTGGCGGCGAATGGCCGACTGGACGACGGCCCTCACGCAGTGGTGCCGGATGCAGCCGGAGATGGTGCCCTTCACCGGGCAGTGCGCGGTGCACCGGGCGCAGATCATGCGGTCCCAGGGCGCCCTGCCCGAGGCCCTCGAGGAGCTGGAGCTGGCTCTCACCCGGTACGCCGCGGAGGGCTCGACGCCGGCAGCGGGGCTCGCCCTGTACGAGCGGGGCGACGTGCTGCGGATCCAGGGTGACCTGCCCGGGGCGGCTGCCGCGTTCCAGGAGGCAGCGGCGCTGGGACGGGACCCGCAGCCGGGGCAGTCACTGCTGACGCTGGCGAAGGGGAACGGCGCGGCCGCTTCGGCGACCGTGCGTCGCCTCCTGGAGGAGACGCAGGAGGCGGTACATCGCACCGCGCAGCTGCCCGCTGCCGTCGAGGTGTTCCTCGCGGTGGGAGACGTGGATGCCGCGCGGGCGGCGGCCGACGAGCTCGCGCGGCTGGCCCGCGTGTTCGGGTGTCAGGCGCTGGAGGCGGCGGGGGAGTACGCCGTGGGGTCTGTCCTGCTTGCGGCGGGCGGTGGCGCGGGCACCGGTGCCGCCCGTGACACCGGTGACGGCGGTGATGGCGGGAGACGGTGACGCCGGTGACGGCGGTGGGCACGGTGGGGCGGCTGGCGCGCTCCCGCACCTGCGGCACGCGTGGAAGCTGTGGATCGACCTCGGCGCGCGGTACGAGGCCGCGTGGGCGCGCGTGCGGATCGGGTTGGCGTGCAGGGCTCTCGGCGACGAGGACGCGGCGCTGTCCGAGCTGGGGGTGGCGGCGCGCGCCTTCGCCGACATCGGTGCGGAGCCTGCCCGGGCGGAGGTCGAGCGGCTACTCGGGCGCGACCTGCCCGACGGGCTGACGGCCCGGGAGGTCGAGGTGCTCCGGCTCGTGGCGAGCGGTCGGAGCAACCCCGAGATCGCCGCGAGTCTCTTCCTCAGCCAGAAGACCGTCCAGCGGCACCTGAGCAACATCTTCGGCAAGACCGGGGTGACCTCGCGGACGGCCGCTGCCGCGTACGCGTTCGAGCACCGGCTGGCGTGACCGCGGCTTCGCCCTCGCGCTGTTCGTGAGGCCAGGCCGACGACAGGGGTGTCGCGGCGAGACGTCAGGCACTGGGGGACGTCAGGCGATGAGGGGTGGCGTGCGGAGAGGTCCGGATGCTTCATCTCGTGAGCCACATCGGATGCCGGTCGCGGCGCTCTCGACGCGCTGGGCCGCAGGTCAGCAGCGCTGGATGCGTATCTGTGCGGATGGTGGGTACTCCTCACGGACATGAGGACTCCACCCCCAGGGCGACCGCCCGCCGCAGCCGCCACCCGCCTGGGTCCTGCGGCGCCCTGGGCCGCTGGCACTGGGAGTGCGGGTGCGGCGCCGGCGCGCATCGCGGTTCCCAGAACGCCGACCGGCACTGCATGGTCACGGTTGCCCTCGTCCACCGAAGCACCTGCCGCGCGAGAGTAGGGATCGCTCACGGGCGCACGGTGCCCGTTCAGGTGCGTCGAGGCAGTCGAGCCGGATGCTGCGTCCCCCATGAGCCGGCGCCAATGAGTGCGGGGGATGCCAGGAGCGCAGGATGCCGCGCGCCGCGGCAGCCCTGGAGGAGTGACGCGTGCCGAGATGACGCGGCTTCGCTCGGGGAGTGGCCGGCGGTCGCATGTCGCTGGGATGCCAAGGGCGCAGCGTGCCGGCGCGTTCGGCACTGCTGGAACGGCATGCTTCCGGATGCCGTGCCTCCAGTGATGCCAGACGCGCAGCATGCCGCGCGTATCGGCATCGCTGGCGCGGCCCGATGTGGCGGGGTCAGCCGCCCGCAGCGACGGCGGCGTCGGCATTGGGATGCCAGGGGCGCGGCAGGGCGCGCGTTCGGCATCCCTCGGGGAATCCTGACTCGCTCCCGGACACCGCGACCGGCGGCGTCCCCAACAGGTGGTGTGCGGCCCGAGCGCCCGATCGTCCAGATGTGGTGCCTCTCCCGTCACACCAGCCCCATCAGTGGTGCCCCGTCACGCCCACGACACGCCGGAGCGGCACCCGGCGCGACGGCATCCGGGCCTCTGACCTGCGAAAACGCACTCACCTTGTCGGGTTTCTCCGAACTGCTTGCGTCGCGCGTCACAACGGGACAAGATAGCCACAACATCTAGTGGTTACACCGATGTAGTTCGTCCACATGTTGTGAACAGGAAACACCGGTTACCCACAGGTTGTTCACACCAGTGTCCACCGCTCGTCCACAGCCCCACGGCCACCAGACGAGCCAGCACCACCAGCAAGGGGGTCCCGCACATGCACTGCCCGTTCTGCCGCCACACCGACTCACGAGTCATGGACTCCCGCGCGACCGACGACGGCTCGAGCATCCGCCGGCGTCGCCAGTGCCCCGAGTGCGGGCGCCGCTTCACCACCGTCGAGACGGCGAGCCTGTCGGTCGTCAAGCGCTCCGGCGCCACCGAGCCGTTCAGCCGCGCCAAGGTCCTCGTCGGCGTCCGCAAGGCCTGTCAGGGCCGACCGGTCACCGAGGACGACCTCGCCCTCCTCGCCCAGCGCGTCGAGGAGACCATCCGCAGCCAGGGGAGCGCCGAGATCGACGCGCACGAGGTCGGCCTGGCCGTCCTCGAGCCGCTGCGCGAGCTCGACGAGGTCGCCTACCTGCGGTTCGCGTCGGTCTACCAGGCCTTCGACAACCTCGAGGACTTCGAGTCCGCGATCACCTTGCTGCGCGCCGAACGCGACGCCACCGGGCAGGAGCCGCCGGGCCGGATGCCGGCCACCCACGGTGGCGAGTCGGCCGCCGGTCCCAGCTGACCGGCATCCGCACCGCCCGGCGCGACCACCCGCCGGCCGCACCACGGCACCACCGCCCCACTCAGCACAGTCTCCGCAGGTCAGCAGCCCTGTCGGACCCCCGTTGGACAATTGATCACAGGTCACCACGGCCCCCCGGAGGGGCAGAAGGAAGGGACAGCATGACCGAGACCGCCGGAGCACGTGCAGGTGCCCGCAAGTCCACCCGCGCCAAGGGGGTGTCCGTCGAGCGCATCTTCACCACGCCGGGCGTGCACCCCTACGACGAGGTGACCTGGGAGAAGCGCGACGTCGTCCAGCAGAACTGGAAGACGGGGGAGACGATCTTCGACCAGCGCGGGGTGGAGTTCCCCGACTTCTGGAGCGTCAACGCCTCCACGATCGTCACGACCAAGTACTTCCGCGGCGCCGTCGGCACCCCCGAGCGTGAGACCGGCCTGCGCCAGCTCATCGACCGGGTCGTCCTGACCTACGTCAAGGCGGGCAAGGAGCACGGGTACTTCGGGTCCGACGAGGACGCCGAGATCTTCGAGCACGAGCTGACGTACGCCCTGCTGCACCAGGTGTTCAGCTTCAACTCGCCGGTCTGGTTCAACGTCGGCACCAAGAGCCCGCAGCAGGTCAGCGCCTGCTTCATCCTCTCGCGTCGACGACTCGATGGACTCCATCCTCAACTGGTACAAGGAGGAGGGCTTCATCTTCAAGGGCGGCTCCGGTGCCGGCCTGAACCTCTCGCGCATCCGCTCCTCCAAGGAGCTGCTGTCCTCCGGTGGCACCGCCTCCGGCCCGGTCTCCTTCATGCGCGGCGCCGACGCGTCCGCGGGCACCATCAAGTCCGGTGGCGCCACCCGCCGCGCGGCCAAGATGGTCGTCCTCGACGTCGACCACCCCGACATCGAGGAGTTCGTCGAGACCAAGGCGCGCGAGGAGGACAAGATCCGCGCGCTGCGCGACGCCGGCTTCGACATGGACCTCGGCGGCAAGGACATCGTGTCCGTGCAGTACCAGAACGCCAACAACTCGGTGCGCGTCACCGACGAGTTCATGCGCGCGGTCGAGGAGGGTCGCGAGTTCGGCCTGACCTCGCGCAAGGACGGCTCGGTCATCGAGACCGTCGACGCCCGCGAGCTCATGGGCAAGATCGCCAAGGCCGCGTGGGAGTGCGCCGACCCGGGCATCCAGTACGACGGCACGATCAACGACTGGCACACCAACCCCGAGAGCGGCCGCATCACCGCGTCCAACCCGTGCTCGGAGTACATGTCGCTCGACAACTCCTCGTGCAACCTGGCCTCGCTGAACCTGCTCAAGTTCCTGCAAGGACGACGACACCTTCGACGCGCCGCTCTTCGAGAAGGTCGTCGAGCTCGTCATCACGGCGATGGACATCTCGATCTGCTTCGCGGACTTCCCGACCGAGCCGATCGGCGACACCACGCGCGACTACCGCCAGCTCGGCATCGGGTACGCCAACCTCGGCGCGCTGCTCATGGCCACCGGCCACGGGTACGACTCCGACGGTGGCCGCGCCATCGCCGCGTCGATCACCTCGCTGCTCACCGGTGCCGCCTACAAGCGCTCCGCCGAGATGGCCGCGGTCGTCGGTCCGTACGCCGGGTACGCCCGCAACGCCGACGCCCACAAGCGGGTCATGCGCAAGCACGCCGCCGCCAACGACGCCGTCCGCACGGTCACGACGATGGACAAGGACATCCACCGCGTCGCCACCAAGGCGTGGGATGCCGTGGTCAAGCTCGGTGAGAAGAACGGCTACCGCAACGCCCAGGCGTCGGTGCTCGCCCCCACCGGGACCATCGGCTTCATGATGGACTGCGACACCACCGGCATCGAGCCCGACTTCTCGCTCGTGAAGTTCAAGAAGCTCGTCGGTGGCGGCTCGATGCAGATCGTCAACCTCACGATCCCGCGGGCGCTGCGCCAGCTCGGCTACACCGAGGAGACCGTCGAGGCGATCATCGAGTACATCGCCGACAAGGGCCACGTCATCGACGCCCCCGGCCTGAAGACCGAGCACTACGGGGTCTTCGACACCGCCATGGGTGCGCGGGCCATCTCCCCGATGGGCCACGTGCGGATGATGGCCGCGGTGCAGCCGTTCCTGTCGGGCGCCATCTCCAAGACCGTCAACCTGCCGGAGACGGCGACGGTCGAGGAGATCGAGGAGGTCTACGTCCAGGGCTGGAAGATGGGCCTGAAGGCGCTGGCGGTCTACCGTGACAACTGCAAGGTCGGCCAGCCGCTGTCCGACGGTGGGTCCACCGCCAAGGACGCCGCGGCCGACAAGGCCTCGGCCGCGGTCACGGCCGCGCAGAAGGAGATCGTGGAGAAGGTGGTCTACCGTCCTACCCGCGAGCGGCTGCCGAAGCGTCGCGGCTCGCAGACGACGTCGTTCACCGTCGGTGGCGCCGAGGGCTACCTCACGGCCGGCACCTACGAGGACGGCCGCCTGGGCGAGGTGTTCCTCAAGTTCGGCAAGCAGGGCTCCACGCTCGCCGGCGTCATGGACGCCTTCTCGATCGTCACCTCGGTCGCGCTGCAGTACGGCGTGCCGCTGGAGACGTTCGTCGAGAAGTTCACGAACATGCGCTTCGAGCCGGCCGGCATGACCGACGACCCGGACGTCCGGATGGCGCAGTAGCCTCATGGACTACGTGTTCCGCCGGCTCGCCCTGGACTACCTCG
>CAVWRI010000008.1:0-9325 GCA_963757405.1 uncultured Actinomycetota bacterium
GAGGGGCGACGGGGGCGGGGCCAGCGGGGGTGCGGTCGTACGCGGCCTGGGACCGGTCACTTCGCCGGTGCGGACCACCTCCATCCCCGCGGCGTCGAACAGCGCGGTCATCCCGCGAGGCTCCAGCTCGACGTCGAACGGGCGTTCGCTCATCCGCGCCACCGTGTCGAAGGCGTCATCGAACTGGCTCAACGTCACCGTCAGCTGTCCCGGCAGGACGAACTGCTCCGCGATCAGGGCTTTGATGCCGCCTTCGCCTCCCCCTGAACGCTGCCCTTCGAACCTGGGGTTCCGCCGGTAGCCCAGGGACTCATGACTCGGGAGGGTCGACGTGCTTGGACGCGATCTGCTCCCCGTGCACGCCGTTCTCCGGCTCGTCGAGGTCGGTGTCGTCGACGAGGTCCTTGGCCTGGCCCGGTAGCACCGCCCCGCCGGGAAGGACCACTGCGATCGGCGGCGCGGACCGTGCGGCCTTCACGCCGGCTGCGATCGAGTGCCACACGTGCCCCGGGCCGAGCTCGTCGAGGAATCCGGAGCGGGTCAGCACGTCGCGGACGTTGCCGAGGACCCGAACGAGGTAGAGGTCGATGCCCGTGCTGCGCAGCCGCTCCATCATCTGTTGCAGCCGCTCGGCGCTCGTGGTGTCCATCTGATTGGTGGCCTCGAGGTCCAGGACGACGGCCCGCAGGTGCTCGCGGCCGCGGGCCAGGGTCTCGATGTGCTGCACGATGAGGTTGGCGTTGGCCCAGAAGAGCGGCCCGTCAGGGCGCACCACGGCCACACCGGAGTAGGTGCGCCGCGTCGGGTCGTTGGCGACCGACCCCCAGGCCGCCTTCTCGCCATCGACCCGGCCCATCTCGTCGACCTGCACCTGCATCGACCGGTAGACCAGGCCGAGCAGCGACTGCCCGATGGCGAGGAGCAGCCCGTTGAGCGGGCCGAGCACCAGCACGCCGAGGAACGCGACCACGGCGGCGAGGAAGTCGTTGCGACGTACCGCGATGTACCGCCGGAAGGCCGACACGCTGACGAGCCCCCACACCGCGTGGATGACGATGGCGGCGAGCACGGTGCGCGGCAGGTTCGCGAGCAGGCCGGCCGCGAAGAGGACGAATGCGATCACGACGACCGCGGCCGCGACCCCGCTCACCTGCGTGTAGGCGCCCGCTCGGGCGTTGGCGGCGGTCTTCGACAGCGAGCCGCCGACCCCCATCCCGCCGAAGAGACCGGACGCGAGGTCGGCCGCGCCATGGGCGAGGAACTCCTGGTTGTCGGTGTCGGGGTCGACCGCGCCGCTCGGGGCGAACGTGCGCACCGCAGCCAGGCCCTCGGCGATGCCGACGGCGGCAATCGCGAGACCACCGGTCACGATGCCGCCCCACAGTGAGACGTCGACGATGGGGATGGACGGGATCGGGATGCCGGTGGGCACGTCCCCGACCACCCGGACGCCCTTGCCGGACAGGTCGAAGTACGTCGAGGCCGCGATGCCGCCGACCAGCACGATGAGCGACCACGGCATCCGCGGCGCCAGGCGAGAGCCGACGAAGAGGATCGCGAGCGAGGCGGCGCCGACGAGCAGGGTGAGCCCGTGGAAGCTGCCGACGTCGCGTAGCAGCACGGCGACCCGCTCGAAGATGCCACCGCTTGGTGCGGCGAGCCCCGCCAGGGCAGGGATCTCGCCGACGACGATCAGCACGACCAGACCAGCCACGAAGCCGGTGACGATCGGCTCGCTGAGGAACTGCGCGACCCAGCCGAGGCGGAGGAGGCCGACCGCGACGAGGACGACGCCGGCCGTGACCGCGAGCACCGAGGTCAGCTCGACGGCCAGCTCGGTGTCACCGCCGGCCAGGGCGCGCACGATCGACCCCGAGAGCACCGAGACGGTCGAGACCGGCCCGACGAACAGCAGCCGGGAGGTGCCGAAGAGCGCGTAGGCGAGCAGGGCGGGCGGCAGCGTGTAGAGACCGACCTGCACGGGCACGCCCGCGACGACGGCATACCCGAGGGACTGCGGCACGGCGAGGGCTGCGACGAGCAGGCCTGCGAGCAGGTCGGCGGGCAGGTGGCGTCCGGTGTACCCGCGCAGCAGACGCAGCCCGATGGGCAGCCCCGGCGCTGGCATGTGCACGAGGACAGTCTGCCGCGGCCAGCGCCGCTGCGCCGCTCGCCGCGGTGTTGGCCCACGTGCGTGTCCAGGACGTCATCGACATCGCCTCGACGGACCGCTTCGCTCGGTCCGTGGTCGACCTCGACAAGCTCGTCACTGAGCTCATGGCGAACGGGGGGCCGCCCCCACGAGCGCCTTCGCCAGCACTGACGGACCGGGGCCGAGCGGCTCCGCGACCGGAAGCGGCGGGCTGTGGACAACCCGCCGGAATGCCCACCAGCCGAGGCCGTCAGCGTCGTCAGTCGGAGACGACGGTGACGGCGTGTCGGGGCCTGACGTCGACCGAGAGCTGGAAGACGTCCGGCCGGTTGTAGTGGCCGACCGCGTCGAACATCCGTCGCCCCGACCTCACCGCATCGAGGTCGACTTCGGCGGTCAGGATGCCCACGTTGTGGCGCAGCGGCCCGGCGACGACCTCGCCGTTGGGGTTGCAGATCACGCTGTTGCCCGGCTCCACCCACTCGGACTCGTCGCCTTCGGCGGCGTGCCAGACCCGCTCCCGGTCAGGGAAGTCGGTCGGGATCTGGTCGACCCGGATGCACGAGTTCACCCCGATGACCCACATGCGCCCCTCGCGGGCGATGTGCTGCATCGTGGCGACCCAGCCGTCGCCGGTGGCGAGCGTCGGTGCGACCCAGACGTCGACTCCTTGGGAGTACTGGTGGAAGCGCGCCAGCGGCATGTAGTTCTCCCAGCAGATCAGCCCACCGAGGCGCCCCAGGTCGGTGGGCACGACGTCGAGCGTCGAGCCGTCCCCCATCCCCCAGACGGTCCGTTCGGAGCCGGTCGGCATCAGCTTGCGGTGCTTGTTGAGCAGCCGCCCATCGGGACCGAAGTAGAGCAGGGTGTTGTAGATCGTGCTCCCCTGCGGTTCCCGCTCGTCCACCCCGATGACCACGTAGGCGCCCGCGTCCCGGGCCGCCGCACCGATCCGGTCCGTCGTCGGGCTGGGCACGACGACCGCCTGGTCGGCGAGCAGGGTGAACCAGGCCGAGTCACCGTCCCAGATGGGCACGGAGTCGATCCAGAACGGCGTGCCGGGCACGAACACCTCGGGGAAGACGATCAGCCGGGCGCCCTGTGCCGCCGCCTCGCCGACGAGCCGCACGACCTCGTCGGTCGTCTGCTCCCGGTCCATGAGCACGTAGGCAGCCTGAACGGCTGCCGCTGTGAACGTCCTGCCCATCCGCGGCCCTCCTCCGGCCGATCACCAGGGGCTGCCATCGCCGAGGACGACGCCTGCCCCCGGTGTTCAGGCTACCGCTCGGGCGGGTGGCGGGCAGCCCGGCGCCGGGGACTCGTCACCCCCAGGAAGCCCGACCGCGGGTCAGCCGATGTCGGCCCTCGCCTCGGAGCGCACCGAGATCCGCACCGACACCCCGAGCTCGCGCAGGGCGGGTCCGATCATCGGCAGCTCGGCCTCGCCGGTGAGCGCGACGACCGCGGTGCGTCCGTCGGGCGTGCCGGTGCCGGGTGCCAGCCGCCAGGCGAGGATGCTGCCCGGGCGCGGGCGGCTGCCGACGTAGGAGGCGGCTCGCGCCTGCACCGAGGCGTTGCTCAGCGGCACGGACTCCCCGACTCCTGCGGCGTAGGCCGAGTCGTCGAGGGCGTTCGCGGCACTGAGCGCCGCGCCGTCGGCGACGTCGAGCATCCGCATCCGGGACAGGTGCGCCGAGGTGACGGCGACGGTCCCGGCGATGAGGAGCATCGCGATCACCGTGAGGCCGAGGATGAACGGGGTGATGGACCCCTTCTCGTCGCGTCGAGTGGAAGATCCGAGACGGTTCACGGCAGGCCCCGGAACCGGTCGACCGTCGAAAGGTGGCTCGCGCTCACGGCCACCGAGAGCGGCACGACCTCGCGGACGAAGGCCGGCACGAGCGGGAGCGGCACCTGCACCGTCGCCGTGGTCTCGACCCGCCCGTCCGGGCGCAGGCACGGAGTGCCGTCACACGCCACCGACAGGTGGCCGACGTCCTGGAAGGAGTGGTCGAGGAACGCGATCCGGGCAGCGGCCTCCGCCCGGGGCCGCGCGGCATCCGCCGAGTCCGCGGTGACGAACGCGCGTCCGGCTTCGCGCGCGGCCTGGCTCACGGCATACGACCCCGCCTGCAGCCGCGCCATGGCCATGACGAGGTAGATGAGCGGGATGAGGAGCAGCACGGCCAGCACCACGAACTCGACCACGGCCGTGCCGCTCTCGTCGCGCGCGCTCCCGACGCGGGGTGGCGACCCGCGGCCTGTCACTGGGACTCCACGAACGCCCGACCGACGACGTCGAGCCGGTCGTCGGGTCCGAGGAGACCGATGACGGGCACCGGGGCGACGACCCGGACCTCGATGACGCGCACCCCGTCGACGACGGTCTCGCGGGTGGAGACGCGGCGGGCGAAGCGCGGCGAGAGTGACTGGCTGATGAGCGCCTCGGTGCGCGAGGCACCCTGTCCGGGAACGGCATCCGCGCGAGCTCCGAGGCGAGCACCCTCGGAGGCGCACGAGATCAGCGTGTTGCGGGTGTGCAGGGCCAGACCGAGCTGGACGACGGAGAGGAAGAGGACCACGACGAGGATGGACACCATCGCGAAGTCGGCGACGGCGGCGCCGCGCTCGTCCCGGACCGGACGCATGGCCGTGGGGTCAGCCCTTCACCGAGGACATCGCGCTCTGGAACATCGAGATCAGCTGGTCCTTGGCGACCACCCACAGCGCCGTGACGATGCCGGCCGTCATCAGCGTGATGAGCACCCACCCCGGCACGTCCCCGCGCTCGGCACGGTGCCGGCCGCGCTCCTGGAGGCGGAGGGCGAGGTGCTGGGCGCGCACGGCGAGCCGGTCGGTGAGGCGCATGGGTCGGTCCTTTCCGAGGTGGTCAGAGGGTGAACTGGAAGAAGGAGAAGCCCGGGAACACGGCGAAGAGCACGGTGACCGGCAGGATCAGGAACACGACCGGGACCATCATCGCGATCTCCTTGCGCCCGCCCGCCTCCATGAGCGCCCGGCGACCCTCCTCGCGCACGTCCTGCGCCTGCGCGCGGAGCACCTCGGCCAGAGGTGTGCCCCGCTGAACCGCGATGACGACGCCGTCGACGAAGCGGCGCAGGCTGGGCAGGCCGGTGCGGTCGGCGAGCCCGTGGAGGGCCGTGGGGAGGTTCGCTCCGGCGCGAGCGTCGGCCAGGCAGCGCCGCAGCTCACCCGCGAGCTCGCCGTGGGAGAGCCGGCAGACGCGGTCGAGGGCACCGACGGCGCCTTCGCCGGCCCCGACGGCGAGGGCCAGCAGCTCCGCGACGGTGGGGAACTCGGTCAGCATCCGGGCCTCGCGACGCGCGGCCTTGCGGGACAGGAGGTAGTCGGCACCGGACACGCCGAGACCGAGGCCGACCACGGTCATCATCACGAGGGTCAGCGCTCCGCCGTCACCGACGACGAGGAAGAAGGTGCCGGCAGCACCGCCGACGACCGCGCCCAGGACTCCCCACAGCACCTGCTCCGCACGGAACCGGTCGACATCGGCGGCCAGCCCGGCACGCAGCTGGCGACGTCGGACGCTGTCTGCCCCGCCCATGACCCGCTCCACGACCTGGCCGAGGTCGCGCAGCACCGGACCCGCCACGATGCCCAGGGCGCCGGGCAGCGGGCGCGCGTCGTCGAGCAGCCGGGAGGGCCGCGGCGCGTCCCGGAGGTAGGGCAGCACCCGACCGGCCAGGCCCGTGCGTCGGTGCCGTGGCAGGCCAAGCCACACCAGAGCCAGCCCGAGGCCCAGCACGAACCCCAGGACAGCCCCGTGACGGGCGAGCGCGCTCACCGCAGCACCCGCTCGTCCTCGGGGAGCCTGCCGATCCGGACCATCGCCCAGTACGCGACGGCCGTGACCGCGGCGCCGATCCCCAGCACGACCACCCCGAGCGGGGTCGAGTACGCGGCCACGGACTCCGGGTTCGTCGAGAGCATCGCGAGGACGGCCCACGGCGCGGCCACGGCGAGGCGCGCGGCATTCACCGTCCACGACTGCCGTGTCTCGAGCTCGGCACGGGTGCGGGCGTCCTCGCGGAGGAAGCCTGACAGGGTGCGCAGCAGGTGTCCCAGGTCGGTGCCGCCGACCTCGCGCGCGATCCGCAGGCTCTCGACGAGGCGGTCGCCAACGGGGTCGCTGAGCCGCTCCTTGAGGCGGTCGAGCGAGTCGTGGAACCTGCCCGTCAGGCGGTAGTCGTCGGCGAAGGCCTCGAACGGCGCACGCAGCTCCTCCGGACCGCGGGTCCCGAGCTGGCTGAGCGCCTCCGGCAGCGCCATGCCCGCCCGCACCCCGGAGGTGATGTTGTCGACCGCGTCGGGCCACAGGTCGCGCAGGCGCGCCCTCCGGCGCCGGGCACGCCGACGCACGAGGCCCAGGGGCGCATAGGCGGCCATCGCCCCGAAGCACACGGCGATCGGCAGCACCCCGACCGCCGCGTGGACGAGCGCCAGCACGAGTACCCCCGCCATCACGCAGGAGACCAGCACCGTGCGCACGGACAGGCCCGCGAACCCCGCCTGGACGACCTCGTCGGACAGCCGCGTGAGCGGGCCGGCGGCAGGGGCGACCGCCGGGCGGGGCACCGGCACCCAGCAGCTCCACCACACGAGGAACAGGCCCACGCCGAGGGTGAGCCCGAGCAGCGGGCCGCTCACGGGGACCCCTGGGCCAGGAGCGCGGACAGGTCGAACCCGGCCCGTTCGAACCGGTCGACGTGCGGCGGGAACCCGTCCGCTCGGCAGAGCTCGCCGCCTCGGCGGACGAACACGTCGGCGATCTCGAGGACGTCACCCTCGACCCGTCCCGGAACGGCCGCGATCTCGCGCACGGTGCGACGCCCGTCCCGTTCGAGCGCGGCGTGCACGACGAGGTCGATGGATGCCGCCACGGTCGGCACGACGAACCGGGCCGACACGTTCTCACCCGCCAGCAGCGGCAGCGTGCACATCTTGGTGACGGCCTCGCGGGCGCTGTTCGCGTGGATGGTGCACATGCCGGGTAGGCCCGAGTTCAGCGCGATGAGCAGGTCGAGGCTCTCGGCCTGGCGCACCTCGCCGACGATGATGCGCGACGGGCGCATCCGCAGCGCCTCCTTGACCAGGCGGCGCAGGGGGATCTCCCCCGTCCCCTCCAATGACGGCTGGCGGCACTGCATCGAGGCCACGTCGCGGTGCGGGATCCGCAGCTCGAAGACCTCCTCGCAGGTGACGATCCGTTCGCGCGCCGGCACCGCCGACGCCAAGCAGTTCAAGAGGGTTGTCTTTCCTGCTTGCGTCCCGCCGGCCACGAGGACGTTGAGGCCGGACGCCACGGCGGCCTCGAGGAACCTGGCCGCCTGCCGGGACAGCGTGCCGAGGCGCACGAGGTCGTCCATCGAGTCGGCCTTGACGACGAACTTGCGCACGTTGACGTACCAGTGGTCCCGCGTGATGTCGGGAATGACGACGTGAAGCCGGCTGCCGTCGGGGAGCACGGCATCCACGAACGGCGAGGACAGGTCGACCCGACGGCCCGACGACTTCAGCATCCGCTCCACGAGGTCACGCACCTGGTCGTGCGAGAGCAGCGTCGTCGTCAGCTCGGCGACGCCGTGCCTGGCGACGAAGACGCGGCTCGGCTCGTTCACCCAGATCTCCTCGACCGAAGGATCGTCGAAGTACTGCTGCAGCGGGCCGTAGCCGGCGACGGTGTCCCACACCGCTTTCGACGCGGCATCCAGGTCGGATAGCAGCGGCATCCCACCGTGAATGGAACGCTCGTCGTAGTCACTGACGGCGTCCTGGACGAGCCGGCGCACCTTGACCTCGTCTCGCGCCGGGTCCAGCCCCGAACGACGGATCAGCTCGCGCACCTCGTGCTCGAGCGTGTGGACCGCGTCCACAGCACCTCCCCTCCCACCCGCGGGGCCCCCGCCCGCCGTGTGACCTCGCAGCCCTAGCGAACCGGAGCGGCGCCGATCTCGCATCCCGAGCGCCTCCGCCTGTGGATAACTCCCTTCCGCCGTCGGTGCGCGTTCCTACCGTGGCGGCCATGGAGATGACGCTGACCGTGCACCTGCTCCGCCGCCGGCCGCGGCCGGTCGACGTCCGCGTCCGCTGGTCCGGGCGGCACACGGCCGTCGACCTCTGCGCCGCGCTCGCGGAGCACCTCGTCGAGCCGGTCGAGTGCCTGTCCACCCGGGGCCGTGACGTTCCGTCGGATGCCGTGCTCGGCCTGCCGCCGCTCGTCCACGGAGCAGCGGTCACCGTCGGCCGGTGCCCCGCGGAGGCGGTCTCGTCGGGTGCGCTGCACCTCGCGGTCGCCGGCGGTCCGGATGCCGGTCGCACGCACCCCCTCATCCCGCCCGCGCTGGTGGTCGGCAGGGCACCGCCATCAGGGCTGGTGCTGCGCGACGAGGCCCTGTCGCGCGACCACGCGGTCTTCCGCGTCGACGCGTCCGGAGTCGTCGTGGAGGACCTCGGCTCCACGAACGGGGTCCTCGTCGACGGCGCACCCATCGACAGGCCGACGCCGGTGGACTCCGCCTCCGTCCTGGTGATGGGCACGTCGACCCTGCGGCTCCGTCGGCCACCACCTCACGGCCTCGCCGCCATCGCCGGCGGCGACGGACGCGAGATGCCCTCCCCACGTCTCGGCCGCGCGGTGCACCGGAGCAGGTCGTCGAGGTCGCCTGTCCCGCAGCGCCTCCCGAGCGTCACCGCGCGCGAGTGCCGTGGCTCGCCGCCCTCGTGCCCGTCCCCGTCGGGGTCGGACTCGCTCTGTTCCTCGGACCGCAGCTGCTCGTCTTCGCGCTGCTCGGACCGGTCATGCTGCTCGCCTCCGCGCTCGGCGACCGATGGGGTGCTGGTCGGGCCGCCCGCCGCGACACCGCTACCCACACGGCGACCGTGCAGCGGGCGCGCGAGCAGCTTGCCGCGGCGCTGGCCGACGAGAGGTCGCGCCTCGACCGCGCGCACCCCGACCCGCAGGCGATCCTCACGACCGTGGAGCGCCGGATGCCGGGCCTCTGGGCCGGCGACGACCGTCTGGTCGTGCGGCTGGGCATCGGCGAGGCCACGACGCGGGTCGCCTGGTCCGAGGACGGGACCCGCACCCACCCCTCCGTTCCCGGGACTCCGGTCACCGTGGCGCTCCGGGAGATC
>CAVWRI010000009.1:0-142370 GCA_963757405.1 uncultured Actinomycetota bacterium
TAGCTGTGCGGACTCGCTTTCCCGCGGAGTGGCGCTGCGGGCTCGCCCATCGCGAAGCGAGTCCTGATCGACGTTGGTCTGACCGCGAGATTCATGGCGGGCTTGGGCGACCTTCCGCAAAGCAATTCCGTATATAAGCCCCGGCAGACGCTCGCCGACGATCCGTCGACCGCGCAGGACCCTGCAAACCGCAATATCTATCTCGCGCGCCACGTCATCGGCCTGAGCACTCACCCGTGCACCGCCGAGCCGAGCCCGACAATAGCGAACAACTTGATCGGGTGGGCCGCCGCGACCACCCTCTGAAGGGCCAGCCCATCCCCATCAGCTGCCCGACCCAGGAGCTCGTCGAGCAGAAAATCGCGGTGCCCACACTCGCCGCACAAACGCCCGCGATCGGAGGCCCGCATCTGCGGAACGGGAATTGCGGCCTCACCCGGCTCTGTCATGACGGGACATTCTGCGACGAGGAAGACGTGTGTGCTTCGGGCTTTCGGGGCAGTCGACGTCAATTGGCTCGGGGCCGCCTGCGTGCGTCGGTTTTGGTTCTTCCGTACCGAGTCGCGCGGCTTATCCGTATGTCCTGTAGCTGACGGCGCTGGCGTCGGCTCCGCCGCCGAGGGTGGGGCGGCGGCTGTGCCGAGCGTGTCTTCCTGGGCTGGACCGGCTGGACCGGTCGCGCGCTGGGTTGCGCTGCCCTGGTGGCCGTCGGTGCCGCGCTCGCGGCCGGTTCGGTCATGCTGGCCGCGGATCGGCTTGGCCGCGGCGGGTTGCCGGGCTGCTCACGGTGCTGCGGCGATGTCGAGGGCGTCGAAGTGGGCTGAGGGGTTGCCTGGGTTTGCGCCGTGGCAGTTGCGGACCCTGCGTGGGTAGCCGCGTCATGAGACTCCCCCGCCGCCAGAACTGACGAATCCCCCGCTGCCGAGGAAGGCGATGACGGCTGTGATGTCGGGCTGGGCGCGGCCACGGCATTCGAGCTATGCGGCGGTGTGTCGGGATCAGATGCCCGTGCCTTCACAGCCCGCAGGGCCGGGATCGGCGTCGAACTGCCTTGCCAGGTCGCGCTGCCGGTTCTGGAGCTCCGTCCTACCGTCCTGGCCCTGCACTCGTGGGATGAGGCTAGCCGCCGCGTGGAGCGCGGCGTCGGCATCGTGCGGACGTCCTGCCGCCATTGCCGCTCTGGCCTCTGTCTGAGCAACACCCACGTCATGGGCAGCGCGGACCGAACCCGCGTGCTGGCTGTACAGGACCTCGGTGACCGGGAGCAGGGCCTCATCGGGCGCGGCACCATAGGCGGCAACCGCCGTGAAAATGATCACAACGGCGGCGGCGAGAGACCGAAACGAGCGGCACCCGGAAGCCGCGGCGACGGGCGCCACTGTCAGCGGCCGAGTCCATCTCGGCACCCCGCACCGGGTCGGGGCAGCCGGGACGACCGGATCCGACTCGATCTCGCGCCGCCACGACAGCAACGCCTTGACGAGCCGGCGGTCCGCCGAAATCGAATGGCACATCAATCGCGGAATGCAGTCGAGGCGCCGCCGATCGCATCCAGCAGCAGATCGTCCGACAATACCGAGACCAGGGTGTCGATGTCCAGGTCGTCCTCGCCGAGACCCTCGCCCGAACCGTCCGAATCAGGCGAAGGGGACCCCCCGGCCTCCCCGTCCCGGTCGAGCGGTTCCGCCATCAGACAACCCCGCCCAAACAGCCACCTGCATGGTCGACAATCTCAGGCTCGCCCGGAGCAGCCACAGGCCGAACAGCCCGCCCCGCCGAACCCGATACATGACGCGTCCCCCGCCGCAGAGGCGACCCCACCGGCCCACCCGCCCAGCCACCCCTCTGCGGTTCCGCGAACTAACTACGCTACTGCTGAACCCAGACAGCGGCTACCGATTCGCGCCATCGCCTCAGCCCCGACGCTGTCGACGTCGAGGGCTCAAACGGGAGATCCTGACGATCCCCCGCCTCGCCGACGCCAAACCCGCACGACCGTGGGCCACTGCCCAGCGCGATCGACAGCGCACTGCGCCACCTCGACGGCGTGCATCAACAAGACATATTCCGGCGTGAGGGCCGTTCGTGTCCCGGTTCTGCTGTCAAGTTCCCGTGAGTTCACACCGGGTGAGCCTGCTGCTGACCGTGGTCTACATCGCCGGCTCGTGGGTCCCGAGTCGAGGTCGCCGTTGACAGGACCACATTTCGAATCCGCACCAGCCACGCTTGTCGCATGTTCGTCGCGCCCGTGGCCGATCGGCACTCACCCAGAATTGACGATCACCGGCCCGCGATCAAGGTTGCCGCTTTGGTCACCGCTTACTGTGGAGAACCAGCCCGCACAGAGCGACACCGCACATGATCGAAACCCAAGACGAGCCGCACTGACCAGCAGGAACGCCGCTCGCGACCGCTAGCTGATCACGTGACACACAACCAGCGGGTTGGGGGTTCGATTCCCTCGCGGCGTACCACCTCTCACCTGCGGGTTTGCCTCATCAGGCAGGCCCGCAGAGTCGTCTCTGGGGGTCGTGTTGGTCACCACGGTTGCGCGGGACCAGGGCGGCAGCGCGCTCCGCGGCCTCGCGCCCCGCGCCCGCTAGCAAGTGCGTACCCGTCCTGCGGCACGTGGCCCTGGTATCGCGGGCGGATCGGCACGGTCGTCACGATCAACCGGGACCATTGCGAGGACCGGGTCGAGTACGGCGTCGCGTTTAGCGCGGTCCGGGACCGGGGGTGACCGGGCGGGAGCGGTGACGAGTAGCGAGCTGCCGACGTGGTTCCTGGCGAATGAGCCTGGCGGTTGCGGCGTGACGGCCGCGGCGGGGCTCGCTTGACGTCGAGGTGTTCGCCGATGGGGTACTCGGCCGAGGGTTGTGGCCGCATCAGCTCGACGTGGCCCGCAGCGGCGCCCGGTACTCGGGTGATCTGCGCGGGCCGCCAGGTGGGCAAGAGCGTGTTGTTGGCGGTGCTGGCGCTGCACACGGCGGCGACCAGACGGGGCGCGACGGTGCTGCTGGTAAGCGCGGGCGAGGAGGCCAGCAAGCGGCTGCTCGGGGAGTGCGCCGCGCTGGCGCGGACCCGCCTGTCCGGGAGCGTGGTGGACGAGACCCGGTTGACGTTGACGCTGAGCAACGGCAGCGTGATCCGGTCGGTGCCCGCGAGCGAGCGGCAGATCAGAGGTTGGCCGGTCGACGAGAGTGGTTTCGTCGCTAACGACATCTGGCGGGCGGCGGAACTGCGGCGACGTCCCGCTGTACGCAGGTCTCGACACGATGAAGCTCGCCCGCGGCGTGCTCGGCGAGGCCGAGGACCGGGCCGCCCGCCTCTGGGGCGCCGACCTCTGCCGGTTCTCCGTCGGCGGCTCGACCCACGGCAACCAGGCGCTCGCGCTCGCCGTGGCCCGCCCGGGCGACCGGGTCGTCGTGGCCCGGACCCTGCACCGGTCGATGCTGCTCGGCCTCGTGCTCGGCGGGCTCGTGCCGGTGTGGGTGCGGCCCGAGGTCGACCCCGGCCACGGCCTGCCCGTCGGGGTGTCCGCAGGCGCCCTCGAGACGGCGCTCGCAGGCGCCCCGGACGCCCGAGCGGTGTTCGTCGGCGACCCGTCCTACGTCGGCACGGTCGGTGACGTGGCGAGCCTGGCGACGGTCGCGCACCGGCACGGCATCCCGCTCGTCGTCGACGCGGCGTGGGGAGCGCACCTCGGCTTCCACCCCGCGCTGCCGCCGCACGCGATCGCGGCGGGGGCGGATGCCGTCGTCACCAGCGCGCACAAGGCGCTTCCCGCGTTCTCGCAGGGTGCCATCGTGCTCGCCCGGACTAGGCGGATCAGCCGGGCCCGCTTCGACGCCGGCATCGAGGCGACGGCGACGACGAGCCCGTCCGGCGCGATCCTCGCGAGCATCGACGCCGCCCGGGCGCTCCTCGAGCGCGAGGGGAAGGCGTTGCTCGGGCCGGTCATCGAGGCCGTGGCCGCGGCCCGGGCCAGGCTGGCCCGCGTGCCGGGGCTCGTCGTGCTGGACGGGCCGACGGTCGACCCCATGCGCCTCGTCCTCGTCCTCCCGGGCACCGGAGCGGACGGGAACGCCGTCGAGGCCGACCTCATCGCCCAGGGGATGCCGATCGAGATGGCCGACCGCGACACCGTCGTCGCGATGGTCACGGTCGCCGACTCCCGTGAACGGGTCGAGGACCTGGCGGTGGCCCTCGCCGAGTCGCTCGACGGCCATCACGGCCCGGCGCGGCCGATGACCCCCTCGGGCATCTGGGCGGTCGAACCGGTCACCGTGCTGACCCCGCGTGAGGCCTTCTTCGCCCCGCGCGAGAGCGTGCCGGTCAAGGCGGCGGTGGGCAGGATCAGCGCCGAGCTCGTCGCGCCCTACCCGCCCGGCATCCCCGTGCTCGCGCCCGGCGAGGAGGTCACGATCGACGCGGTCGACGCCCTGCTGGCCGCGCGGGCCGCAGGCAGCCGCATCGCGTATGCCGCGGACCCGTCGGTGCGCACCCTCGACGTCGTCGCCGAGTGAGGGTGTCGACACGGCATCCGGCCGCGACGAAGTGCTCCTGACTTCGCGGAGGAGCCGGGGCCGGGATCAGCGCGTCGGGGTGAAGTCCCGGGCGAGCTCGGCGAGGAGCCGGGCCCCGAAGCCGGTGGCGCCCTTCGAGCGCCACGCCTCGTCGGCGTCCACCTGCATCGTGCCCGCGATGTCGACGTGCGCCCACGGCGTCTCCCCGACGAACTCGGCGAGGAACAGCGCCGCCGTCGTCGAGCCGGCGAACGGGCCCCCGAGGTTCGAGATGTCGGCGACCTCGGAGTCGAGCTGCTTGCGGTACTTCTTCTCCAGCGGCAGCTGCCAGACCGGCTCGTCGACGGTGTCGGCGGCGGCCTTCACCTGGTCGACGAGCGCCTGGTCGTTGCCGAAGAGGCCGGCCGTCGACTGGCCGAGGGCGACGAGGATCGCGCCGGTCAGCGTCGCGATGTCGACGACCGCGTCGACCCCCTCCTCGACCGCGAGCGCCAGGGCGTCCATCATCGCGAGCCGTCCCTCGGCGTCGGTGTTCTTGACCTCGACGGTCGTGCCGTTCGCGGGCCGTGAGCACGTCGCCCAGCTTGTAGGCCGACCCCGACGGCATGTTGTCGGTGCACATGAGCCAGCCGGTGACGGCCGTCGTGACCCCGAGGTCGCGCAGCGCGGTGAACGCCCCGAGCACCGCCGCGGCCCCGCCCATGTCCATCTTCATGAGCAGGTGCATGGGGTCGGAGGGCTTGATGCTGATGCCGCCGGAGTCGTACATGATCCCCTTGCCCACCAGGCCGAGGTGGCCCGTCGCCTCGCCCTCGGGGGTGTAGCGGAGCACGACCATGCGGGGCTCCTCGGCGCTGCCGGCGTTGACCCCGAGCAGGCCGCCGCACCGCATCTCGACGAGCTGCGCCTTGTCGAACGACTCGACCTCGAAGCCGTGGGCGGCACCGAGGTCCGCCGCCACGTCGGCCATCGCGCTCGCGGTGAGGTAGGCGGGCGGCGCGTTGGCGAGGTCGCGGGCCACGCTCGTGGCGCGGCTCGTGACGAGGGCGGTGCGGATGCCGTCCTCGAGCTCCGCGGTGTCGGCTCCCGCGACGGCGAGCGCGAGGGCCGTGAGCGACTTCTCGGGGTGCTCGCGGCGCAGGGCGGAGTAGCGGTAGCGCGCGAGGAGGGCGCCCTCGGTGAGTGCGCGGCCGGCATCCGCGGCCCCGATCCCGTTCTCCGGCACCCGGATGCCGAGTCGCCCACCGAGCCTGGCCGTCGAGCGGGCGGCGGTCGCGGCGGCGTCCCGCAGGGCGGCCGCGTCGAGGTCGGCGGCCGGACCGGCGCCGACGATCACGAGCACCGGTGCGCCGGGACGAGCGACGACGAGCGAGGTGCCCGGCTTGGCGTCGAACGCGACGGCCGCGAGCCCGGCGCGGTCGAGGTCGGTCCCGAGGTCCGCGGGCAGGTCACCGTCGCTGGCGACGAGCACGGCGACGACGTCGAGCGCTGACTCGTCGAGGGGACCAACGGCCGTCACCTCCACCGTCCAGCCCGTCGAGGGCACCCTCGAGAAGTCGTCGGGGACCAGCAGGCTCGGGTCGGGGCTCATGGCGCGGTACTCCCTCTCGTCGGCTCGTTTCGACCCTAGCGGCGGCTCGCGGGGTCACGGCGGTTCGTGGTGAGCCACGTCCGCGGTCGGATGCCGCCTGCCCGGCATCCGCCGAACTGTCCCGTCGGACGAGACACCTGGGGCGGTCCCGGCGGTCGGCAGGGGCGTCCGGGGTGGCTAGGCTCGGACGAGGACACGAGGGCGTGTCCCACCGCAACCCGGTGAGTCGCGACGAAGGGATGCCACCGCATCATGTCGAACCCCCAGGCCAGCACCCGCGAGGACGTCCTCGCGTCGATCGCAGCAGCGTTCGAGGAGGCGGCGCCGGACGGGGTGTGGGCCGACTTCGTCGGCCGCTACTTCCGCCACGTGCCCCTCGACGAGCTGACGTCGCGCACGCCCGACGTGTATGCCGGTGCCGCCCGCAGCCACCTCGAGCTCGCCCACGACCGCCCCCCGGGTGTCCGCGAACGTCCAGGTCTACAACCCCTCCACCGAGACCGACGGCTGGTCCAACAGCCGCACCGTCATCCAGATCGTCACCGACGACATGCCGTTCCTCGTCGACTCGGTCACCGGCGCCCTCGTCAGCGCCGGCATCGACATCCACCTCATCGTCCACCCGCAGCTCGTCGTGAGCCGCGACGCGGTCGGCACGCTGGAGAGGGTCGTGCCCCGCGACGTCACCGGCCATTCGTCGAAGCCCGCGGTCGGGGAGCTCGCCGAGTCGTGGATGCTGCTGTCGATCGACCGCGAGAGCGACGAGGAGCGCCGCGCCGACCTCGAGAAGGTCGTGCGGCACGTCCTCGAGGACGTCCGCCAGGCCGTCGAGGACTGGCCGCGGATGCGCAGCAAGTGCCTCGTCCTGGCGGCCGAGCTCGAGGGCACCCCGCCCGAGGGTGTCGACGCCGACGAGGTGGAGCTCGCCACGCGGTTCCTGCGCTGGATGGCCGAGGACCACTTCACCTTCCTCGGCTACCGCGACTACACCCTGAAGGCGACGACGAGGGCGAGGTCCTCGCGCCGGTCACCGGCTCGGGCCTGGGCCTGCTGCGCTCCGACCCGCCACTGGGCCAGGAGCCTGTCGTCCTGAGCAGCGCAGGCGTCCGAGAAGGCCCACGAGCCGAAGATCCTCGTGCTCACCAAGGCCAACTCCCGCTCCACGGTGCACCGCATCGCGCACCTCGACTACGTCGGGGTCAAGGAGTACGACGAGCGCGGTGAGGTCATCGGGGAGCGCCGCTTCCTCGGGCTCTACGCGTCCACCGCCTACACCGAGTCGGTCCAGCGCGTGCCGCTCGTCGCCGAGAAGGTGCAGGCCGTCCTCGACCGCTCCGGCGTCGCGCTCGACAGCCACACCGGCAAGGACCTCCTCGAGGTGCTCGAGAGCTACCCGCGCGACGAGCTCATCCAGGCGAGCATCGAGCAGCTGTACGACACCGCCATGGCGGTGACCCAGCTGCAGGAGCGCCGCCGCACCAAGCTGTTCATCCGCGAGGACGACTTCGGCCGCTTCGTCTCCTGCCTCGTCTACATCCCCCGCGACCGCTACAACACCGGCGTCCGGGTGCGGATGGCCGACATCCTCAAGGACACCTTCGGCGGGCGAGTCCGTCGAGTTCAGCGCGCGGGTGAGCGAGTCCGCGCTCTCCCGGCTGCAGTTCGTCGTCCGGGTGCCGAAGGGGCGTCGGGTGCAGATGCTCGACCGGGCCGAGCTCGATGCCCTCGAGCAGCGCCTCGTCGAGGTGAGCCGCACCTGGTCCGACCGCCTCGGCGACGCCCTGCGCTCGGCGCACGGCGAGGAGGCCGGCGACCGCCTCATGGACCGGTTCGGGCGCGCGTTCCCCACGGCCTACGAGGAGACGTTCAGTGTCACGGCAGGGCCAGGCCGACCTCGCCCACCTCGACCAGCTCGGCGACGGCCAGGGCACGAGCGTCGCGCTCTACCGGCCGGCCGACGCGCCCCCGAACATCCGCCGGTTCAAGCTCTTCCGGGTCGAGCCGCTCTCGCTCACGGACATCCTGCCGATCTTCACGCCACATGGGCGTCGAGGTCGTCGACGAGCAGCCGTTCGAGGTCGACCGCGCCGACGGCACGACCCTGCACGTCTACGACTTCGGGCTGCGCGTACGCGACGTCGCGGATCTGGGAGGACTGCCCGCCCGACCAGCTGCGCGATCTCTTCGAGGGCGCGGTCTCGGCGGTCTGGTACGGCCGGGCCGAGTCCGACGGCTTCAACCAGCTCGTCCTCGCGGCACGGCTCACCTGGCGCCAGGTCGTCATCCTGCGCACGGTCGCGAAGTACCTCCGCCAGGCCCGGGCCACGTACTCGCAGGACTACCTCGAGGACGCCCTCGTCTCGCACCCGGGCATCGCCCGCGACCTCGTCGAGCTGTGGCAGGTGCGCTTCGACCCGCAGCGGGATGCTGGTGCGGGTAGCGCCGACGGCAAGCGCGCAAGCGGCCGAGGAGGAGGTCGCCCAGCGCGTCCTCGACGCCCTCGACGACGTCGTCCTCGCTCGACCACGACCGGATCATCCGCGCGTTCCTCGGGGTGATCCGGGCCGGCCTGCGCACGAACTTCTACCAGGACGGACGCAACGGCGAGGAGCACAAGCCGTACGTCTCGCTGAAGCTCAACCCCAAGGCCGTGCCCGACCTGCCGGCACCGCGCCCGCAGTTCGAGATCTGGGTCTACAGCCCGCGGGTCGAGGGCGTGCACCTGCGCTTCGGGCCGGTCGCCCGCGGCGGGCTGCGCTGGTCCGACCGGCGCGAGGACTTCCGCACCGAGATCCTCGGGCTCGTCAAGGCGCAGATGGTCAAGAACGCCGTCATCGTGCCGACCGGCTCCAAGGGCGGGTTCTACCCCAAGCACCTGCCCGACCCTGCGGTCGACCGCGAGGCCTGGCTGGAGGAGGGCAAGGCGGCCTACCGGACGTTCATCTCCGGTCTGCTCGACATCACCGACAACCGCGTCTCGGGCGCGATCGTCCCGCCCGAGGGTGTCGTGCGCCACGACGGCGACGACCCCTACCTGGTGGTCGCCGCCGACAAGGGCACGGCGACGTTCTCGGACATCGCCAACGGCGTCGCGCAGTCGTACGGCTTCTGGCTCGACGACGCCTTCGCGTCCGGTGGCTCGGCCGGCTACGACCACAAGGCCATGGGCATCACGGCCCGCGGCGCGTGGGAGTCGGTCAAGCGCCACTTCCGCGAGATGGGCGTCGACACCCAGAGCGAGGACTTCACCGTCGTCGGCATCGGCGACATGAGCGGCGACGTCTTCGGCAACGGCATGCTGCTCTCCGAGCACATCCGGCTCGTCGCTGCCTTCGACCACCGGCACGTGTTCGTCGACCCGAACCCCGTCGCGGCCACGTCGTTCGCGGAGCGACAGCGCCTGTTCGAGCTGCCGCGCTCGTCGTGGGACGACTACGACCGCTCGCTGGTCTCCGACGGCGGCGGGATCTTCCCGCGCAGCCTGAAGTCGATCGACGATCACCCCGCAGATGGCCGAGGCGCTCGCGCTGCCGAAGGGCGCCACGACGATGACCCCGGCCGAGCTGATCCACGCGATCCTGCTGGCGCCGGTCGACCTGCTCTGGAACGGCGGCATCGGCACCTACGTCAAGGCCTCCACCGAGGACCACCTCGCGATCGGCGACCGCGCCAACGACGCGATCCGGGTCGACGGCAAGGACCTGCGGGTCACGGTCATCGGCGAGGGCGGCAACCTCGGCCTTTCGCAGCTGGGCCGCATCGAGGCGGCGCTCTGTGCGGTCCGGGTCAACACCGACGCGATCGACAACTCCGCCGGCGTCGACACCTCCGACCACGAGGTCAACATCAAGATCCTCCTCGGCGAGGTCGTGCGCTCGGGCGCGCTGACCACCGAGCAGCGCAACGAGCTGCTCGCATCGATGACCGACGACGTCGCTCAGCACGTGCTGCGCGACAACTACGAGCAGAACGTCCTGCTGGGCAACGCCCGTGCGCAGGAGAAGTCGATGGCCAGCGTCCACGAACGCCTCATCCACTGGCTCGAGCACCGGGGCGACCTCGACCGGGGCCTGGAGTTCCTCCCGAGCGACGCCGAGATCGAGAAGCGCCTGCACGACGGGATCGGCCTGAAGTCCCCGGAGTTCTCGGTCCTCGTCGCCTACGCCAAGCTCGCGCTCAAGGAGGACATCCTCGCGAGCTCGATCCCCGACGACCCCTACTTCGAGCGCACCCTCGCCGACTACTTCCCTCCGGCGATCCGCGAGACGTATGCCGCCGAGCTCGCCGAGCACCCGCTGCGCCGCGAGATCGTCACGAACTCGGTCGTCAACTCGATGGTCAACCGCGGCGGCATCACCTTCGCGTTCCGGGCCCAGGAGGAGGCCGGCGCGACCCCCGAGCAGATGACCCGCGCGTTCGTCGTCTGCCGCGAGGTCTTCGGGCTCGCCGACTACGTCCGTGAGGTCGAGGCCCTCGACAACGTCGTGCCGACCTCGGCCCAGACCGGGCTCTACCTCGAGTTCCGCCGGCTCCTCGACCGCTCGGTGCGCTGGTTCCTCACGTCGCGGCCCTCGACGCTCGACATCGGCGCCGAGATCGAGCGCTTCCGCGGCGTCGTGCGCGAGCTCGGCCCGCAGGTACCCGACCTGCTGCGCGGCGACGAGCGCAAGCGGCTCGACCGGCGGGCCGCGGAGTTCGTCAAGGCCGGCGTGCCCGACGCCCTCGCCCTCCACGCGGCGACGCTGCTCGACTGGTACAGCCTGCTCGACATCGTCGACATCGCCACCGAGACCGGCCGCGCGCCGACCGACGTCGCGCCGCTGTACTACCTCGTCTCCGAGCGCTTCGGCATCGACTCGATGCTCAGCAAGGTCAGCGCCCTGCCCCGCGACGACCGCTGGGACGCCCTGGCCCGTGGCGCGCTGCGCGACGACCTCTACTCGGTGCTCGAGTCGCTGACCCGCTCGGTCATCGAGGTCGGCGGGGGAGCGGGCACCGACCCGGCTCCGCAGTGGGAGGCGTGGGAGAAGGCCAACAAGGAGTCGATCCAACGGGTCAAGACCTCGCTCACGGCGATCCGGCGGCTCGACAAGCCCAACATCGCGGCCCTGTCGGTGGCGCTGCGCACGCTCCGCTCGGTCATCCGCGTCGGGGCCTCCACCTGACCCTCGGCCCGCCGGCCAGTCCCAACTTTCCCGCCCGATGCGGGAACCTTCACCTCAGCACCCCTTCTGTTCCCCTGCGATCGTGAAGGTTCCGGGGCCGAGCCGGCCGGGTGGCATCCGTCGTGGACGGGTGACCTAGGCTTCGGCGCGTGAGCACGCTGGCCGAGATGCTGCGCGACACGACGACCCTCGAGTCGTCGGAGTCGGAGTGGCTCCACCTCCTCGTGGGGGACTGGCAGCTGATCGCCGACCTGTCGTTCGCCGACCTCGTGCTGTGGGTGCGAGGCGGCCTCGAGGGGTGGCGCGCAGTGGGGCACGTGCGGCCCAACACCGGGCCGATGGTCTTCTACGACGACATCGTCGGGCGCTCCTCCACCCGCGCTCGCGCCTCGATGCTCGACCAGGCGGTGCGCGCGCAGCGGCTGATCAGCAAACCCGAGCCGACGATGCGCGAGGACATCTCGATCCGCGAGGATGCCGTACCGGTCTGCCGCGACGGGCGGGTCATCGCCGTCGTCACGCGTCACCAGAACCTCACCAGCGCCCGCACCCCCAGCCGGCTCGAGCTGACCTACCGAGAGCTCGCCGACTCGCTCATGCGGATGGTCGCGGCCGGCGACTTCCCGTCGGTCTCGGCGCCGACGGGCATGCGGCGCGGCGCCCCGCGGGTCGGGGACGGCGTCATCCACCTCGACCTCGACGGCGTGGTGCGGTACGCGAGCCCGAATGCCGTGTCGGCCGTGCACCGGATGGGGCACGTCGGCGACGTGGTCGGGGAGGTGCTGGCGCAGGTCGTGGCCGACGTCGCCTCGCGCAGCGGCCGGACGATCGACGAGTCGCTCGCGGTCGTCGTCACCGGCCGGGCTGCGTGGCGGTCCGAGGTCGAGACGCCCAGCGCGACGGTGACGTTGCGTGCGATCCCGATCGTCGTCGACCGGGTCCGCACCGGGGCGATGGTGCTGCTGCGTGACGTGTCCGAGCTGCGGCGGCGCGAGCAGGAGCTGCTCACCAAGGACGCGACGATCCGCGAGATCCACCACCGGGTGAAGAACAACCTCCAGACCGTCGCGGCCCTCCTGCGGCTCCAGGCCCGGCGGGTGCCCGACGACTCGGCGCGCGGTGCGCTGGAGGAGGCGGTGCGGCGGGTCGGCACCATCGCGCTCGTCCACGAGACGCTGAGCCAGGGCTTCGACGAGACCGTCAACTTCGACGAGATCGCGGTGCGCGGGCTGCGGGCCGTCGTCGAGGTGGCCATGCGGGAGCACCGGGTGGAGTCGACGTTCACCGGCAGCTTCGGGCGGATGCGGGCCGAGGACGCGACGGCGCTCGCGATGATCATCTCGGAGCTCGTGCAGAACGCCGTCGAGCACGGCTTCGCCGACCGCGACGGCAGGGTCGACGTGGCCGTGGATCGGGTGACGCTCGACGACGGCGAGGAGCAGCTGACGGTCGTCATCACCGACGACGGGGTGGGGCTGCCGGCGGGGTTCCGGCCCGTCCTCGCCGGGCTGGGGACGCGGATCGTCACCTCGCTCGCGGCCGACCTCAGGGGACGGATCCGCTGGGAGAACAACACCCCGCACGGCACGCGCGTCGTCTTCGTGGCGCGGCTGCGTCCGGTCGGTCGCTAGGCGGGTCCGGCCGGCTGGAGTGGGCGGTCAGCCGGCGGGTGGTGGTGCGGAGTGCAGGTCACCCGGCGCGGCGGGCACGGGCGTTGCGACGCTTGAGGGCCCGGCGCTCGTCCTCGGACATGCCGCCCCAGACACCGGCGTCCTGGCCGGACTCGATGGCCCACTTCAGGCACGTGTCGACGACCTCGCACCGACGGCAGACGGCCTTGGCCTCCTCGATCTGAGCGATCGCCGGGCCGGTGTTCCCGATGGGGAAGAACAGCTCGGGGTCCTCGTCGAGGCAGGCAGCGCGGTCGCGCCAGTCCATGAAGGGTGCTCCTTGTCGCGGGGGTCATGCGGTCGATACGAGCGCCTGCGGGGGGTGGGTGCAGACGATCGCTGGATGCGTCACTGCAGCCGAGACGGACGTCACAAGCACAGACGTCCGTGATGCCACACTACCGGGGCGGACCCAATGCGTGAACCCGGAGGTGCACGGGCATCCCGACAGCCGGACACCTGTCTCAGGTGTACCCCCGCACAACGGATGCCGGGGGGCCGCGTGTTCCCTCGGCCTCACCGAGGGGCGTTGCACCCCTTCTGACCTCGGCATTCGATGGGCGGATGGGCGGGGTCCTCCTCGCCCGGGGGGCTGCGGCCGTCGATCCGTTCGGCCTCCGGGGGAGGTGTCCCGCATCACGCCTGGCACACCGCGCGGGACGTTTCGGTGGAGCATCCCTGCACGGATCAGAGCGACTGGACCACGGCTGTTGACCCGAGCGGGCGCGGCCCGCGCCGAGCCGCTGGTTACGCTGGCGCACGTGCCCGACGACACCTCACGCGGCCCCCGCCTGCTCGCCGCCGCGCTGACCGGCCTGCAGTGCCTCGTCCTCGTCGGCTTCGCCGTGTTCTACCTCTACGAGCTCGCCGTCGGTGAGGGCAGCGACGCCACCCGGGTCATCATGTCGGCGCTGCTCATCCTCCTGGGAGGCCTCGGACTCGGCGCCCTGGCCAAGGGCTGGTTCGGCGACGCCGCGTGGCCCAAGACCCCGACGATCGTGTGGAGCGCGCTCCTCGTCCCCGTGGGGATCGGGCTGATCCAGGGCAACCAGAGCCTCGCCGGTTGGGGCGTCCTCGTCGCAGCGGTCGTCACCGCCGCCGCAGCGCTGCTCGTCCCCACCCCCGACCAGGGCGTCCCCGGCGTCGACCCCGAGGACGACATCCCGGACCGCGACCCCGACGCCTGACCCGGGCGCGAGGTAGACCTGCAGCTCGGTCGCCAGGCCACCGCTCACGAGGACTCCGCGCCCGGGGAGCGATGGGATGCCGCGCGTCCCGTGGGCACCCAGCAGGTCACCGTCCGCGGGCGTCGGCGCGAGGAGCAGGCCGGTCCGACGGCGGGCGACCGCGACGTCGATCCCGCGGAACCTCGACCCCAGGCTCGTGGACGAGGCCACCGCAACGAAGAGGCCACCGTCGCGGTCGACGAGCTCGAGGATCTCCTTCAGCGGAGGACCGATAGGCGCCTCGTCGAGCAGGTCGGCGTCGTCGACCAGGACGGCGAGGGACGGGTCTCGGCGCCTGGCGGCGACGAGTACCTCGACGTCCGCCGGCAGAACGACCTCGATCCGGCCCCCGTGACCGGCCACCGGGCCGAGGTGCGCACGACTCACCACCACCAGCCCTCGACCCTCGGCGGTGATCGACGCGGCCAGGACGCGCAGCACGTTGGTGCGCCCCGACCGCGGCGGGCCGGACACGAGCAGGACCCGGCCGTGCCGTGGGGGCCCCCACACCACTTGCTTGCTGTCGCCGGCGGAGACGCCGAGCGGGTGCCGACCGGCCGGGCGTGCCAAGGTCCGCGTCCGGGGCGCGGCCGCGTCGGTGCCGTTCCCCGATCGTGACGCGGCCGCCTGCGCGTGGCTGCCAACCCGGTCGCGGGAGCCGCCCGTCGGCGGCAGGGGGATCCGTTGCGGGAGCGGCCGGTACCGCCATGCCGCACCGTCCGTCGGTCGAGGCCCTGCTCGGCGGACCAGCCCTGCCACCGAGACGTCGTCGGGGGTGGCGAACTGCACCTCACGCCGGTCCGCGAGCCGGATGCCGCGGCCGGCTGCCGGGTCCGAGGGCGCCTCCGCCGCCCGGAGGCCGGCGAGGGCGAGGTCCAAGGGATCGAGCCGGCCCAGGACGAAGGTGCTCCCCCCGATCCCGGCCCACCTGGGCTGGAGCAGGCTCCGCCCACCGGCCACGGCGCCCACGATGCCCAACGATGCTCCGTCGCGCAGCACTCGGAGCAGGTCGTCGACGGGCGATGCCCACGCCGAGTCGGGATGCTTCTCCACGAGCTGGTCCCAGCCGTCGAGGACGACGAGGACGGTCGGCTCCGAGCCCTGCGGTGTCATTCCGCTGACATCCTCGACGGCGCGCCGCCGATCGACCTCGGACCGGAGGTGGTCGACGAACGAGGCCAGGGCGCGGGTGTCGCTCCCGGTCACGCGCGTCCCGACGTGCGGGAGCACCGCCAGGTCCGCCAGGGTCGCCGTCGGGTCGACGAGGTGCACATGCAGGTTCCGCGGGTCCAGGGCAGAGACGGCCTGCAGGACGAGGCAGCGCACCGCCGTGGTCCGGCCGCTGCGAGGCGCGCCGGCCAGGAGCCAGGTGCCGTCACCCGCGTCCCAGCGAAGAGCGCGCACGCGCTGGGCGTCCGGCTCGTCGACGAGCCCGACCGCGACAACGCGATCGGGCGCGACGGAGACGGATCCTGCTGTCTCCCCCGACTGACCGGGCGAGCCGTCGTCCCGCAGGGCCGGGAGGGTGGCCAATGACGCAGACGTCAGGCGCCGAGGCAGCGCAGGCAGCCAGGGGCGACGAGGGGCGGCGGCGCCCGTCAGCCGGTGGGCCCCGGTGACCCTCCGCACGATCTGCGTCGTGGCGTCGACCCTCAGCCGCTGCAGCACCGGTGCGCCCACGGTCGTCGGTCCACCCGTCCCATCCGAGCCCCCCACCCTGCGGCCGGGCGCAGTGGACGTCGGCTGCGCCGCTGGGCCAGCGGCGGTAACCGGTGCGGTCCGGACACGAGTCACCTCGAGGAACCGGGCGCGCTCCTGCGGTCTCGCCGGCCCGAGGATCGCCGACTGGAAGGTGAGCAGCCGGCCGTCGGCCCCCCTCGCCACCGCCCTGCCCGGCGTCGTGGCAGGGAGGTCGGCGGCGGCGCCGTCCTCGACCACCGCCACCGAGTCGGCGCGGTCGCGCACCCTGAACGCGATCCTCAGGCTGACGTTCGCCTGCACCTCCGCGGTGATCGCGCCCGCCGGGCGCTGCGTGGCCAGGACGAGGTGCATTCCGAGCGACCGGCCCTGAGCGGCCAGGCGCACGAGGCCGCTCACGAACTCGGGAACCTCGTCGACGAGCGTGCGCAGCTCGTCGACGACGACGACGAGGCGCGGCATCGGTTCGAACCTGGCCCGCGGTGACAGCGCGTACGCCTCCAGGTCCTGGGCGCCCGCCTCCGCGAGCATCCGCTCACGCCGGCGGAGCTCCGCCCGCAACGACGTCAGGGCCCGGGCCGCGAGGTGGTCGTCGAGGTCGGTGACGAGGCCGACGACGTGTGGGAGGTCCGCGCACGGGCCGAACGCCGCGCCGCCCTTGAAGTCGACGAGCACCAGCGTCAGGTCGCTCGGCGGGGACGAGATCGTCAGCGACACGACGAGCGTGCGCAGGAACTCGGACTTCCCGGAACCGGTCGTCCCGCCCACGAGGACGTGTGGTCCGTCGCGGCTCAGGTCGATCGAGTGGATGCCGTGCGGCCCGCTCCCGACGACCGCGGCCGGCGCCGCGAGACCGCCACCGCGCGCCACGGCATCCGCCCACCCGTCCACCAGCGCCTCAGCTCCTGACCTGGCCGACTCGAGCACCTCGTCGAGGCCCACCGCGTCGGGCACTGCCCCGGAGCCCGAAGCGGAACCCGGCGTGGCCCCGGCGCAGCGGAGCGGCGCCAGGGCTCGAGCCAGGCGTTCGGACCACCACACCCCGACGAGGTCGGGCACCACCGGCACCGGTGGCCCCGACGCCGACTCGAGCCTGGGCGGACGCTGGCCCCGGTGTCGAGGACCGAGCCGCAGCCACCGGGAAGGGAGGCTCGGTCCCGAGCCGCGACGACCGCGAACCAGCCCGCCGCACGTGCCGCGGAAATCACGTCGCCGGGTGGGCCGGTGCCGCGCGGAGGCACGACGAGCACGCGGTCCGGAGGGGACGACGACCGCGAGCGCCGCCCGGGACGGCATCCGTGACGGTCCGGAGGTCGACCAGGTGGGGGAGCCATCGGGACCACGACCACTCGGCGGACGACGGCGACGGCCACGACGAGCCGCGTCGGCGGGTGAGCGGCGCACAGCTGGCCCAGGACCGAGCGCAGCACGGCGCTCGTCACGTCGTCGGGCCCCACGACGCCGAGGCACTCGACCTCCCGGAGCGCCACGGTGACCGGAGTCCCGGGAACGGAGGGGTGGGTGCGGGTCCCGTCCTCGGACCAGGCGACCCGCGTCGTGGCCTCGCCGATGCCCAGCCGCACGACCAGACGGTCGTCGCCGGCCCAGAGGCCCGGCATCCGGCGCTCCACGGTCGTGAGGATCGCCTGCGGGTCGGGGTGCGCGCGGTCGAGGCGCGACCTCTCGTCGGCCAGCGCCGCGGCAAGCTGGTCGCGCGCCCGCTGCACGGTCGCCGCGTGGGTAGCGGTGTCGCGGCGGGCGGCCCGACCAGCACCCCATCGGTCGCCGAGCGCGCGAGGCGAGCAGCATGACCGGTCCGAGCAGCGCGAAGACGAGCAGCTGCGGCCCGAGGAACAGAGCCAGTCCGACCCCACGGGGACGGGCACGAGGGCGGCGAGCCACGGCACTCGCGCGCGGTGACGCTCGGGAGGCGCTGCGGGACAGGCGATCTCGACGACCTGCTCCGGTGCACCTGCGCGGCCTGGACGTGGGCGACGATCTCGCGGCCGTCGCCGCCGGCGATGGCGGCGAGGCCGTGCGGTGGTGGCCGCCGGAGCCGCAGAGTCGACGTGCCCACCACGAGGACGGAGGCGGAGTCCACCGGCGTCGGCCTGTCGATGGGGTGCGCCGTCGACGAGGACCCCGTTCGTGGAGCCGAGGTCCTCGACGACGACCCCGGACGCGTCGACGCGGAAGAGCCGCGTGGTCGCGCGACAGGGCCTCGTCGCGCAGCACCAGCCCGGATGGCGGTGCCCTGCCGACCACCAGCGCAGGCGGGGAGAGCGGGTGCGTGCGACCGGCATCCGGCCCGCCGACGACCGCGAGGTGCGAGCAGCGCCCGACGGCGGCGTGACGCCGCGGGCCGCCGGCCGACGGTGACCGCTGCGCCGTGGACGAGCGGCGGCAGGCCGAGCGCGGCATCCGACGGAACGTCACGCGCCCCGGGTGGACAGGCGCGCGACCGGCTCGACGAGGTGCTCCGCGAGCGCGGCGCAGAGGTCGACGGCCGTGTGCCGCCCGGACCAGCGGACGCGGACGTCGACCGGCCGCGGCCGGCGGCGCGGCAGGTGCACGGTCAGCGTCATCTCCATGGCGGCCACCGTAGGAACGCGCACCGACGGCGGAGGGAGTTATCCACAGGCGGCGGCGCTCGGGATGCGAGATCGGCGCCGCTCCGGTTCGCTAGGGCTGCGAGGTCACGCGGCGGGCAGGGGGTCCCGCGGGTGGGAGGGGAGGTGCCGTGGACGCGGTCCACACGCTCGAGCACGAGGTGCGCGAGCTGATCCGTCGTTCCGGGCTGGACCCGGCGCGCGACGAGGTCGAAGGTGCGCCGGCTCGTGCAGGACGCCGTCAGTGACTACGACGAGCGTTCGATTCACGGTGGGATGCCGCTGCTATCCGACCTGGATGCCGCGTCGAAAGCGGTGTGGGACACCGTCGCCGGCTACGGCCCGCTGCAGCAGTACTTCGACGATCCTTCGGTCGAGGAGATCTGGGTCAACGAGCCGAGCCGCGTCTTCGTCGCCCGGCACGGGGTCGCCGAGCTGACGACGACCCTGCTCTCGCACGACCAGGTGCGAGACCTCGTGGAGCGGATGCTGAAGTCCTCGGGCCGCCGGGTCGACCTGTCCTCGCCGTTCGTGGATGCCGTGCTCCCCGACGGCAGCCGGCTGCACGTCGTCATCCCCGACATCACGCGGGACCACTGGTACGTCAACGTGCGCAAGTTCGTCGTCAAGGCCGACTCGATGGACGACCTCGTCAGGCTGGGCACCCTCACCCGGCAGGCCGCCCGCTTCCTGGAGGCCGCGGTCGCCTCCGGGCTCAACGTCCTCGTCGCCGGCGGAACGCAAGCCGGGAAGACGACCCTCCTGAACTGCCTGGCCTCGGCCGTGCCGGCTCGCGAGCGGATCGTCACCTGCGAGGAGGTCTTCGAGCTGCGCATCCCGCACCGCGACGTCGCCGCGATGCAGTGCCGGCAGCCGTCGTTGGAGGGCACGGGCGAGATCCCGTTGCGCCGCCTCGTCAAGGAGGCGCTGCGGATGCGGCCCTCGCGCATCATCGTCGGTGAGGTGCGCCAGGCCGAGAGCCTGGACCTGCTCATCGCGCTCAACTCCGGTCTACCGGGCATGTGCACGATCCACGCGAACAGCGCCCGCGAGGCCGTCACCAAGATGTGCACGCTGCCGCTGCTGGCCGGCGAGAACGTCTCGGCGCGCTTCGTCGTGCCGACCGTGGCCGCGTCCATCGACCTCGTCGTCCACGCGGCGCTCGAGCGGGACGGCCGTCGCACGGTGCGCGAGATCGCGGCCGTGCCGGGCCGCGTGGAGGGCGACGTGATCGAGATCGCCGACGTCTTCGTCCGGCGAGGCGGCGAGCTCTGTCGCGCGGACGGGTTCCCGCCGCACGCGGATCGCTTCGAGCGGGCGGGATACGACCTGTCCGCGCTGCTGGCCCAGGGGTCCCCGTGAATGGCCTGCTGCTGGGGCTGACCCTCGGCGTGGGCCTGTTCCTCGTGTGGTGGAGCTGCTGGGTGCCGGCGCCGCGCCCGACGCACACCCGCGGCGCCGGCCCGCTCACCGGCTGTCCGACGAGGTCGTCCAGGCCGGGTTCGCCGGCCTGTCCGTGCGCACGCTGTTGGTCTCGTGCGTCGTGGCCGGCGTGCTGGTGCTGGCGCTCGTCCACGCGGCGGTCGGGGTCCTGCCCATCGCCGTCTGCTTCGGCGCGATGGCGGCGTACGCCCCCTTGGCCTTCGTGCGCCGGCGTGCCAGGCGCCGGCGTGCCCGCCTGCGCGACCTGTGGCCGGACGCGGTCGACAACATCACCTCCGGGGTGCGGGCGGGCATGGCCCTGCCGGAGGCGCTCAGCCAGCTCGGGACGCGCGGGCCGGAGGAGCTGCGCGAGCCGTTCGAGGCCTTCGCCGACGACTACCGCCTGACGGGCAGGTTCCACGACTCGCTCGACCGCCTCAAGGACCGGCTCAGCGACCCGGTCGGCGACCGCCTCGTCGAGAGCCTGCGGATCGCGCGCGAGGTCGGCGGCACCGACCTGGGTCACCTCCTGCGCACCCTGTCCGGCTTCCTGCGCGAGGACGCGCGCACGCGCGCCGAGCTCGAGACCCGGCAGTCGTGGACGGTCAATGCCGCGCGGCTCGCCGTCGCCGCGCCGTGGGCGGTGCTCGCGATGCTCTCGACGAACCCCGAGTCGGTGGCCGCCTACTCGACCCCGCTCGGCGTGCTCGTGCTGGCGGTCGGGGCAGCGGTCACGGCCGTCGCGTACTGGGCGATGATCCGGATCGGCCGGCTCCCCGAGGACGAGCGGGTGCTCCGGTGAGCGCCTTGGCCCGACAGGGAGCGGTGCTCGGGTTCGTCCTGGGGCTCGGGCTGGCGCTCGTCTGGCTGGGTCTGCCGCGGCACCGGCGCACCGGGCTGGCGGGCCGGGTGCTGCCCTACCTGCGGGACACGCCGCGGCCGTCGCGGCTGCTCGACGACAGCCGCCCGGCATCCGGCGCGCTCGGGGTGGTGGCGGCCCCGGTGCTGCGCGAGCTCGGGCAGGTGGTCGAGCGCGTCATGGGCGGCGCCGAGAGCGTGCGACGACGCCAGCTGCGCGCCGGACTCGCCGCGGACGTCGACCGGTTCCGCGCGGAGCAGGTGCTGTGGGGAGCCCTCGGAGCGGTCCTCGGCGGTGCTGCAGGCGCCCTCTTCCTCGTCGTCGGGGACGGCGGCGTCGTCACCCTCGTCATGATGACCGTCGTCGGCCTCGGTCTCGGCGTGACCGGTGCCGACTACCTCCTGTCGCGCAGGGCCGCGCGGCGCGAGGCCCGGATGCTCACGGAGTTCCCGACCGTCGCCGAGCTGCTGGCCCTCGCCGTCGGGGCCGGGGAGGGCGCCGTCGGGGCTCTCGACCGCGTGTGCCGGTTGTCCCACGGCGAGCTCGCCGGTGAGCTGCGGCGCTGCCTGGCCGACGCCCGAGCCGGGGCGAACCTCCCCACCGCGCTCCACGGGCTCGCGGACCGCACGGTCTGCCGAGCCTGCGCCGGTTCGTCGACGGCGTCGTCATCGCCGTGCAGCGCGGCACCCCCTTGCCGAGGTGCTTCGCGCGCAGGCCCAGGACGTGCGCGAGGAGGGCCGCCGGGCCCTCATGGAGGCCGGCGGTCGCAAGGAGATCGCGATGATGGTCCCGGTCGTGTTCCTGATCCTCCCGGTCACCGTGCTGTTCGCCGTCTTCCCGGGCTTCTCCTTCTTCCAGTTCACCCTCTGACCACCTCGGAAAGGACCGACCATGCGCCTCACCGACCGGCTCGCCGTGCGCGTTCAGCACCTCGCCCTCCGCCTCCAGGAGCGCGGTCGGCACCGTGCCGAACGTGGGGACGTGCCGGGGTGGGTGCTCATCACGCTGATGACGGCCGGGATCGTCACGGCGCTGTGGGTGGTCGCGAAGGAGCAGCTCATCTCGATGTTCCAGAGCGCGATGTCCTCGGTGAAGGGCTGACCCGACGGCCATGGGTCCGGTCCGGGACGAGCATGGGGCCGCGGTCGCCGACTTCGCGATGGTGTCGACCCTCGTGGTGGTGCTCTTCCTCTCCGTCTTCCAGCTCGGACTGGCTCTCCACACCCGCAACACGCTCATCTCCTGCGCCTCGGAGGGTGCCCGACTCGGAGCTCGAGCGGATGCCATTCCCGGACAGGGCGTCTCGCGCACTGAGGCGCTCATCAGCCAGTCCCTCTCGCCGCGCTATGCCCGCCAGGTCACGACCCGCGAGGCCGTGGTCGAGGGTGTGCGCGTCATCGAGGTGCGGGTCGTCGCGCCGGTGCCGGTCATCGGGCTGCTCGGCCCCGACGACCGGCTCGACGTCGTCGGCCGGGCCTTCGTGGAGTCCCAGTGACCGGCCGCGTCCAAGAAGTCGGATGCCGCCGCAGGCGGCCGCCGCCCGCGCCCGAGCGCCGGCACTCCACGCGACGAGCGCGGCACCGCGGTCGTCGAGTTCGTCGTGCTGGCCGTCCTCCTGCTCATCCCGCTCATCTACCTCGTCATGGTCATGGCCCGCCTCCAAGCGGGGTCGTATGCCGTGAGCCAGGCGGCGCGGGAAGCCGGTCGCGCGTTCGTCACGGCGGAGTCGGGGGATGCCGCGGGGGCTCGCGCCGAGGCCGCGGCCCGGATCGCGTTCCTCGACCACTCCTTCGAGGACGTCGGCCTCCTGACGGTCGCGTGCGACGGCATCCCGTGCCTTCGTCCCGACGGTCGGGTCGAGACGACGGCGACCGTGCGGGTGCCGCTCCCTCTCGTGCCGGCCTTCGTCCGCGACGTCGTGCCGCTCTCGGTTCCGGTCAGCGCGAGCCACCTCTCGACCGTCGACCGGTTCAGAGGGATGCCGTGAGCCGGGCAGGCGCGGAGCCGGTCACCTCCCGGCGCGAGGAGGAGGGGTCGATCACGCCCTTCGTCCTCGGCCTCACGGTGATCGCGATGCTGCTCATCGCGGGAACCGTCGCGGTCACCTCGGCGCACCTGTCCCGGATGCGGATGCTGGACGTCGCCGACGGGGCAGCGCTCAGTGCGGCGAACGCGCTCGACGACTCGGCCTATGCGGCAGGGGTCGGGGAGTCCGTGCCGCTGAGCAACGCGTCGGTGCAGGAGCGCGCGGCGGCCTACGTCGGCAGCCGCCCGCGGCCCGGCAGCATCCTCGCGTGGCGGCTCGCGCCCGGCACCGGCACGCCCGACGGCCGCACGGCGGTGGTGGCGCTCACCGGCGAGGCCGAGCTGCCGATGATCGGGCCCGCCCTGCGCGAGCTCGGGGTCTCCGTGCGGATCTCGGTGCGGTCGGAGGCGCGGGCGGACGTCGTTCCTCCGTGAGCGACGGCCCCCGCTCAGGCCATGACCGTCGACGCGGCCGGCGGACACCTCGATGCCGCGGCCCCCGGCCCGACGCCGCCTCACGCGACGTGTCCCATCCGCTGGCAGCCCTCCCCACTGACCCGGTCTTCTTCCGATGCACGCACCCTCGGCCGGCCGACCGGCCCTGCCCCTGGGTCGACGACGTCGCGAGCGGCCACCGCCGGGTCGTCGTCAGCCGGCGCCGAAGCAGACGAAGCCGGTGCCGTCCGCCGCCCCTGCGAGGGCCTGCGCGGGAGTGGCACCGCCGCCCAGGGCCGCGTGGAACGCCGCCATGACGGCAGGGGCACCGGCATCCGACACCCTCGTGACGCTCGCGACGACGGTGGACGCGCCCGAGCCCAGGAAGGCGGTGGCGATCCCGAGCGACTCGTCGCCGGGGCGGACGTCGTGCAGGCCGACGTCGCACGCGGAGAGGACGACGAGGCGCGGCACGCGGCTGAGCGACTGCACGTCGTAGCCCATGAGCCGCCCGTCGGCGAGCTCGAGCCCGCTGAACAGGGCGTTGTCGGCGACGTGGTGCCCGTGGGTGGCGAGGTGCGCGAGGTCGACGGCGGGGAGCTGCGCGAGCACCGGGGTCGACGGCCGCATCGGCGCCGGTCAGCACGGTGGGTGCGTCGAACCGCGCTGCGAGGGAGGTGGCCTCGGCCGTGCTGTGCGCCAGCCCGGGTCCGGCGACGAGGAGGGCGCTCGTCCCGGCACCCGTGCCACGCAGCATCCCCTTCCGGGCCCGCACCCAGCCGGTGGCCGACGGAGCCACCGACACGGGCCGTTGGCGCGTGGACGGGAGCACCGCCCACGGCACCGCCAGGAGCATCCCGGTCGGAACGACGACGAGGGACCGGTCACCGAGGTGGACGCGGAGCGGTCCGAGGAGCAGGTCGTCGAGGGCGGCTGCGTCCGCCGAGGTCGATGCCGCCACGGCCGCCGCCAACCGGTCGGGCAGGCTGCGCCCGACCGCGGCGTCGAGGTCCGCGATGAGGCGGCGCAGTGCGGCGACGACGGCGGTCGACGGGCCGCCGTCGAGGACGACCGCCGAGCCGCCCGACACGACCAGGGCCGAGAGTCGGCGGCCGACGGGCAGCCAGGCCACGAGCGCGGCATCGCGCCCGAGCTCCTCGCGCAACCGGCCGAGCCCGACGCGCTCCTGCGCCACCGGCGTGCCGCTCACCGTCCAGGACTGCTCGCGCAGCCGTCGGCGGAGCTGATCCTGCCGGGCGCGGAGGTCGCCAACGGGCTGTCCCTCGTCGCGGCGGGCGCTCATCGCGGCGTCGACGCCCCGCAGCTCGGCCAGCCACGACGCGGCTCGCGGGTCGTCGGGCGGCAGCACCGGCGGCAGGAGCAAGGCCTGGGCGCGGGCGCGCTCGCTCCACGCCAACACCTCGGCCGCCCGGCCGTCCCGCACCGCGAGCCCGAGCCCGAGCCGTGCGAGCTCGCGCCCGTGGACCGACGACCCGCCCCGCAGGTCGACCGCCCCGAGCCGCACGCGCGCCTCGTGGAGATCCGCGAGACCGCGTGCCGCTTCACGACGAGCGGATGCCGTGTCACCCTCCGACGCTGCGACCTCGGCCCGGGCCAGACGCCAGCCGAGGCGCGTGTCGAGGCGGTCCGCAGCGCGAGGGCGGCTCTGCGACAGGAGCATTCGTGCGTCTGGCTCGGACGCCGGCTCCTCCGTTTCGTCTGCCCCCCTCGTCGTGCGGAGCATCGCGCGAGCACCCACCACGCCCGCGACCCGGGCGGGTTCGTCGAGCCCCAGCCCGGCCAGCTCGTCGCGCAGCACCAGCGCGCGGGTCGCGACGTCGGATGCCGTGCCGGTGGCTCTCGACGCCCCGCCCCGCCTTTCGCTGCCGGCCCCAGGCACGCCGCCGAGCCGGGCCAGGTCGGCCCGCAGCGCGACGAGCCGGGCCCGGGCGGCCCACCGCGGGTTGTCCCGCCGGGCCAGCACCCGGGCCGCCCGGCGCGCCTGCTCGCGTGCCACGCCGGGGCGCCCGGCCAGCAGCGCGGCGGCCGCACGCTCCAGCTGTGCCTCGGCGAGGTCCTGGCCCACCCGCTGCCCGCCGAGACGGCGCACGGCATCCGCCAGTGACCGGTCCGCCTCGGTGACCAGGCCGGCCGACAGCAGGGCGCGGGACCGGTCGAGGGCGAGCACGGGCAGCATCCCGGGCGCCTCCACGGCATACGCCTCGGCCACCTCACGGAAGCGGGCGAGCGCGGTGGGCAGGTCGCCAGCGAGGTGGTCGAGCACGGCGAGGTTGTGCTGGGCCTTGGCCTGGAGGCGGGCGAAGCCGTGCGCGCGAGCCAGCTCGAGACACGCCTCGAGGTCGGCGCGGGCGGCCGCGGGGTGGGCCGCGACGGTGAGCATGACCGACCGGTTGAGCCGCACCCGGGCCACCTCCTCCGGCTGGGTGACCGGGTCGAGCAGCTGGAGGGCGTTCCCGTAGGCCTCGAGCGCGAGGTCGTCGTGGCCGGTGCGACGCAACAGGATTCCGCGCTGGCCGTGCAGCGTGCCGCGCTCGTCACGGGGCAGCAGCGGCTCGGCCTCGTCGAGGTCGGCCAGGCCGGCCGCGACCTCGCCACGCTCCGACTCGGCGAGCGCGGCCGTGACGAGCACCCGTCCCCGCAGCAGCGCGGCCTCGGGCCCCGTCGTCCCGTCGAGCAGGGAGAGGGCGCGCCGCAGGTGGCGCAGGGCCACGAGGGGTCGCATCTGGGCGTTCGCCTCGACCCCCGCCGCGTGGAGCGACGCCGCGCGCGCCAGCGGGGTCGGCGCGGTCACAGCTCGAACGTGGGGGTGACGACCACCGGCTCGTCCGGTCCGCGCCGCACGACGACCTGCACGAAGCCGTGCCGGAGCCCGTCGACGACGAACCGTCCGTCGTCACCGGGCTCGACCGTCCGGTCGCCGTCACCGTCGCGGGTGCGCACCTCGACGACGGCTCGCACCGCCGGCGCGAGCCAGCCGTCGAGGCGCACACGGTCCTCGCCGGCGTCGGCGACCCGCAGGAGGATGCTGACGCTGCTGGCCTCGAAGGTCAGGGACCGGGCCACCTCCTCGCCCGAGCGGGCGACGGCCGCCGCCATCCCCTCCTCGAGCCGGGCCAGCTCGACCTCGAGGCCGTGCGCGGCGACCGCGAACACCATGAGGTCGGTGAAGCCCGGCGGCGGCCCGTCGAGGCGGTCGTGCAGCTCGCCCAGCCGGTCGAGCACCTGGGCGTCGACGTCGTCGAGCGCGGCGGTGGCGTCGATGCCGGTGCCGTCGTCCACCGGCCCGCCCGGGGTGGTCACGACGACCCCCACGACGGGTCGGCGAGCAGCATCGTCCGCAGCTTGGCGAGGCAGCGGCCCCGCGTCGGACCGATGCTGCCGTGCGGCATCCCGAGAGCCTCGCCGACGACGGAGTAGTCGGGCCGCTCGACCATCGCGACGACCCGCAGCAGCTCGCGGCACCGGTCGGAGAGCTGCTGGAAGGCCCGCCAGAGCACCCGGTCGCGTTCGTCCTCGATGAGCCCGGATGCCGGGTCGGGCACCTCGGCGTCCACGTCGACGAGCGTCTCGGGGTCGACGGGCGTCTGCCGTCGCCGGTTGACCCGCCAGGCCTCGCGCTTGGTCGTCGTCACGAGCCAGGCGGTGAGGGCCGACGGGCTGCGGATCGCGTCGAGCCGGGAGACCAGCTCGAGCCAGCTGTGCTGGACGACGTCGGCGACGTCGGCCCGGTCGACGCCCTGTGACCTCGCCACGTGCCAGAGCAGCGGGCTGAGCTCGCGCACGATCTCGTCGAGGCCGCCGCGTGTCGCCCGACCGAGCGCGCTCCAGCGACTCGGCGAGCCGCTCGGTGCGGGTGGACGACACCCGCTCAGCCGGGGGCACGGCTCGCCTTCAACGTGGCCACGTCACTCCGTGCCGCGGCGAGTGCGGTCCGCGCCCGGGCCTTGGCAGCCTCGGGGGAGACGTCGGCGAGCTGGTCGCCGCCCCCGCCGTCGAGCAGGTGCTTGGCGATCGTCGCGGACAGCCAGCCGGCGGCGAACGACGTGCCCGACCACAGGCCGAAGCCGCTTGCCTGGAGGTTCGGGTCCTCGCCCTTGCCAGGACCCGCGAACTCGGTGTCGGGCCACGGGACGTGGTCGAACTCCGGCAACGTGCTGACCAAGGCCGTTCCGGGCGCCTCCGCCTGGACCCAGTCTCCGTGGTTGGAGTACACGGCCCGGCTCACCGTCCGGGTCGAGTGCCCCGACGCTGACCAAGGCGGTGCGCTCGGCGTCCGAGTCCTCCGGCGCCCAGGCCGCCGGGATGACTGGGTTGTCCGTGGCCCGGTTCCCCGCCGACGCGACGACGCGGACCCCGAGGGAGCCGAGCTCGCGGATCGTGTCGAGCAGGGGGCTTTCCTGCGGGACGTTGCGCGCGCCGCGCAGGTACTCACCGAACGACAGGTTGACGACGTCGACGAAGAGGTCCGGGTGGCCCGGGTGCGCCCGGCGGCACCGATCGAGGAGCCAGTCGAGCGCGCTCTGCACCAGCAGGTCGTCGACGATGCCGGTCCGGTGCATGACCGGGAGCGAGAGCACGCGTGAGTTCGGCGCGATCTGGCGCACGAGACCCGCGAGGAAGGTCCCGTGCCCGGCGTGCGTCGAGCGTGGGTCGTCCTGACCCATCAGGGCGAAGCCGATCGCCAGTTCCGGGGGGAGGTCGCCGAAGGGTCGCCACCCGTCGGGCCCGGTGCGGGCATCGCGCCAGAAGGGGTCGCTCTCGTCTCCGTCGCCGAGCCATGGGTGGGGCCGCACGAGGCTGTCGACAAGGGCGACCACCGGCCGCCGGGCTCCCGCGGGGGCGCGAGGTGGCGCCTCGAGCCCGAAGAGCGCGACCCCTCGGCGGCCGGTCCCATGCCCCTCCTTCGCCCCGGCGGCGACGAAGCCGCCCTGTTCGGGGTCGGGCTCACGCGTCGGGTCGAGCGGGAGCGTCGACGACGAAGGCCTGCGTGGTCTTGACGAGGTCATCGTCAGTGAGGTTCCGGGTCTTGCCGGTCCTGTCCTTCGCCTCCTGCGCGCGGACCGCGTAAGGGAAGCTTGCCGCTGATCCCGGCGACGAAACCGCGGGTGTGGTTCTCGAGCTCTTCTTCACTGGCCATCTCGGTGCACCTTCCTGACGTCGTCGTACCTGACACCAAGACGTGGGATGAGGCGCAGCGGAGATACCGAGCCGTTCACCCCCGGGATCGGCCAATCGTCCCAGAACGGGCACGGCCTGCCCAGACCCGACCGGGCCATCGCGACCCGTATCTCCTCGCACGGCGCCGTCCCACCTCGGACATGGACATCCCGCTGCTGCCCTTCCTCGCCGTGACGTCCGTCGTCATGCTCGTGCCCGGGCCGTCGGTGCTGTTCGCCGTGACCCAGCGGCTGCGCTCCGGGCCGGCCGCCGGGGCGCTCGCCGTGCTCGGCCTCGAGTCGGGCTTCGCGATCCACGTCGTCGCCGCCTGCCTCGGGGTCTCCGGCCTCGTCGCCGCGAACGACGGGCTGCTGCGCGCGCTCCAGGTCGGGGGAGCGGGCTACCTCGCCTGGCTCGGCGTCCAGCTGCTCCGGGGAGGCGAGCGCGGCGCCGCGGCGGACGCACCGGCATCCGACCGCGGGCTCGCCCGCATCTACCTCGCGGGCCTCCTCGTCGACCTGCTCAACCCCAAGACGGTGCTGTTCTTCGTCGCCGTCCTGCCGCAGTTCGTCGACGCGGATGCCGGGTCGGTGCCGGCCCAGTCGCTCCTCCTCGGCGGGTCGGCCGTCGTCATGGCGCTGCTCGTCGACGGCGGGTATGCCGTGCTCGCCGCCCGGGCCGTGCGCCGGGGTGTCCCGCCCGCGGCGGCGCGGTGGGGACGGCTGGCATCCGGCGTGGCCTTCTTCGGCCTGGCGGCCGTCGCCCTTCTCGGCTGACCGAGAACGACTGTCCCAGAACGACGTCAGACGAAATCCGTGCTCGACGTATCCGCCGACGACCCGCCGCCCCACTCCTCGTGTGGGCAGATCGCCCACCTCGACAAGAAAGGAGCACGCCATGGCGCGACCGCTCAAGCCCAGTGAGATCCTTGCCGCCTTCGACCGCTGGGGAGTTCCCCATTCGGAGGTGGACGGGTGGAAGACCCGCTCGAACCGGACGGGGTGGTCCCCGCGCGGTGTGTCGGGCTGCATGCACCACCACACCGGCGACGACCACAGCGACTCAGCGAGCCGCAGCTCATCACGAGGGGACGCCCCGGACTGCGGGGGCCGCTCGCCAACTTCGGGGTCACCGACGACGGGCGCATCGACATCGTCTCCGCCGGCGCCGCCAACCACGCGGGCGGCGGCGACCCCGTCGTCCTGCGGGCCGTGCGCAAGGAGTCCTACGACGACTTCCCCCCGCGCACGACGAAGGGCCACACCTCTCCCGGGGCCGTCGGCGGGAACGGGAAGTTCTACGGGTGGGAGACCTACTACGGTGCGGGCTCGGACCCGACGATCAACCCCCTGCAGTACCGCGTCCTGATCCTGTCCACCGCGGCCATCATCAGCGCACTCGACGCCATCGACGGCCCGAACGTCCGGTGGACCGGCAAGTCGTGCATCGGGCACAAGGAGTGGCAGAAGGGCAAGCCCGACCCGGCCGGCGTCGACATGAGCGAGGACCGCGCCGACATCCAGTGGTGCCTCAAGAACGGGCCGACCCGGGCCCGCCGGTGGTTCAAGACCGGTGAGCGGACCGAGTCCACCGACTAGGGCACCGCCCCCAGCCGTCACCGTCAGCACCCGCTGGCCCCGCCCCCGTCGCCCCCCGACGGCCGGGCGGGGTCAGGGCGTGGTGGTGCGGTAGAGGAGCTGCTCGGACCGCGGCGGGATGAGCGCGAGGTCGTACGCCGCGAGGACCGCCGACAGGCGGTCGCGCACCCCGAGCTTGGCGTAGATGCGGCCGAGGTGGACCTCGACCGTGCGCGGGGAGGCACCCAGGGCCCGGCCGATGCGGGTGCACGTGTGCCCGCGCGCGAGGAGCACGAGAACCTCGGTCTCGCGGGCGGTGAGGTGCGGGCGGTCCTCGGGCCACGGCATCCGCCGCAGCCCGGCGAGGGCCACCACGTCGGCGACCACCGGCTGGATGGTCGCGAGGTGGCGGAGGTGGTCGTCGCGGAAGTCCTCGCCCTGCCGGGCGAACATCGCGATGACGAAGTCCGGGCCCACCGACGAGGGGCAGGGTGCAGACCTGGTCGACGCCGCACAGGCGCACGCACCCGGCGCGCTGCGGCCGACCGCGGCCCAGGCGTCGGCCCCGAACTCGCGCTCGCCCGACCTGCGGGGTGAGGTCACCCTTCGGCCACGGGGTCGAGGAGCGGGTCGCTCGCGTGCATCAGCTCGAGCTCGCGCGAGACCTCCTCGTCGGCGCCGGGCGGCATCCGACGGCCCATGACCCGCACCACGGTGTGGGTCGGGTCGGCCTGGATCACCAGCCCGACCTCGGCCTCGACGACGTCGCAGACGAGGTCGAGCATGGAGTCGACACGCGCGACCACCCCGTCCGTGCCGGCCATCCGGCGGACGAGGTCGGTGACGAGTCCCAGCGTCGGGTCCGCCTGCTCCATGGAGGAACGGTAGGGCCCGCAGGCCCTGGTCAGCGACTTCGCGAAATCCGCCGGTGCCCAGTGCACGCCCATGGGGTCACCCGCCGGAGCCCGGAGTGCCACCGGCCGCGCGACCCCTGCGCGCCGCGACCGGTGGCCGTTCCCGGGAGCCGCCGCTCAGCAGCTCGTAGGCCGACGCGGCCTCGATCCAGGTCGACGACCATCTCGTCGGCGAGGGTCGACCCTGCACCGAAGTACTCGAGGCCCTTGCCGTTCGCGCCGTTCGGGTTCGAGCTGCCGCCGGTCTCCTTGGGGTCGCCGATGGTCATGTGCTCGAAGATCTTGATGCCCACGGGCAGCCCGGCGGCCTCGAGGGCGTCGTAGCCGGCCTCGACCGCGCCGTCGCACGCGGCCTCGTAGCCGGCGATCTCGGCCGCTCCGGCCTCGGCGCTGAACACGAGCCAGTTCGCCGACGCGGGGGCGTTGAGCGTGTACATCGGGACGTAGCAGTGGTGGGCCATCGCGGGGGCCGCGCCGAGCGCGAGCGCTCCGGTCGCCGCGGCGCCGACGAGCAGGCGCCGCCGAAGGGTGGGGTTGATGGACATGGGTCCTCCTCATGGTGGTATGACCCGCGACCTCCACGGTGGGTGGCACGCGGCCATCCGCCATGGAACCGGGAGGCGGGCCGTCGTGGGCAGTCAGGAGTTCCCCGTATGGCGCGCGCGACAGGTGCGAGCGCTCCGCCGGTCCGGCGCCGGCCGCGAGGGCCGACGGCATCCGGACCTGCCGTAGGCTTGACCCTCGTGGCTGTCGACTTCTCCCAGGAGATCAAGGACCTCCGCACGACCATGGCGTCCGTGCGTGAGGTGACCGACCTGACCAAGCTCGAGGCGACGATCGCCGACTTCGAGCGGCAGGCGTCCGACCCCCACCTCTGGGACGACCAGGAGAAGGCCCAGGTCGTCACCTCCGGGCTCTCCCGGGCCAAGGCCGAGCACGAGCGCGTCACCGGCATGGACGCGCGCATCGACGACCTCGAGGCCCTCGTCGAGATGGGCCAGGAGGAGAACGACGCGGAGACCCTGGAGGAGGCCGCGCGCGAGCTCGTCGTCGTCAGGAAGGCGGTCGGCGAGCTCGAGGTGCGCACGCTGCTCGCGGGCGAGTACGACGAGCGGGCCGCGGTCGTGACGATCCGCGCCGGCGCCGGCGGCGTCGACGCCGCCGACTTCGCCGAGATGCTCATGCGGATGTACCTGCGCTGGGCCGAGCGCCACCACTACCCCGTCAAGGTGCTCGACACGTCCTACGCCGAGGAGGCGGGCCTGAAGTCGGCCACCTTCGAGGTCGACGTGCCCTACGCCTACGGCAACCTCTCGGTCGAGGGCGGCACCCACCGCCTCGTGCGGATCAGCCCGTTCGACAACCAGGGGCGCCGCCAGACGAGCTTCGCCGCCGTCGAGGTCGTGCCGCTCATCGAGCAGACCGACACCATCGAGATCCCCGAGAACGACATCAAGGTCGACGTCTTCCGCTCCAGCGGCCCGGGCGGCCAGTCGGTCAACACGACCGACTCGGCGGTGCGCATGACGCACATCCCGACCGGCACCGTCGTGTCGATGCAGAACGAGAAGAGCCAGATCCAGAACCGCGCGGCCGCCCTCCGCGTGCTCCAGTCGCGGCTCCTGCTGCTCAAGAAGGCCGAGGAGGCCGCCGAGCGCAAGGAGCTCGCCGGCGACGTCAAGGCCAGCTGGGGCGAGCAGATGCGCTCCTACGTCCTGCACCCGTACCAGATGGTCAAGGACCTGCGCACCGAGCACGAGGTCGGCAACACCTCGGGCGTCTTCGACGGCGACATCGACGCCTTCATCGAGGCCGGCGTCCGGTGGCGCATCGCCCAGGACAAGGCCGCCGCCCGCGACAAGGCCGCCGCCGAAGGCTGACGCATGACCGACCTGACGCCGCCGGATGCCGGGGGCACGGGTGGGCCCGCGGGCTCGCCATCCGGCGATGGTCCCACCCGGGACGCCGCGTGGCGTGCCTGGCAGGCCGAGGTCCTCGCCACGGTGGGTGCCCTCGCCGACGGCGCCTCCGTGACGCTGACCGCCGCACCGGCCGACGCGCGACCGGTGCTGCTGCGCACGGCCCGTCTGGGCGGGTTCGTCCCGGCCAAGCACGACGTCGTCGCCCCGTGGGTGCGGCTCGTCCGCGTCGAGGACCACCTGCGCGGGCACTGCGTCGGCGCCGAGTCCTTCCGTGGCCCGTTCCCGCTCTCGCCCGACGAGGATGCCGCGCTGCTCGCCCTGGGCTGGCACCACCCGGGGCCCGGCGACGGGCACGACTACATCCGCTTCTTCCCCGACGACGTGCCGCAGGGTCCGTTCATCCCGCGCGACGAGGCCGAGCGCGCTGCCGCGATGGTCGCCGCGACGTTCCGCGAGGTGCTCCTCGGCGGCGACGCGACCGGCATCCCCACGATCAGCCACGACTGACCCGCGCCGCCCGGGGCTCGTGCGACGGACCCACGAGCGGCGCCCTCGGAGTGTGGCGACGTCACATTGCCGCAGGTCGGCGATGTCCCGAGGGTGGGGTGATGTCCCAGACGTCCCCGGCGCAGCGTCGCGCCGACCGCCGCCCCCTGTCCCTCGCGACCGCCGGGGTCGCCGCGACCGCCCTCGTCGCCGCCTCCCTCCTCGCGACCACCCCGGCGCAGGCCGACCGGCCGGGGGTCGGGCACTGCCCGCGCCTGGACAAGGTGGTCGTCAAGGGGGCGGAGAAGGTGGAGGTCGCCTGCCTCGACGACCTCACGACGACGGGCACGGTGGCGAGCGGCCACACGAACCGGGCCGACTGGAACGGCCTGCACGCCCCCGGGACCACGACGCCCAGCGGGGTGCCCGGCATCCAGGTCGACGGGTACTTCCCCGACAGCTCGACGTCGAACACCAACCACGGCTGGAACCACGACAGCCAGTTCGTCATCCGCATCCCCGACGCGTGGAACGGCAAGGTCGTGGTGACCGGGGCGCCGGGCGTGCGCGGGCAGTACGCGAACGACCTCGTCATCGGTGACTGGGTGCTCGCGCAGGGCTATGCCTTCGCGTCGACGGACAAGGGCAACATGGGGGCGAACTTCTGGGACGACGGCTCGACGCCGGGCGGGTCGATCCGGGAGTGGCACGAGCGGGTCACCGAGCTCGCCGTCGCCACCCGCGACACCGTGACCCGCGTGCGCGCGCAGCGCCCGAGCCGGATGTACATGGCCGGGATCTCCAACGGCGGCTACCTGACCCGCTGGCAGCTGGAGAACCGACCCGACCTCTACGACGGCGGCCTCGACTGGGAGGGCACGCTCTTCCGTGCCGACGGCCCCAACCTGCTGACCTACCTCCCGACGGCGCTCAAGAACTACCCGGCGTATGCCGCCACGGGTGACGCCGCCGCGCACGACGCGATGGTCGCGGCCGGCTTCGAGCCCGGCTCGGAGTTCCTGTGGCCGTTCCACCACCAGGTGTACTGGGACGCCACGCAGCGCTGGTACCGCGAGGAGCTCGACCCGACGTTCGACGGGGACCTGAAGGCCGGCATCCCGTTCTGTGCGAGCGGCACCCCGAACTGCGACGCGGACTACGACTACGCGTCGCGCCCGGAGGCGGTCAAGGACGCGGTGCGCTCCATCGAGCTGACGGGCGACATCGGCAAGCCGCTGGTGACGATCCACGGGGACCTCGACACGCTGCTGCCCATCGGGACCGACTCCGACGTCTACGACCGGCTCGTCGACGCGGAGGGTGCGGGGGAGCGGCACCGCTACTACCGGATCGAGGACGGCACCCACACCGACGGCCTGTACCCGGCCTTCCCCGACCGACTCCGGCCGCTGCTGCCGTGCGCCCGCACCGGCTTCGACGTCCTCACGGCCTGGGTCGAGCGGGGCGTGGAGCCGCCCGCCGACGCGACCTACCCGCGGCCTGCGGGAGACCTCCTCGACACCTGCGAGCTCTGACCCCAACTTTCTCGCCCCATGCCGGAAGCTTCACCTTCGCACCGGAACAGATCCCCTGCGAAGGTGAAGGTCCTGGCATGGGGCGGGAAAGTTGGGGCCCGCGTGGGGGGTGCCTGCCCACCGGGGACCCGCCGAGTCGGGGGCGCTGACCGGCATCCACGGCATCCCGACCTATCGTGGAGGACAGCCGTGCCCGACGGGGCGCGTCCGCCGTCCGCCCCCGACCGCCCGTGAGGCCCCTCCCCGCATGATCCGCTTCGAGAACGTCACCAAGGTCTACCCGCGGTCGACGCGACCCGCGATCTCCGACGTCAACGTCGACATCGACCGCGGCGAGTTCGTGTTCGTCGTCGGGCCCTCGGGCTCGGGCAAGTCCACGATGCTCCGGCTCGCGCTGCGCGAGGAGGCCGCGACCGAGGGCACCGTCCTCGTCGCCGGCCACGACCTCGGCAGCATGGCCATGCGCCAGGTGCCCCGCCTGCGCCGCGAGATGGGCGCGGTGTTCCAGGACTTCCGCCTGCTGCCCAACAAGACCGTCCACGAGAACGTCGCCTACGCGCTGCAGGTCATCGGCAAGCCGGGCCACGTCATCCGCCAGCTCGTGCCCGAGACCCTCGAGATGGTCGGCCTCGGGGGCAAGGAGAAGCGCTTCCCGCACCAGCTGTCCGGTGGTGAGCAGCAGCGCGTCGCGATCGCGCGGGCCGTCGTCAACCGGCCGCAGATCCTCCTGTGCGACGAGCCCACCGGCAACCTCGACCAGGCGATCAGCCTCGACATCGTCCGGCTCCTCGACCGCATCAACCGCACCGGCACCACGATCGTCATGGCGACGCACGACCACGACATCGTCAACGACCTGCGTCGCCGCGTCATCCAGCTCCGCGACGGCAAGGTCGTGCGCGACGAGCAGGACGCCACCTACCACCCCGCGTCGGAGGACTGACCCGTGCAGCCCCGCTTCCTGCTCTCCGAGGTCGGCTCCGGCCTGCGCCGGAACATCTCGATGGCCGTGTCGGTCATCCTCGTGACGATGGTGTCGATGTTCCTGCTCGGCCTCGGGCTGCTCGCCCAGCGCCAGGCCGACACCATGAAGGGCTACTGGTACGACCGCATCCAGGTGTCGATCTACCTGTGCACGCCCAACTCCCTCGAGCCCAACTGCGAGAACCGGGCCGTCACCGACGCGCAGAAGGCCGCGATCCAGCGCCAGCTCGAGGCCCTGCCCGAGGTCAAGGAGGTCTTCCTCGAGTCGGAGCAGGAGGCGTTCGAGCGCTTCAAGGAGCAGTTCCGCAACAGCCCGATCAGCGGCAACGTCCAGGTCGGCGACATCCCGCAGAGCCTGCGCGTCCAGCTCACCGACCCGACGAAGTTCGAGGTCGTCACCCAGCAGTTCGAGGGTGCGCCGGGGGTCGCCCTGGTCCAGGACCAGGAGAAGGTCCTCAGCAAGTTCTTCACGATCATCAACTACATCACCGTGTTCGCGGTGATGCTGGCCGCCCTGATGGCCGCCTGCGCGGCCCTGCTCATGGCGACGACGATCCGGCAGGCGGCGTTCATCCGGCGCCGGGAGATCGGCATCATGCGGCTCGTCGGCGCGTCGAACTGGACGATCCGGATGCCGTTCGTCGCCGAGATGGTCATCGTCTCGGTCGTGGGGGTCGGGCTGGCCGTCGGGCTGCTCGTCGCGCTCATGCAGTACGTCTTCAACGAGGGCGCCAGCCGCATCGCGCTGAGCCAGGCGTTCATCGGCGTCTCGGACGTCTGGGTGCTCGCGCCCTGGATGATCCTCGGCGTCACGAGCATCGCCGTGCTCACCAGTTTGGTCACGTTGCGCCGATACCTGCGCGTCTGAGGCCGCGGTGCGGGATCGTGAGCGGATGCCGGCCGCTCTCGCTCCCCGGGTCGCCTCCTCCGGGGGTGCTCGCCTGACGCTGACCCCCGCTGGGGCGGAACCTGAGGACATTCGGTCACGATTTGCGCGCTCTGGTTCCGTTTCTGCTGTGAAACATGTTACCAATGGTGATCATGGGACGACCTGACCGCGCACCCACGCGCGCCTCTCGCCGGGCGATCGCCCTCGGAGCGTCGATCCTGTGCGCCGCGGCGCTCGCCACGACGTCCGCTGAGGCGCTGCCCAGCGCGAATGACCCCGGGAGGGAAAAGCGCAAGGTCGACGCGCAGGTGGACCGGCTCAAGGACCGCCTCGACGAGACCAGCGCCGACCTCGCCGCCGCCCACTCGGCGCTCGAGCGGACGAAGAACAAGCTCCCGGCCGCCCGCACCGTGCTCGCCCGCGCCCAGGCCGCGGCCGCCGCCGCGGACCGCGCCAACGCCGTCGCCGCCCAGGAGCTCGAGGCCGCGCAGGCCAGCGAGGCCAAGGCCCAGGAGCAGCTCGACACGACGACCAAGCGAGGTGGCCGACAGCCGCACCCGCGTCGCCCAGTTCGCCGCCCAGATCTACCAGGAGCAGGGCTTCGGCCAGCTCGACATGGCCCTGTCGAGCACCGACCCGCAGCAGTTCGCCGACCGCATCGCCCTCGTCGACACCGTCATGGACGTGCAGAGCGAGACCATCGAGCGCCTCGCCACCGAGCAGGCCAGCCTCACCGCCCTCGAGGACCACCTCTCGGCCCTGCGGGCCGACTCGGCCGAGAAGAAGAAGCAGGCCGAGGCGGCCCTCAAGCGGGCGCAGGGCGCCCGCGACGCAGCGGCCAAGGCCAAGGCCGACCTCGAGGCCCTCGCCGCCAGCGCAGGCCGCCCAGGCGCGCTCGGTCGCGGGGAAGCTGAACGCCGAGCGGGCCCGGCTCGCCTCCATGCAGGCCGAGCAGAACCGCCTGAAGAAGATCCTCAAGCAGCGCGCCCTCGAGGCGAAGCGCCGGGCCTTGGCGGCGGCCCGGGCCGCCGCCAAGCAGAAGAAGAGCTCGGGCGGCGGAGGTGGCGGGAGCAGCAGCGGCGGCTCCGGCGACGGCTACCTCAGCGCGCCGACGAACGCGGGCTACGTCAGCTCCGAGTACGGCCTGCGCTACCACCCGATCCTGCACTACTGGCGCCTGCACTCCGGGCGCGACTACGCGGCCCCCTGCGGCACGCCGATCAAGGCGGCCGCGAGCGGGACGATCATCATGGCCGGCTCGAGCGGGAGCTACGGCAACCGCGTCGTCATCGACCACGGCCTCGTCTCCGGCGAGGGCCTGGCCACGACCTACAACCACCTCCAGTCGATCCGGAAGTGGAGCGGCCGGGTCAGCCGCGGCCAGGTCATCGGCTACGAGGGGTCCTCAGGGCGGTCCACGGGCTGCCACCTGCACTTCGAGACCCTCGAGAACGGCGACTTCGTCGACCCCCGGAACTGGCTCTGACCGGCCGCGGCTCCGGCATACCCGGTGGGTCCTCCGGCCGCGGACGGGTAGCCTCCCTCTCGTGGCCAAGGAGACCGGACGAAAGCTCGTCGCGAGCAACCGCAAGGCCCGTCACGACTACCTCATCGAGGACACGTACGAGGCGGGCCTGGTCCTCATGGGCACCGAGGTCAAGGCGCTGCGCATGGGGCGGGCCTCCCTCGTCGACGGCTGGGCCGGCTTCGACCGTGACGACGAGCTGTGGCTCGAGGGCGTGCACATCCCCGAGTACGCCAACGGCACGTGGACCAACCACACGCCGCGGCGCAAGCGGAAGCTCCTGCTGCACCGGCGGGAGCTCGCGAAGCTGCTCCAGGCGACCCGCGAGACGGGCCACACGCTCGTGCCCCTCTCGCTCTACTTCAAGGACGGCCGGGCCAAGGTCGAGCTCGCCGTCGCCAAGGGCAAGAAGAACTACGACAAGCGGCACGCCCTCCGCGAGCGCCAGGACCGCCGCGAGGCCGACCGCGCCATCGCCTCCCGCCGCCGCGGCGAGGACTGAGTGACGGGCGAGGGCGGGCGCCGCGCGCCCGTCGTGGGGTCGACGCTCCGCGCGCTGCTGTGCGTCCTCGTCGTCCTCACGGCCCTGCTGCTCGTCCCGCTCGCGCTGGCCGGGACGCCGGCGGCGCCGGCGGCACCGGCGGCACCGGCCTCACCGGCGGGGCAGCGGTCCCTCGTGCCGACACCGGCGGCCCTCGCGGCCTGGACGACGGGTGGCCCGACCGGGCTCACCACCGCCCTGCCGGCCGAGGAGCAGGCCGACCGGCTGTCGACGGACGTCCGGCTGGAGCCCGACGGCTCGGCCGTCATCACCGAGACGATCCGCTGGCGGTTCCCGGACGGCGAGGAGCGGCACGGCATCCTGCGCAACGTCAAGGTCCGGGCGGGCTACCAGGACAGCGAGACCCAGTACCGCTACTACGAGCTCACCGGCGTCACGGTCACGTCCCCGTCGGGCGCACCGACCGACATCGCGATCTCGGACTTCGGCGCGTTCCGGCAGATCCGCGTCGGCAGCCCGTCGGAGACCATCAGCGGCACCGCCGACTACGTCGTGCGGTACCGCCTCGCGCACATCGTCAACGACATCGGCGACGGCACCGCGGAGTTCTACTACAACATCGTCGACCCCTCCAACGGCTTCCCCCAGCTCGACGTCTCGGCCACCGTGACCGGGCCGGCCCCGGCGACCCGGGCGGCCTGCTTCTACGGCGAGCTCGGCTCGGAGACCCCGTGCGAGGCCACGGCCGGCGAGACCTCGACGTTCGCCGTGCCCGACCTCGAGGCCGAGCAGGGGGCGAGCGTCCTGACCTCCTACCCCCGCGCGGCCTTCGCCGACCTGACACCCGACCTGCGCGAGGGCGATGCCGAGGCCGACTCGGGCGACGTCGTCAGCCCGGCATCCGCGCGCGTCCTCGGCTGGGTCGCGATCGGCCTCGGCATCCTCCTCCCCCTGCTCGCGGGCGCCCTCATGGGGCTGCTCGTCTGGACGCGGGGGAGGGACGAGCAGTACGCCGGGCTCACCCCGGGTCTGACCCCCGGCCTCGGCCAGCAGGTCCCCGTCGTCGTCGGCGGGCCGGAGCCGACCGTGGCCGTGCAGTTCACGCCCCCGGCGGGGGTCCAGCCCGGCATGGTCGGGACGATCGTCGACGAGGAGGTCAACCTCGTCGACGTCACCGCCACCCTCGTCGACCTCGCCGTGCGGGGGCACCTGCGGATCGCCCGTGACGACCAGGGCGTGTTCCGGGCCGACGACTGGGTGCTGACGCGCACCCCGCCACCGGCCGACGCCGTGGCGCTCGCGCCGTACGAGCAGGTGCTCCTCGACTCGGTGTTCGCCGCCGGGGACCGCGTGGCACTGTCGCAGCTGAAGAACCGCTTCAAGCCGACGCTGGATGCCGTGCAGCGGCTCATGTACGAGGAGGTCGTGCAGCGCGGCTGGTTCCGGAGGAGCCCCGAGCGCCAGCGCGCCGCCTGGGTCGGCCTCGGCTCCCTCCTCGCGGTCGGGTCGGTGATGCTCTTCTTCTTCGCCGGCGGCGGGCTGGCCGGCCTCTTCAGCGACGGCGGACTCGTCGTGCCGCCGGCGTTCGTGCTGTTCGGCGGCCTGGCGATCACGGGCCTGGTCATCCGGTCCCTCGGCAAGCGGATGGCCGCACGCACCGCGCAGGGGTCCGCCGTACTCGTCCAGTCGCGCGGCTTCGAGCGCTACATCGCGACCGCCGAGGCCAACCAGATCCGGTGGGAGGAGGCGCAGCAGGTCTTCAGCCGGTTCCTGCCCTTCGCCATCGTCTTCGGCCTCGCCGACCGCTGGGCCCAGGTCTTCGAGGAGGTCGCGTCGGCCGCGGCGGCGGCCGGCCACGTCGTCGCCTCACCGACCTGGTACGTCGGCAACTGGACCGCGGGCGGGTTCTCGGACGTCGCGTCGAGCATGGACTCGTTCTCCACGGTCGCGGCCGGCACCTTCGTGTCGACGCCCGGCTCGTCGGGGTCGAGCGGCTTCAGCAGTGGCGGGGGGTTCAGCGGCGGCGGTGGCGGCGGCTCGTCCGGCGGCAGCTGGTAGCGCGGCATCCGGCATCCGGCCTGTCGCGCGGCCTCCCCACCGGCACGACGAGGGCCACGCACCGCAACAGCGGTGCGTGGCCCTCGTCGTGTGGTGCTGGGTCAGTGCTTGAAGGCGTCCTTGGCCTTCTCGCCGGCCTGCTTGAGGTCGGCCTCGGACTGCTCGACGCGGCCCTCGGCCTCGAGGCGCTCGTCGTCGGTCGCCTTGCCCGTGGCCTCCTTGCCCTTGCCGGTCAGGTCGTCCTTCATGTTCTCGATCTTGTCGCCGAGTCCCATGTCGTTCTCCTTCGGTCGTGGTGTGGAGCACCGAGCCACTTCTTGACCGGATGCGGTCCGTCCACCGTACGAGCCGCCCGGCACCGACGGGGCTTTCGTGCCCCGAGGCTCTCGACGCCCCGCCACCGCCCTACGTCGGGGGATGATCGCGCAGGTCAGGAGGGGGTGACGGCCAGGATGAGGTCGCCGCCCTCGACCTGCTGGTGCCCGGCGATCGCGAGCCGCTCGACGGTGCCGCCGACCGGGCTCGTGATGTTGGCCTCCATCTTCATCGCCTCGATCGTCGCGACGACGCCGCCCGGCTCGACGGTGTCGCCCTCGGCGACGGTGGGGGTGACCACGCCGGCGAACGGCGCGGGGACGTGCCCGGCCTTCGACGGGTCGGCCTTCTCGGCGGCCTTGACGTCGGCGGACACCGAGCGGTCCCGCACCTGCACGGGGCGGAACTGCCCGTTGAGGGTGCACATGACCGTGCGCATGCCCTGCCGGTCGGGCTCGCCGACGGAGCTGACACCGAGCAGCAGGCGCTTGCCCGCCTCGATCTCCGCCTCGTACTCGCTGCCGTGCACCAGGCCGTGGAGGAACTCGACGGTGCCGAGCACCGAGAGGTCCCCGAAGCGCTCGCGGCTGTCCTCGAACTCCTTCGTCGGACCCGGGAAGAGGAGGTGGTTCAGCGTGCGACGCGGGTCGTTCCGCAGCGACTCCTCCTGCTCCGGCGTCAGCTCGGTCGTGCGGGGCCTGGCCTGCCTGCCCTGGAGCGCCTTGGTACGGAACGGCTCGGGCCACCCGCCGGGCGGGTCGCCGAGCTCACCCTCGAGGAAGCCGATGACCGAGTCGGGGATGTCGTACTTCGTGGGGTTCTCCTCGAAGTCCGCCGGGTCGGCACCGGCCCCGACGAGGGCGAGGGCGAGGTCGCCGACGACCTTGGAGGAGGGGGTCACCTTGACGAGGTTGCCGAGGATGCGGTTGGCCGCGGCATACATGTCCTCGATGTCCTCGAAGCGGTCGCCGAGACCGAGGGCGATGGCCTGCTGGCGCAGGTTGGACAGCTGACCGCCGGGGATCTCGTGGAAGTACACGCGACCCGTGGGGGAGGCCAGGCCCGACTCGAACGGCTTGTAGAGCTGGCGCACGGCCTCCCAGTAGGGCTCGAGCGAGAAGACCTTGTCGATGTCGAGACCGGTGGGCCGCTCCGTGCCGTCGGTGGCGGCGACGAGGGCCGACAGGCTCGGCTGGCTCGTCGTGCCGGCCATCGAGGAGCAGGCCGCGTCGACGGCGTCCACCCCGGCGTCGATCGCCGCGAGGAGCGTGCCGATCTGGCCCCCGGCGGTGTCGTGGGTGTGGAGGTGGACCGGCAGGTCGAAGTTCTCGCGCAGCGCCCGGACGAGGCGCGTGGCCGCCGGGGCCCGCAGCAGCCCGGCCATGTCCTTGATCGCGAGCACGTGCGCGCCGGTGCCGACGATCTCCTCGGCCAGTCGCAGGTAGTAGTCGAGCGTGTAGAGCTCCTCGCGCGGGTCGAGAAGGTTGCCGGTGTAGCAGAGGGCGACCTCGGCGACGGCGGTGCCGGTCCCGAGCACGGCCTCGACGGCGGGGCGCATCTGGTCGACGTCGTTGAGGGAGTCGAAGATGCGGAAGATGTCGAGCCCGGTGCGGGCGGCCTCCTGGACGAACGCGTCGGTGACCTTCGTCGGGTACGGCGTGTAGCCGACCGTGTTGCGACCGCGCAGGAGCATCTGGAGGGGGATGTTGGGCATCGCCTCGCGGAGCAGGGCGAGGCGCTCCCACGGGTCCTCGGACAGGAAGCGCAGCGCGACGTCGTACGTCGCCCCGCCCCAGGCCTCCATCGACAGCAGCTCGGGGGTCAGGCGCGACACGTGGCCGGCGACGTGCATCAGGTCGCGGGTGCGCATGCGGGTCGCGAGCAGGCTCTGGTGGGCGTCGCGGAAGGTGGTGTCGGTGACCGGGACGTCGGTGCGCTCGCGGAGCTGCTGGGCGAATGCCGCGGGGCCCACCCGCAGGAGCAGGTCGCGGTTCCCCGGGGGCACCGGCGCGCCCTTGTCCAGCGAGGGCAGCTTGGTGCGCGGCTTGACGAAGGTCGTCGCGGGGCCGTGCGGCTGGTTGACCGTGACGTCGGCGAGGTAGGTGAGCAGCCGGGTGCCGCGGTCGCCGCCCATCCGGGCCTCGAGCAGCTCGGGCCGCTCGTCGATGAAGCTCGTCGTCGCCTCGCCGCGCTGGAACACCGGGTCGGCGAGCACCGACTCGAGGAACGGGATGTTGGTGGAGACGCCCCGGATCCGGAACTCCGCCAGCGCCCGGCGCGCGCGGCGCACGGCCATGGGGAAGGTGCGCCCGCGGCAGGTGAGCTTGACGAGCATCGAGTCGAAGTGGGGGCTGACCTGGGCTCCGACGAAGACGGTGCCACCGTCGAGCCGCACGCCCCCGCCGCCCGCCGACCGGTAGACGGTGATCTGGCCGGCATCCGGGCGGAAGCCGTTGGCGGGGTCCTCGGTGGTGATGCGGCACTGGAGCGCCGCCCCGCGCACGTAGATGTCGGACTGCACCATGCCGAGGTCCTCGAACGTCTCGCCCGCGGCGATGCGCATCTGCGAGGTGACGAGGTCGATGTCGGTGACCTCCTCGGTGACGGTGTGCTCCACCTGGATCCGCGGGTTCATCTCGATGAAGACGTAGCGGTTGTCCTCGCCGAGGAGGAACTCGACGGTGCCCGCGTTGACGTAGCCGATCGACTCGGCGAAGCGGACGGCATCCGCGCACATCCGGTCGCGCAGGGCCGGGTCGAGGTTGGGGGCGGGGGCGATCTCGACGACCTTCTGGTGGCGGCGCTGCACCGAGCAGTCCCGCTCGAAGAGGTGGAGCACCGTGCCGGTGGAGTCGGCGAGCACCTGCACCTCGATGTGCCGGGGGTTCACGACCGCCTGCTCGAGGTAGAGCGTCGGGTCGCCGAACGCGGCATCCGCCTCGCGCTGGGCCGCCTCGAGCGACTCGCGCAGGGTCGACGGGTCGTCGACGCGGCGCATGCCGCGCCCACCGCCGCCGGAGACGGCCTTGACGAAGACCGGGAACCCGATCCCCTCGGCCGCGCCGGCGAGCACGTCGAGGTCGGCCGTCGGGTCGGCGCTGGTCAGGGTCGGCAGGCCGGCCTCGCGGGCGGCGGCGATGGCGCGGGCCTTGTTGCCGGCGAGGTGGAGCGCGGATGCCGGGGGCCCGATGAACGTGATGCCGTTCGCCGCGCACTCCTCGGCGAGGTCGGGGTTCTCGGACATGAAGCCGTAGCCCGGGTAGATGGCGTCGGCGCCGCACTCGACCGCGACTCGGACGATGTTCTCGTGGTCGAGGTAGGCCCGCACCGGGTGGCCGGGCTCCCCGATCTCGTAGGACTCGTCGGCCTTGAGGCGGTGCTCGGAGGTGCGGTCCTCGTGGGGGAAGACGGCGACCGTCTTGGCCCCGAGCTCGGTGGCCGCGCGGAAGGCGCGGACCGCGATCTCCCCACGGTTGGCGACGAGGATCTTGCTGAACACGGGCGTGACCTCCGGGTCGGGCGGCGCGTCACCCTGCGGCGCGGGCGTGACGAGCAGCCTAGTGAGGTGCGGGGCCGTCGGCGCGGCCGTGTCCTCCCAGCGGAACGTCGCCGGGGCGGACCCAACCCCAGCTCGTTCGAGCGTCCCGACGCTGGGGGTCGTCGACCTCACCGAGCTGGTGCGCTACGCACCGTCGCTCGCCCTCGTCGTGGCCGCGCTCGCGGCGCGCCGCCGGCTGCCGCGGCTGGTGTGGGTGCCGGCGGCGGTCCTCACCGTGCTGCTCGTGCTGCCGTTCACGACCTGCCTCGCCGCAGTGCTCGTGCCGCTGCGGCTCGGGCTCGCCGGGGCGCTGCCGAGCGAGTCGAAGCCGCGGCCGACCAGCACCCAGGCGGCGTAGGACGACACGAGGAAGACGTCGTGGAACGGGTCGCTGCCCACGAGCATCGCCAGGGCTCCGAGGACGGCGACGGCGACCAGCCCGCGCGCGGCGACCCGAGCCGGTGCGACTCGACGCAGGCGGGCGGCCCAGAGCAGCCCGCCCACGAGCAGGGCGACGAAGCCGAGGAGGAACAGGACGAAGGACCCTTCGAAGGGCTCCCCGACGATCGCCGTCGCGCCGTAGAGCGCGGCGAAGCCCAGCTGCAGCCCGCAGGCCGCGAGGACGAGGCGCCGGCCGCGCGGTGAGGCCGCGCTCGCGGCGGCGGGGGTGCCGCGGACGAGGGCGGCGACGAGCGCCCAGCCGACTACCTGTGACGCGGCGAAGACGACCTGGCCCCAGGTCTCGTCGAAGAGCTCGGGCCAGGCGATCTCGGCGAGGACCGGGACGGCGAGGACGAGCGCGGCGAGGGTCGAACGCACGGTGGGTGGCATGGCTTCCTCCTGGTGGATGGTGGACCACCGACGCTAGGGAGGCGCCACCAGCCGCGTCGTCAGCCTCCGGGCATCTGCCGAAGGAGGGACGCGCTGGGTGCCCCGGATCCCTACAGTTGGCGCATGGCTCGGCCCGGGCTCGCCCGAACGGCCCTCACGGTGGTGGTCGTGGTCCTCGCTGTGGTGGCCCAGGTACAGATCTGGTCAGCGGCCCCGGCATACGACGCCGGCGGGCGCGGGCTCAACGCACTGCTCGCCGCCGCCATGACCCTCCCGATCCTCCTCGCGCGACGGTGGCCCCTGCCGGTGGCCCTGGGGGTGCTCGCGGCGGTCACCCTCGACCAGGTGCTCGGTGGGCAGGGCGGGTTCCAGTGGTTCGTCGTCGTCCTCGTCGTGTACGCGCTCGGCGCTCACGCGGGGTCGTTCGCCGGCCCGGTGGGTGCCGCCGTCGTCGGCGGGCTCGTGCTGGCCGTCGACGTCCCGCGGCTGCGGGCCGGGGCACCCGTCGACGAGGTGCTACCCGGCTGGGCGGTGCTCGCCGGCGTCTACGGGCTGGGCCGGTGGCTGCGGCACCGCCGTGGGGAGGTGGCTCGCCTCGCCGACCGGGCCGACGCGCTCGAGCGCGACCAGCAGGTGGCGGCCCGCGAGGCGGTCGCCCTCGAGCGGTCCACGATCGCCCGCGAGCTGCACGACCTCGTCGCCCACAGCATGGCCGTCATCGTGCTGCAGGCCCAGGCCGGTCGCCGGGTGCTCGGCACGGACCCTGCCGCAGCCGACGGGGCGCTGGCCGCCATCGAGTCGACCGGCCGGGAGGGGATGACCGAGCTGCGCCGCCTCCTCGACGTGCTGCACGTCGACCCCGCAGCCGACGACCTCGAGCCCCGGCCCGGGCTCGCGCACCTCTCGGCGCTCGCCGAGCGGGTGGGCCGCGCCGGGATGCCGGTCACCGTCGCCGTCGACGGGCGCGAGCGCCCCCTGCCTCCCGGCGTCGACCTCTCCGCCTACCGGATCGTCCAAGAGGCCCTCACCAACGCCCTCCGGCACGCTGGCCGCGCCTCGGCGCGCGTCGGTGTGACCTACCGCGCGGACGAGGTGGAGGTGCGGGTCAGTGACGACGGCACCGGAACGGCCGTGACGGAGCCGGGCGGCGGTCACGGACTGGCCGGCATGCGCGAGCGGGTCCGTCTCTTCGGCGGGACGCTCGAAGCCGGACCCACGCCCACCGGTGGCTTCTGCGTGCGGGCCGTGCTGCCCACGGGGCCGGCATGATCCGCGTGCTTCTCGCCGACGACGAGCAGCTCGTCCGGACAGGGCTGCGCCTGATCCTCGGGACGGAGCCCGACCTCGAGGTCGTCGGAGAGGCGGCCGACGGGAGGCAGGCCGTGGAGCTCGCCCGCACCACCCCCGCAGACGTCCTGCTCCTCGACCTGCGGATGCCGGTCCTCGACGGGCTCGCGGCGCTTCGCGCCCTCGCAGACGTGCCCCTCGCCGTCGTCGTCCTCACGACCTTCGACACGGACGCCAACGTGCGGGAGGCGCTCGCGTCGGGGGCGGCCGGGTTCCTCCTCAAGGACGCTCCCGCCGACCGGCTCGTCAGCGCGATCCGGGCCGCGGCGAGCGGGGATGCCGTGCTGTCGCGCTCGGTCGCCCAGCGGGTGGCCGCCGAGCTGGCGTCCCGCCCGTCGGCGCGCCCGCTCGCGCTCGCGGACGAGCTGACCGCCCGGGAGCAGGAGGTTCTCGGGCTCATGGCGCAGGGGTGCTCCAACGCGGAGATCGCCGCGTCCCTGCACATCGTCGAGGGGACGGTGAAGACGCATGTGGCCCGCATCCTCATGAAGCTTGGGGTCCGCGATCGGCTCCAGGCCGTCGTCGCCGCCTACCGGTCGGGGCTCGTCGGGTGAAGCGCGACGGCGGGGTCGCGCGTGATCGGATCGCCACCACGACCTGCCACCGGCTACGGTCGTGCTCGTCCCGGCGGACGTGCACGACGACATGGGGGCGCCCGGGGGCGGATGGCGACCCGGCCGCCCCGTGTCCTCGCAGCCCGTACCCGTGGACGTGGGCAACGCGATGCGAGGACACTCGTAGCACGCCTGCGAGCCCTGCGAGCCCTGCGGGCCGTGCGAAGGAGGGGCCCCATGTGGTGGTTTCTTGTCCTGGTTCTCGGAGCCATCGTGCTCATCTGGCTGGTGGACCGCCGTCGAGGTTCGACGGGAGCCAGCAAGGCAGATGACCTCCCCTCAGGGGCGGACGGGAAGACCCCGGACTCTGGCTTCTACACGCAGGGCGGTGCCGACGGCGGCTTCTGACCCATCGACCGGGTGATCGACCGCCTCGGAGCGGCATCCGGGTCTGTGTGCTCTCGCGACCGCGCTACCCGGCTCCACGTCTCCGGTCGACGGGGCGGTGTGGCCGCGCGCCCACATGTCGACCAGTGCCTTGAGGTCGTCCATGAGCGCATCGAGCGCGCTGAGCCTGACGACGAGGGCCTCGATCCCATCCGAGCCTGACTGCTGCAGGCGAGCTCGCCGCGACGCCGACGGCGGCGACGACCCCGGCACGCGCGGCTGACGGCATCCGCTCCGGCCGGGACGAACGTCCCGGCAGAACGGGACAGCGGACCCTGTCGGCCGGGACGGCGCGCCCGCGAGGGTTGACCCACCAACCACACCACACAGGAGCAACCCGAGATGTCCTTCATCCGCACCATCCGCCGCCCCGCGCTCGTCGGAGCCGCCGCCCTCACCGCCATCGCCGTCGGCGCCGCCCCGGCCATGGCCCACCACTGCTTCGTCCCCATGTACTCCCTCGACGGGGCGCCCACCTCGGAGAACTGGTTCGTCGTCAGCGCCGAGCTCGGCGCCGTCTTCGAGGCCGGCTACGAGGCGCCGTGCGCCGCCGCCGTCGAGGCGGGCTACGACGCCCTCGAGGCCGCCGGCCTCCCGGTCGGCATCAAGATCTTCGAGAAGATGACGATCGGCGACCCCAAGCACGAGGGCCGCATGAACCCGAACGGCGCCAACGGCAAGGGCCTGGAGTACTTCGGTGCCGGCTCCGGCGTCCCGGTCGAGATGGTCACCACCTGGATCGAGGGCGCGCAGGGCGCCTCGTGCGAGGTCTGACCGGATCGCGGTCCTGACGGTCGCAGCACGTCGAGGGGCGGCGCGGAGCATGGGCTCGCGCCGCCCCTCCGACGTGTCCCCACGCCCGGGCTCAGCCCAGGCGCTCGTCCTCGAGCCGTTCCGTGACGTCGTAGCCCTCCGTCTCGGGATGCCCGTGGATTCCGTGGGTCAACGCGAACTCCTCCTCGGGGGAGAAGACGAGACGGTGACGCCCGAAGGCGGCGAAGTACAGCAGGCCCACCGCGAAGAAGACCGCGACCCCGACCACGACCGAGCGATAGGCCTCGTTGAACGGCAGGATGACGAGGGTGAGCCCGGAGACCGCGGCAGCGATCGCGGCACCGAGGACGCCCACCGGACTGCGGTAGGGCCGCTCGACGTCGGCGTACTTCCTGCGCAGGATGAGGAACGCCACCATCTGGAGGACGTAGGCGATGACCGCCCCGAAGACGGCGACGTTCAGCAGCTGACCCGCCACCACGACGGACGCGTCCGTCGCGGACTCGCCCGGCTCGTTGCGGATGGCGCTCAGGCCGAAGACGAGGGCGACACCGATCAGGGCGCACACGATGAGCGCGACGTAGGGGACCCGTCGACCACCGGTGAGGGACAGGAACTTCGGGTAGTAGCCCGCCCGGGAGAGGGAGTACATGTTGCGTCCCGCGGCGAACATGATCCCTTGGAAGGAGGCGACGAGCCCTGCCAGCGCGAAGAGCGCGAGCAGCGAGGCGATGTTGCTGTCGGGGAAGATCGCCCTGAAGCCGTCGAGGATCGGCTCGCCGCTGCCGGAGATCTCCTCGGCGCCGAGAACGCCGGGGTTGAGCACCAGCACGAGGAAGGCCGTGACCAGCAGGGTCCACATGCCCATGAGCGAACCCCGCGGGATGTCCTGCTGTGGGGTGTGGGTCTCCTCCGCGGCCAACGGCAGCTCCTCGATGCCGAGGAAGAACCAGATCGCGAACGGAAGGGCGAGGAGCACGCCGCCGAGACCCATCGGGAGGAAGGTGCTGTTGCCGGCCTCGGGCGCGATGTTCCAGAGGTTGTCCCACGAGAACCTCCCCGAGAAGATCGCGAGTACGAAGAAGACGCCGAGCACGGCCAGCGAGATGATCGTGATGACGACGGCGAACCGGAACGATGCGGCGGCGCCGACCGAGTTCAGGGCCACGAAGATGACGTAGAAGAACACCACCCACAGCCACAGCGGCATCGTGAACCCGAACAGGTCGTCGGTGATCGCGTCGGCGTAGAGGCCGGCGAAGGTGCCGACGACAGCGGTGGTGATGACGTACTCGATCGTCTCGGCGAGGCCCGTCACGTAGCCGCCCCAGGGACCCATGGCCGAGCGTGCGAACGAGTACGCGCCGCCGGTGTGCGGCATCGTCGAGGACATCTCGGCGATGCTGTAGATCATGAGGAGGTACATCAGGCCGATGACCACGGTCGCGATGAACATCCCGCCCCAGCCGGCCTCGCCGATCCCGAGGTTCCACCCGGAGAAGTCACCGGAGATGACCGCGGCGACGCCGAGCGCCCAGAGCGACCAGGCGCCGGCGTGGCGGGTCAGCCCGCGCTTCTCGAAGTACGACTGGTCCGCATGCTCGTAGGACACTCCAGCGGTGCGCCGACGAGCCGGTGAAGAGGGCTGAGACTCACTCATTGGTGCTCCTCGCTGTGGGAGGGGTGGCAACGCGCACCCGTCAACATTGGCCTGAGATTAGACCTTTGCCGAGCACGCCGTAAAGAGCTCCGGGGTGGGGCCGTCGAGCGAGCGACGGCGCGCCGTCGTCCGCCTGCGGATCCCGCGTCGGCGCCTGACGGCCCGTAGACGGGGGCGATACAGTCGACGGCATGGCAGGGGCCGGGCGCCACGCCGCGCCCAGAACACCGCCGGCGGTGACGGAGGCGATCCACGCCGCCGGCGTCATCACGGCCTCGCTCGCCGTCGTCGGCGTGCTCACCGTGCTCGGCGGCGGTCCCGGCCCGGCCGGTGGCACCTCGAGCGACGGCTCCCCGGGCGGCTCGCGTCCCGACACCCCGGTCACCGCGGTCGGGTCCGGCGGTGCCACGCCGACCACCGTCGTCGCTCCCGGGGCGACGGGGGGGACCGGCGTCCCGCCGACCGGCCTCCCCACCACCGGTGTCCCCCCGCCCGGCGTGCCGACCGGGCCGACGACCGACGTGGCCGGTCCCGGGTCGCCGGAGGACCGGGTCATCCCCGGCACGGCGGGAGTCGGGACGACGACGCCGCGACCGCCGGGCAGCACGACGACGACGCCCGCACCCTCGACCACGCCCGCACCGTCGACCACGCCACGGCCCACCGGGCCACCCACGACCCGCCCGACGCCCCCGGTGCAGACCCCGACGGCGCCGCCGGGCAAGCCCGCGAAGTCGTCCGACACCCCGACGCCGACCGCGACCTGAGGTCCGTGAGCCACGCCGACGGGGAGGAATCCGTTTGGGCGCGTCGGTGTTGGACGGCATACTGGCACCCAACCGGATCGTCCCCTCGGGGCGACCGGCCAGACAACTGAACAGCGTGGGAGTGAGCCCCCTCAGGGGGGTGATCGGTTTCGACATTGGTCGGTAGACCATGGGGAAGCGGGTCGAGGACGCACGGTCATCTCGTCAACGCTCCGTGCAAACCAATAGGTGCCAATTCCAAGCGCACCGACTTCGCCCTCGCTGCCTGAGCGAGCCTGAAGTCCGTTGGCCTGAGTTCGATCCCGACTCAGTAACCAGCGTCAGCTAGGGATCTTGCTGCGTCGTCATGTCGGGGGACGGCGCGGGACTCTCACTCGACTGGGCCCGTCAGCGGACGTGTGCGCGCGAGCGCTGGGGCCGAGAAAATCCACAGCGCACTGCACCCGGAGAAGCCCTGGTGTTCCGTCAGTGGACGCGGGTTCGATTCCCGCCACCTCCACCACGGACTCACTCCCACACCGTCCAGCGACCGGCCCGGTCCCGCCTCGGCGGGGCCGGGCCGTCCTCGTGCCCGGGTCGTCGCCGGCCCCCTGATTGAATGCCGTATGCCGTCCACACCCGTTCCCGACGACGGGATGCCGACGGGCCGGGACGACCGCCACCCACCGGTCGACCCCGTCGACCGGGTGCCCGACGAGGAGCGGATCGGGGACCGCGACCTCGCGGAGTGGCCCACGCGCACCGGCCGCCGGTTCGTCGCCCTCGTGGCGCAGGTGGTCATCCTGATCGGCCGCCTGTGGCGGTGGAGCCTGGCCAACCTCGCGTTGGTGCTCACCGTGCTCGTCGGCGGGGGCATCGTCCTCGGAGCCACCCTCCTCGCCGCCGCTGTCTACGACGAGGTCGTCGACAGCGAGGGCCTGGCCGCCCTCGACCAGCCGGTCCTCGACGCCGCCGTGGCGAGCCGCACGCCGGCGAGCGAGGAGTGGGTCACCCGCTTCACCGACCTCGGCGGCACGGTGGGGATGCCGGTGATCGCGGTCCTCGTCGTCGTGGTCCTCGCTGTGCGACGACGGTCGTGGCTGCCCGTGGTGCTGATGGGGATCGCGGCCGCCGGGTCGGTCGCGATCACCGTGCTCGGCAAGGACCTCGCCGGACGGGCTCGGCCACCGGTCGCGCTCGCCGTGCCGCCGCTCGAGACCTCGCCCTCGTTTCCGTCGGGCCACACCCTCAACGCCACCGTCGTCCTCGGCGTCTCGGCGTACCTCGTCATGCTCGGCCGCAAGCACCTGCGCAGCCGGCTGATCGTGGGCTCGGTCGTCGTCGTGTTCGTCGTCGCGATGGGCCTGTCCCGTGTGTGGCTCGGGCACCACTGGCTCACTGACGTCATGGCCGGGTGGCTCGTCGGGCTCGCGTGGCTCGGCACCGTCGTGACGGCCCACCGCGTCAAGGTCACGCTCGACCGCGCCGAGCGCACGTCGGGCCCGGCGACGGAGGTCGGGCCGGCGGATCAGGCCGTGCCGGACACCCCGGATGCCGTGCTGGACACCGCCGCCCGGCCCGCCTCGAGCCGGGCGACCGGCACGCGGAAGGGTGAGCAGGAGACGTAGTCCAGCCCGGAGTCGTGGAAGAAGTGGATCGACTCGGGGTCGCCGCCGTGCTCGCCGCAGACGCCGAGGCCGAGCCCGGGGCGGCGCTCGCGGCCCTCCCAGGCGGCGAGCTGGATGAGCCGCCCGACCCCGACCCGGTCGAGGGTCTCGAACGGCGAGACCCCGAAGATGCCCGCCTCGAGGTAGCGGGAGAAGAACGAGGACTCGACGTCGTCGCGGGAGAAGCCCCACACCGTCTGGGTGAGGTCGTTGGTGCCGAAGGAGAAGAAGTCGGCGGCCCCGGCGATGTCCGCCGCCGTCACGGCCGCCCGCGGCAGCTCGATCATGGTGCCGACGTGGTGGTCGAAGTGCACCGCGTGCGCCACCCGGGCCTCGTGGGCCGCGGCGTCGATCTCGACGCGGATCGCCGTGAGCTCCTGCACCGCGCCGACGAGCGGCACCATGATCTCCGGCCGGGCGTCGCCCCCGCGCTCGACGACGAGGGCCGCCGCCTCGAGGATGGCACGCGACTGCATCGCGAAGAGGCCGGGGATCGCCAGGCCGAGCCGCACGCCACGCAACCCGAGCATGGGGTTCTGCTCGTGCAGGCGCAATACCGCCCGGAGCAGGGTCGAGTCGCGCTCCGAGTGCTGACCTCGCTCGTCCTCGATCGCCACGCGGACCGAGAGGTCGGTGAGGTCGGGGAGGAACTCGTGCAGCGGGGGGTCGAGCAGGCGGACCGTGACCGGCATCCCGTCCATCGCCTCGAACAGCTCGACGAAGTCGGCCCTCTGGAGCGGGAGCAGCTGCTCGAAGACCTCCTCGCGCTCGGCGTCGGTCTCGGCGAGGACGAGCTTCTCGACGAGGACCCGGCGCTCGCCGAGGAACATGTGCTCGGTGCGGGCCAGCCCGATGCCCTCGGCCCCGAACCGCCGGGCCCGGGCGGCGTCGTCGGCGTTGTCGGCGTTGGCACGCACCCGCATCCGCCGCACCCGGTCGGCGACGCCGATGAGCCGGTGGACCGCGCGCACGACCGGTTCGGTGCCGTTCGCCGCGGGGTCGATGGCCCCCTCGAAGTACCTGACGACGGGTGAGGGCGTGACCGCGACCTCGCCCAGGAAGACCTCCCCGGTCGAGCCGTCGATGGAGATCGTGTCGCCCTCGGCGACGACGGTGCCGTCCTGCGTCGTGAACCGGCCCGCTTTGGTGTCGACGTCGAGCGACTCCGCGCCGCAGACACACGTGCGGCCCATGCCGCGGGCGACGACGGCCGCGTGCGAGGTCTTGCCGCCCCGGCTCGTGAGGATGCCGCGGGCGGCCACCATGCCGTGGAGGTCGTCGGGGGTGGTCTCGCGCCGGACGAGGATGACGTCGGCGCCGGCCTCGGCCCGACGCACCGCCGTGTCGGAGTCGAACACCGCCTCGCCGACGGCCGCGCCGGGCGACGCGCTCATCCCGACGGCCACCGGCACGGCGCCGCCCTCGTGGTCGAAATGGGGGAACATCAGCTGGGCGAGCTGGTCACCGGTGACGCGGAGCAGGGCCTCGTCCTCGGTGAGCACGCCGTCCTCGAGCAGGTCGTTCGCGATGCGGAAGGAGGCCTCGGCGGTGCGCTTCCCCACCCGCGTCTGGAGCATCCACAGGTGCCCCTCCTCGATGGTGAACTCGATGTCGCACATGTCCCGGTAGTGGCCCTCGAGGCGCTCCATGTGCTCCATGAGGGCCCGGTGGCTCGCGGGGTCGAGGCGTTCGAGGTCGGCGAGCGCGAGGGTGTTGCGGATGCCGGCCACGACGTCCTCGCCCTGGGCGTCGGGCAGGTAGTCGCCGTAGACGCCGGGCGCCCCGGTCGCGGGGTCGCGGGTGAACGCCACGCCGGAGCCCGAGGTCGACCCGCGGTTGCCGAAGACCATGGCCTGCACGTTGACGGCCGTGCCGAGGTCGGCGGGGATGCGCTCGCGCCGTCGGTAGAGGACCGCCCGGTCGGAGTTCCAGGAGTCGAAGACCGCGAGCACCGCGCCCTGCAGCTGGTCGCGGGGGTCCTGCGGGAAGGGCCGGCCGGTCTCCTCCTCGACGATGCCCAGGAACGTCGCGACGAGGCCACGGAGGTCCTCGGCACCGAGGTCGACGTCGGCGGTGACGCCCCGGGCGGTCTTGGCCGCGTCGATGGCGTCCTCGAAGCGGTCGCCCTCGACGTCGAGGACCGTGCGGCCGTACATCTGGACGAGCCTCCGGTAGGAGTCCCATGCGAAGCGCTCGTTGCCGGTGCGGCGGGCCAGGGCATCGACGCACGCGTCGCCGAGGCCGACGTCGAGCACCGTCTCCATCATCCCCGGCATCGAGAAGCGGGCCCCGGAGCGGACGGAGACCAGCAGCGGGTCGTCGGCGTCGCCGAGCCGGCGCCCCATCCGTTCCTCGAGCGTGCGCAGGTGGGCGTCGACCTCGTCGAAGAGCCCGGTCGGGACGGTCCCCTCGGCGAAGTAGGTCCGGCAGGCGTCGGTCGTGATGGTGAATCCCGGGGGCACCGGGAGCCCCAGCCGGGTCATCTCCGCGAGGTTGGCGCCCTTGCCGCCGAGCAGGTCCGCGCGGTCCCTGCCCCCGGTCTCGAAGTCATGGACGAGCTGGGTCATGGCAGTCGCCTCCTCGCGCAGCGGTCCTACGCATCGTAGGACCGCAGCCGCGCTGAGGCATCACCCGCCGGCTCAGGCGAGGTCGAGCCGGTAGTGGTCGCCGACCCGGGCGAACCCGACGCGGTCGTAGTAGGGCGCCACCATGCCCGGCGGGGTCAGCACCTCGCGGAACCCCCGGTCGCGGAACAGGCCCGACCGCCGGAAGACGAACTCGCCGGGGGAGAAGTCGCGGAACCGCGGGGTCACGTAGTCGAGCTCGACCTGGGCCGTGCCCCCACCCGCGTCGCTGACGACCATGACGCCGGCCGTCTCGTCGCCGTGCTGGACGAGGTAGGCGGAGCGAGTGCCGGGCGGGCCGGGTGCGTACCCGGGGAAGAACCTCGTGATGTCGGGGCGGTGGACGCCGAGGAAGTGCTGGAGGTAGGCGTCGTCCTCGCCGACCGCGAGCACGGCGTACGCCTTCTCGTCACCGCGCTCGCGCAGCATCCGCGCGATGAAGAACAGGTTGATGCCCGCGAGCACGACGTTCATCGCGACCATCGGCCACACCCCGACGAACGCGTTGAAGAAGACGAGAATGACGCAGGCGATGGTGTTGAGCACGCGCAGGCGAAGGATCCGCGCCTGGAGGAGCGAGAAGACGAGCAGGGCGGACCCGAACCACCCGAGGGCGTCGACCCAGCTCACTGCTGGTCCAGACCGAACCGCACGGTGACCGACGCGGTGACCGTCGACTCTCCGGCCTCGACCGGCATCCCGCCGCCGACGTCCATGGCGGCCTGGGCGGCGAACCGGGGCAGGGGGATGGCGTGCTCGCGCTCCTCGGTGACCCGAACCACCGGCCCGAGCGGACGACCCGCGAGCGCTGCGAACTGCTCGGCCTTGGCGCGGGCGTCCTCGAAGGCCGCGGTCCGGGCCCGCTCGAGCAGGGGCGCCGGGTCGGCGACCTCGAGCGTGACGTTGTCGAGGCCGAAGGCGTCGCCGGCGGCCCCGGCGAGCGCCCGGATGAGGTCGCCGACCCGCTCGCGGTCCCGCACGAGGAGCCGCACGCTCTGGTGCGCGGTGTACCCGACGACCCCGCGGCCCTCCCGGTCCCACCGGGTCGAGACGCCCATCCCGGTCGTGCGGCGGTCCCGCTCCGCGACACCGTGGTCGGCCGCCGCCCGGAGCGCGGTGGTGACGCGGTCGGTCGCCGCGGACAGCGCTCCGGCGACGTCGGGGGCCTCGCACTGGACGCGGGCGTCGAGGACGACGACGTCGGGGACGGCGCTCGCGGCGCCCGTGCCGGTCACTTCCACGTGGTCCGTCATGCGCGTCACCGTAGCGGCCGGTGACCACGGTGCGGGAGCGGGTTCGGTCTACCGCCGGGTAGCCGGTTGAATCCTCGGTATGCCGCCCGCGCCGTCCATCGCCAACTCCGTCACCGTCCGCCTCATCCTCCCCGCGCGGGCCACGGCGGTCAGCGAGATGACGGGCGTCATCGAGGCGGCCGGCGGTGTGGTGACGGGACTGGACGTCACGGCATCCGGCGCGACGAAGATCCGCATCGACCTCACGATGCTCACGCACGACCCCGAGCACGCCGAGTCGATCGTCGAGCGGATGCGCGAGGTCGAGGGCGTGGAGATCGGCCGCGTGTCCGACCGCACGTTCCTCCTGCACCTCGGCGGGAAGCTCCGGGTCGAGTCGAAGGTGCCGATCCGCACGCGCGACGACCTCTCGCTCATCTACACGCCGGGCGTGGCGCGCGTCTGCATGGCGATCGCGGAGAACCCCGAGGACGCCCGCCGCCTGACGATCAAGCGCAACACCGTCGCGGTCGTCACCGACGGCACCGCGGTGCTCGGGCTGGGCGACATCGGCCCCCTCGCGGCGCTGCCGGTCATGGAGGGCAAGGCCGCGCTGTTCAAGCGCTTCGCCGACATCGACGCCTTCCCCATCTGCCTCGACACGACCGACACCGAGGAGATCATCCGCACCGTCAAGGCGATCTCTCCGGTGTTCGCGGGCATCAACCTCGAGGACATCTCGGCGCCGCGCTGCTTCGAGATCGAGGCCCGCCTGCGCGAGGAGCTCGACATCCCCGTCTTCCACGACGACCAGCACGGCACGGCGATCGTCGCGCTCGCGGCGCTGCGCAACGCGCTGCGCGTCGTCGGCAAGGAGCTCGAGGACGTCCGCCTCGTCATGAGCGGCGCCGGTGCGGCCGGCACCGCGATCCTCAAGCTGTTCCTCCACGCCGGCGCGAAGCACGTCGTCGTCGCCGACGTGGACGGTGTCGTCCACCGTGGTCGCGAGGACGTGCTCTCGGGGGACCACCCCAACCACGCCTGGATCGCCGCGAACACCAACCCCGACGACGTCACCGGGACGCTGTCCGACGCGATGCGCGGGGCCGACGTCTTCGTGGGTGTCTCCGCCCCGAACATCCTCACCGAGGCCGACATCGAGTCGATGGCGCCCGACAGCGTCGTGTTCGCGATGGCCAACCCGGTGCCCGAGATCGACCCCGACATCGCGGCCCGCCACGCGGCCGTCGTCGCGACGGGTCGCTCGGACTTCGCGAACCAGATCAACAACGTCCTCGTCTTCCCCGGTGTCTTCCGGGGGCTCATCGACTCGGGCGTCTCGCACGTGAGCATCGACGTGCTGCTGGCCGCCGCCGACGCGCTCGCCGGCGTCGTCCACGACGACGAGCGCAACGCGACCTACATCGTCCCCAGCGTCTTCCATCCCGACGTCAGCACCGTCGTCGCCGAGGCCGTGAAGGCCGCGGTCGCCGCGCGCGACCAGGCCTGACCGCCTCGTGACCACCGAGCGCTCGGACGTCGGACCGGATGCCGGACCCCTCCCCGTCCCGGAGTCGGGTCCGGACGCCTGGCCGGTCGCGGAGTCGGGCCCGTCGACCGGCCCGAGGCGGACGGCCGGGCGGGTCCTGCTCCTCGGGTTGCTGGCGGTCGCGGTCGCGGTGCAGCTCGTCGTGCTCTACGCCCCCTCGTCGCCCGCCGACCCGCGGTTCGCGGGCGCGGACAAGGTCGTGCACGTCCTCGTGTTCCTCGTGCCCGTGACCGTCGCGCTGCTCGCCGGTGGCCCCCTGCGCCTCGTCGTGGGGGTCTTCGCGGCGCACGCCGTCGTGAGCGAGGTCGTCCAGGGCGCGGCCCTGACCGCCCGCTCCGGCGACGCCCTCGACGTGGTCGCCGATCTCGTGGGGGTCGGCCTCGGCGTGCTCGCGTGGGCCCTCGTCGGGCGGGTGGCCGCCAGACGTCGGCCGTCGGCCGCGGGCGGCTGAGCGCCGCCACGACGACCGGCTCGGTCGCGTGGCGCGCGACGTGTGAGTGGTCACACGGGGGAGCGGGGGCGTGCTCACGCCACCTCGGCGTGGTCGGGCGGATGCCGAGGCGCTGCTAGGCTTGAGATCCACCGAGGTGCTCGGACGCATGGCCGCGTCCGCCGTGATCGCAGAGCGCGACCCCGCCCCATCCCACCCGGTGCGCCGGTGACACCCTCGTCGAACCGGCCCCACGGAACGCGGTCCCATAACCACCGTGTCCGAGGCTCGTCTTGTTCCGCCGCTTTCGCCATCGGCTCGAAGACGTGTCTGTCTCCGTCCGAACCGATGACGAAACACAGGTGAACACACCCATGCCCAACAAGGCATCCGGGCCCAAGAAGGCCCGTTGGACCTCTGCCCAGAAGTCCGACGCCCGCAAGGCCCCCAAGAAGGCCCACCACCGCGGTCAACCCGACGGCCCGACGAGCGCGCCCAAGCGTGCCGCCCGGTCCGACGGCGAGGCCTACGGCAAGCGTCCGCGCGCCGAGCGCTCCCCGCGCTGGGACCGCGAGGACCCGCGCCGCCAGGGCGGCTCGGCTCGCCCCGGCCGCGGCGACGACCGCGGCCCCCGTTCCACGTCGGGTCCGTCCGACCGTGGCCCCCGTTCCATGTCCGGCCCGTCCGACCGTGGCTACCGCTCGAACCGCGACGACCGCGGCTCCCGCTACTCCGCCGGTCCGTCCGACCGCGGCTACACCTCGAACCGCGATGACCGGAACGACCGACCGAAGCGCTGGGTCTCCGACTCGCGCGAGGAGCGACACGTGCACCGACCCCATGACGAGCGTCCCCGCCTCGAGCGAGGCGAGCGCCCCGTCCGCGACCGCGCCCCGCGCGTCGCCGACCCCGCCCGCCGCGACCGCCACGAGGGTCGCCACGCCGACCGCAACGCCGACCGCGGTGGCTACCAGCGCGACGACCGCGGCTCCGACCGTGGCGGCTACCAGCGCCGCGACGACCGTGGCGGGTCCCAGCCCCGCGACGACCGCGGCGGCTACGCCAAGCGCGACGACCGTGGCGGGTCCCAGCCCCGCGACGACCGCGCGTCCGACCGTGGCGGGTACCAGAAGCGGGACGACCGCGGTGGCTACCAGCAGCGTGACGACCGTGGCGGCTACGCCAAGCGCGACGACCGTGGCTCGGACCGCGGCGGCTACCAGGCCCGCGACACCCGTCCGGACCGCGGCGGCTACGCCAAGCGTGACGACCGTGGCTCGGACCGCGGTGGCTACCAGCGCCGTGATGACCGTGGCGGCTTCCAGCAGCGCGACGACCGCGGCCCCCGCCGCGACGATCGGGGTGGCTACCGTGGCGGCGCCCCGGCCGACACCGACCGCCCGCTGTCCTTCGAGGAGGCCGAGGCGCAGCGCGCCGAGGCCGACACGTGGACGGCATACAGCTCGACCGCCGGTGAGGCGAAGGAGGTGACCGAGGACAACGGCTTCGCCGCCCTCGGGGTGCCCCAGGTGCTCGTCGAGCGGCTCGCCCGCGACGGCATCGCCGACCCGTTCCCGATCCAGGCCGCGACGATCCCCGACGCCCTCGCCGGGCGCGACGTCCTCGGCCGCGGTCGCACGGGCTCGGGCAAGACCCTCGCCTTCGGCCTGTCGATGATCACCCGTCTCGCCGACGGCACGCGCCCCGAGAGCAAGCGCCCGCGCTCCCTCATCCTCGTGCCCACCCGTGAGCTCGCCATGCAGGTGAGCGACGCGCTCGAGCCCTTCGTGCACGTCACGGGCCTGCGGCACAAGCTGGTCGCCGGTGGCCTGTCCTACGAGCCCCAGATCAAGGCGCTCAACAAGGGCATCGACATCCTCGTCGCCACCCCCGGCCGGCTCGCCGACCTCATGGAGCGCGGCGCGGTCCAGCTCGGCGGCGTCCAGATCGCCGTCCTCGACGAGGCGGACCACATGGCCGACATGGGCTTCCTGCCCGAGGTCACCGCGATCCTCGACGAGGTCCCCGCGGGGGGCCAGCGGCTCCTCTTCTCGGCCACGCTCGACAAGGGCATCGACACCCTCGTCGACCGCTACCTCGTCGACCCGGTCACCCACTCGACCGACGAGGCCCAGGCCTCCGTCACGACGATGAGCCACCACGTGCTCCTCATCGACCCGCAGGACAAGAAGGCCCTCACCGCCGAGCTCGCCGGCCGCGGCGGACGTGTCATCGTGTTCGCCCGCACCCAGCTCGGCGCCGACCGGATCGCCGGGGAGCTGCGAGACCGCGGCGTGCTCGCGGCATCCCTGCACGGCGGGCTCTCGCAGGCGGTGCGCAACCGCGTGCTCGGCGCCTTCCGGGACGGCTCGATGAACGTGCTCGTCGCCACCGACGTCGCCGCCCGCGGCATCCACGTCGACGACGTCGGCATGGTCGTGCAGGTCGACCCGCCGACCGACCACAAGGACTACCTCCACCGCGCCGGTCGCACGGCCCGCGCCGGTGAGGAGGGCGCGGTCGTCATGATCGCGCTCCCGCACCAGCGCAAGATGGTGACCCGCATCATCGAGGGTGCCGGCGCCCAGGCCCAGACCGCGAAGGTCGCCCCCGGCGACGCGACGGTGCTGGCCATGGGTGGCCGGGCGCCGAGCGGTGTCCCGGTGCCCGACGCGGTCTGGCGCCCGATCCTCGAGGGCGGCAAGAACGGCGGTCGCCGCGGCGGTCGTCCGGGCGGTCGCCCCGGGGGTCGTCCCGGTGGTCGCCCCCAGGGTCACGGTGGCGGTCGTCCCCGCCACAGCGGCAGCCGTCCCGGCGGTGGTCGGGGCAGAATGGACGGGTGAGCGGGACCCACATCACCGGGCAGCTCCTCGTCGCCACACCGCAGATCGAGGAGGGCGTCTTCGCACGTTCCGTCGTCCTCGTGCTGCACCACGACGACGACGGCGCCCAGGGGCTGGTCCTCAACCGCCCGATCGATGCCGACGTCGACGCGGTCCTCCCCGGGTGGGAGGAGCACGCGAGCACGCCCGCCAAGGTCTTCCAGGGCGGTCCCGTCCAGCTCGACTCCGCGCTCGGTCTCGTCGCCGTCCCCGGCGACTCTCCCGAGCCGACCGGGGTCCGGCGGCTGTTCGGGTCGGTCGCCCTCGTCGACCTCGACATCCCGCCGGTGCTCGTCGTGCCGGAGCTCTCCGGCCTGCGGATCTTCGCCGGCTATGCCGGCTGGTCGCCGGGGCAGCTCGAGGACGAGATCCGCACGGGCTCCTGGTACGTCGTGGAGACCGAGGGCGGCGACGCCTTCACCGACGAGCCCGACGGCCTGTGGCGGCGCGTGCTCCGGCGCCAACGCGACCCGCTGCGGTGGGTCGCCTGGTTCCCGGACGACCCCTCGATGAACTGACCCCACTTCCGCACGGGCACCACCCCCGCACGTGCAGGGTTGTCGCGCGGGTCGGGCGCGACGGCATCCGGCGGGACCTCGGATGCGGGCCGCGAATACACTGTGGCGATGAGCGAGACCATGCCCCCGCTGGACGACCCCAACGCCCCCAGCAGGCAGCCGCAGACGCAGACGGCCGTCCTCGAGCGCACCGAGACGGTGCCGCAGGTCGCCGAGCCGGGCGACCACGAGCGGTTCTCGCACTACGTGCGCAAGGAGAAGATCCTCGAGAGCGCCCTGTCCGGGGAGCCGGTCACGGCGCTATGCGGCAAGGTCTGGATCCCCGGGCGCGACCCGAAGAAGTTCCCGGTCTGCCCGACGTGCAAGGAGATCTACGAGGGGCTGCGCCCGCCGGAGGACGGCGGAGAGTGACGGTCTGACCCGGACGACGGTGCGCGACCGGAGAACCCGGTCGCGCACCGCGTGGTCCGGGTCGTCAGCGAAGGCCCCCGTTGACCGGTCTCCCGGCTCCGGTGTCGACGGGAACGGCGGGGCCGCCGCCCTCGGCCGCACCGAGCTCCAGGTAGCGCTTCAGCCACTCGGGAGTGGGCATGTCGTTGGTCGTGGGGGCCTCGAACTCGAGGTAGCGCTGCAGCCACTCGGGTGTCGGCATGTCCTGGGCCACCGGCGCTGGGGCCTCTTGCTGGAAGCCGGTGGGCCTCGCGTCGACCAGCGCGAGGACGGCGACGGTGAGTGCCCCCACGAGGGCGAGGGCGACCACACTGGCGATCTCGGGCAGGCGGAGGCGGCCGACGAGGGCTGTGTTGACGGACATGGTGAGAATCCCTTTCTGACAAGGTCATCCAGTGGTTTGACTGGACGGGCGCCCGTGGGGGGCCTCGTGGAGGTCCCGGACGACAGGTGTCCGAACCCTCGAGCTGCCGATGGGACGAGCCTGCCGAAGGCGTGTTGAAGCCGCGTGGAAGCCGTGTGGCACTCCTGACGCCGGGCTGAGGACCGACGCGGTGCGACGCCTGCACGGTCGCCGTGTCTGCGGGCTTGACGTCGCTGGCCCCGGGCTTGACGGAGCCTTTGCGCGGAACAGACCCCGGCCTTGCCGAGCCGGCCCTAGATTGCCGAGAACCGCACCACGGGGGTGCGGCACCTCCCGGAAGGCCACCCATGCCCTCACGCTCCCTGAACGCCCTCGCCGCGTTCGCGCTCGGCGCCGCCGTCCTCGCCGTGCCGGCCAGCTCCGCCTCCGCCCGGCCGATGGCCGGGGAGTCCACCGTCGCCGCTGACTGCGTCACGCACGAGGAGGGCTTCGCCGACCACGCAGGGCGAGGCGCCCGCGGAGCGAAGGACATCCACGAGCTGACACCCGCGCAGGCCAAGTACAACGAGGCGGCGATGTCCCGCGCCATGGCCGCCAAGGGGCTGTCCAAGAACGCGCGCGGTCAGGTGGTGGGTAGCGGTTCTGCTGCCGCGGCGTTCGCGGCAACGAGCATCAACGTGTACTTCCACGTCATCACGAGCGGGACGTCCGGCGCGGTCTCCAGCGCCCAGATCACCGACCAGGTGAACGTCCTCAACGCGGCCTACGCGGGCACCGGGTTCACGTTCACACACGTGGCGACGGACACCACGAACAACTCTCGGTGGTACGACAACCTGCGCAGCGGGTCCAAGAACGAGAAGGACATGAAGAAGGCCCTCCGGAAGGGCACCATGGACGACCTCAACATCTACACGGCCGACCTGGCGAACAACCTGCTCGGCTGGGCGACGTTCCCCCAGACCAGCTTCAGCACCTACGACGGCGTCGTGCTCCTCGACGAGTCGCTGCCGGGTGGGAGCGCCGCGCCGTACAACCTCGGAGACACCGCGACGCACGAGGTCGGTCACTGGCTGAACCTCTACCACACGTTCCAGGGCGGGTGCACGAGCACCGGTGACTACGTGGACGACACCCCCTCCGAGGCCTCCGCGGCCTACGGCTGCCCCGTCGGGCGGGACACCTGCTCAGCCGCCGGGGCAGACCCCATCCGTAACTTCATGGACTACACGGACGACGCCTGCATGTACGAGTTCTCCTCGGACCAGGGGATCCGCATGCAGAACTCCTGGGTGACCTTCCGAGCAGGCAAATGACCGGTCCCGACAGCTCCCTCTAGCACACCCCGAGGGCCCCGGTGATCTCGCCGGGGCCCTCGGCGTTTCGCCGTCGCGAGCGGTTAGGGTTGCGACCTCAATGAGTACCTCAGCCGCCGGACACCTCTCACCCGCCTTCCCCGAGCGGGCCGCCTGGGGTACCGCCGCGAAGCTGCGCGCGTGGCAGGAGGACGCCCTGGCGGCCTACCTCGAGCGCGACGACCGCGACTTCCTCGCCGTGGCGACGCCGGGCGCCGGCAAGACGACCTATGCCCTGAGGATCGCGACCGAGCTGCTGGACCGTGGCGCCGTCCGGTCGGTCACCGTCGTCGCGCCGACCGAGCACCTCAAGACCCAGTGGGCGGATGCCGCGGCGCGCGTCGGCATCCACCTCAACCCCGCGTTCTCGAACTCCGGCGGGATGCAGTCGCGCGAGTACGACGGCGTCGCGCTCACCTACGCGCAGGTCGCGTCCAAGCCGGCCCTGCACCGCCGCCGCACCGAGGACACCCCGACGCTCGTCATCCTCGACGAGGTCCACCACGGCGGCGACGCACGGTCGTGGGGCGACGGCATCCGCGAGGCCTTCGACCCGGCCGCACGGCGCCTGTCGCTCACCGGAACTCCGTTCCGATCCGACACGAACCCGATCCCGTTCGTGCGCTACGAGATGGGCCAGGACGGCATCCTGCGCTCCGCGTCCGACTACACGTACGGGTACGCCGCGGCGCTTCGGGACGGGGTGGTGCGCCCCGTGCTCTTCCTCGCCTACGGCGGGGCGATGCGCTGGCGCACCAAGGCCGGCGACGAGGTCGCGGCCCGGCTCGGCGAGCCGCTCACCAAGGACCAGACGGCCCAGGCCTGGCGCACCGCGCTGGACCCCCAAGGGGAGTGGGTGCCGTCGGTGCTCGCGGCCGCCGACAAGCGCCTCAGCGAGGTGCGTCGCCACGTGCCGGATGCCGGTGGCCTCGTCATCTGCTCCAACCAGACCTCGGCGCGCGCCTACGCCAAGATCCTCCGCTCGATCACGGGGGAGGCGCCGACGGTCGTGCTGTCCGACGACGCCGGCGCGAGCGCCGGGATCGAGCGGTTCGCCGCAGACACCTCACGGTGGATGGTCGCCGTGCGGATGGTGTCCGAGGGCGTCGACGTGCCGCGCCTGTGCGTCGGTGTCTACGCGACGTCGACCTCGACCCCGCTGTTCTTCGCCCAAGCGGTCGGGCGCTTCGTGCGGGCCCGCAAGAGGGGCGAGACGGCATCCGTCTTCCTGCCCTCGGTCCCGGTGATCCTCACCCACGCCGCCACGATGGAGGAGGAGCGCGACCACGCCCTCGACCGGCCGACGAGCGACGAGAACGAGGCGTCGCTGTGGGCCGAGGAGGAGGGCCTGCTCGCGGCGGCGAACCGCAGCGACACGACCCTGGGCCTGGAGGAGCCGACGTTCGAGGCGCTGGAGTCCGACGCGCACTTCGACCACGTGCTTTTCGACGCCCAGCAGTTCGGCCTCCACGCCGCGGTCGGGTCCGAGGAGGAGCAGGACTACCTCGGCCTGCCGGGGCTCCTCGAGCCCGAGCAGGTCGCGACCCTGCTCCACGAGCGCCAGGCGAAGCAGTCGCGGGCGGCGACGTCGCGCGGCGGGGCGCCGGCACCCGGCCCGCCGGTCTCGGCCCACCGGGCGCTCGCGTCGCAGCGCAAGGAGCTCAACAAGCTCGTCGCGGCCTACTCGTCCAAGACGGGCGCACCGCACGCGAGCATCCACATGGACCTGCGCCGGGCGTGCGGCGGACCCGAGCTCGCGGCCGCGACGAGCGAGCAGGTGACCGAGCGGATCGCCCGCATCCGCCGGTGGTTCGTGGGCCGGCGCTGAGCGACCCGGGAACTCCTGAGAGTTCACCAAACCGTTGCAGCGCAGGCACTGTGAGCCCAGCGTGGCGGGCTATGGTCCCGACCGACGCCCACGCCGCCACCCCGACCGGGGGCGGCGTCAACTCCAAGGGCTTCCGCCTCACCGTGCTCGGCACGACCGACCTGCACGGCAACGTCTACAACTGGAACTACTTCAGCAACGCGACCTACAGCGACAGCCGCGGCAACCAGATCGGCATCGCCAAGGCCGCGACCCTCGTCAAGGCGATGCGCGAGGAGCGCGGCGCCGACCACTGCATCACCATCGACGCCGGAGACACGATCCAGGGCACGCCCCTCGCGTACTACTACGCCAAGGTCGACCCGATCACCGGCGGCAGCGAGCACCCCATGGAGACCGCCATGAACTCCCTCGGCTACGACGCCGCCGCGCTCGGCAACCACGAGTACAACTACGGCCTCGACACCCTGCGCACGTTCGAGGAGCAGTGCGACTTTCCCGCTGCTCTCCGCGAACTCCGTCGACTGGGACTCCGGCGAGCCCGTCTTCCCGCCCTACGTCCTCAAGCGCGTCAAGGTGCCGGGGGACCGTCGAGATCCGCCAGCTGATGATCGACTGGGTCACGACGACCAAGGTCATCGACCCGCCGTCGTTCGCCTCGCAGGACTGGCGGCTCGTCAGCGGCGGTGCGCCGGTGGTCATCTCCGGCTGACCCGGCCGGTCGAGAGTAGAGAACACGCCGTGTGGGCTTCGGCCCGCACGGCGTGTTCTCTACTCTCGACCGGATCGGGACGGGGTCAGGTGTCCTGTCCGCGGGAGGCGGCGGCCTCGACGAGCGGCCCGGTGCGGTGGTCGAGGTGGGTCACGAGGCAGATCGCGGTGTTGGCGCGCAGCACGTGGGTGTCGTCGATGATCTCGTCGATGACCCGGCCGAGGTCGGCGTTGTCGCGGGCGACGATGCGCACGACGAGGTCGCCGACGCCGGTGATCGAGTGGATCTCCAGCACCTCGGGGATGGCGGAGAGGTGCGCGACGACCGGCGCGTGGCCCTGCCGCTGGCGGATCTCGAGCGTGCAGAACGCCGTGACCGGGTAGCCGAGCGCGCCGGCATCCACCTGGGGTCCGAAGGACTTCACGACGCCCCGCTCCTGGAGGCGGTCGAGCCGGGCCTGCACCGTGCCGCGGGCGACCCCGAGGGCGCGCGACGCACCGAGGACCCCCACGTGCGGGTCGTCGGTGAACAGGGCGATGAGCCGGGCGTCGAGGGGGTCCACCCCGGTCTGGCGAGTCATGGTCACATTGTCCGGACCACACCCCGGGAGGGCAAGCACCGTGCGCACCCTGACCAGCCGAACCGTCAACCGTTGCACACCGTGCTCTCAGGCCCCACAGTGGCGGGATGACTGACACGACCACGACGCCGGCCAGCCACCTCGACCTCACCGAGCAGGAGCGCCAGGCGGGCCTGGACCTGCAGCAGCTCAAGCAGCTCGTCGGCCTGGTCGAGTACGACGAGAACCAGGACCCGTTCCCGGTCACCGGCTGGGACGCCCTCGTGTTCGTCGTCGGCAACGCCACCCAGGCCGCTCACTACTACCAGAGCGCGTGGGGCATGGAGCTCGTCGCCTACACCGGCCCGGAGCACGGGGTGCGCGACCACAAGGCGTTCGTCCTGAAGTCGGGCTCGATCCGCTTCGTCATCAAGGGCGCCGTCAGCTCCGACAGCCCGCTCGTCCAGCACCACGCGAAGCACGGCGACGGTGTCGTCGACATCTCACTCGAGGTGCCCGACGTCGACCGCTGCATCGAGCAGGCCCGCCGCGCCGGCGCCACCGTCGTGCAGGAGCCCGAGACCGTCACCGACGAGCACGGGTCGGTGCGCGTCGCCGCCATCGCGACCTACGGCGAGACCCGCCACACCCTCGTCCAGCGCCACGTCGACGGCGTCACGTATGCCGGTCCGTACCTCCCCGGCTACGTCCCCGCGTCGTCCACGTACGTCAAGCGCGACGGTGCCCCGAAGCGCCTCTTCCAGGCCCTCGACCACGTCGTCGGCAACGTCGAGCTCGGCAAGATGGACGAGTGGGTCTCGTACTACAACCGCGTCATGGGCTTCGTGAACATGGCCGAGTTCATCGGTGACGACATCGCCACCGACTACTCCGCCCTCATGTCCAAGGTCGTCGCGAACGGCAACCACCGGGTGAAGTTCCCGCTCAACGAGCCGGCCGTCGCGGCGCGCAAGAGCCAGATCGACGAGTACCTCGAGTTCTACGGCGGCCCGGGCGCCCAGCACCTCGCGCTCGCGACGAACGACATCCTGCGCACCGTGGACGAGCTGCGCAAGGAGGGCGTCGAGTTCCTCGACACCCCCGACGCGTACTACGACGACCCCGAGCTGCGCGCCCGCATCGGTGAGGTCCGCGTGCCGATCGAGGAGCTCAAGTCGCGCAAGATCCTCGTCGACCGCGACGAGGACGGCTACCTCCTGCAGATCTTCACCAAGCCGCTCGGCGACCGCCCGACCGTGTTCTTCGAGGTCATCGAGCGGCACGGCTCGCTCGGCTTCGGCAAGGGCAACTTCAAGGCGCTCTTCGAGTCGATCGAGCGTGAGCAGGAGCGCCGCGGCAACCTCTGAGCACCCCGCGGGGGGTGCAGCGTCACGGATCTCGACGTCTGTGCCGGGCGGGAGCGATGCGGGGGACGATCCGCGCCGCCGGCGGGTCGCCGACGGCCAACCGTTGCGCCTTGGCCTCCCGCAGCAGGTGGGTGAGCGCCCGCGGTGGCGTGACCCCGAGCTCGGCGTCGAGCCGCTGGCGGAAGGCGCGGTACTCGGTCAGGGCAGCGGTGAGGTCGCCGTCGTGCAGCAGGGCGCGCACGTGGAGGGTGACCGCGCTCTCGAGCAGCGGTTCCAGCTTGGCCGCCTCCTCGGCGAAGCCGATGCTCTCCGTAGAACGGCCGGCGTCGAGACTCACGGCCGCGAGGGTCTCCAGCGCTCGGACGCGTCTGTGGCGGAGGCGTTCTCGCTCAGCGAGGACCCAGTCGTCGTACCAGCCGACCAGGAGGTCGGGCTCTCGGAGGATCGGCAGGGCGGGCGTGAGGTCCGACGTTGCCTCCCGGCCGGCGTCCTCGATCCGGTCGAGCGTGGAGCGCAGGGTCGCCACGTCGACCGTGAACCCCTCGGAGAGGCCGACGTCGTCGCGTCGGACGCAGATGGCGCCGCCGAGACGCTGGCGGATACGCATGAGCGACGTGCGCAGGCTCGCCCGGGCGCGCTCCTCCGAGCTGTCGGGCCAGAGCAGGCCGGCCAGCACGGTGCGCGACTGGTGACCTCGCAGCCCGAGCAGCGCCAGGACACGCTGCTCACGCAGGTGGAGATGCAGGGTCACCCCATCGACCCGCAGGCCCCAGCTTCCCAGCAGGGACAACGTGTACGTCGTCTCACCCACAGCCATCACCTCCCCGGCGCATGGCATGGATGGCGACCGGCGCCAGCGCTGGACGTCAGCACCGGACGGCATCACGAGAAACGTCGAGCATCTTCTTCTTAAACGTCGAGAGTCTCCTTCTGCAATGTACGGCGGATGGACGCGAACCGCGAGGCGAGCGGTGTCGCGCCCGCCACGGCGCACGCGCCGACGGGTCCCTCGCGGCCACCGTCCCAATGACCGCGTCCCGCACCGTCGCCGGCCCGATCACGGAGGAATCACGCTGTGGTCACGCCCAGGTCACACCTCGGTGACGGTGGCCCCGCTCTCATGGTGCGCACACCTTGTGAGGCATGGGAGGGGGTGAAACCCATGGACACGAAGATCACGTTCGCTGAGCTCGATGGCGAGTCGGTTGCCCTGCTGCCGTCGAAGGAGACGCTGGCGTTCAACTTCAACTGGAGCAACATCTACGCGAGCAACTCGTCAGTGGCTCTCAACGCAGCCACCGTCCTGTCGCAGGCGAACAGCGCTGCCGTACAGACCATCGTGGTCGGTCAGAGCTGAGACCGTGGCTGGGGGCAGTACCGCTACACAACCCGGGCCTGCCCCCACGCCATGGCCCCCACGAGCAGGGAGGTCATTCGATGCGACAGACACGCGCAGGCATCACGACCGCGGAGCTCGACCAGCAGGCGACAGCGCTCCTGCCCAGGCGGGACACGCTGTGCTACGTCGGGTGCGTCAATGTCACCACCATCGTCGGCGTCAACCTCGCATTCGCGATCAACGCCGCCACAATGAACAGCACCGCCAACGCGGTCGCGGGCCAGTACCTCGTCGCGCTCCGGTGAGCACCACACGGCGGCGGGCGGCATTCGACCGTCCGCCGTCGTCATCGACGTGTCGCCGCCCTGCCGCGACACGTCCGACCCGAGGTCGCCGGTGATGGGGAGGACGATGGACGTCGACGCGTCGAGCCCGCCGACCCTGCACGCCCGCGACACGGAGGGCGGGGCAGGGCCGACCGATGGAGCCGCTCCCGGACACGGGACGGGCACGGCTCGAGGTGCTGGGGGCGCCGAGGTCCGCTGGGCCCAGCCACCCGGGCTGGAGCTCCTGGGGCAGGCCCAGGGCTCGGGTCTGCGTGCCGACACCTACCTGGTCCGGCGTGCCGACGGGCAGACGATCCAGGTCTCCGAGCTCCTGCAGCTCGTCCTGGCAGAGGTGCGAGCGGACCGGGATGCCGAGCAGGTCGCTGCGAGCGTCAGTGCCGGCTACGGCCGGGAACTGTCCTCCGACGGCCTGGCGCACCTCATCTCGACCAAGCTGGAGCCACTCGGTCTGGTCACTCCCGCGCCGGTCCCGGGGGACGGCGACACGACTCCGCGCGACGCGCCCGCGCCGCCCCGGGCCAAGCCCTTGCTGTCCCTCGCGCTCCGCGGGACGATCCTGCCGGCCGCGTGGGTGCGCCCCATCGGGCGCGTCCTGGGCCCGCTCTACTGGCCACCGCTCGTCGTGGTCGCCGTGGTGGCGGCGGGCATCCTCGACGTCGTGCTCCTGCGCACCGCCGACTCCGGCGCGGCGCTGCAGGACGTCCTCGCGTCGCCTGCCCTGTTGCTCGGCCTCTGGGTCGTCCTGACCGTGAGCGGCGTCATCCACGAGCTCGGTCACGCCACGGCCTGCCACTACGGCGGTGGGCGACCCGGTGGGATCGGGTTCGGCGTCTACCTGCTCTTCCCTGCGTTCTACACCGACGTCACAGACTCCTACCGGCTGCCCCGGGCCGCTCGGCTCCGGGTGGACCTCGGCGGCCTCTACTTCAACGTCCTGTGCCTGATCGTCCTCGGCCTGCTGTACGTGGGGACGGGAGACGGGATCTGGGTGCTGGCCGTGATGGTCCTCCACCTCGAGATGCTCCAGCAGCTCGTGCCCGCCGTCCGCCTCGACGGCTACTACGTCCTGTCCGACCTGGCCGGCGTCCCGGACCTGTTCGCCCGGGTCCGGCCGGTGCTGCGCAGCCTGCGGCCCGGGGCCGAGCCGGACCCCAGGGTGGCCGAGCTGCGGCCCTACGCCCGCCGGGTGGTCGTCGCCTGGGTGCTGGTCGTCACGCCCCTGCTCGTCGCAGGCGCCGGATGGTTGCTGTGGCACCTGCCGTCCATCGTCCAGCAGACCCTGCTGGCGCTCCAGGCCCAGCTGGTCCAGCTCGAGCGTGCCGTCGCCGCGGGCCAAGTGGTGATGGTCGTCCTCACGCTGATCGGCGTGCTCCTCCTCGTCGTCCCGCTGCTCGGCATCGGGGTGCTCCTGTGGCGTATCGTCGAGACGCTCGTCCGACTCCTCGCCGGCCTCGCCGCTCGTCGTCAGACCCGTCGTCGACTCCGCATCGATCCCGTCCACGCGCCGCACGTGTCGAAGGAGCAGACCATGACCCAACTCCAGGACCGCACCCCACCGCCGCCCTCGGCGAGTGACTTCACCGACGAGCTGATGCTCCCCGCGGTGGTTCCGGTGCCCACCCTCGGCTGGCGGCGGGTGGTCCACCGTGCCACCGGCAGCACCGTCAACCTCGGCCCGGGGCCCCGGGAGCGGCACCTCGCGGAGGTCGAGGAGCGCCTCCGCGCGCCCGTCACCGGGTCACGGAGGATCGTCGTGATGAGCCGGAAGGGTGGCGTCGGCAAGACGACGATGACGTTCGCCCTCGGGAGCACGTTCGCCTCCCTGCGTGGCGACCGTGTCATCGCGGTCGACGCCAACCCCGACGCGGGCAACCTCGCCCACCGGGTCTCCCGTCCCAACGACCTGACGATCACCGACGTGCTCGGCGACCTCGGCGAGATCACGAGCTACGCCCAGCTGCGCAGCTACACCTCGCAGGCGGCGGAGTCGCGGCTCGAGGTGCTCGCCTCCGACGACGACCCCCGCATCGGCATGGCACTGGACCGCGAGGACTACCACCACCTCATCGCCCTGCTCGACCGCTTCTACAACCTCATCATCCTCGACACGGGCACGGGCATCCTCGACAGCGCCAACCAGGGCCTCCTCGCCGAGGCCGACCAGATCGTCCTGGTCTCCCGGCCGGGGCTCGACGGCGGGCGGGCGGCCGCCCTGACCCTGGACTGGCTCGACGAGCACGACCACTCCGACATGGTCCGCAGCGCCGTGGTCGTCATCAATGCGGTCCGTCCGGGCGTCGGTGCGCCCCTCGAGCCGATCATCGAGCACTTCGAACGCCGGTGCCAGCGCGTCGTCACCGTCCCGTGGGACCCGGCCCTCGAGACCGGGGCGCAGACGGTGCTGTCCTCGCTGCGGGAGGCGACGCGGGAGGGGCTGGTGGAGGTCGCCGCCGCCGTGGCTGACGGGTTCGCGACCGAGAGGACGAGCCGATGAACGCGCGCACCACGGCCGTCCGGTCGGCTGTGGGCGCCCTCGCCCTCATCGCGACCACCGTCGCCACGTCGCACTCGGAGCACCGGGCCCGGGACCTCGACGTCACCGTCGTCGCCGTCGCGACGCCGCACGAGCCGTCCGCGACCGACGAGGCCCTCGAGGTGGCGCGCCTCGGCGGGCGGTCCAGCAGCGTACAGAGCAGCTCCACCGCCACGAGCGACTGCGAGGGCTGCCGCGCCACGGGGTCGGCGGTGACGGTCGCCTACGTCAGTGGCGCCAACTGGGCACGGGCGGACAACGTGGCCCACGCCTGGTCCACGTGCGTCGGCTGCACCTCGGGGACCGTGTCCGTGCAGGTCGTCGTCCTGCGGCACGCGGGCACGGTGCACGCCACGAACCGCGCCTTCGCCGCCAACGTCGCCTGCGAGGGCTGCACCACCTCGGCCGAGGCCTACCAGCTCGTCGTCGTGGCGCCGGGTGGGAAGGCGTTCGACCGCCGGGACCTGGCCGAGCTCGCCCGCTGGGCCCGCGACCGGGCGGCGGAGATGACCGCCGGCTCCACCCTGCGGACCGCGACACCCCAGGCGTCCGAGGGTGAGCTGCTCGCCGAGCTGGAGGGGCAGGCCGCGGAGGCGCTCGGGGGGATCAAGACGATCCACCTGGACGTCGACACCTCGGCCGCCCCGGGCTGACGGCGGGACGGCAGCCGCTGAGCACCCTCGGAGGCCGCGCAGTACGGTGACGTCGTGTCCGATCGGACGTCGCCCGACACGGATCGGGTCAGGACCGTCGACGTGGTGGCCACGCTGTCGCTCGCGACGGACATGGCCATCGGTGTCCCGCTAGAGCACGGGCTCCGCAGTGCCCTCATCGCGCGACGGCTGTGCCACCACCTGGGCGCCGATCCCGACACGACCCTCGAGGCGTTCTACGCATCGCTGCTGTTCTACATCGGGTGCACCGCGAGCGCGTCGACAGCCTCGAGGCTGTTCGGAGCCGACGACGCCCTGACGCGGTACGCGACCCCCGTTCGGTTCGACCGTCCTCGACGGATGGTGTCCGGCATGGCTCGCGCCGTGGCGCCGCCCGGCCGGCCCCCGCTCATCCGGGCGATCGCAGTGGCCCGTGGCCTCCCGAGGGTGGCGCTGGCGCTCCCGGGAGTCGTCGCCGCGGACTGCGACGTCGCGCAGATGCTCATCCCACGGCTGGGCCTTCCAGCGGGCGTCGCGGCCGTGCTCACCCACGCACACCACCGGTGGGACGGCACGGGACCGCCCGGGAGCCCGCGCGGCGACGCGATCCCGTTGTCCATGCGGGTGGCGCACGTCGCCCGGGACGCGGAGTTCCAGCGCATGCTCGGTGGGCACGACGTCGCCGTGGCGGTCGTCGGCAGCCGCGCCGGGGGCGCCTTCGACCCGGACGTCGCGCGGCTCTTCGCGGAGCGGGCGGGGACCATCCTGCCCGGTGACCCGGACGCGTCGGTCTGGGCGGAGGTCCTCGACCACGTCCCGGCCCCGGAGCTCGTGCTCGACGGGCACGGCATCGACGAGGCGCTGGCCGCCATCGGCGCCTTCGCCGACCTGGTGTCGCCCTACCTGCTCGGGCACTCGGCGGGTGTCGCCGCGCTGGCGGAGGCCGCCGGTGGGCGCTGCGGCCTGGATCCCGCCGAGCTGCGCTCGCTCCGCAGGGCGGCCCTGGTCCACGATGTCGGTCGGGTCGCCGTGCCGGCACGCGTCTGGGAGGTCCGGGGCCGGCTGTCGCCCGACGACTGGGAGCGGGTCAGGCTCCACCCGTACCACACCGAGCGCATCCTCAGCCGGTCGCCGTTCCTGCGCGCCCTCGCGGCCACGGCCGGGGCCCACCACGAACGGCTCGACGGCTCCGGCTACCACCGAGGCTGTCCCGCACCCGCGCTCTCGCGGCCTGCTCGCCTCCTGGCCGCGGCCGACAGGTACCACTGCATGACCGAGCCCCGGGCGCATCGCGACTCGCTCCCGCCCGTGTCGGCAGCCGAGCGGCTCGTCGCCGATGCACGTGCAGGCCGCCTCGACCCCGATGCCGTCGCCGCCGTGGTCGAGGCCGAGAACCACCGCGTGCCCCGCATCCGACGTCCCGCCGGGCTCACGCCTCGCGAGCAGGACGTGGTGCGCCTGCTGGCCCGTGGCCTGCAGACCAAGCAGGTGGCTCGTGCCCTCGGCGTCTCGGCCAAGACGGCCGACACCCACATCCAGCACGCCTATCGGAAGATGGGCGTCGCCACCCGGGCAGGTGCGGCCCTGTTCGCCGTGCAGCACGGCCTGGTCCCCTCGGGAGAACTCCCGATGGGACCGCGCGCCGACCCCTCCTAGCGTGGGGGTCGTCGCTCTGCAGGAGGTGCCCACCATGTCCACCACGACCTCCGGACCGCGCCGCGCGGTCTTCGTCGCGCTCGCTCCGCTCGTCCTCCTCGCCGCCCTCGTCCTGCACCCGCACCTCCCCGGACGGCAACCGAACATCGATGCCCTCGCGGCGGCGGTGGCGGCCGACCCGACGCGGTGGGGCCTGGTCCACCTCGCCACCGGCCTGGGGTCGGCCCTGCTCGCCCTGGTGTTCCTCACGGTCCACCGGCACCTGCAGGATGCCGGCGAGACACGGTGGAGCGGCAGGGGCCTGCCCTTCGTGATCGTCGGCTCCACCCTGTACGCGATGCTGCCCGCGATGGAGTTCGCCCCCCTTGCAGCCGCCGGGTCCGGGGGCGATCCCGGGGGAGCGCAGTCCGCGCTGCTGGGGTGGTTCCTCCCGGTGCTCCTCGCCGCCGGCGTCACCTTCGGTGCGGGCATGGTCTGCTTCGCGCGGAGCGTGCTGCGGAGCGGGATCTCGACCGTCGGTGTCCGCAGGGTCGTCGCGGTCTCGCTGGTCGTCGTCGCGGTGTGCCGCGTCGTCCCCTTCAGCGCCGTCCAGTTCCACGTGCAGGCGATCGCCCTGTGCGCGGCCCTGCTGCCGCTGGCCCACGACATCTGGCGGGACTCGGCACCGACACGGGAGTCGTCGGCGGGCCCAGTGCCGGTGGCCGCACGGCGGGACGGGGGATGACGGTGCCGCACGTCGAGGGCATCGACCACGAGCAGGGACGCGGGGGCGACCCGCGAGCATGATGGGGCAGTGACCACCGCCGTCCTGCTCCCGAGCCCGTTCCTGCCGGCCCGCGCCTACGCCCCACTCGTCGCGGCCCTCGAGCGGCGCGGGTGGGACGTCGTCGTGGCGACCTCGCGGGAGGTGCTCGACGACCCCGGCCCGGTGCTCGCGGCATACCGCGGGTGCGTCGCGCGGGAGCGGCCCGACGTCGTGGTCGCCCACAGCAACGCCGGTCGGTACGCCCCGGCTGCGGCCGTGGGGGTGCCGGTCGTGTACGTGGATGCCGCCCTGCCGCCGAGGGAGGGCGAGGCCGCGCTCGCACCGGAGTCCCTCCTGGGTCACCTCGCGGGCCTCGCCGACGAGGAGGGCATCCTCCCGCCCTGGACCCGCTGGTGGCCGGACGAGGACATCGCGGCTGTCCTGCCCGACCCGCAGGTGCTGGACGACATCCGGGCCGAGGAGCCGCAGGTGCTGCTGTCCTACGTGCGCAGCCGGCTGGGGGCGCCCGACGGGTGGCGGGAGGCGCCGCAGGCGTACCTGGCGCTCGGTGGGACGTACGCCGCCGAGCTCGACCTCGCGCGCCGGCTCGGGTGGCCGACGACCGTGATCGAGGGTGCCGGGCACCTCCACCACCTCGTCGACCCGGGTGCCGTCGCTGCCGCGGTCATGGGGCTCGCGGCACGGCTCGGGGTGGCCGGGCTCAGTAGCGCTCCTGGGCACGAGGGGACGACCACGGCGTGACGGGCCGGGGCGCGGGGACCCCGTCCACCTCGAGGTCCGTGCGCTCGGAGTAGAAGCAGATCATGCCGCGGATGGCGGCGACCTCGTCGAGGGGGTGCGTGTAGGTCCAGGCGATGTCCTCGCCCTCGACGCCCAGACCGGGGAACTCGTCGGGGGAGAGCGAGACGTAGGAGGCGTGGCCCTTGTAGGCGCAGGTCGTGGTGGAGCGGCTGCCGACGAGGAGGTCGGTGACGACGTCGTCGTGGGGGATGTACCAGCGCACCGGGATGTGGGTCTCGTGCAAGGAGATCGCGCGGCGGGTGTCGGCGAGCACCCTGCCGCCCAGGCTCACGACGACGTGGCGGTCGCTGCGGAGCAGGTCGATGCGCTTGAACGGGTCGTGCGGGTGGCCCGTCACCGGGTGGTCCTCCTCGACCCAGGCGAAGGGCGCCCACTCCACGACGACCCTGCCCTCGAGATCGGGGTCCTCCGGGGCGAACGCGGCCGCGGGCAGGGTGCGGTCGCCGACGACGACGTCGTAGTCCTGGCCTGGGACGTGGTGCCACGCGAAGTGGACGGGACCGAGCACGGGCGGCAGGCGGTCCGGCGGCGGTGTCGGCGCGCACGGCACGAGGTCCGCCGTGATGTCGCCCGGGGGCACGGCATACATCGGCACGACACGGCGCGGCTCCCACACGAGCACGGCTTCCGTGGTGTCGAGGACGGGCCGGCCGTCCAGCGAGGCCCGGACCCGTCGCGCCACGGGATGCATGCGCAGGGTTCCGTTCAGGCTCATGAGGTGATCGCCGAGTCGAGTCGCCATCCGACGATGGTCCGCTCGTGGCGCCGGTCGGGTCAATGGTGGGGCCCCGGGCGGGGTCAGGCGAGGACCGCCCGCCGTGCTCGGCACGACCACCCGCGTGAGACCCTGAGGACATGAGCGAGACCCCCGCCGGCCCCGGCTGGTTCGACGACCCCGACGACCCGTCGTTGCTGCGGTACTTCGACGGCGTCGTCTGGACCGCTCACACGACGCCCCGCGTCTCGCCGACCGCCGAGAACTCCACGATCGGCCGGGCCAACGACGTGCCGAGCGCGGCGGTGCGCAGCGGCTGGGGGCAGTCCCGAGGGGCGTCGCCGAGCCAGGGGCAGGACCAGGCGCCCGGCGTGGGGCAGTGGGGACCGCAGGGCGGCGGGACCCCGCCGTCGACCGGCTGGGGCGGCGCCTACCAGTCGTGGCAGGCGCGCCAGGGCGTGCTGCCCGACGGCGACGTGCTGGCCGAGTGGTGGCGGCGCCTCGTCGCCCGCCTCATCGACGCCGTCATCACGAGCATGCTCGCGGTCGTCGTGGCGCTCCCGTGGCTCGGCGACGCGTTCGGCGTGATGGGCCGGTACCTCGACGAGTCCGCCGCCGCGGCGTCGTCGGGGACGGCCACCCCCGACCTCGGGGCGTTCACCCTCGACCTCAGCGAGGCGCTCGTGCCCGTGACCGTCGCGAGCCTCGTCGTCGGCATCGCCTACGAGGTCCTCTTCCTGACGTGGCGGGCGGCGACCCCCGGGAAGATGCTGCTCGGGACGATCGTCCGACCGGTCGCCGCCCCCGGCCCGGTCGACGTCGGGACGGCGCTGAAGCGTCAGGCGATCACGGTGCTGACGTTCGTGATGGCGTTGATCCCGGTGCTGGCCGCCTTCGGAAGCGTCCTCACCATCCTCGACCCGGCCTGGCTGCTCTGGGACGCCCGGCGGCAGGCGCTGCACGACAAGGTCGCCGGCACCGTCGTCGTCCTCAAGCGGCCCTGACGACGCCGTCGGTGCCGGGCCCTGGCCTGAGCGGATGGACCTCGAGTTCAGCGGCGCGATCTGGTTCTGGAAGGGACCCTCGCCCTACCACTTCGTCAGCGTGCCCGAGGAGGAGTGCTCGACGACGTCGTCACCGTGCGCCTGACCGTCGACGTCTGAGTCACGCCCGGGTCCAGGTCACTCCCGTGAAGTCGGTGAGCGTGTCGGTGGCGGACGAGTAGGTGAACTCGTAGGGGATCCGGCTCCTGATGAAGTTCCCGCCGGGCCGGCAGGTGAGGGTGCCGAACATCGCCAGGGTCTCTCCGTCGAAGGTCCCCGAGCCCACGAATCCGGCCGGTGACCCGCCACAGGCGGTCGCCGCGTCGTCGACGAGGACCATGCCGTAGGCGCCCTCCCCGGACCCTCGGATCATCAGCGTCTGGCTGCTCCCGTCCGTGTCGGTCGACGTCCAGGTGCCTGCGAGCTCTCCCGGGCCGGCCGCCGCCGACGTCGGGGCCACGAGGGAGGCCGTCGCGATGAGCACGGCTGAGAAGATGGCGAACACGATCCTGCGCATGGCGCGTCCTTTCAGTGGACTCCACCTCAGCGAGGTGGGCTGTGTCTGCCCACGTTCCTCCGCACCCACACCCACCTCAATAGCCCGATCACGTCATTCGGGGCATGCGCGCCGGCGCCGGTCAGCGTGCGGGCAGCACGGTCCCCACGCACTCGCCGAGCCCGACGACGGCCCCGTCCGCGCCCGGAGCGGTGGCGCGCAGCACGATGGTGTCGCCGTCCTCGAGGAACGTGCGCTGCGACCCGTCGTCGAGCGCCACTGGCTCGGTGCCGCTCCACGTCAGCTCGAGGAAGCACCCGCGGGTACCCTTCTCCGGCCCCGAGATCGTGCCCGACCCGAACAGGTCGCCGCTGCGCAGCGTCGCGCCGTTGACCGTCATGTGCGCCAGCATCTGCGCCGGCGACCAGTACATGTCGCGGAACTCCGGCCGCGAGACGACCGTGCCGTTCCAGTCGACCTCGACGTGGACGTCCAGGCCGAATGCCGTGCCGGCGCCGTCGTCGGTCGTCTCGCCGCGCAGGTAGGGCAGAGGCTCGGGGTCCTGCCCGGGCAGCGGCACCCGCGCCGCGCGCAGCGCGTCGAGGGTCACGACCCACGGGGAGACCGACGTCGCGAAGGACTTGCCCAGGAACGGACCGAGCGGCACGTACTCCCACGCCTGGAGGTCACGCGCCGACCAGTCGTTGAGGAGGACGACCCCGAAGAGGTGGTCGTCGGCATCCGCCAACGACACCGGCTCGCCGAGGCGGGTGCCACCGCCGACGACGAACCCGAGCTCGGCCTCGATGTCGAGCCGCGCCGACGGACCGAAGACCGGGACGGGCTCGGCCGGGGGCTTGCGCTGCCCGCTCGGACGCACCACGCCGGTGCCCGACACCACGACGGTCCCCGACCGTCCGTGGTAGCCGATCGGCAGGTGCTTCCAGTTGGGCGTCAGCGGCTCGGAGTCGGGGCGGAAGATGCGCCCGACGTTCGTCGCGTGGTGCTCGCTCGCGTAGAAGTCGACGTAGTCGGCGACGTCGACCGGCAGGTGCATCGTCACCTCGGACAGTGGCACGAGGTGGGCCTCGACGCACTCGCGGTGCGCCTCGTTGGTCAGCTGCTCGGTGAGCCACTCGCGAGCGGCGGTCCACGCCGCGCGGCCCTGCTCCAGGAACGGGTTGAGCGAGGCCGCGCGCCACACGACGCCGGACTCCATGCCGGCCTGCTCGGCGCAGACCGCGGCGTCGAGCACGTGGTCACCGACCCGCACCCCGACGCGCCGCTCCCCGTCGTCCGTGGAGAAGACGCCGTAGGGGAGGTTGTGCACGCCGAACGGGTGGTCGGCGGGGAGGTCGAGCCAGGTCATGGCACTCCTTCGGTCGTGGTCGAGGTCGAGGTCGGGGTCGCGGACGTGAGAGCGGATCTCGCTGCTGGAGAGCCGAGTCCGGGGGTCAGAGGCTGTCGAGCAGGCCGAGGGTGGCCAGCTCACCGAGCGGGTCGGTGACGGTGCAGCAGCCGTAGGCCGTGAACGCCGCGCGCACCCGGGCGGCCGTCGCGTCGGGCCAGGCGGCGACCAGCTCGGCGAGGGCGCCGCCGTCGCGCAGGGCCAGCACCCCGGCGACCTCCTCGCGGCCGGCATCGGAGAGCGCCGCCGAGGTCGCGAGCAGGACGTTGAGCAGGCCGTGGTTCTCCTCGGGCACGTCGTCGACGGCGTAGGTGCCGCGCACGGCGTGGTGCAGGCCGCCGGTGAGCTTGAACGGCACCTGGAGCGTGGACGTGTCGACGAGGAAGTCGGCGACCTCTGCCTCGTCGGGCCAGGGCCAGGTCGGGGTCGGGCCGGTGCGCAGCTTCGCGACGACACGGAGCCCTTCGCGCACGGCCGTGCGGATGTCGGCCAGCGCGACGTCGCGGTCGTCGCCGCGGGGCACCTCGAGGGCCACCGGAAGGTCGTCGAGCCCGAGCTCTCGCCAGCCCTCGTGCCAGGCCAGCTCGGCGCCGGCGACCCGCACGCGGGGCTCGTCGTGCAGCGCGTCGATGCCTGCGGTCAGCAGCGTGGGCTCGGCCCCGGGCCGCGCGATGAGGACGACGTCGAGGACGGATGCCGTGCCGGCATCCGCGTCGTCGTGGGGACCCTCGTCCTCGATCACCGCCAGGAGGTCGGCGACCCCGGCGGCGGGCACGAGCAGGGGACCGGTGCATCCGGCGTACGAGGCTGCACGGTGGCGCCGGTGGCCGCGGACGGCCTCCGGCAGCGGCGTGGCGGTCGGGGGAAACACCGCTGCGTCGTCCACGAGCCCACGAAGCAGCACCGGGGTCGTCGACGACATGGCCACAACCTATCGCGGTCGTGGGCCCGCGCCGACGGCCCCGGGGCCGGGTGCTACGCGTCCTCGGCCGGCGCCCGTCCGAAGGTGACGGCGCTCCTCACGGCGGCGGGTGCGCGGCCGACGAGCTCGGCGTCGGGTGGGGCCCCGAGCGCGTCGTTGACCGTGGAGAAGGCCAGCCGCAGGGCGACGAAGAGCGTGATCGAGAAGACCTGCCCGTCGTCGTAGCCGACCCGTCGCAGCTCCTCGACGTGCTCCGCGGTGACGCCGTTCGGGTCACCGACGACGCGCCGGGCCCACCCGGCGAGGACGCGGTCGGCGTCGGACAGGGCCGCGTCGCTACCGGTGAGTGCGGACGTCGCCACCTCGTCGCCGGCGATGGCCGCGAGCCTGGACCCCCAGGCGAGGGAGCAGTACGAGTCGCCGAGGGTCGCGGCACTCGCCGCGACGAGGACCGACCGCTGGCGCAGGTCGAGCCCCGCGCTCTCCGTGCTCCGCTTGAGGAGGTAGGAGAGGACCGCCAGCGCCTCCGGGGAGTGGGCCCAGACCCGGGTGAGGTGCGCGACGTACCCCTGGCCGTCGAGGTCCGCCGCGTACAGGCGCTCGACCTCGTCGCCCGGTGCCGCCTCGGCCAGGAAGCCGGCCCGCCCGGCCGGCGCGGTCACGGCCTTCATCGCCGGGCCACCTCGACGTCGACCCTGGTCCCGTGCGTGATCACGTCGAACACGGCCGAGCGCGCCCGCGACTGGGCGACCAGCGCGGCGACCGTGTCGGCGTCCGCGTCGCTGTCGACGTCGAACACGACGGTGATGGCGCTGAAGCCGTTGCGCACGGCCGGGTCGATCCCGAGGATGCCGCGCAGGTCGACGTCGCCCTCGACGCGGCAGGTGACGCCGTGGAGCTCGACCCCGCGGGCGGCGGCGATGTTGCCCAGCCCGGCCATGAGGCAGGCGGCGAGGGCGTTCAGGAGGAGCTCTGCCGGGGTCGGACCCTGGTCGGTGCCGACGAGCACGGCCGGGTGGTCGGCCTCGACGACGACCTCGCCAGCTCCGGGGACGGCGTGGACGTGCTCCTGACCGGCTCCGAAGAAGCCCGGGAAGCGGCCGCGGCTGTGGGTGCCGGAGACCCACTCGTTGTCGGCGCGGAAGCGGAAGCGCGCGGCCTCCGGCTGCTGACGCACGGCGTCGATGGTGGCGAACAGGGTGTCGACGTCGACGCCGTTGGGGCGTCGCTCCATGGTGTTGTGCACGGGAGTTCTCCTTGGTGTGGTGGTGGTGTGCGGTGTCTGGACGAGAGGGGGTCGGGGGCCGTCGGTGCTCAGGGCACCGGCAGGTCGGCGTGGCGTGCGTCGCGGGCGGCGAGCTCCTGCGCCTCGGCGTCGAGCGCCCGGCCGAGCTCGCCCTGGAGCTCGACGAAGCCTTCGGGGGCCGGGAAGGCGCCGAGGGCACGGGTCAGGCGGAACGTCTCCGCCAGCGCCCGGTCGCGCTGCAGCTCGAAGTCGCGCATCGCTGCGGTCTCCTCGGACGGGTCGCGCAGCGCGCGGTCGGCCGCCTCCGCGAGCAGGTCCGCGTCGCGGAAGGCGTCGGTCATGCCGTGTCCGGTGATGGGGTCCCGGTGGTACCCCGCGTCACCGACGAGCGCCCAGCCCGGACCGGTCGCCCGGCGCACGTGGTTGGGGAGGCGCACGGCACCCCGCAGGGGCGCGGTCACCGATCCCCGGCGGACCCGCCCGGCGAGCCCGGGCACGGTGGAGTCGAGCGCGTCGGTCCACGCCTGCAGGCGGTGGGCCCCGGCCGACAGGACGGGCCGGGCGAGGTGCTCCGGCCGGATCAGCCACACGCACGCCTCGCCGAAGTGGGTCGGGAAGACCCCCGCGAAGGCGTGGTCGCCCAGGTGGAACTCGAAGCCGTCCCAGGCCTGGTCGCCGACGTAGGTGTACAGGCAGGCGCCGCTCGGGGCGTGGCTCTCGACGACGTCGGCACCGACGAACCCCGCCATCCGTGACCGGACGCCGTCGGCGCCGACCACGAGGCGTGCGGTGAACTGCATGGGGGTCCCGTCCTCGGCGGTGGCCGTGACGCCACGGACCCGGCCGTCGTCGTCGCGCAGGATGCCGTCGACGGTCGTCCGGTCCCGCAGGACGGCTCCGGCCCGGGTCGCCGCGTCCGCCAGGACGCGGTCGAGGACGTGCCGTCGGGGAGCGAGCATGTGGTCGACGCCGGCCTTGTCCTTCACGGGCAGCCGCACGGGTGCCGGCGCGTCGGGGCCGTACCGGTGGAAGGTGACCGAGCGGATCGCGGGGGCACCCGTCGCGAGGACCTCGTCCAGCAGGCCCCAGCGGGACAGCTGGACGACGCCGCCGCGCACCAGGGAGTGGGTGGAGTTCGTGTCGCTGGGGAGCCGCGCCCGGTCGACGACGACGACGTCGTGGCCGGCGCGTGCCAGCAACAGGGCGGTGGCTGCACCGGCGCACCGGGCACCGACGACGACGACGTCGTGGTGGCTCTCTCGGACGGGGCTCACGGTGGTTCCTTCGGTCGGTGCGATGGGTCTGCACCGAAGGTATGGACCAGCCCGGGGGTCCGATAAGGGGAGCCGATCCCCATGTTTCACGGGGGAGCGCGGATGCCGCCCCCACGTTCCGGGCTTCTCAGCCGCCGAGGTCCATCGTCCAGCAGACCGCGGTCCCCTCGATGGCCACGACGCCGTCGCCGCGCACCACCCGGGTCGCGAGGGTCGTGATCGGCTTGTCCTCCCGGACGGCGGTCACCTCGACCTCGCCCGTGATGGTGTCCCCGGGTCGGGTCGGCGCGAGGAAGCGCCAGTGTGTCTCCAGGAAGACCGTGCCCGGCCCGGGGAGCCGTTCCGCGACGACCGCGTTGAGGATCGCGCTCGTCACGCCGCCCTGGACGACGATCTCGCCGAAGCGCGTCCGGGCGGCCACCTCGGCGTCGTAGTGGACCGGGTTGCGGTCGCCGCTCAGCTCCGTGAACCGGACGATGTCGGCGGCCTCCACGGTGCGCGTGAGGGAGGCGCGGTCGCCCACTCGGGGGGCGCCTCGGGGCCAGGTCGTCATGGTGCTCCTCGGGGTCGGGTCGTGGTCGGGTCGTGGCGCGCTGAGGCGAGGGGCCGGGTCAGGCGAGGCCGAGCTCGTGGGCCTGCACGACCACCGCGCGCCGGTTCGGGGTCCCGAGCTTCATGAGGACCGCGGAGACGTGGTGGTCGGCGGTCTTGGGGGAGATGTAGAGGCGGTCGGCGATCTCGGCGTTGGTGAACCCGCGGGCGACGAGCTTGGCGACGTCGAGCTGCCGGTTGGTCAGGCCCGACGGGTTGGCCCGGGTGCTCGCCCGGGGGCGGACCGGGAGCTGGCTGACCCCCTCCTGGCGCAGCTCGCGCCGGAGGCGGTCCGCGGTGGCCGTCGCCCCGAGGGCGTCGAGCTGCTCGACCGCGCGCAGGCGGGCCTCGACCCGGGGCGCGTCGACGCACGACAGCGCCTCGTCGACGACGCCGCCCGCCTGGTGCCACCACGCGGCCGCCTCTTCGTGCCGGCCGGTCAGCACGAGGCGGTGGGGCTCCGCCAGGGTGGCGGGGTCGACGGGGGCCTCGACGCCCACGCGGGAGAGCCACACCGCGAGGTCGCCCGCGGACCACGTCTGCGCAGTCGACTCCAGGGCCCGCCCGAGGATCCGGGGCGCCGTGCGGGTCACCCGACCGTCGGGGACGCCCGTCATCCACATCCGCTCGGCGAGGGCCGCCAGCGCGGGTAGGCGCCGCAGGGGCTCGTCCAGCTGGTCGGCGAGCTGCCACGCGGCCTCGAGGTGCTGGTCCTCGGTCCCGACCCGGCGCAGGTGCACCAGCCCGGCCACCACGTGCGGCCAGAAGGTCGCGACCGGCATCCCGACGCGGGTGAGCGCGTCGTCGGCATCCTCGAGGGCCGCCCGCCACCGGCCCTCCAGGAGGCGGAGCCGCGACCGCACGCCCGTCTGCCAGTGGTTGCAGATGGGGATGTCGCGCTCGACGGTGAGCGCCAGGGACTCCTCGAGCGTCCGCTCCGCGTCGGCCAGCCGGCGCTGCTCGACGTCGAGGTAGGCCAGGTTCGAGTAGCCGGTGGACGCGATCTCGTCGAGGCCGTGGTCGCGGGCCTCCTCCACGACCCGCACGAGCCGCTGGCGGGCGCTGTCGGCGCCGAGCGCCAGCTCGCTCGCGGCGCCGACGAGCCGGCTCCGAAGTGCCAGGGCGTCGTCGCCCAGGTCGGCGGCGATCCGGCCGGCGTCGGAGGCGCAGGCGAGCGTCCGCTCGACGTCACCGCGCATGAACGCGAGGTACGCCTGCGTCGCCCGGGCCCGGCCGAACTCGCGCTGCGTGGGCCCGGCGAGGACGGCGGCCCGCTCGGCGTGGGTCTGCGCGGACCCGCGGCGGGCGTTGTAGTACTCCATGACCGCGCACGAGTCGTGGGCCATCGACAGCCCCGTGTCGTCGCGCAGCCCCTGCCAGAGCGGGAACGTCGCGCTCACCGTGGCGATCGCCGGTTGCAGCCGGCTCGTCATGTACTGCTCGTAGCCCAGCCGGGTGAGCAGCATCGCGCGGTCCCGGGGGTCGACCCCGGGCAGGTGGGCCAGGGCGGTCTCGAGGAAGGCCACCGCCTCGGTGTGGGCACCGGAGCGGGCGGCCTCCTCGGCCGCCGCCCGTGCGTGGTGGGCGGCTCGGGGTGCGTCGGCGGCGGCCACCGCATGGTGGGTCAGCACCGCGGGGTCCTGCGGCTGCACGGACTCGAGGGCCCGGAGGAGCCGGGCGTGCAGGCGGGCCGTCCCGCCGGCGGGGATCGTGCTCTCGACGGCGAGGCGGGCGAGCTCGTGGCGGAACACGAGGCCGCCGCGGTGGCGCACGAGGAGACCCGTGCCGTGCAGCCGGCGCAGCGTGGGGAGGTCGACACCGAGCGACGGCAGCACCCGGTCGTCCAGGCGGTCGGGGGCGCTCGCCGCGAGCTGGAGCACCTCGAAGTCCTCAGCGGCGATCCCCGCGGTGCGGGCGAGGACCGCGTCGCGCACGGTCGAGGGCAGGGGGAGGTCCGGGTCCTTCGCGACCTCCGCGGCGAAGAAGGGGTTCCCACCGGTCAGGGCGTGCACCGCAGCGGGGTCGAGGGGACCGCCCTGCACCAGCGCGGCGACGCCCGCCACGCTGAGGGGCTCGAGCCTGAGGGTCGAGACGTCGCCGAGCGCGGCGAGGTCACCGAGCAGCGGGCGGACCGAGTGCCGCTCGCCGATCTCGTCGTCCCGGTAGGTGAGGAACACCGCACACGGCATCGCCTCCAGGCGGCGCAGCAGGAAGCGCAGGACCTCGGCCGAGGCGGCGTCGACCCAGTGCAGGTCCTCGACGACGAGGACGGTCGGCTCCGACCGGAGCGCGGCGTACGTCACCTCGCAGACCTCCGCCAGGGGCGACGCGCCGTCGAGCGGGTGGAGGTCGGCGAGCAGGTCGCGGACCGGGCCGAGGGGACGCGGCGTGCCGAGCGGGTCGCATCCGCAGCGCAGCACCCGCAGCCCGTGGTCGGTCGCGCAGGCGGCCTCGACGAGGGCCGACTTGCCCGCACCGGGCTCACCGCTGACCGCGACGCCCGACCCGGTGCCGGCCGACGCCGCGGCGAGCGCCCGCGCGAGCACGTCGAGCTCGCTCTCCCTCTCGAGGAGGCCCATGGAGCGACTGTAGGGCGCGGGGGCCGGGCCCTCCAGACCCCGTGTCCGGCGAGGGTCACGGGCCCGGAGGGCCACGGTCCGACGACCCGACTGCCGCAGCGGCGCCGTCATGCGACCGGCACGGGCTCCGCGCTGTGCGGACCGAACTCGTTCGCGACGACCGACACGACGTCGGCAGGGAACCCGCCTCGACGGGCGTGCTCGAGGATCGTCTCGACGTCGTCGGCCTCGTGGAGGCAGTAGATCTTGTCGCCCGCGACGTAGCTCGTGACCCAGGTGTAGGGGACCCCGAGCGAGTCGACGGCGTCGTTGGAGGTGCGGGCGATCTCGGCCAGCTGGTCCCGGGTGAGGTCCTTGGCGTTCGGGATCCCACGCTCGATGAGGAAACGCGGCATGGTGGTGCTCCTTCGGGGTGCCTCGTCCGGCCCGGTGCCGGACGGGATGCGACCAGAGTTCGGCCCGGGCACCCTCCGGGACATCGGGAGCAGGTCCCCATCTGTGGGCCGGGGCCTCCCCACCGACGCCGGATGCCGGTCCCGCGCCGCCGCGGTTGCGTCTGGGCACCGTGTCCACCCGGTGCCGGGGCAGGCTGGTCAGATCTGGCAGATGTGACGTCGCGAGCGGGCAGGGATGCCAGTGGGGCGGTGCGCGGCATACCCTGCTCGGGAGCAGGGGAGCACCCCCGACCCGACCACAGCGAGGTGGACAGAGCCAGTGGCGCACTACCAGTCGATGGGCAGCATCCCCCCGAAGCGGCACACCCAGCACCGCCGGCCTGCCAAGCGGGGCCGGGTCGGCGAGCTCTACTACGAGGAGCTCATGGGCGAGGAGGGCTTCAGCTCCGACTCCTCGCTGCTCTACCACCGCAACATCCCCTCGACGGTGGCGGAGTACCGCGAGTGGACGGTCGGCGACCTGGGCACGACCGCCAACCACCCGCTCCTGCCGCGCCACCTCAGGCCGCACGACCTCTTCCCGAGCAAGGTCGTGAAGGACACCGACGTCGTCACCGGCCGCCGCCTCCTCCTCGGCAACGGCGACGTGCGCCTGTCGTACGCCGTGTCCGGGGCCACGAGCCCGTGGTACCGCAACGGCATCGGCGACGAGTGCGTCTACGTCGAGCGCGGGAGGGCCCGGGTCGAGACCGTCTTCGGGGCCTTCGAGGTCGGGGAGGGCGACTACGTCATCATCCCCAGGGCCACGACCCACCGGTGGGTCCCGACGCGGTCGGCGAGGGACCCGCTGCGCACGATCTGCATCGAGGCGAGCAGCCACATCGCGCCGCCCAAGCGCTATCTCAGCAAGTACGGCCAGCTCCTGGAGCACAGCCCCTACTGCGAGCGCGACCTGCGCCTCCCGCAGGGCCCGCTCCTCGCCGGGGACATCGGCGAGGACCCGGACGCGACGACCGAGGTCTACATCAAGCACCGCGGGGGCGGCCCGGCCAGCAGCGGCGGCATCGTCGGCACGGTGCACGTCACCCCCTTCCACCCCCTCGACGTCGTCGGCTGGGACGGCTGCCTCTACCCGTACGTCTTCAACGTCCGTGACTACGAGCCCATCACCGGACGCATCCACCAGCCGCCGCCGGCCCACCAGGTCTTCGAGGGCTGGAACTTCGTCGTCTGCAACTTCGTGCCGCGCAAGGTCGACTACCACCCGCTCGCGATCCCCGTGCCCTACTACCACTCCAACGTCGACTCCGACGAGGTCATGTTCTACGTCGACGGCGACTACGAGGCACGCAAGGGCTCGGGCATCGGCAAGGGCTCGATCTCCCTGCACCCCGGCGGCCACGCGCACGGCCCGCAGCCCGGCGCCGCGGAGGCCTCGCTCGGCAAGCACTACTTCGACGAGCTCGCCGTCATGGTCGACACCTTCCGTCCGCTCGAGCTCGGCGAGGCCGGGCGGGCCTGCGACGACGGGGTCTACGCCGGCACCTGGAACCGCGGCCGCCGCTGAGGCAGCCCGCGGGCCGCGGTGACCCGGGTGCGGGCACGGCTCCCTCGGGGGCGGCGCACCTGCGCCGCGCCTATCCTTGCTGCGTGTCGCTCGCGCCCGTGCAGGAGGAGGTCACCGCCACCGGCGGTGACCTCGCGCCCGACATCCCGTGGATCACCATCGTGTGGAACGACCCGGTCAACCTCATGTCGTACGTGACCTACGTCCTGCAGAGCCACTTCGGCTACTCTCGGGCGAAGGCCGAGAAGCTCATGATGGACGTCCACACCCAAGGGCGAGCCGTCGTCGCGAGCGGTCCGCGCGAGGCAATGGAGGCCGACACCGAGGCGCTCCACGCGTACGGGCTGTGGGCGACGTTCCAGAAGGACGACTGATGGCGCGCGGGTTCCGCAGGCGGGGTTCCGGTTCGGGTCTGCGCTACGCCGCGCAGCTCGACCCGCTGGAGCGTGCCACCGTCGCCGGGCTCATGGACCAGGTGCACGACCTCCTCGACCCCACACCCGTGCCGCAGGGCGCCGCCCGCAATGCCGGCGACGACTTCTCGTCGATCGTCGCCGGCCTCGGGATGGGCGTCACGGTCGCCGCCGAGGACCAGGTCGACCTCGATGCGTCGGCGGCGGAGCGCGACCCGGCGCTGGACCGCCTGCTGCCGACGGCGAACCGCGAGGACGACGAGGCCGCAGCCGAGTTCCGCCGCCTCACCGAGCCCGGCCTGCGCCGGCGCAAGGCAACGGGCCTCGCGCTGGCGGCGGCGACGTTGCGGGGTGAGGACAAGCTGCGGCTCGACGAGGCCGAGGCCAGGGCGTTCCTCATCGCCCTCACCGACGTCCGGCTCGTCCTCGGCGAGCGGATGGGGCTGCGCACCGACGACGACGTCGACGTGCTCGAGGCGGCGGCCGCCGAGCTCGACGACGACGACCCCCTCGGCTACGCCCTCGCCGTCTACGACTTCCTCACCTGGCTGCAGGAGACCCTCGCCTCGGCGATGCTCGCCCGGTGAGGTGGCGGTGAGCGACGTCGGCCATGCTGGACTCGTGCGCGGGTCGGGGTGGCGGGTGGGGACGCTGGTCGCGGGGGTCCTCGCGGTCTCGCTCGGCCTGCTGCTGCTGTGGCCGGACGGCGAGGCGGTGCGCCAGGTGATCCTGCGCATCTACCTCTTCGGCCTGCACCGAGGGGTGCCGCCGCGCATCGGGCCCGAGGTCTACGCGACGTTCCTCAACGTCGTCGCGTTCGTCCCGGTCGCGTGGCTGGGCGTCGCGGTGCTGCACCGTCGTCCGACCACGGTCGTCCTCGTGCTCGTCGCGCTGAGCGCCCTCGCCGAGCTCGTGCAGGCGTCCCCCTGGCTGGGCCGGGTGCCCAGCCTGCTGGATGTGGTGTGCAACGCCGCCGGGGCCGTCCTCGGCGCGCTGCTCGGCTCACGACGGCCGGGCGTCGCCGACGAATACGACGACACCGGCGTCGACGAGCCCGGCGACGAAGGACTCCACCCCGGGACGGACCGCCGCGACTGACTCGCCGGCAGCGGCCGCCACCCGGTCCACGACGTCGTCGAGCCCTCCGCCGACGACCACGGCATCCCACACGACGGCACCCGGCCCGGCGAGGACGAGCGGCGGACCGTCGGGCAGGCATGCCGCGTACACGACGCCGTCCCTGCGCACCCAGCCGGTGCTCGCTGGGACGTGGAGGCCGGCGCCGCCCATCGGCCCGCCCACCGACCCGCTCACCGGCGCACTGCCCGGCCGGCCAGCGCCCGCCCCGCGGCGGCGAACCTGCGGAAGAACTCCACGGCGACCTCGCGGCGCGACGGCGGGTGCCCGAGGCGCTGGCCCAGGTAGTAGCGGTTGACGCGGAGCGCCCGCGCGGCGACCGACGCCTTGGCCCGCGGACCCCGCGCGGCGCGCAGCCGCGCGCCCCACTCGTCGATCCGGTCCCCGCCGTGGGCGAAGACCTCCCACAGCGCGGCCTCGGGGGTGCCGGCGTACTCGTCGATGGTCCCGGTGGCGGCAGCGAGGGCGACGGTCGCGCCGGTCTCGGCCGCCAGGGCCCGGAGGCGGTCGCGCTCCTCGGGGGTGCGGTCGGTCCAGTTGGGCGCGACGTCGGGGTGGACGAGGTTCCCGCGGGGCGTCCGGGCGGCGTGGAGGAGGAGGACGAGGGACTGCGACAGGGGATCGGGCACCGGGCACGGGACGTGCGCGAGGTCGACGCTGCCGCGCGTGCTCCAGAGCGTCTCGAACGCGTGCGCGGGGTCGCGGTCCATCCCGGGGTAGTGGCGGTGGACGTCGAGCAGGCCCCAGCTCGGGTGGTAGAGGTTCGCCGCGTGGTCGAAGACCGAGCCGGCACCGAAGGTCGTCTCGACCTCCCAGCCGTGGTCGTGCAGCGTGGCCATCAGCCGGTCGACGTCCGCGGGACGCACGATGACGTCGACGTCGCTGCCGCCGCTGGCGCGGGTGCGCAGGCCGGGGTGGACGGCCGGACCCTTGATGTGGAGGACGTCGACAGCGACCGACTCGGCGAGCCGCTGCACCGCCGCGTGCGCGAGCTCGACCCGCACCGCGGTGGGGATGACGACGGGCCCGGTCACGCCGTCACTCTAGGTGCGGGCTTTGCCCGACCTCCCGTGCTTCGCCGGTGCCGCGGGATAAAATTCGTGGACCGCACGGCGTGGACGTGCCCCCACCGCGAGGATCCCCTGTGACCGTTCTCGACTTCGTCCGACTCACGCGTGCCCACCTCCTCACGCTCGTCGTGCTCACGCTCACGGGTGCCGGGGTGGCGTACGCCCTCACGCTGCGGATGCCGGAGGTCTACCTCGCGGACGCGAGTGGCTACGTCGTCGTCGGGGGTGACCGGCAGTCGACCGGCGACGGGCTGGCCGCGACCAGCCTCGGCGGCAGCAAGGCCGACTCCTACCTCCCGCTCGTCACCGGCCGGGCCGTCGCGCAGCGGGCGATCGAGGCGACCGGCATCGAGGCGTCGCCGGCAGAGGTCGCCGCCCGCGTCGGCGCGTCGGTCGCGCCGAGCTCGGTGATCCTCAAGGTGACGGCGACCGGCCCCACGCCCGAGGAGGCGAGGCTGCTCGCGGATGCCGTCATCGACGCCACCGCGCGCGAGGCCAACCGGATCGAGCAGGTGGGGGCGCGGACGCCGGGCGCCGAACCCCTCGTCCAGATCGTCCCGATCGAGGCGGCGCTGCCCGGAGCCCGGATCGCCCCGAACGTCCAGCGCAACGTCCTCGTCGGCGGCCTCGTCGGCCTCCTCGTCGGCTACCTCGTCATCGTCCTCCGGCGCCAGCTCGACACCCGGGTGCGCACCGTCGCCGACGTCGAGGAGCTCGTCGGGGCGAGCGTCATCGGGGTCGTCCCGACGACGCCCGAGCTGCGCGGCGAGAGCGGGCGCGGCCGGCTCGACCAGCTCGGCCAGGCGGCCGAGGCCTTCCGGCAGGTGCGCACCAACCTGCGGTTCGTCGCCGTCGACGACTCGCCACGCAGCATCGTCGTCACGAGTGCGAACGCGCACGAGGGCAAGTCGACGGTCTCCGCGACCCTCGCCCGGGTCCTCGGCGAGGCGGGCCAGCCCACGGTGATCATCGACGCCGACCTTCGGCGGCCGACCCTGGCACGGATCTTCGAGCGCCCCGGCAAGGTCGGTCTCTCCCAGCTGCTGGCCGGCCAGATCGGGCTGGCCGACGCGCTCCAGACCACCGACCAGGTCAACGTCCGGCTCATCACCGCCGGGCGCACCCCTCCGAACCCGAGCGAGCTCCTGGGCTCGCAGCGGATGCACGCGCTCATCGACCACCTCGCCAAGGACCACCTCGTCATCCTCGACGCCCCACCGCTGCTCCCCGTCACCGACGCCGGCCTGCTGTCGGGGATGAGCGACGGCACCCTCCTCGTCCTCGCCGTCGGCCGCACGCACAAGGAACAGGCCCGGCTCTGCGCCAAGATCATGGACCAGGTGGGGGGCCGCATCCTCGGCGTCGTGCTCAACCTCGCACCGAAGAAGGGCGTCGGCCAGGTCGTCTACGGCCACGGCTACGGCTACGCCGCCTACGGGAGCGACCCCTACACGACCATCCCCGAGCCCGTCGACCGGCCGGTCGGGGACCTCCTCGACGCGGACCGTGACCCCGTGCGCGAGCCCGCACCGTCAGGGAAGGCGGGCCCGAAGGCGCCCCGGGAGAAGGCTCGGCGCTAGTCGGCCGTCACACCGTCCGACCCGGACCCGGCAGGCTCGACGGGGTCGGCGGCAGGGTCGACGGGGTCAGTAGGCGCCGCGGCTGGAGACCACGGCGAGCATGGTGCGCGCGAGGATCGCCAGGTCCTGCACGATCGACCAGTTGTCGACGTAGTAGAGGTCGAGGCGCACCGAGTCCTCCCACGACAGGTCCGAGCGACCCGAGACCTGCCACAGGCCGGTCATCCCCGGTCGCACCGCGAGTCGGCGGCGCACGTCGTCGGAGTAGCGCTCGACCTCGCCGGGCAGCGGTGGGCGCGGACCGACGAGGCTCATCTCCCCGCGCAGCACGTTGAGGAACTGGGGCATCTCGTCGAGCGAGAATCGCCGGATGAGGCGACCCGGCCGGGTCACCCGGGGGTCGTGCTCGGCCTTGAACAGGAGGTGGCCCTCCTCGTGCTTGTTCGAGGCGGCCACGGTGTCGAGCATGCCGTCGGCGCCCATCACCATCGAGCGGAACTTGTAGCAGTCGAAGAGGTCGCCGTTGCGTCCCACCCGCTGCTGGCGGAAGAGCACGGCCCCGCCGTCGTGCACCTTGATCGCGATCGCCGTGGCGATGAGCAGCGGGCTGGCGAGGACGAGCAGCACGGCCGCCCCGACGAGGTCGAAGGTCCGCTTGGAGACACGCGTGGCGTTCTGCGCGCGCGGGCCCTCGAGCTCCATGAGCTGGAGGCCGGCCGCGGGACGCACCCGCACCCGGTCGCCCGCGACGTCGGTGAGGCTGGGCACGAGCATGATCTGCACCGAGGTCTCGGCCAGCTCCCAGGCGGCCCGGCGCATCTGCTGCGCCGAGGTCACCGCACCGCCGGCGAACAGCACGATGTCGCAGTCGGAGTCGGTGACGATCGCGGCGGTCCGCGCGGTCGAGCCGAGGACCGGCACCCCGCGGGGCGTGCACTCGGCGGCCTCCGCCGCCGGCAGCACCGCACCGATGACGTGGTAGCCCAGCCAGCGCTCGCGGTCCAGGACCCGGGCCACCTCGTCGACCTGGGCGGCGGAGCCGGCGACGATGACGCGGTGCACGAGGTAGCCCCGGCGACGGAGTACGTACACGACCCGCCGCAGGACGAACCGGCCGAGGAGGAGCGCCGGCGTCCCGAGAATGATGAGGAGGAAGAAGAAGCCGCGGGAGAACTGGAACTTCGCGAGGTAGCAGACGACGCCGGTGGCACCGGCCGCGACCATGGTGGCTCGCACGACGAGCTTGTACTCCGTCGTGCCGGCACCCATGACGTGCGGGGAGTACGCCCCGTGCAGCGCGATGAAGATGATCCAGCCGAGGACGATCGGGACACCCACGATCGCGACGAGGTTGTCGACGTCGCCGACCTCGTCGAAGAACGGCAGGCGCATGCGGCCGACGGTGGCCAGGACGGTCACGAGGCTCACGACGACGAGGTCGGTCACCACGGCCGCCATCGTCGGCGCGATGCGGTTCCACCGTGCCGTGCGCGTGGCGACGGTCTCCGCGTGGGCCTCGTTGATGATCATGGGACCTCGGTCGGCGGGTGTGGGACGAGCGCGTGGCGGATCGCGCGGGCTGGGGCACCCAGTATGCCGTCGGGGCCGGGCCGAGGTCTCGAGGTCGGGAAAGCCGGGAAAAGGGGGGCCGTTCGGCCGATGGGTGCGACGTCTGCGCTGGTGGGGCCTCTCAGCGCCGGGCGAGGAGGTGGTCGACCTCGGCGTGCAGGCGTGCCGCGAACCCCGCCTCGGAGAAGCTCTCGGCGTGCGCACGGATGACCTCGGGCTCCCACGGGTGGGCCGTGGCGTCGGCGAGGCCGGCGCGGAAGAGCTCCGGGCGCGGGGCCTCGACGTGGAGACCCGTGACGCCCTCGCACACCGTGTCGAGGTAGCCCCCGGCGCGCAGCGACAGGCTCGGACGTCCGAAGGCCGCCGCCTCGAGGGGGGAGAGCCCGTAGTCCTCGAAGCTGGGCGCGACGAGCACGCGGCTGTGGGCATAGACCCAGCGGAGCTGGGCGTCGGTCAGCTCCGACACGAGCCGGACGTTGTCGGGCATCGTGGCGAGCAGCTCGCCGCGCCCCGGTCCGGACCCGACGACGACGAGCCGGTGGCCCGTGCCGCGCACCGCGTCCACGACGACGCCGACGTTCTTGTAGGGCAACAGCCTGGAGACCACGAGGTGGTAGCCCTCGTCGGCCCAGTCCTCGAGGGCCTGGACGGGGTCCTGGCTCCCCCCGGCGTCCATGCTGTGGGGTGCGGGGAGCACGGGCGCCTCGATGCCGTAGGTCTCGCGGATCCGGACCTGCACCGTGCGGGAGATCGCGACGTAGTCGTCGGCCCCGCGGGCCGCCGCGGCATCCCACCGTCGGAGCGCGGGCCGCAGCGCGAGGAGGGCGAGCCCCTTCAGCGAGCGGAGCGCGGGCCCGCCGAGGTAGGTGTCCGACTGGTAGATCCACCGGGCGGGGGAGTAGCAGTAGACGAGGGAGTGCCCCGTGCGGCCGAAGCCGTGGGCCCAGCCGCTGGACGACACGAGGACGACGTCGGCGTCGACCGTCATCGACGACGCCGCCATGGCGAGCAGCGGCAGGCCCAACCGGTGGCTGCGCCGGATCGGCCCGATCCTGTTCAGCCTGGAGGTGATGACCGTGCGCTCCGCGAACTCGGGATAGGTGCTCTCCGGTTCGTACAGCGTGGTGTGGATGACGGCGTCGGGGAACGCCCGCGACATCGCGAGCACGACTCGCTCCGCGCCACCGCGCTGGGTGAGGTAGTCGTGGGCGATCGCCACGCGCGGGCGGCTGTTCACGAGTCGTCCTCGGCGTCGACGAGGTGTCCCACGAGCTCCTCGAAGCCGACGGTCGGTCGCCAGCCGAGCACCTCGCGGGCCCTCGTGGGGTCACCGACCAGCAGGCTGGGGTCGGCGGGGCGGAGCAGGGACGGGTCGACGTCGACGTGACGTTCCCACCGGTCCACGCCCGCGTGCGCGAAGGCCGCGGCGACGAAGTCACGGACGCTGTGGGCCCGGCCCGTCGCGACGACGTAGTCGCCGGGCTGGCCGTGGCGCACGGCGCGGACCATGGCATCAACGTAGTCCGGCGCCCAGCCCCAGTCACGTCTCGCGTCGAGGTTTCCGAGGGTGAGCCGGTCGGCCCGGCCGGCGGCGATCGCGGCGACGGTGCTCGTGATCTTGCGGGTCACGAACGTCGCCGGTCGGCGCGGCGACTCGTGGTTGTAGAGGATGACCGTGGCCGTGAACAGCCCACGGGAGCGCTCGACCGCCGCGACGTGGTGCGCGAACGCCTTGGCGGCGCCGTAGGGGCTCACCGGTCGGATGGCCGTCTGCTCGTCCTGCGGGGCGTGGGTCGGTTCACCGAAGATCTCGGCGCTGGACGGCTGGAGCACCCGCACCTCGCGACCCCTGCGCTCCTGGAGCCGGCGTGCGGCATCCATGAGGGTCAGTGCGGCCACGCCGTTGACCCGAGTCGTGAGGACCGGGTCCTCCCACGAGCGTGCCACCGAGCTGATGCCGCCGAGGTTGTAGAGCTCGTCGGGCCCCACCCGGTCGACGAGGGCCGCGAGGTCGGCGGGAACCGCGTCGAGGTCGACCTCGTGGACGACCAGGCCGTCGGGGAGGGTGCCGCCGAGGTCCTCGCTGCGCACGAGGCCGTGCACCTCGTCGCCCTCGGCGAGGAGGCGTTCGACGAGGTAGCTGCCGTCCTGGCCGGTGGCCCCCGTGACCAGCGCGACGCTCATCGGCCGCTCGAGGCCCGCAGGAGGGCCAGGTCGTTGTCGACCATCATCTCGACGAGCTCGCGGAAGCGGATCGTGGGTGTCCAGCCGAGCCGGTCGCGTGCCTTGCTCGCGTCGCCGACGAGGAGGTCGACCTCGGCGGGGCGCATGAAGCGGGGGTCCTGCTCGACCATCCCCGACCAGTCGTCGATCCCCACGTGCCCGAAGGCGACGTCGAGCAGCTCGCGGATGGAGTGGGTCTCGCCGGTGGACAGCACGTAGTCGTCGGCCTCGGGCTGCTGGAGCATGCGCCACATGCCCTCGACGTAGTCGCCTGCGAAGCCCCAGTCGCGCTGGGCGTCGAGGTTGCCCATGGTGATCCTGTCCTGCAGCCCGAGCGCGATCGCCGCCACGCCCATCGAGACCTTGCGGGTGACGAACTCCGGACCGCGGCGGGGCGACTCGTGGTTGAACAGGATGCCGGAGCTGGCGTGCATGCCGTAGGACTCGCGGTAGTTGATCGTCATGTAGTGGCCGTAGACCTTGGCGACCGCGTAGGGGGAGCGCGGCCACAGCAGGGTGGTCTCGCGCTGCGGCACCTCCTGCACCTTGCCGAACATCTCCGAGGACGATGCCTGGTAGAAGCGCACCGACGCCGGGTCGGAGCCCGCGTGCAGGCGCACGGCCTCGAGCGCGTTGAGCACGCCCTGCCCGGTGACCTCGGTCGTCACGTGGGCGTTCTCCCACGAGTAGGCGACGAACGAGACGGCGCCGAGGTTGTAGAACTCGTCGGGCTGGGCCTCGGACATCGCGCGCAGGAGGCTGGAGAGGTCGGTGAGGTCGCCGGTGTGGAGGACGACGTCGGGGACGACCTCCTGCACGAGCTGGCGCTTCGGGTTGTTCTGCCCGCGGATGATCCCGTGGACCTCGTACCCCTTGGCGAGCAGGAGCTCGGACAGGTAGAGCCCGTCCTGGCCGGTGATCCCGGTGATGAGTGCGCGTGGCATGGGGTGGGTCGGCCTCCGGCTGGCTGTCGTCTGGTCCACTGGCTGGGTCATCCTCCCAGACCGGCCGCCGGGGGTCGGCCGGATCGCGAAGGCGCGTGTCAGGCCGGCAGGGAGGCGAGGAGGTCGCGCAGCCGTTCCCGCGCGACGTCGGGGGCGAGCTCGGCCTGCCACCGTTCACGCTGCGCGCGGCTCAGGGTCGCCAGGTCCTCGGGGGACGCCTCCGCCCAGGCGTCGACGGCCACGGCCAGGGCCGCGGCGTCACCTGCCGGCACGACCCAGGGGTGCTCGGCACCCACGACCTCGGGGAGCGCGCCGGCGTCGCTCACGATGCACGGGACGCCGGCCGACATCGCCTCCGCCGCCGAGAGCCCGAAGGACTCCGGGACGACCGACGGCACGACGAGGCCGTCGACGTCGCGCAGGAAGCTCTCGGGCTCGACCCACCCCACCCGTTCGACGATCCCTCCGAGGCGCTGCACGGACTCTTCGACCGTGCGCGCCCCCGCCTCGTCGACGAAGCGCGGCCCGCCGGCGAGCACGAGGCGCACGCCGGAGGGGCCGTCGCGCCCGGCGAGGGCCTGCGCCAGGACGACCAGGCCCTTGTCGACGGAGTGGCGACCCAGGTAGCCAAGGCGACGTGGCCGCCCGGGCGGGCGCACGGCATACCCGAGGTCCGGGGTCCAGTTGGGCAGCACCCGGGCGCCGGGCACGCGGGTGGCCATCCACCGCGACGGCACGAGCGTCAGGGACGACCTCGAGCGGGCCGCGAGGTAGGCCGCGTGCTGGGCGCGGGTGGGCAGCTTGTGGAGGTGCACGACGCGCCGGGGGCGGCCGGCGGTCGCGAGCGCGGGGACCAGGCCGTGGCACCACAGGAGCTCACGGCGCCCGCCGTGCCAGGCCCGGAGGTCGTGGAGGTACCGCCGCCGGTCGGCCGCGAGGCGGTGCACGGGGTAGCCGTCGGCCGCGGCGAGGTCGAGGATGCCGTGCGGCACGTCGGGACCGACGACCTCGACGTCCGTCCCCAGGTCGCGCAGGAGGCGGGCCGTCGCGAGCAGCATGACCTCGCCGCCACCGACCTCGCCGTTGTTCGCCGCGAGCACGACGGCGGTCATGCGGAGCTCCCCACGCGGGCGTAGACCTCGGCGATCGCCGCGGCCATCGTGGCCCGGTCGGGCCAGCTGGCCGGGAGCGCGGGTCGGCGCGACGGGTCGAGACCCTGTTCTGCCACGAGGCGGGCCACGGCCGCGTGGTCGTCGTGCGCGACGAGGGCCCGAGCCGGGAGGATCTCGGGGTTGCCGCCGACCGGCGACGCGACGGCCCCGAGCCCGTGCACGAGCGCGTCGAGGAGCGAGTAGGAGCAGTTCTCCCAGACCGACAGCTGCACGAGCACGTCGGCGTCGGCGAGCAGCGGTGCCGGGTCGACGTGCCCGACGAAGGCCGCGGCCGCGCCCAGCCCGAGGTCGGCGGCGAGGTCACGCAGTGCCACCTCCTCGGGGCCCGACCCGGCGAGGGTCAGCCGTGCCTCGGGGTGCTCGTCGCGGAGCAGGGCGAAGGACCGCAGGAGGTGGTCGATGCGCTTCTCCGGGGCGAGCCGCGCAATCGAGCAGACATGCAGTCCCGGTGCGCGAGAGGGGCGCTCGGGCAGGCGGTCGACGCCGTTGCGGATGACGCGCACCGGCGTGGAGCGCGACGGATGCCACTTGGCGTTCACGGTACGCGCGGTCGCGTCGGCCACCGCGATGACGGCGTCGGCGCGGCGCAGCCGGGCGGTGTGGGCGAGGGCCTTGAGCCGGGCTCGCACCCGCGTGCCGTGGTAGACGAGGTCGTCGTCCGCGATCCCGTGCTCGGTCGTCACGAGCGCCGTCGGCCGCCCGACGGTCGCGACGGCGGTCACGACGTCCGCCCACGACAGGTGCGAGTGGGTGACGGCTGGGCGCAGGGCGCCGACCGCGTGGCGCACCGCGGCGACCGACTCGCGGATGCCGTGCTCGGGTCCCACGGGCGCCGTCGCCACCGCGGTCCCGAGGGCGCGGAGGCGGTCGGCGAGGGGGCCCGGTGGGCAGAGGACGACGAGCCGGTGGCCGGGCACCCCGACCTCCGCGACGTCGAGCACGTGGCGGCCGACGCCGGCGACGGCCCCCACCGGCACGACCCACAGGGCGGTCGGGGGTACGGCGTACCCGCTCAGAACCACTCCTCCAGCCGTTCCAGAGCCAGCCAGAACCCCTCGCCGTCGTTGACGTGGCCCTGCCAGATCTCGGGGATGAACGCGGTGCCGGGGGCGAGCCGGTCGAGCTGCTCGGCGAGCACCGGCCAGTCGATCTCCCCCTCGCCGACCTGGGGGCCCTCGCCGTCGACGCCCATCGCGTCGACGAGGTGCAGGTGCACGGTGAGCGGGGCGAGCAGCTCGACGGCCTCGGCGAACGAGCGCCCCAGGAAGTTCGTCGCCAGCTTCGTGTGCGAGGTGTCGAGGGTCAGCGGGACACCGGTGGCACGCGACCACTCGGCGGTGTCGACGGGGTCGAGGAAGAGGTTGTGGAAGTTCTGGCCCCCGATGAGCCACGGGTAGGGCGGCAGGGTCTGTGCCGTGAGGCGCACGCCGCCCTTGTCGACGCGCTCGACGGCAGCGGCGACCCGCTCGTACCGGCGTGGGCGCTGCGACGGGTCGAGGTGGCGGTCGGAGGTGAAGCCACCCATGGTCGCCACGACGACCGGGTCGTCGTCGACCGTGAACCAGCGGGTCAGGGCGCGGGTCGCGTCGATGGTGCGCTGGAGCTCGTGGACCGACCGCTCCCAGACGTCGTCGTCGAGCGAGGCCAGGTCGACGATGAAGTCGCCGGAGAACAGGTCGGGCAGGTGGGTCGTGAACGTCATCCCGAGGACGCCGTCGCCGTCGGTGCAGTGCTCGGGCAGGTCGGCGAAGAACGGCTCGGGGTCGAGGTCGAGGTCCTTGTACGAGAAGTGGAACTCGAGGAAGTCCGGCCTGGTGTCGGCGACGAGCCGGTGCCAGTCGTGGTAGCGAACCGGCACCCCCCACGGACGGCGGAAGGCGTACGCGCGGGCCTTCGCCACGGCGTCGGTGAGGTCGGTCTTGAAGAAGAAGTCACCCGCGGACAGGCCGCGGTTCGCGGTGCGACCGACGAGCCGGTCGAGGTCGTTGGGTTGCAGCCCCCGCCCGGGGCTCTTCACGTCCACCGCGCCGCGGTCGATGACCTCGCCCGGGGCGATGTCCCGCGCGGCGACCAGGCTCTTGGCGAGGTTGACCCGGTTCATCATCTCGCCCGTGGACACGACGCGGGGCTCGGTCGTGCCGAGGGCCTCCTCGAGGTCGCGGATGCGTGAGACCATCTCGCCGAACTCGCCGGGGAGGAGGGAGACCTTGTGGTCGTTGCCCTCCATCGATCGGTCCATGGTGAAGTGCTTCTCGATGATCGTCGCGCCCAGCGAGACCGCCGCGAGCGGCACGTGGAAGCCGCGCTCGTGGCCGGAGTAGCCGACCGGGCAGTCCCCGATCTCGGCCAGGCGGGTGAGGTATCGCAGGTTGACGTCCTTGAACGGCGCCGGGTACGTCGACTGGGCGTGGAGGAGGGCGTAGGCGGTGCCGGTGGACCGCAGGACGTCGACGCTCTCGCGGATCTCGGTCTCGGTCGACATCCCGGTCGAGACGACGAGCGGCGTGCCGGATGCCGCGGCGTGCCGGAGCAGGGTGTGGTTGGTCAGGTCGGCGGACGCGATCTTCAGTGCGGGGACGCCGTAGTCGACGAGGGCGTCGACGCTCGGCGCGTCCCAGGGGGTGCACAGGACGTCGATGCCGATGTCCCGGGCGTGGTCGAACACCTCGACGAGCCTGGGGGCGGGGAGGTTGAAGCGGGCCAGCAGGTCCAGGGTGTACTGCGGGCCGAGGTCCTCGCCGGCGCCGCCCGTCCCCCCGCGGTACAGAGCCTCCATGTCCCGCAGCTGGAACTTCACCGCGTCGGCGCCGGACCCCTTGGCGAGGTCGACGAGCTCCTTCGCGAGCTCGACCGACCCGTTGTGGTTGTTGCCGATCTCGGCGATGACGAAGGTCGGGTGACCCCGGCCCACGTCGTGGCGACCGACGCGGAAGGCGTCGTTGCGGTTCACCGCGACCGCGGCGAGGTGGCCGTGCTCGTCGAGGAGCGGGACGTGGTCGACGGCACCGGCGAAGTGCCGCCGGATCTCGGACGGCGGGGCGCTGAGGGAGGCCGAGACGACCCCGGTGTTCATGGCCTCGAGGCAGGGCCGGGTGAGGTCGACCGCGGGGCCGGCCGCGATCCACCGGCGGACGTCGCCGTCGGACAGCGAGCCGAGGAGCCGGCCGTGCTCGGTGACGCAGAAGACGATCCGGGCTTTGTTCGCCGTGATCTTCTCGAGCGCGCGGAGCACCGGGTCCTCGGCGTAGACGACGAACGGCGAGACGGCGCGCTCGATGATCACGAGGTGGTCCCGCCCGCCGGGGCGACGAGCCCGAGGAGGACCTGCTCGGCGACGAGGAGGTCGAGCTCGGTGTCGACGTCGGTGCCCTCGAGCTCGTCCATGACGAACAGTCCCACCCGGCCGCCGATCCGGTTGTCGAGCTCCTCGTAGACCCATGGCCGGGTGAGGTAGAGGCTGCCGGTCTCGCGGTAGCGGAGGGTCTCGGGCGTGAGGTCCTGTCGCCGAGGACGCGCGTCGACGTCGTAGGCGGCGGTGGGGGTGGTGCCGCCGGCCCAGATGAAGGGTGCCTGTGCGACCACGCCGACGAGGGAGTCGACGCCCGTCGCGACGAACTGGGCGATGGCCCGGTCGATGGTTCGCGGCAGCCGGACGGGGGAGGTGGCCTGCAGCAGCATCACGGCGTCGGGGGCGGCATCGGCGGCGCGGGCCGCCTCGATCGCGTGGCGCACGACCGGCTCGGTCGGCGTGGTGTCCCGCGCGAGGTCGGCGGGACGCAGGAAGGGCACCAGGGCCCCGGCGGCCCGGGCGGCGGCGGCGATGTCCTCGTCATCGGTCGAGACGACGACATCCATGGGCGGACGCGCGGCGACGGCCTGCTCGACCGTCCAGGCGATGAGCGGCTTGCCCGCCACCTCACGGAGGTTCTTGCGGGGCACGCCCTTGGACCCGCCTCGGGCAGGGACGACGCAGAGGATCCTCACCCGCTCATCATCCCCTGCGCGGCACGAGCGACCGCGCGGGACGGCTCCATTCGGGGCCGTTCGGGGGATGCCGTCGGGGCGCCGCCCCAGCGGGCCAGGTGGTAGCGGTCCCAGAACTCCTCGAGCCACGGTGGGGCGGAGGGGCAGTGCACCCACGCCGGCAGCCCCGCGGCAGCGGCCTCGGCGACCCCCGTGGAGAACACGCTGACCACGGGTGCGCCGAGCTCGCGCAGGGGCGTGCCCGACCGGTCGACGGTGATGCCCTCGGTCTCCCACCGCTCGTGGGTCGCGCGTGACCGGCGGTCGGTCTCGGCGGGGTGGGGTCGGTAGACGGCGCCCTCCGCACGGCAGAACGACTCGGCCGCCTCCGTGACGAGCTCGCGCGGGAGCTCGACGCCGTGGAGCTGGCCGAGGAAGACGGGCCGCGCGCCGGCGTCCGGGGCGGCGAGCGGCTCGAGGCCCGCCTCCCACAGGAGCTGGGACCCCACGACCTGCGTCGTCACGTCGTCGCGGCCCGAGCGCCAGAACTCGGCGTCGGCGTCGGACCACGCGAGCAGGGTGGTGCCCTCGGCGAGCGGGGGCGCGTGCGGCGTGAGCAGCCCGTGCTGCACGGTGACGAAGCGTGCCGGGTCGGTGACGGCATCCCGGCCCAGTCGTCCGAGCCCGAGGAAGTGCCCGGTCGAGAGGACGACCTCGGCGCCGCTCGCCAGCTCGGGCACCTCCTCGTGCGCGAGCGTCCTCGACTCCTGCCAGAGCCACGGGGGCAGGGCGTCCCGGACGGGGACCGGAGAGACCACGACGACGTCGTCGAGCGGGAGGTCCCGCAAGGGAGCCACGAGCGCATGGAGCTGCGACGGCGTGCGGGCCTCCACGAGGACGAGCACGCGGCACCGGGGACCGCCGCGGGTCAGGACGACCTCGCCCGCGCGGCCGTCGGGCCGGGCGATGTCACGCAGCACGTCCAGGGTCCTGCGGACCCGGCGGGTCAGGGGCTGGGCGCCGTGGTGCCAGCGGTGCCAGGCCTCCAGGTCGCGCGGGTGCGTCAGGCCGTCCACAGCGCCTCCAGCTCGCCGACCCGGTGGTCCAGCGTGTGGTGGGCCAGCGTCCTCGCCCGTCCTGCCGCCGCGACGCGGCGCGCCCACGCCGGGTCGCGCAGCGCTCGGCGGGCGAGCTCGGCGGCCTCGTCGGCGTCGCGGTACACGAGGACCTCGGTGCCCGGTTCGTAGTGGACGGCGACGTCCTCCCGGTCGACGAGCTGGAGGCCTCCGGCGCCCGGGATCTCGAAGGTGCGCATCGTGAAGCCGTCCTGGTCGTGGTGCAGGTTGAGGTTGGCGGCGGCCCCCGCCATGAGGCCGTAGCTCGTCGTCCGGTCGACGTCGCGGCCCGCCGGGACGGCCGGGCGCCGGACGTCCCACGTGCGGAGCCGGTCGACGGGGTGGTGCGACCAGTCGCGGCCCACCGCCCGGACGGGGAGCCCGCGCTCGTGGAGCGCGACGAGGAGCGCCTCGCGGTTGGGGTACCGGGCACCGACGAACAGCACGTCGCCCGAGGGTCGCGGCACGACGGGTCGTGCCGCGTCGTACCCGTTGGCGACGTGCGTCGCGGGCAGGCCGCGGGTCACGAGCTCGGCCGTGTCGAGGGCCGAGTACGAGGTGAGGACGTCGACGGCGCCGAGGACGTCGGGGTCGAGGTCCATCCGGCGCAGCTCGTCGTAGAGCCAGAGGTGGGTGAGGGCGCCGGCTCGCCGCGCCTCCTCCCAGAAGCCGGCGTCGAGGACGTCGGCCTTGATGGCGAGGGCGAGGTCGGGGTTGGTGCTGCGCAGCGCGTTCACCGCCTCGGCGGTGCGGTTGCGCTCGACCCGACGCGCCTCACCGCGGAGGCCGACGAGGCGCGGCAGCTCGGTGCCGAGCTTGACACGCAGCCGGTCCGCGATGCCGTCGTGGGCGTCGTAGTGGTGGACGTCGACGACGTGGCCGGCCCGGCGCAGCGCGTCCGCGATGGACGTCGTGTAGCCGTGGAAGACCGGGCCGACGAGCAGGATCCTGCGGCTCACGGGCCGGTGTCCGGGGCGACGGGACTCACCGGCGGTCCCCGTGGATGAGGCGGAGCTCCTCGCGCGCGGTGGCGACCGGGTCGACGGGACGACCGGCGAGGCGACGCCCGGTGTTGACCACGGCATTGACCGCGGTGGCGGCGGTGAGGCCGGCGCGCAGCCGCCGGTGGCCGCCCCACCGACGTGCGTAGCGCAGCCGCGAGTCGACGAGCCAGCCGCGGCGCCTCCCGGGGTCCGAGGAGCCGCCGCCGACGTGGGTGAGCGACACCGTGCCGAGGAAGACGGCAGGGATGCCGGACTCCCGGAGCCGGCGCTGGAGGTCGACCTCCTCCGCGTTCATGAAGTAGCCCTCGTCGAAGCCGCCGGCGTTGTGGAAGGCCTCGGTCGGCAGGAGCATCGCGGCCCCGACCACCCAGTCGACGGGGACGACGGCCCCCGGAACGGCTCGCGTGTCGTGGCCGACCGCCTCGTGGAGGAGCCGGTGGTGTCGGTAGCGGGCGAGCGGGGTCAGCCACTCCACCACCTGGTGGGACGCCGTCGGGAAGTGCCGGCCGCTCCAGGCAGGGGACCCGTCGGCGTCCACCACGAGCGGGCCGACGACGGCCGGCATCCACGGCTCTGCGGCCGAGACGAGGTCCTCGAGGAACGACGGCGACAGCGCGACGTCGCTGTTGAGGACGAGCAGCAGCTCGTGCCGGGCGTGGTCGGCGCCGGTGTTGACCGCCGCTCCGAAGCCGCCGTTGCGCTCACGTCGGACGACCTCCACCCCCGCGGTGTCGGGGAACGGGCTGGGGGAGCCGTCGTCGACGACGACGAGCTGCACCGCCCGGGAGGTGGCCTGGTGCCGGAGGTGCTCGATGGTCTCGAGGGTGGGCCCGGGCGAGCCGTGGTGGGGCACGACGACGGTCACGCCCCTCGAAGTGGTCATGGCCGTCATCCTCGCACCCGCCGGCGACCCGCCGTGGAGCATCGCGGGGCCGGGGCCGGCCGTCCGCCGCGGTGCCGCCGGCCACGGCGTGTGCCCACGGGGGACCCGACGGCCTTGTTAGCATCGCGATGCGCCTGCTCCGCCGCCACGGGTGCGCCGATCGCCGGTCGACCTGAGCGAGGGGCGGCGATCACCGGACAGCTGGAGGACAGCGTGGCGTTGGGTCTGCCCCCGGGGCTCGGAGCCCTGTTCTCGCCGTCGACCAAGCGGCGGCTCGCCCTCGCGGGCGTCGGCTCGGTCGGGCTGTCCCTGCTGGACACCATCGGCGTCCTCGCCACCCTGCCGCTGTTCCAGGTGGTGGCCGGGGTCCCCGTCGACCAGGGGGCCCTGGGCCGGCTCAGCAGCGCCACCGGTGTGACCGACCCCGAGCGACTCGTGCTCATCGTCTGTGTCTTCGTCGTCGGAGTCTTCGTCACCAAGTCCGTCCTGGCCTTCTTCTTCCGTCGCTGGCAGGTGCACTTCCTCGCCGACCAGCAGGCGCGCACGTCGGCCGACGTGCTGCGCCGCTACCTCTCGGCGCCGTACGCCTTCCACCTCCAGCGCACGCCGGCCGACCTGCTGCGCACCGTCAACGACGGGATCGCGATGACCTACACCGGGATCATCGCCGGGCTGCAGGTGCTCATCGAGATGTCGAACATCGTCTTCGTCATGGGCGCCCTGGTGCTGGTCGCACCGTGGCCCGCCCTGTTCACGCTCGTGTACTTCGTCACCTTCGGCTACCTCCTCCAGCGGTTCACCCGCCGTCGGCTCAACCTCGCGGGGCAGCGCGTCATCGACGCCGCCACGGACTCCTACCGGCTCGCGCTCCAGTCGCTCAACGCGGTCAAGGAGATCAAGCTGCGCAACGCGGCCGAGGACTTCTCGTCGCGCTACCTCGAGGCGCGACGGCGGTCCGCCCGCGCCGGCGCGGACGGCGCCGTGTTCTCCGAGCTGCCCAAGTACTTCTTCGACGTGATCTTCGTCGTGGGGGTGGGGCTGCTGGCCGGAGGGCTCTTCGCGTCCGGGGACGAGCAGGCCCTGGTCACCCTCGGCCTCTTCGTCGCCGCGGGCAGCCGCCTGCTGCCGAGCGTGGTCCGGCTGCTGGGCTCCGTCGGCACGGCCCGGGTCTCGGAGCGGCCGATGCACCTCGTCCTCGAGGAGCTCGAGGCCCTCGACGGCTACGAGCGCGAGTTCGCCTCACGGGCCCGCGCGTCGGGACCGGTTCCGGCGGGCGACGTCCGCGTCGAGGACCTCTGGTTCCGGTACCCGGAGAGCGACACGGACGTCCTGCGCGGGGTGGACCTCGAGATCCCCGCCGGGTCCTCGCTGGCGGTCGTGGGGTCGAGTGGCGCGGGCAAGAGCACGTTCGTCGACCTCCTCCTCGGCCTCCACGAGCCGACGTCCGGCAGGGTCACGGCCGGCGGCCGCGACGTCCTCGACAACCTCGTCGGCTGGCAGTCGACCCTTGCCGTGGTCCCTCAGGACGTGTACCTCGCGGACGCCTCGCTGCGGGCCAACATCGCGTTCGGGGAACGACTCGAGGACGTCGACGAGGCGCTGGTCGCCGAGTGCCTGCGCCGGGCGAACCTCGACCACGTCGTCGCCGACCTGCCGAGCGGGCTCGACACGTGGGTCGGGGAGCGAGGGGTGCGCCTCTCGGGTGGGCAGCGCCAGCGCGTCGGCATCGCCCGGGCACTGTACCGGCGGCCCCGGCTGCTCGTGCTCGACGAGGCGACCTCGGCGCTCGACAACAAGACCGAGCGGTCCGTGACCGAGACGATCCGCTCCCTGTCCGGGGACATCACCGTGGTCGTCGTCGCCCACCGGCTCTCGACCGTCCGCCACGCCGACCGGCTCGTCTTCCTCGACGGCGGCGTCGTGCGTGCGTCCGGGTCGTTCCAGGAGGTCCGGGAGCAGAACGCCGACTTCGCCGAGCTCGTCGCGCTCGCGGTCCTCGACGCCGACGACGCCGCGCGCGACGAGGTGCGGGACGTCACGCTGTGACGAGCGATACGGCCCGGCGGAGGGGTGGGTCGTCGGGACCGGCACCTAGTCTTGGTGGGGTGACCGACTCACCCATCGGAGTGTTCGACTCCGGGTACGGCGGGCTCACCGTGATGCGGGCGATCCTCGACCAGCTGCCCCACGAGTCGGTCGCGTACTTCGGTGACACGGCCCGGGCTCCCTACGGCCCGCGCCCCATCGCGCAGACCCGCGAGCTGGCCCTCGAGTGCCTCGACCGGCTCGTCGACCACGGCGTCAAGGTCCTCGTCATCGCGTGCAACACGGCCAGCGCCGCGGTCCTGCACGACGCCCGGGAACGCTACGACGTCCCGGTCGTCGAGGTGATCCGGCCCGCGGTGCGGCGGGCGGCCGCCGCGACCCACAACGGACGGGTCGCGGTGATCTCCACCTCGGGCACCCACCAGTCGGGCGCCTACCTCGACGCCTTCGCGGCGGCCCCGCACCTCGACGTCACGAGCACGCCGTGCCCGCGCTTCGTCGAGTTCGTCGAGGCGGGGGTCACGGGCGGGCCCGAGCTCGTCGGCGTCGCCCACGAGTACCTCGACCCCCTGCGGGGTCGGGACGTCGACACGGTCGTGCTCGGCTGCACCCACTACCCACTGCTCACCGGCGTCATCTCGTACGTCATGGGCGACGCCGTGACCCTCGTGTCCTCGGCGGAGGAGACCGCCAAGGACGTCTACCGCGTCCTCGCCGACCGCGGGCTGCTGCGCCCGGACGACCTGCCACCGCCCGGGCACGGCTTCACGACCACTGGCGACCCGGAGGAGTTCCGTCGGCTGGCGGCCCGGTTCCTCGGGGTGGGTGCCCGCGTCGGCCCGGTGTTCCCCTCGCCGCTGCGCGCGGAGGTGGGGGTCGCGTGAGGCTCACCGTCGTCGGGTGCTCGGGGTCCTTCGCCGGCCCGGACTCACCCGCCTCGTGCTACCTCGTGCAGACCGAGCACGAGGGCCGGACGTGGAGCCTCGTCCTCGACCTCGGCAACGGCGCCCTCGGGGCGCTGCAGCGGCACGTCGACCCCCCCCTCGTCGACGCGGTCGTCATCAGCCACCTCCACCCGGACCACTGCGTCGACCTCCTGGGCCTCTACGTCATGCGTCGCTACCGACCGGCCGGCCGGCCGGCGAGCCGGCTCCCGGTGCACGGGCCCGCTGGCACGCTGACCCGCCTCGAGCTCATGTACCACGGCCTCGAGGACGGGGGGATGGGGGCCGACCTCGACGTCCGCGCCGTGCGCGACCGGATGCCGTTCACCGTCGGACCCTTCGTCGTCACGCCCGTCGGTGTCGAGCATCCCGTCGAGGCCTACGGCTACCGCGTCCAGGCCGACGGCGCGGTCCTCGCCTTCACCGGCGACACCGACGACTGCCCGGCGCTCGACGTGCTGCTCGGTGGGGCCGACCTCGCGCTCACCGACAGCGCCTTCGTCGACGGCCGCGACACGCTGCGCGGCATCCACCTCTCCGGCTCGCGGGCGGCCACCGCCGCGGTGCGCGCCGGTGGGGTGCGGCGGCTGCTGCTCACCCACATCCCGGCGTGGAACGACCCGGAGGTGTGCCGCGCCCAGGCGGCCGAGGTCTGGCCCGGCGAGGTGGAGCTCGCCGTGCCGGACCGGACCTACGAGGTCGGTGGCGCGGCCCCCGGTGCGTCGCCCACCCCTTCCCCTCCGGCCGAGCTCGCCGAGTCGGGGGACGAGGCCCGCGCGCCGTAGTCGGCCCACCCACCGGCCGGCTCCTCGAGGACCGTCCACGCCGGGTCGAGCAGCCATGCCCGGCCGCCGTTCTGCGAGCGGTCGAAGAACGCCGGCGCGACCACCTCGCGCGCCGGACCGTGGAGGACGTCTCCGATCCAGCCGCCCCAGTAGGAGAAGGTCGAGTTGGTCGCGACGAGGCGTCGCGCCGACACGAGCGTCGCGAGGTTGGCGGCCGGGCCGTCGGTCGCCGGCACGAGGTCGACCCTCGGCGCGACCTGCGGTGGCCACGTCAGCTCCCGGGCGCACCAGTCGCGGTCGTCCGAGACGACGACGACCCGGTCCACCGCCGCGCGACCGACGGCCCTCGTGACGGCGGCACGCACGTAGCCGGTCTGGTCGAAGCCCCACCTCTCGACGTTCGTGGGGCTGTAGTAGTCCCCGCGGCGGACGTTGACGACCAGGTCGTCGGAGCCGACCCCGGCCGCGGCCCGAAGGTGCGCGAAGCCCGGGGAGGACAGGAACACCTCCTCGACGAAGCCGGTGAGCTGCGCGGGCGTCCAGTCGGGGGTGAAGGGCGGCGTGCCTCCGTCGCCGGGGATGTGCACGGGGTTGGGGCGCCGGTCGCGGAACGCCACGTCCGACCGTGCCGTCGTGAGCGAGACCGCCGCGGGGAACAGCTCGAGCCACGGCTGCATCGCTGGAGTCCGGAGCACCGAGCGGTCCTCGGCCAGGCCGCGGCCGCGCCACGCCCAGAACCACAGCAGGGCCTGGTTGCCCAACCCCATCCACCCGGGGGTCCACGCGACGGGTCGCCCGGTCCGCACGAGGTCGACGAGCGGGGCCGCCACGCGTCGGGTCGTCGCCACGACCCGGTTTCGCGCCGTCACCCGCGCGTCCTCGCCGCGTGCGTGGGCCGGAGCATGCGCACGATCATGCCCGATGGCGCGGCGGCAGGAGGCGACCGGCCGGCCCACCCACGGTGCCGCGGGATGACTAGCCTTGCGCGCATGACCCGACACGACGGACGCGCCCCCGACCAGCTCCGCGAGGTGCGCATCACGCGCAACTGGCTCGACCACGCCGAGGGCAGCGTGCTCGTCGAGTTCGGCCGCACCCGCGTGCTGTGCGCGGCGTCGTTCACGGAGGGGGTGCCGCGCTGGCTCAAGGGCCGCGGCACCGGCTGGGTCACCGCGGAGTACGAGATGCTCCCGCGCTCGACGAACACTCGCTCGGACCGGGAGTCCCGACGCGGGAAGGTCGGTGGCCGCACGCACGAGATCAGCCGCCTCGTGGGCCGCAGCCTCCGGGCCGTCATCGACACGAAGGCCTTGGGGGAGAACACGATCGTCCTCGACTGCGACGTGCTCCAGGCCGACGGGGGCACCCGCACGGCGGCCATCACCGGGGGGTGGGTGGCCCTCGCGGATGCCGTCGCCGACGCCCGCGCGAAGGGTCTCGTCGCCGCTGGGGCCGAGCCGCTGAGCGGGTCGCTCGCCGCGGTCAGCGTCGGCCTCGTCGGCGGCCTGCCGGTGCTCGACCTCGACTACCCCGAGGACTCGACGGCACAGACCGACATGAACGTCGTCATGACCGGCGACGGCAGGTTCGTCGAGGTGCAGGGCACCGCGGAGGGCGAGCCCTTCGACCGGGCCGTGCTCGGCGAGCTGCTCGACCTCGCGACCGCCGGCTGCGCGCGACTGACCCAGATGCAGCGGGACGCGCTCGACGCCACCCCCCGGGAGCGGCTCGCGTGAGCCGCCGCCTGGTCCTCGCGACCCGCAACGAGCACAAGGTCCACGAGCTGCGGCAGATCCTCGCCGACCTCGTCGACGAGCTCGACCTCGAGGTCATCGGGGCCGACGACGTCGACGGCGCCCCGGACGTCGCCGAGACCGAGGTGACGTTCCTCGGCAACGCGCGCCTCAAGGCCGTCGCGCTCGCCGAGGCCACCGGCCTGCCGGCGGTGGCCGACGACTCCGGCCTCGCGGTCGAGGTCCTCGGCGGCTCGCCGGGAGTCTTCTCCGCCCGGTGGTCCGGCTCGGCGGCCGGCCCCGATGCCGGCAGGGGCCGGCGTGACCGCGCCAACCTCGAGCTGCTCCTCGAGCAGGTCGGCGACGTGCCCGACGAGCACCGTGGCGCGGCATTCGTCTGCGCGGCCGTCATCGCGATGCCCGACGGACGGGTCGAGGGCGTCGAGGGGCGCGTCGAGGGCCGGCTCGTCCGCTCGCCACGGGGGACCAACGGCTTCGGCTACGACCCGGTCTTCGTGCCATCCGGCCAGGAGCGCACCCTCGCCGAGTACACGGACGACGAGAAGAACGCGATCTCGCACCGCGGCAACGCCTTCCGCGCCCTCGTCCCCGTGCTGCGCACCCTGCTCGACGACCGTGGCTGAGCACCCGGTGGCCAGGCACCTCGGTGACGACGAGCTCGACACGGTCGTCGGGCACTTCCTCCCGGTCGACATCGCCCTCTTCCGGCTCCTGCTGGACGCCACGGCCGCCGAGGGCCCGGGCGACCTTGCGGAGCTCGGCGTCCTCTACGGCCGGTCGGCGGTGCTCGTGGGGTCGTCGCGCCGTGGGGGGGAGACCTTCACGGTGGTCGACCTGTTCGGTGCCGATCCGGGCGATGACCACAACGCCGCCGAGAACCGGGACTCCTACCCGGGTCTGACCCGCCGGGCGTTCGAGGACAACTACCGACGCCTGCTCGGCGGCGAGCTGCCGACGGTCGTGCAGGGCCTGAGCCACACGGTCGTCGACCACGCCCGCCACGGCACACACCGCTTCGTGCACGTCGACGCGTCCCACCTGTACGAGAACGTCGTCCGCGACATCGAGGCGGCCCGGACCCTCCTGGCGCCCCGCGGCGTCCTCGCCCTCGACGACATCCGCACCGAGCACACCCCCGGGGTGGCGGCGGCGGCATGGCAGGCCGTCCTGACCCAGGGCCTGCGCCCGTTCGCGATCTCGCCGTACAAGCTCTACGCCACGTTCGGCGACGACACGTCCTGGCAGGCGGTGGTCCGCGCACACGCGGTCGACGCGGGGTACGAGACCGAGACGCAGGTCGTCAACGGCCTCGAGCTGGTCCGGGTCCACGCGCCGCCGGCCCCGCCCGCGCACCCGGCCCGTCGGTTCGTGCCGCCTGTGCTGTGGCCCGCGCTGCGCAGCGCGGGCCTACGCCTCGGCCTCGGCCGCGGCAGCGACGGCGAGGGCTAGGTCAGGGCTGGACGAGGGGGTCGCGCGCCAGCAGGACCGGCTCGGAGTCCTTGCCCCGGATCGTGTAGTGCCAGTACCCGGCCAGCCGTCCGACGCTGTCGACGAGCCAGCGGACCTCCCGCGTCCGGGCGGCCGTGGGTCTGACCATCCGGCGCGGGAGCCGGACCGCGGTCCGCCCCAGGTCACGGAGGCAGTACGCAAGGGAGTACGGGGCGGGGTCGAAGCCGGGATGCCGGTGGATGATGGCCATCCGGGCCTTTGCGAGCAGGTACTCCTTGCGGACCGCGCGGACCTTGTTCGACACCGTGAAGGTGATCGCCGCGTCGTGGGCGTACTCGAGGGGGTAGCCCAGCTCCTGCGCGCGCCAGCAGAAGTCGACGTCCTCGAAACCGTAGGGAGGGAGCGACTCGTCGAAGCCCCCGACGTCGAAGAAGCAGTCACGGGTGACGGCCAGGTTGCAGGTGGCGGCGAACGGCAGGTGGCGGGTGGGAGTCAATCCCGCCGGAGCGACGTCCGGGCGCGGGCGACCCGACTCGGTGACGGCATCCTTGCGTCCGCCGACGAGCCCGGAGGTCCTCACCGCCCCGGCGAGGGCCGACACCCAGGTCGGCGACACGACGTCGTCCGCGTCGCAGAACGCGATGATGTCGCCGGCCGTCGCGAGCACTCCCTGGTTGCGGGCGTAGGGGATGCCGGGACTCCCCCCGGCGTCGACGAGCACGGCCCGGAGCGGAGCACGCAGCGCCGAGCCGGCCCAGGCGCGGGCCAGCTCACGCGTGCCGTCGCGCGAGCCGTTGTCGGCGATGACCACCTCGAAGGGGGGAGCGCCGACCTGGGCGTCGAGGGCGGCCAGCTGTCGACCGAGGCGGGCCTCGCCGTTCTTGACGACGATGACCACGGACACCCGGGGACGGGTCGCGGCGTGGTCCATGTGTCCCGCCCTTCTCCGGTGCGACCCGACGTGCGCCGCTATGCTAGGCGACGGTCAGTGGGTCCCGCGGCAACTGCGGAGCGACCGCAGTGGGAGGTCGACGGTGCAGCAGGTGCGAGGATCCGAGGCCGGCCGCGCCCAGACGTTCGCCGCGGCATCCGGTGGGCTGGAGATCTTCGTCGTGCTGCTCGCGGCCTGCCTGCCGCTGCGGCCCACCGTCTCGGGGCTCCCCCTCAGCACCATGGCTGCGGCCCTGCTCGTCCTCCTCGCGGTGTTCCGCCGTCCGACGGTGACCGGGCGCGTCCCGCGCATCGCGGTCCTCGCCTTCGTCCTGATGATCCTGTGGATGGTCGGTGCGTCGACGGTCTTCCACGGGCTCGAGGAGCGTCGCGCCGGCAACCTCCTCGTCCTCCTGGCCCTGGCGTGGGTCCTCAGCCAGGGCCGCCTCCACATGCCCTCGTTCGTCGCCGGCCTGGGCCTGGGGTGGTTCGGCGGCATCGTGCACGCGGTGCTGACTCGCGACGAGAGCACCTACGACGGCCGCATCACCGGCTACCTGGGTGACCCCAACGGTGCCGGGTTCGTCATCGTGACGGTGGCCTGTCTCCTCGTCGCGTACGCCCGCGGGTCCGGGAGGAGGTGGTGGCCGATCTGGGTGATCGCCGGTGGCGCTGTCCTCCTCACGGTGTCCCGGACCAGCCTGTTCGCGTTCGTCGCCGCGTCGCTGTGGGCGCTGGTCGGGCCGCGGCTCGGGCGCTGGGCCAGCGTCGTCGCCGTCGTGGTCGCCTGGCCCGCCTACCAGGTGCTCGTGGGGGCGGCCCGTGACAACGGGTTCTTCGCCGAGCGGGCCGGCTCGGACAACCTGCGGCAACGCCTCGCGGTCATCGAGGGGATCATGGCCGACGACGCGGGCCTGAAGGGGCTCGGCCTCGGCACCGCCAAGGCCGTCGTCGACGGGGCGCCCCTGTGGTTCCACAACAGCTACCTGGCGCTGCGCGTCGAGGGCGGAACCGTCGCGTTCGCGCTGCTGGCCGTGTGCCTCCTCGCGCTGTTCTGGAGCATCCACCAGGTGCCGCGCGAGCGCCGCAACGTCTGGTACGAGTCGGCGATCCTCGCCGGCCTCATCTGCTCGCTCAACATCGGGTTCTCGCTGACCAGCGTGAGCATGGCCGTCGCGGTCGGGATGTACGTCCTCTACTGGCGGCAGAGCGTCAACGGCGCTGACGGCGACATCACCGGTGACGTGACGCCCGACGCGGCCCTCGTGCCGTCGACGGTCGGCACCTCAGGCGCTCACTCGAGCCGGAGGTAGATCCGCTCCACGCTGGACTCGAACCGGGTGCGCGAGAACCGTTCGCGGGCCCAGTCCGCGGTGGACGCCGCCTCCGCGTCGGCGGCGTCGGGAGCGAGCAGGACGCGGGCGCACGCCGCGGCGAACTCCCCGGCATCCTCCGTGAAGCCGGCGAACCGGTCCGGCCCCGCGACGCCCTCGGCACCGACGGCGGTGGTGACGACGGGGACGCCCGCGACGACCGCCTCGACGGTCTTGAACTTCACCCCGGCACCGTCCCTCACCGGCACCACGCACAGCCAGGCACCGCGGTACTCGGCCGCGAGGTCGTCGACGAAGCCGGTGGCCTCCACGCCCGGCTCCGCGGTGAGCCGTCGCCCGAGGGCCGCCCCCGCTCCACCGCCGACGACGCGCAGCCGGACGTCGGGGACCGCCTGACGGACCCGGGGCCACACCTCGTCGAGGAGCCACGTGACGGCATCCGCGTTCTCCGGGCGCGCGAGGTGCCCGACGAAGACGGCCGTGGGATGCGGTCCGGGTGCGCGTCCGGGCGGCAGCAGGTCCGCGAGGGGTGGCGGCACGACGGTGACGCGATCGGACGTGGGAGCGTCGGCGAGCTCATGGGCGTCCTTCTCGGAGAACGTGATCGCGACGTCGAGCCGATCGACCAGCCGTGCCTGCGCCCGTGCCTCGGACCTCGACGCGCGCTCCAGAGCGGGTCGGAGGTCCGGGTCCCCCTCGCGCGCCGCGGCCCGGCGGAAGCGCTGGCTCCGGACGTCGTGGAAGGTCCCGATGACGCGAGCGCGGCGGTTGAGCAGGCGGACGAGGCGTTCGAGCCGCACCAGGTGCGACCACTGGAGGTCGACGACGTCGGCTGCCCTCAGCGCCGCGACCGCCGGGCGCGTGGTCACGAGCCCGGCCACGACCACCCAGGGGAGGGAGGAGGGGTCCCGTCGCAGGCGCGCCCGGTCGGCGAGGGTGAGCACCCGGAATGCTCCCCGCAGCCACGGCGGTCGCGTCGCACGGCGACCGGCGACGACGTAGCGGGACGGCAGGCCCGCCCCGGCCTCGGCCTCGCGGTTGACCGGCGCGTCCGGGACGAGGACGACGACGTCGGCCCGGGCCTCGAGCACCTCCACGAGGGTGCCGAGGTACCGGCCACCTGCGTGGGGGACGTGGTCGTGGGGGAGCTCGGGGCTGACGACGACGACGAGGGCCCGCCGCCCGGCACCGGTCACAGGGGGCACCGGACCCGGTAGCGGACGTCGCCCGCCAGGCGGCCCGACGTCCAGGCGGCAGTGACGAGCCAGAACCCGAACCGCTTCCGCCGGACGTCCCGGGGCAGGCTGCGCAGCAGGACGGCGTACCACCGCAGCTCGGTCGCCAGCGGGGTGCGCGGGACGCCTGAGTGGCGGAACGCCCGGTAGAGCTGCGCGTACGACCGCCCGTACCAGTAGCGCTGGCGCACCATGGCGCGAAGCGACCCGCGCAACCGGTAGTGGACGACGGCATCCGGGGCGAACCCGACCGAGAAGCCCGCCTCCTGGGCCCGCCACGCGAGGTCGACCTCCTCGTGACCGCCGACGTACGACTCGTCGAACCCGCCCACGGCGTCCACGACGGCACGCCTCAGCCCGAGGTTGGCACCGACGGCGTACGGCAGGTGGCCCATGGTGACCGGGAGGCCGCCGGCGGTCGGGGACGGGGACCGGGACTGGACCTCGCCCGGGTTCACCCGGCCGGTCTCGAGGTGGCCGCCCACGAGGTCGAACGCGTCGAGGGCGTCGGACATCGCGGCCACCCACCCGGGGTCCACGACGTCGTCGGCGTCGCAGAACAGGATCTTGGGTGCGGTCGTTCCCCACATCCCGACGTTGCGCGCGTGCGAGACGCCCTGCCGCTGCGAGGCGTCGAGGACGCGGATGTCGAGGGCGCCCAGCGCGTCCCGCACGACGTCGACCGTCGCGTCGGTACTGCCGTTGTCGGCGACGACCACCTCGAAGTCGTGTCGCGTCTGTGCGGCGAGCGCGGTCAGCTGCTCGCCGATGATCCCCGCGGCATCCCGCGCAGGGATGACGACGGACACGGTGGGGGTGGGTGGCACCCCTGCATGGTAGGGACACGGATGACGCCCCCGTGCGCCGACGGAGGTGTCTACAGTGGGTCGCCACGCGCAAGTGGCGGAACTGGCAGACGCGCCAGGTTTAGGTCCTGGTGCCTTCGGGTGTGCGGGTTCGAGTCCCGCCTTGCGCACGAAACCGTGGGTGACGGCTCCGCCCACCATCGCGGATCGTCGCCGGGGTAGGTTGGCTCACGAGACCAGACCCCGCACGAAAGGACTCGGCATGAGTGGCCGACTCGAGCCCGGCGACACCGCGCCCGACTTCACCCTGCCCGACGACACCGGCACCCCGGTCACCCTGGGCGACCTGCGTGGCGGCAAGGTCATCGTCTACTTCTACCCGGCCGCGATGACCCCGGGCTGCACGAAGCAGGCCTGCGACTTCAGTGACTCCCTCGAGTCGCTGAAGTCCGACGGCTACACCGTGCTCGGCATCTCGCCCGACAAGCCCGAGAAGCTCGCGCGGTTCCGCGAGAAGGAGGGACTGACGGTCTCGCTCCTGTCCGACGCCGACCGCGCGGTGATGAACGCGTGGGGTGCCTTCGGCGAGAAGCAGCTCTACGGCAAGACCGTCGAGGGCGTCATCCGCAGCACGGTCGTCCTGGACGAGGACGGCACCGTCTCGAACGCCTGGTACAACGTCAAGGCCACCGGCCACGTCGCGAAGCTCCGCCGCGACCTCGGACTCGAGTGAGGACCCCAATGAGCGCCACCCAGCCCGAGCCCGTCTCCGCGAACGCCACCGCTGCGGCGGCCGCCCTCGTCCCACCCCCGTCGATCCCCGCGCTCGAGGCGGAGATCACCGCCCGGCGCGACCGGCTCGCCAAGACCATCGACGAGCTGACCCACCGGGTGAAGCCGAGCACGATCCTCCACCGGCAGACCCAGTCCGCGAAGGCCCGCTTCGCGGACGCCGCGACGACCCCCGAGGGCGACCTGCGCGTCGAGCGCCTCGCGGCGGTCGTGGCCGTCGTCGCGGTCGTCGGCGGCTGGCTCGTGTACCGCCGCCTGCGCCGCGACTGACGTGGCTGCGCGCCGGGCCGACGGGGCTGCGCGCCCGGCCGACGGCAAGGGCCGCCTCCCGGTGCGGATGCTGCACGACCGCATCCTCGTCAGCGTCGAGGGCGAGGAGGGGGAGCGGCGGTCCGGCGGCGGCATCCTCATCCCGGCGACCGCCAGCGTCGGGAAGCGGCTGTCGTGGGGCGCGGTGGTCGCGACCGGCCCTAACGTCCGCCAGGTCGAGGTCGGCGACCGGGTGCTGTTCGACCCCGAGGACCGCGCCGAGGTCGAGATCGGGGTCAAGGACTACCTACTGCTGCGCGAGCGCGACCTGCACGCCGTGGCGGCCACCCGCGTCCCCGAGGGCAGCACCGGCCTCTACCTCTGACACGCCGCCGGTCGACAGTGGACGACGTGCCGGACCCGCCGGTCGGCACGCGGCGTGTTCTCCACCCTCGACGGGTCGGGCCTCAGACGGCGGTGGGGTCGTCGACCGACCCGTGGCGGTAGCCCGCCTCGCTCGCGCCCTCGACGAGCAGGGCGACGAGCGCGTGAGCCACCCGCGCCGGCAGCACGCGCGCCACGGCATCCGCCGCGCGAGCCGCGCGACGGGCGCGCGACTCCGTGAGCGCCCGCGCGACGAGGGCGACGGCCCTGGTCCACGAGGAGTCGGGCCTGCGCGGCGCGAGCTCGGAGAGCCCGTGCTTGGCGACGAACTGACGGCGGGCGGCGCCGGAGAAGTAGGCCCGCTCGACGCGGGAGGCGGCGGTGACCGCCGAGAGCCGGTGCGTCGTCTCGAGCGCCGGCTCGAGCACGACGGGGATGCCGAGCAGGTGGAGGCGGCGGCCCCAGTCGACGTCCTCCCAGCCGTAGGCCCGGAACGCCTCGTCGTAGCCCCCCACGCGGTCGGCGGTCCCACGGGTCACCGAGGCGTTCCCCGCCCAGTAGCGCCACGTCGTGTCGGCCGGTGCGCGGTAGGCGTCCTCCCGGAAGCGCCCGTCGGCGGGACGGCCATAGGTCCGTGCGTAGGGGGTGTCGGGGAAGACGTTCCGGTACAGGCCCACGACGCCCCGCTCGCCGCCGTCGGCGCCCGGGTGCGCCGCGAGGTGGACGGCCACGAAGTCGGGCGCGGGCTCGAGGTCGTCGTCGCAGCGGACGAGGACACGGCCCCGGGCCGCGGCCATCCCGGCGTTGAGGGCCGCGGACCGGCCGCGGTTCTCGGGGAAGGTGAGGACCTGCAGCGGGACATCCGTGGTGCGCTCGCGCAGGAGGCCGGCGCTGTCGTCGACGTCGCCGTCGATGACGACGACGACCTCGAAGCGCTGCTCGGTCTGGGCCTCGAGGCAGCGCAGGAGGGTCTCCAGGCGCCGGCGACCCCCACGGCTCGGGACGACGACCGAGACCTGCACGTCGGGGGAGGTGACCTCGCCGGACTCGGTCTGCGGGTTCACGGTGCCCTCCGCGGCAGACGGTCCGGATACGGGTGAGGCTCCCCGGGTGGGGAGCCTCTCGCTCGGTGAGCGGTGGTGCGCCATCAGGGACTCGAACCCCGAACCCGCTGATTAAGAGTCAGCTGCTCTGCCAATTGAGCTAATGGCGCGCGACGCAGAGATTATCAGCCGCCCTCCGTCCGAGCGAAATCGGTCAGGCGAAGGGGTCCCGGTCCTCGGCCGGGCGGGCCCCGCCTGTGGCGGCTGTCGGCGTGGCCGGGTCGCCGGCGGCGGTCAGGGCATCCGGGTCGGGCGTGCGGGAGCGCCGCGCGAGGCCGAGCACGAGGGCGACGAGCGCGGCGACGACGGCCAGGCCGCCGACGACCCACGGCCACGGGCTCGTCGCGTCGTCCGACGCGGGCGTGGTCGGCGGCGCGCTCTCCCCGGGCGTGGGTGCGGAGGCCGTGGCGCTCGGTGACGGGGTCACGGATGCCGTGGGCTCGGGTGAGGGGCTCGGCGCGGCCGTCGTCGTGAAGGTCACCGTGCCGGAGACCGGATGGCCGTCGGTGCTCACGACCCGGTAGGTCACGCGGTGCTCGCCGGCGGCGATGCCTGGGGAGAGGGCCTGGGTCACGGCGCGGCCGTCGACCTCGGGCCCACCCTCGACCTGGGAGCCGCCGGGGCCCTCGACGGTCACCTGGACGAAGGTCGGGTCGACCTCCTCGTTGAACTCGAGGGTGACCTCGTCGGCGGTGTCGACCGTGCTGCCGTCCTCGGGCGTCGACCCGAGCAGGCGCGCGTGGAACGGCAGGGTCCCGGGCGCCGAATCGGGTGCGGACGCGAAGGCCGGCGCCACCGCGACGACGACGAAGGCGATGACGAGCACGACGGTGACGACGGCGGCGAGGCGGCGGGACGGCATACGCCCATCCTCGCAAAGCGTGGGGGCCCGTCCGGACCGTGGTCCCCCGGCCGGCGCCGCCGCACGGCATCCGGTGAGGAACGCGCGAACCCCCGGCCCGCGCGGACGCGGACCGGGGGTGTCGACGGTGTGGGGTGAGTAACGGGACTTGAACCCGCGGCCCCCTGGACCACAACCAGGTGCTCTACCAGCTGAGCTATACCCACCACGGCGGGCGCGCGGCATCCGAGATGCCGTAAGCGCCCGCAGCGCGGACCATCGTACCCGCTCCTCGAGGGTGCTCCCGACCGGGGGCCGCGCTCAGGACGCGGGGCCGCCGGGTCATCCCTGGGTGGTGCTCCCGACCATGCCCGTGGGGTCGGCGGTGCCGGCGTCGGGGCCGCCCGCGGGGGCACCGTGGTCGACGACGTGGCGGACCGCGATGCTGCGAGCCTGCTCGGTCGACGGCCCGGGCGGGGGCACGAACACGGCCTCGCGGTAGTAGCGCAGCTCGGCGATCGACTCGCGGATGTCGGCGAGGGCGCGGTGCCCCCCGCTCTTGGTCGGTGCCGCGAAGTAGGCACGCGGGAACCAGCGGCGGGAGAGCTCCTTGATCGAGGAGACGTCGATGATCCGGTAGTGCAGGTGGGCCTCGAGGTCGGCCATGTCGCGGGCGAGGAAGGCACGGTCGGTCGCGACCGTGTTGCCGCCCAGCGGGGCCTTGCCCGGCTCCGGGACGAACGCCCGCACGTAGTCGAGCACGCGCTCCTGGGCCTCCTCGAGGGTCGTCCCGGCCTCGAGCTCGTCGAGGAGGCCGGATGCCGTGTGCATCTCGCGCACGAAGTCGCCCATCTGCGCGAGGGCGGCGTCGGGGGGCCGGATGACGACGTCGACGCCCTCTCCGAGGACGGTCAGCTCGTAGTCGGTGACGAGCGCGGCGACCTCGACGAGCGCGTCGTCCCGGAGCGAGAGCCCGGTCATCTCGCAGTCGATCCACACGATGCGGTCGGTCTGCGCGCGTTCGGAGCCGGGTGACGTCATGCGGGCCATCGTAGGTCGGACCGCGCGGTCGGCCGGGGTGGATCGGTGGACGGGCCGGGACCGGGTGGATCGGTGGATGGGCGAGGAGGGGTGAGGGCGAGCGGGACGGGCGAGGAGGGTCCGGCTCTCCACTAGGGTCACCTCCCATGAGCGGGGACCTCGCCACGCAGCCACCCGTCGCGACGTCCCGGCGCGACCCCACGACGCGGGACGCCCTGCGGCGCTGGATCGTCGGCGGCGTCGCGGGGGTCGGCTTCCTCCTCGTGGCCCTCGTCGTCGCGACGTACTTCGGCGCCACGTTCGGCGTGCAGACCGCGCTGCTGGCCCTCGTCATCGCGGTCGTCCCCCTCGGCATCGTCATCCCGACGTTCCTGTGGCTCGACCGCTTCGAGTCCGAGCCCACCCGCTACCTCGTCGGCGCGTTCCTCTGGGGCGCCCTCGTCGCGGCCGTGCTGGCGGCGCTGTTCAACACGAGCGCGATCGCCGTCATCGAGGCGACGACCGACCCCGAGGCTGCGCTCGCGACGACGGCGGTGCTCGTCGCCCCGGTCGCCGAGGAGGCGCTCAAGGGCGTGCTCGTCCTCTTCGTCTGGTGGTTCCTGCGGCACGAGTTCGACGGCATCACCGACGGCATGGTCTACGCCGGCGTGTGCGCGGCCGGCTTCGCGTTCACGGAGAACATGCAGTACCTCGCGGTCGCGTGGTCGGAGGGCGGGGGAGAGGCCCTCACCGCGACGTTCGTCGCCCGCTGCGTGATGTCGCCCTTCGCTCACCCGATGTTCACCGTGCTCACCGGCATCGGCATCGGCGTGGCCGCCACGAGCCGCACCTGGGTGCCGCGGGTCGTGGCCCCCGTCGCGGGCTTCGTGCTGGCCGTGCTCGCCCACGCGCTCTGGAACCTCGCCGCGGTCTCCGGTGGCCAGGGGGTGCTCGTCGTCTACCTGCTCGTCGAGGTGCCAATCTTCCTCGCGTTCCTCGGGTTCGTCGCGTGGACGCGACGCCACGAGGGTCACCTCATCGGGCAGTTCCTGCGTCCCTACGCCGACGTCGGGTGGCTCTCTCCTGCGGAGGTCGCGATGCTGGCGTCCATGCCCCACCGCCGCGAGGCGCGGCGGTGGGCGCGCGCCAACACCGGACGGGCCGGGCTCGCGGCGATGCGCGCGTTCCAGGACACCGCCAGCGAGCTCGCCCTCCTGCGGCGGCGGATGTACCACTCGGCGGCCGACGAGCACGCCGAGGACCAGGAGCGCGAGCTGCTCGAGTCGCTGCGCCGTCGTCGGCTGGAGTTCGTCGGGATGCCGGGCAGCTGACGCCTCGCCCGGCGGGCGGGGGCACCACGACGCCCGCTCCCGGCATACCCTCGTGCCGGATGCCGCGCGGCGCGCCGCTGGCCCATCCCGCCCGTTCGACGTCCCGTTCCCCACTGCCCACCGAGAGGACCTCCCCGTGACCGACGCCCTCGCCGTGTCCCGACGCATCGCCCCGGAGCTCGTCGACCTGCGCCGTCGGCTGCACCGCATCCCGGAGCTCGGGCTGCACCTGCCGGACACGCAGGCGGCGGTGCTCGAGGCGCTGTCGGGGCTCGACCTCGAGGTGAGCACGGGTGAGTCCCTGAGCTCGGTCGTCGCGGTGCTGCGGGGGCGCGCGCCGGTCGAGGGGGAGCGTCCGGTCGTGCTGCTGCGCGGCGACATGGATGCCCTGCCGGTCGCCGAGGAGGTCGACGTCGACTACGTGTCGGAGCGCCCGGGCCTGATGCACGCCTGCGGGCACGACCTCCACATGGCCGGGCTCGTCGGAGCCGCGCGGATCCTCGACGAGCTGCGCGACGAGCTCGTCGGCGACGTCGTGCTCATGTTCCAGCCCGCCGAGGAGGGCCCCGGCGGTGCCGCCCCGATGATCGGCGAGGGCCTCCTCGAGGCGGCCGGCCGCCGGGTCGACGCGGCATACGCCGTGCACGTCTACTCCGCGGACCACCCCCGCGGCGTGTGGTTCGGCCGGCCGGGCACGCTCATGGCGGCGGCCGACGAGGTGTTCGTCACCGTGCGAGGGGTCGGCGGTCACGGGTCGGCGCCCGAGCGGACCAAGGACCCCGTGCCGGTGGCGTGCGAGATCGTGCTCGCGTTCCAGACGGCCGTGACCCGGCAGTTCAGCGTGTGGGACCCGGTGGTGCTCACCGTCGGCAGGATCGCCGCCGGGACGAAGGACAACATCATCCCGGACGACGCGGTCGTCGAGGCGACCCTGCGGACCTTCTCCAAGGAGCACCGGGTCAAGGCGCACGAGGTGGTCGCGCAGGTGGCAGAGGGCATCGCCCGGGCCCACGGCCTGACCGCCGAGGTCAAGATCGGCAACGGCTACCCCGTGACGGTCAACGACGTCGACGAGTTCGCGTTCGCGCGAGGCGTCGTCACCGACCTGTTCGGCGACGACCGGTGGGCGGACATGGTCAACCCGGAGGCCGGCTCGGAGGACATGTCCTTCGTCCTCGACGAGGTGCCCGGGGCCTACCTCAACGTCAGCGCGTGCGCCCTGCCCGACCACACGGACGCCGAGGACAACCACTCGCCGCGGGCGGCCTTCGACGACTCGGTCGTGCCCGACGTGGCGGCGGCCCTGGCCGAGATGGCTCTGCGCCGCACCCGCCAGCTCGCCAGCGCCTGACCCCACCCCCGGCTTCTCCGCGAAGTCAGGAGCACTTCGTCGAGTCAGGGTCGTATCCGGCCCTGACTCGACGAGAACCTCATGACGTGGCGAGCTGCTCCTGACTCCGCGGGTCGGATGCCGTGTCGCGGGTGCGATGCTGGTCGCCGGTCCGGACCGGCTCGGGTTCGTCCTCCCGGCTCGGGTCGTTGCTCCCGCCGCGCGCTGCTGCATGGACGCGCCTCCGGAGCAGCGACCCGACCGCGGAGCACGGACCCGGGGCCGGACCTACACTTGCGACGGCATCCGGGGCACCGGCTGCCCGGCCCCCGTAGCTCAGCCGGATAGAGCAAGAGCCTTCTAATCTCGAGGTCGCAGGTTCGAGTCCTGCCGGGGGCACTCGCGACAACATTCCCTGACCCGCGGAAACCGGTCACCGGGTTCTTTGCGGACGAGCCATCCGGGACGCCAGCCAGCAGCACGGTTGCTGACCTCCTGCCGGGTCGCCGCCAGAGGCTCGTCAATCGGTCCGGGTGCGGAGGCTCCGCGCCAGGGACGGGATCATCACCGTCGCAGCGACGAGGTGGAGCCCGAGGAGGGCGGTGATGGTGGCGGGGTCTGCTCCGGAGAGGAGGGGCGGGACCAGCGAGATGGCGGTCAGCGTCACTGCCGTCCGCACGAATCGCTCGGCGGGGCGAGCGCTCCACCGGAGAAGTGCGGCGGCAATGACCACGCCCACGACCGAGAAGAAGCCGGTCACCACGGCGAACCCGGGCAACGGGATCGTCGCGCCACCATCGGGGACCTCGAAGTCGACGCCAACGGCCTGGGCGAGCGCAGCGGCGAGGGTGGTGGCCACCATCGCTGCGAGCGTGGCCATCAAGCCGGTGCCGAGGAGCCCGCGGATGCGGTGGGTGTGGCTGCTCTGGCCCGATGCCGGACCCGCGACGACCCCGGTGTCATTCATGCTGTTCATGTCGTTCCTCGATCATTCGGTACTGGCGGGGTGGTCTGTCTGCCGGCACGTGACGGTCCTGGCCCTGGGGTGTCACTCAGTCGCTCGGTATCGGTGTGGGCGAGGGGCACCGGCGAGGTGCGGGTAGCCCGTCCCCGTCGATCGTGCCGAGCATCAGGTACGGATCCGGTCCATCACGGTGCGGACTGTCGCGGTCAGGGCGAGTGCGATGTCGGCGGTCATGGGGTCAGGTCCTGAGGCGGAGTCCCGCTGGGCGCGCGGGCGCTGCGCTGTGGCGTCAGGGGGCCATCGCCCCGGTCGCGGACGCGGATCCGCGCAGTGGATCAGGCCTGGACCGAGAGCCCCTGCAGCCAGGCCTGCCAGGCCGGCTCCTCGCGCCGCACGTAGTCGGCCGCGTCGGCGGAGAACAGGTACGCCCGCACCCCCGCCGTCGCCGTGCCGTTGCCCCAGTCGTGGGTGGAGGCGCTGAGCATCCCGGGCACCGGCGCGGTGATCCGGACCAGCGCCTGCCGCTGGCCGATCCGCTCGACGGTGCCGGTGACGCCGCGCACCTCGACCGTTGCGCCCTCGTCGCCCAGCCCGAGCGCGTCGTGCAGGGTCGACCAGAGCGCCTCCGCGTCGCCGGGGTGGGAGGCGGTGACCTCGAGCTGGGTGGCCTCCTGGCCGGGGAAGTGCGACAGGTAGAGGCGCAGGTTGTCGAAGAACGGCATCCAGCCGGGGCCCAGGTCGTCCCAGAACTCCGACTCCCACGCGGCGCCGGTCCCGAAGCCGCTACTGGTGACGCGCACGATGCAGGTGCCGCCGGACCGCGCCTCGACGAGGAACTCCGACGTCAGCGGGCTGAGCGCATCCGGGTCCTTGCCCATGAGGGCGGCCCAGTCCTCCTCGTACTCGATGCGGCGCGGCGGGTCCCAGCCGGTGACGTGGCCGTCCGAGCCCATCTCGGGGCCCATGGTGATGTGCAGGGAGCCCCCCTCGCGCTCCTCCATCTCGGTCGGCAGGAACCAGGCGCTCATGCCCTTGGCGGTGGCGATCGCGTGCCAGACCTGCTCCGGGGTGCCCGGAACCTCGACGCTGAACTCCAGGCGGTACGGGACGTTCGGGGTGGTGCTCATGAGATCTCCTCAGGAAGGGGGTGGGCGGCGACGAGGAGCCGGTGCGGGCGCCCGTCGTCGTGGTGGTAGCGAGCGGCCAGGTCGAGCACCGCGGCGGTCAGGTCGTCCGCGAAGGCAGCCCGGTCGGCGGCCGACCGGAAGCCGATCTCCGTGTCGATGGTCAGCGTCGGCAGGCGCTGGCCGGACGCGCCGGCCCGGCGCGTCAGGGCGCCGACCTCGCGCACCAGCCGGCCGGCCAGCGCGACGAGGTAGCCCGCCGACAGGTGGTCGGCGTTGGCGTCCGGGTCGGCGGCGGACGCGCTGACGGCCGCCGGCGACACGACGTACGACACCGCCGACGCCTGCAGCACTCGCTCGGTGATGCCCCCGTGCCGGCGCTCCTCGGACAGCTCCACCAGGCCGTGCGCCTCGAGCGCCTTGAGGTGGTAGTTGACCTTCTGGCGTGCGATGCCGACCCGGGCGGCGAGCCCGGCGGCGGAGGCCGGGACGGCCAGCTCGCCGAGCAGCCGGGCCCGGACCGGATCCAGCGCAGCGGCGGCTGCCTCCGCGCTCTCGATGACCTCGACGTCCTGCATGACGCCACCGTGCCATTGACAAGAAATGTTGTCAAGAGCCATTTTGCCGTGGCATGGTGACGCGGACGTCCGAGGTGCGCCCCCACGGCTGCCAGATGACCGTGGACGACTCCGAGCGCATCGCCGGTGGTTCGAGTCCTGCCGGGGGCGCCGCGGCTGGGCGGCAGAGCCCCCGGCAGAAGCACCAGCCGCTCGGGCGACCACCTCGTTCCTTGGTCTCGACCCGGTGTGGCACAGCCGGATCGTCGCCGTTCCTTCCTAGTCTTGCCGGATGCCGGAGACCTCCGTCGTCCCCACGTGGCTCGTGATCGCCGTGGCAGTGGCGACCCCGCTGCTGGCCTTCGCGGGCGTCATCGTGGCCAACGTCGTGACCCGCATGGGGGACACCGAGCTCGAGGTCCGGTCGAGGCGCGAGGAGACCATGCGGACGCTGAAGTGGGCCGCCGAGCTGGCGGTCTCGGATGACCCTGCGAAGGCCGACCTCGGGCTCCGGGAGCTCCGCGCGCTCGGTGACTCGGCCATGCTGGATCCCGAGCAGCAGAGCTTCATCGACGCCGCCCTGGCCTCGGTGTACGGCGCCGCAGAAGCGCAGATCGAGGCGGCCGAGGTCGAGGGCGAGGAGGTGGTCGTCGTGGTCGAAGCCCCTGTCCCCGGGGAGGGACGCCTGAGCGCCTCCGGCCCTGTCGGTCCAGGGCAGGCACCCGTATCATCGGACGTGGACTCGGAGACGCACGGCGAGGAGCAGCATGGCTAAGAAGGTCACCGTCACCAGGGCCCAGAAGACGGCCGCGGAGTACGCCTTGGCGCGCAGCTCCAAGGCGGGACGCTCCGTGCCGAGGGCCGTGGCGAGAATCGCGAGGGCCACGTCCACCTCGGCGCCGGCGGTCTGAGGCAGGCCAGACCGCTCCCCGGGCTGCGCCCCATCGACGCTCGACCGCAGGCCTTCCACCGCTCGGCGCAGGGCCCCGAGCCCCCGCTGCCCCTGAACGACCACAGCGCCCGAAGCAGGCCGCACCCCATCCGCGACCGCCGCACTCAGGTGTCGAGCCATGGGCCCCCTCGGTTGTCGTGCCATAGTCGTCCAGCGGGCGAGCGCCGACGGCGCACTTTCGGAGGAGGCAGGGTGCGGGTCGGGTTCCTGACCACGTGGGCCGTCGACGACCCCGCCGCCTGGTCCGGCGTCGTCGCGCCGATGTACACCGCCCTGCGCGAGGAGGTCGACCTCGTCCCGATCCCTGTCGCCACCGCGGGCCACCACCTCGTCGACCGTGCCGCCGCGCGCCTGCTCGGGAGCCGGGGCCGGGGGTACTTGCCCGGCCACGGCCTCGCCACCAGCCACTCGAGGGCCGACGGGGTCTCCCGGTCCGTGCGGGATGCCGAGGTCGACGTCGTCCTGTCGGTCGCCGCCTCGACCCCGCTCGCCTACGCGGATGCCGGCGTCCCCGTCGTCGAGGTGGGCGACGCGACCTTCCGCCTCCTCATGGGCTACTACCCCCTGTTCACGGGGCTGCACGCGACCGCCAGGTGGCAGGGTGAGGTCCTGGCCCGCCGGACCGCGCGGCGCGCGGCGGCCTTCCTGCTCGCATCCCACTGGGCGGCCGCCTCCCTCACGGCCGACTACGCGGTGGCACCCTCCCGCATCCGGGTCGCCCCCTTCGGGCCCTCGACGAGGTCGACCCGCCCACCGACCGGCCCACGGCGCGGAGAGCCCCTGCGGGTGCTCTTCGTCGGGAGTGACTGGGCCCGCAAGGGAGGCGACCTCGCGCTGGAGGTCGTCTCGGAGCTCGACCGCCGCGGGACGCCCTGCGAGCTGACCGTCGTCGGCGACGGCCCCGACCTCCCGGCAGGGACCACGCGGCTGGGTCGGGTCCCCCGGGAACGGATGGGGGACCTCTACGCCTCGCACGACGTCCTCCTGGAACCCGCCCGAGCGAATGCCGGAGGGGTGACGCTGACCGACGCGGCGGCATCCGGCCTGCCCGTGGTGGCGACCCGTACCGGCGGGGTGCCGACGATCGTCGACGACGGCGTCACGGGCGTCCTGGTGGACCCCGAGCGCCTCGTTCCCGAGGCCGTGGACGCGCTGGCTCGGCTCACCGCCCCGGACGCGTGGCTCGCGATGTCAGAGGCCGCCCGGCGCCGGGGCCTGGAGGAGCTCTCGTGGGCGCGGTGGGCCGCGACGGCGGCCGACCTGTGCGACCGGGTGCGCCGCGGACCACTCGACGGGGCCTAGCTCACCCACCGAGGGGCACGCGGGCCAGCACCTCGTGCCGGGGCAGGGGGCCGCGCTCGCGGGGGAGGTGCGAGGCGACGACGGCGACCTCGGTCGCGGTCCACGGCGGACCGGCATACGTGTCGAGCACCCGCACCCACCGCGTGGCGTCGGCCGGCCGGCGGAACCGGGCCAGTGTCACGTGCGGGTGGAAGGGCCCGCCCTCGGGCGCCGCGCCGGCCACCGAGCACGCGGCCCGCACCGCCCGGGTCAGGGGCGCGAGGGCGTCCCCGCCCGCCAGCCCGGCGAACAGCACCCGCGCCCGCGCGACGTCCGGGAAGCACCCGCCGCCCTCGAGCGCCAGCGCCACCGGCGCCGCCCGACCGGCCGCGACGGCGACGCCGGAGACGACGTCCTCGGCCACCCGGTCCGGCGCCGACCCCATGAACGCCAGCGTCAGGTGCCACTGCTGCGGTGACGACCATCGCAGCTCGCTGCCGGCATCCCGACGCACGTCGAGGAAGTCGTCGAGGTGCTCGACGGCCGGCGTCGAAGGTTCGAGGGACACGAACAGCCGCATGGGCCCATCATCCGCCGCGCCCCGCAGATGTCAGGAGCCCCACCTGCGAATCGTTAGGCTGACGGGGTGAGCGTGGACGGGGACGTGGAGGCGCTGGTCTCCGCTGTCGAAGGGCTGCGCGACGCCGTCGCCGAAGCCGTCCTGCCGCTCGAGGTGCCGAGCCGCGCCCCTGCCGAGGCCTCCCGCCGTCAGCTCCTCCAGCAGCTCGACGACTACGTCCTGCCGCGGCTGCGCTCGATCGACGCGCCCCTGCTCGCGGTCGTGGGCGGCTCCACCGGCGCGGGGAAGTCGACCCTCGTCAACTCCGTCGTCGGCCGTCAGGTGAGCCGCCCCGGCGTGCTCCGCCCGACGACCACCTCGCCGGTGCTCGTGCACCACCCCGACGACCGTCGCTGGTTCGAGGACACCCGCATCCTCCCCAGCCTCGCTCGCGTCACCGGCGAGGACACCGGGGAGTCCCAGCCCGGCACCGTCCGCCTGGCCGAGTCGACGGCGCTCCCGGCCGGCATGGCCCTGCTCGACGCCCCCGACATCGACTCGGTCGTCTCCGCGAACCGCACCATCGCGACCCAGCTGCTCTCGGCATCCGACCTCTGGCTCTTCGTCACCACCGCGGCGCGCTACGCGGATGCCGTGCCGTGGGACTTCCTGCGCACTGCCGCCGACCGCGGCACCGCTGTCGCGATCGTCCTCGACCGCATCCCGCCGGAGGCCGTCGAGGAGATCCGCCCCCACCTCGCGAGCATGCTCCGCGAGCAGGGGCTGCCGACCGCCCCGATCTTCACGGTCCCGGAGACCGAGCTCGACCCCGACGGACGGCTGCCCGCGGATGCCGTGGCGCGGCTGCGCGCGTGGCTGCAGGCCCTCGCCGGCGACGCCCGGGCCCGCTCCATCGTCGTCGGCCAGACCCTGCGCGGCGCGGTCGAGTCGCTCTCCGGGCGCACGGCCGAGCTCGTCGTCGCCAGCCGTGACCAGGCAGATGCCGCGACCGCGCTGCGGCGCGCCGTCGACGAGGCCTACGTCGACGCCCGCGAGCACGTCTCGCACGGGATGACCGACGGCACGCTCCTGCGCGGCGAGGTACTCGCCCGCTGGCAGGAGTTCGTCGGCACCGGCGAGTTCTTCCGCCAGGTCGAGACGACGATCTCGCGCTGGCGCGACCGCCTCACCTCCGCCATCAAGGGTTCGCCGCCACCGGCCGAGGGCCTGGGCGAGGCCCTCCAGACCGGGGTCGCCGCGCTCCTGCTCTCCAGCGCCGAGCAGGCCGCCTCCCAGACGGCCCGCGCCTGGCGCCGCCTGCCCGGGGGCGCTCCCGTGCTCTCGCGCCACCCCGGCCTGACGAAGCCGTCACCGACCCTCGGCCCCGACGTCGAGCGGCTCGTGCGCGCCTGGCAGGGGGAGGTGCTCGAGCTCGTCCGCACCGAGGGTCAGGGCCGGCGCACCAACGCCAGGATCGCGGCCTACGGGCTCAACGCCATCGGTCTGTTCCTCATGCTCGTGGCGTTCGGCAGCACCGGAGGCCTCGTCGGTGCCGAGATCGGCATCGCGGGTGGCACGGCCCTGCTGGCGCAGCGCGTCCTGGAGGCGATCTTCGGCGACCAGGCGGTCCGCGAGATGGCGGCCAAGGCCCGCGCGCGCCTCCTCGAGATGGCCGACGGGCTCTACGCCGGCGAGCGGGAGCGGTATGCCGCCGCGCTCGCCGAGAGCGCCCCACCCGAGGAGCAGGCCGCCCGGCTCGCCGCCGTCGCCACCCGCCTGCGGGCGGTGGTGCGGTGAGCCCGCTGCGCATGGGCTCCGCGCGTGGGGCGGTCGTGTCACCGGAGCAGCTGTCGGCTGCGGCGACCGCGCTCGCGGCGGCCGTCGACGCCGGTGGGTCCGAGCTTCCCGCGCCCGAGCGTGCCCGCGCCGACGCCGTCGTCGCGAAGGTCGCCGAGCGCACCGCCCTCGTCGGTGGCCACACGGTCGTCGCGCTCGCCGGCGCGACCGGCAGCGGCAAGTCCTCGCTCTTCAACGCGCTCGTCGGGGATGCCGTCGCCAAGGTCGGCGTCCGGCGCCCGACCACCGCGACCCCCACCGCCGCGATCTGGGGTGACGAACCGGTGGGCGACCTCCTCGACTGGCTCGGGGTCGGCACCCGCCACCACGTCGCCGCCGACGGTGCTGCGGGTGCCCAGCTCGGCGCCCAGCTCGGCTCCCTCGACGGGTTGGTCCTGCTCGACCTGCCCGACTTCGACTCCACCGAGGTCGGGCACCGCACCGAGGCCGAGCGGGTCCTCGAGCTCGTCGACCTCTTCGTGTGGGTGACCGACCCGCAGAAGTACGCCGACTCCCGGCTCCACGACGACTACGTGGCGGCCCTGTCGACCCACGAGGCCGTGACGATGGTCGTGCTCAACCAGGCCGACCGCCTCACGCCCGCGGAGGTCGAGCAGTGCCGCGCCGACCTCGTGCGCCTCATGGAGCGCGACGGCGTGCCCCGGGCCACGGTGCTCGCGACGTCGGTGACGAGCGGCGCGGGCCTCGACGAGCTCCGCCAGCGCCTCGCGAACGCCGTGGCCGGCCGTACCGCTGCCCGTGCGCGCCTCGCCGGCGACGTGCGCGCCGCGGCCGGCGCCCTCGGCGCGCACGTCGCTCCCTCCGAGACGGCGGTGGATGCCGCGGCCCGCACCGAGCTGCTCGACGCCCTCGCCCGCAGCGCGGGGGTCCCGACCGTCGTGGAGGCCGTGGCGCGTGACTACCGGATGGAGTCGGCCGGCCCGCACCGGCTGGCCCTTCACGCGGTGGGTGCACCGGCTGCGGCCGCGTCCGCTGCGACGACTGCGCCTCGACGGGCGCGACATCTCCGTCTCCGCCGCCGACGTCCGCTCGGTGCTCGGCCGCTCCTCGCTGCCGCCGCCGACGCCCGCGGCGCGGGCCGCCGTCGACCTCGCGACCCGGCGCCTCGCCGACCGGGCGGGGCGCGACCTCCCGGTGCCGTGGGCCGAGGCGCTCGAGCGCGCGGCGACCCCGCCCGGCGACGCCCTCGGCGACGCGCTCGACCAGGCTGTCGTCGGCACCTCGCTGCACGCCCGGGCACCGATCTGGTGGCGGGTCGTCGGTCTGGCCCAGCTCGTCCTGGCGGCCGTGGCACTGGCCGGGCTGCTGTGGCTGGCGCTCTACGTCGTGATCGGGCTCCTCCAGCTCGACCTCCTCGTCGGGGAGCCACCGACGTGGGGCGTGGTGCCGATCCCGCTCGTGCTGCTCGTCGTCGGCCTCCTCGGCGGGCTGCTCCTGGCGCTCCTGTCCCGGTGGTTCGCGCGGATCGGCGCCCGGCGCCGCGGCCGGGTCATGGACCAGCGGCTGCGCGCCTCGATCGACACCGTCGCGCAGGACCGCATCGTCCTGCCGGTCGAGCGGGTGCTCGAGCGCCACGCGGCGACCCGCACCGCCCTCCGGCGCGCCGCGGACGTCTGACCCGTCGTCCACAGGGTTCGCCCGGGGCGCCGGTCGTCCACAGGGAGGTCGTGCGTGGTTGTCGCGCCGCCTGGTGGCCGCAGGCTCGGGCGTGCGCCCCGAGGTGCGGGGCCGCAGGGAGGGACCAGACATGAACGAGACCTACGTGACGATCAGGGGCCGGCTCGTCGCCGACCCCACCGCCCGCACGACCCGGGCGGGCGTGCCGATGACGACCTTCCGGATCGCGTCGTCGGTGCGGCGCCAGGTCGCCGGGCAGCCCGGGGTCTGGGAGGACGCGGAGACGAGCTTCTACGACGTCGCGACGTACAAGGCGCTCGCGACCAACGTCGGGGCGTCGCTGCGCAAGGGCCACCCGGTCACGGTGCACGGGCGGCAGCACGTCCGGTCGTGGCAGAAGGACGACGGCACGACCTGGTGGGCCGTCGAGGTCGTGGCGGATGCCGTGGGTCACGACCTCGCGTTCGGGACCGCCGCCTTCTCGAAGGTGGGCCGTGGACAGGGGGCCGACGGCGACGGCTACGGCCGGTCGGCGGCACGCGACGGGTCCACCGGCGACGGGTTCGGCGGGTCGGCGTTCGGGGCGCCCGAGACCGACCCCTACGTCGTCGAGGGTGGGCCGGGCCGGGGGCTCGGCGAGGTGGCAGCGCCGGCACGGCCCCTCGACCTGCCGCCGGACGGCACCGACGACGGACCGGCGCCGGGTACCGGGCCGCTCGTCCCGACGGGAGACGAGGCGGCCGCGTGACCGGCTGGGCGGGGCACGGATTCGGGCGGGGCGGGTCGGGTCGATAGCCTTGCCCCATGCCCGAGTTCATCTACGTCATGTCCCGTGCCCGCAAGGCGCACGGCGACAAGGTCATCCTCGACGAGGTCACCCTGTCCTTCCTGCCCGGCGCCAAGATCGGCGTCGTCGGCCCGAACGGCGCGGGGAAGTCCTCGGTCCTGAAGATCATGGCCGGCCTCGACCAGCCGTCCAACGGCGAAGCCCGGCTGACGCCGGGGTACTCCGTCGGCATCCTCATGCAGGAGCCCGAGCTCAACGAGGAGAAGACCGTCCTCGGCAACGTCGAGGAGGGCGCGGGCGAGATCAAGGCCAAGCTCGACCGCTACAACGAGATCTCGGCGCTCATGGCCGACCCCGATGCCGACTTCGACGCGCTGATGACCGAGATGGGCACCCTCCAGGAGGCGATCGACGCCGCCGATGCCTGGGACCTCGACTCGCAGCTCGAGCAGGCGATGGACGCCCTGCGCTGCCCGCCGCCGGATGCCGACGTCACGGTGCTCTCCGGTGGTGAGCGGCGCCGCGTCGCCCTGTGCAAGCTCCTGCTCCAGAAGCCCGACCTGCTGCTCCTCGACGAGCCGACCAACCACCTCGACGCCGAGTCGGTGCTCTGGCTCGAGCAGCACCTCGCGGCCTACCACGGCGCCGTCGTCGCGGTCACCCACGACCGGTACTTCATGGACAACGTCGCCCAGTGGATCCTCGAGCTCGACCGCGGCCGCGCCTACCCCTACGAGGGCAACTACTCGACCTACCTCGAGAAGAAGCAGGCGCGCCTGCTGGTCCAGGGAAAGAAGGACGCCAAGCTCTCCAAGCGCCTCGCCGAGGAGCTCGAGTGGGTGCGCAGCAACGCCAAGGCGCGCCAGACCAAGTCCAAGGCCCGCCTCGCCCGCTACGAGGAGATGGCCACCGAGGCCGAGCGCACGAGGAAGCTCGACTTCGACGAGATCCAGATCCCGCCGGGCCCGCGCCTGGGCAGCAAGGTCATCGAGGTGCGCAACCTCCGCAAGGGCTTCGGCGACCGTGTGCTCATCGAGGGCCTGTCCTTCACGCTGCCGCGCAACGGCATCGTCGGCGTCATCGGGGCGAACGGTGTCGGCAAGACGACGCTCTTCAAGACGATCGTCGGGTTCGAGGAGCCCGACGACGGCACCGTCGACGTCGGCGACACCGTGAAGATCTCCTACGTCGACCAGAGCCGCGGTGGGCTGGACCCGCAGAAGAACCTCTGGGAGACCGTCTCCGGCGGGCACGACTACATCAACGTCGGCCAGGTGGAGATCCCCTCGCGGGCCTACGTCAGCCAGTTCGGCTTCAAGGGTCCCGACCAGCAGAAGAAGGCCGGCATCCTCTCCGGTGGCGAGCGCAACCGGCTCAACCTCGCGCTCACCCTCAAGGAGGGCGGCAACTTGCTGCTCCTCGACGAGCCGACCAACGACCTCGATGTCGAGACCCTCGGCTCGCTCGAGAACGCCCTGCTGGAGTTCCCCGGCTGCGCGGTCGTCATCAGCCACGACCGGTGGTTCCTCGACCGCGTCGCGACGCACATCCTCGCCTACGAGGGCGACGACGAGAACCCTGCGAAGTGGTACTGGTTCGAGGGCAACTTCGAGGCCTACGAGGCCAACAAGATCGAGCGCCTCGGGGCCGAGGCGGCCCGTCCCCACCGCGTCACCTACCGCAAGCTCACCCGCGACTGAGCCGAGGCCCCACGACCCCGTCCCCGTGCCTCGGGGGCGGGGTCGGCTGCGGATAGGGTTGCCGCCGTGACCGCCACCCCGGACCGGACGACGCACCTGGTGTCCGTCGTCGTCCCCGTCTACCAGGGCGAGCGCACGCTGCGGTCCGTCGTCGCCGAGCTGGCGGCCTCCGTCACCGACCGCACGTCGCCCGGCGGCCGCGCCTACCGCGTCACCGAGGTCGTCCTCGTCCACGACTGCGGCCCCGACCGCAGCGACGACGCCATCCGCGACCTCGCCGCGACCCACGAGTGGGTGCGCGCGGTCTGGCTCAGCCGCAACTTCGGCCAGCACGCCGCCACCCTCGCGGGGATCGCCGCGTCGGGCGGGGAGTGGGTCGTCACGATGGACGAGGACGGCCAGCACGACCCCGAGGCCATCGGCGCGCTCCTCGACACGGCCATGGCCGAGCAGGCCGACGTCGTCTACGCCCGCCCGACGAACGAGCCGCCGCACGGCGCCGTGCGCAACACCGCCTCCCGGAGCGCGAAGTGGGTCGTGCAACGGCTGGCCAAGGGTGCGCCCGCGGCGGAGTTCAACAGCTACCGCCTGGTGCTCGGCGAGGTGGCGCGCTCGGTCGCGGCCTACGCCGGCCCCGGCATCTACCTCGACGTCGCCATCGCCTGGGTCGCCCGCCGGGTCACGACGTGCCCCGTCGAGATGCGGTCGGAGGGCGACCGGCCCTCGGGCTACGACCTGCGCCGGCTGCTGTCGCACTTCTGGCGGCTCGTGCTCTCCAGCGGCACCCGGCCCCTGCGCTGGGTGAGCGCCCTGGGTGCCGGGGCGGTGCTCCTCGCGCCGGTCGTCGCCGTGGCCCTGATCATCGGCCGCGCCCTCGGCTCGTGGGAGGCGCCGGGCTGGACGTCGACGATGATCCTGCTCATGGTCGCCACTGGCGTCATCCTGTTCAGCCTCGGCGTCATCGCGGAGTACGTCGGGATGGCCGTCAACATGGCGATGGGCAAGCCGCTCTACCTCCCGGTTCGCGACCCGCGCGAGGGGCCCCTGGGGCGGGACGAGGCGTGAGCGCCGAGTCCGCCGCGCGGCCCCTCACCTGGGTCGTCGGCGCGGGCGGGCTCGTCGGGCGCCACGTCGTCGCGGCCTGCCACGCCGCCGGGCACGAGGTGACGACGAGCGTGGTCCCCTGGGGTGACGAGGACGCCAGCGTGCATGCCCTCGCCGCCGACGTCGCACGGTTCACCGCGGTGATGCACGGCCGGCCCTGGTCGCTGGCCTGGTGCGCCGGGGCCGGTGTCGTGGCCACGGCCGAGGACGCCCTCGCCGCCGAGGTGCGCGTGTTCGCCCGGACCCTGGCGACGCTCGCGGCATCCGTGCGTCCGGATGCCGGTGACGGCGTCGTCTTCCTCGCGTCCTCCGCCGGAGGGCTCTACGCCGGGTCGTCGCCCGCGCCGTTCGACGAGGCCAGCGAGCCGGTCCCGCTCGTCGCCTACGGCCGGGCCAAGCTCGCGATGGAGGAGGAGGTGCGGGCGCTCGCCGCGGCGACCGGCATCCGGGCGGTGCTCGGCCGCCTCGCCAACGTCTACGGCCCCGGCCAGACCCTCGGCAAGCCGCAGGGCCTGCTCTCACAGCTGTGCCTCGCCGACGCGACCGGCCGCCCGCTGCCCGTCTTCGTCTCGATGGACACGATCCGTGACTACCTCTACGCCGCGGACGCCGGGCGGATGGTGGAGCGGGCCGTCGCCCTGGCCCGGGACGAGCCGGCGGGGACCGTCGTCGCGAAGGTCCTCGCGTCCGGCCGGCCGGTGACCGTCGGCTACCTCGTCTCCGAGGCCCGCCGCGTCTTCCACCGCCCGCTGCGCACGATCCCGGTCGGGGGAGGTGCAAGGGGACAGGTGCTCGACCTGCGCCTGGAGTCCAGGGTCTGGCCGGAGGTGGACGCCCTCGCCGCCACCCCGCTCGCCGCGGGTCTGGCGCGGACGGCGGCCGACGTGCGGGCACGCGTCGTGTCGGGCGGCCCGCTCGACGGCTGACCCGGTCGCCGGTCCGTGGCGCGCGTCGGCCCGGAGCCAGAGCTGTCAGCCGCGGCGGGTGGCGGCGAGGAAGACCGAGGAGCCGAAGGGAAGGTCGCGCCGCGCCAGCACGACGCGGTCGAGACGCGCGAGCGCGAGCAGGGCGTCGTTCACCGGCTTGGGCACCTGGGGCACCTCGACGATGTCGACCGGGCCGTCGCTGTGCCGGCGGCTGAGCTTCCGCACGACCCGCTCGGCCGCGAACATCGGGAACACGGTGGCGAAGCCGTGCGTGACACGGTCGACGGTGAAGCCGGCGCGCTCGACGGCGGCGACGGCGCGCGCCTTCGTGTAGCGGCGGTGGTGGCCGTTGGCGACGTCGAAGTCGCTCCAGGCCCACGTGTAGGCCGGCACCGACATGACGAACCGGCCGCCGTGGCGCAGCACCCGGCGCACCTCGGAGAGCGCGGTCTCCTCGGGGTCGCAGTGCTCGATGACGTCGAAGGCCGACACGACGTCGAAGGCGCCGTCCTCGAAGGGCAGCGCGAGGGCCGAGCCGCACACACCGTCCGAGCCCAGGCCCCGCGGGTCGATGTCGAGGGAGACCGTGCGCTCCACGGCGTCCCGGAGCCAGTCCGCGCTGGGCCCGTCGGCGCTGCCGAGGTCGAGGGCCAGGCCGCCGCCCTCGACGTGCGAGCGCAGGGCGGTCTCGAGGAGGTCGGCACGCGCGACGTACCACCAGTAGTCGGGGGTCGCGATGGAGGGGGACCCCCCGTGCCCGGCGATCGTGTCGGTGTGGCTCACCGCGTCACCCTATCCACCCGCGCCGGGGCGACTGTCCGCGTCCGGCGGCGTCGGCCGCGCCCGGACGACGGCGCGCAGCGCTCAGCCGCGGCGGACGAGCCGCACGGCGAGGTCGCCGTAGGTCGTCTCGATCGCCTCGGGGGTGCGGCGGACGTCCGGGGTGTACCAGCGGGCGACGTCGATGGCCATGGAGAGCAGGGCAAGGGCGGTGGCCGACACGTCGGGAACCTCGAACTCCCCGGTCGCGACGCCGTCGCGCAGCACGCCGGCGACGACCAGGTCGATCTCCTTGCGCAGCGTCAGCACCTCGTCGCGGTGCTCCGGGCTGAGGTGGCGGAACTCGAACTGCACGATCCGGCCGAGCTCGTAGTGCTCGGCGTGCCACCGGGAGAACCCGCCGACGATGGCGCGCAGGGCGTCGGTCGGGGTTGCCGAGGCCGTGGCTGCGGCGACGAGGAGGTCACGGGCCCGCGCGTGGCCGCGGCGGCTCAGCTCGAAGAGCAGGACCTCCTTGGACGCGAAGTGCACGTAGACCCCGGCGGGGGACAGGCCGGCCCGCGAGGCGATGTCGCGCGTCGTCGTCGCGTGGAAACCGCGCTCGGCGAAGGCGTCGGCGGCGGCGAGCATGATCCGCACCGCGGTGTCCGTCACGTCGCCGACCGCCGACTGACGGCCGCCGTCGGGGGCGAGGGCGGCGAGGACGGCGGTCTCGCTCAGCGGGGGGCTCGGCACGGTTGACAGCATGCCGCACCCCGGCAAGACTAAGCAAGCGCTTAGTCAACGAATCGTCGCGCCACCCGAGCACACCGGAGGAAGTCCATGCCCCGCAACATCTACGGTCCCGAGCACGAGGACTTCCGCGCCTCGGTGAAGGAGTTCGTCGAGCGCACGCTCAAGCCGCGCGTCGAGCAGATGCTCGAGGTCAAGACGATCGACCGGGACATCTGGAAGGAGGCCGGCAGCCAGGGGCTCTTCGGCCTCGGCATCCCGGAGGAGTTCGGCGGGATGGGAGCCGACGACTACCGGTTCAACGCCGTCGCCGCTGAGGTCCTCAACGGCTTCAACGCCGCCGTCGGCTCGTGCTTCGGCATCCACAGCGACGTCTGCCCGCCCTACATCGTCGACCTCGGCACGCACGAGCAGATGCAGCGCTGGCTTCCCCCGATGGCCGCCGGCGACAAGATCTGCGCCATCGCGATGACCGAGCCCGGCGGTGGCTCCGACCTCGCGGCGCTGCGGACCACCGCCGTGCGCGACGGCGACCACTGGGTCATCAACGGCAGCAAGACCTTCATCACCAACGGCTACCAGGCCGACCTCGTCATCGTCGCCACCCGCACCGACCCGAGCAAGGGCGCCAAGGGCATCACGCTGTTCATGGTCGAGGAGGGCATGGAGGGCTTCACCCGCGGCCGCAAGCTCGACAAGGTGGGCCAGGAGGAGTCCGACACCGCCGAGCTGTTCTTCCAGGACGTCCGGGTGCCCGACGCCAACCGCATCGGCGAGGAGGGCATGGGCTTCGTCGCGATGATGCAGCGCCTGCCACAGGAGCGCGTCGGCGCCGCCTGCGCCAACGTCGCCCACGCCAAGCAGATCCTCCTCGAGACGATCGAGTACACCAAGGAGCGCAAGGCCTTCGGTCAGGCGATCGGGTCCTTCCAGCACAACAAGTTCAAGCTCGCCGAGCTCGTCACCGCGATCGAGGTGGCCGAGGCCTACGTCGACGACTGCATCGAGGCACACGCCGAGGGCACGCTCACCGCCGTCGACGCGGCGAAGGCCAAGTGGTGGAGCGCCCAGGTGCAGAACGACGTCCTCGACGAGTGCGTCCAGCTCCACGGCGGCTACGGCTTCATGAACGAGTACCGCGTGGCCCGCGCCTGGCGCGACGCCCGGGTCACGAAGATCTGGGCCGGTTCGAACGAGATCATGAAGGAGCTCATCGGCCGCGACCTCGGCCTCTGACCCCCCACCGCGCGCCCCGCACGAGCCCGCCCCGCCGTCTCCGCACGACCTCGCCACAACTTTCCCGCCCGATGCGGGAACCTTTACCTGAGCGCCCGAACCTTTGGGGTGCTCACCTGAAGGTTCCGGGATCGGGCGGGAAAGTTGGGATGACGCGACGAGCGACGACGGATGCCGTCTGCCTCACGCCGCGCGGACGGCATCCGTCTGCGCGGGCGTGGCATCCGCGCCGGCCTGCTCACGCAGGACGCCCGCGACGATGAGCACCTGCGCCGCGACGTAGGTCGCCATGACCCAGAACCCCTGGCCGGGCAGGTCCAACCCCGCGGCGAAGGCGTCGAGGGCGATGAGCCCGTCGGACACGAGGAAGAGCACCCCGCCAAGGGCCGTCGGCAGGTTCACGCCGGTGGAGAGCACCGCCATGGTGCCGAGGCAGGCGCCGTAGACGAGCACGGGCACGAGCATCCCGGCGGCGCCCCCGACGCACGCCAGCACCAGCGCGGCCACCGCGGCGACGTACACGAGGAGCAGCGGGCGCCGCACGTGGAGGACGCTGCGCGCCCGGAACGGCAGGAACGCCGCGATGTAGGCGACCTGGGCGAACAGGAAGAACCCGACCATGACGAGGAACGCGGCATCCCCGCTCGCCAGCCGGGGTGCGCTGTCACCGAGCCACGACAGCCCCAGCGCGACGAGCGTCAGGGTGACCAGCCGACCCCGCGGGGCCGTGGTCTCGCACCAGAGCGCCCCGGCCAGCAGCGGCATGAGCAGCACCTGGGTGACGTCGGCGAGCCCACCGCCACCGGCCAGCTGCGCGACGAGGTGCAGCAGGGCCACGACGGCCAGCGCGCCGAAGAACAGCCGCGCGGCGCGACGACGGGGAAGCATGGCGCGAGCGTAGCGACGCACCAGCGCGACCCCCGACTGATTGCGGATCACCCACCACGGAGAGCCCGCGCCGGGCCGTGTGGGGTGGGTGATCCGCAATGAGTGCGTCAGTCGAGCGGTCCGCCGGCGACGTAGACGACCTGGCCGGAGACGAAGCCGGCCTCCTCGGACACGAGGAAGGCGATCGTCGCGGCGATGTCCTCCGGCTGCCCCACCCGCTGGACGGGGATCTGGGATGCCGTGTGCGCGAGGAACTCGTCGAACGGCACCCCGATCCGCTCGGCCGTCGCCGCCGTCATGTCGGTCTGGATGAAGCCCGGCGCCACGGCGTTCGCGGTGACGCCGAACTTCCCCAGCTCGATCGCGAGGGTCTTGGTGAAGCCCTGCAGGCCGGCCTTGGCCGCCGAGTAGTTCGCCTGGCCGCGGTTGCCCTGCGCCGACGAGGACGACAGGTTGACGATGCGGCCGTACCCCTGCGCGGTCATGTGCGCCTGGCAGGCCCGGCTCATGAGGAAGGCGCCCTTGAGGTGCACGTCCATGACGGCGTCCCAGTCCGTCTCGGTCATCCTGAAGATGAGGTTGTCGCGGATGATGCCGGCGTTGTTGACGAGGACGACCGGCGGGCCCAGCTCGTCGGCGACCCGGGCGACGCCGGCCTCGACCCGCGCGGCGTCCGTGACGTCGACCCCGACGCCGAGGGCGCGGCCACCGGCATCCCGGATCCGTCCGGCCACGGCCTCGCAGGCGGCCTCCTCGAGGTCGAGCACCGCCACGGCGAACCCGTCGCGGGCCAGCCGCTCGGCGGTGGCCGCACCGATACCTCGGGCCGCTCCGGTGACGATCGCGACTCGCTGGGTTGACATGCGGGCTCCTCCTGGACGGTGGCGGGTGCGCTGGGGGCCGAGCGGAGAGGTCCGCGTCGACGGGGTGACCCTACCCAGCGCGGCCGTCGAACCTCGCGCCCGGCCTGCGACGGCGTTTTCGCACCGTCGCCCCTCGCGGGTAGGTTGACCCAGACCCCGGA
>CAVWRI010000010.1:0-129428 GCA_963757405.1 uncultured Actinomycetota bacterium
GTCGACCTCCAGCGCGGTGTTGACCGAGGTCATCATCCGCTGCTGCGCGATGAGACCCGGGTCGTTCGTGTGCTCGGTGCGCATCATCCGCACACGGTGGTTGCCGTCGAGCCAGTCGTAGAGATCGCGCGACCCGAACAGGAACGACGCCGTGAGCGGGTGGTGCTGGTCGAGGGCTCCGACCCGGTCGAGCCGGAGCACACCGTCGCTGAACATCTCGGTCCAGACCCGCAGGCCGCGGCGACCGGTGAGAGCGTCGAGCGTCGCGTCGGGCACGCCGCCGATGCCCATCTGGAGCGTCGCGCCGTCGCTGACCCGGCTCGCGACGCGCTCGCCGATCGCAAGGCTGTCGGCGTCCGGGGCGAGCGGCTCGTGCACCGGGAGCGGCGCCGACACCTCCACGGCGAGGTCGACGGCCTCGACCGGCACCTGCGCGTCGCCGTAGGTGTACGGCATCTGGTCGTTGATGACGGCCACGACGCGACCCGAGCGGCCCCGGCATCCCTCGATGGCCGCCGGCAGCACGTTGACCTCGATCCCGAGCGAGAGCTGGCCGTCGCGCGGCGGCGCGCAGTGGACGATGACGGCGTCCGGCGGGATGCGCCGCTGGAGCAGCACCGGCACGAGCGAGAGCCGGCTCGGCACGTACGACAGGTCGGGGTGCCGGCGCATCCCGGCGCCGACGAAGCACGTCTCCGCGGTGACGCCCTCGCGGTCCGGGATGCCGGGAGGCGCGTTGAGCGCGTGGATCGTGTAGGCGTCCTTGTTCGCGTCGAGCGTTCGCACCGCCTCCCACGGGACAGCGATGTTGCCCGAGACGACCACCCGGGGCTTGCCCGGCAGCGACGCGAAGTGACGGCCCAGCTCCTCGAGACCCACGGTCCTCATGGCACCCATCCTTCTCCCCTCGGGGGTGCGCCCGCAGGTGAGGCTCGGCACACCTCACCTGACCGCGGCCGGATGCCGGGCCCGTCCGGTCTCGTGAGCGGGTGGGGGCCCGCCCCCTCGGCGGGGTGGGGACGCAGTCGTCCAGGGTCGACCGGGCCACCGGAGGGACATGATGCGCAGTCACATGACCGAAAAGCCGTTCTGTGTACAACAACTCTGCATCCAGTTGTGCAGGATGCCGACTGAGGACCAGAGTCGGTCCATGCCTCCACCGCCGGCCGCCGCCGAGACGTCACTGCTGTCGGCCGTGTCCGCGCCACCGCACACGAGGACCGAGAACGTGCTGGCCGTCGTGACGGGAGCCTTCCTGGCCTCGATGGGCCTGTTCGTGCTCGACGCGGGCGGCGCCACCACGGGGGGCACCGCGGGGCTCGCGATCCTCGTCGCCCGCTCCGTCGGCTGGCCGTTCCCCCTGGCCTTCGTCCTGGTGAGCGTGCCGTTCGTCGTCCTGGCGATCCGCGGCAAGGGATGGGGGTTCACCCTGCGGTCCGCAGCTGCCCTCGGCCTGGTCTCGACCTTCTCCGCGGTGCACCCCCACGCCGTGGACATCGGCCCCATCGAGCCCGTCTACGCCGCCCTCGTGGGCAACCTCCTGGCCGGGGTCGGCATCCTCGTGGTCTTCCGGCACGGCTCCAGCCTGGGTGGCTTCAACGTCGTCGCGCTGCTGTGCCAGGAGCACCTCGGCCTGCGCGCCGGCTACGTGCAGATGGCGCTCGACGTCGCGGTCGTCCTGGCGTTCGCGGCGGTGAGCGATCTCTGGGTGGTGCTGGCGTCGGGCGCGGGAGCCGTCCTGCTGAACCTCGTCATCGCCGTGAACCACCGCCCCGGGCGGTACGCAGGGGTCTGACCGACGTGCGGTGAGCCGGGCATCCTGGCCGCGACCGGCATACCGTGGAGGCATGTGCCGCAACATCCGCCCGCTCTACAACTTCGCCCCTCCCGCGACCCACGACGAGGTTCGTGCCGCAGCACTGCAGTACGTGCGCAAGGTCAGTGGCGCGACCAAGCCCTCGCAGGCCAACCAGGAGGCGTTCGACGCTGCCGTCGAGGAGGTCGCCGAGGCCACGGCGCGACTCCTCCAGGCGCTCGTGACGACGGCTCCGCCGAAGGACCGAGAGGTCGAGGCGGCCAAGGCCCGGGCCCGGTCGGCGGAGCGCTACGGCCGCGCCGGGTGAGAACGTTTTCGCCCAACTGCCTGCGCGCGGTGGGGTAGGCCTGCTACCGGCGGGTAACGCGGGAGTCGGGCCGCCGGTCGCCGCGGGTCGCTGTGGAAGGGGACACGCCCGGATTTTTCTCCGCTCCACATGCGGTGCACGGCATTCGCGCAGGTCAGGCACCTGTGACGAGCCTGAGAGGTCGGTGGTCCACAGGGTTCTCCACCGAGTGTGCACACGCCGGTCGGGCGTTTTGCACAGGTTGTCCCCACGTTGTGCACAGCCGTTCGGCTGATCTCTTCGAGCGGGCTTGGAGGGGGCTGCCGCCTGACCTACGGTGACTCGCTGGGACGTGGTTGTCGGTGGTCTCTGGTGTGGTTCTCCCAGGGCACGGACGGCCCGCCGCAGACAGGTCGTATCGAGCCCGGCACAGTCCGGACGTGAGGGGTTGAGCCGGTGTCCATCGCGGAGCTGCACGCACCGTTCGGGGGTCCGGCCGGTGGCCCTCCGGACGAGCGAGTGCCGCCGCAGGACCTGCACGCCGAGCAGTCGGTGCTGGGCTCGATGCTCATCAACAAGGACGCGATCGCCGACTGCCTCGAGGCCGTCAAGGCGCACGACTTCTACCGCCCGTCGCACGAGCTGATCTTCGACGCGGTCCTCGACCTCTTCGGCCGCGGCGAGCCCGCCGACGCGATCACCGTCGCCGACGAGCTGTCCAAGCGCGGCGACCTCACCCGCGTGGGGGGCCAGGCCTACCTCCACCAGCTCATCCAGTCGGTGCCCACCGCCGCAAACGCGGGCTACTACGCCGAGATCGTCCACGAGCGCGCGGTGCTGCGCCGGCTCGTCGAGGCGGGCACGCGCATCGTCCAGCTGGGCTACGCCCAGGGCGAGGGCGACATCGACGACATCGTCAACCGCGCCCAGGCCGAGGTCTACAACGTCGCCGAGAAGCGCGGCGGCGAGGACTACCACGTGCTCGGCGAGATCCTCGACGAGACGCTCACCGAGATCGAGGCGGCCTCGGGGCGCACCGACGAGATGATCGGCGTGCCCACCGGGTTCATCGAGCTCGACGAGCTGACCAACGGCCTGCACCCGGGCCAGATGATCGTCATCGCGGCGAGGCCGGCCGTCGGGAAGTCGACCCTGGGGATCGACATCGCCCGCGCGGCCGCGATCAAGCACAAGATGGCCACGGCCGTGTTCTCGCTCGAGATGAGCCGCACCGAGATCACGATGCGCATCCTGTCCGCCGAGGCGACCATCCAGCTCCAGGACCTCCGCAAGGGGCTCAAGAGCCAGGACCAGTGGAACAAGCTCGCGCGGATCATGGGCACGATCTCCGACAGCCCGCTCTTCATCGACGACAGCCCCAACCTGTCGCTCATGGAGATCCGGGCCAAGTGCCGCCGGCTCAAGCAGCAGCACAACCTCAAGATGGTGATCATCGACTACCTGCAGCTCATGAGCTCGGGCAAGAAGGTCGAGTCGCGCCAGCAGGAGGTCGCCGAGTTCTCGCGGGCGCTCAAGCTCCTCGCCAAGGAGATCGAGGTGCCGGTCATCGCGATCAGCCAGCTCAACCGTGGCCCCGAGCAGCGCACCGACAAGCGGCCGCAGATGTCCGACCTGCGCGAGTCCGGCTCGATCGAGCAGGATGCCGATGTCGTGATCCTCCTCCACCGCGACCGGTCCGACCCCGAGCGTGACGGCGAGGCCGACGTGATCGTGGCCAAGCACCGAAACGGCCCGACCAAGGACATCGTCCTGGCGTTCCAGGGACACTATGCCCGGTTCAACAACATGGCCCGCGACGGCGGCTTCTGAGCCGACCGTCTGCACGGAGAAGCTGTTCACTCACGCTGCACACCGATCCTTCGCGTTCCGATGACCGCTCGTCCCGCTGGCCGCACTCGATGTGTGAGGGATCCGGCGTCCAGGAGCCGGTTTTCACACGCGACCGACGCCGGTGCCGAGCCGAGGGACACGCACTGGGGAAACCGGGGTCATGACCCCGGTGTCTCCGCATCGTGATCGGCTCACGTCGTCCGCGCCGATCCCAGTCACTGCGCCGTCGTTGGTGAACTGGCAGGGCACGTCACGGCCGCGGGAGTATCAGGGCCGACTCCACCAGCCTCCTCTTCTCATCGGCGGCCGGTGCCCGACCGTCTTGTCACGAGGCGTGCCGGTCGGCGCGCGGAACAGGGGCTCACCATGGCAACACTTCGACGTCCTCCCCTGGATGACGACATCGACATCGACGACGGCGCCCTCGAGTGCCTGACCGACACCAGCCTGGCGTCCTTCGCCGCCAGCCCGACCCGGCTCGTACCGTTCGGAGGGCCGGCGACACTGACGTGGTCCGGCACCGTTCCCGCCGGATGCCGTGTGGGGTTCCGGATCAACGGGCGCCCGGTCTCTCGCTCGGGGTCCCTCGAGGTGCTCCCGGCCGTCGACACGACCTACACCCTCTCCGCACACGTCGGCCTCGCCTCCCGCGTGCTCGGCCGAGCGACTGTGGCCGTCGACACCGACGCCTGTTCGCGGATCGAGCTCGCCGAGTGGATCCTCCGAGGTCAGGTCAACCAGACGGTGGGCGAGTTCGCCGCTTCGAGTGACCGCGCTTACGACGCGAAGCTCACCACGTTCGACATCACGCCGTCAGGGATCAAGGTGTCGATCCGGACCAAGCTCGAGATCAACAACTTCTCCGACCCGACCCTGTACATCGACTTCGTCCTCGGCCTCGACGTGGTCGCGGGCGCGGTGGTGCCCGCCTACAAGAGCTTCAGCGTCGACGTGGACTGGCCGTGGTGGGTCACGACGTTGTCACTCGGCATCACGAAGATCGTCGAGGAGTTCGTCGAGGGTGCCATCGAGGGCGACCTCAAGGCCGAGATCCGCGAACGGATCGCGGACAAGATCGACGCGATGGTCGACCTGCTGGGAGACGACAAGAAGGTCCACACGGTCTCGCTCACCGACGAGGCCGTCGTGGTGACCGCCTGCCCGGAGGGCAGGAGGGTCCCGGACCTCAGCCTGCCTGTCTACACCGGGCCGTTGGTGGTGCGGACCTGAGCCGCGTTCCCGGGTGCGGGAGGACCATCCCGGTGCGGATCAACCCTGGCCCCCACCCTCCTCAGGAGAGTGGGCGCCCGGGGGGCCGGTGAGCACGGTCGGGACGTACTCGAGGAGCTGGAGGCGGCCGTCGAACGTGCGGCTGTCGACCATCTCCATCATGACGTCGGGGTACCCCTCGTAGATGTTCTCCCGCCCGGTGCTGCCGGTGACCACGGGGAAGACGACGACCCGGAAGCGGTCCACCAGCCCGGCCACGAGCAGTGAGCGGCACAGGGTGAGGCTGCCGATGGTGCGCATCGAGTCCGTGCCCTCCTCCTTCATCGACCGCACCGCCTCGACGGGGTCCTGGTCGACCAGCCGGGTGTTGGCCCACGACAGGGGCGGCTTCAGGGTCGACGAGAACACCACCTTGGACATCTCGGCCATGGCGACGAAGCTCGGGTCGTCGGCGTTGGCCGCGGCGATCTCGGACATCACCCGGTAGGTGGTGGCTCCCATGAGGACGGTGTGGTCGCGTTCGGGCTGCGCGCCGAGCCAGGCGAGGTACTCAGGTCCCTCGAGGCCCCACCATCCGGGCCAGCCGTCCGCGGCGGCGTAGCCGTCGAGGGACGTGATGAAGTCCACCATCAGCTCTGGCATCAGCAGTCCTTCCCCTCGGTGTTGCATCCGCCCTCCATCGTGCCGAGGCCGTCACGTGAGGTGTGGCTCCGGTGCAGTCGACCTGCTGACCGCTGCGAGGAGGGCCCGGCCCGACGTGGGGCAGACTTCCCCGCGTGACCGACCGACCTCGTCCCACGTCCTCGACGAGCGGGTGGGATGCCGTCCTCGCCGCGGTCACGACCGCGCTCGGTGGCGAGAAGGACCGCGGCCGCGAGCTCCTCCTCGCGTGCTGGGCGGACGCCGGCGAGACCGACCACGCCCAGCGGTGCGTGCTCGCGCACTACCTCGCCGACCTCGAGACTGATCTGACCGCCGAGGTCAACTGGGACCGAGTCGCGCTCGAGCAGCATTCCAGGGTCGGCGACGGCGACCTCGCGGTGATCGGTATCCCGTCGGCTCGGGGCATGCTGCCGTCGCTGCACCTCAACCTCGCCGACGGGCTCCTCCGCAGTGGCGACGTCGCCGGGGCCACCCGTCACCTCGAGGCGGCGATCGCGGTCAGCGACGTCATGGGCGACGACGGCTACGGTCGCATGATCCGCGACGGGCTCCGGCGGCTGGCCGGGCGCATCGGCGACGCGGCGGAGCCTCGCTAGGACGTGGGCTCGCGCGGCCGGGCGATCGACTGGATCGGCCTCGCATCGGTGATCGGGTCGGCATGCCGGTGCACGATCCGCCACTGCCCGTCCTCGCGACGGAAGATCGTCGTCACCCGGAGGCTGATCGGCACGGCCTCAGCGGCGTCCCCGAGTCTGGCCCGACAGTGCTCGGTCACGACGTCATACGCGAGATCCCCCGTCTCGTAGAACGCAAGGGTCTCCACCGTGAAGCCCTCGCCCTCGCTGATTTGGGCAGCCGCGCGGTCCATCACCTCGTGGACCTCGTCCCTGCCCCTCACCGGTGGACCGAGCGGGTTGGCCAGGGTCACGTCGTCGCGCGCCGACCACAAGGGCTTGGTGGCATTTCGGTCGCCGCGCGTGAACGCCTCGATCGAGCGGTGGTACAGGTCCCTGAACTCGGTCAGGTCGGACGTCATGATGCCTCCCTGGCGGCGGTCTACCCGTCCATGAGACCACTGCCCCTCCTCCGGAGGCCATAGTCGGATGGGCCCCAGGTGCGACGACCTCGCCAGCGCCTCCGGGGGTCAGCCCGGGAGGTGGGAGCGGCGGGCCACGAGCGCCTCGCGGCGGTGCGCGTTGCCGTGCAGCCCGACGTAGACGTCGCCGAACCGGGAGAGCAGGTCGTCGTCGAGGCGCCGGACCGCGCCGGGCGGGTAGCGGTACCCCATCGCGGCCGTGACGGCGGCGCTGTCGACGTCCCGCAGGGTCGCGCTCAGCTCGTCGATGGAGGCGATCCCGAGCTCGAGGAGCAGTCCGGAGATCCACTCGTAGTGCTCGGTGCGCGACCAGCCGGCGCTCGAGTACCGCCCCGCCAGGAAGGTCGCGAGCTCGGGCGCGCTGATCCGCGGGTCGAGCTCGTCACCGGCGTCGACGCCTCGGTCACCCAGACCGGCCTGGAGACGGTCCCGGATCGCCCCGAACTCCCGGTCGGCGAGCTCCAGGAGCCCGGCGGCGAGGGTGAACCGTCGGTCGAGGTCGGGCACCTGCTCGGGCGGAACGGTGCCCTTGTAGCGGATGTCGTGCTCGAACTCCGCCCACGCGTGCTGCAGCACGGTCCGCAGCTGGATCGAGGCGCACAGCAGCGGTTCGTACGCCGTGGGCTCGCCCGACGCTCGCGACACGAGCAGGTGCCTGCTCGCGTAGCCGAAGCGGCCGGCGGCGGCCGTCTCCTCGCCGAGGTCCCGGTCGCCCAGGACGGTGAACTGCTCCGCGAGGAGCCCGGCGACGGCGTCGATGTCGCGCTGCACGTAGGTGATGACGCGCACGCCGACCTGGTCGGTCACGGTGCGCAGCGGGTCGTCGGCTGCGGTGGTCAGGGCCGACCGCGCCTTGCTGGCGAACGAGGCGATCGACTTGGTGCGCCCGGTGACGCTGAGGTAGTTGATGCCCGCGTCGTCGATGATCCCCGTGACGAGCTCGACGAACTGGTCCGTCGCCGGCAGCAGGCCCGGGCGCAGCGCCGTGTAGTCCGCGACGGCTCGGTCGATCCGGCGCATGGACATGGGCCCACTGTCCCACGGCCGTCGGGGGCCGGCGCGCAGCACGGCCGGGGGGCGACGCCGGTGCCCTGCGCCCCGCACGCCACGTCCCGACTCGTGCCGATACCGACCGGGAGGTCGATACTCGGAGGGTGGCGCCGCCGCCTGCCCCCACTGCACGCACCCACGACGACCGGACGACCCGTCGGCTCCGGGGTGTCCACGGCGTCGGCGCGTTCGTCGCCCTCATGCTGCTCACCGCCGGTGCCGCGTGCAGCGCACCGGAGGAGGAAACGCCGTCAGGGGCCATGGCCTCCGACGGCTACCGAGCCGAGCAGTCCGCGGACCCGCACGTCCCCACCGGCGTCACGAGCGCACCCGTCGTCGTGATGATTCCGGGGGGCTCGTGGCAGTCGGCCGACCCGGCCGGGCTCGGGCCGCTGGCCGAGGCCCTGGCCGACGCCGGCGTGGTCGCAGTACCCGTGACGATCCGCGCGGCCCAGGACGGGGTGGTCCACCCGACCCCGGTCGAGGACGTCCTGTGCGCGCTCGCCCACGGCGCGACGGTCGCGACCGAAGCGGGCATCCGGCCCACCCGCCTGGTCCTCCTCGGCCACTCCTCGGGAGCCCACCTCTCCGCGGTGGCGACGCTGGCCCCCGACCGCTACGACCCGACGTGCGAGGACCCCGTGGTGCAGCCGGACGCGCTCGTCGGCCTGGCCGGACCGTACGACATCAGGGACTTCGCGGATGCCGCGGCGGTCCTGTTCGCGCCGGACGCGGGCGCCGCCGAGCGCGACGCCGCCAACCCGGTGCTGCTCGCCGGCCAGCGCCCCGAGGTGCCGGTGCTGCTGCTCCACGGCGAGGTCGACGAGGTCGTGCCCCCGTCGTTCAGCACCGACTTCGGCACCGCCCTGCGCGACGGCGGCCACCCGACCACGGTCACGGTGTTCCCCCGGGACGACCACGGCAGCATCTACTCCGCGGAGACCGCGGCCGCTCCCGTCGTCGACTGGCTGGCGTCCCTCCCGCAGCCGGCGGGCGGCTGACGCGACCGGTACACGCCTCAGCGGGCGCGCACCATGACGTCGGACTCCCCCGTCGAGGCCTCGATGTCGTGCTCCGCGGTCGCGAGCAGCTGGTCCGCGAGCCGGCGGAGCGCCCGCGCGACCGCGACCTCCTCGCCGATCCGCGGGTCGTCCGGGTCAGCGCGACCCCGGTGGCTCGAGCCGCGGGCGGTCAGCGCCTCCGTGGAGTCGGCGAGGAGGGCCACGGTCGCCTTGGTGTCGTCCCCGCGCTCGAAGATCGTCACTCGTACCGTCCACTCGCGCAGGCTCCCGACCTCGGGCTCCGCCGCGCCCTCGTCCGAGGGGTGCGGCGGCTCCTCCACGACCTTGAGCAGCGCCCCCGGCCCCGGGAACATCGTCGAGGTGTGGCCGTCCTCCCAGCGCACGAGGTAGGGCGGACCACCGTCGGGCCCGGCCTCGAGGACCTCCCCCGACCGCGTCGGCTGATCGACGATCTCCCCGGCGAGGATGATCCGGTCTCCGGTCCTGGCCTTCATGTCGAGCTCCTTCGGCGGTGGTCGTCACCGGTTCACGAGGGGTGCCGGGGCGGTGGCGACGGCCACGACTCCCACCTCGGATTCTGCCCCTTGCCAGCCGTCGTGCCCAGCCCCACGGCGTGGCGGCTGTCACCCCGCAACCTCTCGGCACGCGCCCCACGCCGGGCTAACCTGCAGGTCGGGCGTGGTGGTCTCCGACCGGGCTGCCGCGCCGCGCCGACGGCCGGTCCACGCAGAGAGGCCAGATGCCCCGACCAGACCTCACCGTGCTCGCGATCCCGGCCTTCATCGGGGCGATGGGCGCCGAGCTGCTCTGGCAGCGGCGCAACCCGAGCCCGCCGGGCACCGCCCGAGCCGGCGACTACGAGCTCGCCGACACGATCGCCAGCCTCACCATGGGGGTCGGCAGCCTCCTCGCGCCGTTCGTCACCAAGAAGCTCCTCGACCCCGTGACCCCCGGCGTCGGTCGCCACGCGCGGCTGCTGATGGGGGTGGCGGTCGCGGCATCCGCCGTCACCACGGTCGCCGACGTCGCGCGGCGCCGCCGCGCCGAGGGAGCCCTCCCCGCGGCCGGCACGCTCCCCGCCGGCGACCCCCGGGCGCCGAGAACCGGGCCGGATGCCGTGCCGCACCTTCGCGACGCGCCGCTGGGCCGCCGCGTCACGGGCGCCACGGCCGTCGCCGCCGTGGCGTCCACAGCGCTCACCGTCGCGACGACGTGGTCGGCGCAGACGAGCGGCACCCGGCTGTTCGCGCTGACCCGGCGGGACCTCGGCACCGGCATCCTCGCCACCGCCGTCGCGATCCTCGGGTGGGACGCCATCTACTACTGGAACCACCGGTTCAACCACGAGAGCCGCTGGCTGTGGGCGATGCACGTCGTCCACCACTCGAGCGAGCGCTACAACCTCTCGACCGCCCTGCGCCAGCCCGTCGCGGAGGGCCTGACCATGAGCGTCCCGTACGGTCTGCTCGCGCTCGCCGGGGTGCGCCCGAGCGTCATCGAGAACGCCCGCGCCCTCAACCTCATCTACCAGTTCTGGATCCACACCGAGGCGGTGCGCTCCATCGGCTGGCTCGAGCACGTGCTCAACACTCCGTCGCACCACCGGGTCCACCACGGGACGAACCGGCAGTACCTCGACCGCAACCACGGCAGCATCCTCATCGTCTGGGACCGGCTGTTCGGCACCTTCGAGCGCGAGGACGAGCGCGTGGTCTACGGCCTCACGACGAACATCGAGACGTTCGACCCGATGACCATTGCAACCCACGAGTGGCGCGACATCGCGCGGGACGTCGCGGGAGCGGCGACCTGGCGAGAGCGCTGGTCGTTCCTCCTGCGCGGGCCGGGCTGGGCGTACGACCGGCGGGCCGAGCTGCTCGGACGGGCCGACGCCAAGGACCTCGTCGCGGCCTGAGCCGCTCCACCGGCGACGGATGCCGCGACGTCGGGTGTCTCGTCGACACGTCCGCGACCCGGGCGCTCGTCGGAGGCATAGCCTGACGGCGACGTGGCTCGTGCCCAACGAAGGTCCGGATCATTTGCAGCAGAGCGGAATCGAGAGGAACACCATGGACGTCAGCGGCAAGGTCTTCGTCGTCACAGGGGGCGGCAACGGCATCGGCAGGGAGGTGGTGCTCGGGCTGCTGGCCCGGGGAGCCCGGGTCGCCGCCGTCGACCTCAGTGCGGAAGGGCTCGCCGAGACGGCGACACTCGCCGCCGCCGACGAGCGGCTCAGCACGCACAGGGTCGACATCAGTGACCGCGCCGTCGTTGACGCCCTGCCCACCGCCGTGATCGCCGCGCACGGCCATGTCGACGGCCTGCTCAACGTCGCCGGCGTCATCCAGCCCTTCGTCCCCTTCGCCGACCTCGAGCACCGGCAGATCGAGAAGGTCATGGCGGTGAACTTCTGGGGGGTGGTCCACATGACGAGGGCCTTCCTGTCGCACCTCACCGACCGGCGGGAGGCCGCCCTCGTCAACGTCTCGAGCATGGGCGCGTTCGTCCCGGTGCCCGGGCAGTCGGTCTACGGCGCCTCGAAGGCGGCGGTCATGCTCCTGACCGAAGGGCTCTATGCCGAGCTGCGCGGCACGTCGGTCGCCGTCACGGTCGTCTTCCCGGGCGGCGTCGCCACCCACATCGCCGAGAACTCCGGAGCCTCGATCCCCGGCCGGGACGCCGACGCGGCCACCGCAGCCGGCAGCCTCACCACCCCGGCCGACGCGGCCCGGCAGATCATCGAGGCCGTGGAGAAGGGCAGCTTCCGCGTCGTCATCGGCCGGGACGCGCGGGCGCTGGACCTCCTGGCCCGCCTGAGCCCACGCCGTGCGACGGACCTCGTCGCGAAGAAGATGGCCTCGCTGCTCGGCTGAGCCGCGCCCGGCCCGGCTCACGGGTCGCGCCGCCGTTAGGCTCGGAAGCCAGCCCGACCCCGACGGTGCACCGCGCCGGAGGGGCCGGACCGACGACCCCGCGAGGTGACCGCGCATGAGCCGCACCACCGACGTCCCGAGCCGTGCGATGACCGGGCCGCTGCCGTCCGGGCCGGATGCCGTGGCGCCGCACACCGCCGCCGACGTCACCTTCCGGCCCTCACCCGAGCGCACCCTGGGCGTGGAGTGGGAGCTCGGCCTCGTCGACCCGGACACCCTCGACCTCACCTCGAAGGCCCGCGAGCTGCTCGCCCTCACGAACGCCCCGGGCGACGCCACCCACGCCCGGCCCACGCGGACCCGCTCCACCGTGACCAAGGAGCTGCTGACCAACACCGTCGAGATCGTCACCGGCATCTGCGCGAACGCCGGTGAGGCGGCATCCGACCTCCGTGACGGCCTGTCACGCGTGCGGCGAGCCGCGGACGAGCTCGGCGTGGACCTCTACGGCGGGGGCTCGCACCCGTTCGCGCGCTGGGAGGACCAGCAGGTCACCGACGGCCAGCGCTACGCCACGCTCATCGACCGCACCCAGTGGTGGGGCCGGCAGATGGTGATCTTCGGCGTCCACGTGCACGTCGGCATCCGCTCGGCCGCCAAGGTGTGGCCGCTCGTCAACGGGCTCCTGACCTACCACCCGCACCTCACCGCGCTGTCCGCGTCGTCGCCCTACTGGTCCGGCGAGGACACCGGCTACGCGAGCAACCGCACGATGCTCTTCCAGCAGCTGCCGACCGCGGGCCTGCCCTTCCAGTTCGAGACGTGGGCGCAGTACCGCGCCTATCTCGGCGACGTGTTCACGACCGGCGTCGTCAGCGACCCGAGCGAGCTGCGGTGGGACATCCGCCCCTCGCTCGCGCTCGGCACCATCGAGGTGCGGGCCTGCGACGGGTTCGCGCGGGTGCAGGACGTCGCCGCCGTTGCCGCGCTCATCCACTGCCTCACGTCGCACCTCGAGCAGCAGCTCGACGACGGCACGCTGCCGCCGCCGCTGCCGCCGTGGCACGTGCAGGAGAACAAGTGGCGCGCCGCCCGCTACGGCCTGGACGCGATCATCATCCGTGACGCGCAGAGCTCGGAGGGCCCGGTCGTCGACGACATCCACGCGCTGCTGGACCGACTGGAGCCCGTCGCGCGCCGGATCGGCTGCACGGCCGAGCTCGCCGGGATCGAGGACATCCTGCGCCGGGGAGCGGGCTACCAGCGGATGCAGTCGGCGGTCGCCGCCGACGGGTCCGGGGACCTCCGCGCCGCGGTGCGCGCGATGCTCGTCACCGACTGACCACCCCCTTTCGAGGGTCCCAACTTTCCCGCCCGGAGCAGGGACCTTCACCTTCGCACGGCATCGATTCGGATGCTGACCTGAAGGTTCCGGGGTGGAGCGTCACCCGCCGAGGAGCTGGGTCAGCCGCTGGGCGTTCGCGACGGCGTACCCGTGCTGGTCGTTGTTGAAGTAGCCGCGCACCCGGTGGCCGGCGGACTGCCACTCGCGCAGCCGCTCCGCCCACCAGTGCAGGTCGTCCTCGCCGTAGGACCCGGCGTAGAGGTGGTCGTGGCTCGGGCCGTGCCACCGCACGTAGACCAGCTCGCTCGTCGCCCGCAGGACGCACGGCAGGTGTGCCCCGCTCATGACGACGTACGCCGCCCCGTGCCGCTCGAGCAGGGCGAACACGGCGTCGGCCAGCCAGGACGGATGGCGCAGCTCGACCGCGACCCGGATCCACGGCGGCAGCGTGTCGAGGGCGTGCTCGAGGCGTGCGTCGTCACGCTCCATCGCCGGCGGCAGCTGCAGCAGGAGCGGACCGGCGCGGTCGCCGAGCAGGCGCATCCCGCGCTCCATGATCTCGGCCCACCGCTCTGGAGCGTCGAGTCGCCTCGCGTGGGTCAGCGCCCGCGGAGCCTTGACCGCCATCTCGAAGCCCGGTGGGAGACGCTCGCGCCACCCGGCGAATGCGGTGTCCCTCGGCCACCGGTAGTGACTCGCGTTGAGCTCGACCGTCGGGAGGTGGGCGGCGTAGTGCTCGAGCCAGCGGCGCCTGGCCACGCCGGGGTAGAAGGGCGCGGCCCAGCTGTCGTAGGTCCACCCGGAGGTACCGACGAGGATCGTCACGGCCCCATGCTGCCCCGGTGGCGGCGTCACGAGGGCGGGATCCCCCGGACGTCGTTCCGCCGGAAGGGAACGCGGGGCACACTGGCCTCATGGCCACTCCGTACACCGTCGTCCGCACGACGACGATCAACGCCCCGCCCGAGACGGTCCACGCCCTGGTGCGCGACTTCCACCACTGGGTGCGCTGGTCGCCGTGGGAGGACATCGACCCCGAGATGAAGCGCACCTACTCGGGCGCGGATGCCGGTGTCGGCGCCCACTACGCGTGGGACGGAAACCGCAAGGCCGGCAAGGGCTCGATGAAGATCACCGCCGACCGCGCCGAGCAGGTCGACATCGACCTCCACTTCGACAAGCCCTTCAAGGCCGAGAACCGCATCGCGCTCGTCCTCACCCCCACCGGCGAGCAGTCGACGGCCGTGGAGTGGCGGCTGACCGGCGAGCTGAGCGGGCTGACGAAGCTCTTCTCGCTCGTGAAGCCGATGGACTCGCTCGTCGGCCCCGACTTCGAAAAGGGGCTCGCGCGCCTCAAGCGGGTCGCGGAGGCCGGCTGACGTCGGTCACCCGCGAGCCCGGAGCCCGCGAGGCGTCGGTCACCAGCGCACGTCCAGGGCGCTCGTGACGAGCACCGGCCCGGGTACGGGCAGCGCGTCGCGCGCCCCGGCCACCTCGGTCAGCCCCGGGAACGACAGGCCCGTGCGTGCCTCGAGGTCGGCGAGCGGCACGGCATAGGTGTCGAACGCGTCGAGGTAGCCGGCGGCCGACCGCCGGCCGGGGTCGATCTCCTGGGTCAGCACGAAGCAGCGGAACCGCAGCTCGTCGTCGAGGCGGTAGACGAGGACCTTCCAGTGCTCGCGCGGCACCTGCACCAGGTCGCGGTACGGCGGGTCGTCCACGGCGAGCACCGGCCCGCCGAACAGCGTGAGCCGGCGGGGAACCAGGCCCTCCTCGGACAGGATCGCGGCCTCGAGCAGCCCCCACGTGCCCCCGAGCCGCTCCTGGTTGAAGTCGTCCATCTGCGGGGTGATGTTCGTGAAGTAGAACGAGTCGGAGTTGGCCTGCTGCGCCTCCTCGACCGGACCCCACAGCAGGTCGGCCCGCCGCGCGACGTGGCCGCGGTCGAGCCGGTTGTCGACGTAGACGGCGTCCCTCGTCTGGGCGTCGAGGGGCAGCCGCGGATCGGGACGGAAGCGGATGCCGGCGCGCGTGATCGAGTCGCCGGGCAGCAGCCGATCGCCGTCGATGTGCCACGCGACCCACCACGCGAGCCGCCGCCCGGTGTTCTGGGCGAGCGAGAAGTGCGTGTAGTCGAGGCCGACCCCGCCGTCGCCGGGCGCGGTCGGCGCGGCGATGTCGGTGCCGAGGAAGGCCGGGTCGTAGCCCATCGCTGTCCCCTCCGGCCTGTGTCGCGCGCACCCGTCGGGGGCGCCGCCACCCACGCTAGCCCCGTGGTCCGACCGGCACCCCCGATCCGGCAGGGGGTGGCGTGGGTCGCCTCCTCCCGCGATGCTGGACCGACCCGGACGTCCCCGGACGCCCCCCGCACGACCCCAGGAGGACCTCGTGGCACAGCGGCTCAGGGCGCACTGCCTGTCGATCTCGCTCGACGGCTTCGGCACCGGTGAAGGGCTCACCGACGAGGAGCCCTTCGGGCACGCCGGCGAACGGCTGCACGAGTGGATGTTCGCCACCTTCCCCGGCGGTGGCGGCGACGAGCACGGCACGGATGCCGACTTCGTGGCCCGCGCGTGGGACGGCATCGGCGCCGAGATCATGGGTCGGCGCAAGTTCCACGTCGGCACCGGGCCCATTCCCGAGGACTGGCACGGCTTCTGGGGTCCCGAACCTCCCTTCCACACACCGGTGTTCGTCCTGACGCACCACCCCCGTCCCAGCCTCGAGATGGCGGGCGGCACGACCTTCCACTTTCTCGACGCGCCGCCGCAGGAGGCGCTCGACGCGGCCCGTGCCGCAGCGGGGGGTCTCGACGTCCGGCTGGGTGGTGGACCGGAGACGGTTCGCGAGTTCCTCGACGCCGACCTCCTCGACGAGCTGCACGTCGTCGTCGTGCCGATCCTCCTCGGTCGGGGCCAACGGCTCTGGGACGGCCAGGAAGGGCTCGAGCAGCGCTACGCCGTGAGCACCGTGCCGGGCGACGACGGCGTCACGCACCTCCTGCTGACGCGCCGCTGACCGTCGGGATCTCGTCCGCGGTGCGATGCGCCCGCCGCGAGGACCGGCGCCGGCCGGCGAGCAGCAGCCATCCCATGAGCACGACCTCGCCGAGCATGACCGGCACGAGCGCGCCGCGCCAGCCGACGTCGGTGAACCGGGCGAGGGCGGCGTCGAGCAGGTAGGCCGCGCCTGATGCCGCCGTGGCGGCCACGACGACCCGGGGCACCAGGCGGGACCGCCACAGCGCGACCGCGAGGACGACGAGGTGCAGCCCGAAGACGACGAGCGCACGGTCCCAGTCCGCCCGGAAGGCCTCGACGCCCGCTCCGCCCGGCCACAGCAGGCGGGCCGCGGACGCCGCGAGGAGCACGGCATACCCCACTCGGCTCACGAGGGCGGCGTACGCGGGAGGGTGCGCCCGGCGGCTCAGCATCAGGTAGAGGCCCCAGCCGGCCGACACGTCGAGCGCGGCGACGGCGAGGAAGGCGAGGCCCGCGGCGCCGGCGGCCCACGGCTGGGTGGCGCCGAGCAGCCAGGTCGCGGGGACCGAGACGACGGTCATCGCGAGGAGGGCGAACCCCGCGGCGCGGGCGCCGTGCCGCTCCACCCCCGACAAGTCCCGGCCACGCGCGCGGGTGTGTGTCGTCGCGCCGGGGGTGGGGAGGGTACTCGTCGTCACCACGCCAGCGTGGCGGTGGCACCGGTGGGCGGTCTGTCCGGGTCGACCCTGAGTCGACCCGGACCCGACCCCGAGCCGTGCGGGTCGAATCTCGTGGCGCCCTCGGCTGCCCGCGGCCTAGGGTCGTCGCCGTGCAGCACCCGCCCCTCGACCTGCCCGCCCCGTGCGTCGCCGCACTCGTCGGTGCTGCCTGGGGCCTGGCCGTCGCCGAGATCACCCACCTCCCGGTGGGGTTCGGGAGCCACCACTGGCGGGTGACCGGTGCCGACGGGGTGCCGTGGTTCGTCACGGCCGACGAGCCGGGCAACCGGGAGGGACTGGCGGCCCTCGAGGGCGCGCTCTCGGTCGCCGTCGCGGCGCGGGCCACGGGGCTTCGGGGTGCCCATGCGCCGGTGCCGAGCACTGCGGGCGCGCTGGTCGCACCACTCGGCAAGCGGTACGCCGTGTCGGTCCAGCCGTGGCTCGACGGCCCCGCCGGCCGTTTCGGCGACCGCCTCGACGACGCGGATGCCGTCGCCCTCGTCGGCGTGCTCTCGGCGCTCCACGGCATCCCGGCCGGCCGCACCGGCGCCGTCCCCGAGGACTCGTCGGTCCCTGGTCGTGCCGCCCTCGAGGTGGTGCTGGATGCCGTGCGGGACGGGCGCGCGCCCCACGACACCGGACCCCTCGGCCCGTTCGTGCTCGATGCCCTGCGCCGACGGGGGCCGGCGGTGCGGCGGGCGCTGGACGCGGCGGACACCACTGGACACCACGCCCACGGTCCGGCGGCGCTCGTGCCCACCCACGGCGAGCCCCACCCCGGGAACGTCGTGCGCACCCCCGAGGGGCCGGTGCTCGTGGACTGGGAGACCGCCCGGCTCGCCGAGCCCGAGCGGGACCTGTGGCTCGTCGCGGGTCGCTCCGACCTCGACGTCGCGGGTCTCTACGCCGAGCAGTCCGGGCACCCCGTGGATGCCGGCCGCCTCGCGGCGCGGGCGCGGCGGTGGGCGCTCACCGACGTCGCCGACTTCGTGCCGACGCTGCTCGCCGCCCCCGAGGAGACGCCCGACACGGCGTGGCAGGTGGACGCCCTGCTGGGCACGCTCGAGGAGCTCTGAGCCGCCCGCTCGGCCGGGCGAGCGGGTCGGGCACGGGTCAGGCGGCGTTCTCGTCGGGCTGGTGGATGCCGAACGTGTTGCCCTCGGTGTCGAGGAAGTAGCCCTGCCACGCCATCCCGGGTAGTGCGGTCTTGGGCTGGGCGACCCTGCCGCCGGCTGCCTCGATCGTGGCGGCTGCGGTGTCGAAGTCCTCGACCCCCATCGTGAGCACGGCACCGTTGGCGCCTTGACCCTCGCCGCCCCCGGGCGCGGGCCGCTCGAGCATCCCGCCGTTGATCCCGGGGGAGTCCTCGGGCCCGGTCAGGACGCCGAAGTAGGGCGAGCCGGTCATCTGGCTGTAGTCCTCGTACGTCCAGCCGAACACCTCGCCGTAGAAGACCTTCGCGCGGTCGAGGTCGTCGGCCTGGATCTCGAAGTGGATGGGTCGTGACATGGCTCGTCCTCTCTCACGGGTACCTCCACACTGGCACGGCGTCATCGCCCCTGGCGAGGCTCGGCCCGTGCCCGGCTCAGGCCGTGAAGGCGTCGAGCTCCTCGGCGACGGGGGTGGTGCCGGTGTTGAGCTCGACGACCGCTCCGGCCAGCGCCGGGCGCTCCAGCACCTCGGCCACGACGAGGGCGACGTCACCACGAGCCACCGAGCCCTTGGCGGCGCCGGTGCGCGAGGTCTCGATGCCGCCGGTGGGCTCGTCCTCGGTGAGCCGGCTCGGGCGGACGACGGTCCACGCGAGGCCCGATGCCTGGAGGTGGGCGTCGGCGGCGGTCTTGGCGTCGGCGTAGGGGAAGAACGGGTCGTCCTGCGGCACACCGTGGTCCGGCCCGGCTCCGAAGTACGAAACCATGACGAAACGGTCCACGCCGGCTGCGCTCGCGGCATCCATCGTGCGGATCGCGGCGTCGCGGTCCACGGCGTAGGTGCGTGCCGGGCTCCCGCCACCGGCCCCGGCAGACCAGACGACGGCGTCGTGGCCGCGCACGAGGTCCGCGAGCGCCTCGACGTCCATCGTCTCGACGTCGGCGACGAGCGGGGTCGCACCGTCGGCCCTGACGTCGTCGGCGTGCTCGGGGTGGCGGACCACCGCGGTCACGGCGTGGGAGCGGGCGGTGAGGATCGGGCTGAGGAGGCGGGCCACCTTGCCGTGGCCGCCGATGACGAGAACGCGCATGGGGGCTGCAACGGGGCCGGATGCCGTGCTGTTCCTGCTCCTCACGCCGGTCAGCCCACCGCGACGGGTCGCCGGCGCAGCTCCATGACGATCTGCCCCTGCCGCAGGCGCGCGGCCCGGTGGCGGGCGCTGGGACTCTCGGCACGGCATCCGCGCAGGACGTCCTCGGTGTCGGCGAGCTCGGCGATCAGCTCGCGGATCGGTGTCGGCCGCTGGGTCGTCTCCATGCAACGACCGTGACGCCGCCGGCTCGGAGTGCCCTCGGTCTGGGCTGTGCGGTCGCTGTCAGGGGTTGTCGACGGGCGCGGTGGTGGCCTTCGACGCGAGGTAGTCGGCAAGGCGGCGGTCGGCATCCTTGCCGAAGAGGATCTCGGCGACCTCGCGGAGCCCGGGCGACGCCAGGATGTCCCGGTCCCGCACGACGAGGTCGATCTTGGAGCGCCGGCGCATGAAGTCGTCGAGGGTCACGACCATCTCGTGCTCGGCGGCGGTGTACAGCTCGGCGCGCAGGTAGTCGGCCGACCCCATGACGTCCTCGCCCATGCCGGGGTCGGCGCGGATCGCCTCGAGGAGCTCGAAGGCGCGGCGGCCGTAGCGGCGCCAGAGCCGGTCGCTGAGCGGCTCCGTCCCCGGACGGGTGCGGAGCGCGTCGAGGCGCATGAGCCGGGCCTGGCGGAAGAACTCGGCGCGGGTCGCGCGGGCCGGCTCGCCGCACCAGTTGCGCAGGTCCTTCTCGAGGGGGATGCCGAGCGCCTCGACGTCTGCCGCGACCTCCTCGCCGACGTTGAGGCAGTCGGTGAGCTTGCCGCCGAAGACGGTGACGACCGCGCGGGCGTCATCGCGCTCGATCTCGTGCCTGCGCGACAGCGAGGTCCAGTCGGCGTCGGTCTGGTCGCCCGTGCCGCGGCGCACGACGAGGGGACGGACGCCGGAGCGTTCGGCGATGACGTCGTCCCGGGTCAGCGGCTCCGGCAGGTCGAGGCGCGCGTTGATCTGGCCGAGGAGGAAGTCGCGGTCCTCGTCGGTCACCTGCGTCAGCGGGGTGTCGACCCGGGTGTCGGTCGTGCCGATGACGGACCGGCGGCCCATGGGGATCACGTAGAAGAGGCGCTGGGTGTCGTCGAAGAACGCGAGCACCCGGTCGTGCCGGTGTGTCGTGAGGCGCGGGACGACCAGGTGGATCCCCTTCGAGCAGGCGATGCGGTGCTCCGTGGTCAGGCCCCACGAGGCGTTGAGGCCGTCGACGAAGGGCCCGGTGGCGTTGACGAGCACCCGCGCCGACGTCATGAGGACCTCGCCGGTGTCCGTGTCGCGCAGGCGGCACTCCCAGCGGTCGCCGACGCGCTCCGCGCGGACGAGCTCGACGTAGTTGGCGGCCGCGGCGCCCGCCTCGATGGCGGACCTGACGAAGGAGAAGACGAAGCGCGAGTCGTTGTCGACGAGGTAGGCGTCCTGGTACTGGATGCCCCCGCGCAGCGTCGTCGTGTCGATCACGGGCTCCTCCGCCTTCACCTCACCGGCGTCGAAGACGTGGGGGCGGCGGGTGCCGAACAGGCCGATGGCCCAGTAGGCGGTCGCGCCGAGCCCGGCGAACCACGGCCGGTAGGGCGCCGACCGGTCGAGCGCGGCGAGGAAGGCGATCTCACGGACGTTGTCGGGGTAGGCCCTCATGAGCCGGTTGCGGGAGCGGCACAGGCCGAGCACGAGGGGCAGCTCGTAGTTCTCGAGGTACTTGAAGCCGCCCCACACGAGGTTCGAGGACTCCTGGCTCGTGAACCCGCCGAAGTCGCCGCGGTCGACGAGCGCGACCGAGGCCCCCCGCCCGGCCAGCGCCGCCGCCGATACCGCGCCGTTGATCCCCCCGCCGACGACGAGCACGTCGAACAGCCCCCCGGAGATCCGGTCGATCGAGGCGCGGCGCAGCGACATGCGTCAAGCGTCGCAGACCGGGCGCGACCTTGGTCGACCGGGAGGCGTGGCCCACGCGCTGTCGGGCGACCACCCGCGGAGGGTGGTGCCGGGCCGCGCGGGTGGTTCCTACGCTCGGCAAGGGCGAGCCCGATGCCCCGACGGCATGCACATCCGCACCTCGGACAGGAAGGCCGCACATGCCCGCTCGCCGCAGCCCTCGCCATGGCGCATCGTTCGCCCTCTCCGGCATCCTGCTGCTCGCCCTCGCTGCCTGCAGCGGCGACGGGGGTGACACGTCCGTCACGGTGGCGCAGGCCAAGGTCACCCAGCAGGCGAAGGCGCTCGAGGACGCCCGGTCGGCAGCGACCGCGGCCGACGCGGCGTTCTGCACGGCGACGACGACCTACATCACGGCTCTCGACCGCTACGGCGACGTCCTCAACGAGACGGCCCCGACCGTCGGTGACGTCAAGGACGCCGGACGTGAGCTCGCGCAGCCGGGGGAGGACGCCGCGAAGGCGGCTGAGACCGTGGTGCAGACCCGCGAGGACGTCGCGACGGCGGAGCGGGAGCTCGCCGACGCCCAGGCGGCGCTCGCGGCCGCGCAGGCCTCGGCGGCCGGCACGACACCCAGCACGGCGCCCAGCACGGCACCCTCCAGCGCATCGGCCAGCCCGACGCCCACGTCGGTCCCCGCCAGCGTGACGCGCGTCCAGGAGGCCGAGGCCGAGTTCGAGACCGCTCGGGCCGGCATCACCGACCAGACGCCCCTGTCCCAGGCGGCCGAGCAGTTCAACGCGGCCGCAGTGGCCCTCGAGATGGCGTGGCTCCAGCTGCTCGGGGACAGCGGGTGTCTCTCGGGCGACCAGCAGGAGCAGGCGGCCGACGCGGTCAGCGCCATGACGAAGACCCTCCAGCAGGCGCTCGCCGACGCGGGCTACTACGACGCCAAGGTCGACGGGGTCTACGGACCGAAGACCGTCGCTGCGGTGCAGGCCCTGCAGAAGGCGAACGGGCTGCCACAGACGGGCACCCTCGACAAGGCGACCGAGCAGGCGCTGCGCTCCGAGCTGGCTGCCAAGGGCGGGGCCGCGGCCCAGGAGGAGACGGCGTCGACGGCCGCGGTGCAGCAGACGCTCAAGCTCGCCGGCTACTGGGACGGGCCGGTGGACGGGCAGTGGACCGATGCCCTCACCGACGCGCTCAGCGAGCTGCAGAAGGACCTCGGCGTGGAGGTCACCGGAACCGTCGACGCGGCGACGGTCGCGGCCTTCGAGAAGGCGCTCGAGGAGGTCACGACGCCGCCCTCGCCCAGCGTCTCCGCGACGCCGTCGGCCACGGCCTCGAGCTGACCACGTCCCGGATCAGGAGCCGCCGCCGAGGCGGGCCGCGCGTGTCGTGAGGTGCTGCTGCTCCGCCAGGTTCGCCGTCCGGCGTGCGGCGTCGAGGTAGTGCCGGCGCGCGGATGCCGGGTCGCCGCCGAGCTCGGCGAGGTGGCCGCGCACGGCCGACACCCGGTGGTGGTCACCGAGGCGCTCGGCGACCTCGTCGACGAGGGGTGCCGCGGCATCCGGACCCTCGACCTCGGCGAGCGCGACCGCACGGGCCAGGGTGACGAACGGGCTCGGGGCCACCTGCTCGAGCAGGCCGTACAGCGCCAGCACCTGCGGCCAGTCGGTGTCCTGGGCGCGGGCGGCCCGGTCGTGCACCGCGGCGATCGCGGCCTGGACCTGGTACGCGCCGGGCGTCCCACTCCCGAGGGTCGAGTCGAGGAGCGCGGTGCCCTCGACGACGAGGGCGTGGTCCCACGAGGAGCGGTCCTGCTCCGCGAGCGGGACGACCTGCCCGGATGCCGTGAGCCGTGCCGGGCGTCGCGCGTCGAGCAGGAGCAGGAGAGCCAGGAGGGCGGTCGCCTCGCGGTCGGCGGGCAGCAGCCGGTGGGCGGTGCGGGCGAGGCGGATCGCCTCGGCCGAGAGGTCGGCGCGGGTCAGCCGGGCACCGGACGTCGCGGCATACCCCTCGTTGTAGAGGAGGTACAGCACGTGGAGGACTCGGGCGACGCGTTCGCCGAGCTCGTCGTCGGGCGGCAGCGCGAACGGCTGGCCGCTGTCGCGCACCTGGCGCTTGGCGCGCGAGATCCGGGTGGCCATCGTCGCCTCGGGCACGGCGTAGGCGGCGGCGACCTCGGCGGTCGTGAGACCGCCGACGGCGCGCAGCGTGAGGGCGACGGCCGACGCGGAGGTGAGCACCGGGTGGCAGCACATCAGCAGCACCGTGAGGGTGTCGTCCTGCTGCACGACGTCGGTCCCCACCGGCTCGGCGGCGACCCACTCGCGCTCCCGGCGGCGCCGCGCGGACACGCTGCGCTGCTCGTCGACGAGCCGGCGCGAGGCGGCCGTCACGAGCCACGCCCGTGGGCGGTCGGGGATGCCGTCGCGCGGCCACGTCGTGTACGCCGCGACGAGCGACTCCTGGACCGCGTCCTCGGCGGCCGCGAAGTCCCCGGTGCGGCGGGCCAGCACGCCGACGACCCGCGGCGCGAGGTCGCGCAGCAGGTCCTCGACGGCGGGGTCGGTGCTCAGCGCCCGCCTCCCGCACCCTCCATCCACGTCTCCATCTCGGAGACGTCCGACGGGGCGGCATCCATGATGCGGCGGACGTGGATCGGCTGCTGGAGCGGCACCCCGCCGGGTCCGGGGACCGCCGAGAAGAGCTCCGCGATCTCGAGCGCTCGCTCCTCGGAGTCGACGTCGAGGACCTGGAAGCCGGCGACCCACTCCTTGAACTCCTGGAACGGACCGTCGGTGACGACCCGGGTGGTGCCGTCGGAGCGCACCACGTGGGCGGCATCCGGCGGGGTCAGCACCTCGGACTGCACCTGCTCGCCGCTCTCGACGAGCTGGCGGTTGAGCGCGCGGTAGTAGTCGAGGTGCGCGGTGATCTCGTCCGGCGTCCACGCGTCCATGGGGGCGTCGACGACGCCGGGCTCGAAGGTGACGATGAGCAGGTACTTGGCCATGGTGGGGCCCCTTCCGGTCGACGGGCCACGGCCCGTTCTCTCGATGCTGACACCCTAGGGACGGAGCCCTCCACCAGATCTCGACCCGATCCGGCGGACTTCCTGCCCTCCCGTCGCCCCAACGACCGGATGCCGCCACCGGGGCCGGGCTTCTTCGCGAAGTCAGGAGCACTTCGCTCGCTCAGGAGGTTCTCGCCGAGTCAGGGGCGTATCCGACCCTGACTCGGCGAAGTGCTCCTGACTCCGCGGGAGGGCGGCGGCGTCAGAAGGTGAAGGACACCCCGGCGAGCTCCTCGCTGCGCTCCCAGAGCAGGCCGGCCAGCGTCTCGTCGGCAGCCCAGCCGCTCGGGAGGGCCGGGCCGACCGGGCCCCGCGCCCCGCCGAGCGAGGTCGGGCCGGTGTAGGAGCCGGGCTCGGCGACGGTCGCGGCGTAGAGCACCGCCTCGGCGGCAGGATCCGCCCCCGCGAAGAAGACCCGCCCGAACCCGCCGACGAGGGCCCGCACGACGGGGTTGGCGCCCATGCCGTCGCGGCTCGTGAACAGGCGGGTGCTGGACACCCCCGGGTGGGCGGCCGTCGACGTGAGCGGCGAGCCGGCGGCATCCGCGCGGCGCTGCAGCTCGAGGGCGAACAGGAGGTTGGCGAGCTTGGACTGGCCGTAGGACGTCTGGGGGTCGTAGCCCTGCTCGGGGTTGCCGGCGAGCACCCGCCCGTCGCCGCTGCGGTGGGCCAGGGAGGAGACGGTCGTGACGCGCGGGGCCTCGGTCTTGAGCAGGTGGGGCAGGAGCAGAGCGGTGAGGGCGACGTGCCCGAGGTGGTTGGTGCCGAACTGCAGCTCGTGCCCGTCGACCGTGGTGCGGCGACGCGGCGGCGCCATGACCCCGGCGTTGTTGACGAGCAGGTCGAGGGCGCCGTCGAAGCGGTCGGCCAGATCCCGCACCGACTCGAGCGACGCCAGGTCGAGCTTCTCGACGGCCACCTCGCCCCGGATGCCGGTCGCGCCGATCTGCTCGGCAGCCGCCGCACCGGCATCCGTGTCCCGCACCGCGAGCACGACCTCGGCGCCGTGACGGGCCAGCTCGCGGGACACGACGAACCCGATGCCCGAGCTGGCGCCCGTGACGAGGGCCCGGCGGCCGGAGAGGTCGGGCAGCTGCTCGGCGGTCCAGCGCAAGGGTCGCTCCTCGGGTGGGGTGAGTCGGGCCCCAGTATCCGTCAGCGGCGGATCAGCGGCTGACGTCGGGGGCCGGCTCGGGCTACCGTGCCGTGACGGGCGCCGCCGGACCGAGAGGGGCGTGAGCACCGTGCGCGTGGCAGTGATGTCCACCTGCATCGGGGACGCGATGTTCCCCGACGCGGTGCGCGCCACCGTGCGGCTCCTGCGCCGCCTCGGGGTCGCCGTCGAGGTGCCGGAGGCGCAGACGTGCTGTGGGCAGCCGATGGTCAACACCGGCTACCTCGACGAGGCCGTCCCCCTCGTCCGGAACTTCGTGTCGGCCTTCGCGGGCTACGACCACGTCGTCGTGCCCTCGGGCTCGTGCGCCGGGTCGGTGCGTCACCAGCACGAGCTCGTCGCCGCCCGGTCGGGGGACGTCGGGCTCGAGGATGCCGTCAGGCGCACGGCCCCGCGCACCCTGGAGCTGAGCGAGTTCCTCGTGGACGTGCTCGGGGTCGTGGACGTGGGGGCGTCGTTCCCGCACCGGGTGACGTACCACCCGACCTGCCACTCGCTGCGGATGCTGCGCGTCGGTGACCGGCCCACCCGGCTGTTGGCCGCGGTTCGGGGGATCGACCTGGTGCCGCTGCCCCGGGCCGAGGAGTGCTGCGGGTTCGGGGGGACCTTCGCGCTGAAGAACGCCGAGACCTCGGTGGCGATGGGCTCGGACAAGGCGTCGCACGTGCGCTCCACTGGCGCCGAGGTGCTCGTGGCGGGCGACAGCTCGTGCCTGATGCACGTCGGCGGGCTGCTGTCGCGGCAGCGGGCCGGCATCCGCACGATGCACCTCGCCGAGGTGCTCGCGTCGACCGCCGACGACCCGGCCGGGGTGCGGTCGTGACCACGCAGCAGGCGACGTTCCTGGGGATGCCGCCGTTCCCCGTCGCCGCGCGGGCGGCCCTGGCAGACACCCAGCTGCGGCGCAACCTCGCGCACGCGACGGGCACGATCCGCGCCAAGCGCGCCTCCGTGATCGACGAGCTCGACGACTGGGAGGGCCTGCGGCAGCGCGCCGCCGGCATCAAGGACGCCACGCTGGCCCGCCTCGACGACCACCTGCTCACCCTCGAGGCGGCGCTGACAGCCCGGGGGGCGACGGTGCACTGGGCCCGCGACGCGGCCGACGCGTGCGCGGTCGTGGCGGACGTCGCCCAGCGCCGCGGGATCCGTGAGGTCGTCAAGGTCAAGTCGATGGCGACGCAGGAGATCCAGCTCAACGAAGCGCTTGCGGTGCAAGGCATCTCGGCGTGGGAGACCGACCTGGCCGAGCTCATCGTCCAGCTCGGCGACGACCTTCCGAGCCACATCCTCGTGCCCGCCATCCATCGCAACCGCAGCGAGATCCGCGAGATCTTCCGCGACCGGATGGCCGGGGTCGGGCGGCCCGCACCGGAGGGCCTCACCGACGAGCCGTCGGCGCTCGCCTCCGCGGCACGCCTGCACCTGCGGGAGAAGTTCCTCGCCACGAGAATGGCCGTCTCGGGCGCGAACTTCGCTGTCGCGCAGACCGGCACGCTCGTGGTCGTCGAGTCGGAGGGCAACGGCCGGATGTGCCTGACGCTGCCCGAGGTGCTCGTCTCGGTCGTCGGCATCGAGAAGGTCGTCCCCGCCTGGGAGGACCTCGACGTCTTCCTCCGGCTCCTCCCGCGGTCCTCGACGGGCGAGCGGATGAACCCGTACACCTCGACGTGGTCGGGCGTGACCCCCGGGGACGGGCCGCAGGAGGTGCACGTGGTGCTCCTCGACAACGGCCGCACCAAGGCCCTGGCCGACGAGTACGCCCGCCAGGCTCTGCGCTGCATCCGCTGCTCGGCCTGCCTCAACGCGTGCCCGGTCTACGAGCGGGTCGGCGGCCACGCGTACGGCTCGGTCTACCCGGGCCCGATCGGCGCCATCCTCAACCCGCTGCTCAAGGGTGTGGGTCAGGACGCGGCCACCGATGCGCTGCCGTACGCCTCGACACTGTGCGGAGCCTGCGGCGACGTGTGCCCGGTCGCGATCGACATCCCCGGCATCCTCGTGCACCTGCGCGGCAAGGTCGTCGACGCGCACCGCGACGACCGCGTCCCCAAGCCCGAGGCGCTGGCGATGAAGGCCGCCGCATGGGGCATGGCGGATGCCGGACGCATGGGTCTGGGGGAGCGGGTCGCCGGCATCGCGGGCCGGCTGCGGCACGGACGGGGGATGCCGGGCGGTCGTTCGGCGCTGTCCTGGCTGCCGTGGCCGGGGTCGCGGTGGACCCAGGCGCGCGACCTGCCCCTGCCGCCGCGCGAGTCGTTCCGGGCGTGGTGGAAGCGCGTCGGCCGCGACGAGGGTGCGTCGTGACGGCCCGCGACGACGTGCTGGCCGCCGTGCGGGCCGCCCTCGCCCCGACCGGTGGACCGGGTCGCACCGCCGCGGGGTCCGGCCACGACGAGCCGAGAGGTGGTCGCGGCGGTGACGGGCCGGCATCCGAGGACGCCGTGCCGGTCGCGTCCGAAGGAGCCTCCCTCGACCGCGCGGCCCTGCTCGACCTCTTCGCCGAGCGGGTGGCCGACTACCGGGCCGAGGTGACCCGGTGTGCCGCCGCCGACCTCGGGTCAGTCGTGGTGGCGGCCCTCGCCGGGGTGAGCGGCGTCGTCGTGCCGGCGGGCCTCGACCTCCAGGTGCCGCTCGCCGTCGTCGACGACGGGCTGACCTCCGCCGAGCTCGACGAGATCGAGGCGGTCGTCACCGGGTCCGCCGTGGGGATCGCCGAGACCGGCACCGTCGTCCTCGACCACGGGCCGGACCAGGGCCGCCGGGCCATCACCCTGCTGCCCGACCTGCACGTCTGCGTGGTGCGCGAGTCGCGGGTGGTGCCCGACGTCGGCGACGCGCTCGCGCTGCTCGACCCGCTGCGACCGCAGACGTGGGTCAGCGGGCCGTCGGCCACCAGCGACATCGAGCTGTCCCGGGTCGAGGGCGTGCACGGCCCGAGGCGCCTGCACGTCGTGCTCGTGTCCGGTGGTGAGGCTTCGTGACCGACCCGGCCGGGCCCGACGACGGCGTCACCGTCGTGCGCGCGGACGCGGTGCCGTGGGAGGACCTGGCGTTGGTGTTCGGCGCCCGTGGGGCGGCCTCTCGGTGCTGGTGCCAGCGCTACAAGCTGGTGCCCCGGGAGTCCTTCGGGGCGTTTCCCGTCGAGGAGCGTGCGTCCCGGCTGCGCGAGCAGACCGGCTGTGACGACCCAGGGTCGGGGACGAGCGGCCTGGTGGCGCACCTCGACGGGGAGCCCGTCGGCTGGTGCGCCGTCGAGCCACGACCGGCGTACACCGGCATGGTGCGCAACGCCAAGGTTCCGTGGTCAGGGCGCGACGAGGACCCGGCCGACGCCGAGGTCTGGGCCGTGACCTGCCTGCTCACCCGGGCCGGCTTCCGCAGACGTGGCGTGAGCCGGGCCTTGGCGCGGGCCGCGGTCGAGCACGCGCGAGCGGAGGGCGCGAGGGCGCTCGAGGCCTATCCGATGACGACGACCGCCGCGATCGCGGAGGAGCTCCACGTCGGCACGGTGGCGACCTTCGCAGCCGCGGGGCTGACCGAGGTGGGCCGACCCACGACCCGACGGGCAGTCATGCGGATTGCGTTCTGAGCCGAGGCGACCGGACCGATGGGTGCGGCTCAGGAGCCGGGCGTCCCCGTCTCCGCGCCCTGGGCCGCTTCGCGCTCGGCGAGGTTGCGCAGGATGCAGAACTCGTTGCCCTCGGGGTCGGCGAGGACGACCCAGCCGGTGCCCGGGCCGTACTGCCCGCGAAGGTCCGCGACCTCGACCGCACCGTGCTCGAGCAGCCGCGCCAGCTCCGTGTCCCGGCTGCCCTCGACGGGCTCGAGGTCGAGGTGGATGCGGTTCTTCCCCGACTTGGCCTCCGGCACCTCGATGAAGAGCAGCCGGTGTGAGCCGTCACGGCTGAGGATCATGCACTCCTCGTGGCCGGGCAGGTTGGGGTCGCCCTCGACGTCCACGTAGTCGAGCACCCCCTTCCACCACTCCGAGAGCGCGTACGCGTCCTGGCAGTCGATCGTCGTGTGGGACACCCGTGCAGTCATGCGCGCCACCCTGCCACCCCATCCGGGTCAGGAGCATCCGGATTGCCGCTGACCTGAGGCGAAGGTCTCGGTGCCGGCGTCAGGGTTGGGGTCGGGGCGCGCGTCGAGTGAGGCCCGGGCCGTGGTCGGGTCCGTGTTCCGGATGGGTGTCGTTGCTCCCGGGCGGTGGTGCTGCAGCAGCGCGCCCACGGAGGATCGACCCGACCGCGGAGGGGCCCCCGAACCGCGGGGCGTCGGCCAGGGGGCCGCCCGCGGGGTCAGACGGTGATGGCGGCGCGGATGCCGTCGGAGAACAGCTCGGGCGGGTCCGGCAGGGTCCGCGCGTCCCCGACGGCCCACCGGTGCGCCGACCAGGCGACGGCGCACGCGTCGAGTACGTCGTCGGGGGCGTACCCGCTGCCCTTGAGCACCGACGGCCGGGCGATGCCGGCCGCTCCGAGCACCTCGAGCCTGGCGGCCTGCCCCTCGGGGGTGCGCTTGGCGGGGAGGCCAGCCCCCGCCATCGTCGTGAACGACACCTCGGGGTGCACCTCGACGACGTCGACCGTGGGGCGCGCGCGCAGCCACGCGTCCACCTCCAGGATCCTGTCCCGCAGGGCGAAGGCCTGGGCGCCGACGCCCTGACCGCTGAGGCCACGGTTGACGGCATCCGCCTCGAGCCGCGACCCGGCGAGGTAGGCCGGTCGGGTCAGGGTCGTGAACACCGAGCTCGCCCGTCCGGGCAGCGCACGCCGCGCCAGCACGTCTGCCTGCCGGATCGTGCTGTCCGGCAAGCCGATCGGGATGTCGACACCGACCACGGCGATCTCCACGTCGGCCCGCACGGTCTCGACGAGCTCGGCGATCGTGGGCGCGACGACGACCCGCGGACGCGGCGCTCCCGGCACGAGCAGTGCTCCGACCCATCCAGCCGGGCAACCGTCGACCCCGAGCACCGGCACGGTCACCTCGAGCGGGGCCGGCGTGGGGGAGGCCGCCCGCAGCCCGGCGACCGCGTCGAGCACGAGGTCCAGACCGACCTCGAACTCGTCGCCGAACGCATACCCCGGCTTCAGGGCTCGGCCCTCGGCGAACTCCGTGAAGTGCGGGTAGGCCGCGCGCACCTCCGGGCCGAGGATCTCGGCGCCCAGGGCGGCGAGGTCCTCGCTGCCCTCGAACGGCAGGCTCAGCTCCTGGAGCATGAAGCCGTACAGGTGGGCGTCCAGGAGCGCGAACGCGGTGCCGGTCTGCGGGAGGCCGAAGCCGCCGCGGCGCAGGCACCCGATGACGGCGTCGTGGTGCGCGAGGGTCTCCGGGCCCGGTGTGCGCCGCGAGTCCATCAGCCCGCCGGCCCACCGGTGGCGCGTCAGCACCGCCCGTCCCGACACCGAGCGGGCCCGCAGCTCGGCCCGCCACTCGCCCCCGACGACCGGGAGGTGGATCTCGCCGAACACGACGTCGACCATGGCGTCCAGCAGGGCGTCCTTGTTCGCGACGTGGTGGTAGAGCGACATCGCCTCGACCCCCAAGCGGCTGGCGAGCGCCCTCATGGACAGGGCGACGAGGCCCTGGTCGTCGGCGAGCGCAACGGCCTCGGCGACGACGCGAGCGCGGTTCAACGCGGGGCGGGCGGACGGCATCCGGGCTCCTTGAGGGTCGGGTTCGGGAGGGGCTTGCCGCATCTTACGCCGTAAGGGTACTGTGAGCCACGACCACCGCACTTACAACGTAAGGAAGACCATGAAGGCCATCGTGCAGGACCGTTACGGCACGAGCGACGTGCTCCGGCTCGAGGACGTCCCCGACCCCGTGCCCGGCCCCGGCGAGGTCCTCGTCCGGGTCGGGGCGGCCGGCGTCGACCGGGGCACCTGGCACCTCATGACCGGGCTGCCGCTCGCGGCCCGGCTCGCCCTCGGCCTCCGCGGACCGCGCGACCGCACGCCGGGCCGCGACGTGGCCGGCACGGTCGCGGGCGTCGGCGAGGGCGTGACCGGCTACGCGGTGGGGGATGCCGTGTACGGCACGGCCCGCGGGTCGTTCGCGGAGCTCGCCGTCGTGCCGGTGACCCGGCTGGCCCGGCGTCCGGCGTCCATCTCGGTCGAGGAGGCCGCCGCGGTGCCGGTGTCGGCGATGACCGCCCTGCAGGCGCTGCGCGCGGCCGGCGTCGCACGCGGCGACCGGGTCCTCGTCGTCGGCGCCTCCGGCGGCGTGGGCTCGTATGCCGTACAGCTCGCCGTCGACGTCGGGGCGCACGTCACGGGGGTCTGCGGCCCGGCGAAGGCCGACCTCGTGCGCTCCCTCGGGGCGGAGCACGTCGTCGACCACACGACGACACCCCTGGAGACCCTCGATGACCGGTTCGACGCGATCCTCGACATCGGCGGCCATCGCCCGGTGCGACTGCTCCGCGGGCTCCTCACCCAGCGCGGCGCCCTCGTCATCGTGGGGAGCGAGACGGGCGGCCGCTGGCTGGGCGGCCTCCAGCGGGCCATCGGCGCCGCGCTGCTGTCGCCGTTCGTGCGACAGCGTCTCGTGATGCTCGCGGCCTCCGAGGACGGAGCCGACCTCGCCGCGCTGACGGACGTCATCGAGCGTGGCGGGATCCGCCCCACGGTGGAGCGCACCTTCGCCCTGGAGGACGCCGCGGCGGCGGTCGACCACGTCGGAGGGGGCCACGCGCGCGGCAAGGTCGTCGTCACGGTCGCGGCCTGAGCCGACCGCGCACCCTCCCGCCGTGAGTGCGGACGTGGTCGCCAGGGCAGCCACTTCCGCACTCGCGGCGCGGTAGGGGCGGTGCGGCGGTCAGACGGAGGCGGGCGGGGCGACCGGCATCCGCTCGAGGAGGTAGGCGACGGCCTGCGCGGCCGACCAGCCCTGCGGGTGGCGGCGGATCAGCTCTTGCGCGCCACCGAGGTCCTCGCCGAGGGTGACGAGCGGGTCCTCGTCGTAGCCGTCCTTGCGGTGCTGGCCCAGGCCGATCGTGGCGGTGAGACCGTTGCAGAGGCACTTGCGACCGACGGTCTCCTCGACGGCGCCACCCTTCCTGACGTACATGTGCACGGGCTCGGCGGCGCAGCGGTAGCCCACCGTGCCGTCTCCGCGCTCGTACGGCTGGCGCAGGTACGACAGGTCGCACAGCCGGGTCCGGGCCTCGTACACCTCGGGCTGGCTGGCGGTGCCGTCGAGGGTCGTGACCTTGAACGGGAAGCCGGTCGGGCTGGCCCGGGGGTCGTTGCGGACCGTCAGCGTGCCGGACCGCAGCCGGTCGAGGACCGGGCCGCGGACGGCATCCGTGAGGCCGGAGTCGAGGGAGAGCGCGAAGAGCGTGCCGACCTGGACCCCGACGGCCCCGGCGCGCACGGCTGCGGCGACCTGGTCGGGCGTGCCGTAGGCACCGGCCATCCAGAACGGCAGCCCGATCGCCGCCATCTTGTCGAGGTCGGCCTCGTCGCGGACGCCGTAGACCGGTTCGCCGTGCTCGTCGAGCTGCATCCGGCCGCGGGGCGGGGCGGAGTGACCGCCGGCCGGGGGACGCTCGACGACGAAGCCGTCGGGGCGGATCTCGGGGTCTCGGTGGAGGTAGGCAGCGAGCTGGTCGAGCGAGACGATCGCGAGGAAGTCGGGCCGGGTCAGCGGCGGCAGGTCGGCACCGAGGAGGGCGGCGGGGTCGACCTCGACGACACGGCTCAGCGTGCCGCCCGCGACGTCGACGGGGATCCGGCCGACCTCGCGGGCCGCGAGGGAACGGAGCAGCTGGGGGACCTCGCGCGGGATGCCGGCGCCCATGAGCACGTAGTCGACCCCCGCGAGCATCGCGCCGAGGAGGGCCGTGGGAGTCGCCATCTGGATCTTCTCGAGGCAGTTGATGCCGACGACGCCGTCGTGGCCCTCGCGGGCGAGCCAGACCTCGGCGAAGTTGCCGACGACGGCGAGCTCCTGGCCGGTGCGGGTGGTCTCGAGGGTCAGCTTCGGGACCGGTGTGTAAGGGGTGTCCGCGGCCCGGCCGCCCTCGACGAAGTAGCGCGCCAGCACGCGCTCGGCCATCGGCCGGTTCGGGAAGTGAGCCAGTGCCCGGCGGTAGTGCCCGCCCGGGTCGCCGTCCTGGAGGCGACGGGCGAGCACGGCATCCATCGCGGTGCCCGAGACGACGCCCAGCCCGCCCGTCCGCGACACCTCGCGGGCCAGTCGCCAACCGGAGACCGCCACCCCCATGCCCCCTTGGATGACCGCGGGTCGGGTGCGCCGGGCGGCCTCGGCGCGGCCGGCCTCCTCCGCTCGGCCGGCCTCCTCCGCGCGGTCGACGGGATCGGCGGAATCGTGCGCGGCGGGGACGGGATCGGTCAGGACAGCGGTCATGTGGGGTCACCTTCGTCGTCAGACAAACCTACGCTACCGTAGGTTTCGCTACCGTAGGTTACGGTAGCGTAGGTTCAGCGATGCTGTCACGTCGCCAGGTCAGCCACCCTGAGCCCCGGCGACGAGTGCGGACGTGGTCGCCAGGGCTGTCCTTTCCGCACTCACGGCGGAGAGGTCGCGAGCGCCCGGACCACCCGGGTGGGGCATGGACACCCGCGGTCCGGCGCCGACAGACTCGGGGGACGCCACGGCATCCGGCATCTCCCCCCAAGGCGATGGGCGCCGGGTCGCTCGACGAGAGGCAGGCACGAGATGGCAGGTCGAGGACGCACACCGCTCACCACCCAGCTGCGACGGACGCTCGCTGCGCACGAGACGGCGCACCGCACCGGCGTCCCCGTCGACGAGGTCGTGGGCGCGGCCCGTGACGCGGCGGCCCGACCACCGTCGCGACGGGACGTGGTGCGCACGGTCGGCCTCGCCGCGGCGGGAGGGATCGTCGCCGCGGCGGCCGGTCACCCCGTGGCGGCCGCTGCGGCCGAGCCGGAGGTCGTGGTCGTCGGTGCCGGGCTCGCTGGCCTGCGCGCCGCGCACTGGCTGTGGCGGGTCAAGGGGATCCCGTCCGCCGTGTACGAGGGGTCGAGCCGCACCGGCGGCCGGTGCTGGACCCTGCGCGGGCACTTCCCGGGCTACGTCGTGGAGCACGGCGGGGCGCTGGTCAACACCGACCACAACGCGTTCCGGAACCTCGCGCGCAGCCTCGGGCTCACGCTCGACACGGTCAACGGCGGCAGCTACTCCGGGTGGGTCGACAAGTACTGGATCGACGGCGCCGACTACCCCTACGACGCGGCCAACGCCGACTGGGGGCAGGTCTGGCTCGCGGTGAAGAACGCCGTCAAGGCGGCGCCCTACCCGCAGACCCACGACTCGTGGACCCCGGCCGGTCGCGCCCTCGACGACATGACCATCGACCAGTGGCTCGACGCGAACGTGCCGGGCGGCCTGTCGAGCCGGTTCGCGAAGCTCATGCAGAGCAACGCGGTGGCGGAGTACGGCCTGGACCCGTCGCAGCAGTCGGCCCTCAGCTACGTCTACCTCCTGGGCTGGAACGGCCAGAACAGCCTGGCCCCCATCAACGGTGCCGACGAGAAGTACTCGGTGACCGGCGGCAACGACCAGGTCGTGACCCGCATGGTGGCCGAGCTGCCCGCGGGCACCGTGCGGCACGGCCACCGGCTCACCGCGGTGCGCGCGCTCACCGACGGGCGGGTGCGCCTCGCGTTCGCGACGGGAGGGGCGACGCTCGAGGTGACGGCCCAGCGGGTGGTGCTCGCGCTGCCGTTCACGACGCTGCGCGATGTCGACCTGGGCCAGGCCGGGCTGCGCCCCGTGACCCGCCAGGCGATCGACGAGCTCGGGCTCGGCGCGAACGCCAAGCTCCACCTCGGGATGAGCCGGCGGCCGTGGGTCGAGCAGGGTTACGGCGGTGCCGTCTACACGGGCCTGCAGGGCTTCCAGTGCGGGTGGGACGACACGGCCGACCAGCCCCTGCCCGGAGGCGTGCTCAACCTCTTCCCGGGTGGCAGCCAGGTCAGCCAGGGGTGGTCGGGCCCGGCGTTCGGGGTGCCGACGGCCGCCCAGGTGCAGGGCTACCTCACACAGGTCGAGCCGATCTTCCCCGGCACGACCGCGGCGTACACCGGCGTCTCCTACCGCGACTTCTGGTACGCGAACCCGTGGAGCCGCGGGGCGTACACGGCCCTGCGGCCCGGTCAGTACACCCGCGTCTTCGGCGCGGGGTCGACCCCCGAGGGCAGCATCCACTTCGCCGGCGAGCACACGAGCACCTACTACTTCGGCTTCCTCAACGGCGCGGTCGAGTCCGGGGAGCGTGCGGCCAAGGCCATCGCCTTGTCGTGAGCGGATGCCGGTGCGTCGCGATCGGCGTGACCCCGTCGCAGGCGACCGCGGCCCTCGTCCCCTGACCGGGGGTCAACGGCGCGCGGCGACGAGCCGCACGGGGTCGCCGGGGCGCAGCTGGGCCGCGCGGTCGCCGGCGGATGCCGTGAGCACCGCCACGACGGGGTAGCCGCCGGTCACCGGGTGGTCGGCGAGGAACACGACCGGCTCGCCGCCCGTGGGCAGCTGCACCGAGCCCCGCACGACGCCCTCGCTGGGCAGCTCGGCGTCCTTCCAGGGATCGAGCCGTTCGACACGGGATCCGGTGAGGCGCAGCCCGATCCGGTCGCTCTGGCCGGAGACCGTCCACGTCGCCGCCAGGAGACCGCCGAGGTCACCGCCCGTCCATCCCCCGACCCAGTCGGACCGGGGGCCGGGGAGGACCTCGAGGGCGACGACCTCTCCCTGCTGCGGCTGGCGGCCATGAGCAGCCTGGTCGACGCGCGGGAAGGACCCGCCCGGGTCCCCGACCGGCAGGACGTCCCCGAGCGCCACCGGAGGCGGCCCGACCCCGGACAGCGTGTCGGTGGAGCGGGAGCCGAGCACCCGGGCGACGTCGATCCCCCCGCGGACGGTGACGTACGTGCGCAGGCCGGCGGACGGCATCCCCAGGGACAGCACCGCCCCGTCGGCGAGGTCGACGAGCGCGGCGTGCGCGACGGGACGGTCGTCGACGGTGGCCGGCGCCGGGGCACCGGTGAGCGCGACCGTCAGCCGGCCCCGGGCCCGCACGACCAGGCCGCCGAGGAGGACCTCGAGCGCGGCCCGGTCGGCCGGGTGGCCGACGAGCCGGGCGCCGAGCCGGTGGGCCGTGCGGTCGGCCGCACCGGAGCGGCCCACGCCGACCGCCGCGAGGCCCGGCCGCCCCTCGTCCTGCACGAGCACGAGGGGTCCGGTGGCCAGCACCTCGAGGGACGATGTCATCGGGACCCGCCGATGTCGACGAAGCGCACGGTGGTGCCGGGCGTGAGCAGCGCGGGCGGGTCGCGGTCGACGTCCCAGAGGGTGAGGGTCGTCGTGCCGAGCAGCTGCCAGCCACCGGGGGAGGGCCGCGGGTAGACGCCGGAGAACTCGCCGGCCAGCCCGACGGCACCGGCGGGGACCGACGGTCGCGGGTGGTCGCGGCGCGGCACTCGCAGCACCGGGTCGCCGCCGACGAGGTAGGCGAAGCCGGGAGCGAACCCGCCGAACGCGACCCGCCACGGGGTGGCGGTGTGAGCGGAGACGACCTCGCCCGGGGTGAGGCCGGTGAGGCGGGCGACGTCGTCGAGGTCGGGGCCGTCGTAGGTGACGGGCACCTCGACCACCTCGCCGCCGGTGGAGGACGGGCCTGGCCCCGATGCCGGGAGCGTCACCCGCGCGGCGAGGTCACGGACGGCCTGGCCGAGGGCGCCGAGGTCGGTGCCGGGACGGGCGAGGAGGAGGACGGTGCGGGCTGCGGGGACGACATCCGTGACGGCCGACCACGGAGCCTCGCCCGCGGCCACGACCCGGCGAAGGCTCGCGTCGAGGGCCAGCACCTCGTCGAGCCCGGCCACCTCGACGAGGAGGGCGTCCTCGCCCGCGGGCAGGAGGGTGAGGGGCACGCCCCCGGCCGGCCCGCCGCCGGCATCCCCGCCGCCGGCATCCCCGCCGCCGGGACTCCGGTACGGCGCGGTGCTCACGGCGAGGGCGCGGCGAACGGTGCGATCGTGACCCCGACCGCCTCGAGGGCCGCGCGCACCGCGCGGGCGAGCGCGACGGCATCCGGCGTGTCCCCGTGCGTGCAGACGGACCGGGCCGGGACCGCCAAGACCGTCCCGTCCACGGCCAGGACGGTGCCGTCGGTCGCGAGCCGGACGACCCGCTCGGCGACGGCGTCGGGGTCGGTGAGGAGCGCCTCCGGGCTGGACCTGGGGGACGAGGTGGCCGGTGGCGGCGTACCCGCGGTCGGCGAACGCCTCGGCGACGGTGGTGAGACCTTCGCCCTGGGCGACGCGCAGGAGCACCGAGCCCGGGAGGCCGAGGAGGGGGAGGGCCCGGTCGTAGGCGGCGACGGCATCCACGACGGCGCGTGCCTGGACCTCGTCGACGGCGGCGGTCGTGTAGAGGGCGCCGTGCGGCTTGACGTAGGCGACCCGGGTGCCCGCGACCCGGCACATCGCCTCGAGCGCGCCCAGCTGGTAGAGCACGTCGGCGGTGAGGTCGGCGGGGTCCATGTCGATGCGGCGGCGGCCGAAGCCGGCGAGGTCGCGGTAGCCGACCTGTGCGCCGACGACGACCCCGCGCTCGGCGGCCGCGGCGACGGTGCGCCGGATGGTGGTCGCGTCGCCGGCGTGGAAGCCGCACGCCACGTTGGCGCTGGTGACGACGTCGAGCATCGCCTCGTCGTCGCCGAGGACCCAGGTGCCGAACGACTCGCCGAGGTCGGCGTTGAGGTCGATCCGCACGGTCATGCCCCGAACGCTAGTGCGACCGCCCGCCTCCCGCCCCCGGCGCCCCAACTTTCCCGCCCCATGCGGGAACCTTCACGTTCGCACCGGAACAGAAGCCCTGCGAACCTGAACGTTCTCGCCCCATGCAGGAACCTTCAGGTTCGCACCACAACAGAACCCCTGCGAACCTGAAGGTTCCGGGATCGGGCGGGAAAGTTGGGGCTCGCGGGAACGCACGACCGCCGCCCGGATGCCGGACGGCGGTCGTGTGGGTGCGCCTCGCGGCGCGGGTGGGGCGTGGGTCAGCCGATGACGGTGATGTTCGCCGCCTGGGGGCCCTTCGCGCCCTGCTGGGTCTCGTACTCGACCTTGGCGTTCTCGTCGAGCGAGCGGTAGCCGTTCGAGTTGATCGCCGAGTAGTGGGCGAAGACGTCGGCGGAGCCGTCGTCGGGGGCGATGAAGCCGAAGCCCTTGTCGGCGTTGAACCACTTCACGGTGCCAGTAGCCATGGGAGGCCTACTTCCTGAGAGAAGGAGCGCACCCGCGTATTCGGGGGCTCCGCGTTGGTGATGCCTGTGATACCTCTGCTCAGAAAGTGCTCAGTCCCGGCGGGACGTTCTGCGACTACTTCACAACGGAAAGCTCAACAACTGAGTCCCAGCCTAGCGGTCCCCACCCGGGTTCGCCTCATCAGCGTCCCTACGCTGTCCACATGACGACCGAGAGCACGACCGGCCGCCCTCCCGGAACCAGCGCCACGGCATCCGCTCGACCCCCTCAGCGGGTCGGCCGCATCAAGGCCGCCTTCGACTCCGCGACCGGTCTGCGGCGGGGCATGAACCTCTGGCCACCGTTCCTGCTCACTGGAATCCACATCGACGAGGTGTCCGACGACTTCCGCCGGGTGCGGGTCCGGCTGCGCCGGTCGCGCCTGACGACGAACTACGTCGGCACCCAGTTCGGCGGCTCGCTCTTCGCGATGACCGACCCGTTCTGGATGATCATGATGATGCGCAACCTGGGTCGCGGGTACGTCGTATGGGACAAGGCCGCCGAGATCGAGTTCGTGTCCCCGGGCCGCACCGCCGTCACCACCGAGTTCGTCCTGGCCCCCGAGGTCGTCGCCGAGGTGCGCGCGGCGGCCGACGCGGGCGAGCGGGTGCTGCGCTGGTTCGAGGTCGATGTCGTCGGCACCGACGGGTCCGTCGTCGCCCGGGTGCGCAAGCAGCTCTACGTCCGCCGTGCGCCGGCGTCCTGAGGGCCACCTACGCTGACCGACATGGACCAGCCGAATGCCGGTGGCGCACCCGGGCGCGCCGCCGACCACCCGCTCGCCGCCGCGCAGTATGTGCGGCTGACGACGTTCCGGAGGACGGGCGCGCCGGTCCCGACGGTCGTGTGGTTCGCCCCCTCGCTCGACGACCCGGCCGTCTTCGCCGTCATCACCGTCGACGCGACCGGGAAGACCAAGCGGCTCGCCCACACGCGGCGCGTCGAGGTCCAGGCGTGCGACCTCCGTGGTCAGGTCGCGGAGGGCGCACCCACCTACCGGGGCACGGCCACCCTGGTCCGGGATGCCGCCGGCGTGGCCTCCGTGCGGAGGGCGGTGGTCGCGAAGTACGGGTTCCCGGCCCGCTTCTCCGACCTCACCGAGAAGGTGACCGGGCTCGTCGGCATCCGGCGGGCGCCGCGGGCCGGCATCCTCGTGGCGGTGGAACCCACACCGATGCCCGGTGACCCGTCGACGGGTGCCTGAGGCGGGGTGCCCCGGCCACCCGGACGCCTTCGCGGAGCCGCCAGTGGGTCTCGCGCTGTGCCGGGCTGCCAGCGACAGCGGCCTCGAGCCCCGCTGCCTCCAGCCCCCGCTGCCTGAGATGATGCGAAGACTGCAGGAAACAGGCCGCGGCGAGCAGGAACGCAGCGGTCTCGTCCAGTCTCTGCGAGGACCTGGCGCACACCCGAGTCGAACGGAGCGAGTGATGACCGCGACGCTCGACTCCGCGACCGCGCTGCTGCCCGGTCTCACGCCCCATCCAGTCATCGCGACCCTCGGGGCGCCGGAGGCCGGTCGCTTCGCGGCCACCTCCCAGGTTCTCTCCGAGGCGGGCTTTCGCTGCCTGGAGTTCACCCTGACCACCGAGATTGCGCTGGACGCACCGGACGAGGTCCGAGGGTCCCATCCCGATGACCTGGCCGCGCTCGACCGGCGGGCTCGAGCGGTCATCCAGTCCCTCGCGGACCGGTGACTCCGAACGAGCGCCGGGTCGTGCTCGTCGCCCCGGACAAGTTCAAGGGGTCGCTCACGGCTCGCGACGTGGCCGTGGCCCTGGCGTCAGGCATCACCGACGCCCATCCGGAGCTGCGAGTGGTGACCTGCCCTGTCGCCGATGGAGGCGAGGGGACAGTCGAGGCCGCCGTCGCGAGCGGGTTCCGCTGCTCGCAGGGCCACGGTCCGGGGGCCGCTCGGACATCCGGTGGACGCAGTCTTCGCCACCAAGGGGTCCACGGCCGTCGTCGAGCTGGCCCAGGCCTCCGGCCTGCAGCTGCTCCCTGACCCGGGACCCTCGCCGCAGACGGCTGCCGTTGCCACGACGTACGGAACCGGCCAGCTCCTGGTGGCCGCGCTCGACGCAGGCGCCACGAGCATCGTGCTGGGACTGGGCGGCAGCGCCACCACCGACGGCGGGGCGGGGATGTTGCAGGCGCTCGGGGCGACCTTCCGCGACGACGAAGGCACGGTCCTCGACGCCGGGACGGCGCACCCGAGCGCCATTGCCTCGGCCGACCTCGGCGGCCTGGACCCGAGGATCGCGGAGACCGAGATCGTCGTCGCCACCGACGTCGACAACCCCCTGTACGGTCCGCGCGGTGCCGCGGCCGTCTTCGGCCCCCAGAAGGGGGCGACGGCCGACCTGGCCCTCGCGCTGGACCAGGACCTGCGGCGATGGTCGCGCGTCCTCTCGGAGGCCGGCGTCACGACCAGCCCGGAGCAGGCGGGCGCCGGAGCAGCAGGCGGCGTGGGCTTCGCCGCCCTCGGTGCGCTGCGATCCAGCGCCAGGCCCGGCGTCGACGTCGTCCTCGACATCGTGGGGTTCGAGCACCTCCTCGCCGATGCGTGCCTGGTCGTCACGGGAGAGGGTTCGCTCGACGAGCAGTCCCTCGGCGGCAAGGCGCCGATCGGCGTCCTCCGGGCCGCGCATGCGCAGGGGGTGCCGACGACCGTCGTCGCCGGCCGCTGCACCCTCGACCGGGGTGTGCTCGCCCGTGCGGGTTTCCGGGCGGTCCACGTCCTGCAGGACCGGGAGCCGGACCTCAGGACGTGCATCCTCGAGGCTCCCCGCCTGCTCCGTGAGGTGGGGCGCGAGGTGGTCATCCCCATGAGCGGACGACCAGCCGGACCCTGACCCGGCCCGAAGTGGCGTGCCTACCGCCGGGACGCCACGAGGAGCCACGCCCCCACGGCCGTGATCGCGGCCAGGACCAGGAGGTACCCCACACCCGCGGCGCTCGACCAGTCGAGCTCGGACCCGTGACGGACCAGCGCGACCGTCTGCAGGACGCCGAACAGGACGCCGGTGACCCCGACCGGCCCGAGTGAGGGGGCGTCGTCGACCAGCCGGGCGTGCCCCGCGGCCACCCCGAGCCCGACGCACCAGGCGCCGACCGCCCGGGCGGTCAACGGGGTGAGCGGCCACGGCCACGCAGCATCCGCCCACTCCGGCGCGATGAGCAGCGCCGCCCCGACCCCGACGAGGACGACGGTGAGCGCCACCAGCGTCACGCGCACCGGCGTGGGCAGGCCCGCCGCCGGGGGCACGGCCGTGCCCGCGCGCGCCTGGAGGAACCACGCCAGGGCCATGAGCACGGGCACCACGGCGTAGACCCCGATCCACGCCCATGCGACGGCGCGCGTCCCCGTGGACAGCCCGCCGGCGAGGTGGAACTTGTCCCGGTGCAGCAGCGTGACGACGAACGTGAGGCTCGTGAAGACGAACACCGCCGGCACGGCCACCCTGGCCACGGACCACTCCCGCGCCAGCGCCCCGCTCAGCTCGAGCCCGACGGCCGACCAGTAGGACGCCCCGAGGAAGACCGCCGTCATCGGGGAGGCGATCGTCCAGGCGAAGTGCGTGGCCGTGTCGAGCGGGAAGGCGTACAGCTGCACGCCGGCCAGGAACACGAGCACGGCGGCAATGCCCAGCAGCCAGCGGATCGCGGGGACGGACGCTGCACCGGCCCGCGGTGCGTCGGTCCTCACAGCACCAGCCGCGGCGCGAGGTGCGCGTGCACGGCGTTGACGACGGCCGCCCCGTCACCGACCGCGGTCGCGACCCGTTTGACCGACCCGCGGCGGGTGTCACCGATGGCGAAGACGCCGGATGCCGTCGTCTCCAGGGCCTGGCGGACGCCGGCGCCGGCCGGCTCGGCATCCGACCCCGGCGCACCGGCAGCCGTCGCGTCCGCGCCCACGAGGACGAAGCCCTGCTCGTCCCGCTCGACGACGCCCTCGAGCCAGGCCGTGTGGGGCGAGGAGCCGATGAGCACGAACAGGCCCTTGCACGGCGACCACGTGGCCTTGCCGTCGTCGCGGCCTGTGACCTCCACCTCGGTGAGCCGGCCGTCGACGGCACGGGCACCAGTCACCTCGGCGAGGTGCCGGACCTCGACGTTGCGCGTCGAGTGCAGCTGGGCGACGAGGTATTCGGACATGCTCGCGGCGACGTCCCGGCCCCGCACCAGCAGGGTGACGTGGGAGGCGTACTTCGCGAGGTGCAGAGTGGCCTGGCCGGCCGAGTTGCCGCCGCCGACGACGATCACCGGGTGGCCGGTCATCGCGCGTGCCTCGGTGACGGCGGCGCCGTAGAAGACCCCGCACCCGATGAGCGCCTCCACCTCGGGCAGGTCGAGCCGGCGGTAGTCCACCCCGGTGGCGACGATCGTCGTGCGGGTGCGAGCGGACGTGCCGTCGGACAGCAGGACCCGCTGCTCGTGTTCGTCGACCTCCATCCCCGTCGCCGAGCGGAAGAAGTGGAACACCGCCCCGAACATCCAGGCCTGGTGGAAGGAGCGGAACGCGAGGTGGTTGCCGCTGATGCCGCGCGCGAACCCCGGGTAGTTGCGGATGAGCGAGCTCGTGCCGGCCTGGCCACCGATCGCCTCCCGCTCCACGACGAGGGTGGACAGGCCCTCGGATGCCGCGTACACCGCCGCGGCGAGACCCGCAGGTCCGGCGCCGATGATGACCGTGTCCCAGACGACGTCGGGGTCGAGCTGGGTCGTCAAGCCGAAGGCCTCGACGAGGTCGGTGTCGCTGGGGTTCTGGAGCGTGCGTGGCGGCGAGGTGAAGCGGAGGTCGAGGACCGGGAACTCCGGCTCGTCGAGCCCCAGACCGCGCAGGATGCGACGGCTGCTCTCCTCGTTGGCCTCATAGAAGCCGACGGGGATGTGGTTGCGCGCGAACGCGTCCCGGAGCATGTGGGTGCGCTCGTCGTGGTAGCCGATGACCCGCACGGCCTCGAACCCGCTCGTCCCCTGCGCCCAGTGCCAGTCGTGCAGCAGGTCGCCGATGCCGCCGTGGAACTCCTCGTCGCGCGGCCGCTCGGGGCGGATCAGGAAGTTCTCGGCGTGGCCCTCTCCGATGGCGCGGAAGACCGGCCCGCGGCTCTCGAAGTTGCCCCACTCGACGACGACGACACGTTTGGCCGTCGGGTGGATGGACCGCGCGCGCCGGAGGAAGTCCAGGCCGTCGGTGTCCTTGGGTCCGTAGAAGGAGAGGATCATCGCGACGTCGCGCTCCCAGTGGCGCAGGCCGTCGAGGATCGCCTGCGCATGGGCGTAGCGACGGCACGTGACGACCTCGTACTCGGTCGCGTACCGCCGCCGGATCTCGGCGTCGAGGACCCCTCTGGTGTCGTCGTCGGACGTCGCCATGAGGATGACCGGAAGGTCGGGAACGACGGGGGTCACGACGTCGGAGGAGGAGTCGCCGACCTGCGGGTCGCCGGCCGGGGGGTGCTCCCTGTGCTCGTCCCTGGGCTCGGACATGCGTCCCAGCCTGACAGAGGACGTCCCGGCTGGACAGGGGTTTTCCGGTCGCCCGGGTCAGGGCCGGTGGCTTCGGGTCAGCCCGACACCAGACGGTGCAGCGACCAGCGGGCCAGCGGGGCGTAGCCCAGCGTCACCGGCCAGAGCGCGTTCGTCACGAGCCACGCGGTGCTGCCGAGGGGGTGCTCCGAGCCGGGCTCGGCGAGGTCCACCCCGTGCTCGAGGTGCAGCCGCAGCGGGCCGCTGCGCACGCTCCACGACCAGGTCCTCGCCTCGTGGTCGACCGCGTCGACCCGGAACACGGCGACGACCCCGCCCACCCCGGTGACGCGCCCGGTCGTCCCGGGCGTGACGACGGCATCCGGGTAGTCGACCCTGCGCAGGTGCGGCGCCCAGACCGGCCACCAGACCGGCCGGGTGTAGCGATCCCAGACGGCCTCCGGGTCGAGCGGTCCCGTCGCGGAGAGCCGCAGGCTGCCGGTGGCGAGGGAGGTGAGGTCCACCCCACCAGTGTCCCCGTCTCGACCACCGGGCAGCTCCGGGGACAGCGGTCGAGATCCGTGACCTGAACGGATGGCTCTGGTCTGCCCGGGCGTGCGGGGTTAGCGTTGCCGCGTGAGCCTGCTGCGCACCGACCGGTCCTGGCGTGAGGAGGTGCGCCACCGCGTGCCGGTGCGCTACCTCCCCCAGACGAGGCCCGACCACCTGCGCGGCACCTGGCGCGACGCCAAGCCCGCGCGCATCGACGCCGCCCTCGCCGCCGCGCTAAGGCGTCCCACCCATGGCTGGCTCGTCGCCGCGGCATCCGCCGACGTGCCCGCCGGGCGCACCCTGCTGCGCACCGTCGCCGGCCGCGAGGTGGTCCTGTGGCGTGACGGCGACGGCACCCTGCTCGCCGGCCCCGGGCAGTGCCCCCACCTGGGCGCGCGCCTGCAGGACTGCGACGTCGTCGACGGCACCGTGCTCTGCCGCTGGCACGGGATGCCACTCGGCCGTGGCACCCGCTCCGGCGACTGGATGACGTATGCGGCGTTCGACGACGGGGTCCTCGCGTGGGTGCGACTGGGCCGGACCGAGGACGGGGTCGAGCCGACCGACCGGCCGGTGCCGGCCGCCCGGCCGCCGCTCGAGGAGTCCCTCGCCTCGGTGGTCTCGCTCGCCGCCACGTGCGAGCCCCGCGACATCGTCGCCAACCGCCTCGACCCGTGGCACGGTGCGTGGCTGCACCCCTACGCGTTCAGCGACCTCCACGTCGACGACGTCGAGTCCACCGAGGACCGCCTCGTGCTGGACGTCGCGTACCGGCTGGGCCGCACGTTCGCGGTGCCGGTGCGCGCCGAGTTCACCTGTCCCGACTCGCACACGATCGTCATGACCATCACCGACGGCGAGGGAACCGGCAGCGTCGTCGAGACGCACGCCACCCCGCTCACCGCAGCGGGCGTGCACCCGGCCCGCACCGTGATGACCGAGGCCGTCGTCGCGACCTCCGACCGGTTCGGGTTCCGTGTCGCCCGCGGCCTGGCGCCGCTCGTCGCGGTCGGGATGCGGGCCTCGGCCAGGCAGCTCTGGGCCGACGATCTCGTGTACGCGGCGCGCCTCTACGAGCTGCGCCGGCGCGCCACCGCCGAGCGGTAGGAGCGGATGCCGCGGCGCGCCAGCCGCGGCACCGGCCCCAGCCGCGACCCCATCGGCACCGACCACACCCCGTGGCCGGGCAGTCCCCACCCCGCGAGCAGTCGGTCCGCGGCCATCCATCCCGTCGTCGCCGCCCGCTCCATGAGCGCCACGGGCAGGTCGCACCGCATGGTGTCCCCGGCGAGCACCACGCGCGGATCCGGGGTCCGCACGCCGGGCCGCGACCGCCACGGCTCGAGCCCCACGAGCACGCAGTCGCGCTCGACGAGCCATTCCTCGTGCACGACGTCCAGGGGGGTCGTCTCCGGGTAGAGCCGGTCGAGCTCGGACCGCATCCGCGCGCGCAGCCCGGCCTCGTCGGTGCCCTCGGGTAGTGCGTACGCGTGCAGCTCGACGACGGAGCCGCCCGTCGTGGCGTGCCACCGGGCCGCGTGGTCCTCGAACCGCTCGAGCACCGAGACGTTGTCGAGCGGGCCGTAGCCGCTGGTCCCCAGGAAGGGCGCGCGGTGCGGCTGCACCGGGCCCGACAGCCAGAGCCGCCAGACCGCGAAGGCGGGAGCGGACCGGATGCCGGCCACGGCGTCCCGCCACGCCGCCCCTCCTGCGTCGTCGCCGCCGAGCCCGGGGGAGGACGACACGACCCGGCGCAGCCCCACCGGGTCGAGCGCGAGGACGACGGCGTCGGCACCGAGCCACGACTGCTCCTCCGACCCCGGTGGGCCGTGCAGCACGGCGATCCCGTTGCCGACGTCTGAGACCGACCGCACGTCGCGCCCCGTCACCACCTGCACGCCGAGCTGGTGCAGGTGCCGGCCGAGCGGCGCCCAGAGCGTGGAGTCGTAGTCGTCGCGCGGCACGTCGAAGAGCAGCCCCTCGGCGGACCCGACGAAGTACAGGTGGAACATGGCGACGAGCTCGGCCCCGGAGAACTCCCTCGGGTCGGCGAAGAAGCTGCGCGCGAACACCTCGAGCGCCAGGTGCCGGGCGGCCTCGGGGAAGCGCAGCCGGTCGAGCACCTCCGCCGCGCTGACGCCGTCGAGAGCCGCGAAGGTGGCGGGGAAGTCGACGTCCAGCAGCCCGAGCGCGGCCTCGACGTCGACGCCGGCGAGCCCGGCCCGGTCGAAGCTCGGGCTGCGGGCGACGAAGGCCGCGAGGTTGAGCGGCGGGGTGCGCGGGATCCCCGCGAACGAGTCGGCTCCACCGCCGGCGCGCACGAGCGGGTAGTCGTCGAGCGGCCGCAGGCGCTCCAGGGTCGGGTCGGTGCGGCGCAGCACGGTCCTCAGGTTGTAGTACTGGCGGAAGAACGCGTGGAAGCCCCGGCTCATCTGCCCCGGCTCGCCACCGATGTCGACCGGCCACGAGCGCACTCGCCCCCCGAGGGCCGCCTCGCGCTCGAGGAGCGTGACCCGGATGCCGCGCTCCGCGAGTCCCAGCGCCGCGGTGAGCCCCGCGATGCCGCCCCCCACGACGACGACGTGGCGAGCTGCGGGCGGAACGGCATCCGGCCCGCCCGGACCGGCCGCCGGCGCCGGCGGCGGGTGGAAGACCGCCCGTCGGTCCAGCCCCGGACGCCACCGCGGTCTGCGGCGCCCGCGGGTCACGACGGTGACGACCCGACGACGGTGTGCACGACGCCGTGCTGCCAGCCGGCGTACGAGCGGTGCTTGACGTCGACGAGCCCGGCGGACTGGAGGCGCTCGCAGATGGCGTCCACCGAGTCGAAGTCGCGCACGCTCGCGTAGAGGTACCGGTGCAGCGGCACGTCGGAGCGCTTGACGACGGCCAGCGGGATGATGATGCCGTGGCAGACCGCTGCCCAGGTCGCCCGTGCGCGGACGCTGCCTGCCACGGAGTAGTCGTGGACGACGACCGCGCCGCCCGGGCGCAGCACGCGGGCCACCTCGCGCACGAGGCGCGCGCGGTCGGGCACGTTGCGCAGGAGGTACGCGGCGAGCACGCCGTCGATCGACCCGTCCTCGAGCGACTGGAGGTGTGCCACGGCATCCGAGACGACGAGCTCGACCGAGCGCGGCCACGGCTTCGCGCGGGCCTGCGCGACCATGCCCTCGGAGGCGTCGACCCCCTGCACGGTGATGGCGTCGCTGCGCCCGCCCCGGGCGGCCCACGCGTCGAGGACCGCGCGCGTCGAGGCCCCCGAGCCGCAGCCGAGGTCGAGGACGACGAGCGAGTCGGTGCCCGGCTCCGGTCGGGGCAGGCGGTCGACGAGCGCCCCTGCGGCAGTGGCGAGCTGGTCGTGGTAACCCGGCGAGAGCGCGACCATCGCATCGTAGGTGGGGGCGGCCCGGTCGAACGCGTCGGCGAGCACCCACCGGTCGGTGGACTGGGCGTCAGGGCTCACACTGTCTCCTCGGTCGTGCGGTCGTCGGTGCTCGTGGCGGGTCCTGATGCCGGCACGGCTGCCGCGTCGCGGGACACGCGGGACTCGCGCTCGCCGAGGTGGAGCCACGTGAGGAGGGTCAGGGTGATCATGCTGAACCCGAAGAGGTAGTCCTCGACCGGGATGTCCCAGGGGATGCGGAGCCCCGTGATCTCCTCGTCGTCGTAGATGACGATCGGCGCGGACAGCTTGGTGAGCCAGCCGTCGACGAGCACGTGGAAGACGTAGACGATCCCCATGGCGATCCAGTACTGACCCTTGCGGAAGACACCGGTGCGCAGCCAGAAGAGCTCCACCGCAACCGTTCCCAACACGGACAGCACGGCGAGCACGGTGTACTCACGCATCCCGGCCCCGCCACTGGCGCACCCACCCGAGCACCGTGCCGACGGCCTCGTACGTGAGCAGCCCACAGATCGGGATGACCAGGAAGAAGACGTACTCCTCGAGCGGCACCCGCGCCGGGCGGATGCCGGTCGTGTAGGCCGTGCTGTACCACCAGTGCCCCTGCACGATGCCGTAGAGGTCCCACGCCAGGAAGACGGCGAGCGTCGGCAGGAGCGAGAGCAGGAGCCGGCGCGGCCGTCGGTACACCCGGGCCCGCAGCACGAACTCGAGCGGCAGCGTGATGACCAGGCAGCCGGCCATGAGCAGGAGGTACTGGTAGCGGTCGTCCACGGCGCGCCTCAGGCGGCCTCGGCGTCGGGGCCGAGCTCGGCGGCCGGGGGCAGCTCGGCGCGCGGGCCGGCGGGCCAGGCGTGCGGGTCGGCGCCCAGACCGGCGAGCAGCGGAACCTGCTCGGCACACCACGGCGACACCGAGCGGCGGCCCTCGAGCACCTCGGCCGAGAACCTCTCCCAGGCCACCCACTCCGCCGCGTCGACCTCCTCGGGGTCGGGTGCGGTGGTCGCGTCGGCGGCGAACCCCACGAAGACGGGGCACAGCTCGTGCTCCACGAGGCCGTTCATCTCGGCGCGGTACCGGAAGTCGGGCAGCACGAGCCGCAGGTGGCGCACGTCGACGCCGAGCTCGCTGGAGGCCCGGCGGCGCACGGCCTCCGCGAGGTCCTCGCCGGGGCGCGGGTGCCCGCACACCGTGTTGGTGACGACGCCGGGGAAGCTCGGCTTGCTCGCCGCCCGGGTCGTGACGAGCAGCCGCCCGGCGGGGTCGAAGACGTAGCAGGAGAAGGCGAGGTGCAGCGGGGTGTCGTCGTGGTGGATCGTCGACTTGGGGGCCTGCCCGATCGGGGAGCCGTTGGCGTCGAGGAGCACGACCGGGTCGTCGCTCACCCAGGAGCCTCCGTGAGGGTCCCGGGCGGCGCGGTCCGCCCGAACGAGCCGCATCGGCTCGCGGACCGTGACCATCCGGGCCGCGAGCGCCGCCTTGACCGGAGTGGGCACCCGCGCCCGCCCGGAGAACACGTCGTAGTCGGCGGCCTCGATGCGCTCGAGGATCCGGGCGTAGAGCACGCGCGCGGTCGCGACGCAGCGTCGCGACGCCCCCGGGAGGGTCGGGATGCCGCCGTCGGCCTCGCGGTACAGCCGCCGGTTGCGCTCGATCTCGAAGGCCATGAGGGCGCGCCACTCGGGGGTGACCACGCGCGCGTGCGGGTCCGCCCCGAAGCGCCGGATGTCCTCCTGCGGCACGTAGACCCGGCCGCGGTCGAGGTCCTCGCCGACGTCGCGCAGGAAGTTCGTGAGCTGGAAGGCGAGGCCCAGCGCCCGGGCGGGGGCGACGGCATCCGAGCCCGGTCGCAGCACCGGCAGCATCATCTCGCCGATGACCGCGGCGCTGCCGTCCATGTAGCCGAGCAGGTCGCCCCACGTGTCGTACGTGCGCCGGGTGAGGTCGGTGCGCATGGCGGCGAAGAAGCGCGTGAAGCAGTCCTCGGGGATGGCGCGGTCGCGCACCGTCGTCGCGACGGCGGCCATGACGGGGTCGCTCGATCCGCCGGACCGCACCGCCTCCCAGAAGGTCCGCTCGAAGGCGTCGAGGGCGGCGGCGGTCGCGGGACCCGGATCGGGACCGGCGAGGTCGACGATGTCGTCGGCGAGACGGGCGAGCGCGTAGACCGCGTGGACGTGGCGCCGGGACTCCTCGGGCAGCAGGCGGGCACCCCACCAGTACGTCGTACCGTGCGTGCGCGTGATCGCCGCGCAGCGCGAGTAACCCTCTGCCAGAACAGGGTCCACGGGGTAAGGCGTGGTGGAGCGGGGCCTCACGACACGACCACCCGCGGCACCGGGCGGGCGTCGCCGGCATACTCCTGCACCCGCTCGGCGGCGAGCTTCCCGCTGACGAGCACCATCGGGATGCCGACGCCGGGCTGGGTGCCCGAGCCGGCGAAGACGAGGCCCGGCACGCGGCGGTCGACGTTCGAGGGGCGGAACGGGCCGGACTGCCGGAAGGTGTGCGCGAGCGCGAACGGGGTGCCGAGGTGCAGCCCCTGGGCGCGCCAGTCGTCGGGCGTCACGAGCAGCTCCTCCCGGATGTCGGTGGGGTAGCCACCGGCCTCGAGGAACGAGTGGAGGCGCTCGCGCATGGGACCGGCCTCCCGCCGCCAGTCGATGCCGGAACCGGTGTGCGGAACCGGTTCCAGCACGTAGAGGGCGGTCGAACCGTCGGGGGCGGCGGTCGGGTCCGAGACAGTCGGCACGGTGACGAGGCGCGACGGGTCGGGCATCAGCTCGCCACGGTCGATGATCGCCTCGAACGCGCCGTCCCAGTCGTCGCCGAAGTGGATGTTGTGGTGGCGGAGGTGCGCGCCCGGGCGACCCGAGGCGCCGACGTGCCAGACGACCGCCGAGGGCGAGTAGTCGCCGGCGCGCACCGTCCTCGGGGCGCTGACCCCCGGCAGGAGGCGGTCGTACGCGACGGGCAGGTCGACGGTGCAGACGACGGCATCCGCCGCGACCCGGTCGCCGTCCGAGGTCAGGATGCCGGCGACGGCGCCGTCGGACCGGCGCAGCACCTCGCGGACCTCCACGCCGAGGTGGATCGCGACCCCCGCGTCGTCCAGCGCCTGTGCCATCCCCCTGGGCACGGCGTGCATCCCGCCCTCGGGGTAGAAGACGCCCCGCACGGTGTCCATGTAGGTGATGACCGCGAGCACCGCACGCGCCTTCGCCGGCGCGATGCCGGCATACAGGGCCTGGAAGCTGAAGATCCGGGTGAGGCGGTCGTCCGTGAAGAAGCGGTCGACGGCCGGGCCGAGTGCGCCCAGCCCGCCGAGCCGCAGCAGCCGTGCGGCGGTCGCGGGTGAGCGCACGAGGTCGAGCGGCGAGGTGTAGTTGTGGTCGACGAAGGTGTCGAACTCGGTGGCGTAGAGGCGCTCGAGCCAGTCGAGGAAGCGGTCGAAGCCTGCGGCGTCGGCCTCGCCGACCTTGGTGCGGATCTCCTCGCGAAGGTCGCCCATGTCGGCGCGGATGAGCAGCTCGCTGCCGTCGGGGTAGACGGCGCGGTAGGCCGGGTCGAGCCGCGTCATCGGGACGAGCCGGTCGGGGTCGCCGCCCACCGCACGGATGGGCGCGTGCAGCAGCTCGGGCATCGTCATGACGACGGGCCCGGGGTCGAGGCGGAACCCGCCGAGGTGGAGCACGCCGGCGCGACCGCCGACGACGGCCTCGCGCTCGAGGACCGTGACGTCGTGCCCGGCGCCGGTGAGGTGGCAGGCCGCGGCGAGGCCGGACAGGCCGGCCCCGATGACCACGACCCTCACGTGGCCCTCCAGGCGATGCTCTCGGCGAGCTCGCGCAGGGCGACGTCGGCGCGCGGGTCGACCTCCAGCGCGTCGAGGGCGCGGTGCGAGCGCTCGACGAGCCCGGCGATGGTGCGCTCGGCGCGCTCGACCACCCCGGCGTCGGCCATGGCGCGCTGCAGGGCGTCGACCCCGGCGTCGTCGAGGGTGCCCGCGTCGCAGGCGGCGAGCAGCGGCCTGGCGCCGTCGGGCAGCAGCTCCGCGGCCCAGGACAGGAGCACCGTCGGCTTGCCGGACCGGAGGTCGTCACCGGCGGGCTTGCCGGTGCGCACGGGGTCGCCCCAGACGCCGAGCAGGTCGTCACGCACCGCGAAGGCGTCGCCGACGAGGTCGCCCCACCCGATGAGGCCGCGCACGAGGGCCGGGTCGGCGCCACCGACGAGGGCGCCCAGCTGCACCGGGCGGGAGATCGTGTAGCGGCTGCTCTTGAACCGGGCGATGCGCCGGGAGGTCTCGACGTCGCGGCGCCGGCCCGCGGTGTGCGTGAGGTCGAGCAGTTGGCCCTCGACGAGCTCGACCGCCATGAGCCGCCAGGCGGCGCGCACGTCGGGGGCGCACGGAGCGACGAGGAGCGAGGCCTCGCTGAGGGCGAGGTCCGAGACGAGGGTGGCGACGCTGTCGCCGAAGAGCACCGGGTCGCCGAGACCGCCGGAGGTCAGGTGCCGCTGCGCCGCGCTCACGTGCAGGGTCGTGCGGCCGCGCCGCGAGTCGGAGCGGTCCATGACGTCGTCCTGGATCAGGGCGAACAGGTGGAGCAGCTCGAGTGCGGCGGCCACCCGCGCGATGTCCTCGTGGGTCTCCCGCGTGCCACCCCCGACGACCCAGCCCCAGTGCGCGAGCACGGGCCGCAGCCGCTTGCCGTGGTGGCGGGAGCGCTCGGCGAGCTCGCCGACGAGGTCCACCGCGAGCGGGCCGCTGTCGACGCCGTCGACGGCATCCGGCCCGTCCGTGGACCCCACCGTCGACCCCTCCGCCGCGGCGCGCACGAGGGCCTCGGCGAGCTCGACGAAGGTCGTCTCGAGCAGGGCGTCGGCCGCGGCGAGCATCTCGTCCACCGGCCTCGCGCGGCGCTGGGCGTCGAGGTCCCTGGTCGTCGCCTCGGCACTCATCGACCCAACCGCCTCGTCCGTTCGCTCGTGGGTCTCGATTGAACCAGACCCGTTCCCTGTGGGAGCAGCCTAGACAGCCCGGCAAGGGAGCGCCTGTCCCTAGACAGCCGACGCCCTCGCCGGATCACTCGAGGGACTCGGTCGAGGCCCGGAGCGCGTCGGCGGGTGCGCCGACGGGGCGGTAGGTCGCGACATCGCCGGTGGAGTGGACGAACGCGATGACGCCGGCGTCCATCCCGCCGGTGACCTCGCCGACGTTGGCGGCGCTGTCGAGGAACCACACGGCGGAGGTCGCGTCGGGGGAGGCGTACCCGACGGGTGCCGGCAGTGCGCCCGCCTCGCGCTCGACCTCGGCGATCGGGCGGGGCGCCGCCTTGAGGCGGTCGAGCTCGACGACGAGCCCGAGGAGGGTCGCGCCGGAGGGCGAGGCCGCGACGATCGGCGCCAGCCGGCGCACCGCCGTCGTGACCTGCTCCAGGGTCCCGACCGCGATGACGACCGGCTTCCCCGTGTGGTCGGCCCAGGTCAGCTCCCCTCCGCCGAGGCGCGCGACCGTGAACCCTGGGACGTGGGTGTTGTCGAGCTGCCCGGGCAGGTCCTCCATGGAGTGCTCGACCACCTGACCGGGGACCGTGCCGCACAGCCCGTCCACCCAGGTGGCGATGTCGGCGTCGGGAGGGGGAAGGGAGGTCACGGCCTGCGTGTCGCCGACGGGCCGGAGGGTGTTCAGCAGCGCGAGGGCGTGCGTGACGTCCTCGCCGCCGCCCTCACCCACACGGTCGGCGAGGTGGACCACGCCCAGCTGGACGCGGTCGGTGAAGAGCGTCAGCTCGCCCATGACCTCCCCGGCGGGGACGCCCAGCTGCGGGTCCAGGCGCCGGCACCAGAGGCCGGCCATGTCGGGCTGCCAGTCGCGCGTGCTCGCCGTGACGGGGTCGCCGCATCCTCCCTCGTCGGACCCCGGCGCCGGGCTGCAGGTGCCGTAGGACGCCCAGACCTGGAAGCTCGGGCCGTTGTCCGTCACCCGGTCGATGGAGCTGAGGGCGTTCCCGTCGGCCTCCGGACCGAGGTAGTAGGCGGTGCGGCCCTCCTCGCGCAGCTCCTCGGCGACAGCCGCCACCGCGTCGTCGCCGACATACCTCCCGGACGCGGTGCTCACGCCCTCGCTGGTGCCCGTCGTCTCGCCGCACGCACCGAGCGTGGCCGCGAGGGCGGCGCAGGCGACCCATCCGACGATCCGCTTCCTGCGTGACGGCACGATCGGGTCCTCGATCCTCGAGGCCCCCAGTGTCCGGTCAGCCTGCCGAGCGCGCAATGACCCGGTCGAGCCCTGCGCGGCTCGCGGCCGCTGAGGCGGTCGGACGCGGTCCGCGCCCGAGGCAGTGCCGCCGTCCCGGCTCAGGGCTCGACGGGACCGTCCCAGGACCACTGCGGGAGCGGCTCGCCGTCGGGGACGGTGTCGGGGGAGTCCGGATGCCGCGCCATCCGGTCGGTGGACCACGCGAAGTAGTCGTGCAGCGCGGTGCGCAAGGGGTCGTCGGTAATGCCGACGTCGGTGAGGGCGGCGTCGAAGCAGGCGACCGCGCGCTGGTCCATGTCGACGTGCTCGCCGTTGCCGGCGTGCCTCCGCAGCACGGACGTCTCGTCGCCGAGAGCACTGGTGAAGGCCGTCGGCCCGCCGAGCGCCTCGCCCCAGTAGGCAGCCAGCCGCTCGAGGTGCTGCGGATGTCCCGGGTGCGAGAACGGGTGGTTCATCACGGGGTCGGCGAGGCAGCGCTCGTGCCACGCGTGGGCCAGGGCGAGCAGCCCGGCATCCCCGCCCGCCGCCTCGAACACGGTGGTCCCCTCGTGCCGTCCCATCCGCCGATGCTCCCGCCGTCGCGCGCGGCTGGCAAGGGTTCGGATGCCGTGGGTCTGGCCGGTGTCGGCGCCCGGGCGTAGCGTCGCCGGGAGCGGGCGACCACCTCGCCCGCGGACCACCACACCGGCCAAGGGAGACCGACATGGCAGTCACGCTCAACCCCTATCTGAACTTCCCCGGCACCGCCCGCGAGGCGATGACCTTCTACCAGCAGGTGCTGGGCGGGGAGCTGACGGTCAACACGTTCGGGGAGTACGGCGCCGAGGGTGACGGCGCCGACGGCATCATGCACGCGCAGCTCGAGACGCCCGACGGGCTCGTCCTCATGGCGTCCGACATGCCCCCGGGCTCCGAGGGAAGCCACAGCCCCGGCAACAACATCACCGTCTCGCTGAGCGGTGACGGCGAGCAGCTGCGCGGGTTCTGGCAGGCCCTCTCCGACGGCGCCGAGATCCAGATGCCGCTCGAGAAGCAGATGTGGGGCGACGAGTTCGGGTCGCTCACCGACCGGTACGGCATCCCGTGGATGGTCAACATCGCGGGCGACCGCGGGTCAGGCGAGGGCTGAGACCGCCGCCTCCAGCTCGTCCAGCGCCTCGCCGGTCCGCACCGCGAGGCGCTGGAGGTGCGGCAGCGCCTCGCGGTCGCCGATGAACCCGATGTCGAGCATGCCCGCGTACGAGTGCGCGGTGATGTTGAGCGCCATCGAGTGGCCGGGGATCGACACCGGGTAGGTCGCCTCGAGCCGCGCACCGCGCAGGTGCAGGTGCTCCTTGGGGCCCGGCACGTTGGAGATGCAGACGTTGAGGGTGAGCGGCAGCGGCACCGGGATGCCGGTCATCGCCCGCGCGACCTGGAGGCCCGCCGGCGCGAGCAGCAGTGCGCTGTAGGCGATCACCGCATCCGCGCTCATCCCGCGCATCCGCGCCTTCGCCGCCCGTGAGGACGCCGAGATCGCGGCGAGCCGGGCGAGCGGGTCCTCGACGTCGGTGGCCAGGGAGACGAGCGTGGCGCCGACGGCGTTGCCGCCTCCCTCGCTCTCCTTGGGGCGCACGTTGACGGGGATGAACCCGATGAGCGGCCGGTCCGGGAGGGCGTCCTGGTCGGTGAGCCAGCGGCGCAGGCCACCCGCGCAGATCGCCATGAGCACGTCGTTCAGGGTGGCGTTGCGGGCGTGCGCGATCGCGCGCAACCGGCGCAGCTGGTACTCCTGCGTCGCGAACCGGCGCGACCGTCCCGTGCGCTGGTTGAGGATGGAGTCGGGGGCCTGGTAGCTCGTGACCGCCTTGGTGGGGGTGTGCCCCCGCCGCAGCTGGGTCTCGATGAGCGCCTTGAGCACCGAGGGCGATGCCTCGACCGACGCGGCCAGGCTGCGAAGGATCGACGCGACGTCGCCCACCGGGTCGGCCTCGCGCGGGGTCCCGGCCGGCTGCGGCGGCTTGCGGGTGCTGAAGAAGAACGGGTGCGCGCGGTCGTCGGGGTCCGTGGACAGCCCCCGCTGGAGGATCCGCATCCCGGTGTAGCCGTCGACGAGCGAGTGGTGGATCTTCACGTAGAGCGCGAACCGCCGGGTGTCGAGGCCCTCGATGACGTGCAGCTCCCACGGTGGGCGGCTGAAGTCGAGCTGGTTGGAGTGCAGGCGTGACACGAGGATGCCGAGCTCGCGCTCGCCGCCCGGTGCCGGGAGGGCGGAGTGCCGCACGTGGTAGTCGACGTCGAAGGCCTCGTCCTCGACCCACCGGTGCACCGGCTGGCGCATGAGCCTGCGGGTCTGCAGCCGCAGGTTCCACGGCGGCTCGATCGGGGCGGCGCGAAGGTCGGCGATGAGGCCCTTGAGGTAGCTGCGCTTCCCGCCCTTCGGGTACGTGAAGTGCAGGAGCGACCCGACGTGCATCAGCGTCTCGGGCGTCTCGCCCATGAGGAAGATCGCGTCGAGCGGTGAGGCCCACCGGGCACCGGCCACGCCGGTCAGCCTGCCTTCCCGCGTGCTCGCCGGCCGTGCTCGGGACCGTCGTCGTCGTCGTCGGGCGGGTCGGGTGCGGTGTCGGATGCCGTCGCCTGCGTGGCCGGCGCGGCAGGGGTGGGCACGGGTGCGGCGGCGGCGGCCGCGGCGGGACCGGCATACGGCCGCCACGCCCCCTCGGGCTGGGCGAGGCGGTCGGCGATGACCCGCAGGGTCTCGAGCTCGTGGCCGTAGCCGAAGTGGGTGGCGCTGACCTCGACGTTCTCGGTGCGGGGCGCGGGCTCGGACACGCAGCACTCCCACGCGACGATGCCGTCGTGCCGCGAGTAGACGCACGTCGTGGGCACCTGGAGCGGGGCGGCGCGCACCGCGAGGGCCTCCTCGGTGAACATCCTGGCGAGGTGGCGGCGGTTCATGAGGCGGTACATCGTCCAGGCGCGGGTGGATGCCGGATGGCCGCGGAACGGGCTGCCGAGGGTGATGACCGTGCGTGTGTAGTCGGGCAGGGCGCGGGCCATCTCGCGGGCGTAGATGCCGCCGGCGCTCCAGCCGACGAGGCTGACGCCGCGGCCGTAGCGGTCGTGGATCTCGAGCAGGAGGTCCTCGAGGCGCTCGGTGAGCTCGGGGCTCGCGCCGAGGTTACGACCCTGGCGCCAGTCGTGGGCACGGTAGCCGAGGCGGCGCAGGTGACCGCGGAGGAAGACGGTCGACTCGGGGCCGGCGAGGAAGCCGGGGAGCACGATGACGGGGTGGCCGTCGCCCTGCGGCCACTTCTGGAGGTCGCGGGTGCGGACGGCCGAGTTGGCGAGCTCGAGCGCCATCCGCCACTCACGGCGGGCCTGCCAGGCGGTGGGGGCGTGGGCTCCCTCGGCGTCGGGGAGGCCGGGCAGCTCGGGCACGGGGAGCGGGTCGGGTGGTTGCTGCACGGCGACGCTCCTCACTGTCCGGGCGCCGCGGCCGTGCTGCCGGGGGTCGCGACGCTGCGAAGGGGGCAGAACGGCAGTGTGACAGATGTGGCGCATGGGTGGCCGGGAGATGCGCACACGCTGTCGCGGGCCGGGGTGGCGCTCAGGGGAAGCCCTGATCCGACCCTGGGTGACGTGTCGTCGGGAACACGAGGTGCGTGCGGGCCGGTTGATGGGGTAGACCGGGGTGAACAACGCCCCGGCCGATCCCGCACGAAGGGGGACCCCCATGACCGCCACCGACCAGCTCCGCACCGTGATCCGCGACCTCGAGGCCAAGGCCAAGGAGCTCGAGCTCGACAAGAAGCTCGCGACCTTCGCCGACCAGGCCGACCACTACCTGCGTGTCGCGGCGACGCGCGCCGGTGACTTCGCCGCCGAGAACCGCGAGCGCGTCGAGGCCACCCTCGACAAGGCCGGCTCCAAGGTCGACGAGAAGACCGACGGCAAGTACCACTCCTACGTCGGCAAGGTCCGCGCCGGTGTCCTCACGGGCGTCGACTGGGTGGCCGAGCAGCGGGAGACCCCGGCCTCGACGGATGCCGGCGCGACCGCCGATGCCGGCGGGACGGCATCCGGCACGTCGACCGACTCGGCGCCGACCGACTCGACCACGACCGACTCGACCACGACCTCCCCGGCCGGGGAGGGTGCGACGACCTCCCCCGCGGAGGACGCCGCCGACGTGGTGCCGCCCGGCACAGCGGACTCCGACGCCTGGGTCGACGTCAGCGACACCCTGCCCGCCACGCACGATGCCGAGCGGGAGGACCCCACCGACCCGAAGTGACCCTCCGCTGAGGGTCACGCTCCTCGAGGTGTCGTCCTGGTCGCTGAGGCCAGGACGACACCTCGAGTGCGTGTGCCGGACGTCAGGGCAGGAGCTCCTCGCCCTGCGGGTCGTAGCAGACCAGCCCGTGGGCGGCGGCGAGCTCCGCCACGGCATTCCGGGCGACCCGAGCCCCCGGGTAGGTCATCGGGATGAAGATGCCGTCGCCCACGGCGTTCCCGATGAGCGGCCACACCGCCCACACGGACGAGTCGGGGTCGACCTCGTCCTCCGGGTAGCGCTCCTCCGCGGCCGCGACGAAGGTGCGGATGGCGGACGTCGGCTCGGTCATGGGCTCCCCGGCCTCGTACAGCCGCTCCATCTCCGCCACCCGACGCGCGAACTCGGTCGCGGCCGCTGCGTCACTGTCGGGGCGCGGCCCCTCCCACACGGCGAGGTCGTAGGACATGCGGCCCATCCTGCTCGCCGGGACGGCTCGGGTGGGGCCCGCGCACCGCACGGACCCCGGGGCGGGGGTGACGGCATACGGTGGGGTGATGGCCGAGACCCGCACCGAACGCGACACGATGGGCGCCGTCGAGGTGCCCGACGACCGCTACTGGGGTGCGCAGACGCAGCGCAGCCTCGAGCACTTCGACATCGGGCGCGACACGTTCGTGTGGGGGCGACCGGTCGTGCGGGGGCTCGGGCTGCTGAAGAAGTGCGCGGCGCTCGCGAACGCCGACCTCGGGCTGCTCGACGCCGAGGGCGCGCGAGCCATCGTGCAGGCCGCCGACGAGGTGGCACGCGGTGAGCTCGACGACCACTTCCCGCTCGTCGTCTTCCAGACCGGGTCGGGCACGCAGAGCAACATGAACGCCAACGAGGTCATCGCCAACCGCGCGATCGAGATCCTCGGCGGTCAGCTCGGGTCGAAGTCCCCGGTGCACCCGAACGACGACGTCAACCGCAGCCAGTCGAGCAACGACACCTTCCCGACGGCGGTGCACGTGGCGGTGGTCCTCGAGCTGGCCGAGCGGCTGCACCCGGCGGTCGACGCGCTGTGCGCCGCCCTCGACACCAAGGCGGGCGAGTTCGAGGAGGTCGTCAAGGTCGGGCGCACCCACCTGCAGGACGCGACCCCCGTGACGCTGGGCCAGGAGATCGGGGCGTGGGCGGCGCAGATCCGCGATGCGCAGGCCGACGTGACGTATGCCGGTGAGCGGGCTCGCGCGCTCGCCATCGGGGGCACGGCGGTCGGGACGGGGCTCAACGCCCCTGCGACGTTCGGGCCGCTCGTCGCTCAGCACCTGTCGGTGCAGACCGGCGAGAAGTTCCACCAGGCCGACAACCTCTTCGTCCAGCTCGCGTCCCACGACGCGCTCGTGGCGGTGTCGTCGTCGTTGCGGACCTTGGCCGGGGCGCTGATGAAGATGGCCAACGACGTGCGCTGGCTGGCGTCGGGGCCGCGGACCGGGATCGGCGAGCTGCGGATCCCGGAGAACGAACCGGGCTCTTCGATCATGCCGGGCAAGGTGAACCCGACCCAGTCCGAGGCGATGACGATGGTCGTGACCCGGGTCTTCGGTAACGACGCGACGGTGGGTTTCGCTGGGACACAGGGAAACTTCCAGCTCAACGTGTTCACGCCGGTGATGGCGCACGCCGTGCTGGAGTCGATCCGGCTGTTGTCGGATGCGTGTCATTCGTTCACTGCCCATTGCGTGGTGGGGCTCGAGGCCGACCGGTCGAAGATCGCGGCGAACCTGGACGCCGACCTCATGCTCGTCACCGCGCTGGCGCCGCACGTCGGCTACGACACCGCGGCGGCGATCGCGAAGCAGGCTCACAAGGACGGGTCCACGTTGCGCGAGGCAGCTCTGGCGTCGGGCGCCGTCACCGACGAGGACTACGACCGCTGGGTCGACCCCGCCGCCATGACCGGACCGGACCCCGCGTGAGCGCCGGGGCCGACCTGGCCGGCTACGTCGAGCCGCCCGAGGCAGGCACGGAGGCGGAGACGATCATCGGGTCGCTGGAGCGCCAGCGCGCCACCTTCGCGTTCAAGTGCGAAGGGCTGACCGAAGAGCAGCTGCGGCATCGCATCGGCGCCTCCGAGGTGACCATCGGTGGGCTCCTCAAGCACCTCGCGTACATGGAGGACATCAACTTCACCCGGGAGCTTGCCGGCCTGCCGATGCCCGCCCGCTGGAACGACCTCCCGCTCGAGGACCGCGGCGAGCACGTGTGGCGCTCGGCCGCCGACGACGCCCCGGAGACGCTCTACGCCCTGTGGGACGAGGCGGTGGCCAGGTCCCGTCAGGCGGTTCTCGACGCCGTGCGCGACGGCGGGATGGACCGTGTCCGCGAGCCCTCACCCGGGAACCGGTTCAGCCTGCGGCGGCTCCTCGTCGACGTCATCGAGGAGTACGGCCGGCACACGGGTCACGCCGACCTGATCCGCGAGTCGATCGACGGCCGGATCGGGGAGGACCCGCCGGGAGAGGGCCGACCCTTCAGCCTGCCGTGGCCGCTCGACGTGAGGACGTAGCCCGAGCCCGAACTCTCAGAGCTGCAGGATCGTCGCCGAGACCAGGTAGGACGCGGCCACGCCCTTGGGGTCGTGCAGGTCGCCGGGCGCCTCCAACGTTGCCTCGGAACGCGCGCGCACCGCGGCGCCGGGGTCCGCAGCCACGAGGTCGACACACAGCCCAGCGACCACGGCCCTGGCGTCGTGGTCGTCCAGACCGTCAAGGGCGAGGCCGTTGTGGAGCAGGGTCGCCGCCTCCAGGAACACCTCACGTGCCATCTCGAGGTCCACCTCGGGCCGGGCCCGGGCGACCGCTTCAGCGGTTGCCAGGAGCTGGTCGAACGGTGGGTCAACGGGGCTGTGCGGCATGGCGCGAGCCTCTCAAGGGCACCCACCGGACGACAAGCGAATTTGTCCCTCGGTGAGCGGTGCCGACAACTGCCCGGGCTTACGACGCATCGACCGGTCGCGCACGGGTAGTGGGTTGGCAGCCGGCAGGATTCAAAGCCGAGTGTCCCGGCGGTGAGGTGTCCCCGTGAGCACGCTCTGATCACCCGAGTTCGCGGGGGCGCCGTGCCGGGGTCGGGCGCCGACGCTCAGCGCGGGTCGACGTCGCCACTGGCATCGGCGCCGGACCGCTCCAGGTAACCGGTCTCGGTGAGCTCTTCGGCGACGTCGAAGAGCTTTCGGTTGTTGTCCTGGCTGACTCGGATCAGCAGGCTGAATGCCTGGTCGGCGCTGATCCTGAACCGTTCCATGAGGATGCCTTTGGCCTGTCCGATCAGGTCGCGTCGCGACACGGCCAGGACCAGGTGGCGAACCTTCTCGGCGTCGGCGAAGGCGATCGCCGCGTGGCTGGCGAACAGGAGACCGATGTGCTCTGAATCGTCGTCGAAGCTGTTGGGCTGCCTGCTGTAGAGGTTCAGGGCCCCCAGGTTGTCGCGCTCGACGTAGAGCTGGAACGAGAGCATGCTTGCCGCTCCCAGAGCCAGCGCGCGCCCCGAGAACTGGGGCCAGCGGACCTCCAGCGCCATGTCGGAGACTCGCACCGTCAGGTGTTCGTAGGCCGCGTCGAGGCACGGGCCCTCCCCGACCTCTTCCTGGACCGCGTCGACCCGCTCCGGCAGATCGCCGGACGAGTGCAGCGACGTCACCTGCCGGCGTCCGGTCACGACGCTGATCGACCCCTCCTCCACACCCGGAATCAGCTCGACCGCGGCCCGGACGACCTCGTCGAGCATGAGTCCCGGATCGTCCTCCGCCTCCAGCCGCCGTGCCAGGCCGCTCAGCTGCCGGGCCAGGACGTCATGGCTGATCGCGGTGCCCCGGTCCTGAGCGGAGGGCTGCCCCTCGCTGGCTCGCTCCCTGCGGGTCATCACAGCACGGTAGAGGACTGTCGTGCGCGGTAGCCGTTCCGAGACGACGAGCTCTCGCCAGGGCCAGATGGCGGAGCGCCTGTCGGTGGTCCCGCGTTCCCGCGGGTGTCAGCGTTGGCGCAGCACCTGCACGAGCACGCCGGGATAGTCCGTGATGATGCCGTCGACTCCCCACTCGATGCCGCGGCTCATGTCGCTGCCGTGGTTGACGGTCCAGACGTAGGTCTTGAGCCCGAGCTCATGGGTGCGGTCGACGATGGCCTGGTCGATGTTGCCGAGCGCGGGGTTGACCGCGTCGAGCCAGGTGCTGGCGGACACCAGCTGCTCGTCGGTGGGGCGGGTGTAGTAGAGCAGGGCGACCGGTACGTCCGGGGCGAGCTGGTTGTAGGCGCGCAGCCACGCCTCGTCTCCGGCCTGCATGATCACCTTGCCCTTGCGCAGGGCCTGGACGAACGTCGGGATCGATCGGAGCTCCTTGTCGATGTCGGTCTCGATCCCGGGGAACGCCCACGGGTCCTTGGCCTCGAGCAGCATCCCGGCGCTCGACCCGACTGCCTCGACCCACTCCCGCAGCGTGAGGATCCGCTGCCCCGCGAACTCCGGGGCGAACCACGACCCTGCATCGAGCCGCTTGATCTCGGCGAGGGTGTAGTCCGCGACCTGGTAGCTGGTGCGGTCGGGGAAGACCTGCTCGACGTCCGTGGTCTTGGCGAGGCTGAGGTCGTGCGTGATGACGAGCTTTCCGTCCTTCGTGCGCATGATGTCGTTCTCGATGTAGTCGGCACCTTGGCGCAGCGCCAGCCGGACCGACGCGAGGGTGTTCTCGGGTGCCATGGCAGAGGAGCCGCGGTGGCCGATCACCGCGACGTCGGGTGGAGGGGCCGCGGCGGTACTACCGGCTGGGACGGCGACTGCGAGGGCAGCTGCGAGCAGGGCGACGATTGCGCTTGGCCGGAACATGACGTGGATCCGCTCCTTGATTCGACGACGCTGTCGGGACTCCCGAATGTAAGCGGTTACATTCGGGGGCTTCTCGGACCCTAGCCCTTCCAGCGCGCCCAGAGGGCGGCAGTTTCCGAGCATTCGGCGACTGGTCGACCTCCGGCCGTCGCGTGTGCGAAAGCCGGTCAGCCAAGGGAGCCGTTGGTGGCCGCGCGCCGCAACACCGGGTCTACACGGTCCGCGACGGCAAGATCGTCGACGTGCAGGTCCGCCTCGGTGTCCAGGTCTGACGCAGCACCGTTCGGCAGCGGGGGCACGCTCACCGGCACCATCGCGACACGGGCGGATGGGTGGCCGCTGCGTGCGTCGAGCGCTCTGGCCGCGTCCTGACCTGCTAGACCAGCCAGGTTCCGTCGCGCATGAGCGTGCGGCCGGCGATCTCATTGGCCTCACGCCATGCCTGGACCCGCACGGGCCGCAGCACGAGAAACACGTATCCGCTACTGAGCCTCGGGTCCCAATCGGCCTGTGCGACATACGTTGCGCCCAACGGACCGTCGCCGTCCACGTCGACTGCGTCCTCCAGGGTGGCGTCGATCATCACCACGTCGCGCGTCGGTCCGATGGCCAGTCGAGCCGCGCCGGACGCAGTCAGGTTGCGTGCCGTGACCGAGCGGCGCTCGACGGCGATGACCGCCCGCTCGTCGATCCAGGCCAACGACACGGGGACCAGGTGCGGAGCGCCCGCCGGCGACGCAGTGGCGACCCACGCGTCTACTCCTGGGGTTGCCAGCATCGCGATCGCGTGTGCCTTGCGGGTGGCTCGGTCACGAGCCTGATGCCTGCCTGTCACGCGACGAATGGTGCCACGTCGCCGGTGCCGGACGGCGCCCGTTGAAGGCCCCGCCGTCCGGCGACGCGCTGCTGAGCTGGACGGCGGTGTCAGTCCGGCTCAGTCACGGGCGCGCCTGTAGCGCTCGTAGATCACGCGCGAGCCGATTGCGCTGGTCTCGATCAGGTCGAGCGCGATGTCGTCGGCGACCGGCGGCAGGAATGGCGTGCCCCCACCGACGACGACCGGATAGCGGAACATGCGGAGCTCGTCGACGAGACCGAGCTCGATCGCTGCCGCGGCCAGGCCGGCGCCGCCGATCGAGATGTCTTTGTCGGTGGCGTCGAGTGCCGCAGCGGCCTCCTCGGCCACCGACGCCTCGGCGAGCCGGGCGTTGCCCTGAACACTGTCGAGCGTGCGGCTGAAGACGACCTTCGGGACAGCGCACCAGATGTCGGCGAACGCTGCCCCGAGCTCGGTGTCGCGCATCGACGGATCCGTCTCCCACGGCAGCATGGTCTCGTAGAGCCTGCGGCCGCACAGATAGCCGCCGAGCTCGCGAATCTGAGCGATGTGGAGGCGAAACTGCTCCTCGCTCGGGGCGGTCCACCCGAACGCGCCCTCCCGGTCTGTGATGAAGCCGTCCACCGAGACGCTCATCGAGTAGATCAGCATGGCGTCACGCTCATGGCACCGGAGCGACGGACGGCGATGACGACGAACGTCACCAGTGAGCTGGTCATCGGGCCCTCCTTCTCCTGCAGTTGGCGACCGTGGATCTGACCCTCGGTCCCTACGACACGGATGGTCGTCGTAGGGACGAGAACCGTGCTTCCAGCCAGCGCCTGCGTTCAGCGTTCAGCGTTCAACGGATGCGGCGAGATTGTCCAGCGTGGACGACGGTCTGGCCGCGAGATCCGCAGGGAGTGCCCGCGGCCCGTTCATGGCCGCGGCAGGCTCGGTCCCGATGCGACCCACCGAGGCTGACACCCGCGCGCTCATCGGCATCCGGGCGTGCCTTCTGGCAGGTGCTGCGCTTGACTGTCTGGATGCCGACCGATGACTGGCAGATCGACGTGCTCGACCTCACCGGTTACCTGAGTCGCCTTGGCGCACCCGTACGCAAGACCAGCCGCGCGGCGCTCGCGGAGCTCCACGAGGCGCACGTCCGCGCGTTCACCTTCGACAACATCGACGTGCTGCTCGGCCAGCACCCCGGTGTCTCCCTGGATGCCGTCCAGGAGAAGTTCGTTGGTCGTGGTCGTGGCGGCTACTGCTTCGAGCACAGCACGATCTTCGCGGCCGCTCTGGAACGGCTCGGGTACCAGGTCAGGCGGCACCTGGGTCGGGTCGGTGACCCGGACGCGGGTACCCAGCAGGGGCGCACCCACATGGTGGTCGAGGTGGTTCTCGACGGTGAGCGAGTGCTGTGCGACCCCGGCTTCGGGATGAGCCTCCTGCGACCCATACCCATGGTCAACGACGCCCAGGACGAGCACCTCCCGGGGTGGCGGTACCAACTCCGCCGGACCGATGGCGGCGCCTGGGCGCTGTACCGGATGCGCGAGGGGGGCTGGGAGCTCGCTCACACCACCGACGAGCTCGAGGTCAAACCCGTCGACGTCGTCATGGGGCACCACTACACGAGCACCTATCCCGGTTCGCACTTCACCACCGGCCTCGTGCTCGCGAGACATGTGCCCGGCGGACACGTCACGGTGACCCACCAGTCGCTCACCATTCGCACCCCCGGGCAGCCGACGGAGCACCGTCCCCTGCGTGAGGGTGAGATCGACGAATGGCTCTCGACGCTCGAGGTCCGCCTGAGCCCCGACGAGCGCACCCGCCTGATCGAGAAGGTGAGGGCCCTGGCCGCCTCCTAGGGGCGGCTCGTGGCGGCACGACCGGGCTGTTCGGTGACCCACGAGTGGCGCTCGGCTGTGCCATCGCGGCCGGGCGATGCAACCCTCCGGGCAGGTGCGCATGCGTCTAGAACCAGCGCCGGACCCGAGCACGGTAGGCCTCGTATTCGGCGCCGAACTTGCCTGCCAGGTAGCGCTCCTCCGGCCGAATCGCTCCCCAGACCAACGCCGCGATCCCGACCGGCACGAAGACCAGGGCCCAGAACGACCCGGTCAGCAGCGCCAGGCCCGCATCCAACGCGATCAGTCCTACGTACAACGGGTTGCGGCTGATGCGGAACGGGCCCGACTGGAGCACCACGTTCGTCGCGCCGCCCGGCAGGATCGACGTCCGGTGGGACGCCATGACCGAGAGCGTCCATCCGTTCCACAGGAGAAACGCGACCACCAACACGATCCCCGCCATTCGCGTCGGATGACGTGCAAGGGCAACCGGATCACCAAAGGCCGCCGACATCACCAGTCCGGCGACAAGAGGCACTCCCAACGCAAGCGGTGGCCACATCCGGTAGGCCGGGGCATCCATGAGGCCATCGTCTGGGGCGATCCAACGCATGACAACCGCAGGACCGCCGGGAGCCCGTGCTGTCAGCCAGACCGACCGCGTGGCGCGGCCGACCTCATCTCTGCTCCTCGCACCTGGCCTTGAGGCCGTTGGCCTCGTTGGCGAGGTAGCGGTCGGTCAGTCCACGGTAGAAGCGCCCCATCACCGACCCCAGCCAGCCGGACTGCGACACCGACAGCCGCACCCGCGTCCCGCCGCCGGGCAGCGGCTCGGCGTCGTGGCGGGCGGTCGTGAGCACCCCGGGCCCGGTCGCCACCCAGGTGAACGAGCGCCCCGGCTCCAGCTCGGTGACGACGTACTCGGTCTCGGGGATGCGCGGCTGGCTGATCTTCGCTCGGCTCCCCGTGCGCAGTGGACCCTCGTCGAGCCGGCGCACCGACGTCACGGTCGTCGTCCACTCCGACCAGTACTCCACGTCGCTCAACACCTCCCACACCCGCTCGGACGGTGCCGCGATGTCGACCGTGATGCTCTGCTCCATCGGCCCATCCTGACGCGGATGTCACCGGATTTCGACAGGCTGGGGCTGCGAACGCCCGGGACGCTGTGACCAGGCGGCTCGCGACCCTGAAGCTCAGCTCGGCGCCGCTGCCGAGGTCGACGGGGCCGACGCAGTGGTCAACCTCGCCGGTCGCACCGTCAGCTGCCGATACACGGCCGAGAACCTGCGACAGATGATGGACTCCCGTGTCGAGTCCACACGCGTCGTGGGTGAGGCGATGGCGCGAGCCGCCAGCCCACCGAACGTGTGGCTGCAGATGAGCACCGCAACCATCTACGTCGACCGCCGCGACGGCGCGCACGACGAGGCGACCGGGGTCATCGGCGGACACGAGCCGGGAGTGCCCGACTACTGGGAGTACAGCGTGCGCATCGCACGGTGCTGGGAGGCGGCCCAGATGGAGGCGGTGTTGCCGGGCACGCGTCGGGTCGCGTTGCGCTCGGCGATGGTGATGAGCCCGGACCGCGGCGGCGTCTTCGACGTCCTGCTGGGGATGGCCCGGCTGGGGCTTGGTGGTCCCGGGCCGGCGGGGGGCAGCCGTCCGGGGGTTGGGCCAGGCCTGATGAGCGCTGAGATCCGGGCTGCCCGGCGGGCCGTCAGCCGCCGCGACCGTTGAAGTAGTCCCGAGCAACACCCTTCGGCACCACCATCGTCCACGCGTCGGTGACCAGCTCGGTCATCTCGTCGATCTCGAGCATCGCCGTCCTCACGTCGACCCAGTTGAAACGCATGTCCGCCACCGGCGGGAGCAGGAACTTGTCCGGTTCGCTCTCGACCAGAGCGGCGCGCTCCGCCTTGGGAAAGGCGAACCCCATCAGCGCCTCGTCTTGGGAGAACGCCACATAGACCAGCTGCTTGACCCGAAATTTCACCCGATCACGGATCAGGTGCTCGGTCGTCCGCGGCAGACTGCGAGCCACGCGTCGTACGTCGTCGACGGTCACCATGACCGATGAGTGTGTCAAAGGCCACGGACACGGCCAGGGGAGCAACGGCGAGTTGCTCATGACCGGTAGCGAGCAGGACAGACCCGGTCACAGCGAGGACGCCGAGCGGGGCGACGAATCGCAGCCCGCCAGGATGTTCATCGACGGAGCACGCCACAGCGCATTCGACGCGCGCGACCCGATGCCGCCTTCCGACACATCGCACGCAGCGCTGCAGATCCGTGCATCCTGTGAGTCCCCGGCCGCACGAGGCCCGGCAGCCAGGGAGCGCGCCTCAGGCCGCGGCGGTCTTGCCGTAGAGCAGCCGTCTGACAGCCGCGCGCGACACCAGCAGCGCGAGGACGAGCAGCGTCACCGGTATGAATCCACCCAGGCTGACCGAACCACCGAACGCGATGTCGATCAGCCAGAGCACGACGAGCTTGCTCCCGGCCGCCACCACCCAGAGCAAGAGGGCAGACGTCGTCCTGGCCAGCCGTGTGGTCGCCCCGCGACGTCGAGCCAGGACGGCGTCCTTGAGGACGAGAACCAACTCCAGCGTGACCTTGAGCAGCGCGGCCGTCAGCAGCGAGAGGGTGAAGGTCTCGCTGATCACCGCCGGGAGGTACTGAATGGCGAGGTTGAGGACGACCACGTAGACGAACAGGTCCATCACGTCGGCCGGATGCGCGACGACCCAGGCCCGTAGGGGTCCGCGCCGGGAAGGGCTCTCACCAACGGCGTCCGGCGCGGGTTGTCCTGTCACAGGGCTGAATCCCGCCCGACAGCGCAGTCCGACGTACAACCGGATCTCGGCCTGAGCCGTCACTGGGTCGCCTGCGAGCTCACGTCCGCAGGAGCTCCCTGAGGTCGTCGGCCGTGAGGCTGGAGGACAGGGCGGCTCCCTCGTCGACGACTCGGGCGAAGAGGTCACGCTTGCGCTCCTGGAGGGCCACGACCTTCTCCTCGATCGTGTCCCTCGAGACCATCCGGTAGACGTTGACCGGTCGCGTCTGGCCGATGCGGTGGGTGCGGTCGATGGCCTGGGCCTCGGCGGCCGGGTTCCACCACGGGTCGAGCACGAACACGTAGTCCGCCTCCGTCAGCGTCAGCCCGAACCCGCCGGCCTTCAACGAGATCAGGAACACCGGCGCCTCGCCCTCCCGGAACGACGCGATCCGCTCGGCACGGTTGCGCGTCGACCCGTCGAGGTACTCATAGGCGATCCCCTCCGCCTCGAGGCGGGACCGCACGATCCCGAGGAACCCGGTGAACTGCGAGAACACCAGGGCCCGGTGCCCCTCCTCGGCCAGCTCCCCGAGCTGCTCGACCAGGGCGTCCACCTTCGCCGACGGTGCCAACCCGGCATACGACTCGTCGACCAGGGCAGGGTCCAGGGACATCTGCCGCAGGACGGTCAGGGCGCGCAGGATGGCGATCCGGTTGCCGTTGACGTCGTCGATGAGGCCGAGCAGTCGCTGGCGCTCACGCTGGAGGTGCCGGTCGTAGACCGCCCGGTGCCGCGGGTGCAGGTCGACCGAGAGCACCTGCTCCATCTTCGGCGGCAGCTCGGTGGCGACAGCCTCCTTGGTCCGGCGCAGCATGAGCGGACGGATGCGCCGCCTCAAGGTCGCCAGCAGCTCGGGGTCGCGCCCGGTCTCGATCGGCTTGGCCCACAGCTCCTTGAACAGCGCCGGCCGGGGGTGCAGCCCCGGCGCCACGATCGACAGCAGCGACCACAGGTCCATGAGCGAGTTCTCCAGCGGCGTCCCCGTGATCGCGAACTTCGCCCGCGCCGAGAGCCGCCGCACCGCCTGGTAGGTCTTGGCCTGGTGGTTCTTCACGAACTGCGCCTCGTCGAGCACGACGGCGCCCCACGCCCGCGACCGGAACGCCACCTCGTCGATGCGGGCCACGGCATACGAGGTGATGACGATCTGCGCCCCGTCGATGGTGTCCTCCAGGCCGCGCCCGGCCTTGTTGCGAGTCCGGTCGACGACGACCGTGCGCAGCGACGGCGCGAACCGCGCGGCCTCGCTCTCCCACGTCGCCAGCACCGATGTCGGCGCCACGACGAGCACGGGATCCCCGAGCTCGCCCCGCTCGTGCGCCCGCAGGACCATCGCGAGCATCTGCAGCGTCTTGCCCAGGCCCATGTCGTCGGCCAGCACGCCGCCGAGGCCGGTGTCCCACAGCAGCGACAGCCACCGGAACCCGTCGAGCTGGTACGGCCGCAGCGTCGCATCGAGTCCGTCGGGCACGGATGCCGGCTCCGCCGAGTCGAGGTCGAGCAGCGCCCCCACGGCCTGCGACCACCGTTCGCTCTGCTGCTCCACGACACCCAGGGCTGCGAGCTCCTCCCACAGCCCTGCGTGCACCACCGAGATCCGCAGGGGGTCGGTGGGCTTGTCCTGCAGCGAGCGCGCCTCCTCCACCAGCGCCCGCAGCGACTCGAGCTCGGGCCGGTCGAGCGAGAACCAGGTGCCGCTGTCGAGGATGAGGTGCTCGTGTCCGCGCGCGAGGGCCTCGATGAGCGGAGCCAACGGCACGTCCTCGCCGGCCACGGTCACCGAGATGCCGAGGTCGAACCAGTCGGTGGGGGCGTCGTCACCGGCATCCGACGTCGAGACCTGGATGAGGGGTGCGTCGACGGCCTCGCTGTAGGACGCGGGTTCACCGACGACGGTCAGCTCGAGGTCGGGCACCTCCTCGAGCGCCGGCATCAGCTCGGCGAACGCCACCGTCGCGAACCCGTGCAGCCGGGTCTCGGGGACGAGCCGCCGCGACCGGGCGACCACCTGCCACAGGGCGTCGAACGCCGCGACCTCCTCGACGGCCAGCAGGGAGTCGACGAGCGCCCGCTCGGCGGCCCGGTCGCGCATCGGGTCGGGCTCCTCCGACGCGAGCGACACCAGGACGCCCCCGGCGACCGCGCCGTACCGGAACCCCCACTCCAGGTGCGCGCGGTGACCCGGCTCGAAGGTGACGCGCAGGGCCAACCGCGGCGGGACGGCATCCGGCAGCTCGAGGTCCCCGGACAGGCTGCGCACGCGAGCCTTGCGCCGCAGCCCCGGCAGGTGGGTGACGGTGAAGCGGGCCCAGTCGGCCTCGGGCACCTCGACCGTGCCGAGGTCGAGCAGGCGCTGGCGGGTGCCGTCGAGCGGCTCGGCCAGGGCGCCGAGCACGAGGGTCGAGCCGTCGCGCAGCCAGAACCCGGTGGCCGGCTGCCCGACGAGCCGGGTCTCCCCGACCGAGCCGGCCGGCAGCTCGAGGCGCGGGTGCAGCTCGGCGCCGTCGTCGGTGCGCACGACCTCGACGACGAGCTCGGCCGGGTCGGGCGCGAAAGCCACCTCGCCCTCGCCGGTGAGGTCGGTGAGCAGGCGCACGCCGGCGCGGTCGGCGGCGCGCAGCAGCGCGACCCAGCCGGGGCCGAGGTGGTCGAGGTAGATCGCGTCGGGCATGCGGCCGTAGCCGAAGGCGCGCACCGACCGGCGGTGGGCGTCGGCGATGGCCGTGAGGGCGTCGCGGTGGTCGTCGGCGAACGACACCCGGCCGAAGCCGTAGTAGCCGCCGGCGAAGGACTCCCACGAGACCCCGGTGCGGATCCAGGCGCCGCGGATGCCGGGCACGACGGGCCGGATGCGCAGCTGCTCGCGGCCCGTGCCCTCAGCGGCCGCGCGCGTCTTCCCCGGCCCGGGTGCCGCGGGCTCGATGAGGATGCCGACCGGCGTGTTCTGCGGCTCGGTCTCGCCGTCGTCGAGAAGGCCGCCGAGGGCGCGCTCCCACGTGGGCCGGGGCTGCGTGGACGGGCGGCCGGCGAGGCGGTCGAGGACGGGCTGGCGCTCGCGCACGGCCGCGGCGACGGCCACGGCGTGCTTGCAGTCGCCGGCGACCGGGCAGGTGCACGTGCTGTCCCAGCGGGTGACGTCGAGACGGCCGGCGGCGGGGGTCTTCACCGGGGTGAGGGAGACGCGGGTCGTGTAGGTCTGGCCGTTGCTGCCGCCGACCCACCCGGTGGCCTGGCGCCCGTCGTCGGAGACGTCGAGGTCGACGACGTGCCCGTGCTTGGCGTAGGCGAGGCCGCGCGCGACGGTGACGGTGCCGCAGACCTCGTCGAGCTCCTTGTTCGTGAGGTCGGCGATCCGGTCGACGGTGAACACGCGACCCACCACACGACCTCCACGAGCGTCCGCCGGGCTCCTGAACACCCGATTCCTGAACAACCCACCGTATGCCGTGCGGCTGACATCCGCGGAACCCTTCCACAGGCCCGCGGTCCCATCGCCGCCCCGACGCCGCCCCCGCCATCGATTCGTGCGACTTACACGCGCTTTCGCAGGGGGTCGGACTGCGAGAACCGTGTGCACGTCGCACGAGGTCGGGGCTGCCGCGGTCGTCGAGAGGTGGGGCGTCAGCCGGCTGATGCCGACGCGGGCCTGACCCCGCCGGGGCGGCGCAGCAGCACGTCGAGGCGTGCCATGGCGACCGCGCCGGCCACCGGGCCGACCGCGAGCAGCAGCACGGCCCACCTCCAGCCGACGTGCCCGACCACCCACGGCACGGCGTTGATCGTCACGACGGTGAGCAGGAACCCGAGCGCCGTCTGGGTCGTGAGCGCCGTCCCGACGTAGCGCGGGTCGACGACGTCGGCGACGCAGCTCGAGAACAGGCCCGAGTCCGCGATCACCGACACCCCCCACACGAGCAGCACCGGCGCGACGACCCACGGCGACAGCCCGAACACCAGCGCCGCCAGCACGCAGCACGACGCACTCACCCGCATCGCCCACCCCGCGACGCGGGCCCGACCGAGCCGGTCGCCGAGCCGACCCGCCCCGAGGCACCCCACCGCCCCCGCCAGCCCGATCACCGTGAATGCCGTGAGCCCCACGACCGTTCGCCCGGGCGCCGTGCCCTCGGATGCCGTGAGGCTGGCCGCGACGTACGCCGGGACCCAGGTCCACATCGCGTAGAGCTCCCACATGTGGCCGAAGTAGCCGAGGTTGGCCAGCCTCGGCCCACGCTCGCGGAACAGGGTGAGCACGAAGCGCGGCGCGAGCGGCGGAGCCGGACGCGCATGCGGACCCGGCCGCACGAAGGCCCACGCGAGCAGCCCACCGGCCAGCGCGCACGCGGCCGAGGTCGCGAGCACCCCACGCCACGGTAGCGACGCCAGGCTCGACACGAGCTGGGGGAGCGCACTGCCGAGCGTCAGCGCGGCGATGAGCACCCCCAGCGCGAACCCCCGCCCCCGCTCGAACCACGACGTCATGAGCTTCATCCCGACGGGGTACACCCCGGCGAGCGCCATCCCCGTCAACAGCCGCAGTCCCACCGCCGGCCCCAGCGAGTCGACCCCCACCGCGATGAGTCCCGTGGCGCCCGCCGCGACGAGTGCCGACAGCGCCATGACCCGGTGCGCCGGGAACCGGTCCGCGACGTTGGCTGCCGCCGACCCCACCGCCCCCACGACGAACCCCACCTGCACGGCGACGGTGAGCAACGTGGCCTGCAGCGCCGTCACCCCCCACTCGGCCCGCAGCGCCGGCACGACTGCGGACGCCGAGAACCAGCAGGCCATGACGAGCACCTGTGCCCCGGCGATGAGCCCGAGCTGCCGTCCCGCCGGCCCGGCAGACAGGTGGCGATGCCGGGCGCCGCCGGGAGGAGGCGGCACGGCATCCCCGGTGGTCTGGTCCGGCGTCGGCGGCACGTCGCCGATCGTAGGCCCGCGCCCGTGCGGCCGGTCGAGAGTAGAGGACGCGCCGCGTGCAGGGTTGGCCGAGCGGCGTGTTCTCTACTGTCGACGAGTCCCGGGCCGACGACCCGCACGCCGGCCCGAGGCCGAGGGACCGTCAGGAAGCCGGGTGGGTGAGGCGCTCGGTGCGCTGGGCCAGGGCTGCCTCGCGCTCGTGGATCACCGTGGCGCATCCCTGCAGGAAGCGCTCCATGCTCGAGCCCGGGGTCGTGTCGCCGAAGTACCGCCGCACGAGCGCCGCGTGCGTCTCGTCGGGATGCCGGACCGCGGCATCCACGACCTCCGCCGCGCGCGCGGCATCCGACACGTCGAACAGGTCCATCTCGGTGACGAGACCGGACTCGGGCAGGTGGGCCAGCGGCTCGGCCGGGCGCGTGACGAGCAGCGGCTTGGCGGTGGCGAGCCAGTCGTAGGCGACGGCCGAGATGTCCATGACGGCGACGTCGGACGCGGCCAGCTGCCAACCGAACCCGCCCTCGGTGTCGACGACGTGGCCCGCGGTGGGGTCGGTCCGGTTGGCCTCGCGCAGCGTCTTGACGATCTGGTCGTGGGCCTCGCCCACCGCCCGCAGCACGATGCCGGTGCGCGGGTGCGGCCGGTAGATCACCCGGTGGCGGCCGGTGGCGACGAGGGAGCGCACGAGCGCGGGGCCGTGGCTCGACACCGAGGAGTAGCGCATGCTCGCGCGGTCGCCCTCCCACGTGGGCGCGAACAGGACCACGGTGCGGCCGTCGCGCGGCATCGTCGGCCCCGGGAAGTCGACGTCGACCTGGGGCCGCCCGACCTCGAGGAGCGTGGAGTCGTCGAACTCGAGCAGCTTGCGCGCGATGCGCTCGCGTGCGGCCGCGCCGGCGATGAACACCCGGTCGTAGGCCTTGAGCTGGTTGCTCGACATGTAGGCCTTGTCGGACTCGCCGTGGCAGATGAAGACGTGGGCCGGGTCGGCGAAGCGCATCGCCGAGAAGTTGGCCTGGTTCTGGTTGACGTAGAGGATCGCCCGCACGGGCTGCCGGGCGAGGAACGCCTCGAGCGCGTCGACGTTCGGGGCGTGGTGGACCGGGACCGGGCAGATGTCGAGCAGGGCTCGGGTCGCCTCCCAGTTGCGCGACACGACCGTGACGTGGTGCCGCTCGTGCAGCCGGCGCAATGGCTCGAACCACTGGTCGATCTGGTACAGGTTCTCGGGCCCGTCGGTGAAGTAGACGGCGACCTCGACGGTGCCGTCGGGCACGTGCGGGCGCTGCGCCAGCCTGGCGCGCACGACGCGGCGGGCCGCGACGGCACGCACGCCGCGGGTCAGGATGCCGCGGACCTTGGCGACGTCGTCGGCGAGAGCCATCAGGCGGTGAACCGGTCCGCGACGTCGAGGGCGCGGTCGAGCATGTCGAGGCCCTCGGCCATCTCGTCCGCGGTGGTCGTGCACGGCGGCACGACGTGGGTGCGGTTGAAGTGGACGAACGGCCACAGGCCCTCGGCCTTGCACGCGGCGGCGAAGTCGTTCATCGGCCCGGCGTCGGCGCCGCCGGCGTTGTAGGGGACGAGCGGCTCACGCGTCGCCCGGTCGCGGACCAGCTCGAGGGCCCAGAAGTAGCCGAGCCCGCGCACCTCGCCGACGCTGGGGTGCTTGTCGGCGATCTCCGCCAGGCGCGGTGCGATGACCGTGTCGGAGACCTTGCGGACGTTCTCGAGGATGCCCTCCTCCTCGAAGATCCGGATCGACGCGACGGCCGAGGCGCAGGCGAGCGGGTGCCCCGAGTACGTCAGCCCACCGGGGAAGACGCGCCGCTCGAAGGTCTCGGCGATCGCGGTCGAGATCACGACGCCGCCGATCGGGACGTAGCCCGAGTTGACGCCCTTGGCGAAGCAGATGAGGTCGGGGGTGACGCCCCAGTGGTCGACGGCGAACCACTCGCCGCACCGGCCGAACCCGGCCATGACCTCGTCGGCGATCCACACGATGCCGTGCTCATCGCAGATCTCGCGGACCCCGGCGAGGTAGCCGTCCGGTGGCACGAGGATGCCGTTGGTGCCGACGACCGTCTCGAGGATCAGCGCCGCGATCGTCGACGGGCCCTCGAAGGCGATGACGTCACGCAGGTGCTGGAGGGCGCGCTCGCACTCCTCGGCCTCGCCCGTCGCGTGGAACGCCGAGCGGTAGGGGTACGGGCCCCAGAAGTGGACGATGCCCGGCATCCCCGGCTCGTTGGGCCAGCGCCGCGGGTCGCCGGTCGCGGTGATCGAGCCGGCGGTGGCGCCGTGGTAGCTGCGGTAGGTGGCCAGCACCTTCTGGCGCCCGGTGTGGAGGCGCGCCATCCGCATGGCGTTCTCGGTGGCCTCGGCGCCGCCGTTGGTGAAGAAGACCTTGTCGAGGTCGCCGGGGGCGCGCTCGGCGATGAGTCTGGCTGCCTCCGAACGGGACTCGTCGGCGAAGGACGGCGCGATCGTGCACTGGCGGGCCGCGGCCTCCTGGATCGCAGCGACGAGCTTGGGGTGCTGGTAGCCGATGTTGACGTTGACGAGCTGGCTGGAGAAGTCGAGGTAGCGGGTGCCCTCGAAGTCCCAGAAGTGGCTGCCCGAGGCGCCCGCGATCGGCAGCGGTTTGATGAGCGCCTGCGCCGACCACGAGTGGAAGACGTGCGCCCGGTCGTCGCGCGCGACCTCGGCACCGCGCTCGGCGTCGACGTGGATCTCGGGCTCGGGGAAGCTGCTCATCGTGCGGCCTTTCGTGGGTCTCTGGTCAGCCTAGTAGCGGGGGCGTGGGGCCGGGAGCGGCGGCGCGGGAGCCGGGGGACGGAGGGTGCGGTCGAGCGGGTGCCGGCGCACGGCATCCGGACTCCGCTCAGCCGGGGAGCGTGAAGATCGTGCGGTGCCAAGGCTTCTCGGCCACGGCGGTGTTGTCGTGCATGACGTGCTTGACGTTGGTGTACTCGTCGAAGCTGTAGGCCGACATGTCCTTGCCGAAGCCGCTGTGTCGGTACCCCCCGTGGGGCATCTCGCTGATGATCGGGATGTGGTCGTTGACCCACACGCAACCGGCCTTGATGTCGCGGGTGGCGCGGCCGGCGCGGTAGGTGTCGCGGGTCCAGGCCGAGGCGGCGAGGCCGAATGCCGTGTCGTTGGCGAGGCGGATCGCCTCGTCGTCGTCCTCGAACGCGACGACCGCGAGCACCGGCCCGAACACCTCGTCGCGCCAGATCTCCGAGTCGAGCGGCACGTCGGAGACGAGGGTCGGCTCGTAGTAGCAGCCGCGGGCGAGGTCGCCCGTCGGGGTGCGGCCGCCCGTGACGACCTTGGCGTAGTCGCGGGCGCGCTCGACCATGCCGGCGACCTTGTCCTGGTGAGCGGCCGAGCTGAGCGGGCCGAGGTCGGTGGCCTCGTCGCCGGTCGGGCCGAGGCACACCTGCGCCATGAGGTCGGCGACGCCGCGGACGAACTCGTCGTGGACCGAGCGGTGGACGATCGCCCGGGTGGCGGCGGTGCAGTCCTGGCCGGTGTTGATGAGGGATGCCGCGACGGCGCCGTGGACCGCGGCCTCGAGGTCGGCGTCGTCGAAGACCACGAACGGGGCCTTGCCGCCGAGCTCGAGGTGGACGCGCTTGCCGGTCTCCGAGGCGACCCCCATGACCCGGCGGCCGACGGCGGTGGAGCCGGTGAAGGAGACCATCGAGACGTCAGGGTGGCCCACGAGGTGCTGCCCCGCCACGGCGCCGGTGCCGGTGACGACGTTGACGACGCCGGCGGGCGCGCCGGCCTCGGTGAACGCCTCGGCGAAGAGGAGCGAGGTGAGCGGGGTGATCTCGGCCGGCTTGAGGACGATCGTGTTGCCGGCGGCGATGGCGGGCAGGACCTTCCACGCGGCCATCTGGAGCGGGTAGTTCCACGGGGCGATCGAGCCGACGACGCCGATCGGCTCGCGGCGGATGGACGACGTGTGGTCGCCGGAGTACTCGGCGCTGGCCATGCCGTCGAGGCGGCGGGCCGCGGTGCCGAAGAACGCGGTGTTGTCGACGGTGCCCGGCACGTCGAACTCGCGGGCGAGGCGGATCGGCTTGCCCGCCTGGCGCGACTCGAGCTGGGCCAGCTCCTCGGCGCGCTCCTCGAGCAGCTGCGCGGCCTTGAGCAGGACCGTCGAGCGCTCGACCGGGGTGGCCCGGCTCCACTCCTCGAAGGCGGCGCCCGCGGCGGCCACCGCAGCGTCGACGTCGGCGTGGCCCGCGAGGGTCACCGTCTCCACGGTCTCGTTGGTGCTCGGGTCGAGGACGTCGAAGGTCTCGCCCGAGGACGCGTCGCGCCGCTCGCCGCCGATGTACTGGTGCATGGGCGCGAGCATACGCACCGGCCCGGACTCCTGAAAAGGGGTGTCCAGAGGCGCGGGAACTGCGGAATCCGCAGCGAAGGTGCCGTGACGGCATCCGATCTGGATGTCTGCGCCCTGCTCAGAGAGTCCCCGGCGGCCGAGTTGAGGCTCGGGTCCTGGCTCCCGGTGCCGTCCTGCTCCGGTTGCGCGGTGCTGTAGGGGCACACCCCGGAGCAACGACCCGAGTCGGGAGCCACGACCCGAGCCAGGGGCCTCCGCGGAGTCAGGAGCACTCCGCCTGCTCAGGAGGTTCTCGCCGACTCAGGGTCGGATACGGCCCTGACTCGGCGAAGTGCTCCTGACTCCGCGAGAAGCGCCGGGCCGGATGCCGGGCGGGCGGGCGGGCCGGACGCCGGATGCGGGGCCGCCGCCCGCGGCACGACGACGGGGCGCCGACCACCGAAGTGGTCGACGCCCCGTGCGTGCCCGGGCCCGGCCTGAGCCGTGACCTTCGGAGCGAGGGTGTCGGCGTCAGCCGTTCACCGCGCGCTTGAGCTGCGCGGCGGCCTTGAAGCCGACCGAGGTCGACGCGGCGATGGCGATCTCCTCGCCGGTCTGCGGGTTGCGGCCGGTGCGCGCGGCGCGGTCGCGGGTCTCGAAGGTGCCGAAGCCGGCGAGGCGGACGTCCTCACCCTTGGCGAGCTGCTCGCCGATGACGTCGAGGGCGGCGCCGATGATCTCCTCGGCGGCGGCAGCGGAGACGTCGGTGCGCGCGGCGACGGCCTGCGCGATGTCCTTCTTGGTCATGTTCATCTCTCCTGATACTGGTGATCGTTCTCTCGGGACGCTATCACCGGGGTGCGCGCTCCAGCGCGTCGCCCCAGGCGAGGTCGCGCGCCGTACGGTACGCGTCTCCGCTGCGTTTCGTGACCACGACCCGCCCGCTGGACCCGTCGGACCTGCAGACCTCGAGCTGCACGAGTCCCTTGCGGGTCTTCGGATGCCGGAGCACCCGGGCGTCCGCCGGGGTCACCGGGGCGCGCGACGCCAGGACGTAGGAGAACTTCTCGTCCTCGTGGCCGCGCTCACCGCCCTTGAGCCGCCGGTGCAGCCCCGAGCGGTCGAGCCGGGCCGCGAAGTGGCACCAGTCGGTGCTGCCGGCCACCGGGCACGGGCCGTCCTGCGGGCATGGCGCGAGCAGGTGCCACCCGGCGTCGGTGAGCCGGGAGCGCGCCGCCAGCACGGCGGCATACCCGCGCGGTGTGCCGGGCTCGATGACGAGGGCGAGCCGCGCGGCCGACATCAGCGCGTCGACGACTGGGGCGTGCAGCGCGTCCGGCAGCTCACCCAGGACATAGCTCGCGACCGCCAGATCCGCCTGCGGCAGAACGACATCCGGCCCCAACTGCATCCGCGACCACTCCGCCCGGACCACGGCGCCCGGCCCGTACGCCGCGATCCGCTGCCCCAATGCCAGCGCGTCGGCCGACCCGTCGAGCACAGTCGCGCGCTCGAGTCCGGGGAACGAGTCGGCCACGGCCCACGTCGCCGCGCCGGTCCCGCCACCCACGTCGACGACCGACCGAACGGCGAGCCCGGCATCCAGGACGGTCGCGTGACGCAGGGCCCTCGAGACGGCGGCGTGGGTGGCCGGCATCCGGTATGCCGCGTAGGCGGCGGCGGTCGTGGGGTCGCGCAGCACCTGGGCGGTCGGCGGGGCGCCGCTGCGGTAGACGTCGATGAGGGATGCCGTCGCGCGGCGCAGGGCGTCGGCCGGGAGGCCGTCGAGGACGGCGTCGAGGGCGCGGGAGAGGGTGGCCGACACGCCGACATCGTGCCCGATCGGGATGAAGTGGCGGGCCCGCGGCGTTCCCCACACGTCACCGATCCGCCGGAATATACCCATGGGGGTATTCTGTTGTCTCGGTGACGACCACCGAACCCGACCGAGGAGCTTTGACCATGGCCACCGTCGAGCTGACAGCCGACACCTTCGAGCAGACGATCACCTCGGGCGACATCGTGCTCGTCGACTGGTGGGCGTCGTGGTGCGGCCCCTGCCGCCAGTTCGCGCCGACCTACGAGAAGTCCAGCGTCACGCACGAGGACGTCGTGTTCGGCAAGGTCGACACCGAGGCCGAGCAGGCGCTCGCCGGTGCCGCCCAGATCACCTCGATCCCCACGATCATGGGCTTCCGCGAGGGTGTCCTCGTGTACCGCCAGTCTGGGGCGCTCCCGCCCGCCGGCCTCGAGCAGGTCATCCAGGGGATCAAGGGCCTGGACATGGCCGAGGTGCACGCCCAGGTCGCCGCCGCGCAGGCGCAGCAGGCCGACCAGAACGCCTGAGCCGACCCACCCCCGCGACACCCGGCTCGACGCCTCGACCGCTCGACACCCCTGACGGACCGCCCAGGAGGGCCTCGCATGGAGCTCAACCCCGACGAGATGCAGGCGGTCGTCAAGCGGCTGCGGCGCGCCCAGGGCCAGATCGGCGGCGTCCTGAAGATGATCGAGGACGGCCGCGAGTGCCAGGACATCGTCACCCAGCTCGCCGCGGTGTCGAAGGCGCTCGACCGGGCGGGCTTCGCGGTCATCGCCGTCGGGCTGCGGCAGTGCATCTCCGACCCCGAGTCGAACGAGATGGACGTCGACTCGATGGAGAAGCTCTTCCTCTCGCTCGCCTGACCCGGTGACCGTGGACGCCTCCGACTGGGACGAGCGGTATGCCGGCGCCGACCTCGTGTGGTCCGCCGGCCCCAACGTGTGGGTGCGTGAGCTGTGCACGCCGCTCACCCCCGGACGGGCCCTGGACGTCGCGGCGGGCGAGGGCCGCAACGCCATCTGGCTCGTCGAGCAGGGCTGGACCGTGACGGCCGCCGACTTCTCGCCGGTTGCGGTCTCCCGGATCCGGGACGTCGCGACCGAGCGCCTCGACGTGGGCGCGCTCCGCCGGCTCGAGGCGGTCGTCGCCGACGCGACGCAGCCGGCGCCGGGCACGCCATACGACCTCGTCCTCTTCTCCTACCTCCACCTCGTACGCGAGGAGTGGGACCGGGCCGTCGCGGCAGGGGTCGAGGCGGCGGCCGTCGGTGGCAGGGTTCTCGTCGTCGCGCACGCGCGCCGCAACCTCACGGAGGGTGTCGGTGGGCCGCAGGACGCGACGATCCTGCTGGACCCCGAGGACGTCCTCGCCTCCGTCGCCGGCCTGCCCGTCGCCGTCGAGCTCGCCCAGCTGCGCGCGCGCGACGTCGAGGGGGAGCCCCGGCCCGCGCTCGACTCCGTCGTGCTGCTCCGCCGTACCGACGACGCGCCGGCTCGCTGAGGAACGGCTCAGGCGGGCGGCGGCGGCGCTTGTCGTCATCATACCCCCATGGGTATCGTCGTCGGTGACGACGCCGACCCGACCCCCGAGGAGCCCCGAGATGTGCCATGCAGTGACCTGTCGGACCTGCGGCAAGACGACGTGGACCGGCTGCGGCCTGCACGTCGACAGCGTCATGCGTGACGTGCCCTCCGACGAGCAGTGCCAGGGCCACGAGGGCGAGACGGGTGCCGGCTTCCTGGCGAGGTTCCTCGGCCGCTGACGCACCATCCCTGACCCAGATCGGCCCCGCCGTACCAGCACCCCTCCGCAGGTGCGGCGGGGTCCTCGGCCGGGGCCGGGGCCGGAGCCGGCACGACGGCTCAGGCGGGGACGGCGCTGCCGACGACCGTCCCGCACGTGCGTGGGCGCCGCGCGGGGGAGGGTGCCCCCCGGGGTCAGCGGGTCGGGTCGACGAGCACGATCCCGCGTGACGGGGTCGACCCCATCGCCGCCAGGGCCCGACCGGCTGCCTCGAGGCCCAATGGCTCGTCGGGTGCCAGGAGGTCGCCGAGGTCGAGCCGCCGGCTGACGACGTCCTCGAGCAGCCCCGGGTAGTCGGCGGCCGCCATGCCGTGGCTGCCCAGGACGTCGAGCTCCCAGCCGATGACGCGCTCCATCGGCACGTTCGTCTGCCCGGCGGCCGGCGGCAGCAGCCCCACCTGCACGTGCCGACCGCGCCGCGCGAGCGACAGGATGCCGGTGCGGCACGCCTCGGGCGACCCCAGGGCGTCGATGCTCACGGCGGCCCCGCCCCCCGACCAGGCGGTGACGGCCGTGACGACGCGCTCCGGGCCGATCGAGGCGTCGACCACCTCGTCGGCGCCGTTGAACAGCGCCCGGTCCAGGGAGGCCGCCGACACGTCGACCGCGCACACCCGGGCGCCTCTGCTGCGCGCCACGGCAACGGCCGCGAGACCGACGCCGCCGGCACCGATGACGACGACGTCCTCCCCGCCGGCCACGTGCGCCCGTGAGACGACCGCGCGGTAGGCCGTGGCGACCCGGCACCCGAGCCCTGCCGCCCGTCGCTCGTCGAGGCCCTCGGGCAGCGCGACGAGGTTGGTGGTGGCCGCGTGGACGACGACGAGCTCGGCGAACGACCCCGGATCCGTGAAGCCGGGCTGGCGCTGCCGCGGGCAGACCTGGCCGTTGCCGGCGAGGCACACCGCGCACTCCCCGCACGCCATGACGAAGGGCGCCGTGACGCGTCGCCCCAGCCACGCGGCATCCACCCCTGCACCGACGGACTCCACGACGCCGGCGAGCTCGTGGCCGGGCACGTGCGGGAACGTCGTGATGTCGCTGTCGTGGCCCATCCATCCGTGCCAGTCGCTGCGGCACAGCCCGCTCGCGACCACCCGGACGACGGCCCCGCCGGGCGGTGCGACGGGGTCGGGCACCTCGGCCACCTCGAGAGGGGCACCGAAGGCGGCGTATGTCAGGGCTCGCACGCGCCCAGCCTGCCACCCGGCGGTCCGGATGCCGCGCGCTCCCGCCCGCCGTCCGCGCCCGGCCACCCCCAGCGAGCACCGTCACCACGGTCGCCGGGCGCCCGGGCGGTCACGGTTGGGACACGACGTCGTCAGGTGCTGGACGACCGGCCGCTCGGTGTGGCAGAAAGGTGCCGTGGCGGATGGGAGCGCTCCCACGCGCAGCGGCACAGGGTCCTCGACCCCGTCGTCCCGTCCCGACCCGCCTGGCGTCCGTGCCGGGGCCGTCCGGGAACCCGGCACCGGCACGGGGGCCAGGCGGGCACCCACGATCGAGGAGGTCGCCCGGCGCGCCGGGGTCGGGCGAGGCACGGCATCCCGCGTCGTCAACGGCTCCCCGAACGTCTCCGCGAGCGCCCGCACCGCCGTCCTCACGGCGGTCGACGAGCTCGGCTACGTGCCCAACCGGGCTGCCCGCTCGCTCGTCACCCGCCGTACCGACACCGTCGCGCTGGTCGTGAGCGAGCCCGGCGACCGGCTCTTCGGGGACCCCTACTTCGCCGCGATGGTGCGGGGGATCGGCGAGCGGCTCGCGGCGTCCCCCTTCCAGCTGCTGCTCACGATGGCCGGCAGCGAGCGCGACCGGGCGCGGGTCGCGGCGTACCTCACCGACCAGCACGTCGACGGCGTGCTCCTCATCTCCCTGCACGCCGACGACGACCTTCCGCGCACGCTCGAGGCTCGCGGCGTCCCGACGGTGCTCAACGGCCGCCCGGGGTCCGGTGCGCCGCCCTGCGTCGTCGACGCCGAGAACCGCGTGGGCGGGCACCTCGCCGTCGGCCACCTCCTGGCCCGCGGCCGGCGTCGCATCGCGGTCGTCGCCGGGCCGCCGGACATGGCCTCCGGCCGCGACCGCCTGGCCGGCGCCCGCGACGCCGTGGTCGCGGCGGGGCTCGACCCGTCGTCCCTGCGGGTCGTGCCGGGCGACTACAGCGAGGCCAGCGGGGAGGTCGGGATGCGCGCGCTGCTGGCCGAGGGGGAGCGCCCGGATGCCGTGTTCGCGGCATCCGACCTGATGGCCGTGGGGGCGCTGCGCGTGCTCCGCGAGGCGGGCCTGTCGGTGCCCGGGGACGTCGCGGTCGTCGGGTTCGACGACGCACCCGTGTGTCGGTACACCGAGCCGGAGCTCACGACGGTGGCGCAACCCGTCGAGGAGATGGGCGCCGTCATGGCCGGCCTGCTGATCGACCGCATCTCCGGGCACGCGGTACCCCAGAGCACCGTGCTGCCGACGCGGCTCGTCGTGCGCGCCTCGACCTGACCGCCGGGCCGCGACCGCGCGGGCGCCTAGGGCAGCGGGTCGCGCAGGGGCTCGTGTCCCCGCGGGGTGTCGTCCGGCACGACCATCCCGGCGAGCACGAGCCGGCGCAGGTCGTCGTCGTGCAGGACCTCTGGAGCCAGCGCCCCGGTGAGCACGGCGCGCACGGCGTCGCGGGCCGCCTCGGGAACGGCGACACGACCGACGCGGGTCACGAGCGTCCCTGTCTCCCAACGAGGTGCGAGACCGTCGCGCACGCGCCAGGAGTGCACGTGGGCGCGGTCCGCAGCCGCGTGCTGGGCGAGCACACCGAGCGGCTCGGCGCGCTGGGCGCTCCTGGCCCGACCGGCCAGGAGGCGGGCGAGGTCGTCGTCGTCGACGGCGTCGACCGCCGCGTGGAGGGCTCTGCGTGCCGCCTCGCGATGGGAAGCCGTGGTCGCCGGGTCGAGCACGTCGACCCCCAGCGGCAGCGCGGCGCGGGCCGTGGGGTCGTCGTCGAGGTGCGAGCCGGCAGCGCGCACGAGGTCGTCGACGAGGTGGCGCAGGGTCCAGGTGTGGATGCCGAACGTCAGGTGGGTGCTGACACCACCGAGGGCGGTCGCCGAGTGCAGCCATCCGCGGGGGAGGTAGAGGCAGTCGCCGGGGCGAAGCACGGCGTCGATCACGGCATCGGCCTGCGCAGCGGCGGCGACGGCATCCCGCCGGTCGGTCCACGGCTGGGTGCGCAGCGGCGCGTCGAGCACGGGGGGCCGCACGCGCCAGTGCTTCTCCCCGGCGACCTGCACGACGAGCACGTCGTGGACGTCGTAGTGGTCGTCGAACCCCCGGTGCTGGGGCGGGGTCACGTAGGCGTTGACCTGCACCGGGTGGCCGACGTCGGCGGTGAGCGCGCGGGCCGTGGCGGCGACGGGCTCCCACGTCCGGTGCAGGGCCTGGAGCACGATCGTGGCGCCGGCGGCGAACTCGCGCAGCACCCGGTCCTCGCTCACCTGGTCGCCGATCGTCGCGCCGACGCCGCCGCCGAGGGTGAAGGTGGACTCCGGGAGGGTCTCGCCGTCGCGCGCCATCCGCAGGAACGGGGTGCGCAGGGCGCGCGAGGAGAGCAGCGTGTCGACGGCGTCCGGCCCGAACTCGTGGCTGGGCGGCGGCAGCTCGTCGGCCCGGCTCAGCAGGGGCGCGCGGCCCCAGTGGTCACGGGCGAAGTCCTCCCGGGTGACGGCGACGAACGCCTCGAGACCCCGGCCGCCGGTCTGGCCGCCGGTCAGGACGCCCCCTGGCGCCCCGACCTGCGATGCGGCCTCGACCGGGACCTGGACATCGGCCGCGGTCCCGGTGTCCGGCCGGGCGGTCACGACGAGGAGTCCGCCCCGCCGTCGGCGCCGCCGTCGTGCTCGCCCGAGGTCCCGGGGTCGCCCGCGCCGCTGTCGGCCGGGCCCTCGGCGCCGTCGTCGGCACCGCCGTCGCTGTGCCCGGGCGCGGTCGTGTCGCCGGCGCCGCTGTCCGCCGGACCCTCGACATCGCCGCCCGCTCCGCCGTCGGCCCCGCCGTCGTGCTCGCCGGGCACGCCCTGACCGGCTCCGGCGTCCGCCGGGCCCTCCTCGCCGCCGAGCTTGCCGTCGCCGTCGGGCAGCTGGTCGTCCATCGGGATGTCGCTCATGCCGAAGCCTTCCTCTGGCGGCGCCGACGGCGCCGTGAACTCCTCATGCAAGCACCGCGGGCGTCGGCGCGGGGGTTTGCGGACACCTCCATCGGCATTTGACACACCTTCGACAGACGGCGCTGACCTGCGACGACTACGGCGGGTTCGAGCATGGCCGGATGCCGTTCGGCGCGCCGGCCCTGCGCTCGCAGCCCGGTCCCGCCGACCCCTCGCGCGAGTCGGCGCGCGCTGCCACGATGGCGACATGCCACTGTCCGCCGAGCTCACCGAGGTGCGCGACTTCCTCGGTCGGCACGAGCCGTTCGACGCCCTGCCGGCGGCGGTCCTCGACCGGCTCCCGTCCCGGATGAGCCTGCAGTACGTGCGGCGGGGGACGCGCCTGCTGGAGCGCGGCCGCGACAACGACCACCTCCTGGTCCTGCGGTCCGGAGCGGCGGACGTCCGCGACGCCCAGGGCAGCCTCGTCGACCGCGGCGGCGAGGGGGCGTGCTTCGGCTCGATCACCCTCACCGAGGGCAACCCCTCGACGTTCGACGTCACCGCGATCGAGGACTGTCTCGTGCTGCTCCTGCCCGCCGAGGACTTCCACCGGCTGCGCGCCGACCACCCCGAGGTCGACGCGTTCTTCGACGCGCAGCGGCGCAGCCGGATGAGCGGCGCCGTCGCCTCGCTCCAGCTGTCCACGACCGGCAGCGCCATCCTCAAGACGAGGGTCCGTGACCTGCTCGGCCGCGACCCGGTCGCGGTGGACACCACGGCGACGGTGCGTGCTGCTGCTGGGGTCATGAGCGAGCAAGGGGTGGCCTCGCTCCTCGTCATGGACGGTGACCGGCTGGCCGGCATCCTCACCGACCGCGACCTGCGCACCCGCGTGCTCGCCGCCGGTGTCGACCCCGGCGTCGTCGCGGTCACCGAGGTCATGACGCCCGACCCGGTCACGGGGTCGCACGAGGCGCTCGCCTTCGAGGTGCTCCTCGAGATGGTCGGGCGCCACATCCACCACCTGCCCATCGTCGACGCGAGCGGTCAGCCCGTCGGCCTCGTCACGACGACCGACCTCCTCCGGATCGAGCAGGCGAACCCCGTCTACCTCGCCGGCGACGTCGCGAAGCAGGCCGACGTCGCCGGGGTGGCCGCGGTGTCGGGGCGGCTGCCGCGGGTCGTGCAGACCCTCGTGGAGCAGGACGCCTCGGCCGACGACATCGGGCGGGTCGTCACGGCCGTCGGGGATGCCGTGGTGCGCCGGCTCATCGCGCTGGCGGAGGCCGAGCTCGGCCCACCTCCGGTGCCGTACTGCTGGGTGGCGCTCGGGTCGCGGGCCCGGCTCGAGCAGGCGCTGGCCTCCGACCAGGACACCGCGATCATCGTCGACGACGCCATGCGTCCCGAGGACGCCGGGTGGTTCGAGGCCCTCGCGACCCGGGTCACCGACGCCCTCGTCACGTGCGGCTGGCGTCGCTGCCCGGGCGACGTCATGGCGACGAACCCCCGGTGGCGCAAACCGCTCGCCCAGTGGCGGCACGAGTTCACGACGTGGCTCACCGAGCCGGTGCCCGAGGCGATCCTGCGCGCCAGCATCTTCTTCGACATGCGGCCGGTCCACGGTGACGTCACGCTCCACCAGCGGCTGCAGCGGCACGTGCTCACGGCATCCCCCTCCTCCGCCCGCTTCCTGGCCCACCTCGCGAAGCAGGCGCGGTCCAACGAGCCGCCGCTCGGGTTCTTCCGCGGGCTCGTGCTGCAGAAGGGCGGCGAGCACCGCGACACCCTCGACATCAAGCGCGGCGGGATCGGGGCGGTCGTCGAGCTCACGCGCGTCCTCGCGCTGTCGATCGGCAGCCCGGCCGTCAACACCCGTGCCCGGATCGAGGCGGCACGGGGGGCCGGCGCCCTTGGTGCCGAGCGGGCCGACGACCTGCGCGACGCGTTCGAGTTCGTCTCCTACGTGCGGCTGCGCCACCAGGTGGCGCAGCTGCGGCGAGGCGAGCCTCCCGACAGCTTCGTCGCCCCGCGCGACCTGTCGAGCTTCGACAAGCGGCACCTGCGCGAGGCCTTCGCGATCGTCCGCTCCGCGCAGTCGGCGCTCGGGAACCGCTACCCGTCGTCCTACATCTCGTGAGCCGTCGATGAGCCTGTTCCGGCGCTCGCCCGAGGACCGGCGCCAGCGGGCCCTGCGCGCCGTGGGAGCCGGACCGCTGCGCGACCACCTCTCCATCCCGCTCCCCGACCTCGACACCCCGCTCGAGGACCTTCGCCTGCTCGCCGTCGACCTCGAGACGACCGGGCTGGACCCGCGCACCGACCGCGTGCTCTCGGCCGGGTGGGTGCCGGTGGACGGCGGCCGGATCGTGCTCGGCGGAGGGCGTGGGCTCGTCGTGCTGGACGAGCGAGGGCCGGGGTCCGAGGAGGGCGTGGGCCAGAGCGCGACCGTCCACGGGATCACCGACGACGTGCTGGCGACCGGGATGCCGCTGGTGGATGCCGTCGAGGCGCTCCTCGCCGCGCTCGCCGGCCGCGTGCTGCTCGCGCACTTCGCCTCCATCGAGACCGGCTTCCTCGCAGCGGCCTGCGAGCGGCTGTGGGAGGCGGCGCCGGCATCCGTCGTCGTCGACACGCTCGAGCTGGAGCGACGGTCGGTCGGGGGCCGATGGAGGCACGAACCGGAGCCGGGATCGCTGCGGCTGTGGACTGCTCGCGAGCGGCGTGGCCTGCCGGTCTATCGGGCGCACGAGGCCCTCAGCGACGCGCTGGCCTGCGCCGAGCTCTACCTCGCGCAGCGCGCGGAGCTCGAGGCGCGGGACCCGGAGACGACACAGACCCTCCGCCAGGTCGTGGCGTGAGGGTCTGGGTGGTGCTGCTCGGTCCCCGGATGGGGGATCAGAACATGCGCGGGGTGCTCGACTGCGCGAGGAGGTAGATCTCCTGCTGCTCACGGACCAGGTCGCGGTCGGCGTGGGCCGACCAGCCTCGGCCGTGGTGACGGCTGGTGCGGAGGGAGGAGGCGAGGTTGCGGGCCTTCTGGAGGGAGAGGGATGCGGTGTTCATGTCTCAATAGTGCAGGCTTCAATGATTCAGCACAACGTCACTTTGCTTAGTGGTTGTAAAGCATCCCTTAAGGTTGGTTGCATGCTCGACCCGCGCCGCGTCCGCATCTTCCGCTCCGTCGTCGCCAGCGGCTCCGTCCAGGCGGCCGCCGACAACCTCGGCCTGACCTCCTCGGCGGTCAGCCAGCACCTCTCGGCGCTGCAGAAGGAGACGGGGCTGACGCTCTTCCACCGGGTCGGGCGGGGCATCGCGCCGACGGAGGCGGCCCTGGTGCTCGACGCGCAGACCGACGAGGTCATGAGCCAGTGGGGCAAGGTCGACCAGCTCGTCGCCGACCTGCGCGAGGGTCGGTCGGGGCGCCTGTCGATCGGCTACTTCGCGTCCGCCGGTGCGGCCTGGATGCCGTCGCTCGTCAAGCGCCTCACCAAGGAGTTCCCCGACCTCGTGCTCGAGCTCGTGCTCAACGAGGTCGAGCAGCGCCCGGGGACCAGGCCGGACATCGACCTCGTCATCGACCCCCCGGACGCGGCGTTGCCGAGCGGGTACCGGCGGGTCGACCTCACCGAGGACCACTTCGTCGCCGTCGTGCCGCGCGGCCACGCCCTCGCTGAGGAGGAGGTCGTCTCGCTGTCCGACCTGCGCGGCGAGACGTGGGTGAGCAACGACAACCCCAGGGCGGTCGGGCACCGACTGGTCGTGGCGGCCTGTGCCGCAGCGGGATTCCGGCCGCGCTTCACCGTGCAGGCGCAGGACCACTACACGGCGATCGGGTTCGTCGCCGCGGGCATCGGCGTCACGGTGCTGCCGGGTCTGGCGGCGCGCAGCCTGCCGGCGACCGTCGTCCGCATCGGCATCGCCCCACCCACGCCGGTGCGCCACCTCGCGGCGCTCGTGCGGGACCTCGGCGCTCCGAACCCCGCGGCCGACCGGGCCGTGGAGCTGCTCACCGACCTCATCCACCACCCGAGCCTGCTGCCGCGCCGGGCCGTCCCCCGCTGACCAGCCGCTGCTGCACGTCCGAGGGGTGGCGTGGCCCGTCGACTCGACGCGTCACGGCATCCGACGCGCCACGGCATGCCGCACGCATCCGACGGCCCGATCCGACGCACCACGGCATCCGCGCCCGCCACGGCATCCGGCCCGGTCGACGTCGCCCGGGACCCTCGCGGAGTCAGGAGCACTCCGCGGGCTCAGGAGGTTCTCGCCGAGTCAGGGCCGTATACGGCCCTGACTCGACGGAGTGCTCCTGACTTCGCGGCAGCCCGGGGCTGGGGTCAGGGGACGGTGACCTTGGTGTCGGGTTCGTCGGCCTCGGCCCCGGCCTCGGTGTGACCAGCGTCGGCCCTGTCGGCCCCGGCAGCGTCGGGCGCGTCGGCCCGGGCAGCGCCGGACCCGTCGCGCGCGGTGGGGACGGGGCGGCGCCGACCACCGTCGAGGGCGCCGGACTCCAGGCGCTCCGCCAGCCGCACGCCCTCGACGTCGAGGTCGGGCAGGAGCCGGTCGAGCCAGCGCGGGATGTACCAGGCACGGTCGCCGAGGAGGTGCATGACGGCCGGGGTGAGCGTCATCCGGACGAGCACGGCGTCGACGAGCACGCCCACGGCGAGGGCGAACCCGATCGGCCGGACCATCACGAGGTGGGAGAAGGCGAAGCCGAGGAAGACCGAGCTCATGATGATGGCCGCGGCCGTCACGACCTTGGCGCCGTGGACGAAGCCGGTGCGCACCGCGGTGCGGGAGTCCTGCCCGTGCGACCTCGCCTCGTGCATACCCGACACGAGGAACATCTGGTAGTCCATCGCGAGGCCGAAGAGCACGCCGATGAGGATGATCGGCATGAACGACAGCAGCGGCCCCGGCTGGTTGACGCCGAGCAGGCTGCCGAGCCAGCCCCACTGGTGCACCGCGACGGTGACGCCGAACGCCGCACCCACCGACAGGAGGAAGCCCGCGGTCGCGACGACCGGCACGACGACCGACCGGAAGACGAGCATGAGGATGAGGAGCGAGAGCCCGACCACGACGACGAGGTAGCCCGGCAGGGCTGCCGCGAGCCGCTCGGAGATCTCGATGTTCGCGATCGTCTGCCCGGTGAGGCCGACGTCCGTGCCGGTGTGCCGTGCGTAGGAGTCGGCCGCGAAGCGGATGTCCTGCACCGTCTCCACCGTCCTCGGGTCGGCCGGTCCGGTCGTCGGCACCACCTGGAAGGCGAGCGTCCCCCGGTCGGCGCTGACACCGAACGGCAGCACACTGCTCACCCCGTCGACCTCCATGAGGTCGGTCGCGATGCGGGCCTGGGCGCGCAGCACCTCGGCGTCGGTGCGGGCCGCCGCCTGCTCGGGGAGGGTCGCGACCGCGATGATCGGGCCGTTGACGCCGGGGCCGAACTCGTCGGCGATCGTCGTGTATGCCGTGTGCGCGCTCGTGCCGGTCGCCTCGCTGCCGCCGTCGGGCAGGCCCAGCTGGATCTGGCTGACGGGCACCGCGGCGACGCCGAGGAGGGCGACGACCGCGAGCACCGTCAGCCACGGGCGGCGCGTGACGAGCCGGACGTACCAGGCGCCGTGCTCCTCCTCGTGCTCCCTGCCGGTGGTCGTGCGGCTCGACGCGTCGCCCGGGACGGCGAAGCCCGCGGCGCGCCACGCGCGCCTCGAGACGACCCGGTGCCTCATCAGGGCGAGCACGGCCGGGCTCACGGTGACGGCCACGACGACGGTGACGGCGACGGTCGCCGCGGCGACCAGCCCCATCTGGGCGAGGATCGAGATGCCGGAGAGCACGAGTGCCGCGAGGGCGATGACCACGGTCGCACCGGCGAAGACGACGGCACTGCCGGCCGTCGCCACCGAGCGGGCGATCGACTCCCGTGGGTCGTCCCCGCGCAGGATGTTGGTGCGGTGCCGGTTGACGATGAAGAGCGCGTAGTCGATGCCGACGGCCAGGCCGAGCATCAGCGCGAGGGACGGGGTCATCGTGTTGAGGTCGGTGAACGCCGTGAACGCGACCGCCCCGGCCAGGCCCACGCCGACGCCGAGGAGCGCGACGAGCAAGGGGAGTCCGGCCGCGACGAGGCTACCGAGCACGACGACGAGCACGACGAGCGCGACGGTCAGGCCGATGACCTCGCCGGGGCCGATCAGCGAGGTGTCCTGGGTGATCTCGACGCTGTAGTGCGCGGTGACGCCGGCATCGGCGAGGGCGGCCTCGCCCCGCTCGGGGATGAGCGCACGGTCGGTGACCGGCACCGACTGGGCGTTGTCGTCGAACTGCACCTGGACGACGGCGTACCGGCCGTCCTCGCTCACGAGGCGGGTGCCCGACGTGGCGCCGGCCACGGCCTTGCCGTCGTCGTACTGCGCGCGCCCGGCGGCGAGGTCGGCCTCACCGCGCTCGAGCTCGGCGCGGCCCTTCGCGAGCTCCGCGCGGCCGGACTCGAGCTGCTCGCGCAGCCCGGGGATCGTCGGGTCGTCGGGATCCGCGGCGACGAGCTGGTCGAGCAGCGCCTCCCCGCCGGAGAGCTGGAGCTCGGCCTCGCCGAGCTTGGTCCGTCCCGCGTCGAGCTCGCGCTGACCGTCCTCGATCTGCGTCGCGGCCGCCGCGATGTCGGTCGCGCTCTGGTCGAGCTGGGCCTGCGCCTCGAACGGGTTGGTGACGCGCTTGACGTGCGGCACCTCGGCCCAGGACGCGAAGGCGTCCTCGACGGCGGCCTTCTGCTCGTCCGTGAACGGCGCGTCGCCGCTCTCGAGCACCACGGTCCCCGCGCCGCCGGCCGCCTCGGGGATCTCGTCGCCGAGCCGGTCCAGGACCTTCTCGAACTCGGTTCCCGGGATGGAGATCTGGCTCGTGAGCGGCTTGCCGACGGTGCCCGCGAGGGCGCCGACACCGACGAGGACGACGAGCCAGATGGCCAGGGTCCGCCATGCGTGGGCGGCGCACCAGCGGCCGAGGCGGTACAGGAGGGAGGACATGGGGCCTTCTCGGAGTGGGGGGTCGGATGCCGGTCAGTCGGCGGGCGCGGCGGCGGCCGCGCGCCCGGGGCCGAGACCGGTGCGGAGGTGGGTGATGGCGCCGGCGAAGCACGCCTGGAGGGGCGGGACGTCGTCGTCCGGCCCGGCGGTCGTGGTGGCCCGGAGCCAGTACCGGAACGCACCCTCGGCCGCGCCGACGAGCGTCGAGGCGTAGGTCGCGACGAGAAGGTCGGGGGTGTCCGGGCCGAGGCGTCGGCGGAGCCAGCCCTCGAGCCAGTCCAGCCAGGCGTGCAGCTCGACGAGGATGAGCCCCCGCGCGTGGGGGGACGCCTCGCCCGCAGCGGCGAGGACGCCGATCCGCTCGACGAGGTCTTGGTCGCCCGGGTCGGTGACGACGGCGAGGGCGCTGTCGAGCACGTCCTCGTCGGCGGGGCGCGCCTCGAGGCGGACGCCCACCGAGGCGAAGAACTCGGTGACGCTCGCGGTGAGCACCGACTCGACGGAGGGGAAGTAGTTGAAGAACGTGCGGCGGGACACCCCGGCCCGGTCTGCGACGGCCTCGGCCGTGAGGTTCTCGAACCCGTGGTCGCGCACCAGCGCGTAGGCCGAGTCGACGAGGGCCTGGCGGGTCTCCGCGCGCTTGCGGCTGCGCAGCGAGCAGCCGTCGGCGGACAGCGGGTTCCGGAGGGACACGCGTCCCACGGTAGAGCGAACGTGCACAGCAGTGCAAATCTGCACTGCCATGCATCCGTGCCCACCCCCCGATCGCTGTGGGACCCTGTGCGCCATGGACGGACGCACGGCGCTCGGGGCTCGCGAGGAGGCGCTCCTGCGCCGCATCCGCGAGTCCGTCATCGGTGAGGACCACGTGATGGAGACCCCCTACGGGCGGCGCCGCGTCACGTATGCCGACTACACGGCATCCGGTCGGGCCCTGACCTTCATCGAGGACTTCATCCGCGACGAGGTGTTGCCCGGCTACGCCAACACGCACACCGAGTCCAGCGGCACCGGCCTCCAGACGACCCGCCTGCGCGAGGACGCCCGCCGGATCATCCGGGATGCCGTGCACGGCGACGACGAGACCGTCGTCATCTTCGCGGGGTCGGGCTGCACCGGCGCGATCGACAAGCTCATCGGCGTGCTCGGGCTGCGCATCCCGTCGGCGCTGGACGACCGTTGGCACCTGTCGGGCCAGATCCCCGCGGAGCAGCGGCCGGTCGTGTTCATCGGGCCCTACGAGCACCACTCCAACGAGATCCCGTGGCGCGAGTCGATCGCCGACGTCGTGACGATCCGCGAGGACGCCGACGGCGGTGTGTGCCAGGACGACCTGCGCGAGCGGCTCGAGGAGTTCGCCGACCGGCCGCTGCTCATCGGGTCCTTCAGCGCCGCGTCGAACGTCACCGGCATCGTCTCCGACACGCACGGTGTCTCGGCCCTGCTCCACGAGCACGGCGCGCTCGCGTTCTGGGACTTCGCCGCCGCCGCCCCCTACGTCGACATCGAGATGGCCGCCCCCGAGGGCGCCCCGACGGCCTACAAGGACGCGATCTTCCTCTCGCCGCACAAGTTCATCGGCGGTCCCTCGACCCCCGGCGTCCTCATCGCCCGGCGTGAGCTCTTCACGAACCGGGTGCCCGTCGTGCCGGGCGGCGGGACGGTCGCCTACGTCAACCCCGAGGACCACGCGTACGTCACCGACCCCGCGCACCGCGAGGAGGGCGGTACCCCGGCGATCATCGAGGCGGTGCGCGCCGGGCTGGTGTTCCAGCTCAAGGATGCCGTCGGCGTCGACACGATCCGCGCCCAGGAGGAGCGGTTCCTCTCGCGTGCGGTGGCGGCCTGGAAGGCGGAGCCGGCGATCGAGGTGCTCGGCAACCTCGACGCGCCGCGGCTGTCGATCGTCTCGTTCGTGGTGCGGACGCCGTCGGGCCAGTACCTGCACCACAACTTCGTCGTCGCCGTGCTCAACGACCTGTTCGGCGTACAGGCCCGCGGCGGGTGTTCCTGCGCCGGTCCGTACGGCCACCGGCTGCTCGGCATCGACATCGAGCGCTCGCACGAGTTCGAGCGCGAGATCACCGGCGGGTGCGAAGGCATCAAGCCCGGATGGGTGCGGGTGAACTTCAACTACTTCATCTCCGACACCGTGGCCGACTACGTCGTCGAGGCCGTGCGCCTCGTCGCCCGCGACGGCTGGCGCCTCCTCGGGGACTACGTCTTCGATCCGCTGACCGGCCGGTGGCGGCACCGCGACGGTGTCGTCGAGCCGCCCATCCGCCTCGCCGACGTCCACTACGCCGACGACGGCTCGATGGTCGTCCCGCGCGCCGACGTCCGGGGCGGGGAGGACCTGCTCGCCGAGCACCTGCGCGACGGGGCCGAGATCCTCGCCGCGGCGACGCCGCCCGACCTGGGGTCGCGGGCGGCCGGGCTGTCCGAGGACTTCGAACACCTGCGCTGGTTCGACCTGCCGACGGGCGCCCTCGCCCCATGACGGGCGGGCCCTCCCGCACGGACGACGCGAGCGGTGACGGGGCGCGGCATCCGGACCTGCCCGTCGGCGATCCCGTCCCCGGGTGGGAGGCGCGGCCGTGGCCGCCCGGCGCCCCGCTGACCGGCCGCGTCGTCGTGCTCGAGCTGCTGCGGGAGGGGCACGTCGACGACCTGACGGCCGCGTGGGCGGACACCGACGAGGCGCACTGGACCTACCTGCCGATGGAGCGGCCCGAAGGGCAGGCCCGGGTGGAGGCCGTCGTCGCGGGGATGGTCGACGACCCGACGACCGTCGCGTATGCCGTGCTCCTCGGCGGGCGGGCGTCGGGCGTCCTGTCGCTGATGCGGATCGACCCGGGCAACGGCGTCATCGAGATCGGCGCCGTGGTCCTCGGCACGCCGCTCGTGCGGACCGTGGCGTCCACGGAGGCGCAGCGCGTGCTCATGGGCCACGTGTTCGACGACCTGGGCTACCGGCGGCTGGAGTGGAAGTGCGATGCGCTGAACAGGCCGTCGCGAACGGCGGCCCTGCGGCTGGGGTACACCTTCGAGGGCGTCTTCCGGCAGGCGACCGTGACCAAGGGGCGCAACCGGGACACGGCGTGGTTCGCGGTCGTCGACGGCGACTGGCCACACGTGCGGGCACGGCTCGACGCGTGGCTCGACCCGGGGAACTTCGACGGGTCGGGACGTCAGCGGAGCAGGCTCGGATCCTCCTGACGTCGCGACGCTCGCACTCCGCCATCCGCCGGTCAGGGCTGAGGTGGCGTCGAAGTCGATGGCGCGGCGACCCAACCCCCGGGGGGCCCTGTGGCGCTTGTGTGTTGGGGAGTTACCCCGATGGGCTGGCTTGACGAGGAAAGGGGTTCGGACATGCCGAAGGAAGCAGCGTTCGAGGCACGGGACCGGCGCGGCTGGAAGGTTCTGGTCGGCCTCGGGTTGGCAGGGCCGGTCGTGGCGGGGGTGGCGCTGTTCCCCTCGGTCGCCGTCGGCGCGGGGGAAGCCCCGGTCGACGACCATGCGTCCCACGCCGCCGGTCTGCAGGCCGAGCTCGCCCAGGTGCGCGCGGCCACGGCCAGGTTCCATCGAGTCGATGAGGCCGTTGCGGCCGGCTACGAGCTCGGGTGGGTGAACGGCTCCGGGGCGAGGATCGTCGCCGGCTGTGTCTCGCACCCGACGGCGGGGGCGATGGGGTACCACTACTTCAACGCGGAGCTGATGGCCGACAACGACGTCGACGCCCTCGAGCCCGAGGTCCTCGTCTACGCGCCGGCTGCGGACGGCGGGCTCAGGCTCGTCGCCGTCGAGTGGGTCGCCAGGAGCGCGCAGTCCAACCCTCGGGGCGTCTCACAGGCACCGTCGGTCCTCGGGATGGACATGCACATCCTGGTCCCACCTCCCGGTCCGGCCTTCTACCTCACGCATGCCTGGGTGTGGGCCAACAACCCGGCAGGGATGTTCGCGGACTGGAACCCGGAGGTCAGCTGCTAGCTGCCAGGGGCGTGCCGGACGGGGTGCGCAACGGTTCACCGTCATGCCGCACTCGATGTCCCGGGCACGTTTGCGGGCTAGGTTGCTGCGATGGAGCGCGACGAGGCCCCTGGGTGGGACGCGATCGAGCAGGCGGTCACCGAGAACGTGAACTCCGATGGCGAACCCTTGCACTGGTCCACGGGCGTCCTGCCGGGCCAGGACGGGGTCTACGGCGTCAGCGGGTACCGGGTGCCGAACGCGTGGTTCCTGGTGACCTTCGGTCTGTCCGAGCTGTATGACAAGGAGAGCGAGAACACCGAGGTCAGTGGCTGGGGGTTCGAGCTCACGATGCGTGTGCCGCGCTCGAGCGGTGAGGGACAACCACCTGCGTGGGCGTTGACCCTGCTCGCCCAGCTCGGCGCCTACGTCTTCTCCTCGGCGTCCCCGTTCGGTGAAGGTCACCGGCTGGATCCCGGTGGACCCATCACCGGAACCGCAGACACTCGGCTGTCCGCGGTGGCGTTCACCGAGGACCGGCAGGTGACGTCGATCCACACACCCAACGGTTCCCTCCGCTTCCTCCAGGTGGTCGGCATCACCGACGACGAGCTCGCCGAGATGCAGGAGACGTCGACCGCGAAGGTGCTGACGCGGCTGGCCCGCATGAGCCCGGGCCTTGTCACCGACCCGTACCGATGAAGGAGACGCGCCCTCGTGCCGCCGGCGTCGCCGGCCGGCTCTTGACCGGCGGTGAGACGCTGGAAACGTGCCGTTCCGCCCGCAGGCGCTGTGGCTGATCGCCCTGTCCAGGAGCGCCGCTGCCTGCGCCGGAGGCCCGACTGGAGAGGAGCCGACCGTGGGCATCGAGCAGGTCATCACTGTCAAGAGCACGGCGTTCGCCGAGGGTGAGGTCATCCCGTCGCGCTTCACCTGTGATGGGGACGGCGAGGTCCCGTCCTTGACCTGGGAGGGCGTGCCCGGGGATGCCGCCGCCCTGGCGCTCGTCGTCGACGATCCGGACGCGCCCAGGGGAACGTTCACGCACTGGGTGGTGCTCGACATGCCGACCGACACGACCGGTCTCGAGCCGGATGTGCTTCCGCGCGGCGCGACGCAGGCGAAGAACTCGGGGGGTGGTACGTCCTACTACCCGCCCTGTCCGCCGACCGGTGTCCACCACTACCGGTTCACCGTGTATGCGTTGGCGACGCCGACAGGGCTGCCGGAGGGCGCGGGGCTCGACCCGGCGCTGGGCGCGGTGGAGTCGAGCGCGTTGGCGCGGGGGCGGTTGACCGGCATCTACGAGCGCCAGAGGTGACTCGGGGCTCGCCGGAAACGCCCGCCGCCATCGCAACCGCCCTGATCCGCGTCCGTGCGCAGACGCCGGGCCAGCGCCCGCAGCTCCTCCGGGTTTCCCCAGTGCCAGGACGCCACGCTACCGACGGGCCGGGCGCCGCGTCGCCCCCTCAGGGTGGGGAGCACTCGCCGTCAGGAGAAGCGCCAGAGGGTCGTCGACCGGAAGGGCGTGCCGGGCCGCAGCGTGATGTCGGGGAAGCCCTCGTGATTCGGGGCGTCGGGGAAGCCCTGGGTCTCGAGGGCGATGCCGGCCCGCGGTCCGTAGGGGCGACCCGACAGGCCGACGACGGTGCCGTCGAAGTGGGCGCCCGTGTAGACCTGCAGTCCGGGCTGGTCGGTGTGCACCTCGAGCGCCCGCCCGCCCGCACCCTCGAGCCGGGCAGCCAGGCGCAGCCCTGAACCGTCGAGGACGAGGTTGTGGTCCAGGCCCTGGCCGTACCGCAGCTGCTCGTCGTCGACGGCGAGCACGTCGCCGAGCCGGCGGGGCTCGCGCAGGTCGAACGGGGTGCCGTCGACGGCGAGCACCTCCCCGGTCGGCACCAGGGCGGCATCCGTCGGCGTGTAGGCGGATGCCGGGACGCGGAGCACGTGGTCGTCGACCGGGCCGCTGCCCTCGCCGTCGAGGTTGAGGTACGCGTGGTTCGTGACGTTGAACGGCGTGGGCCGGTCGGAGGTCGCGGCGTAGTCGATCCGCACTTCGCCGGGTGACACGGCATACGTCACGGTGAGCTCGACCCGGCCGGGGAAGCCGCCGTCGCCGTCGGGGCTCGCGAGGGCGAGCCGCACGTGGGTGTCGCTGCGCTCCTCGACGGTCCACGGCATCCGGTCGAAGCCCTCGAAGCCGCCGTGGAGGGTGTTGCCCCTCTCGTTGGTGGGGACGGCCATGGTCTCGCCGTCGAGGGTGAACCGGCCTCCGGCGAGGCGGTTCGCGACCCGGCCGACGGCGGCGCCGAGGTAGCCGCCGGTGAACCGGTACGTCATCGGGTCCGGGTGGCCGAGCACGACGTCGGCCGCGGCATCCCCGTCGCCGACGCGCACGCGGCGCACCGCGGCTCCAACCGTGAGCACCTCGAGCTCGACTCCGGTGTCGCGCAGCACGATCGACTCCGGTGCCGCGGCGTGAGGTGGGTGGAGGACGCGGGTCGCGACGACGGCATCCGGCGTCAACGGGCCGTAGACGTGCGGGAACTCCTCACCGGTCGCGGCGTTGCCCACCTCCCACACGAGAGGTGCCGTGAGCCGGTCGGGGTCGATCGTGAGCAGCACGAGGTCGCGGTCGTGGTCGGCGTAGTACCGGCCGAGGACTCCCGCGACCTGCTCGGGGGCCGAGCAGTGGACGAAGCCCTCCTCCTCGAGGGTGCGGCCGAGCGTCGACCCGCGGTAGGTGCCGGTCCGTAGCGCCTCCGCCCACGCCTCGGCGTCGGCGAGGTGGTGGACCAGGTCGGTGCTCACACGCCGTCCTCGGACAGCTCGGCCACGAGGGGCACGAGGTCGGCGATCGAGTCGACGACGCGGGTCGGGCGGTAGGGGAAGTGCTCGACCTGCTCGGGACGGGTGGACCCGGTGGAGACGAGCACGGTGCGCAGGCCGGCCTCCAGGCCGCTGATGATGTCGGTGTCCATCCGGTCGCCGACCATGACGGTGGTCTCGGAGTGCGCCTCGAGCCGGTTCAGGGCGCTGCGCATCATCAGCGGGTTGGGCTTGCCGATGAAGTAGGGCCGGCGTCCGGTCGCGGTGCTGATGAGGGCGGCGACCGAGCCCGTGGCGGGGAGCAGGCCCGCGGCGCTCGGACCGCTGGGATCGGGGTTCGTCGCGATGAACCGGGCGCCGGCGGCGATGAGCCGGATCGCCTTGGTGATCGCCTCGAAGGAGTAGGTGCGCGTCTCGCCGAGCACGACGTAGTCGGGGTCGCGGTCGCTCATGACGTAGCCGACGTCGTGCAGCGCGTTCGTGAGGCCGGCCTCGCCGACGACGTAGGCCGTCCCGCCGGGGCGCTGCTCGGCGAGGAAGTCGGCGGTGGCGAGGGCGGAGGTCCAGATGGCGTCCTCGGGGACGTCGATCCCGCTGCGCAGCAACCGGGCCCGCAGGTCGCGCGGCGTGAAGATCGAGTTGTTGGTCAGCACGAGGAAGGTCCGGCCAGAGACCTTGAGGGCCTCGATGAAGTCGGACGCCCCGGCGATCGGGTCGTCCTCGTGGACGAGAACGCCGTCCATGTCCGTGAGCCAGGTGTCGATCCGACGCGTGGTGGTCATGGGTCCCATTGTGGTGGGCGTGCGTAGGGTGCCGCGTATGCCGTCCGCCCCCTCCCGCGTCCGCCCGGCCGTCGCCGCCGACGTGCCGGTCATCCTCCGGCTCGTCCGTGAGCTCGCCGTGTACGAGAAGGCGCTGCACGAGGTCGACGCGACGGAGTCTCAGCTCGTCGAGGCGCTCTTTCCCGTCGGGCGCGAGCCGGCGGCATTCGCCCACGTCGCCGAGGTCGACGGCGAGGTCGTCGGGTGCGCCATCTGGTTCCTGTCGTTCTCGACGTGGACCGGCACGCACGGCATCTGGCTGGAGGACCTCTACGTCACCCCGGCGCAGCGTGGCTCGGGGCTGGGGCAGGAGCTGCTGCGCACGCTCGCGGCCACGTGCGTCGAGCGCGGGTACCACCGGCTCGAGTGGTGGGTGCTCGACTGGAACACCCCCAGCATCGGGTTCTACGAGTCCATCGGCGCGGTGGCGCAGGACGAGTGGACCCGCTTCCGCCTCGACGGCCGCGCGTTGGAGGCGCACGCCCGGCCCGGCGACGACTGACCGGCCGGTGTGCCACCGTGGTGGCATGTTCCGCCTGCTGGGGCTCCTCGGCGGACTGTCGCTGGTGACCGACGTCGGCACCGGTGCGCCGCTGGAGGAGTCGCTCAAGCGCTGTGTCGTGGCGGCGCGCCTCGCCCGCGCCGTCGGCTGCCCACCCGCGCAGACCAGCGAGCTCCTCTACACCTCCCTCCTCCAGCACCTGGGCTGCACGGCGTACGCGCACGAGGGCGCCGACGTCTGGGGGGACGACCTCGCGGTGGTGCGCCTGGCCTTCCTGACGAACTTCGCGGACCGCAAGGACGTGTGGCGCACCTGGGTCTCCGGCCTGGCCGACGCGACGGGGACCTCGAGGGCACGCGTTGTCGCCACCGCCCTGACCGCCGGGCGTCAGGGCGAGGTCGCCGGGCCCGCCGCGACGTGCGAGGTGGCCCGGGACGCGTCGCGGTGGCTCGGCCTCCCCGAGTCGGTGCAGGACGACCTGTTCCACGCGCTGACGATGTGGAACGGCAAGGGACACCCCGCGGTGTCGGGGGACGGCATCCCCCTGGCGACCCGTCTCATGCACGTCGCGGCGACGGCTGCGCTGTTCACCCTCCACGCGGGGCAGGCGGAGGCCGTGGCGCAGGTCCGGCGGCGTTCGGGCACGTACCTCGACCCCGAGCTCGCCAAGGTCTTCGTCGACCGGGCCGACGAGCTCGTCGGGGACCTCGCCGAGCTGGACGGCTACGAGGAGGCGCTCGCGGCGGAGCCGAACCCGGTGGTCATGGTCGACGAGGACCGGGTCGAGGCGGTGGCGCGGACGTTCGGGAGCCTGGCCGACCTCAAGAGCCCGTGGCTGCAGGGGCACTCCGCGGCCGTGGCCGAGCTGGCGGCGAGCGCGGTCGCCGGCCTCGGGCTGGCCGACCAGGTGCGCACCGTCCGCGTCGCCGGCCACCTGCACGACGTCGGCCGGGTCGGGGTGTCGAGCCGGATCTGGGACAAGCCCGGGCCGCTGAGCACCACCGAGCGGGACCAGGCGCGGCTGCATCCCTACTACAGCGAACGGATCCTCGCCCGGACGCCGGCTCTCGCGGACGTCGCGAGGCTCGCCGGCCAGCACCACGAGCGCTGTGACGGCAGCGGGTACCACCGGGGCCTGGCCGCGGGGCAGCTGACGATGCCGTCCCGCGTCCTCGCTGCCGCGGACGCGTACCGGAGCCTCGTCGAGGAGCGCGCTCACCGCCCGGCGATGTCCGCCACGGCGGCGGCGGGCCGGCTGCGGACCGAGGTCAGGTCGGGCCGCCTCGACGCGGATGCCGTGGCGGCGGTCCTCGAGGCATCCGGCCACCGGACGGGGGTGCGCCGGACCCGCCCGGCGGACCTCACCGACCGGCAGGTGGAGGTGCTGCGGATGGTGGCCGCAGGGCTGACCAACCAGCAGATCGCCCGGCGCCTGGTGATCTCGCGCCGCACCGCGGAGCACCACGTCCAGGACATCTACGTCAAGATCGGCGCCTCCACCCGCGCCGGCGCCGCACTGTTCGCGATGCAGCACGGACTGCTCGACGAACCTGGGTAGGTCTACCCATGACCGGCGAGGCCGGGCTCCCCAGCATGGCTGCATGACCACGACGACCGGCTCCAGCGCCCTCACCGCCGACCACCAGCACGACCGGCTGTTCACCGCCCCCTTCGTCCGGTTGTCCCTGGGGGACCTGGCGTACTTCACGGCGGCCGGGGTCGCCATCTACGCGCTGCCGCCCTACGTCGTCGGACCGGTGGGCTCCGACACCGCGGGAGCCGGGCTGGCGTTCGGGGCCTTCGCCGTCACCGCCCTCCTCCTGCGACCGTTCGCGGGTCGCCTGTCCGACCGCGTGGGTCGCCGACCGCTGCTCGTCGGGGGCGCGCTGCTGGCCGCGGTCATCATGCTCCTGACGGGCTTGGCGGACACCCTCCCCCTGGTCGTCGGGCTCCGGCTGCTGATCGGTGTCGCCGAGGCCGCCTTCTTCGTGGCGTCCTTCGCCGCACTGGCCGACCTGGCGCCCCCGGCTCGCATGGGCGAGGCGCTCAGCTACAACTCGCTCGGGCTCTACCTCGGCCTGACGCTCGGGCCGCCGCTGGGCGAGCTCCTCGTGCACGCGTTCGGGTTCACCACCGCCTGGCACGGGGCGGCCGCACTCCTCCTCCTCGCCGCGGTCCTCGTCCACAGCGTCGGCGAGACCCGGCCTCCCCGGTCGTCGGCGGACGAGGGACCCACCCCGCTCATCCACTGGAGGTCGGTCCCGCCCGCCCTCGGCTTCCTCACCTCCGTCGTCGCCATGGGGGGCTTCCTCGCCTTCGCGTCGCTGCACGCGGAGCAGGTGGGGCTCGCGCGCACCAGCGTTCCCCTGGCGGTCTACGGCGTGGTCGTGGTCGTCTGCCGCGTCGCCTTCGCGAAGGTCCCGGACCGGCTGCCCGCACTTCCGCTGGGCGCCGTCGCACTCGCGGCGATCGCTGCCGGGATGGCGCTGGCGGCCGCGTCGGCCACACCCGTCGGATTCCTGCTCGGCGCGGCGCTCATGGGGTTGGGGGTCTCGTTCAGCACCCCGGCGTTCTTCTCGGCGATCTTCGCCACCGCCCGCCCCTCGGAGCGAGGCGCCGCCTCGGGCACGGCCAGCGCCTGCATCGACCTCGGGCTCGGCGGCGGGTCGGTCGCCCTCGGGTTCCTCGCGGAGAGCCACGGCATCCCCTGGGGCTTCGGGGTCGCGGCGGGGATCGCGCTGGCCGGGAGCGTCTGGACGCTCTCCCTGTCCCGCCGCGCCACGCCGCGGTGACCGACCCCCTGTGCGCGTCGCACGAGGTCGGAGGACGGGGCGTCGGTCAGGAGGTGGGGACGTTGGCCTCGAGCTCGGCGAGCCACGCGGTGGCCGCCGCGTCCGACGGCATCCGCCAGTCACCGCGCGGCGACAGGGAGCCGCCCGCGACGACCTTGGGCCCGTTGGGGATCGCCGACCGCTTGAACTGGTTGCCGGAAGAAGCGGCGGTGGAAGACCTGCATCCAGTGCCGGATCGTGGCGAGGTCGTATGCCGGGCGCGCGCCGTCGGGGTACCCCGACGGCCACGCTCCGCGAGCGGCATCCGACCAGGCGTGCTCCGCGAGGAACGCGATCTTGCTCGGCCGGTAGCCGCGCCGCAGCAGGTGGTAGAGGGTGAAGTCCTGCAGGGCGTACGGGCCGACGGAGTCCTCGGTGGACTGGATCCGCTCGCCCTGCTTGGTCGGCACGAGCTCGGGGCTGATCTCCTGGTCGAGGATCTCGAGGAGGGTGTCGTTGACCTCGCCCTCGAACTGGCCCGAGGAGACGACCCACCGGATGAGGTGCTGCATGAGGGTCTTCGGGACGCCGGTGTTGACGCCGTAGTGCGACATCTGGTCGCCGACGCCGTAGGTGCACCAGCCGAGCGCGAGCTCGGACAGGTCACCGGTGCCGACGACGACGCCCCCGCGCTGGTTGGCGGCGCGGAACAGGTAGTCGGTGCGCAGCCCGGCCTGGACGTTCTCGAAGGTGACGTCGTACACCTCCTCGCCGCGCCCGAACGGGTGGCCGAGGTCCGTGAGCATCTGGGTCGCGGCGGGGCGGATGTCGAGCTCCTCCCACGTGATCCCGAGCGACGTCATGAGGTGGACGGCGTTGCTCTTGGTGCCGGCGCTCGTCGCGAAGCCCGGCATCGTGAAGCCGAGGACGTGCGTGCGGGGCAGGCCGAGCCGGTCGCAGGCCTTGGCCGCGACGATGAGTGCGTGGGTGGAGTCGAGCCCGCCGGAGACACCGATGACGAGGGCCGGCATCCGCGCGGGGTCGCCACCGCCGATCGCGCGCATCCGCTGCTCGAGCCCGGAGACCTGGATGTTGTACGCCTCGTAGCAGTCGAGGGCGAGGCGGTCGTCGTCGTCGGGCACGAACGGGAACCGGTCGACGGCCCGCATCAGGCCGAGGTCGCCGGTGGGGGGTCGCAGCTGGAAGGGCACGACGCGGAAGCCCCCCTCGTCGGCGGCGTAGGCGTCCGCGTTGTCGTCGAAGCTGCCCTGCCGCATCCGCTCCTGCCGGAGCCGGTCGAGGTCGACGTCGACGACCGTGCGGCGCGGCCCGTCGGGGAAGCGCTCGGACTGCCCCAGCAGGTCGCCCATCTCGTAGACCATCGTCATGCCGTCCCACGACAGGTCGGTCGACGACTCACCCGCGCTCGCGGCGGCATACAGGTACGCCGCGTTGCACCGTGAGCTCGCCGAGCGGGCGAGCAGGTGGCGGTCCTCGGCGCGCCCGACGGTGATCGGGGATGCCGAGAGGTTGAGCAGGACGGTCGCGCCGGCGAGCGCCGCCTCGCTGCTCGGGGGCACGGGCACCCACATGTCCTCGCAGATCTCCACGTGCACGGCGAGCCCCGGGACGTCGTCGGGGGTGAAGACGAGGTCGGGCCCGAACGGGACCTCGCCGTCGACGTCGGCGCCGGGCCAGCCCGGCCGCACGATGAACTCGCCCTGGTGACCCGCGCCCGACGCGAAGTGCCGCTTCTCGTAGAACTCGCGGTAGTTGGGCAGGAACGACTTGGGGGCGACGCCGAGGACCTCACCGCGGTGGATGACGACCGCGCAGTTGTACAGGCGGCTGCCGTGTCGCAGGGGGGCGCCGACGACGACGACCGGGAGCAGCTTGGCGGTGGCCTCGGCGATGGTGACGACGGCCGCGTCCACGGCGTCGAGCAGGACGTCCTGGAGCAGGAGGTCGTCGATGGCGTAGCCGGACAGGGTCAGCTCGGGGAACAGCGCGACGGCGACGCCCTCGTCGTGGCAGCCACGGACCTCGGCCACGATCCGCTCGGCGTTCGTCGCAGGGTCGGCCAGTGCCACGGGCAGGGTGCACGCGGCGACCCGGGCGAACCCCTGGGCGTACACGTTGCGGAAGTCCATGGGCCCGAGCCTATTGGTCGCGGGCACCGCGGGGCCGCGTCACGGCTGGAGGAGGATCTTGCCCGTGGCCCGGCGCTCGTCGACGGCGGTGAGCGCGGCGACGACCTCGTCGAGGGAGCGCACCTCGCCGATGACCGGGTCGACCGCGCCCGACTCGAGCAGGGGCACGAGGTCGTCCCACTGGCGCCGCAGGTAGGCCGGTCCGGGGCCGCCCCGTCCGGTCCACCACGCGCCCCAGCCGACGCCGACGACCGAGACGTTGTTGAGGAGCAGGCGGTTGACCTTCACCTCGGGGATCGAGCCTGCGGTGAAGCCGATGACGAGGTGGCGTCCGCCCGGCGCGAGCGAGCGCAGCGAGTCGGTGAAGCGGTCGCCCCCGACCGGGTCGACGACGAGGTCGACGCCGCGTCCGCTGGTGAGGCCCGCGACGGCATCCCTGAAGCCGTCGGCGAGGACGACGTCGTGCGCGCCGGCCGCCCGCGCGACCTCGGCCTTGTCGGGCGAGGACACGACGGCGACGACGTGGGCCCCCCAGGCCGCCGCGAGCTGCACCGCCGCCGTCCCCACCCCGCCGGCCGCGCCGTGCACCAGGACCGTCTCGCCGGGGGCGAGCCGGCCGCGCTCACGCAGCGCGAAGTGGCAGGTCAGGTAGTTCATCGGCAGGGCCGCGCCCGCCTCGTACGTCACGGCGTCCGGCAGCGGGAAGACCATGGCCGGGTCGACCTCGACCAGCTCGGCGAACCCGCCGAGGAAGGGGAAGGCCGCGACCCGGTCGCCCACGGCGTACCCGCTGCCTCCCGGGGCGGCCTTCACCCGGCCGGCCACCTCGGACCCGGGGACGAACGGCAGGTCGGGCGTCACCTGGTACTGCCCGCGGGTCAGGAGGACGTCCGGGAAGCACACGCCGGCGGCCGCCACCTCGATGAGGACGCCGGTCCGACCGGGGGGGTCGGGCTCGTCGACGACCTCCACGGCGTCGGGTCCGTCGAGGCTGGTCACCCGGGCTGCGCGCATCGGGTCATCGTAGGCAGGCAGGGTCCGCCGACGGCGCGACGCGCGCGGCGCTCCGTGCCGTCCCTCGTGCCGCCGTCGGATGAACGCTGTGTGACGTCGGCAGTAAACCGCGCGGATCGGGAATGCCGCCGGGGGTGCCCGTCGCTGCACGTGCAGTGCCCCAGCCCCGCCACGCCACTCTCGCCACCATCGCCCTGATCCTCGGTGGTGTCGCCATCGGGACGACCGAGTTCGTCACCATGGGCCTGCTCCCCGAGATCGCCGCCGGCGTCGGCGTCACCATCCCCGCAGCGGGGCACACGATCTCGGCCTACGCCGCCGGTGTCGTCATCGGCGCCCCCCTGCTCGCGGTCCTCGGGGCGACGTGGCCGCGCAAGGCCCTGCTCGTCGGGCTCATGGTCGCGTTCACCGCCGGCAACGTCCTGAGCGCCGTCGCCCCCACCTACGAGACCCTCGTCGGCGCCCGCCTCCTCGCGGGGCTGCCGCACGGCGCGTTCTTCGGGGTCGCGGCCCTCGTCGCCGTCGACCTGGCGGCGCGCGGCCAGGCCGGCCGCGCGGTCGGCCGGGTCATGCTCGGCATCCCCATCGCGAACGTCCTGGGCGTGCCCGGCGCGACGTGGCTCGGCCAGAGCCTCGGGTGGCGCTCGGCCTACTGGCTCGTCGCGGTCATCGGCGTCGCGACCGTCGGCCTCATCGCGTATGCCGTGCCGCACCTCCCCGCCGACCGCAGCCGCACCGTGCGCAGCGAGCTGAGCGCCCTGACGAGCCTGCAGGTCTGGCTCACCCTCGGCGTGGGTGCGGTCGGCTTCGGCGGCATGTTCGCCATGTACTCCTACATCGCGCCGACGGTCACCGAGGTGACCGGGCTGCCGGCATCCGCGGTGCCGCTGTTCCTCCTCGTGTTCGGCGCGTCGGGCTTCGTCGGCAACCTCGTCGCCGGGCGGATGGGGGACTGGTCGGTCATCCGCTCGGTCGCCATCGGCCTGGCCGGGCTCGGTGTCGCGCTGGGGCTCTTCGCGGTGGTCGCGCCGTATGCCGTGCCGGCCTTGATCGTGCTCGCGCTCATCTCGGTGCTCGCGTCGGTGCTCGTCATCAACCTCCAGCTGCGCCTCATGCAGGTGGCCGGGTCCGCGCAGACGCTCGCAGCGGCCAGCAACCACGCGGCGCTCAACCTGGCGAACGCGCTCGGCGCGTGGGTCGGCGGGGTGGTCATCGCCGCCGGGTACGGCTACACCGCCCCGTCGATCGTGGGTGTCGGCCTCGCCGCGCTGGGCCTGGTGATCCTCGGCATCTCGCTCCTCGTCCACCGCCGCGACCACCCGGACCGCGCGACCCTGCGCCCGGCGGGGGCGCTCGGCGCGACCGGCGACACCGAGGTGGCCGCACCGGTCTCCTGACGTCCGGTCGATCGCGCCGGGGCGTCGGACGGCCGACCTCCGTAGGCTGGAGGCATGCCGAGCACCGTCACGTGCCGGGTCGAGGGCGGCGTCGCCCAGGTCCGCCTCAACCGTCCCGACAAGCTCAACGCGCTGACGCTCGACACCCTCGAGGGTCTCGTCGCCACCGCCCGTGAGCTCGCGCGCGACCGGAGCCTCCGGGGGGTGGTGATCGGCGGCGAGGGCGACTCGTTCTGCGCCGGCCTCGACTTCGCGACGGTGCTCGCCGACCCCCCGCGGGTCGCGCGGTCGTTCGTGCCCAACCCCTTCCGCGGGACCAACCTCTTCCAGGAGGCCTGCTGGGCGTGGCGGCGGGTGCCCGTGCCGGTCGTCGCCGCGGTCCACGGCCACTGCTACGGCGGCGGGCTGCAGATCGCCCTCGCCGCGGACCTGCGGATGACGACGGCCGACGCCCAGTGGTCGGTCATGGAGGCCAAGTGGGGGCTGGTGCCCGACATGGGCGGGGTCCAGGCGCTGTCCCAGCAGGTGCGCATGGACGTCGCGAAGCGGCTGACCATGACCGGTGAGGTCGTCAGCGGCTCGCGTGCCGTCGAGCTCGGGCTGGCCAGCGAGGTGCACGACGAGCCGTTCGTGGCGGCCACCCGGTTCATCGAGCAGGTGGCGACCCGCTCGCCGGATGCCGTCGCCGCGACCAAGCGGCTCTTCGGCCGCACGTGGGCGTCGTCGGACCGGCGGACCTTCGCCCGCGAGCGCCTCGAGCAGGCCCGTCTCCTCGCCACCAGGAACACGACGATCGCCCGGGAGGCCGCCATGCAGCGCGTCGCCCCCGTCTTCGACCCCCGCCGCCGATGACCACCCCCGTCCGGCACATCACGTGCACCCTGTGCGAGGCGCTGTGCGCCCTCGAGGTGCGGCTCGACGCCGAGGGGTCGTCGATCGCCTCGATCCGCGGGCAGGAGGCCGACCCGCTCTCGCGGGGCCACATCTGCCCCAAGGCCTTCGCCCTCCAGGACGTCCACGAGGACCCGGACCGGCTCCGCCGCCCGGTGGTCCGGACGGCGAAGGGCTGGCGCGAGGTGCCGTGGGACGACGCGATCCGGTACGCCGCCGAGCGGCTGACCGCCGTGCAGCGCGAGCACGGTGACGACGCCGTCGCGGTCTACCTCGGCAACCCCAACGTCCACAGCCTCGGCGCGCTGACGCACCACCCGACCCTGGTGCGGCTGCTCCGGACCCGGAACCGGTTCTCCGCCACCTCGGTCGACCAGCTGCCCCACCAGGTCGTCGCGTGGGCGCTGTACGGCCACCAGTTCCTCCTGCCTGTGCCCGACATCGACCGCACCGACCTCCTCGTGCTCGTCGGCCACAACCCGATGGCGTCGAACGGGTCGCTGTGGACCGTCCCCGACTTCCCCCGGCGACGTCGCGAGCTCGCCGCTCGCGGAGGGCGGCTCGTCGTGCTGGATCCGCGTCGCACGGAGACGGCCAAGGTCGCCGACGAGCACCACTTCGTCCGTCCCGGCTCCGACGCGGCCGTCCTGCTCGCCGTGGTGCGCGAGCTCCTCACGACGGACGTCGCCGTCCCCGCCGCCTACGTCGACCACGTCGACCGGGTGCGCGACGCAGTGTCCGCGTTCACCCCCGAGCTCGCCGAGGAGGTGAGCGGGATGCCGGCGGATGCCGTGCGCCGCCTCGCCCACGACCTCGCCTCCGCCCCCTCGGCCGCGGTGCACGGGCGGATGGGCGTCTCGACCCAGGCCCACGGCGTCGTCTGCCAGTGGGCGGTGCAGGCCATCAACGTGCTGACCGGCAACCTCGACCGCCCCGGTGGCACGATGTTCACGACGCCGGCCGTCGACCTCGTGGGGCGCGGCGTGGTCTCACCCGGAGGGTTCGGCAGGCGCCGGTCCCGGGTGCGCGGGCTCCCCAGCTTCGGGGGCGAGCTGCCCGTCTCGGCGCTGCTCGAGGAGATGACGACGTCCGGCGACGGCCAGGTGCGCGGGTTGCTGACGATCGCGGGCAACCCGGTGTCCTCGACGCCCGGCGGGCACCGGCTCGACGCGGCGATCGCCGGGCTCGACGCGGTGGTCGCCATCGACTTCTACGTCAACGAGACGACCCGGCACGCCGACGTCATCCTGCCGCCGGCCAGCCCGCTCGAGCGCGACCACTACGACCTGATCTTCCACACGCTCGCGGTGCGCGACACCGCTCGCTGGTCGCCGGCGCTCTTCCCGCCCGAGCCCGGCACGAAGCAGGACTGGGAGATCGCCCGTGACCTCGGTGTGGCGCTGCTCCGCGCCCGCGGCGGCGGCATCCGGGCCCGCTGGTCCCGCGCGACCCTGAAGACCGAGGCCCGGCTGCGGGTCAGGCCTCGACGCCAGCTGGACGCGTTGCTGAGGTCGTCGGGGGCGCGGCTGTCCGTGGCCAAGCTCGAGACGATGACGGCCGGTGCCGACCGCGGCCCGCTGAAACCCCGTCTGCCGGAACGCCTCAGCACCCCCGAGAAGCGCATCGACCTGCTGCCGGCGATCGTCGCGGACGCCCTGCCCGACGTGCTCGAGGCCGTGTCGTCGGGCTCGGGCCTCGCCGAGGGGGAGCTCCTGCTCATCGGGCGGCGGCACCAGCGCGACAACAACTCCTGGCTGCACAACGTCCCGCGCCTGACCCGCGGACGGGCTCGGCACGCGCTGATGGCGCACCCCGACGACCTCGCCGTCCGCGGCACCCGTGACGGGGAGACGGTGCTCGTGCGGTCGGCGGTGGGGGAGGTGCGGGTCGAGGTCGCGGCGACCGAGGACCTGATGCCGGGCGTCGTGTCCCTCCCGCACGGCTACGGCCACGCACGCGACGGGGTGCGCCTGCGCCACGCCACCGCGTTGCCCGGGGTGTCGGTCAACGACCTCACCGACCCCGATGTCGTCGAGCCGGTGTCCGGCAACGCCGTGCTGAACGGCGTGCCCGTGACCGTCGAGCCGCTCGCGGTCGCGGTCGTCGAGGAGGCGCTGGCGGGACTGCCGGTCGACAGGCCCGACGCCGTCCCGGTCGAGGAGGGGGCGTGACGCCCGCGGACGCCCGGGCTCTCGCGCTCGAGCTGCCCGACGTCGTCGAGGTGCCCCACCACGGCTTCCCGAGCTTCCGGGCCGGGAGGCGGCGGCGCATCTTCGCGACGCTGCCGACCGAGGACGTCCTTCGGGTCATGCTCGACGAGGGTTCGATCCGCGAGGCCGTCGCCGAGTGGCACTGGTGCCGGGAGGGGTGGTGGGGCGCGAAGCTGATGACCGTCGAGGTCGTCCTCGCGGACGCCGAGGCGGATGCCGTGGCCGAGCTGCTCGACGAGGCGCACGCCCGCGCCCAGGCCTGAGGCCGGGCGGCGGCGCTCAGCGGCGGGCGAGCCTCCCGCCCAGGTGGGAGACGAGCCGGCCGAGCAGGGCTCCCGTGGCCGCGCCGACGAGGACGTCGCCCGGGTAGTGGACGCCGGTGTACACCCTCGAGAACGCCACCGTCCCCGCGACGGCACCGAGCGGCGCGCGCAGGGCCGGGACGACGTCGGACACGGCGACCGCGAACGCGGCGGCCGAGGCTGAGTGACCCGACGGGAAGGACGTCGACGTCGGCATCGGCACCCAGCGGGCCTCGGGGACGTCGTGGTCCTCGCGGTCGGGTCGGCGGCGGTCACCGAGCAGCTTCATCGGCTGGTTCACCAGGAGGGAGGCGGCACCGATGGCGGCCACGCCGGTGACTGCCGCCCGACGTCCCGTCGGCCCACCGAGGAGGGCGAGCCCGGCCGCGGTGAGGAACCACGGCTTGGAGAAGTTGGCGAAGTGGGACAACCGACGCAGGGGGACGTCCAGGACCGGCGTCGACATCCGTGCCACCGCGGTGTAGGCCGCGAGGTCGAGGCGGCCGAGTGCGTGCAGCATTCCTGCCGACCGGTGGACGAACGGGTGCCTCTCCGGCGAGAGCCGGTCGAGCCGTCGGGCGAGGCGCTCCTCGGCCGGGCCGCCCGGTACGCCGGTGCTCATGAGCCCGCAGCCGGTCGTCCGAGGGCCGTGCGCCACAAGGCGGCCAGGGTCGGGGCCGACGCGACGTGCACCGCCGGAGGCGCCGTGGGGTGGGACAGCGCCGCCCTGGGCAGTCGGACCGTGAGCGCGCCCGGCCGGATGACGAAGCGCAGCGGTGGGTCGATCGTCAGGGCCTCCCCGTCGACGCCCACCTCCACCGGGCCGGCCGAGGTCACCTCGAACTCGGTCGCCGTCCACTCGTTCCACCCGGAGAAGCGGCGCACGAGACCGGCGGCCTCGAGCGCGGCGAGCTTCTCGGCATCCAGCGCGCCCCGGACCAGCACCGTGACGACGCCCAGCAGCCCGTCGTCGAGCAGCGGCCGGGTGCCCGCGCCCCGCAGGTGGGAGAGCTGGTAGGAGTTGTTCGACACGAGCACGAGGTTGGCCGACGTGGCCACCTCCCCGGACGGCAGGGTGAAGCGCAGGTCGAGGGGAACCGCGTCGGGCCCGATGAGGTCGGGGAGGATGTCGGCCGCGGTCGCGACCTTGGCGTCGCGGTACTCGGGGGACTGGACGATCTTGGCGTACAACCCCATCGACGCGTTGTTCACGAAGACGCGCCCGTTCAGCTCGGCGAGGTCGATGCGCCGCTCGACGCCGTCGTCGAAGGCGTCCAGGGCGCCGACGACGTCGGCCCGGTCGAGACCGAGGTCGAGCGCCAGGTGGTTGCGCGTCCCCGCCGGGACCACGACGAAGGGCACCCCGTGGCGGCTGGCGACCGAGGCGACGAGGGCCTGGGAGCCGTCGCCCCCCGCCATCCCGATGACGTCCGCGCCCCGCTGCACCGCGTCCTCGGCGATGGCCAGCAGGTCGCTGCCGGGCCCCAGCACGATGGGCTCGATGCCGCGGTCCCGGCACTGCTGCTCCAGGGCGAACCGCTCCACCTTCCCGCCCCCGGACCACGGGTTCATGATGAGCACCGCGTGGCGCGGCCGCGGCGCCGTGGGTGCTGTCGACGGATCCACGGAGGGGGCGTGCAGGGCCAGCCGGGCACTGGCCGTCGACGCGGCCGCGAGGAGCAGGCCCACGACGAGCACGCGCAGGCTGTCGCTCGCCAGCACGACCACGGTGAAGAGCACCAGGGCGAGCGCCGCGACGACGAGTGCGACCGCCCGCGGGCGACCCCGTCGGGACACGGCGAACCAGGCCGCGACGACCAGCACGCTGAGGGCTGCGACGCTCGCCAGCAGCACGTCCCACCGGCGGAAGGAGGCCACGACGACGTAGGCCAGCCCCAGTGCGAGAGTCACGTAGGCGAGCCAGGCGGCCGCCTGCCGGGCTCGGGTGGGACGCGGTGGTGCCGCCAGTGCTTCCGTCACGGGTCCTCCTCGGGATCACGCCAGGTCTCGCCGGTCTCGTGCAGGTAGGCCGCGACCGCCTCGTCGAGGGTCGGGTAGAAGTGCGCGGGGTCGATCGTCCGGTCGAGCTCGTAGCGCTGGATCTTCTCGCGCACCGGGTCCTTGACCTCGGCGAAGACGAGGGAGACCCCACGCTCGTTGAGCCAGGTGTCGAGCTCGGCGAGCATGTCGGCCGCGGTGGTGTCGACGTCGGTCATGGGCTCGGCGGCGACCAGCACCCACCGGAGGTCGTCGCGCTCCTCGGCCATCGCACGGACCGCGTCGCCGAACATCCGCGAGTTGGCGAAGATCAGCGGGGCGTCGAAGCGGAAGACGACGAGCCCGGGCAGGAGCTCCGCGTGCGGGTAGGTGTCGGTGTCGTGCAGCCCCGCGAGCCCTTCGACGCGGCCGAGCTCGGCCTGGTGCGGCCACCACACCCGCCGGAACACGTTGAGGATCGACAGCATGACGGCGATCAGGATGCCGGGCAGGACGCCGAGCAGCGCGACGCCGAGCAGCGCGACGATCGAGAGCGTGAACTCCGTGCGGCGCTGGTGCCACAGCCGCCGAGTCGCCGGGACGTCGGCCAGCGACAGCGCGGCCGCGATGACGATGGCCCCGAGGGTGGGCTGGGGGACGTACTGCATGAGCTCGGTCGCGAACACGACGACGAACGCGATGACGGCGGCGCCGACGACGCCGGTGACCTGGGAGCGCGACCCGGCCTGCTCCGCGACGGCCGTGCGCGACCCGCTGGTGCTGACGGGGAACCCCTGGAACAGGCCGGCGGCGATGTTCGCGGCACCGATGCCGATCATCTCCTGGTCGCCGTGCACGCGCTCTCCACGGCGAGCGGCGAACGACGAGGCGGTCGACATCGTGTCCGCCAGGGCGACCACGGCGATGGCGACCGCGCCCAGGAAGAGAGCGGGGACGTCCGCCCACGGGACCGTGGGGACGGTCAGCGGTGGGAACCCTTGCGGCAGCGCGCCGATGGTGTCGACTCCCTTCGCCTCGAGGTCCAGCACGTTGACCGTGAGGGCCGCGATGACGACGACGGCGAGCACCGCGGGGATCTTGGGCAGCAGCCTCTGCAGCAGCAGGATCCCGACGAGCGACACGACGCCGATGGCCGCCGCGTTCGGGGTGACGAGGCCCTCGGCCACCCCGGAGAGGAAACCCTTCGCCTCCTCGATGAGACCGTCCGCGTCGACGGAGAAGCCGAAGAGCTTGGGCAGCTGGCCGACGATGATGGTCAGCGCCAGGCCGTTCATGTAGCCGATCTGGGTCGGCTTCGAGAGCAGGTCCGCCACGAAGCCGAAGTGGGCCAGGCCGGCGACCGTCATGACGAGGCCGACGAGCAGGCCGAGCACCGACGCGTAGGCGATGGCCCGGCTCGGGTCGCCCCCGGCCAGCGCGAGCGGCGCGATCGTGGCGGCGATCATCGGCCCGAGGGAGGAGTCCGGGCCCAGCACGAGGACCCGTGACGGTCCGAACACCGCGTACCCCAGCAGGCAGAGGATGGAGGTGTAGAGGCCGGTCACCGGGGGCAGCCCGGCCAGCTCGGCGTACGCCATGCCCTGCGGCACGAGCAGCGCGGACAGCACGAGCCCGGCGACGACGTCCTTGGGGAGCCAGCCCCGCTGGTAGGAGCGGACGAGCCCGATACCGGGCACGAGGTCGGTGAGGGTGCCGCCGGGGCGCCCGGTCGGTGGGGACGAGGTCACGGACATCGGGTGACGGTCCTCCCTCGGTCCGGGTCCTGCGACGCGGGCTCGCGCACTGGTCGTCTACAGGACGATCCTGACGACCCGACCGGGCCGGCTTCATCACCCCCGCCGGGTGACGGCTGGCCCTCGGGCCGCCGGCGCCCCCGGATGCAGTCCCGGGTTTTCGGTCCTACGGTCGGGGGGACCGCACTCGTCGACCGGCGTCGGGAGGAGTGCGGGTCCGCAGGAAGCCGCCGGCGCCACCACGGATGGGAGACGCATGATGACGACTCTGCGCCGCGTGGTTCGCGGCATCCTCACCGCCCTGCTCCTCGCGGGCTGCCTCGTGACCGGGTCCGCCACCGCGACGGCCGCGCAGCCGGACTGCGCCGGCAGGGGTGTGCCCGACAGCAAGATCTCGATCCAGCTCTGGACCTTCGCGGAGTACATCGGCTTCGGCACGGACGAGGCCACCATCGAGCGGACCCGCGAGGTCTTCGCCGCGCTGAGCGAGATCGGCTATCGCAACGTCGAGCCGTTCACCCTGAGCGGGCTGAGCGCCGAGGAGTACCGCGCCCTGCTCGACGAGTACGGCCTCAAGGCGTCGGCGCGTCACGTGAACATCGGCACGCCGACGGCTCCCGCCGACATCGACGCGATCATCGAGGAGAACCGCATCCTCGGCATCAAGTACTTCGGCTCGGGCGGCACCCCGAACTACGCGACCGAGGCGGAGTGGGTCGCGTACGCCGAGTACCTCGACGCGGTCGGCGAGCAGGCCCGCACCGCCGGCCAGACGCTGATGGTCCACAACCACAACTGGGAGTTCCAGCGCGTCTTCGGCGACCGCACGGCCTACGACATCCTCCTGGCGTCGACCGACCCGCGGAACGTCGTGTTCCAGCTGGACCTGTACTGGGCCACCAACGGCGGCGCCGACCCGGTCGCCCTCCTCGAGGAGTACGGCAACCGCATCCAGCTGTTCCACGTCAAGGACATGGCGGCCGGGACCTTCCCCGGCCGCATCGAGATCGTCGGTGAGGGGATCATCGACTTCCCGACGATCTTCGCGGCCGGCGGCGGCAGCACCCGCTACTACGTCGTCGAGCACGACCCGCGCTTCGGCGACCCGACCTTCGACCCCTTCGAGGCGGCCGAGAAGGGCTTCGACTACCTGGCCTGCACCACCTGGTGAGTCCCGGCCCCGAGTCGGGTGCTCAGGTGGTCGCTCCGGCAGCCACCTGGGCACCCGACGCGGACCGGCGGCCCGCCGCCGAGGTCAGGCGCGAGCGGTCAGGGCGGTGAGCGCGTGGGTGCAGTGCTCGACGAGCGCGGCGCGGCCGCCATCCCGCTCCCCCGCCGGCAGCGCCGACCACTGGAGGGCCCGGTCCTCGAGGTAGGCGACCCACCCGTGCGCGACCGGCAGCGCGGCATCCGGCATCCCGGTCGCCGCGGCGACCAGCGCGGCCACCCGCTCCCGGACGCTGGCGACGCCGTCGTCGCCCGCGGCCCGCGCGATCGGCGCCTGGCCGAGCACGAGGGCGACATAGGTCTCGCGCCGCCGGGCCACCTGGTCGAGGAAGCGCTCGACGACCTGGCGCACAGCCGCCTCGCCGACGGCATCCGCGTCGGGCGAGACGTTGCGCCCCACGCGGCGTCGCGCCGCCTCGACGACCGCCCGGTGGTAGTCGGTCTTCGTGGGGAAGTAGTGGAAGAGCAGCCCGCGCGAGACCCCGGCCTCAGCAGCCACCTCGTCGAGGGACAGCTCCTGGACCGGGCGCTCGACGAACTTCCGAAGCCCGATCCCGACGAGCTGGCGGCGCCGGTCCTCGGGTGTCATCCGCACTCGTGCCGTCGCTCCCACACTATTGAGCATCGCTCAACAACGGTCTAGGGTCAAGGACATGGACTTCGCACCGTCGCCCCGCGCGGCCGACCTCGCCGCACGGGTCCGCGCCTTCATCGACACCGAGGTCGAGCCGGTCGAGCCCGGCGTCCTCCGCGACGTCTCCGCGCGCCGGGCCCGGGGCGAGGACGCCTGGCCCCCGGCGGCCGTCGTCGAGGACCTCAAGGGCAAGGCGCGCGCCGAGGGCCTGTGGAACCTCTTCCTCCCGGCGGGCCACGGTGACGCGTATGCCGCCCGCTTCGGCACCGACGGCGGCACCGGCCTCACGAACACCGACTACGCCGGCATCGCCGAGCAGATGGGTCGCTCGCCGCTGGCGCCCCTGGTCTTCAACTGCAACGCCCCGGACACCGGCAACATGGAGGTGCTCCTCAGCTACGGCACGGGTGAGCAGCAGGAGCAGTGGCTCGAACCGCTGCTCGACGGCCGGATCCGCAGCGCCTTCCTCATGACCGAGCCGGGCGTCGCGAGCTCCGACGCCACGAACATGCGCGCCACCGCCACGCTCGAGGGCGACGAGGTCGTCGTCGACGGCCGCAAGTGGTGGTCGACCGGCGCCGGCCACCCCGACTGCCGGCTCGGCGTGTTCATGGGCCTCACCGACCCCGAGGCGCACCGGCACCGCCGCCACTCGATGGTCCTCGTGCCCCTCGACGCCCCCGGCGTGACGGTCGAGCGCATGCTCACCGCCCTCGGCCAGTACGACGAGCCGCTCGGCCACGGCGAGGTGAGCCTGGATACCGTCCGCCTCCCGGCCGCGAACGTGCTCGTCGGGCCCGGCCGCGCCTTCGAGATCGCCCAGGGACGGCTCGGCCCGGGCCGCGTGCACCACTGCATGCGCCTCGTCGGCCTCGCCGAGATGGCTCTCGAGCTCGCGTGCCGGCGCTCGACGAGCCGCGTCGCGTTCGGCACACCGATCGCCGAGCTCGGTGGCAACCGGGAGCGCCTCGCCCGCGCGCGCATCGCCGTCAACCAGGCCCGTCTGCTCGTGCTCCACGCCGCGTGGAAGCTCGACACCGTCGGCATCGCCGGCGCGAGGTCGGAGGTCTCCGAGATCAAGGCCGTGGTGCCCCAGATGGCCTGCGACGTCATCGACCTCGCGATCCAGCTGCACGGCGGCGGCGGCATGAGCGAGGACTTCCCGCTCGCCGCGGCCTACGCCGGCGCCCGCAGCCTGCGCCTCGCCGACGGCCCCGACGAGGTGCACCTCGGCGTCGTCGCCCGGCACCTGCTCCGTCCGTATGCCGAGGCGGCGGTCACCGCGTCCTCGGGCAGGTCCTCGGCCGCGTCCGCGACCACCGACACCGCGGAGAGCACCCGATGAGCCGTCGCGTCCTCGTCACCGGAGGCGCCTCGGGCCTCGGCCTGGCCCTCACCGAGCTCATGGTCGGGCGCGGCGACGCCGTGCTCGTCGTCGACCTCGCCGACGAGCGACCGGCGAGCGTGCCCGATGCCGCCGCCTACCGCCGGCTCGACGTGCGCTCCCAGCAGGACTGGGACGCGGCCCTGGCCTGGGTGCGCGAGGAGTGGGGCGGCCTCGACGTCCTCGTCAACAACGCCGGGGTCGCGACCGGCGGCCGCATCGACGTCGAGTCGATCGCCGACTGGGAGCGCGTCGTCGACATCAACCTGCTCGGAGTGGCGCGCGGGTGCCACACGTTCACCCCGCTCCTCAAGGAGCAGCGCAGCGGCCACATCGTCAACGTCGCCTCGCTCGCCGGGCTGGTCCACGGGCCCGGCATGGCGAGCTACAACGCCACGAAGGCCGGGGTCGTCGCCCTCAGCGAGACGCTGGTGTTCGAGCTCCGGCCGTGGGACATCGACGTCTCGGTCGTCTGCCCCGCGTTCTTCCGCACCAACCTCCACGAGTCGTTCGCCGGCAAGGACACCGAGATGCAGGAGGCCGGCATCCGCCTCATCACCCGGGCGACGGTCGACGCCGGTGACATCGCCCGGATCGTGCTCGAGGGGATCGACCAGCGGAAAAAGGTGATCCTCACCGACCGGCTCGGTCGTCGGGCGTGGCTGACGAAGCGCTACGCGCGGCCCCTCTACGAACGCGCGCTGGTCGCCCAGGGGAGACGGCTCGCCCGCAAGACCGGCCCCGAGGACCGCACCCCGTGACGCACGCCCTGCCCGACGTCTCGGGTGCCGCACCGGTGCGCGACGAGGACGCCTTCGACGTCGCACCGGTCGCCTCGTGGCTGCACGAGAACGCCTCCGGCACACCCGGTCTCGACGGGATCCCCGAGGTCCGTCAGTTCGTCGGCGGCGCGTCCAACCTCACGTACCTGCTCCGGTATGCCGGTGGCACGGCATCCGGGGGACGTGACCTCATCCTGCGCCGCCCGCCGGTCGGCACCAAGGCCCGGGGGGCGCACGACATGCACCGCGAGCACGACCTCCAGGCGGCGCTCGCACCGGTGTTCCCCCTCGTGCCCCAGATGGTGGCGTACTGCGGTGACGACGACGTGCTCGGATCCGAGTTCTACGTCATGGAACGCATCGAGGGCACGATCCTGCGCCGAGACCTGCCGCCCGAGCTCGGCCTCGACCGTGCCGGCGTGGATGCCTTGTGCCGCAACGCCGTCGACACTCTGGTCCAGCTGCACGACGTCGACCTCGAGCTGGCTGGGCTCGCCCGGCTCGACCGCGGCGAGGGCTACGTCCGGCGCCAGGTCGAGGGCTGGACGGGCCGCTTCCGCCGAGCGCGCACCCCCGACGTGGGCGACTTCGAGGCGACGATGGCCTGGCTCGACGCGCACCAGCCGGCCGACCGGGCCCACGTGCTCATCCACAACGACTTCCGCTTCGACAACCTCGTCCTGGACCCTGAGGACCCCACCCGGGTCGTCGGCGTCCTCGACTGGGAGCTCGCGACGGTCGGCGACCCGCTCATGGACGTGGGCTCGGCGCTGGCCTACTGGGTGCAGGCCGACGACCACCCGGCCTTCCTCGGGGTGCGCCGCCAGCCGACCCACGCCCCCGGCATGCTGACCCGGGCCGAGGTCGTCGAGCGCTACGCCGCCGCCCGAGGGCTCGAGGTCACCCCTGCGCAGTGGCTGTTCTACGACGTGTTCGGCGCCTTCCGACTGGCCGCCATCGCCCAGCAGATCTACTACCGGTTCCACCACGGCCAGACGAGCAACCCGGCATTCGGGGAGTTCCGCGACGTCGTGCTCTTCCTCGACCAGCGCTGCACCGCCCTGCTCTCTCGTGACCAGTCCTGACCGGACGAAAGGACCACCATGCCCACGACCCTCATCACCGGCGCGAGCTCCGGCCTCGGGGCCGAGATGGCCCGCCAGCTCGCCGACCGCGGCTGGGACCTCGCCCTCGCTGCCCGCCGCACCGAGCGGCTCGAGGGCCTGCGCGACGAGATCCTCGCGAGGCACCCCGATCGCCGGGTCGAGCTGCGGGCCCTCGACGTCACCGACGACGACGCCGTGTTCGCCGTCTTCCGGGCGTTCCGCGACGACTTCGGCACCATCGACCGGGTCGTCGTCAACGCAGGCCTCGGCAAGGGCGCCCCGCTCGGCACCGGCCGCTACGACGCCAACCGCCAGACGGCCATGACGAACTTCGTCGCCGCGCTCGCCCAGACCGAGGCCGCGATGGAGATCTTCCGCGAGCAGAAGCGCGGCCACCTCGTGATGATCTCCTCGATCTCGGCGATGCGCGGGATGCGCAAGACCGTGACGACGTACGCCGCGACCAAGGCCGGGGTCGCGGCCCTCGCCGAGGGGGTGCGCAACGAGATGCTCGGCGAGCCCGACCTCGACATCCGCGTCTCGACGATCTACCCCGGCTACATCCGCTCCGAGATGAACGAGCGGGTCAGGAAGACGCCGTTCATCGTCGAGACCGAGCCGGGCGTGCGCGCCATGGTCGAGGCGATCGAGAAGGAGAAGGCCAACGCGCTCGTGCCGGCCTGGCCCTGGGTGCCGCTCGGCAAGGCGATGCGCCACCTGCCGCTGCCCCTCGTGCGGAAGCTGATGTGACCATGGCCCGCGTCCTCGTCACCGCCACCGTCCCCGGCGACGCCCCGGCCCGCCTCGCCGCGGCCGGGCACGACGTCACCCACCGCGCCGTCGACTCCCCGATGCCGCGGGACGAGCTGCTCTCCGCGGTTGCCGGCGCCGACGCCGTCGTCGCCATGCTCGTCGACCGTGTCGACAGCGAGCTCCTGGACGCCGCGGGCCCGCAGCTGCGGGTCGTCGCGAACGTCGCCGTCGGCCACGACAACGTCGACGTCGCCGGATGCCGTGAGCGCGGCGTCGTCGTGACCAACACCCCCGGGGTGCTCACCGACGCGACCGCTGACCTCGCGATGGCGCTGGTGCTCATGACCAGCCGCGGGCTCGGCGCCGCCGAGCGTCGGGTCCGCACGGGGGAGCCCTGGGGGTGGAGCATGACAGGGCACCTCGGCACCGGGCTGCGCGGCAAGACGATCGGCATCGTCGGGCCCGGCGCGATCGGGCTCGCGACGGCTCGCCGGGCGACGTCCTTCGGGATGGAGGTGCTGCTCGCCGGTCGCTCGGCACCCGACCCCGGTGTCGTCGACGGCATCGGCGCCCGGGTCGTCGACCTCGAGGAGCTGCTCACGGCATCCGACGTCGTGTCCCTGCACTGCCCGCTCACGCCGGAGACCCGTCACCTCATCGGGGAGGGGGCGCTGCGCACGATGCGGCCGACCGCCCACCTCGTCAACACCGCGCGGGGAGCGGTCGTCGACGAGGTGGCGCTCGTCGCGGCGCTCGAGGCCGGCGAGATCGCCGGCGCCGGGCTCGACGTGTTCGAGGACGAGCCGCGCGTGCACCCCGGCCTGCTCGGCCGCGACGACGTCGTGCTCCTGCCCCACGTCGGGTCGGCGACGGTCGAGACGCGCACGGCGATGGCCGACCTCGCCGCCGACAACGTCCTCGCCGTGCTCGCTGGGGAGGAGCCGCTGACGCCGGTGCGCGGCTGATCCGCGGCCGCGGCCGCCGGCGTCGCCCCGACTCGGCGACCCAGGCGGCCTCAGAGGTGGCGGTGCATCACGTGCAGGCCCACGCGGCCGTGGCTCCGGGAGTCGAAGGCCTCGGGCACCGTGCCGATGACCCTGAACCCGAGGTCCTCCCACAGGGCGACGGCGGCGGTGTTGGTCTCGACGACGGCGTTGAACTGCATGGCGGCGTAGCCCTGCTCCCGGGCCCAGCCGAGCACCCACTCGCCCAGCGCTCGGCCGACGCCCTGCCCCCGGGCGGCCGACGTGACCATGAACGACGCCGTGGCGACGTGCCGGCCCCGGCCGGGGCGGTTCGGACCACACTTCGCGGAGCCGAGGAGCGTTCCGTCGTCGTCGACCGCGACCACGGTGCGGCCGTCGCCCTGCTCGACCCAGAGGGCGCGCGCCTGCTCGGAGGTCAGGTCCTCGGGGTACGCGTAGGTCTCGCCGGCGGCGACGACGTCACGGAAGGTCTGGTGGAACACCATCCAGTCGGCGTCCTCCATGGGGCGGATCAGCACGGGCGCGTCAGATCTCGTGGTGCACCATGTGCAGCCACGGCCGGTTCAGCTCGAAGTGCCGCCCGGCGATCTCGTCGACCTGGACCGCGATCACGTTGAACCTCGCGCCCTCGACCCACGGGCGGAGCGGCAGCTGGTCCGTCTCGTCGGCCTCGTCGCCCTCGAGCTGGCGGGCCCGGCCGCGGACGACGACGCTGCGGGCGTCCTCCTCGGTGTACTCGTCGATCTCGAACGCCACGTCGGCGTTCATCGTCAGCCCCAGGAGCTTGCTGCCCTCCGAGGTGCGGAACACGAGGCGGCGTCGGTCGTCGACGGCGTAGTTGATGGGCACGAGGTGCACCTCGTCGGCGAGGTGGAACGCGAGCCGGCCGAACTCCTGGTCGCGGAGCATCGCCCAGCAGGTGTCCTCGTCGAGCACGGTCACGGGCGAGTGCTCGGTCATGGTGGTCGCCTCCTGCGGTCGTCTCTACGACCGACTGTAGTGGAGCACGCGTGGATCGGCGCGCCACGCGAGACGCGACTCACGCCGTCGCGTCGGGCCGGTCCCGCGCCGACCTCCTACCGCCGGGTAGCCTGCGCTCCGTGACACACGTCGAGGTCGTCGTCGTCGGAGCCGGACCGGGCGGGCTGGCCGCCGCCGCGGCGCTGGGGTCCAAGGGTGTCGACACCCTCGTCGTCGACCGGTCCCCGCACGTCGCCAGCTCGTGGCGCCGCCACTACGACCGGCTCCACCTGCACACCCCGCGCGGCTGGTCGGGGCTGCCCGGCTACCCCATCCCGCGACGGTTCGGCCGCTGGGTCGCCCGCGACGACGTCGTGCGCTACCTCGAGGCGTATGCCGCCCACCACCGGCTGCGGCTGCGGCTCGGGTCGGCCGTGACCCGCGTCGATCGCGCCGGCGACCCGGACGCGTCGTCGGACAACGCCTCGCCGGGTCTGCGCTGGGTGGTCCACCTCGACGACGGAACCACCGTCGAGGCCGCCCACGTCGTCGTCGCCACCGGCTACGCCCACACCCCGGTGACCCCCGACTGGCCCGGCATCGACGGCTTCACCGGGGAGGTCGTGATCGCCCGCGACTACCGCAACGGCCGACCGTACGCCGGTCGCGACGTGCTCGTGGTCGGCACCGGCAACACCGGCACCGAGATCGCCACCGACCTCGCCGAGCACGGCGCGCTTCGGGTGTGGCTCGCGGTGCGCACGCCGCCGCACATCGTCGCCCGGTCGCGGATGGGCTGGTCGGCGCAGGCCACCGGCATCCTCGTCCGCCGCCTCCCGCCGCGGCTCGTCGACCACGCGGCCCGGGCGATCGCCGTGGTGCAGGAGCCGGACCTCACGGCCTACGGGATGCCGAGGGCCGGCGCCGACCTGTACTCCCGCGTGCTCGTCGGCCGCGTGCCGGTGCAGGACGTCGGCGTCGTCGCCGCGATCCGCGAGCGTCGGGTCCTGCCCGTCGCGGGGGTCGAGTCGGTCGACGGCGCCGAGGTCGTCCTCGCCGACGGCACCCGGCTGCGCCCGGATGCTCTCGTCGTGGCCACCGGGTACCGCGCCGGTCTCGAGCCGCTCGTGGGGCACCTCGGGGTCCTCGACGCGCGTGGCCTGCCCGTCGTCCACGGCGCCCACGAGCCGCCCGGGACGCCCGGCCTGTGGTTCACGGGGTTCACGAACCCGATCTCGGGGATGCTTCGGGAGATCCGGATCGACGCCGAGCGGATCGCCGCCGAGGTCAGTCGGGCAGGCGCGTCGTCTCGATCGTGAACCGGTGCGCCCGGAGGCGGTCGACGAGCGGCGCGCCGATCGCCGTGGCGGGGGTGAGGACCCCGGTCGCGTCGGGCAGCCGGTCGTGGTCCTCGACGAGGGCCAGCGCCGCCTGCGCGAACATCACGGCCGTGCCGCCGTACCCCGGGTCGTAGGGAGCGCCCACGGTCGTGCGGTAGCGGGAGCCGTTGGTCGCCTCCGCGGTGACCTCCATGCGGAACCGACCCGTCGCCTGGGTCTCGTCGTTCGGTCCCTCCCCGGGCTTGGGCAGCACCCGGTCGAGCAGCGCGCGGGTCGGCGGGAAGGCCAGCCCGGCGAGGCCGAGGCCCAGCACGACCGACGTGACCCCGGCGGAGATCGCGCCGGCCGGTCCGGCGCCGTAGTCGGAGTACTCGACGTAACGGAAGTCGTCGCCGTAGCCGAGCAGCGAGGCGGACCGGGCGACGACCCGGGTGTTGAACGACGCCATGACGAACGGTCCGGTGAAGTGGCCGTTGTCGGCATCCCGCTTGACCGGTGAGGCCTTGGCGAGGCGGCCGAGCACGCCCGAGGCGACGGCACGGGGGCCGGATGCCGTGCCACCGGAACCGCTCGCACCTTCCCCGCCGGGTCGTCGTGGGGGCCGCGGGCCGTCGGCCAGCGCCCACCGGTCGGCCATGACGCGGCGCGCACCGGCATCCGACCGGAGCTCGTCGACCTGGGTGCGCGCGGAGTCGATGGTCCCGCCGCTGAAGCCGCCCTTGAGGCTGCGCACCGCGAGGTGGGTGCGGCCGAGGGCGGCACCGTCGGCCCGCGCCGCCTCGGCCGTGAGCAGCACGCCGAGGTCGCTCGGGATCGAGTCGAAGCCGCAGGCGTGCACGATGCGGGCGCCCGTGCGGCGGGCCGTCTCGTGGTTGTCGGCGATGCTGCGGTGCACGAAGAGCACCTCGCCGGTGAGGTCGCAGTAGTCGGTGCCGGCCTCGGCGCAGGCCGCCGCGAGCGGGACCCCGAAGCGGACGTAGGGGCCCACCGTCGTCGCGACGACCCGGGTGCGCGCGGCGAGGGAGGCGACGGCCTCGGTGTCCGCGGCGTCGAGCTGGATGAGCGGCCAGTCGCGCGCCTCGCCGTCGAGCCCGCGCGCCAGCTCCTGGAGCCGGGTGAGCGAGCGCCCGGCGAGGGCAACGCGCAGGCGGGACGGGGCCTCCTGCGCGAGGTGTCGGGCGGTGAGCCTCCCCACGAACCCCGTGGCACCGAACAGGACCAGGTCGAACTCTCGGGCGGCTCCGCTCATCGCCCCACCCTAGGGTTGCTGGCTGGCCGCGGCGCACCCGGGTCACGCAGCCTTGGCGCGGCTCCTTCGCCCCTGAACCCTCAGGTTCGCACCTGAACCGAAGTGGTGCTGAGGTGAAGGTTCCGGGATCGGGCGAGAAAGTCGGGGTGGGGTCAGCGGGCGGTGGGGTGGGTGGCGGCGACGACCGCGGCATACCGCTCGCGCACCTCGGCGCCCCGGTCGACGTCGGCCGGCTCGACCGTGACGTCCACGTCGACGTCCCACTCCGGTGGGCTCTCGCCTCCGGCCAGCGCCCACGCCGCCTGGCGGGCCGCCCCGGCCGCGACGTACTCGCCGGGCGCCGGGATCGCCACCGGCACGCCGAGCAGGTCGGCCGTGATCTCCTGCACCGCCTGCGACGCCGACGCCCCGCCGATGAGGAGCACGCGCTGCACCGGGCAGCCGACCTCCCGCACCCGGTCGACGGCGGCCGCGAGCCCGAGCAGCATCCCCTCGACGACGGCACGGGCGAGGTTCTCGGGGGTGGCGTTGCCGCGGGTCAGCCCGTGCAACGAGCCGGTCGCGCCAGGGAGGTTGGGCGTGCGCTCGCCGTCGAGGTACGGCAGCAGCGTGAGGCCGCCCGCCCCCGGCTCAGCGGCGAGGGCCATCCGGTCGAGCCCGGCGAGGTCGGTGCCGAGCATCGCGGCGCCGGTGGTGAGCACGCGCGCGGCGTTGAGCGTGCAGACGAGCGGGAGGAAGCCGCCCTCGGCGTCGGCGAACGACTGCACCGCCCCGGTGGGGTCGGCCGACGCCCGGTCGTGCCGGGCGAAGGCCGTGCCGCTCGTGCCCAGCGAGACGACGACGTCGCCGGTGGCGAGCCCCAGCCCCAGGGCCGCGCCCATGTTGTCGCCCGTCCCGGGGGCGACCGCGATGCCGGATGCCGTGCGTCCCACGATCGCGGACGGCGCCGCCACCCGCGGCACCGCGAGGTCCACGCCGTCCGTCGCGTGCCGCAGGAGGTCCAGGCGGTAGTCGCGGGTGCCGGCCGACCAGTAGCCGGTCCCGGACGCGTCGCCGGCATCCGTCGTCCACCCGGAGCGCCCGCCGCCGCCGGCCTCCAGGATGTGGCCGGTCAGCCAGTCATGGGGCAGCACGCACGTGCGGGCCCGGGCGAGGCTCTCCGGCTCGTGGCGCGCGACCCAGCGCAGCTTGCTCACCGTCGTCGCGGCGACGGGCACGACCCCGGTGGCGTCCGCCCACGCCCCTGCACCGAGCTCGGCGACGAGCTCGGCCGCCGCGTCGGCCGAGCGGACGTCGTTCCACAGCAGGGCCGGCCGCACGACCGCGTCGGCCTCGTCGAGCAGCACCATCCCGTGCTGCTGGCCGCCCACCGCGAGGGCGGAGACACCCTCGAGCAGCCCGCCGGAGGTGGCCTCCTCCCACGCCGTCCACCAGTGGCGCGGCTCGACCTCGGTGCCGTCCGGGTGGGCAGCGCGCCCGGCGCGCACCACCTCGCCGGTCTCGGCGTCGCACACGACGACCTTGCACGACTGGGTCGAGGTGTCGACCCCGGCGACGAGCGGGCGGTGGGTCATGGGCGTCCTCCCTGACGGTGGCTGCAGGTGCGTGCGGGGCGCCGGGCCCCGCACGCCGATCCTGTCAGGTGGCCCGGGCACGCCACCGCGGACGGCCGCGGGCCGGACCCTCCAGGTCGCCGCAGCCTCACGGCATCCGACCCGCGGTCAGCGGGCCAGGAACGCCGCGGCCTCCCGTGCGGCGTAGACGCGGTCGGCGGCGTCGATGCTGGCGCGGCTCGACAGGTCGACCCCGGCCCTCGCCGCCGCCGCCCGCGCCTCGCGCGTCGTGAGGTCGGGGGTCAGGACGACCTCCGGCTCGATGCCGGCGTCGACCGCGGCGTAGCGGCGCTGCTGGTCGGCGAGGCGCGTCGACGAGGCCTTGGCCTTCGTGAGCACGGCCGTCGTCGCCGTCACGGTCGAACCGGTGACGAAGGGACTCACGGTCGGGGTGTAGCCGCTCGCATGTCCCGTCTTGTTGGGGTGGTAGCTCTCGACGATCGGGTTGGACAGGCCGTTGATCCACTCCGGGCTGTCGCACACCGCGTGCTTGACGAACGGCGTCGTCGGGTTCGCGAACGAGAATCCCGCCGCGCTCGCCCGTCCGGCCGTCGTGGAGTTGAGGAGGTCGGCCGTGGCGTTGAGCCGCGACATCTCCGTCGACGAGAACCACGTGAGGAGGTTGCAGTCGGTGCCGTTGAAGATGCGCGGGTAGCCGACGACGGTGACCCGGGCCTGCGGGGCGCGGGACCGGATCTGCGCGTAGAGGGTGTTCAGGGCGGCGGGCAGGGTGTTGCGGATGTAGGCCTGCGCCTTGTCGACCGCCCCGGTGCAGTTGCTCAGCCACGCCGGCTGCGCGCAGGTGGTGAGGACGTCGGCGAAGCCGGCATCGTTGCCGCCGATCGAGATCGTCACGTAGGCCGTGCCCGCCGTGAGCGCGGACAGCTGGGTGTTCGTGACGTCGGCGATCTTCGCGCCCGAGCAGGCGCGGAAGTTCAGGGCGTACCCCTTCGCCGAGGCGATGAGGGAGGGGTAGGCGTAGACCGAGCGGAGGCAGCTCGTGCCGTCGGCGATGTAGGACCGGGTGCCGGTGCCGGACGAGTAGCTGTCGCCGAGGGCGACGTACGGCGGAGCGGCCGCGGAGGCGGGTGCGGCGGAGACGACGAGAGCTGTCGCGGCGGCGAGCGCGGCGGCGGCCAGGGCACGACGGTGGGCCATGGATCCTCCAGGTGGACGGTGTGGTGTGGGTCACACTAGGTGTGGGGGCGGGAGGCGCGCCCGTCGAGGACCGGATGTGGCGGATGCTTCCGGTCGACGCGTCGAGCCCTTATGTTTAGCCCGTGAACTCAACGGGTCCTGCCCCGGGCTCGCAGGCCTCGCTGCGCGAGATGAACCGCCTGCGCGTCCTGGATGCCGTGCGCGAGCACGGTGCGCTGACCCAGGTCGAGATCGCCGGCGTCACCGGGCTGAGCGCGGCGACGGTGTCCAACCTCGTCAAGGAGCTCGACACGGCCGGCGCCGTGCAGCTCACGCCGAGCATCCGCAACGGCCGCCGGGCGGTGCAGGTGTCGGTGGCTGCGTCCCACGGCCTCGTCGCGGCGATCGTCTTCGGCGACCGGGACGTGCGGGTCGCGCTGGGCACCGGCGGCTCCGAGATCCTGAGCCAGCGACGGATGCCGCTGCCCGCCGACCACGCGGCCGACGAGGGGATGTCCCGGGCGGCCCGGCTCGTGCTCGAGCTCGTGGACCAGAGCGGCCACTCGACCTCGGAGATCCGTGCCGTCGGCCTCGGCCTGCCCGCGCCCATCGACACCGTCTCGGGACAGGTGGG
>CAVWRI010000011.1:0-25918 GCA_963757405.1 uncultured Actinomycetota bacterium
TCCGGATGATGAAGGCGCCGACGACGACGATGAAGACGAACCGCACGAACTTGCTGCCCTGCGCCACCGCGGTCCGCGCCCCGACGTAGCCGCCGAGCAGGTTCGTCGACGCCATGACGGCCCCGATCGCCCACATGACGTGGCCACCGGGGATGAAGACGGTCAGGGCCCCGAGGTTGGTCGCGAAGTTCGCGATCTTGGCCTTGGCGCTGGCCTCGAGGAACGCGTACCCCATGAGCCCGACGAGGGCGAACACCAGGAACGACCCGGTGCCCGGCCCGAGCGCCCCGTCGTACACGCCGATGACGAACCCGGTGAGCATGGCGAACACGGTGTGGCGGTGCCCCGAGAAGCGCAGCACGGTGGTCTCGCCGAGCGTCGGCTTGAACAGCGTGTAGGCCCCGACGGCGATGAGCATGACGAGGATGATCGGGTAGAACGCCGTCTTCGGGATGTGCAGGCCGATGAGCGCCCCCACCACGGCACCGACGTACGCGACTCCCGCCATCGGCAGGGCCGTGCGCAGGTCCGGCCGGACGCGACGGTAGTAGGTGACCGACGACGTGCCGGTGCCCCAGATCGAGCTGAACTTGTTCGTCGCGAGCACCTGCGCCGGGGTCGCGCCGGGCACGCCGAGCAGCAGCGCGGGCAGCTGCACGAGCCCTCCCCCGCCGACGACCGCGTCGATCCAGCCCGCGAGGAACCCCGCGACGCCGAGCAGTGCGATGACCTCCGCGCTCGGGTCGCTCACCCGCGCGCCGCCCCCGCACGACCAGTCGTCGACGATCGCGAGCACGTCGAGCAGCTCGTGGGCCCGGGCGTCGGGGACCGCGGTGACGTCGACGCGCTGCGACACCGGGATGTCGGAGTGCGGGATCCAGATCGCGCGCATCCCGATCTGCTGCGGGCCGTGGACGTCCTCGAAGACTCGGTCACCGACGTAGACCGATCGGCGCGGGTCGACGTCGAGCGCCCGGCAGATCGCCCGGAACGCCTCGGGGTGCGGCTTCACGTGGTCGAGCTCGCTGGAGTACAGGTCGGCATCGACGAGGTCGAGGACGCCGTCGCGCTCGAAGATCCCCCGGTGGTAGTCGCGGGTCCAGATCGTGTTCGACAACACGCCGACCCGGATGCCGCGCTCGCGCAGCCCCTCCCAGAGCGGCCGCACCTGCGGGTCGGTGTGGGTGTGGGGCTCCCAGAACCTGCGGTAGGCGGCCAGGGCGAGGTGGTGGCGGTCGTGCTCGGCGTCGACGCCCGCGGCGTCGAGGATGTCGGCGAGCGCGGCCGAGGAGTGCTCCTCGCGGCCGCGCTGCCACGCCGCCGACTCCGCCTCGAGGATGCGCTCGGCCAGCCGGTGCGCCTCCTCGAGGTCGGCCTCGGGCACGTCGGGCGAGTCGACGGGGATGCCGTGCACCTCCCGGGCGAACACGCGCCACTGCTCGGGCATGTCGACCTCGTGCCAGGGCGTCAGCGTGCCGCCCCAGTCGAAGACGACCGCCTCGACGGGCTGCGTCACGCGTGGCCGATCTCGGTGAGGATCTCCTGCGACGGCCGAGCCGACGGCGACCTCTCGGCGCTCGCCCGAGCGCCGGTCCTTGACCTCGATCGTCCCGTCGGCGAGGCCGCGGCCGACGACGACGATCGTCGGCACACCGATGAGCTCGGCGTCCTTGAACTTCACGCCGGGGCTGGCCTGGCGGCGGTCGTCGAGCAGCACCTGGACGCCGCGGGCCTCGAGCTCGCGGGTGAGCTGCTCGGCGTAGGTGAGGACGGCCTCGTCCTTGCCCGTCGCGACGACGTGGACGTCGGCCGGCGCGAGCGCCCGAGGCCAGACGAGGCCGAGCTCGTCGTGGTTGCCCTCGGCGACGCAGGCGACGGCGCGCGAGACGCCGACGCCGTAGGAGCCCATGATCACGGTGCGCAGCTTGCCGTTCTCGTCGAGCACCTTGAGGTCGAGCGCCTCGGCGTACTTCGTGCCGAGCTGGAAGATGTGGCCCATCTCGATGCCGCGGGCCGACTCCAGCCCGTGGCCGCACGACGGGCAGGCGTCGCCGTCGCGCACCTCGGCGGCCTCGATCGTGCCGTCGGCGGTGAAGTCGCGGCCGGCGACGAGGTCGATGACGTGGCGGCCCGCCTCGTCGGCGCCGGTGACCCACGCCGTGCCCTCGCTGACCCGGGGGTCGAGGAGGTAGCGGATGCCGGAGGCGCGCTCGCTGCCGAGGACGCCGGGGCCGATGTAGCCCTTCGCCAGGGCCGGGTTCGCGGCGAAGTCCTTGTCGTCGAAGGCCTCGACGGCCGCGGGCTCCACCTGCGCACCGAGCCGCTTCTCGTCGACCTCGCGGTCGCCGGGCAGGCCGATGGCGAGCGGCTCGCGGGTGCCGTCGGGGTGCACGAGGACGACGATGACGTTCTTCAGCGTGTCGGCGGCGGTCCAGGCCCGGCCGTCGCCGCGCGGGAACGCGTCGTTGAGGTGGTCGACGAGGGTGTCGATCGTCGGGGTGTCGGGGGTGTCCTCGACGTGGGCGGCGGGCACGCCGGACGCGTCGACGGCATCCGGCACCGGTACGCGCACCGCCTCGACGTTCGCGGCATACCCGCAGTTCGGGCAGCGGACGTAGGTGTCCTCGCCGTTCTCGGCGGTCGCGAGGAACTCCTCGGACTTCGAGCCGCCCATCGCCCCGGCCATCGCCTGGACGATGACGTAGTGGAAGCCGAGCCGGTCGAAGATCCGGACGTAGGCGTCGCGGTGCAGCTGGTAGCTCTTGTCGAGCCCGGCCTCGTCGATGTCGAAGGAGTAGCTGTCCTTCATGACGAACTCGCGCCCGCGCAGCAGGCCCGCGCGCGGCCGGGCCTCGTCGCGGTACTTGATCTGGATCTGGTAGATCGACAGCGGCAGGTCCTTGTAGGAGCTAGTAGAGGTCCTTGACCGCGAGCGTGAACATCTCCTCGTGGGTGGGCCCGAGGAGGTAGTCGGCGCCCTTGCGGTCCTTGAGGCGGAAGACGTTGTCGCCGTACTCGTCCCAGCGGCCGGTCGCCTCGTAGGGCTCACGCGGCAGCAGGGCGGGGAAGAGCAGCTCCTGCGCGCCGATGGCGTCCATCTCCTCGCGGACGATCGTCTCGACGCGGCGCAGCACCTTGAGCCCGAGCGGGAGCCAGGTGTAGATGCCGGGGCTCACGCGCCGGATGTAGCCGGCCCGCACGAGCAGCTGGTGGCTCGGGACCTCGGCGTCCGCCGGGTTCTCGCGAAGGGTTCGCAGGAACAGGGACGACATGCGCATGGCCACGGCAGGGCTCCTGGTGGGTCGGGTGGGCAACCCGCCAAGGATAACGACGTGCGCGCCTGTCGTTCAGCGCTGGGTCTCCTCGTACCGGGCGCGCAGGCCGGCGTCCTCGAAGCCGAGGCGGAGGTAGAGGTCGTGCGCCGGGTTGTCGACGTTGACGGCGAGCCAGACCTCCTCGCAGCCGGCCTTGCGCAGGGCGCGCAGCGAGCGGGCGACGAGGTGCGCGCCGAGGCCGCGGCCGCGCCAGGCGGGCACCACCCCGACCTGGTCGACCCAGTCGTCGGTGAGGATGATGAAGCCGGCTGCGTAGCCCTGTCGGTCGAGGGCGACGCGCGAGGCCCCGGGCCGGAAGTCCTCGTCCTCGGACACCTCGCTGACCCACTCGTCGCGCGGTGGGTCGGGGAAGCCCGGGCGCGTCGGCGAACGCGCGCCGGTAGGCGGCGTGGAACACGCCGGCCGTGTCCTCGGTCCACGGGTAGGACTGCAGGCCCTCGGGTCGTGGGATCCGGGGGATGTCCGTGAGCGGGTGGCGCATCACGTGCTCGGCGAAGGTGCGCCGCAGCTCCAGGCGCTCGGCGAGCGCGTCCGACTCCGGCGAGGTGGTCTCGGCGACGACGCGCAGGAGGGCACCGCCCGAGCGCTCCCGGCACCAGCGGACGAGCTCGTCGCCGAGCCCCTGCCGGCGCGCCGACGGGTGGATGAGCCCCGTGGCCGTGCGGTGCCCGCCCCCGTCGAGGAACACCGACGCCGCAGCCACGAGGTCACCGGTCTCGTCGCGGCCGCCGACGGACTCGCCGGACAGGAACAGCCTGCGCAGCATCGGCTCTCCGGCGAGGTGCGGCAGGCCGCCGTCGGCGGCGAGGCAGCGGCGGGCGAGGTGGGCGAGGGCCGGGAGGTCTGCCTCCGAGAGCGGCTGCCAGGCGAGGGTCGACACGGACGTCCTCCTCAGCGACCGGCCGCGCGCAGCGCGGTGCGGATCAGCGGCCACTGGAGCGGCAGCCGCGCGAGGGATGCCGCGAACGTGGCCCGGGATGCCGGGTCGCCGCGGCGGTTCGCGCGCTTGCCGCGGTCGAGGCTCATCTGCACGTTCGCCGGGAAGACCGCGACGAGGAGCGCGGCCGAGGCCCAGCCGGCCACCCGGCGGGTCTGCGGCGCGAGCAACCCTGCGGCGCAGACGAGCTCGGCGACGCCGGAGAGGTACACGAGCTCGCGGCGGTGGCTGAGCGAGTGCGGCACGATCCCCTCGAAGACCTCCGGGCGGACGAGGTGCGTCACGCCGGAGGCGGCGAGGAGCGCGGCGAGCCCGGCGACGTCACGGGACAGGGGCGGGGCGTCGACGACCATGCCTCATCCAACCACCGGGTCAGAGGAGCACGGTCGAGAAGTCGCCCACCTCGCGGAACCCGAGCCGCTCGTAGGTCGCCCGGGCCGCGGCGTTGAAGTCGTTGACGTAGAGCGTCACGAGCGGCGCAGGCCCGAGCATGACCTGCTCGACGACGGCCGCCAGCATGGGGACGGCGAGGCCGCGCCCGCGCAGGCGCGGGGCGAGCCAGACCCCCTGCAGCTGGGCACAGCCGAGGGCGAGGCTCCCGATGTCGGTCTTGAAGATCACCTCGCCGCCCTCGACGACGACGAAGGTGTGGCCGCGGGCGGCGAGCGAGGCCAGCGACGCGCGGTAGCCGCGGTCGTTCCCCCGGTAGGGCGGGTAGCCGATCTCGGCGGTGAACATGTGCTCGGCCGCGGGGAGGACCAGGTCGACCTCGTCGGGACGGGCGGGCCGAACGCGGCGGGTCGAGCTCGACACCGAGGGCCGACGGGGGACGGTCGGCGACGAGGAGGGGTTGGCGCGAGCGCACGGCCCGCGCCGGCCCCCAGTGGCCGTCGAGGTGCTGCCAGAGCCCCTCGACCTCCTCGCGGGGACCGAAGACCGACGCGCACCGCCCCCGCCACCGGCGGATCCGGTCGGCGAAGGCGACCCGGCTCTCCTCGGTCGTCTGCACCGGCACGACGTTCGCGCTCGCCCAGCACAGCGAGGTCAGCCCCTCGTCGACCCGGTGGCCGAACACGCTCGACAGCGACCCGGTGCGGGCGCCCTCGAGGATGCGGGCCGCGACGAACACGCCGCGCGGGAGGTCGCGGGCGCACACGTCGAGGGCCTCGTCACGGTCGGCGAGCGACAACGGACGGACCGGGGAGCGCGTGCGCAGCACGAGGTCAGCCTAGGGCCACGCGCTCCGGTGGACCCTGCCTTGCGTCAGCAGGGTCCACCGGGCCGCCGGTCAGGCGTGGGCCACCGGCGCGGTCAGCGGTGCGGGCCGTACGGCACTGGCCGCCGCTCCCTCGCGCCGTGGGTCGCCAGCGGCCCACGACCTCGCCGATCCCCCAGCCGAGCGGTACCGCCGACAGCACCATGAGGACGAGACCCACGAGCTGGGTCCGGCGTCACGCCCAGGGACTCGTCGGAGAGGACCGCGACGAGCGGTGACCCTGCGACCACCACCGCGCCCAGCGTCCGCGCCACGCGTCCGCCGCGCAGGACCGCCGCCATGCCGACCGCGGCGGGCAGGAGAAGCATCCCCGGACCGGCGAAGAGGATCAGGGCGGGGAGCGCGGCAAGGCGCCACCAACCCGATCGTCCCGCCAGGCGTGCCGCGTGGACCACTCCGATGCAGGCGCCCGCCACGGCCCCCACGCCGAGGATGAACAGGGTCCCCGACCACGAGAATTCGGGCGAGGTGGTGAGCAGCCGCATGAAGACCCGCGCGGTGGCGCCCCACACGACGCCGGCGGCGAAGCCGAGGGCGGCGGAACGCAGGGTCCGCATCACCAGACCACCGGGAGGCAGGCCAGCCGCGCCCCTGCGGCGCCGGTGTGGTGGTCGGTCTCCATCGCGTGGACGACGACCGACCGCGTGCCCGGGGAGCGGCACGAACGGGACGGATGCCGTCGCGGTGCCCGCGCCGTCGTCGACCGTGAAGTCGAGCCAGACCTCGGTGTCCTCGCTGATCTCCGGAGGCGTGACCCCGGCGAGCACGTCGGTGTTGTAGTGGGCCGAGCGCTGCCGCGCCGTTGCCGGCGACGCACGGGCCGAGGTGGAGGTGCGCCCCGAAGGTCTGCCCTTCCGCCCCGTCGATGCCGCGCACCCGCAGGACGGTGTGCGACGAGGTGCCCGACGAGACGATCTGCACCGCGGCAGTGGCGCCGTCGAACGGGCCCGCGGCGGCGATCTGGAGGTCGGACAGCGTGCCGGACGCTCGGACGACAGGACCGCCGCCGCCCGCGAACGCCGGGACGGGGAGGGCGCAGAGTGCCACGATGGCTGCCATCGGCACGAGGTGGCGGGAGGTGATGGGCATGGGGTTCCTCTCGGGTCGTGACCGCGGAAGTGCGGACACGAGGGAGACGTCCGCGACCGCCCCAGCGGGTGACGGGAACGGCCCGCAAACCTCGACGAACCGCGAGCCCGGATCTCGTCACGTCGACGTGTCACCCGAACCCGCGTCTCATGCGTCTGCTCCGGTGATGGAGGTGGCGTCGCTCGGTGTGGACTCCGCCCCGGCAGTCGCGGACGCCGGGGCGCTCGACGTGGCCGTCCTCTTCGACCTGGAGGCCGGCTCACTGACCCGGCTCGCCCGGTTCTACGTCGACGACAAGACCGCGGCCGAGGACCTGGTGCAGGAGGCCTTCATCCGGTTCGCGCGCAGCGCCGGGCGCATCCGTGACCGGACCAAGGCGGCGGCGTACCTGCGGTCGATCGTCGTCAACCTCGCCCGCGACCACAACCGCCGTGGCCTGGTCTCGTGGCGCCACCGCCCCCCGGCACAGCCCGACGCCCCGTCAGCCGCCGAGCGGGCCGAGGAGCGGGCGGAACGGTCCGCGGTCATCGACGCCCTGCGCGCCCTCCCCCGCCGCCAGCGGGACTGCGTGACCCTGCGCTACTACTACGACATGCCCGTCGCGGAGATCGCGGCCACGCTCGGCCTGTCGACCAACACCGTCAAGACCCACCTGCAGCGTGGGCTCGACACCCTCGGCGCCACCCTGGAGGCAGACCGATGACCCACCTGGAAGACCGGATCGCCCACGCCCTCCGGACCGAGCCCACCACCCCGTCGCCCGATCTGTACGACCGGGTCGTCGAGAGCATCGAGGCCGACCGGCTGCGACGTCGTCACGGCCTCATCGCCCTCACCGGTGCCATCGTGGCCGCCGCCGTCATCGCCGTTGCCGTCCTGACCCTCACTCCCCGCCGCCCGAACGGAGCCCTCGCCATGCCCTGGTGGATCCTCGAAGTCGCCACGACCCTCGTCCTCGTCGCCATCGCGCTGTGGCTGGGGCCCTTCATCAAACGGTTCGGGCGGGCCTACGCCGCGGACGTCTTCCACGACAACCCGTTGACGGGCAAGAGCTACATCGTGCTCACGGACATCGTCTACTACCTGATCTTCGCGGCGTACATCATGTTCAGCGTCCACTTCGCGCCGCAGGCGGACTGGAACAACGAGGTCTCGGGCCTCGTCACGGCCGAGCAGCTGACCTTCGAGGTCGCGCGGATCGGCGGCATCCTGCTCATCATCGGCATCCTCCACGGGCTCAACATCGTGCTGATGCCGATGCTCGGCCGCCTGTTCTCGCTCAACCGGAAGCTGTCGGAGACGCAGCGCGAGCGGGACCCGGTGCCGCCGACCTGGTGAGCAGCGGCGCGGCGAGGTCTGCGTTGTCGAGGACCCACGTGGCCCGCGCGGCGGGGTCGACCTCGCCGAGGTAGAGGCGCTGGCCGCCGACGTACCGGGCGTTGGCGGCGGATGCCGGGTCCGCGGCCTCGGCGTCCACCGCGCCGAACCGCGCGTTGCCCCGAGGCACCGAGACCTCGAAGGGCACCGCGACCCAGACGCTCGCGTCCCACAGGTCGGCCAGCTCGGGGCGGTGGAGGAAGATCCCGTCGACGAGCAGCACCGCGTCCGGGCCGGGGGGCGGCTCGGGAGCCGCCTCCACCATCACCTCGCGCTCGACGTCGTGCACGGCCCGCACCCACGGCTCGCGACGAACCCGTCGAGGCGCGCGGACGGCATCCGGTCGAGGCGGTCAGCCGACGGTGACGCTCGGCGCGCCCGCGGACTCCTCGTCCACCGGCTCGCCCATCTCCTCGGCCATCCGCATGGCCTCCTCGATGAGGGTCTCGACGATCTGGCTCTCGGGCACGGTCTTGATGACCTCGCCCTTGACGAAGATCTGGCCCTTGCCGTTGCCCGAGGCGACCCCGAGGTCGGCCTCACGAGCCTCGCCCGGGCCGTTGACGACGCAGCCCATGACGGCGACGCGCAGCGGCACGGTCATCCCCTCGAGGCCGGCCGTCACCTCGTCGGCGAGCTTGTAGACGTCGACCTGCGCGCGACCACACGACGGGCAGGAGACGATCTCGAGCTTGCGAGGGCGCAGGTTGAGCGACTGGAGGATCTGGTTGCCGACCTTGACCTCCTCGACCGGCGGGGCGGAGAGCGACACGCGGATCGTGTCGCCGATGCCCTGCGAGAGGAGCGCCCCGAAGGCGGTGGCCGACTTGATGGTGCCCTGGAACGCCGGACCGGCCTCGGTGACGCCGAGGTGCAGCGGCCAGTCGCCGCGCTCGGCGAGCATCTGGTAGGCGCGGACCATGACGACCGGGTCGTTGTGCTTGACCGAGATCTTGAAGTCGTGGAAGTCGTGCTCCTCGAACAGGCTCGCCTCCCACACGGCCGACTCGACGAGGGCCTCGGCGGTCGGTTTGCCGTACTTCTCCAGCAGCCGCTTGTCGAGGGAGCCGGCGTTGACGCCGATCCGGATCGAGACACCGGCCGCCTTGGCGCGCCGCGCGATCTCGCCGACCTGGTCGTCGAACTGGCGGATGTTGCCCGGGTTGACGCGGACGGCCGCGCACCCGGCGTCGATCGCGGCGTACACGTACTTGGGCTGGAAGTGGATGTCGGCGATGACCGGGATCTGCGACTTCTGGGCGATCGCGGGCAGCGCTTCGGCGTCGTCCTGGCTCGGGCACGCGACGCGCACGATGTCGCAGCCGGATGCCGTGAGCTCGGCGATCTGCTGGAGGGTCGCGTTGATGTCGGTCGTCGGCGTCGTCGTCATCGACTGCACGGAGACGGGGGCGTCGCCACCGACCTCGACCTTGCCGACCCTGATCTTGCGGCTGGCCCGTCGGGGCGCGAGAACGGGCGGGGGGAGGGGCGGCATACCGAGGGAGACGGACATGGAACCCAGCGTACGTGGGCCTCCTCGAAGCGCCATGATCGAGCCCGTGGAGACCCCAGACCCCGTGACCACCCGAGACGCCCTCGACCGCGCCATCGCCGACGACCACGAGGCGGTGCACCTGCGCGGGCAGCTGGAGCAGCTGCGCCACGAGGGCTCGGCCGCCCGCGAGGACCTCGCGCGGTTGCGCGCGACGCACAGTGAAGAGGAGCAGGACGTCGAGCGGCTCGAGGGCTTCGGCCTGACGGCCGTGCTGTCCGCCGTTCGCGGCACGCGCACCGGGGAGCTCGACCGGGAGCGCGCCGAGGAGGTCGCGGCCCGGTACGCCATGCAGACGGCGACCGCCCACCTCCACGCCGTCGAGGCCCGCCGTGAGGCGGTCGACCGGCGCCTGGCGCAGCTCGGCGACACCGCCGCCCGGCGCGAGGCCGCCACGGAGGAGCACGCGCAGGCACTCAGCACCGGCCGGCACCCGCAGGCCGCCGGGCTCGAGGCCGTCCTCGACGAGCTCGCCGAGGCGAGGGCCGAGGCGACCGACCTGGCAGAGGCGCGCGAGGCCGGCATCCGGGCGGCCACCTCGCTCGACGCCGCCCTGCGCCAGCTCGGGTCGGCGGACTCGTGGTCGGCCTACGACACGTGGTTCGGCGGCGGCATGGTCTCGTCGGCCGTCAAGCACGAGCGGATCGACGGGGCGGGGCGCCTCATCGCGCAGGCCCAGGACGCCCTCGTGGACCTCGCCCGCGAGCTCGACGACGTCGATGGGGTCACCGGCCTGCGGGCCGACCTGGGCATCTCCCCCACGGCGCGCACCTTCGACGTGTGGTTCGACAACGTCTTCAGCGACCTGTCGGTGCGCTCGAGCATCAAGGACAGCCTGGCCAGGGTCGAGACCGCGTCGGTGGCGGTGCGCGACGCGATGCAGCGGCTCCTCGTGCGCAGTGTCGCCCTCGACGCGAGGATCACGGAGCTGACGGCCCGTCGCGACGCCCTGCTGACCGGATGAGCGGATGAGCGGACGGGTCAGCCGCCGAGGTTGACCGGCTTGACGAGGTCGGCGTAGATGAGCAGCACCGAGGCCCCGAGCAGCACCATCGACACCGTGTAGGCGATCGGCAGCGCCTTGGCGACGTCGACGTAGCCGGGGTCGGGCAGTCCGCGCATCCGGGCGATCTGGCGCTTGAGCCCCTCCCACAGCGCGCCCGCGACGTGCCCGCCGTCGAGCGGGAGCAGCGGGATGAGGTTGAAGACGAAGAGCATGAAGTTCAGCGCGGCGAGCAGCCCGACGAGGAACCACATCTTGTCGCCGACCGAGTCGCCGACGAGCGAGTCGTACTTCCCGCCGCTGGCCTCGCCGGCGACGCGGCCCACGCCGACGACCGACATCGGGCTGTCGACCTCGCGCTCGGCCCCGCCGAACGCGGCGTTCCAGACGCCCACCATCCGCTCGGGCACGTGGACGAGCGCCTCGGCGGTGCCCGTGACGAAGCCCCAGATGATGCCGGGGACGGCGGTGACCGGCTGCGAGACGTACTCCACGGGCGACGCCGAGCGCACCCCGAGGAAGCCCGCCTCCGTCGTCCGGGTCGTGCCGTCGGGGTCGGTCACCGGGTTCCCCGCCTCGTCGAGCACGGGCACGACGTTGCGGATCGGCGTCGCGGTCACGGTGAGCTGCTCGCCCTCGCGGACGAGGACGATGTCGGTGGGCTGGCCCACCCGCGGCCTGATGAGGGCACCGACGTCCTGGGTCTCGAGCACCGGCTGGCCGGCGATCGACAGGATCTCGTCGTTGGGGAGGATGCCGGCGGCGAGGGCGGGCGTCTGCGGCTGGTTCGTGCAGGTCGTGGCCTCGCCTGCCTCCGTGACGGGCACGACGCACGTCGAGACCGACGCGACGACCGCGCCCTCACGGGGGGTGGCGACGCCGTGCACGGTGACGAGGAGGGTCAGCAGCACGACGCCGATGAGGAGGTTCATCGTCGGGCCGCCCATCATCACGACGACCTTCTTGGGCACCGACAGCTTGTAGAACACGCGGTTCTCGTCGCCGGGACGCACCTCCTCGAGGCTGGCCGCGCGCGCCTCGTCGACGAGCTGGCTGAACCGGCCGGTGCTCGAGACGCGCACCGTCCCGGGCCGGTCTCCCTTGCGCGGCGGGAACATGCCGATCATCCGGATGTAGCCGCCGAGCGGGATCGCCTTGACGCCGTACTCGGTCTCGTCGCGGCGGCGCGACCACAGCGTGGGGCCGAAGCCCACCATGTACTGGGTGACGCGCACGCCGAACCGCTTGGCCGGCACGAGGTGGCCGACCTCGTGGAGCGCGATGGACGCGGCGACGCCGGTCGCCATGAACAGCACGCCCAGCACGAAGGCGATGGTGGTCAACGGGCCTCCCCGATGGTCTCGGCGCCGACCGGCACCCCGATGGTCTCGGCGGCGCGACGACGGGCCCACCGGTCTGCGGCGAGCACTCCCTCAACGCTCGAGGCGTCGAGATCACTCCCAGTGTGCGCCTCCACGACGCGCTCGACGGTGTCGACGATGTCGGTGAAGCGGATCGCGCCGTCGTGGAAGGCGTCGACGCAGACCTCGTTGGCGGCGTTGTAGACGGCCGGGAAGGTACCCCCGGCCTCGCCGACGTGCCGCGCGAGCCGCACCGCCGGGAACGCGTCGTCGTCGAGCGGGTGGAACTCCCACGACTGGACGCGGGTCCAGTCGCACGGCTCGTCGACGTCCTCGAGCCGGTCGGGCCACGACAGGCCGAGGGCGATGGGCACGAGCATCCGCGGTGGGCCGAGCTGCGCGATCGTCGACCCGTCGTGGAACTCCACCATCGAGTGGATCTGCTGCTGCGGGTGCACGACGACGTCGATCCGGTCGAACGGCACGTCGAACAGGAGGTGGGCCTCGATGACCTCGAGGCCCTTGTTGACGAGCGTGGCCGAGTTCGTCGTGATGACCCGGCCCATCGAGAAGTTCGGGTGCGCCAGCGCCTGCTCGGGCGTGACGTCGGCCAGCTCGGCCCGGCTGCGCCCCCGGAACGGACCCCCGCTCGCGGTGACGACGAGCCGCCGCACCTCGGCCGAGCGTCCGCCGCGCAGGCTCTGCGCGATGGCACTGTGCTCGGAGTCGACCGGCACGATCTGGTCGGGCCGGGCGGCCGCCCTGACGAGGGCCCCACCGACGATGAGCGACTCCTTGTTGGCCAGGGCCAGCACCGACCCCTCCCCCAGCGCCGCGAGGGTGGGGCGCAGGCCGATCGAGCCCGTGATGCCGTTGAGCACGACGTCGGCGCCGCAGCCGGCGGCGACCGTCGCCGCGTCGTCACCGACGACGACGTCGGGGGCGTATGCCGGGCGCCCACCGGCCGCGGCCGCCGCGGCCACCGCCGCACGCACATCGTCCACGTCGCCCCGGGCGGCGGCCACGAGGGGGACCTCGTGCTCGACAGCCTGGCGGGCGAGGAGGTCGACGTTCCCACCGGCCGAGAGGGCCGCGACGGTGAAGCGGTCGGGGTTGCGGGCGATGACGTCGAGGGCCTGGGTGCCGATGGAGCCGGTCGAGCCCAGGACGGCGACGGAACGTGAGGTCACGAGCCCATTGTCGGCGCTCGACCACCGTGACGTGAACACGAGGGTGCGGAGCCGCCCGTCACGTCGTGAAGATGCGCTCCTCGATGAGGCGCTCGTTGACGACCTGTGCCTGCGGGTGGAAGCGCCCGTGCTCGAAGTCCTTCTGCACCTCGAGCTCGACCTGGCCCTGACCGTGCCGGTTCTTCTCGACGGTGATGATGGCCCAGCGGCGGAAGCGCCGCATGCTCCCGAGGTCGTAGACGAGGTGCTCGCGCGAGACGATGTTCTCCTTGCTCGACAGGATGATGACGAGGTCGGCCTCGTAGGCGAGCGCCGAGGAGCCACGCAGGTCGCGGGTGCGCATCCGGTGGCCGGCGCCGAGGCTCTCGCGGTCGGCCGCCGAGATGCACACGACGGGGCACTCGAACTCGAGGGACATGTCCTTGAGCGTCTCGGTGACGACGGTGACCCGGGAGGCCTCGTCGCCGACGTGGTGCGGGAGGGGCATCTTCTGGAGGTAGTCGATGAGCACGAGCGGGGGCTCGCCGGACTCGTCCCGCACCGCTTGCAGCACCCCGGCCACCTCGTCGGGGTCGGTCTGCTGGTTGGACTCGTGGATGTGCAGGCGAGGGGCGTACTCCTGCACGGCGAGGTAGGCGTCGGTGCCGTAGGGGATGTGCGCCAGCGCATCGGCGAGCCCGCGCCGGTCGGGGTCCTCGGCCTCGAAGACCGAACGGAACGCGTGCACGTCCCCCGCGGCGGCGGGGTGCTGGCCGGCGTCGACGGCGGCCGTGGCAGCCTCGAGCGCGATGAGGCGCTGGACGAGGGTCTGCGCGTCGTGCTCGAAGGAGAAGACGAGCGCGTGCCGCCCGGACCGGACGGCGTTGCGCACCATCTGCAGCGCCATCGTCGTCTTGCCGGCGCCCTCGCTGCCGCCGAGGAGGACGAGCTCGCCGGAGCGCATCCCGCCGTCGAGGGTGGAGTCGAGCATGTCGAACCCGGTGGGCCAGACCTGGGCGCCGGGCCGGGACCCGCGCTTCAACGCCTCGTCGGTCGCCTCCAGCAGCGACGCCACCGACTGGCGGCGGTCCGCGGTGCCCACGCGTGGGGAGTGGACGCTCGTGCTCGTGCTCGTGCTCATGGAGGACAGTCCACCATTCGGCGCGGCGCCGTGCGGCTGGTTCGGTAGATCCGGGCTCCCGGGCGCGTCGCCGCCGGTGGTCACAGCGCGATGCCGACGTACTTGGTCTCGAGGTACTCGTCGATGCCCTCGAAGCCGCCCTCCCGGCCGAAGCCGGACTGCTTGACCCCCCCGAACGGTGCCGCCGGGTTCGACACGATGCCCGTGTTGACACCGACCATCCCGAACTCCATGGCCTCGGCGACCCGCAGCATCCGGGCCTGGTCGTTGGTGTAGACGTAGCCGACGAGGCCGTACTCGGTGCCATTGGCCTTGGCGACGGCATCCGCGTCGTCGGAGAAGGTCGCGACCGGGGCCACCGGGCCGAAGATCTCCTCGCTGAGGCAGCGGCTGTCGGACGGCACGTCCGCGAGCACGGTGGGCTCGTAGAAGTTGCCCCGCCCCGGCACCGCCCGTCCGCCGGTGAGCAGCCGTGCGCCCTTGCCGACAGCGTCCTGGACGAGCTCGTCGACCTTCTCGCGGGCCGCGGGGGTGATGAGCGGTCCGACGTCGACGCCCTTCTTCGTGCCCTTGCCGACGACGAGGGCGCCCATGCGCGCGGCGAGCTTCGTCGAGAACTCCTCGGCCAGGGACTCGTGGACGAAGAACCGGTTGGCGGCGGTGCAGGCCTCGCCGATGTTGCGCATCTTGGCGAGCATCGCCCCGTCGACGGCCCGGTCGACGTCGGCGTCCTCGAAGACGAGGAACGGCGCGTTCCCCCCGAGCTCCATCGACAGGCGCAGCAGCTGCTCGGCCGACTGCTCGACGAGCCTCTTGCCGACGGCCGTCGAGCCGGTGAAGGTCAGCTTGCGCAGTCGCTCGTCGCGGATCAGCGGCTCGCAGACCGCCCCCGAGTGCGTCGTCGTGATGACGTTGAGGACCCCGTCGGGGAGCCCGGCGTCCTGGAGCACCTGGGCGAGGAGCAGCATCGTCAGCGGGGTCTCGTGCGCCGGCTTGACGACCATCGTGCAGCCGGCCGCGATGGCGGGGCCGATCTTGCGGGTGCCCATCGCGAGCGGGAAGTTCCAGGGCGTGATCATGAGCGTGGGGCCCACCGGCTGCTTCATCGTCAGCAGCCGCGAGGCGCCGTTCGGGGCCACCGAGTAGCGGCCGTGGACGCGCACCGCCTCCTCGGCGAACCACCGGAAGAACTCCGCGCCGTACGTCACCTCGCCGCGCGCCTCCGCGACGGTCTTGCCCATCTCGAGCGTCATGAGGGTCGCGAACTCCTCCCCGCGCGAGACGACCGTCTCGAAGGCGGAGCGGAGGATCTCGCTGCGGTCGCGCGGCGGGGTGGCGGCCCATCCGGGCTGGGCCTCGTGGGCCGCGGCGAGCGCGGCGAGGCCGTCCTCCGGAGTGCCGTCGGCGCACGTCGTGAGGGTCGCGCCGGACGACGGGTCGGTCACCGCGAAGCGCTCCCCACCGCTCGCCTCGCGCCACCTGCCTTCGATCAGCAGGCGGGTGTCGACGGCGTCGATGAGGGACTTCTGCGTGATCGCCATGGGGTGCGTCCTCCGTGGTCCGGGCGGTCGTGATCGGGGTCGGCGGGGGTCGGTGCCAGCGTATGCCGGGCCGTCGGGGTCAGCGGTCCTCCATCCCCCACGGGGAGCCGTAGCCCTCCGGCTTGGGGGCCGCGAGGAGCTCGAGGAACGGCACCGCGTCGAAGGCCTCGGGGCCCAGGACGCCGACCCCTGACCACGTGCCGGCGGCGAGCAGCTCGAGGGCGACGACGGGGTTGACGGCGGTCTGCCAGACGACGCACTGGGCGCCGTAGTCGCGCATCGTGTCGGCGTTGTCGGACACGTGGTAGAGGTACGTGCGGCGGGGCCGACCGTCCGTGCCCGTGCCGGTGACCCAGAGTCCCGCGCACGTCTTCCCCTCCATCCGCGGCCCGATCGTCGCCGGGTCGGGGAGCACCGCCGCGACGACGTCGCGCGGGCTGACCTGCAACGCCCTTCACGGTGACCGGGTCGGTGCCGTCGAGGCCGAGGGTGTGCAGCGTGCGCAGGATGCCGATCATCTCCTCGCCGAGGCCGTACTTGAACGTCACCCTCTCGGCGTCGACCCACCGCGGCATGAGCAGGACCTCCTCGTGCTCCACGTGCACGCACTCGACCGGGCCGATGCCCTCGGGGAACTCGAACACCTCCGGCTCGCTGAACGGCGGCAGGGTGAAGAACCCGGCCTCGACGTCGTACGTGCCGTCGTCGGCGACCGCTCGCGAGCGCTCCCACACGACCGGCGGGTTGAGGCACTCCTCGATGATGGTCCACATCGAGAAGCCCGGCGCGAAGACCTCGTTGCCGTCCTCGTCGCGGATGACGAGGTTGGCACCGTCGCGGGTGCCGAGCTCGTCGATGTGGCTGAACAGGTGGTCGGCGGCGTAGCGGGCGAAGACGTCGGACAGGCCCGGCTCGACGCCGATCCCGACCAGCGCGAGCCGGCCGTCGGCCTCCCACTCCTGCGCCTGGGCGAGCTGGTCGTCGCCCAGCTTGACCCCGACCTTTGCGTAGGGCTCGCTCGGGTGACGGCTCGACAGGCTCATCGCCATGTCGAGGTAGTCGGCGCCGGCCGCCCGGGCGCCCGCGAAGATCGTCAGGACGAACCGCGGGTCGACCGCGTTGAAGACGTGCGTCGCACCCACCTCGCGGGCGAGCGCCTCGACGGCACCGGCGTCCGACGCGTCCACCTGCGCGGCGCGGAAACGGCTCTCTCCCGAGTGCCGCGAGGTCACCGCCTCGACCGTGCGCCCGGCACGGGAGAGGTCGTGGTCGGCGACGACCCAGGCCTCGAAGAAGGAGCGTTCGGCCGCGATGCGGGCGGCGGCGTCGCCGACACCGCCGGCACCGACCATGAGGACGCGCATGACGAGGAGACCTTTCGAGCGGGACCGGGTGGCTGGAACGGGTGCGGCGTCAGGCGCGGGCGCGCTCGCGACGGTTCGAGAACAGCTGACCGAGGACGACCACGATGAGGGCGATGAGGAACATCAGGGTGCCGATGACGTTGACCTGCACCGGTGCCCCGCGCTGCGCCGCGCCCCAGACGTACATCGGGAACGTGATCGAGCTGGGGCTCGCGTTGAAGTTGGTGATGATGTAGTCGTCGAAGCTCAGCGAGAACGCCAGCAGCGCGCCGGCGAGGATGCCGGGGAACGCGAGCGGGAAGGTGACCCGCAGGAACGTCTGGGCCGGGTTGGCGCCCAGGTCGGCGGCCGCCTCCTCGAGCCGGGGGTCGAGGGTGGCGACCCGGGCCTTGACGGCGACGACGACGAACGAGATGCAGAACATGATGTGCGCGATGGTGACCGCGAGGGCGCCCGACGGCAGGCCCATCATGAGGAAGAGCGTCAGGAGGCTGGAGCCCATGACGACCTCGGGCGTGGCCATCGGCATGAAGATGAGCAGGTTGGTGGTCGAGCGCGCCCGGAACCGGTAGCGGCCCAGGGCGAAGGCGATCATCGTGCCGAGCGCCGTCGCCGTGAGCGACGCGATGAGGCCGATGCGCAGCGACAGGCCGAGCGACTCGCAGATGCCCTGCGCCCCGCACGGGTTGCGCCAGGCGTCGGCCGAGAATGCCGTCCACGTGTAGTTGTAGCGACCGGCGGGGTCGTTGAACGAGAACATCGCGACGACGAGGTTGGGGATGAGCATGTAGGCGAGCACGCCGACCGCGGCGAAGAGCAGCAGGTGCTTGCGGATCCACGTCATGTCAGACCAGCTCCTCGGTGCCGGCCCGCCGGACGTAGAACGCCACGAGGGCGAGGATCATCAGCAGCAGGATGAAGGACAGCGCGGCCGCCAGTGGGTAGTCGAGCACCCGGAGGAACTGGCTGTCGATGACCTGGCCGATCATCACCGTCTGGGTGTTGCCGAGGAGCCTGGAGTTGATGAAGTCACCGGCGGCCGGGATGAACGTCAGCAGCGTTCCCGCGACGACACCGGGAAGCGACAGCGGCCAGGTGACGTGCCGGAACGCCTGGAACGGCGAGGCGTACAGGTCGCCGGCGGCCTCGACGAGGCGGGGGTCGAGCCGGTCGAGCGCCGCGTAGAGCGGCAGGATCATGAACGGCAGGAAGTTGTAGGTCAGGCCGGCGATGACCGCGAACTTCGACGACAGCAGGGTGTCGTTGTTCGTGAGCCCGACCAGCTGCAGGAAGTCCGTGATGTGCAGCCACTGCGCGACCTCGGTGACCGGGCCCGTGTCGGAGAGGATCGTGCGCCACGCGAGCGTGCGGATGAGGAAGCTCGTGAAGAACGGCGCGACGACGAGGACGAGCATGACGTTCTTCCAGCGCCCCGCCTTCTGCGCCATGTAGTACGCCAGCGGGTAGGCCAGCACGAGGGCGGCCACCGTGGCCGTCGCGGCGTACCCGACCGAGCGGACCAGCTGGGGCCAGTACTTCTGGATCGCGTCGGCGTAGATCGAGATGTTGCCCGTGAAGGTGTAGCCGGCCTCGACCGACCCCTCCTGCAGCGACTGGGAGAACAGGGTGAGCATCGGCGCGGCGAAGAACACGACGAGCCACAGCAGGCCCGGGGCGAGGAGTGCGTAGGGCACCCAGTTGGCGCGCCGTCTCGGTGCCTGTGCCCCCTTCGGCGCGAGGACCGCGAGGTCAGCCATCGACCAGCACCCGTTCGACGCCGGCGTCCTCGGACTGCGCGGCGTCGAGCACGAACTCGTGCCCGGGCTCCCACGACAGGGTGACGTTCTCGCCGAGGCGGGCCCGGGCCGAGCCGTCGTTCTGCTGGACGACCACGACGTCGAAGCCCCACGGCATCCGCACGAGGTACTGGGTCGCCACCCCCGTGAACGAGGCGTCGGTGACCGAGCCGGTGAGCCGGTTGCGGCCCCCGCCCTCGCCGAGCGTCAGCTTCTCCGGGCGCACCCCCAGCCACACGTTCGTGAGGCCGTCGGGCACCTTGTCGGCCTGCACGAGCACGTCGTGCCCGTGCACCTCGGCGGCGAGCAGCCCGTCCCCCGCGGAGCCGGCGACCCGGGCCGTGAGGAGGTTGGACTGGCCGAGGAAGTTGGCCACGAAGGTGGAGGCAGGGTGTTCGTAGAGCGTGGCGGGGTCGCCGAGCTGCTCGAGGTGGCCGCCGTTCATCACCGCGATGGAGTCGGCCATGGTCATGGCCTCCTCCTGGTCGTGCGTGACGTGGATGAACGTCAGGCCGACCTCCTGCTGGATCCGCTTGAGCTCGATCTGCATCTGGCGACGCAGCTTGAGGTCGAGGGCGCCGAGGGGCTCGTCGAGGAGGAGGACGTCGGGACGGTTGACGAGGGCCCGGGCCAGGGCCACGCGCTGCTGCATGCCGCCCGAGAGCTGGTTGGGCCGCTTGGAGCCGGCGTGGCCGAGCTCGACGAGGTCGAGGGCGTCCTGCGCCTTCGTCTTCGCCTCCTTGTCGCCCTTGCGCCGCAGGCCGAACGCGACGTTGTCGAACACCGTCATGTGCGGGAAGAGCGCGTACGACTGGAACACCGTGTTGACGTTGCGCTGGTGGGCGCGCGTCCTCGTGATGTCGGTGTCGCCGATGAGGATCTGGCCCTCGGTCGGGTCGTCGAGGCCCGCGACCATCCGCAGGGTCGTCGTCTTGCCGCACCCCGAGGGTCCGAGGAGGGCGAAGAACGACCCCTGCGGGATCTCCAGGTCGAGGGGGTGGACCGCCGTGAAGTCGCCGAACGACTTCTTCAGCCCGACCAGCCGGAGGTCACCGGCCCCGTAGTCCGCCATCAGCTCGTGGTGAGGTCGGTGTAGGCGCGGTTGTACTTGAGCTCCTCCTCGGCGCTCAGGCCTCGGAACACCTTCGAGCGGGCGAGCACCTCGGGTGTGGGGACGATGAGCGTGTTCTTGCCGAGCTCGGGGTCGATCTTGTCGAGCTCGGCCTTGGTGCCGGCGACCGGCGGGATGTAGTTGACGTACGCCTCGACCTCGGCCATGACGGCGGGGTCGTAGTAGTAGTTGATGAGGGTCTCGGCGTTCTTCTTGTGCTTGGCCAGCGCCGGGATGACGAAGTTGTCCGACCAGAGCGTGAAGCCGGCCTGGGGCAGGAAGTACTCGACCTTGTCGTTGTCGAACTGGAGCTGGACGACGTCCCCGGTCCACGCGACGCACGCCGCGATGTCGCCCTTGGTGAGCCCGTCGGTGTAGTCGTTCCCCGTGAAGCCCTTGATCTGCCCGGCGTCCTTGGCCTTCTGGATCATGGCGATGGCGGCGTCGAAGTCGGCGTCGGTGAAGCTCGCCGGGTCCTTGCCCAGCTCGCAGAGCACGAGGCCGATGGTGTCGCGCATCTCAAGGAGGAGGGTGACCTTGCCCTTGAGGGTCGGGTCGGTGAGGAGCTGGGTGATCGTCTCGATCTTCTTGCCGCCGGTCGCGTCGAGGTTGTACGCGATGCCGGCGAAGCCGCTCTGCCACGGGAGGGAGAACTTGCGGCCCGGGTCGAACTCGACGTTCTTGAGGGACTCCTCGAGGTTGGCGGCGTTCGGGATGTTCGCGGTGTCCAGCGCCTGGACGTAGCCCTGGCGGATCAGGCGCGCGACCATCCAGTCGGTGCTGCACCACACGTCGCGGCCGGTGTCCTGGCCCCCCTCGAGCAGCGGGCGCACCTTGGCGTAGAACTCGTCGTTGTCGTTGTAGTCCTCGGTGTAGTTGACCTGGATGCCGGTCGCCTTGGTGAAGGCGTCGAGCGTCGGGCGCGACTTCTCGTCCTCGGAGAGGTCGATGTACTCCGGCCAGTTCGACCAGTTGACGACCTTCTCGGTGTCGCTCATGTCCTGCGCGGCCTTCGCGGTGGGCGCGGCCGAGCCGGACGGCGTGCTGCCGGTGCCCTCGCTCCCGCAGGCGGTCAGCGCGGCGGTCGCGCCGAGCCCGAATGCGCCGGTCATGACCGCGCGGCGGCTCGTGAGCCCGCGGATCAGGGCCGCGCGCATGGCGGGGGAGGTCAGGTCTGGAGTGGGGCGCTCGGCCATGGGATGTCTCCTCGCGGGGGTGGTGCGGGTCCGGGGTGGGTGGTGCGTGGTCGGGCTGTGGTTCAGGTGCAGTGTCGCGCGTGCCGGTCGTGTTTTGGGGTCAGGACTCGATGTTGGCCATGACGTGCTTGATGCGGGTGTAGTCCTCGAAGCCGTACATCGACAGGTCCTTGCCGTAGCCGGACTTCTTGTAGCCGCCGTGCGGCATCTCGGCAACGAGCGGGATGTGCGTGTTGATCCAGACGCAGCCGAAGTCGAGCGCGCGCGACATCCGCATCGCCCGGCCGAAGTCCTTGGTCCACACCGAGGACGCCAGGCCGTAGTCGACGCCGTTGGCCCACCGCAGGGCCTCGACCTCGTCGGTGAAGCGCTGCACCGTGATGACCGGGCCGAAGATCTCGTTCTGGATCGCCTCGTCGTCCTGGCGCAGGCCGGACAGCACGGTGGGCTCGAGGTAGAAGCCGTCGCCGAGGTCGCCGCGGCGGTTCCCGCCCGCCGACACGGTGGCGTGCGACGGGAGCCGCTCGATGAAGCCCGACACGTGCTGCAGCTGGCGGGCGCTGTTGACGGGGCCGAAGAGGGCGTCCTCGTCGTCGGGCAGGCCGACCGGCGCCGAGCTGCGGGCGTACTCGGCGAGGGCCGAGACGAAGTCGTCGTGGATGCCGGGAGCGGCGAGCACGCGGGTGGCCGAGGTGCAGTCCTGCCCGGCGTTGAAGTAGCCGGCGACGGCGATGCCCTCGACGGCCGCCTCGAGGTCCGCGTCGTCGAAGACGACGACCGGGGCCTTGCCACCGAGCTCGAGGTGGACGCGCTTGACGTTCGGCGCGGCGCTCGCGGCGACCTCCGAGCCGGCGCGGACCGAGCCGGTGATGGCGACCAGGCCCGGGGTCGGGTGCTCGACGAGCAGCCGGCCGGTGCCGCGGTCACCGGTGATCACGTTGAGCGTGCCCGCGGGGAGGAACTCCGAGGCGATCTCGGCGAGCAGGAGCGTCGTCTCGGGCGTCGTGTCGCTCGGCTTGAGGACGACGGTGTTGCCCGCGGCGAGCGCGGGGGCGATCTTCCACACGGCCATGAGCAGCGGGTAGTTCCACGGGGTCACCTGGCCCACGACGCCGATCGGCTCACGCCGGATCCACGACGTGTGGCCCTTCATGTACTCCCCTGCCGCCTTGCCCTCGAGCACGCGCGCGGCCCCGGCGAAGAACCGGAGCTGGTCGACCATCGGCGGGATCTCATCGCTCGCCGTGAGCGCGTGGATCTTGCCGGTGTTCTCGGACTCGAGCGCGATGAGCTCGTCCGCCCGCGACTCGATCGCGTCGGCGAGCTTGAGCAGGGCCTGCTGGCGCTCGCTCGGCGTCGTGCGGCCCCACTCGCCGAAGGCGGTGTCGGCGGCCGCGTAGGCGGCGTCCACGTCGGCCTGGCCGCTCACCGGTGCGGTGGCGACGACCGATCCCGTCGCGGGGTTGACGATGTCGGTCGTGGAATCGGTACGCCCGTCGACGTACTCGCCGGCGATGAAGTTGCGCAGGCTGCGCGGTCCGCTCATGTGCGTGGCTCCCGGGGTGGCTCGTGGAGGGCATTGCAGGGGGACTCTAAACCCGGTTCTCGCGAAATCACTAGGGTCGAGGCACACAAAGTGATGAAAAGTTACACAACGTGCCCCGCGCGCATACGGAATCCGTTACCGACGCACTTGCGCACCGACCGTTTCGGCGGCACGATGGCGCCGTGACCCGCAGCCCACGCCCGCCACGGGCGCCCCGTTCGTCCCAGGAGACCCGGCTCGACGACGTCGCCAAGCGCATCATCGAGCTCCTCCAGGAGGACGGCCGCCAGTCCTACGCCGCCATCGCCAAGGCCGTCGGCCTCTCGGAGGCGGCGGTGCGCCAGCGCGTGCAGCGCCTCCTCGACGCCGAGGTCATGCAGATCGTCGCGGTGACCGACCCCCTCCAGGTGGGCTTCCGCCGCCAGGCGATGATCGGCATCCGGGCGGAAGGGGACCTCCTCGCGGTCGGCGAGGCGCTCACCGAGATGCAGGAGGTGTCCTACGTCGTCACGACGGCGGGCAGCTTCGACATCCTCGCCGAGGTCGTCTGCGAGGACGACGACCACCTGCTGGAGCTGCTGACCGAGCGGATCCGCACCCTGCCCGAGGTGACGACCACCGAGACGTTCGTCTACCTGAAACTCAACAAGCAGCACTACAACTGGGGTACGCGATGACCACCTACCGTCCAACGTCTGGGAGCCGAGCTCCGACCTGCACACCGGCACGGGCAGAGCTGTACTCCGACGCCGCCCGCGACCACCTGTGGATGCACTTCACGCGCCACTCGGTGTTCGAGGAGCGCGAGGCCGGCGGGCTGGGCCACTCGGTGCCGATCATCACCCGTGGTGAGGGATGGACGATCTGGGACGACCGCGGCAACGAGTACATCGACGGCCTCGCCGGGCCTGTTCGTCAACAACGTCGGCCACGGCCGCACCGAGATCGGCGAGGCGATGGCCAAGCAGGCCTCCGAGCTCGCGTTCTTCCCGCTGTGGTCCTACGCGCACCCGCGGGCCATCGAGCTCGCCGAGCGGCTGGCCCACAACGCCCCCGGCGACCTCAACCGGGTCTTCTTCACCACCGGTGGCGGCGAGGCCGTCGAGACCGCGTGGAAGCTGGCCAAGCAGTACTTCAAGCTCACCGGGAAGCCGACCAAGCACAAGGTCATCTCCCGTGCGGTCGCCTACCACGGCACGCCGCAGGGCGCCCTGTCGATCACCGGCATCCCCGCGGCCAAGGTCGACTTCGAGCCGCTCGTGCCCGGCGGCCACAAGGTGCCCAACACCAACATGTACCGCGCGCCGGAGCACCTGCGCGACGACGAGAAGGCGTTCGGCCGCTGGGCGGCCGACCGCATCGCCGAGGCCATCGAGTTCGAGGGCCCCGACTCGGTCGCGGCCGTCTTCCTCGAGCCGGTCCAGAACTCCGGTGGCTGCTTCCCGCCGCCGGCCGGGTACTTCGAGCGGGTCCGCGAGATCTGCGACGAGTACGACGTGCTCCTCGTCTCCGACGAGACGATCTGCGCCTTCGGCCGCATCGGCTCGATGTTCGCGTGCGAGGACTTCGGCTACCAGCCCGACATCATCACGACGGCCAAGGGCGTGACGAGCGGCTACGCACCGCTCGGCCTGATGATCGCCAGCGACCGGCTCTTCGAGCCGTTCCGCCACGGCACGACGTACTTCCCGCACGGCTACACCTGGGGCGGCCACCCCGTCTCCTGCGCGGCGGCGATGGCCAACCTCGACATCTTCGAGCGCGAGGGCCTCAACGACCGGGTCAAGCAGAACGCCCCGGTCTTCAAGGGCCACGCTCGACAAGCTGCTCGACCTCCCGCTCGTCGGTGACGTCCGGGGCGCCGGCTACTTCTACGGCATCGAGCTCGTCAAGGACAAGGCGACCCGCGAGACGTTCGACGACGCCGAGTCCGAGCGGCTGCTGCGCGGCTTCCTGTCCAAGGCGCTCTTCGACGCCGGCCTCTACTGCCGCGCCGACGACCGCGGCGACCCCGTCGTGCAGCTCGCCCCGCCGCTGACGATGGGTCCGGCCGAGTTCGAGGAGATCGAGCGCCGCCTGCGCTCGGTGCTCACCGAGGCCGAGAACCACCTCTGACGTGGCGCGGGCGACCCCCCGTCCGTCGACCGGGCCGCTGTGGTGGGACACCGCCACGGCGGCCTCGTCGTCGGTGCCCGCACCGGCGCGGCACGGCATCCGACCTGCCGCACGCCGGTCGACGTCGTCGTCGTCGGGGGCGGGTACACCGGCCTGTGGACGGCCTACTACCTCCTGCGCGACCGGCCCGACCTGGACGTGCTCGTCCTCGAGGCCGAGCACGTCGGCTTCGGCGCGAGCGGCCGCAACGGCGGCTGGGTCTCGTCGCTGTGGCCGGTCTCGGCCGACACCATCGCCCGCCGACCGGGCGCGGCGGCCGCGCTCGCCCAGCTGGCGGCCCTTCGTGACACGGTCGACGAGGTCGGCCGGGTCGACAGCGAGGAAGGGCTGGGCAGCGGGTTCGTCAAGGGCGGGGCGCTGCTCGGTGGCGCGGACCCCGGCCCAGGAGCGGCGCGCGCGGGCGGAGGCCGCGCACGCCGCCTCGTGGGGCGACGGCACGGTGTGGCTCGACGCCGCCGGGAGCCGCGAGCGGCTCGACGCTGGCCGGGACCCGCGGGGCGACCTTCACACCTCACTGCGCCCGGGTGCACCCACGGCGGCTCGTCGACGGCCTGGCCGCGGCCGTCCGCCGGCTCGGCGGCGCGTGGTCGAGGGCGCCAGGGTGAGCCGCGCCTCCGACGGGGTGGTCGTGCTCGAGGACGGCCACCGCGTCACCGCGCCGGCACGGTCGTCTGCCACCGAGGGCTGGACCGGGTCGCTTCCCGGTCTGGCCCGCGGGTCGTCCCGGTGTACTCGCTCATGGTCGCCACCGAGCCGTTCAGCGAGGAGCAGTGGGCCCGGGTCGGCCTCGCCGGCGCGAGGTCTTCGCCGACCACGGCCATGTCGTCATCTACGGCCAGCGGACCGACGACGGGCGAATCGCCTTCGGGGGGCGTGGTGCGCCGTACCACTGGGGATCGGCGGTCCGCCCCGAGTTCGACCACGAGGAGAGGGTGTTCGCCGCCCTGCG
>CAVWRI010000012.1:0-22446 GCA_963757405.1 uncultured Actinomycetota bacterium
TCACCAACAAGCTGATAGGCCGCGAGTCCATCCCAGACCGAAAAACTTTCCAAGTAGTAGCCATGCAGCTCTACTTCATATCCGGTATTAGCTCCGGTTTCCCGGGGTTATTCCAGAGTCTGGGGCAGGTTACTCACGTGTTACTCACCCGTTCGCCACTGATCCCCCAGTGCAAGCACCAAGATCACCGTTCGACTTGCATGTGTTAAGCACGCCGCCAGCGTTCGTCCTGAGCCAGGATCAAACTCTCCGTTGATGTTTCACACCCCCGAACCCCAAAAGGCCCGAAGGAAAAACAAAACCCGAAAGGGTTCAAATCACAAGCTGAGCACAAACAACCAGCATTTCGCTGTTGTTCGTTGTCCAACCAAAGGAAAATTCGCAACGCCACACCCACCCAGCAACCCGAAAAGGCCACCAGAAACAGGCACGACGCGACGAGGTTAATTGGCATCGATTTTTGACACGCTGTTGAGTTCTCAAGAATCGGACGCGCACCCGCGCCTGGGCTCATCGAGCCAGTCGTAGGGGCTTGTTCCGCAGTCGCGCTCCGAGGAGGCAACCGTTCCAACTTACCTGCGTCCACGCTTGGGCGTCAAATCCGTGTCCGTTCCGGGGAACGGTCGGGCTTCGATCGCGCTTGGATCTTCGCAGGGCCCCCTACGGTAGCAGCCTGTCGGCTGCTCCCCAACTCGGCATCCGTCACCACCCGGGGGCGGTCTCGGGTCCGTGTCGGACGAGGGGGCCAGCCCCGGGACCGGCCTGCTTGGGACCCGGTCTGAACCAGGTCGCTTGGCGTCCGTTCCTCCCTCGCGGGCTGACGTCGAGAACAGTAGACGACAGCGGCGCCGCCGCACAAACCGGCTGCGCAGCAGGCCGATCCGCTCTCAGGCGTAGGTCCGGAAGCCACGCCCGGTCTTGCGGCCGAGGTACCCCGCGGTCACGAGGTGCTCGAGCAGCGGCGCCGGCGCGAAGCCCGGCTCGCGGAACTCCAGGTAGAGCTCGCGCTGGATCGCGAGGGAGACGTCCAGGCCCACGACGTCGAGCAGCTCGAAGGGACCCATGGGGAGCCCGCACCCGGTCTTCATCGCGGTGTCGATGTCGTCGGCCGTCGCGTAGTTGGCCGAGAGCATCTTGACCGCGTCGTTGAGGTAGGGGAAGAGCAGCGCGTTGACGATGAAGCCCGAGCGGTCGCCACAGGTGACGGGGACCTTCCCGACCTTGTCGCACAGGTCCTGCACCGTCGCGGTGACGTCGGGCGTCGGTGGAGACCGTGTGCACGACCTCGACGAGCTTCATGACCTGTGCCGGGTTGAAGAAGTGCATCCCGACGACGTCCTGCGGCCGCGACGTGACCTTCGCGCAGTCGATGATCGGCAGCGACGAGGTCGTCGTGGCCAGGACCGCGCCCGGCTTGCAGATCCGGTCGAGGTCGCGGAAGAGGTCCTGCTTGACGGCGAGGTCCTCGGCGATCGCCTCGACGACGAGGTCGACGTCCGCGAGCGCCTCGCGCGACGTCGCGCCGGTGACCCGGCCGAGGGCGCTTCTCGGCGTCCTCGGCGGTCGTCCGACCCTTCTCGACCTGGCGGGCCGCGCTGCGCGCGAGTGCCGCCCGCACGGCCTCGACCTTGTCCTCGCCGCGGGCGACGTACGTCACCGCGTACCCGGCGTTGGCGAACACCTCGACGATCCCGGTGGCCATGGTCCCCGACCCGACGACGCCCACCGTCGAGACCGTCCGCAGCGCGACGCCCGCGGGCGGTCCGCCGGCCGGCGTGTGCGCGTCGGCGACGACCTGCGGTGAGCCCTCTGCGGCATACGTGTAGAAGCCCCGCCCGCTCTTGCGGCCGAGCAGCCCCGCGCTCACCATCTGCTTGATGATCGGGCTCGGCGCGTGGAGGCGGTCGCGGCCCTGCTTGTACATCGTGTCGAGGATCTCGTACGCGGTGTCGAGGCCGATGAGGTCGAGCAGCTGGAGCGGGCCCATCGGGTAGCCGCAGCCGAAGCGCATCGCCGCGTCGAGGTCCTCGCGCGTCGCGTAGTGGCTCTCGAACATCGCCACCGCGTGGTTGAGGTAGCCGAAGAGCAGCGCGTTCGCGATGAAGCCCGCCTTGTCGCCGACGATGACCGGCTTCTTGCCGATCCGGTCGGCCAGCGCCTTGACGTCCTCGAAGACGTCGTCGGCGGTGATGACGGTGCGGATCACCTCGACGAACTGCTGCACCGGCGCGGGGTTGAAGAAGTGCATGCCGACGACTCGCTTGGGGTTGCCGGTGGCGACGGCGATCTCGGTGACGGGCAGCGACGAGGTGTTCGTCGCGAGGATCGCGTCGGGCGAGACGACCTTGTCGACCCGGCTGAGCAGCTCGCGCTTGAGGTCGAGGTGCTCGGGCACGGCCTCGACGACGAGCTGGCACGTCGGCGAGGTCGTCGAGGTCGGTCGTGAACGTCACCCGGCCGTGGAGGGCGTCGTGCTCCTCCTGCGTCATCTTCCCGCGGGCCAGCGCGCGACCCGTGGAGCCGGCGAGCACCTGCTTGCCGTGCTCGACACCCTTGGTCGTCGACCTCGACGGCGATCACGTCGATCCCGTTGCGAGCGAACACCTCCACGATGCCCGCGCCCATCGTCCCGAGTCCGATCACACCCACACTGGTGAAGTCACGTGCCATGGCGGCGATCCTTGCAGAGGGCTCCCGGCGTCACGAGGGGCCACCGGCGTGACGCTCCACACCTCCGGGCGCGCGGGTGCGACCAGGGTCACGCATGCCGGATGCCGTGCCGACCGGTCCGCGCGCAGCCTCACCACTCGTGACCGGCGGCGACGAGCTCGGCCTCGAGCGCGAGCCGCTCCCCGGACGGCAGCGGGGGCAGGCCGACGTGGGTCTCCACCCCGAGGCTCTCGCACAGCTGGAGGAGCAGCTGGTCATAGGCCGCGACGACGGCCCGCAGGCGGGCGGCGCGGTGCGGGGCGTCGCTCTCCTCGACCCGGCTGGATCTCGGCCTCGAGCCGGCGCAGCTCGAGCGTGATGAGCACGGGCGGGAGCTCGACCGTGGGCTGGACGTCGCCGCTCGCGCCACACGCGGGCCCGTTCGGCGACGCGGGCGCAGGAGGCGCGGTGGCTCTCCGTCGCCGAGCCAGCGGAGGAGCTCGCCCTGGGCGACGAACCACGCTCCGGGCAGCACGACGAGAGCACCGGCCAGCAGGGCTGCCCTCATCGGCCTCACCTCCCTTGCAGTGTGCGCCCGCCACCCCGCCGGTGGCAACGGGTCGGGGACGGCGCACGGCCGGTCCGGCTGGGTAGGGTGGTCGACCGTGCGACTGGTGATCGCGACGTGCAGCGTCGACTACGACGGGCGGCTCTCCGCCCACCTGCCCCTCGCGACCCGGCTGCTCCTGGTCAAGGCCGACGGCTCGGTGCTCGTGCACTCCGACGGCGGGTCCTACAAGCCGCTCAACTGGATGTCGCCCCCCTGCGCGATGGCCGAGGTCGAGCCCGACGAGACCGAGGCTGCCGAGGGCGTCACGGCCGTGTGGGTCGTGCAGCACGCGAAGTCCGAGGACCGCCTCCGGGTGCGCCTCCACGACGTCCACCACGACAGCGCGCACGAGCTCGGGGTCGACCCCGGCCTGGTCAAGGACGGCGTCGAGGCGCACCTCCAGCGGCTGCTCGCCGAGCACATCACGACCCTGGGCGACGGCTGGACGCTGACGCGCCGCGAGTACATGACACCGATCGGCCCGGTCGACATCCTGTGCAAGGACGCCACGGGCGCCACGGTCGCCGTCGAGATCAAGCGCCGCGGTGAGATCGACGGCGTCGAGCAGCTCACCCGCTACCTCGAGCTGATGAACCGCGACCCGCACCTCGCGCCCGTCAGCGGCATCTTCGCCGCCCAGGTCATCAAGCCCCAGGCGCGCACGCTCGCCGAGGACCGCGGCATCCGCTGCGTCGTCCTCGACTACGACGCCCTCAAGGGCGTCGACTCCAGCGAGCACCGACTCTTCTGAGGACCCCGACCGCGGGTCACTCCCAGGGGCGCAGCTCCCACCCGTCGTCGCCGACCTCCAGGCGCAGCCGGTCCGTCACGGCCCCCGGCGGCGCCACCCGGCCGAGGTGCTCGAGCAGGGCACGCAGCTGGTCCGAGCGCATCGGCACGGCGACCCGCTCGCCACGGAAGCGGTCGGCGAGTGACTGCAGGCCGTCGACGACGTCGGCGCCCTCCGGAAGCGGGTCGGCCAGCCACGCACCGGGGTCGCCCACCTCGTCGAGGCCGGTTCCGGCGGGGACGAGCAGCAGCGTCGCCGCGCAGTGCAGGGCCATGGGGGCACGCTACGCCGGGGCCGGCGTCGGCGAGTCCGCCGGCAGTCCCCGGGACGCGCGGATGACGTCGACGAACCTGGCCATGATGTCGTTGAGCCCGAAGTCCTTGGGCGTGAACACCTCGGCGACCCCGAGCTCCTTGAGGCGCACGGCATCCGCCTCGGGGATGATGCCGCCGACGATCACCGGCACCTCGCCGGCCCCGGCGTCGCGCATCCGGTCCAGCACCTCGGGCACGAGCTCCATGTGCGATCCCGACAGGATCGAGATGCCGACGAGGTGGACGTCCTCCGCGACGGCCGCCGCGACGATCTGCTCCGGCGTGAGCCGGATGCCCTGGTAGACGACCTCGAAGCCGGCGTCGCGGGCCCGCACGGCCACCTGCTCGGCCCCGTTGGAGTGTCCGTCGAGGCCGGGCTTGCCGACGAGGACCCGGAGCCGCTCGCCGAGCTCCTCGGCGGTGCGGGCCACGGCCGCCCGCACGTCGGCGAGGGCCTCCGAGCCTGCCCCGGCGCCCACGGCTCCGCTGACGCCGGTGGGCGCGCGGAACTCGCCGAACACCTCGCGCAGGGCGCCGGCCCACTCCCCCGTGGTCACCCCTGCCCGGGCGCACTCCAGGGTCGCCGCCATGAGGTTGGTGTCGGTTGCGGCGTCCTCGACGAGGCGGGCGAGGGCGGATGCCGCGCGCTCGCGCGTCCGCGGGTCCGCGTCGCGTTCCCGGCGCCAGCGTCGCACCGCCTCGACGGCAGCCTCCTCGACCCCCGCGTCAACGGACTGGATCGCCGTCTCGAGGTCGGCGGTGAGCGGGCTGGGCTCGGTCGACTCGAACCGGTTGACGCCGACGACGACGTCCTCCCCGGTCTCGATCCGCCGGCGCCGCCGGGCGTGCGAGGCGACGAGCTCGGACTTCATGTAGCCGCCCTCGACGGCCGGCACGGCCCCGCCCATCGCCTGGATCCGGTCGATCTCGGCCCGCGCGCCCTCGACGAGCTCGGCGACCTTCGCGGCGACGACGACCGAGCCCTCGAAGAGGTCGTCGTGCTCGAGGAGGTCGGACTCGTGGGCGAGGACCTGCTGGATGCGCAGCGACCACTGCTGGTCCCACGGCCGGGGCAGGCCGAGCGCCTCGTTCCACGCCGGCAGCTGGACGGCCCGCGCGCGGGCGTCCTTGGAGAGCGTCACGGCGAGCATCTCGAGGACGATCCGCTGCACGTTGTTCTCCGGCTGGGCCTCGGTGAGCCCGAGGGAGTTGACCTGCACGCCGTAGCGGAACCGCCGCTGGCGGGCGTCGGTGACCCCGTAGCGCTCGAGCGTCAGCTCGTCCCAGAGCTGGACGAAGGCGCGCATCTTGCACATCTCCTCGACGAAGCGCACCCCGGCGTTGACGAAGAACGAGATGCGGGCCACGACCTCGCCGAACCGGTCGGCCGGCACCTGCCCCGAGTCGCGCACGGCGTCCAGCACGGCGATCGCGGTGCTCATCGCGTAGGCGATCTCCTGCACCGGCGTCGCGCCCGCCTCCTGCAGGTGGTAGCTGCAGATGTTGATCGGGTTCCACCGCGGCATCTCGGCGACGGTGTAGGCGACCACGTCGGTGGTGAGCCGCAGCGACGGGCCGGGCGCGAAGACGTAGGTCCCGCGCGAGAGGTACTCCTTGATGATGTCGTTCTGGGTCGTGCCGCCCAGTTCCCGTACCGCCTCGGCGGGGTCCTCACCCGCGGCCAGCGCCTGCTCCTCGGCCGCCACCTGGTAGAGCGCCAGGAGCCACATCGCGGTGGCGTTGATCGTCATCGAGGTGTTCATCCGCGACATGGGGATGCCGGCGAAGAGCGCCCGCACGTCGCCGAGGTGCGAGACCGGGACCCCGACCTTGCCGACCTCGCCGCGGGCCAGGGGGTGGTCGGGGTCGTAGCCGGTCTGGGTCGGCAGGTCGAAGGCGACGGAGAGCCCGGTCTGGCCCTTGTCGAGGTTGCGGCGGTACAGCGCGTTGCTGGCAGCCGCGCTGGAGTGGCCGGCATACGTGCGCATCACCCACGGGCGGTCGCGCTCGGGCCGGGCCGCCTCGCTGCTCTCGGACATGGCTGGAACGCTAGCCGCGCCCCCGCCGCGCGGGTAGCGGGCCGCACGGTGAGAGTGCCCACACGGTGACGGTGCCCACAGGGGCGCCAGGTCAGGCCGGGGCGCCCGCCAGCAGCGTGGCGCTGACCGGCGCCGGCCCGGACGCCGTGCCGAGCAGCGACCCCAGGCGGGCTCGGCGCAGGAGGCGACGGGTGCGGTCGTCGGCCGCGACGACCACCATCGGGCGACCGGCGCGACGGGCGCGCCGCTGGCACTCGACGATGAGCCCGAAGCCCGTGGTGTCGCCCACGTGGGCCTCGCTCAGGTCGACGCAGCAGCGGCGTCGTGCCGTCGGAGATGACCCGGTGCAGCGACAGCCGCAGGTCGGCGGCGGTCCGGACGTCGAGCCGTCCGCGCAGTGCCAGGTGGCACCCGTGCTCGTCATGGTGCTCTGCGATGGTCACGATGGCGTCCCCCTGAACGGCCACGGTGTCCCCCTCTCACATCGTCGTGGCCTCATTAGACAGAACGCGGAGGTCCCACGTCACCCTCATTCCGGTCAAGAACGGGCAAAGAATGGACAATGTCATCTTCATGCCAACGACCGCCGCGACCAGGCCGTCTGCAAGGCTGTCGGCATGGTCAACCTCACCCGGATCTACACCCGCACCGGCGACGACGGGTCGACGGCGCTCGGGGACCTCAGCCGCACCCGCAAGACCGACCCGCGCCTCGCGGCCTATGCCGACGTCAACGAGGCGAACGCCGCGATCGGGGTGGCCCTCGCGGCGGGCGAGCTGCCCGACGACGTGCGCTCGGTGCTCATCCGGGTGCAGAACGACCTGTTCGACATCGGCGCGGACCTGTCGACACCGCTCCAGCGGAGCTACGAGTACCCCCCGCTGCGGGTCAAGCAGGAGTGGGTGGCCGAGCTCGAGGGCGACTGCGACCACTACCTCGCGCGGCTCGAGAAGCTGCGCTCGTTCATCCTTCCCGGGGGCACCGTCGGCGCGGCCCACCTCCACCTCGCCCTCACCGTCGTCCGGCGGGCCGAGCGCTCGGTGTGGGCGGCGGTCGAGGCCTACGGCACCGAGCCCGGCGACGTCCGCGGACGAGGGTGGCGTCAACCCCGTCACCGCGGCGTACCTCAACCGGCTCTCGGACCTGCTCTTCGTGCTCGCGCGCTGCGCCAACCTGCCCGGCGGCGACGTGCTGTGGGCGCCCGGGCGGCGGGCGCGAGCAGGCCCCCGGCCGGCAAGGGCTGACCGCCGCCCCGCGCCGTGTGGCGCGGGGCGGCGGTCAGCCGTGGGTGGTGCTCAGCGGCGGGTCACTTGACCTCGGAGCGGCGCACCAGGACGAGCCCGACCGCCAGCGGGAGGAGCAGCGTCAGCGTGCCCGAGACGGCGAGGTGCGCCCACTGCTCACCGCTGATCGACGCCGTCGAAGAGCGGGAACTGCGCGTAGCTGAAGTCGACCCACGGCTGCATGTCGGCGAACCACTGCTGGTTCGTCGCGAGCAGGCCGGTGAGCGGCGGCAGCACGAAGGAGTAGACGAAGTAGGCGACGATCGCACCCGCCGAGTTGCGGATGAGCACGCCGAGCATGAACCCGAACACCATCCCGAGGACGCTGCCGAGGACGATGAGCGCGAACTCGGAGACGGTCACGTTCCACACGGGGTCGGTGCCCGCGATGGCGGTGCCGACGACGTTGCCGAGGGCGCCGATCACGAGGGCGACGAACATCGCGACGACGCCGACACCGACCGCGCAGAGGAACTTCGCCCAGAGCACCCGGCCGCGGTGCGGCACGAGGGTGAAGGTCGTCAGGCCGCTGCGCTGGCTCCACTCGCTCGTGACGGCGAGGATGCCGATCATCGGCAGGATCACGGTCATCGGGGCGCCGATCGCGGCCGCGAAGTTCTCGTAGGTGAGGTCCTCGTCCGCGCCGAACGTGACGACGGCAGCCGTGGCGAGCAGGTTGACGATGACGATGCTGGCCATCAGCCAGAAGCCCGAGCGGGTGTCGAACATCTTGCGCAGCTCGACCCCGACGAGACGGGTGAGCGGGATGCGGCGGGATGCCGTGGCGGTGCGGGTCGGGGTGATCGTGGGGGTCTCGTCGACGACGACGACGGCGGTGGTCATGCCACGGCTCCTTCTCGCTGGGTGTCTGCGGTGAGCTCGAGGAACATCTCCTCGAGTCCTGCGCCGTCGGCGGCGCGAAGCTCGGTCAGGGCCACGCGCAGGGACAGCGCGACCTCACCGACGAGGGCGGCGGTGGCATCGGTGTGGAGGCTGCCGTCGGCGCGCACGGTCACGTCGTGACCGGAGCGCTGGAGGGCGTCGGCGAGGGCCGGGGCGTCACCGGCGCGGGCGACCGTGCCGGCGCCGGCCAGGAGCTCGGCCTTGGTCCCGCGAGCCACGATCCGACCATTGCCGATCACGACGATGTCGTCGGCGATCACCTCGATCTCGTGGAGCAGGTGGGAGGACAGCAGGACCGTGCCGCCCTGGTCCGCGAAGCTGCGCAGGAGGTCGCGCATCCACCGGATGCCGGCGGGGTCGAGCCCGTTGGCGGGCTCGTCCAGCACGAGCACGTGCGGGTCGCCGAGGAGGGCGGTCCCGATGCCCAGCCGCTGGCGCATCCCGAGGGAGTAGTTCTTCACCCGTCGGTCGGCCTCCGTGGAGGTCAGGCTGACGAGGTCGAGCATCTCCTGGACGCGGGCCCGGGGCAGCCCCATGGTGCGCTGGGCCAGCGTGAGGATCTCCCGCCCGGTGCGGCCGGCGTGCTGCGCCGACGCATCGAGCAGGACACCCACCTGGGTGCCCGGGTTGGGCAGGTCGACGAAGCGCTGTCCGTCGATCGTGGCGGTCCCCGAGGTGGCCGGCGTGAGCCCGACCATGATCCGCATGGTGGTGGACTTGCCGGCGCCGTTGGGCCCGAGGAACCCCGTGACCCGGCCGGTGGCTGCGGTGAAGCTGACGTCGTCGACAGCGGGCGCGCCGCTGCCGTACTTCTTGGTGAGTGACTCGACGGTGATCATGCCGAGCATCCTGACGGCGCCGGCAGGGGCGGCACATCAGGGAGACACCTGACAACGACCCCGACGCGACCCTGAGCGGTGCCGGGGTGCGGCGCGCGGGCTCGGCTCAGGCGACGTTGACGTTGTAGCCGGGTGGGCTCGACTCCAGCCACGCCCGCACCGCGGTGTATGCGGCTGGTACGAAGGCGAACTCGCACGACTCGGCCCCCGCGCTGCCCTGCACGGCCACGGGCTCGGCGAGCCCCGGGATGGGGTCGGCGAGCGGGGTGGCGGTGCCGAGGTCGAGCTCGCCGCGGAGCCACGACACCTCCGGGCGCAGCGACGGCCCGACGATGCTGAACCACTCGAAGCGCTCGGATCCGAGCCGGGCCAGGCCGAGCCGCCAGCGCCCACCGTGGGCACGGCGGGCGCAGAGCATGACGGGACGGCCGTCGCCGGAGATGAAGCGTCGGCGCGCCCACACGAAGGTGAGCGCGCCGACGACGACGATGACGACGAGGGCGAGGACCAGCTCGGTCACGACGAGTGGCGTCATGCGAGGCGGTCCCCTGCCCTCGGTCTCAGGAGCCCATGCCGCTGGCGTCGACGCTCTCGGCGACGATCGTCACCCGGTCATGGTCCACCGAGAGGAAGCCGCCGTCGACGACCGCGGTGCGCCAGGCGCCGTCGGTGTTGACGCGCACCTCGCCCTCCGCGAGCACGCAGAGGATCGGGGTGTGGCCCGGCAGGATGCCGAGGTCGCCGTCGATGGAGCGGGCGCTGACCTGGCTCGCCTCGCCCTCCCAGACCTTGCGGTCCGCGGCGACGAGCTCGACCGTGAGAGCCATCAGAGGTTCTTCTGGATCTCGGCCCACTGACGCTCGACGTCGTCGAGGCCACCGCACATGAAGAACGCCTGCTCGCCGACGTGGTCGTAGTCGCCGTCGCAGATCTTCGTGAAGGCCTCGATGGTGTCCGAGAGCGGGACGGTCGAGCCCTCGATGCCGGTGAACTGCTTCGCGACGTAGGTGTTCTGCGACAGGAAGCGCTGGAGGCGACGGGCCCGGTTGACGAGGATCTTGTCCTCCTCGGACAGCTCGTCGATACCGAGGATCGCGATGATGTCCTGGAGCTCCTTGTTGCGCTGGAGGATCTGCCGCACGCGCACCGCGGTGGTGTAGTGCTCCTCGGTGATGTACCGACGGTCGAGGATGCGGCTGGTGGACGTCAGCGGGTCCACGGCGGGGTAGATGCCGAGCGACGCGATCTCGCGGGAGAGCTCGGTCGTCGCGTCGAGGTGCGCGAAGGTCGTGGCCGGCGCCGGGTCGGTGTAGTCGTCGGCCGGCACGTAGATCGCCTGCATCGAGGTGATCGAGTGACCACGCGTGGAGGTGATGCGCTCCTGGAGCACGCCCATCTCGTCGGCGAGGGTGGGCTGGTAGCCGACGGCGGACGGCATCCGGCCCAGCAGCGTGGAGACCTCGGACCCGGCCTGCGTGAAGCGGAAGATGTTGTCGATGAACAGGAGCACGTCCTGGCCCTGGACGTCGCGGAAGTACTCCGCCATCGTCAGCGCCGAGAGGGCCACGCGCAGACGCGTGCCCGGCGGCTCGTCCATCTGGCCGAAGACGAGCGCGGTCTGGCCGAGGACGCCCGCCTCCTCCATCTCGACCATGAGGTCGTTGCCCTCGCGGGTGCGCTCGCCGACTCCGGCGAACACGGAGACGCCACCGTGGTCGCGAGCGACGCGGGCGATCATCTCCTGGATGAGGACGGTCTTGCCCACGCCGGCGCCGCCGAACAGGCCGATCTTGCCGCCCTGCACGTAGGGGGTCATGAGGTCGATGACCTTGATGCCGGTCTCGAACATCGTCGTCTTGGACTCGAGCTGGTCGAAGGCCGGCGCGGTGCGGTGGATGCCCCAGCGCTCGGTGACCTCGAAGGTCTCGCCCTCGGCGAGGTTCATGACCTCGCCGGTGGTGTTGAAGACCTTGCCGAGGGTGACGTCGCCGACGGGCACGGTGATGGGCCCGCCGGTGTCCTGCACGGGGGTGCCGCGCACGAGACCGTCGGTCGGCTGGAGCGAGATGGCGCGCACCATGTTGTCGCCGATGTGCTGGGCGACCTCGAGGTTCAGCGCTCGCGTGGAGCCGGCCAGCTCGACCTTCGTGGTGAGCAGGTTGTACTGCTCGGGCATCGCGTCGACGGGGAACTCGACGTCGACGACCGGGCCGATGATGCGCGAGATCCGGCCGACGCCGCCGGCAGTGGTCTCGCTCTTCTCGGTGACAGGGGCAGTCATGGTCTCTCTCTCACTCACTTGCTCTCGGCCAGGGCGCTCGCGCCACCGACGATTTCGCTGATCTCTTGGGTGATCTCGGCCTGGCGGGCCTGGTTGGCCAGCCGGGTGTACTTCTTGATGAGCTCCTCGGCGTTGTCCGTGGCCGACTTCATCGCCCGCTGGCGGGCGGCGAGCTCGGACGCAGCGGCCTGGAGCATGCAGTTGAACAGGCGCGCGTTGACGTACTTCGGCAGCAGCGCGTCGAGGACCTTCTCGGCGCTCGGCTCGAACGAGTACAGCGGCAGGAGGTCGTCGGCATCCGGCGCCTCCCCGCCCTCGACGACCTCGAGCGGCAGCAGTCGGATGACCTCGGGCTCCTGCGTCACCATCGACACGAACCGCGTGAAGACGACGTGCACCTCGTCGACGCCGCCCTCCTCGGTCGGGGTCGTGAAGTCGCCGACGAGCCGCTCCCCCACCTCGCGGGCGGTCTCGAAGCTCGGCTTCTCGGACGCACCGCTCCACTCCGCGGCGTACTCGCGCTGGCGGAACTTGTAGAACCCGATCGCCTTGCGGCCGAGGAGGTAGGGCACGACCTCCTTGCCGTCGTCGCGCAGCGCGGAGACGAGCCGCTCGCTCTCCTTGAGCACCGAGGAGCTGTAGGCGCCGGCGAGGCCGCGGTCCGACGTCATGATGACGACCGCGGCGCGCTTGACGTCGGTCTTCTCGGTGGTGAGCGGGTGGTCCTCGTTGGAGAAGGTCGCCACCGCGGACACCGCGCGGGTCAGCGCACGAGCGTACGGGCTCGACTCACGCACGGCCTGCTGCGCCTTGACGACGCGCGAGGCCGCCATGAGCTCCATCGCCCGGGTGATCTTCTTCGTCGAGCTGACGGCTCGGATGCGCTGCCGGTACTCCCGGATCTGCGCTCCCATACGTTTCCGCCTTCCTGGTTCTACTGCTCGTGTGCCGGTGGCCGGCTGGCCGGTGGCCGGCTGCGCGGGGCGCAGCCGGCCGCCTCGGTCAGCGCTTCTGCTTGACGATCTGCTCCTGGGCGGAGTCCTGCGCGAGGCTCCCGTCCTCCGGGTGGTCGTCGACACGCGCCGCCTCGTCGCTGGCGGACTGGAAGACCTTGCTGCGGAAGGAGCCGACCTCGGACTCGAGGGCCTGCTCGGTCTCCTCCTCGAACTTGCCGGTCTCGCGGATGGCCGCGAGCAGGTCGCTCTTGGTGCGGCGCAGGTGGTCGAGGAACTCCGCCTCGAAGCGGCGGACGTCCTCGACGGCGACGTCGTCGAGCTTGCCGGTCGTGCCCATCCAGATGGAGACGACCTGCTCCTCGACGGGGTACGGCGCGGCCTGGCGCTGCTTGAGGAGCTCGACGAGGCGGGCGCCCTTCGCGAGCTGCGCGCGCGACGCCGGGTCGAGGTCGGACGCGAACATCGCGAACGCCTCGAGGGCGCGGTACTGCGCGAGGTCGAGCTTGAGTCGACCGGCGACGGACTTCATCGCCTTGATCTGCGCGGCACCACCGACACGGGACACGGACACACCGACGTCGATCGCCGGGCGGACGTTGGAGTTGAACAGGTCGGCCTGGAGGTAGATCTGGCCGTCGGTGATCGAGATGACGTTGGTCGGGATGTAGGCCGACACGTCACCGGCCTTGGTCTCGATGATCGGCAGGCCGGTCATCGAGCCGTGGCCCAGGTCGTCGGACAGCTTGGCGCAGCGCTCGAGGAGCCGGCTGTGCAGGTAGAAGACGTCACCGGGGTACGCCTCGCGGCCCGGCGGGCGGCGCAGCAGCAGCGACACGGCGCGGTAGGCCTCGGCCTGCTTGGACAGGTCGTCGAAGACGATGAGGACGTGCTTGCCCTGGTACATCCAGTGCTGGCCGATGGCCGAGCCGGTGTAGGGGGCGAGGTACTTGAACCCGGCGGAGTCGGATGCCGGTGCCGCGACGATGGTCGTGTACTCCATCGCGCCCGCCTCCTCGAGCGTGCCGCGGACGGCTGCGATCGTGGAGCCCTTCTGGCCGATGGCGACGTAGATGCAGCGCACCTGCTTGTCGGGGTCGCCGGTCTCCCAGAACTCCTTCTGGTTGATGATCGTGTCGACCGCGACCGTGGTCTTGCCGGTCTGGCGGTCGCCGATGATGAGCTGGCGCTGGCCGCGACCGATCGGGGTCATGGCGTCGACCGCCTTCAGGCCGGTCTGCAGCGGCTCGTGGACCGACTTGCGCTGGACGACAGTGGGCGCCTGGAGCTCGAGGGCGCGGCGCTCCTCGGCCTCGATGTCGCCGAGGCCGTCGATGGGGACACCGAGGGGGTTGACCACGCGACCGAGGAAGTTGTCGCCCACGGGGACGGACAGGACCTCGCCGGTGCGCTTGACCTCCTGGCCCTCCTCGATGCCCGAGAACTCACCGAGGATGACGACGCCGATCTCGTGGACGTCGAGGTTGAGGGCGAGGCCGCGGGTGCCGTCCTCGAACAGCAGCAGCTCGTTGGTCATCGCCGAGGGAAGGCCCTCGACGTGGGCGATGCCGTCGCCGGCGTCGGTGACCCGGCCGACCTCTTCGCGCGAGGCCGCTCCGGGCTCGTAGGACCGGACGTAGCTGTCCAGGGCGTCCCGGATCTCCTCCGGACGGATCGAGAGCTCCGTCATGTTCTGATCTTCTCCTCGGTCACCGGCCCCCTGTGGGGCCGAAGTCTCTTGGTGGGTGGTGCGTCTTCAGTTCGGGTGGGCGCCGCGGGGCACCCGGGCTCAGCTGCCGGTCACGTGCCGGCGAGCCTCCTCCAGACGGCGCAGGACCGTGCCGTCGACGACGTCGTCGCCGACCTGCACCCGGATGCCGCCCATGACCCTGGGGTCCAGGACGACCTGGAGCGTCACGGCCTTGGAGTAGTGCGCCTCGAGTGCGCTGCGCAGGCGGGCCTGCTGCTGCGCGGAGAGCGGCGCGGCGACGGTGACGAGGGCGGTGAGCTCGTCACGGCGCCGGGCGGCCAGGGCGAGGTACTCGCCGAGGACCTGGTCGAGGCGACGCCCGCGCGGGGCGCGCACCGCCTGCTCGGCGAGGCGCACGGTCTCGGGCGCGGCCTTGACCTCGAGGAGGCCCTTGACGAGCGCGGCCTTGCCCGCGCCGTCGCGGTTGCGGCTCGAGAGGGTGTCACGCAGCTCGGGGTCGCCGGCGACGATCCGCTCGAAGCGGAACAGCTCGTCCTCGACCCGGTCGATGCGGCCCGCGCGCTCGGCGGTCGCGAGCAGCGCCTGGACGGCGAGGCTCTCGAGGGTGTCGCCGAGGTCGCGCTCGGCGGCCCAGCGCTGGCCCGCGACCTCGGAGACGAGGCCGGTGGTGCTCTCACCGACCTTGCCGCCGAAGAGCGCCCGGGCCAGGCCCCGCTTGTCCGACGCGTCACGCGACGGGTCGGCGAGGGCGCGACGCACCGAGGCGTTGCCGTCGACGACGGCCGTCACCGCGAAGAGCTCCTCGGCGAGGGTCTCCCAGCCCGAGGCCCGCGGCGAGGGAGCTGTCGAACGCGGACTGCACCGAGGTGGACGCGGCGCGAGACGAGCCACGCATCAGGCGTCCTGACCCGCGGGGGCGACCTTCTCGGGCTTGACCTCGCCGGCCTCGAGCTCGGCGAGGAAGCGGTCGACGATGCCGTTCTGGCGGACCTCGTCCTCCAGCGCCTCGCCGACGATCTTGCTCGCGAGGGACGTCGACAGGGCGCCGACCTCCTGGCGCAGCTGGACGACGGCCTGCTGGCGCTCGGCCTCGACCTGACGCTTGGCCGCCTCGGTGATGCGGGCGGCCTCCGACTGGGCCTGACCGCGCATCTCGGCGACGATCGAGGCGCCCTGCTCGCGCGCGGCCTCCCTGATCTCGTTGGCCTCGGTGCGGGCGCCGGCGAGCTGGGCGTTGTACTTCTCCAGCGCGGCCCTGGCCTCGGCCTGGGCCTCCTCGGCCTGGGCCATCCCGCCCTCGATGGCGGCGGCACGCTCCTCGTACATCGCCTCCATCTTCGGGGCGACCTTCGTCGAGAAGATCCAGTAGAGGACGCCGAAGGCGACGAGGCCGACGATGAGCTCGGCGGGGTGCGGCAGGAGGGGCAGGGCCTCGGGCCAGCCCACGCCTTCTGCGGCCTTCACGGATGCGAGAACCACGTCGCTTCCCTATCTGTCGATCGAACGGAGGGTCGGGCGGCTCGTCAGCCTGAGAAGACGAAGACGAACACGAGACCGAGGATCGCGAGCGCCTCGGTCAGGGCCATACCGGTGAACGCGATGGTCTGGAGCATGCCGCGGGCCTCGGGCTGGCGAGCGACTCCATTGATGTACGCGGCGAAGATGAGACCCACACCGATACCGGGGCCGATGGCGGCGAGGCCGTAGCCGAGGAAGGTGATGTCACCAGTCATTGCGTTTTCCTTTCGGTGGCGCCGGGGGCTCCCGGCGTCGGTGTGTTCTTCAGATGGTCGTGCAACCGGACGAGTCCGGGAGTCAGTGGTGTTCGCTCACCGCATCGGAGATGTACAGGGCCGAGAGCAGGGTGAAGATGAAGGCCTGGAGGAACTGGACGAGCAGCTCGAAGAAGGTCATGACGACGCCGAACCCGAGGCCGAGCAGACCCGAGAACTGGACGAACAGGTTGCTGCCGTGCAGCAGGAGGTACTCGCCACCGAGGATGAACACGAGGAGCATCAGGTGGCCGGCGAGCATGTTGCCGAAGAGTCGCAGGGCGAGGGTCAGCGGCCGGATGAAGAAGTACGTGAGGAACTCGAGGACGAACATGATCGGCTTGAGCCAGCCGGGGAGGCCCGGCGGGACGAGCGACTTGAGGTAGTTGAGCACGCCGTGCTTCCGGCGGATCGCGACCGTGTGGTAGACGACGTAGACGATGAGCGTCAGGACGATCGGGAAGGCGATGCGGCTCATCGAGGGGAACTGGATGAACGGCATGACGCCCATGACGTTGTTGAACAGGATGAGCGTGAACAGCGTCATGAGCAGCGGGACGAACTGCTTGAAGTCCTTGCTGCCGATCACGTCGCGCGCGATGGAGTTGCGCACGAAGCCGTAGGCCTGCTCCGCGACCCACTGCCGCTTGCCCGGCACGACGGTGAGCTTGCCGGCGACGACGAGGAAGAACGCCCCGATGATGACGACCGACGCCATGACGACGAACGCCGGACGGGTGAGGGTCCAGTTGCTCGTGTCGCTGCCGATCAGGGGCCACCAGAAGTCCTCGGTACCCGGGGCCTGGAAGCCCTCGCCCTCTCCGTCGGCGGCGGCGATGCCGCTCTGCAGCCACTGTGCAGGAACCACGCTCAGGCTCACAGCCTCTCCTCGGGGAATGCACGGGCCACCTCGACGGGCACCCGGGGGAACGGGACGTACGCTACCGGACCCCCACGGGTGGTCGCGACGGCAGGTGGCGGGGCGATCTGGCTGCTCATCGGCCCTCCTCCGGGTCGGGGGACGGCTCGTCGTAGACCGGGACGCGGGCCCGTCGCAGGGCCACCATCGCGGCGCCCTGCCACACGATCGTCACGACGAGCGCGACCACGCCGAGGGCCGTGCCGTCGACCCACGCGGCGTCCTTGAAGGCGATGATCACGAGGAGCAGGACGATCACCTGGCCGAGGTAGACGGCCATGGCGACGGCGAAGAAGGCGTGGGGGCTGGCGCTGCGCACGAGCCGGCTGAGCAGGAACAGGCCGGAGGCGAAGAACCCGATCGACACCGCGAGGCCGATCAGCGCCCCCGCGAGCGCGTCCGTGCCCAGCCAGACGACCACCGCGACGACCGCGACCAGTCCCGCCACGAGGGACGGGAGGAGCGCTCCGCGGAGCATCGCCCCGAAGGGGGCGCCGGCGTGCGGCGCGGCGCTCTGCGAGCGGTCGGTCATCGGCGATCGGCCCCTTCGGGGAGTCGTGACGGATGGTCTCCGGGACGGCTTGTGAAAGTTATCACAAGCGTTCCGGTGGGGCCCAAACTCGGTCCGCGGCACGGCATCCGGACGACGCGGTCGGCGCCGAGCCGGCGTCAGACGCGACGGGCGAGGATGACCCAGATCGTGCGCGCGATGATCTCGAGGTCGAGCACGGGCGACCAGTTGACGAGGTACTGCAGGTCGTAGCCCAGCTTGTACTCGGCGTCGGTGTGGTAGCGCCCGTGGATCTGCGCCAGGCCGGTCAGCCCCGGCGGCACCTCGTGCCGGCGGGTGTAGCCGGCGATCTCCTTCTCGAAGCCCGCCGTGAGCTCGGGCCGTTCCGGCCGCGGCCCGACCACGGACATCTTCCCCGCGAGGATGTGCAGGATCTGGGGCAGCTCGTCGGCCCGCGTCGCACGCACCCACCGGCATGCCGGGATGACGCGAGGGTCGCCCTCGCGTCGACAGCTGGGCCACGCCGTCGGCCTCGGCGTCGAGGCGCATCGTGCGGAACTTGACCATCGCGAAGGGCTCGCCGCCCACGCCGACCCGCGTCTGCGTGAACATCAGCGGACGCCCGGCGACGACGAGCTGGTGGAGCGCGACACCGCCGAGCAGCACGAGCCACACCGGAGCGGTGACGACGAGGAGGAAGAGGTCGAGGAGGCGCTTGAAGTGCCGCTGGGAGCTCGGCATCGTCTGCGGCAGGAGGAGCACGAACGGCAGTCCCCCGACCTCGCGGAGCCGGTCGAGGCCGAAGAGCGTCTCGCGCCCCGTGACGCGCAGCAGCGTCGTGACGCTGAGCCGGTCGAGCCGGCCGATCGTGCGCGGGTACCACTCGTCGAGCCAGGCCGCAGTGACGAGGAGGACGTCCGTCGCCCGGTGGTCGCGGGCCACCTCGACGACGGCATGGGGCTCGCCGACCTCGGCGACGACGACGAGCTGGTGCTCGCTCACCGCGGACAGGTGCCGCCGGGCGAGGTCGAGGTCGACCTCGTCCCCCGCGAGGACGACCCTCGGGGGTCCCTCGCGGCGAGTGCGCAGCGCGTGGACGATCGCCCGGTTGACCGCGACGGCGATCGCCGCGAGGACGATGACCGCGATGAGGTTGGGGATGGGGAACGGCAGCACCCGCTGGGTCAGCGAGCCCCGCTGCTTGGCCAGGCCGGTGAGCGCGAGGTTGAGCAGGGCCACGAAGCTGCCGGCCGCCAGCGAGAGGCGGGCCACTCTGGGCAGCACCGCCGCGCCCCCGAGCCGCGGCTCGCGCTCGTAGAGCCCGCCGAAGTAGAAGACCGTGATGAAGATGACCGTCGAGACCGTGAAGGAGAGCGCGTACGCGCCGACCGGGTAGGTGGGCCACGGCGGGGCGCCGTAGCGCCACAGCATCGACGCGACCGCCAGCCCGAGGACGGCAAGGAAGTCGAGCAGCATGACGAGCCGGAAGCCGCGCCGGTTCAGTCGGCCGAGCAGGCGCTGGGCGGGCTCTCGCTCGGGGCTCGCGTCGGTCACGGGCGGCTCGGCCTCAGGCCTGCGCCGCACCCGGGCGCGGGTAGGCCGGGAAGCGGCCGACGAGGTCGGTCACCTGGCCCCGGACCTCGCGCGAGACCGCCTGCTCGGGGTCGGGGTCACCGTCGACGACCGCGCGCGCGATGAGGTCGGCGACGACGCGCATCTCGTCCTCGCCCATCCCCTGGGTCGTGACGCACGGCGTGCCGACCCGGATACCGGACGCGACGTTCGGCTTCTGCGGGTCGAAGGGGATGGCGTTCTTGTTCAGGGTGATCCCGGCCGCGTCGCAGCGGGCCTCGGCGTCGACGCCGGTCACCATGACCGGCTGGAGGTCGTGGAGGGACAGGTGCGTGTCGGTGCCCCCCGTCGTCGGCCGGATGCCGCGCTCCCCCAGCGCTTCGGCGAGGACCTTGGCGTTCGCGACGACCTGGCGGGTGTAGGCGGCGTACTCGGGGGTCGCGCACTCCTTGAAGTTGACCGCCTTCGCGGCGATCGTGTGCATCTGCGGGCCGCCCTGCATCATCGGGAAGACGGCCTTGTCGATCGCCGTGGCGTGCTCCGACGTGCAGACGATCGCACCGGAGCGGGGGCCGCGCAGCACCTTGTGCGTCGTGAAGGACACGACGTCGGCGAAGGGCACGGGGCTGGGGATGGCCTGGCCGGCGACGAGCCCGATGAAGTGGGCCGCGTCGACCCAGAAGATCGCGCCGACCTCGTCGGCGATGGCGCGGAAGCGGGCGAAGTCGATGAGGCGCGGGATCGCCGAGCCGCCGGCCAGGATCACCTTGGGCCGGTGTTCGCGGGCCAGCTGCTCCACCTGGTCGTAATCGATGTCCTCGGTGTCCTTGTCGACGCCGTAGTGGACCGCGTCGAACCACTTGCCCGAGAACGACACCTTGGTGCCGTGGGTGAGGTGGCCGCCGTGCGGCAGGCTCATCGCGAGGATCTTCTCGCCCGGCTTGAGGAAGGCCCCGTACACCGCCTGGTTGGCACTCGCGCCGGAGTGCGCCTGCACGTTGGCGTGCTCGGCCCCGAAGAGCGCCTTGCACCGCTCGATCGCCAGCGTCTCGGCGTGGTCGACCTCGCTGCACCCGCCGTAGTAGCGACGGCCGGGGTAGCCCTCGGCGTACTTGTTGGACAGCGTCGAGCCGAGCGCGGTGAGCACCTCGGGGCTCGAGAAGTTCTCGCTGGCGATGAGCTGGAGGCCGCCGCGGAGGCGGTCGAGCTCGGAGAGGAGCACCCCGGCGATCTCGGGGTCGAAGGCCTCGAGGGCGCCGAAGTCGGATCCGTAGAAGGTGTCAGTCATCGGTGGTGGTCCCTCGCTGCTCGCTGGCGGTGGGCGCGTCGCGCGCCCCTGGCTCGTCGGACCCGGTGTCGTCGGACGCGGTGTCGTCGGACGCGGTGTCGTCGGACGCGGTGTCGTCGGACGCGGTGTCGTCGGACGCGGTGTCGTCGGACGCGGTGTCGTCGGGCTCGGCGCGCGACAACTCTAGGGCGTCGGCCCGAGCGCGCTCGACGACGGCCATGACGTCCGCCTCGGACAGCGCACCCACGCGGAGGAAGACCGGCTCCTCGCGCGTGCAGTCGACGATGGTCGACGCGAGGCCGCCGGTGACCGGTCCGCCGTCGAGGTAGAACTCGACCGCGGCGCCGAGCTGGCTCGCCGCCTCGACGACGGTGCGGGACGCCGGGTGCCCGGTGCGGTTGGCGCTGCTCACGGCCATCGGGCCGACCTCGTGCAGCAGGGCGAGCGCCACCGGGTCGTCCGGCATCCGCAGCGCCACGGTCCCCCCGGTGTCGCCGAGGTCCCACATGAGCGAGGGCTGGGCCCGCAGGACGACGGTGAGGGGACCCGGCCAGAAGGCCTCGACGAGGGCCCGCGCGTAGGCGGGGACCTCGGTCGCGAGGCCGTCGACGGTGCGGGTCTCGGGGACGAGGACGGGCGGGGGCATGTCGTTCCCGCGGCCCTTGGCGGCGAGGAGTGCGTGCACGGCATCCGGGGAGAACGCGTCGGCTCCGATGCCGTAGAGCGTGTCGGTGGGCAGCACGACGAGCCGGCCCTCGCGGACCCCGGCGGCGGCCTTCGGGATCGCGTCGGCGCGACCGTGGTCGGTCGTGCAGTCGAAGACGGGGCTCATGGGGGCCAGCCTAGGGTTCCCGATTCGTCTGCACCGACACGGCTCACCGGATGCCGGGGCCCCTAGGGTCGGACGGCGCGCTGGTACCCACCCGCGCGGACACCATCACGAGAGGACGAGTCCCACATGCGTGGATCCGGTCTGATCTGGACGATCGTCGGGGTGCTGCTCATCGTCGCCCTGCTGTTGTTCATCCTCCCGCGGCTCTGACCGCACGGGCGCGGGACCACGGTCGAGAAGAGGCCGGGCCCCGCGCGACAGACGTGACCCACGCGGTGGCTCAGGCCCTCGGTGCGGTGGCTCTGGCCCCCGGTCCCCGAACCGCCACCGTCGCGCGCGGCCGGCCTGCGAGGTCGGGGTGGTCGACGACCTGCACCCAGGCCCCCGTGGCGCGCAGCGCGGCCGGCAGCGAGCCGCCCTGGCTGTCGGCGTGCTCCATGACGAGCACCCCGCCGAGACGGAGCAGGACCGCAGCGCGCCCGGCCACGGCGACCGGGACCGCCAGCCCGTCGGCCGACCCACCGTAGAGCGCGACCTCCGGGTCGTGGTCGCGCACCTCGGGATCCAGTGGCACGGCCCCCACGGGGATGTACGGCGGGTTGCTCACGACGACGTCGACCTCGCCCTCGAGGTCGCCGAAGGCGGTCGTGGCGTCACCGAGCCGGACGTCGACCTCGAGACCGGTGCGGTCGCGGTTCGCGACCGCCCAGCCGTGCGCCAGGTCGGACAGCTCGACCGCGTGCACGCGGGCACCGGGCACCTCGTCCTTGACCGCGAGCGCGATGGCGCCGGAGCCCGTGCAGAGGTCGACGACGAGGGGAGCGTCCGCCACCGCGCGCGCGGCCTCGATCGCCAGGCCGGCGACGACCTCGGTCTCCGGGCGTGGCACGAACACCCCGGGACCGACGGCGAGGGTCAGGCGGCGGAAGTGGGCACGGCCGGTGAGGTGCTGGAGCGGGATGCGGGCGAGCCGCTCCTCGACGAGGGCGGCGTAGGTGTCGAGGAAGCCGGCGTCGGCCGGGTCACGCAGGACGACCCGGCGACGCACGTCCGAGGCGTCGGTGCCGAGGGCGAAGGCGGCAGCTCGACGGCGTCCGCGTCCGGGGAGGCGATGCCCTCCTCGGCGAAGGACGCCCGCGCGCGGGCGACCGCGTCGTGCAGGGTGTCGGGCCCGGGCGTC
>CAVWRI010000013.1:0-25806 GCA_963757405.1 uncultured Actinomycetota bacterium
CCGGATGCCGGTCGCGCCCACGTCGTCGGCGTCACCGGGGCGCCGGGCGTCGGGAAGTCCACGACGACGAACGCCCTGGTCACGGCATACCGGGCCCGCGGGCAGCGGGTGGGCGTGCTCGCCGTCGACCCGACCTCACCGTTCTCCGGGGGTGCCCTGCTCGGCGACCGGGTGCGCATGTCCGAGCACGCGGCCGACCCGGAGGTGTTCATCCGGTCGATGGCCTCACGCGGCCACCTCGGTGGGCTCTCCTGGGCGGCGCCGCAGGCGCTGCGAGTGCTCGACGCCGCGGGCTGCGACGTGGTGCTCCTCGAGACCGTCGGCGTCGGCCAGTCGGAGGTCGAGGTCGCGGGCACCGCCGACACGACGCTCGTGCTGATGGCACCCGGGATGGGCGACGGCATCCAGGCGGCCAAGGCCGGGATCCTGGAGGTCGCCGACGTCCTCGTGGTCAACAAGGCCGACCGCGACGGCGCCGACCGCACGGTGCGCGACCTTCGGCACGCGGTCTCGCTCGGAGAGCACGGTCACGAAAAAGGTTGGCGCACACCGGTGATTCGCACTGTCGCGACCTCAGGAGAAGGAGTCGCGCAGGTCGTCGCCGCCGTCGACGACCACCGCTCGTGGCTCGGGGCCGGCGGGATGCGCGAACGTCGGGTTCGGCGGGCCGCCCGGGAGATCGAGGGCCTGGCGCTCGACGCGCTGCGGGCGCGGGTCGGCGGTGTCGACGGAGACGCTCGGCTGGCGGCACTCGCCGACGACGTCGTCTCCGGGCGCACCGACCCGTACGCCGCGTCCGACTCCCTCGTGGCCTCGCTCGCCTCGGGCGCCTGACCCTCGTCACCCACCCGGGACCACCTCCGGTGGAACGCCGCGGGGTCGAGGTGGAACGCTGGCGGGATGCCGACCACACCCGACCTCGCGACGAAGCCGACCATCCAGGGACACCTGGTCACCCTGAGACCGTTCCGGCCCGGCGACGCCGAGGTGATGGCCCAGGTCCTGTCCGACCCCGAGGTCCGTCGCCTCACCGGCAGCGTCGAGACCACGGCCGAGGCGGAGAAGCCCGAGCCGCTCGACGACCGGCTCCGTGACTGGTACGCCACCCGCAACGAGCAGCGCGACCGCCTCGACCTCGCCGTCGAGGACCGTGGGTCCGGCCGGCTCGTCGGCGAGGTCGTGCTCAACGAGCTGGACCGCGACGCGCTCACATGCAACCTGCGGGTGCTCATCGGCCCGGAGGGTCGTGGCCGGGGCCTCGGAACCGAGGCGGTCGGCCTCGTCACCGCGCACGGCCTCGAGGTGCTCGGGCTGCGCCTGATCACGCTCGAGGTCCTCGAGTTCAACCCGCGCGGGCAGCGGGTCTACGAGAAGGTCGGGTATGCCGTGACGGGCGTGCGCGAGGACGCGCTCCGCTTCGACCGGGTGGCGGTCGCGGCCGTCGACATGGCCGTCGACGCCGACACCTGGCAGGGCTGGCCGCCGCCAGAGACCGCCTGACGGGAGCACCCGGCATCCGGCCTCACCACCGCGGGGGACGCCCGACGGGAGCACCCGGCATCCGGCCTCACCACCGCGGGGACGCCCGACGGGAGCACCCGGCATCCGGCCTGGACACCGGAACCTTCACCATCGCCAGGGATCGGTTCCCCTGCGGAGGTGAAGCTTCCGGCATGGGGCGAGAAAGTTGGGAGGACGGGTCAGTCGGGGGCGGTGGCAGCCGAGGGCTCCGGGTAGCCGGGGTCGGGGATACCGGTGTCGCTGAGGTCCGGCTCGGGCAGCTCCCCATCCTCGAGCGGGATCGGGTCGGGGACGCCGGCGGTGATCCGGCTGCCGTCCGCCCGGGTGCCGCCCGTGACCGGGCGCTCCCCGATCGCGCCGGCGACCCGGGGTCCGTAGCAGTCGAGCTCGAGCACGACCGGCGCACCGGGCGCGACGACGTACCGACGACCGCGCACCTCGACGGGCACCGGCGTCTCGCCGTCCTCGACGACCATCGACAGCGACGTGGCGGTGAGCTCGAACCGCACGCGGGTGCCTCCCCAGGTGAGGCGGAAGGTGAGCGAGGTCCAGTGGTCGGGCAGGCGGGGGGCGAGCCGCAGCCGGCCGTCGTGGTCGCGCATGCCACCGAAGCCGTTGACGAGCACCGACCAGACGCCACCGGTGGAGGCGACGTGCAGCCCGTCGACCGTGTTGCGGTGGAGGTTGGCCAGGTCGACGAACAGGGCCTGGAGGAAGTAGCCATAGGCGACCTCGTGGTAGCCGACCTCGGCCGCGATGACCGACTGGACGACGGCCGACAGGGTCGAGTCGCCGGTGGTGATCGGGTCGTAGTACTCGAAGTCCTTGCGCTTCTCCTCGGCGGTGAAGCGGTCGCCCTGGAGGAAGAGGGCGAGCACGACGTCGGCCTGCTTGAGCACCTGGAAGCGGTAGATGACGAGGGGGTGGTAGTGGAGCAGGAGCGGGCGGAGCTCGTCGGGGGTGCGGCTGAGGTCCCACACCTCGCGGTCCAGGAAGAAGTCGTCCTGCGGGTGGATGCCGAGGCCTTCGTCGAACGGGATGTGCATCCCCGCGGCGCACTGGGCCCACTCGGCGATCTCGCCGTCCTCGAGCTCGAGCTTGGCGGCGAGCCGCGCGAACTCCCGGGGGTGGTCGCGGCGGGCCCATTCCACCCACGTCACCGCCTGCTCGAGGTTGTAGCGGGCCATGACGTTGGTGAAGAGGTTGTTGTTGACGACCGTCGTGTACTCGTCGGGCCCGGTGACGCCGTGGATGTGGAAGGAGCGCTCGCCGTTGTTGCGCCAGAAACCGAGGTCGGCGTAGAGGCGCGCGGTCTCCACGAGGATCTGCAGCCCGTCGCGGAGGAGGAACCCCACGTCGCCCGTGGCGTTGACGTACTGCACGAGGGCGTGCACGACGTCGGCGTCGATGTGCACCTGGGCGGTGCCCGCGGCGTAGTAGGCCGAGGCCTCCTCGCCGTTGATCGTCCGCCACGGGAACAGCGCACCGCGCTGGGACAGCTCGCGGGCGCGGTCGCGGGCGGCGGGCAGCATCATGCTGCGGAAGTGCATGAGGTTCCGGGCGATCTCAGGGCTCGTGTACGTGAGGAACGGTGCGACGTAGACCTCGCTGTCCCAGAAGTAGTGGCCCTCGTAGCCCGACCCGGTCACGCCCTTGGCGGGCACGCCCTGGCCGTCGGCCCGACCGGACGCCTGGGCGAGGGTGAAGAGGTTGTAGCGGATGGCCTGCTGGATGCCGTCGTGCCCGGGCTCGTCGGACCGCACCTCGACGTCGCTCGCCGCCCAGAAGCGGTCGTACCACGCGCGTTGCTCGCGCCGGTAGTGGGCGAGGTCGAAGCGGGCGGCGCGGTCGAGGGTGCGGTCGCAGCGGTCGGCGAGCTCGCGCACGGGCAGGCTGCGGGACGTGTGGTAGGCGACCATCTTCTCCACGCGGACCGGGTGCCCCTCGCGAGCGTCGACCCGGAAGACCATCTTCGTGAGGTCGGGGGCGTCGCGCAGGATGACCTCGTAGGGGTCGTCGGTGGTCAGGGAGTGGTCGGCGGCGACCGCGACGGTCATCCCCGAGTTCGCGGCGCGGTAGCCGAGCATCATCCGGTCCTCGTGCGCGAGCTGCAGCCTGGGCTCGAGCACCCGGCCCTCGAAGGCGCCCGCCTTGCGCGGGTCGGCCGCCGACACCTTGCTCCGGGCCGGCTCGTGGTACTCGTCCTTGCCGTCCTGGCGGTTGAGCAGCTGCGAGGACACGATGACCGGGGCGTCACCGGAGAGCATCGTCACGTCGAGCGTCAGGACGGCGAGGTGGCGCTGCGTCATCGACACCATCCGCGTGGACTCGACCCGCACCCGCTTGCCCGACGGCGTCCGCCAGACGAGCGATCGCCGCAGGACGCCGTCCCGGAAGTCGAGGCTGCGCTCGTAGTGCTCGATGTCCGCGGTGCCGAGGACGAGGGGCTCGTCGTCGACGTAGAGCTTCATGAGCTTGGCGTCGGGGACGTTGACGATCGTCTGGCCGGTGCGGGCGAAGCCGAAGGCCGACTCCGCGTGCCGGATCGGCCACGTCTCGTGGAAGCCGTTGACGTACGTGCCGTGCTCGTGGGCGTTGCGGCCCTCCTCGGGGTTGCCGCGCATCCCGATGTAGCCGTTGGCGACGGTGAACAGCGTCTCGGTGACACCGAGGTCGCCGAGGTCGGGGTCGCACTCGACGAACCGCCAGGGGTCGACCGGGAAGCGGCTGCGGTCGATCGGGTCGCCGTCGACGTAGGAGGCCTTCATGCGAGCTCCCCCAGGTCCGCGACGACCACCTGGGCGCCGGCCTCGGTGAGCACCTCGGCCCCGGCCCCGCGGTCGACGCCGATGACGAGGGCGAAGTGGCCGGCCGCGCCCGCCCGCACGCCCGACACGGCATCCTCGACGACGACCGAGCGACCCGGGCTGGTGCCGCACAGGGTGGCGGCGTGGACGAACGTGTCGGGGGCCGGCTTGCCGGGGAGCCCGAGCTCGGTGGCCACCGCGCCGTCGACGACGGCGACGAAGCGGTCCGCGAGCCGGGCGGCATCGAGCACGGCGGGCGCGTTGGCCGACGACGAGACGACCGCGAGCGGCATCCCGATCGCGCGCAGGGCGTCGAGCAGGGCCACGGATCCGGGGTAGGGCTCGACGCCGTCGCGCTCGAGGACGGCGTTGAAGGCGTCGTTCTTGCGGTTGCCGAGGCCGCACACCGTCTCGGCGTCCGCAGGGTCCGACGGGTCACCCTCGGGCCGCCGGATGCCGCGGGACGTCAGGAAGTCGCGGACGCCGTCGTACCGCGGTTTGCCGTCGACGTGCGCGAAGTAGTCGGCGTCGGAGTAGGGGGAGGTGTCGGCACCGGGGTCGTCGACGTCGGCGAGGAAGGCGTCGAACATCTCCGCCCACGCCCTCATGTGCACCACGGCCGTCGGCGTGAGGACACCGTCGAGGTCGAAGAGGACCGCGTCGTGGTCACGCCAGACCACCGGGCTCGAGCCGTTCATGGGGTGAACGCTAGGGACTGCGAGAGCGCTTGCGCAATCCGCCGCGCGGGTGGACCGAGCACTGGACGGCCAGCGGAGTCCGCCGGGGACACCCAGTGCCGTGGCCCCCCGCTGAGAGCGCTCTCAGCGGGGTGCCAGCGGGCTGGGCAAACAAGCGTCACAGGGGGCCTCACGCTCATACCCTGTGGGGCATGAACGGGGCTGCTGGGAGCGTGACCGACACCGACCTGCTCGGTGCCATGGTCCTGCTTCAGCGCTACCTGCTCGAGATGGACGAGATGTCCGCGTCGGCCCTCGGCGACGACCCGACGGCCCGGGTCGACATGCGCGTGCTGCTCGGCGTCGCGATGGCGGGAGGGGCCAGCCCCTCGGCCCTCGTCCGGGGGCTCCGGATGCCGCGGAGCACCCTCGCCCGGGCGCTGTCGCGGCTGCGCGCCGCCGGCCTGGTCGAGCGCCGCGCCGACGAGCGCGACGGACGGCGCGCCGTCCTCGCGCTGACCCCGAGCGGCGGGCTCCGGCTCGCGCGGTTCGAGCTGGCGTTCGCCGACTTCCTTGACGCCGGCTCCGCCGTCGTCAAGGAGATCCTGCTCCTCCTCGGTGCCGAGCCCGAGCCGGCCGCGGAGCCCGGGCCACGGCCGCCCATCCGCGAGCTGGTGACCAGGCTGGCGGCCGTCGGCGCGGGGATCGCCGGGGACATCGCCCCGGTGGCGGCGCGCTACGGCATCCGCGAGAAGGTCGACCGGTACGCCGTCGTCTACCTCGCCCAGCACGAGCGGCGCCCCACGCAGCTGGCCGAGCACCTGCACCTCACCCCCGCCGGGACGACGAGCCTCGTGGATCGCCTCGAGGGCTGGGGCCTGGCGGAGCGGCGCAGCGGGGTCCTCGCGAGCGACCGGCGGGCGGTCCTCGTGCGACTCACGCCCCGGGGGCGGCGTGCCGCCGACGACCTCGTCGCGCTCCTGCGCCCCCACCGCGATCGCCTCGTCGAGGCCTTCGAGCCGACGACGCGGGGGCTCCCTCCCGCCGACGCACCCGTTGCCGCGCCCGAGCGCCTCGCCGCCGTGGCGGGGTGAGACGGCATCCGGTCGTCCGGGGCGGCCGGGCGGACGCTCGGCTAGCGTGCTCGCTGTGAGCCAGCCGGTCCGCCTCCCGTTCGACCCCATCGCCCGGGCGTCGCAGCTCTGGCGCGCGCGCTGGGGCGAGGACTCCCGCTCGGTGTCGATGGCCACGGCGACCTCGATCATGCGGGTCCAACAGCTGCTCCTCGGTCGGTTCGACGCGATCGCGGGGCGGCACGGGCTGACCTTCGCGCGCTACGAGTGCCTCGTGCTCCTCGCCTTCAGCCGCGCGGGTCGGCTGTCGATGTCGCGGATCGGCGAGCGGCTCATGGTGCACCCGACGAGCGCGACGAACATCGTCCAGCGCCTCGTGGCCCAGGGCCTCGTCGAGCGGGTGCCGAACCCGGAGGACCGCCGTGGTGCCTTCGCGGTCCTCACGGATGCCGGTCGCGCCGCGATGGAGGCGGTCACCGCCGACCTCGAGGCGGCCGACTTCGGGCTCGGGATGCTCGACGAGGAGCAGCACGAGACCCTGTTCGGCCTGCTCCGTGAGGTGCGGGTGGGAGCCCGCGACTTCCTCGACTGAGCGTCGTCGAGCCCCGCTCGCGCGTGGCATCGGTCACGGTGCGCGGGTTCGGGGATTTGTCGGGACCGCGTCGCGTTTGTCATGGTGGAAGACAGCCCCTGAGCCCGGACCGTGCGTCCGGGCTGCCCCGGACACACTGAGGACACCCCAATGGTCACCATCGTGAAGCGCGTCGTCGGTGCGCTCCTGGCCCTCGCCGGCCTGGCGCTCACCGTCGTCGGCGTGTGGTTCGCGATGCAGCTGGGAACCTCCGGGACGGCCCGGTTCACGGTGAGCCCCGCCACGACCGACCCCGTACTCATCCGTCCCGACGTGCTCAACCGTGTCGACGCGGACGTCGTCGTCACGGCGACGCCGGGCGAAGGCGGCACGGCCTGGATGGCCCTGGCCAACCCCTCCGACGCCACCGCGGTGCTCGGGTCGGCGCGGCACGTCGACGTCACCGGGGTGTCCGTGCAGGACTGGGCGCTCGAGACAGCGGTGCGCGGCTCCGGTGCCGCGACCGAGCTCGGTGCCGCCGACCTCTGGCGCCAGCAGGACGAGGGGACCGGGCCGGTCTCCCTCACCGTCCAGCAGGACGAGGCGCCCGAGACCCTCGTCGTCGCGACCGACGGGGCGCCGCTGCGCTCCCTGACGTTGACCGTCGTGCACAAGACCTGGTTCGTCGAGGCGGTCGTCGCCGCGCTCGTCGGCCTCTTCCTGTTCGTCGTCGGCGTCGTCCTGCTGTGGCCCCGCCGCCACCCCCGCCAGGCCGATGTCGCCCAGCCGGCCGCCCCCGCCGCACCTGAGGTCCCAGACGCCACAGATGCCCCGGACGCCCCGGGCACCACGGCCGACCCGTCCGACGCCCCCGACCCCCGCGACTCCGAGGAGGTCACCCGATGACCCCGCGCCCCCGTCCCACGACCACGACCCGCGCCGCGACCCGCATCCGCACCGCCGCGGGCGGCGGCCGCCGCACGATCGTGGTCGCCACGCTCGCCGGGGCCCTCGCCCTCACCGGCTGCGGCGCACAGGACGCGCTCGTCGGCCTGCACCCCGCCCCGGCCGAGCAGACCGCCGCCGCCCCGCTGGACGTCGAGGGCGCCACCGCCGTGGCAACCCGGCTCCTCACCGAGGCCGACGCCCCGCCGCAGGGCAGCGCCGACGAGGCGGCCAAGGCCCGCGAGGCCGTGCTCATGGGTGACGCCCTGACCGTCGCCAACGCCCGCGCGACGAGCAAGGTGTCCTCCCAGGGCGCCACGACCGAGCTCGCCACGGCACCGCGGCCGACCGTCGTCGCCCAGTCCCAGGGTCGCGACTGGCCGCGTGCCATCCTCGCGACGACCCTCGACGACACGACGAACACGCAGTTCCTCCACGTCATGCTCTCCGAGAAGCCCGACCAGCCGTTCCGCATCGCCGCGAGCGTGCCGATGTTCGGCGGCGCCGCGCTGCCGGCCCTGGGTGACAGCTCGAAGGGCGCCCCGCTCCTCGACACCGGCGCCAAGAACGACCTGGCCCACGTCCCCGCCGACGTGGTCACGGCCTACGCCCGGGCGCTGGCGACGCCGAAGCCGAAGGGCACCGCCGCCGTGGACGTGGACGACCCCTTCGCGACCGCGCTGCGCACGAGCGCGGCGGCCCAGGCCAAGGCCCTGGGCAAGCTCGCGACACTCAGCCAGAAGCACGAGCCGCTCCTCGAGGACGCGGTGACGTTCCGGCTCGCCGACGGAGGTGCGGTGACGTTCGGCCTGATGCGCCGCACCGACACCGTCTCCCTCAAGGCGGCCGCGAAGGAGGTCGTCCTCCCCGCCGAGTACGCGAAGGTGACCGGGAAGAAGAAGGCGACCAAGTCCTTCACGCTGAGCAACCTGGAGCCGTTCGTCATGGTCGTGCCGACCAGCGGCAAGGCCGAGGTCATCGGCGCGACCGAGCTGCTCACCTCCGGCAAGGCCCGCTGACCCGCGGGCCACCCCCGCTTTGACAGAATCACCACCATGACCGAGACCACCCCGCCCGCGGGCACCCGCGGCGCCGTCGACCTGTCCGCCGTCACCGGTGCGCCCAGCCCCACCTCCGCCCCCGCCGGCGGGGGGATGGCGGGCGCCTCCGTCCCCGGCGCGACCGCGGGTGCCGTGGGAGGCCCCGGGGCACCGGCCGGGCCGGCCGTGCCCGACGGCCTCGTCGTCGAGGTCGACGCGACCAACCTCCAGGAGGCGCTGACGCGCACCCTCCAGGTGCCCGGTGTCCTCGTGCTCTGGTCGTCGGAGTACCCGCAGACGCGTGAGCTCGTCGACACGGTCACCCGCGTGGCGGTGTCGCTCGAGGGCCGGGTGCTCGTGCTCACCGCCGACCTGGCGGCGTCGCCCGAGCTCCTCCAGGCCTTCCAGCCCCTCCTCGTGCAGGCGTTCGGCCAGCCGACGGTGCCCGCGACGTTCGGGCTCCTCCAGGGCCAGCCGGTGCCGCTCTTCCCGGGCCTGCAGCCCGAGTCCGAGGTCTCGGCCGTGCTCGACCAGCTGCTCCAGGCCGCCATCCAGAACGGCATCACCGGTCGCGTCGAGCTGCAGCAGGCCCCCGGCGCCGAGGACGGCGACGAGCTGCCGCCGCTGCACCAGGCCGCCTTCGACGCCATCGAGCGGGGTGACCTGCCTGCCGCCGTCGCCGCCTACGAGCAGGCCCTGACCGAGAACCCCAAGGACCACGACGCCGAGCTCGGCCTGGCGCAGGTACGCCTCATGGAGCGCACCCAGGGTGTCGACCCCGTGGCGGCCCGCGCCGCGGCCGCCGCCGACCCGGCCGACGTGGAGGCTGCGACCACCGTCGCCGACCTCGACGTCCTCGGCGGGCACGTCGAGGACGCGTTCGCCCGGCTCCTCGACCTCGTGCGGACCTCGGCCGGCGACGAGCGCGACCGGGCCCGCACGCACCTGCTCGAGCTCTTCAACGTGGTCGGCAACCAGGACGAGCGCGTGCGAAAGGGCCGCACGGCCCTGATGAGCGCGCTCTTCTGACCTGGTGCCGCCCCAGCTCCTCGACACCCACGTCCGGTTCCGGCTCATCCCGGCCGACCCCGACGTGACCGGTGTCGTGCTCCAGTGCGACCGCGCCGTCCCCGGTGGCCGCGAGTTCCGGCGCGACGGCGACGGCTGGGTGCTCGACGTGCCGCGGCCGGCGCTGCAGCGGATCGAGTACCGGTTCGCCCTCGCACGCGGCGAGCAGATCGAGGTCGTCGTCGACCCGGCCAACCCGGTGACCGTCCGCACGGCGTTCGGCGACCGGTCGGTCATGGAGATGCCCGGCTACGCGCCGCCCTGGTGGCTCACCAGTCCCACTGTGCCCAGCCGGCTCGACCCGCACACCCTGGCCGGCGAGACGACGCACGAGGTGCCGGTGACCGTGTGGACCCCGGCGGCCCTCCCCGACGACGAGCCCGCGCCCCTGCTCCTCGTCCACGACGGCCCCGAGTACGACCTCCTCGCCGGCATCACGACCTACAGTGGCGCACTGGTGGCGTCGGGTGCGCTGCCGCCGCACCGCGTCGCCCTCACCCACCCCGTCATCCGAGACGCGTGGTACTCCGGGTCGCCGCAGTACCTGCGCACCATCGCGGCCGCCGGCCTCGACGGGCTCGAGGAGCGGTATGCCGTGCGCGGTCCCGTCGTCGTCGCCGGCGCGAGCCTCGGCGGACTCACGGCCCTCCTGCTCGGGCTGCTCGCGGCGCCGCGGGTCGGTGGGGTCTTCTCGCAGTCGGGGTCGTTCTTCCAGGTGCGCCACGACGACGCGGAGAGCGGCTACCGCTACTTCGGCCGGATCTCCCGGCTCGTGCAGTCGGTGCTCGACATGCGGCACGCCGAGCACCCGCTCGTCGTGGGCATGACCTGCGGTGCCCTCGAGGAGAACGTCGCGAACAACCGCGACATGGCCTCGGCCCTGCGGAGGGCGGGGCACGACGTCGCGCTGCGCGAGGTCGCGGACCTGCACAACTACACCGCGTGGCGCGACGCCCTCGACCCGTCACTCACCGACCTGCTGCGACGGGTCTGGGACCACGGGGCCTGAGCGAGCCGGCCGGGCCGCCGGTCGTGGTTGCGGGGGAGGGAGCCGACCGGCAGGGTGGGGTCGCATGGAGACCTCGTCCGTACGGCTGCCGGTGCCGGGGCACGACGAGACGCTCGAGGTCGTGCGGCACGGGACGTGGGGACGCCCGGTGCTGCTGTTCCCCTCCGAGTCGGGCGCTGCCCGCGACGCCCAGCACAACGGCATGCTCGACGCGGTGCGCTGGCTCGTCGACGCCGGTCGGATCAGCCTGTTCTGCGTCGACAGCCTCGACGCCTGGTCGTGGTCCGCCAACGACATCCCCACCGAGGATCGTGCCCGGCGTGCGGCGACCTACTCGGCGTGGTTGTCCGACGTCGTGCTGCCGTGGGTGCTCGAGGGGACAGGCGGGGGCCAGGAGGTCATCACCGCCGGCGTCTCGCTCGGGGCCTACCACGCCGTGCACCTCACCCTCCAGCGTGCCGACGTCGCGCCGCTCGCCATCGGGATGTCGGGCAACTACGACCCCACGACGTGGAACGGCTGGGGCGAGGTCGGCGACGCGACCTACTTCGCCAACCCCACGGCATACGTCGCGAACATGGAGGGTGACCACCTCGACTGGGTGCGGTCGCGGGTCTCGCTGCTCCTCGTCGTCGGTCAGGGGCCCTTCGAGGAGTCGCCCACCCGGTCGCTGTCCGCGACCCGTGAGTTCGCCGACCTGCTCTCCCGCAAGGGGATCCGCCACGAGCTCGACGTGTGGGGCCACGACAGCGCCCACGACTGGCCGTGGTGGCAGCGCCAGCTGGCCCACCACCTGCCCCGCTTCGTCTGACCCGAGAGCCCGCCACCGATCGAAGGAGACCCCATGGCCCCCACGACCGACCACCTCGTCGGGCTGCTGCTCGGTGCCGAGGAGGACTGGCCGACCACGTTCGAGGCGCTCGCACGGCGGCTGGGGGTGATCACCGCGCCCGACGGCGGCCGGCACTCGGTGACGACCGAGCGGATGACGATCGAGCCGTTCAACCTGCGCGACCGGGCCCGCCACGAGCTCGTCATCGACCGGCTCGCGCACTGGTACTACCACCCGCGCGAGTGGCTCAAGAAGGTCGCGCTCATGGACGACGTCTACCTGCTCAACAGCCCCTTCACGTTCCAGTCGATGGAGAAGCACTCGGCCTACTGCGCCATGATGCGGCTCGGCATGAACGTGCCCGAGACCGTGCTCGTGCCGTACAAGCACCCCGTCGACAACGCCCGCTGGGCGTACACGTCCGCTCGGTACAACCGATCGTTCGACCTCGAGCAGGTGGCCGAGCCGCTGGGCTACCCCCTGTTCATGAAGCCGTTCGACGGTGGCGGCTGGCGGGGGGTCTCGCAGGTGCACGACCGTGCCGACCTGCACCGGTCCTACGACGACTCCGGCGAGATGCTCATGCACCTGCAGTCGTCGGTGCCCGACTACGAGCACTTCGCGCGCTCGCTGACCATCGGCCCGGAGACGATGGTCATGAAGTTCCGTCCCGAGGAGCCGATGCACGAGCGGTATGCCGTCGCGCACGGCTTCCTGTCGGAGGAGGTCGGGCGCGAGACGGTGACCATCTCGCAGACGGTCAACGCCTTCTTCCGGTGGGAGTTCAACTCCTGCGAGATGCTCGTCAAGGACGGCGTGGTGTACCCGATCGACTACGCGAACGCCTGTCCCGACGTCGCGGTGACCTCGCTGCACTACTACTTCCCGTGGGCCATGAAGGCCCTCCTGCGGTGGACGGCCTACTGCGTCGTCACCGGGCGGTCGCCGCGCACGCAGGTCGACACCGCGCCGTGGTTCGCGGTCGCCGACGACGCCGCCCTCGACTACCAGGGCAAGCTCGACGCCTACCAGGCGCTCGCCGACGACTACTTCGAGGCCGAGCGCTACCGGGCCTTCTGCGAGACGTCCCTGCCGCACGTCGACGAGATGGTCCTCGAGTGGATCGACGGGCCCGATTTCGCCAGCCTGCTCCACTCGACGATCCAGCAGACCTACCCGCCGCACGAGTGGGAGCGGTTCGAGGCCCACTTCGGCGGGCTGCTCGGCAGCTGGGTGGGCGACGAGCGCCGGATCCGCGGCGGGGAGGCCACCTCCGCCTGACCGCCGCCTCGGTCGAGACCCGGCCCCGGCACAGCCCGGTCGACAGTAGAGAACACGCCGCGTGCCCGGACGGGCACGCGGCGTGTTCTCTACTCTCGACGAGGCGCCGCGTCGTGGGCGAGGGTCACCGGACCACGGACATCACCCGGTCGGCGGTCGTGTGGCCGAGGAGGTAGCCGTCCTCCATGGCGTCGCGGACGTGGAGGCCGCCCCAGATCCGCGCGTGCAGGGCGTCGTGCTCCAGGGCGCTCAGGTTGGCGTAGGGACGCTGGAGGACGCCGGCCTTGAGCACGAGGGCGGTGTCCTCGCCCAAGGTCTGCCGCAGCACCTCGGCGAACGGCGAGGTCGCGGCGGCGTGTCCGCTCGTGTAGTCGGAGTAGGCGGGGTTCGCGATGAGCGGGACCCACGCGACCGGGTGGGGGTTGGTGCCCGGGTTGCCGTCGATCGTCGCGGCGGCGACGGCCTGGAACGGACGCCAGAAGCCCACCTCGAACTTGAGCCGCCAGGTCTCGATGAAGGTCGTCGCCGTGGCGGCGTCGATCCGGGCGAAGAGGCGGGTCGTGGGCAGCAACCCGAGCGGCTCGGCATCGAGGAACTCGCAGAGGGCGTTGCGGTACATCAGCATCGGGTTGGCGGAGAAGAACTGGGCGACCGCCGTCTGGGGCATGGTCCGGTCGGTGCCGGCGACCGACCCGAGCGTTCGGACCTCCTCGTAGTCCTGGGCGTAGGCTGCGCTGTCGACCGGGTCGGGTCCGTCGAGCGCCATGGGCGCGACGTCGACGACGGGGTCGACGTAGCCGAGCCACGGCAGGGCCATGCCGCTCGGGGGCGGCTGCCAGATCCCGAGGGCCTCGGGCTTCGAGTAGACGATGCTCGTGTCGTTGCGGCCGTCGCCGACCCGGGAGGCGATCATCGCGTCCGCCGCGGCGGCACCGATGGCCCTCCCGGTGTTCTCCTTCTTGCCGTTCGGGACCATCGCCAGGCTGGCGGCGAGGTCGGCGTCGAGGGCGGCGCCGGATGCCGGGAAGTACTCGATGAGCACGTCGTGGGCGGCCACGGCCACCGCGGCCGAGGCCGCGTGCGTGCCGTGCCGCTGGGCCTTGAGCGCGGCGTCGTGCACCGCGAGCGAGGTGAACGCGAGGTAGAGCCCGCCCAGGGGAGGGGGCGGTGCCGCGCTCGACGTAGATCGTGCGGGCCGCGGTGCGCTGCCAGTCCACGGCGATCGAGGCCGCCAGGGGCCCCTCGGCCGACGCCGCAGGAGCGGTCAGGGGGACGACGAGGAGCGGGGCGAGCACGACGGACGCCCTCGCCGCGATCGTTCGGCGACGTGAGGGCATGGCGGGCACCTTTCGGGCGGATACGTCGCCCCAGTCTCGAAGCGCCGCATCCGGCCTCGCCAATCGCTTTCCGGCGGATCTTGCGCCGGGCCGTGACCGGCAGCGACCCGCTCGAGGAGGCAGACCCGGCGTCGTGGCACGCGTGCGGGGTGGCTCTCAATGACTATGGACGCGGTCCACGGCTCGGCGAGAGACTCTGGACCATCGCCCCGTCGCGCCGACGGGCACCGGAAGGCTCCGATGACCGACCTGTTGTTGCGCGAGGGGGAGCAGAGCGCCGTGCGCGCCATCATCGCGTCCGAGCCGGTTCCCGGGAGCCCGCTGCCCGGTGAGGACGTCCTGCAGCACCTGGCCCGGCTCTTCGACTGCGACGCGATCGGCATCGCCCTTCTCGACGGCAGCGGGTGCGCCGTGGGCGAGGTGGCCCTCCCGCGCGCGCGGGACACCGGCCGCCCGGCGCCCGGGCCGCAGCGGGGACCTCAGCGACTCGTCCTGGGCGTCCGCAACGGGCCCGACCACGTCGTCCAGCTGTGGATGGTGCGCCGGGGGACCGGGTTCACCGCGCGTGAGCGAGCCCTGCTGACGATGGTCGCGCCGGCGCTCGAGCGGCTCCTGCGCGAGCGGCCGATGCCGGCCCTGCCCGTGTCGCTCACGACGCAGGAGCGGCGCGTCCTGCAGCACGTGGCCGCGGGGATGACGAACGCTGAGGTTGCGCAGCGGCTGTTCGTCGCCCCCTCCACGGTCCGCAAGCACCTGGAGAACGCCTACCGCAAGCTCGGTGTCTCCAACCGGCTCGCGGCGGTGTCCGCGCTGGAGCGCGCTCGGCCGCGCGACGCCGACGCCGAGAGGGCGTGGCGCGCCGAGATCCTCGCCTGACCGTCGACGTCAGTCGCCGAGGGCCGCCGAGACGACGTCCTTGGCCTCGGCCTGCACCTGGGCGAGGTGGTCGGGCCCGCGGAAGGACTCGGCGTAGATCTTGTAGACGTCCTCGGTGCCGCTGGGCCGGGCCGCGAACCAGGCCGACTCGGTGACCACCTTGAGCCCACCGATCGCCGCGCCGTTGCCGGGGGCCTCGGTGAGCTTGGCGGTGATCGGCTCGCCGGCGAGCGACTCGGCGGCGACGTCGTCGGGCGACAGGGCCGCGAGCTTGCCCTTCTCCTCGCGGGTGGCGCCGGCGTCGATCCGAGCGTAGGCCGGCTCCCCGTGGCGCTGCACGAGCGAGCGGTAGTGCTCGCTCGGGCTCTTCCCGGTGCGCGCCAGGATCTCCGAGGCGAGCAGGGCCAGCAGGATGCCGTCCTTGTCGGTCGTCCACACCGACCCGTCGCGCCGGAGGAACGAGGCGCCCGCCGACTCCTCGCCGCCGAAGGGACCGGAGCCGTCGAGCAGCCCCGGCACGAACCACTTGAACCCGACGGGCACCTCGACGAGCCGGCGGCCAAGGTCCGCGGCGACCCGGTCGATCATCGAGCTCGACACGAGGGTCTTGCCGATGAACCCGTCGTCACGCCACTTCGGCCGCGCGCCGCCGTAGAGGTACTGGATCGCGACGGCGAGGTAGTGGTTGGGGTTCATCAGGCCGGCATCCGGGGTGACGATGCCGTGCCGGTCCGCGTCCGCGTCGTTGCCGGTGGCGAGGTCGTAGGCGTCGCGCTGCTCGATGAGGCTCGCCATCGCGGACGGGGAGGAACAGTCCATCCGGATCTTGCCGTCCCAGTCGAGCGTCATGAACCGCCACGTCGCGTCGACGAGGGGGTTGACGACGGTGAGGTCGAGGCGGTGCCGGTCGGCGATGGCTCCCCAGTAGTCGACGGCGGCGCCCCCGAGCGGGTCGGCGCCGATCCGGATGCCGGCGTCGCGGATCGCGTCGATGTCGAGGACGTTCGGGAGGTCGTCGACGTAGGTGCCGAGGAAGTCGTATGCCGTCGCCGCGGCCCGGGCGCGCGCGAACGGCACCCGCTTGACGTCGGCCAGCCCGCCGCGGATCAGCTCGTTGGCGCGGGCGGCGATCACCGTCGTGGCATCGGAGTCGGCCGGCCCGCCGTGGGGCGGGTTGTACTTGAACCCGCCGTCGCTCGGGGGGTTGTGGGACGGCGTCACGACGATGCCGTCGGCGAGACCGGCACGTGCCGGCATCCCGTCGACGCCGGTGACCTTGCCGCGGTTGGCGGTGAGGATCGCGTGGGAGACGGCGGGGGTGGGGGTGTAGCGGTCCGCCGCGTCGACGAGCACGGTGACGTCGTTGGCGACGAGCACCTCCAGGGCGGTGGACCACGCCGGTTCGGACAGTCCGTGGGTGTCGCGGCCCACGAACAGCGGGCCGTCGAAGCCCTGCACGCGGCGGTACTCGCAGATCGCCTGGGTCGTCGCGAGGATGTGCGCCTCGTTGAACGACGTCCGTAGGCTCGACCCGCGGTGGCCCGAGGTGCCGAACGCGACCTGCTCGTCGACGTTCTCCGGGTCGGGCTGACGCGTGTAGTACGCCGTGACCAGCGCGGCCACGTCGACGAGGTCCGAGGGCTGGGCCGGCTGTCCGGCGCGAGGCGCGTTCATGGATTCGATCCTGTCAGAGGTGTCTCGGGGATCACACCCCGACCGTGGCCCGGGTCACGGTGACATGTATACCCATAGGGGTATACAGGAGCCATGAGCAGCAACCTGTCAAGCACGAAGCGTCTCGTGGTCCTCGGAGCGGGGACGGCCGGAACCATGGTCGTCAACAAGCTCCATCGCTCGCTTCCCGCCACCGAGTGGACCATCACCGTCGTCGACCGCGAAGACATCCACGACTACCAGCCGGGCTACCTGTTCCTCCCGTTCGGGATGACCGCCCCCGAGCAGGTGCGTCGTCGGACGCGCCCCTGCATCGCCGACGGCGCCGACTTCGTCCAGGCCGAGGTCGACCACGTCGACCCGACGGCGATGGTTGTCCACCTGGTCGGCGGCCGGGTGCTCACCTACGACCAGCTGGTCATCGCCACGGGCACCACACCCCGGCCCGATCAGGTGCCCGGCACGCTCGGTCCCCAGTGGCACCGGGAGGTCGGCGAGTTCTACACCTACGACGGCGCGATCGCCCTGCGCGACCAGCTGGAGCGCTTCACCGGCGGACGGCTCGTCGTGCACATCACCGAGCTGCCGATCAAGTGCCCGGTCGCACCGCTGGAGTTCACCTTCCTCGCCGACGACTGGCTGCGGAAGCGCGGGCTGCGCGGGGTCACTGATCTCGTCTTCGTGACGCCCCTCGACGGCGCCTTCACCAAGCCGGTCGCGAGCAGGGCGCTCGGGAGCCTTCTCGAGGAGAAGGGCGTCCTGGTCGAGCCGGACTTCATGGTCGAGCGGATCGAGCAGGACCGGAAGGTCCTCGTCTCCTACGACGAGCGCGAGGTCGCCTACGACCAGCTCGTCACGATCCCGGTCAACATGGGCGCCGACTTCGTGGCCCGCTCGGGCCTGGGCGACGAGCTCAACTACGTCCCGGTCGACAAGCACACCATGCGGTCGACGGCACACCCCGACATCTGGGCGCTGGGCGACGCGGGCAACCTGCCGACGTCCAAGGCCGGCTCGGTCGCGCACTTCTCGGTCGAGGTGTTCGTCGAGAACTTCGTGGAGCACGTCGCGGGCCGCCCGATGACGCACTCCTTCGACGGGCACGCGAACTGCTTCGTCGAGTCGGGGCACGGCAAGGCCCTGCTCCTGGACTTCAACTACGACACCGAGCCGCTCACCGGCCACTTCCCCTTCCCCAAGGTCGGCCCGCTGACCCTGCTCGGGGAGTCCCGCGCCAACCACCTCGGCAAGCTCGCGTTCCGCCACGTCTACTGGAACGCGCTGCTTCCGGGCCGTCCGCTCGGCCTCAAGGCCGAGATGACGATGACCGGCAAGAACGTTGTCTGACAGCGAAGGAGATGCACGGACATGACCACGACCACCATCGCCGGCCGCGAGGTCGAGGTGAACGACGAGGGCTTCCTCACCCAGCCCGCACAGTGGAGCGAGGACCTCGCTCCCGAGCTCGCGCACCTCATCGGGCTCGAGCTCACCGACGCCCACTGGCGCCTGGTCCGCTTCCTGCGCGACGACTTCGCCGCCCAGGGTGAGACCGCGACCCTGCGCCGCGTCTCCACACGGACCGGTACCCCCGTCAAGGAGCTCTTCGGCCTCTTTCCCGGCAAGCCCGCCAAGAAGATGGCCTACGTCTCGGGCCTGCCCAAGCCGAAGGGATGTGTCTGACCATGACCACCACCGAGACCGCCCCGGTCGTCCCGTCGTTCGACAGCCCCGCGGGCCAGGGTCGCAAGATCGCGATCATCTGCTCCAAGGGCAACCTCGACATGGCGTACCCGGGCCTGATCCTCGCCAACGCATCGCTGGGTGAGGGCGTCGAGACCCACCTGTTCTTCACCTTCTGGGGCTTCGACATCATCACGAAGGCGACGATGGCCGACCTGAAGTTCTCCTTCGTCGGCAACACCGCGATGCACCCGCCGGGCCACAGCGGCATGGGCATCCACCACATGCTCGGGGCGCTCCCCGGGGCGACGGCGGCCGCGACCACGATGATGAGGAAGCAGCTCGCTGACCTCGACGTCCCCGACGTCCCGGAGTTCCTCGACCTCCTGACGGGCTCCGGCGCCCACCTGTGGGCCTGCCGGATGTCGGCGGACATGAACCACCTGTCCGAGGTCGACCTCTACGAGGGGGTCGAGGGAATCATCTCGGCGAGCGACTTCATCGAGCTCACCGAGGGCGCCCAGCTGCTGTTCATCTGACGCCCGCCCCGGCGGAGGCACGGCAGCGTGGCGAGGCCCGGCGGGATCCCTCCCGCCGGGCCCTGTCCGGCGTCCGGTGCCGGATGCCGTCAGCGGCGTGGCGCGGCGGAGGTGCCGCCGTGGGTCAGGGCTCGACCACCTGGCCGGTCTCGGCCCCGGGCGCGAGGTAGACCGCCGAGAGCCGGGCGACGCGCACGGTGACGGAGAACGGCTGGTCGTTCCACGGCAGGTGCTCGGCCTCGAGGACGGCACCGGCCTGGCTGGGGGTGCTCGCCTCGTCGAAGCCGCTCGTGTCCAGCACGACCTCCCAGCGCCCGCTGCGGGGGACGCCCACCCGCACCCACGCCTTGTCGTCGCCGCTGTAGTTGACGACGGTGCCCACGACGTCGCCGCGCTGGTCGGGGTTCTCGAAGCGCAGGTAGGACAGCACGTTGCCGGTGTTGTCATCGGCGTCCAGCCAGCGGAAGCCGGCCGGGTCGGCATCCAGCGACCACATCGCGGGGTGCTCGCGGTAGAGGCGGTTGAGCTCCTTGACGAGGGCGTGCACGCGGTAGTGCGCCGCGTGGTCGAGCAGCCACCAGTCGAGCGAGCGACCGTCGGCCCACTCGCTGGGCTGCGCGAACTCGGAGCCCATGAAGAGCAGCTGCTTCCCGGGGTGGCTCCACATGTACGCCAGGAAGGCCCGCAGCGTCGCGAGCTGGTCGTTGCGGTCGCCCGGGATCTTCGTGAGGAGCGAGCCCTTGCCGTGCACGACCTCGTCGTGGCTGATCGGCAGGAGGTAGTTCTCGCTGAACGCGTACATGAGCGAGAAGGTCAGCAGGTTGTGGTGGTACTGCCGGTGGATCGGCTCCTCCTGCAGGTAGCGAAGGGTGTCGTTCATCCAGCCCATGTTCCACTTCAGGCCGAAGCCGAGCCCGCCGCCGGAGGTCGCCTTCGTGACGCCCGGCCACGAGGTCGACTCCTCGGCGATCGTCACGATGCCGGGCACGCGCTTGTAGGCCGTGGCGTTCGCCTCCTGGATCAGGCCGATGGCCTCGAGGTGCTCGCGGCCGCCGTGGACGTTGGGGATCCACTCGCCGTCCTTGCGCGAGTAGTCGAGGTAGAGCATGGAGGCCACGGCGTCGACGCGCAGCCCGTCGATGTGGAACTCCTCGAGCCAGTAGATCGCGTTGGCGACGAGGAAGTTGCGCACCTCGAGCCGGCCGAAGTCGAAGACGTGGGTGCCCCAGTCGGGCTGGTCGCCGCGCCGGGGGTCCGGGTGCTCGTAGAGCGGCAGGCCGTCGAAGCGCGCGAGGGCGAACGCGTCGCGCGGGAAGTGGCCCGGCACCCAGTCGAGGAGGACGCCGATGCCGGCGCGGTGGAGGGCGTCGATGAGGTACTTGAAGTCGTCGGGCGTGCCGAAGCGGGCCGTCGGTGCGTAGTAGCCGGTGACCTGGTAGCCCCACGAGGGGCCGTAGGGGTGCTCCATGACGGGGAGGAACTCCACGTGCGTGAAGCCGAGGTCGACGACGTAGTTGACGAGGTGCTCGGCGAGGTCGCGGTAGGACATGCCCTGGCGCCACGAGCCGAGGTGCACCTCGTAGACGCTCATCGGGCCCGCGTGCGGGTTGCGCGACGGGCGCTCGGCCATCCACGCGGTGTCCGCCCACTCGTGACCCGACTCGTCGACGACCGAGCCGGTGTTCGGCGGGGTCTCCGTGCGGCGGGCCATCGGGTCGGCCTTGGTGCGCACGACGTCGTCGGCACCGCGGATCTCGTACTTGTAGACGTGTCCGACCCCGACGTCGGGCACGAAGAGCTCCCAGACCCCTGACGGGCCGATCATCCGCATCGGGTGGATCCGGCCGTCCCAGTCGTTGAAGTCGCCGATGACGCGCACCGCCTTGGCCCGCGGCGCCCACACGGCGAACGAGACCCCGCGCACCGAGCCCATCGGGCCGCTGTACTCGCGCATCCGGGCGCCGAGCACGGTCCACAGCTGCTCGTGCCGACCCTCGCCGACGAGGTGGAGGTCGACCTCGCCCAGGGTCGGGGCGAAGCGGTAGGGGTCGTCCTGGAGGTGCTCGATGCCGTCGGACCACGCGACGAGCAGGCGATAGTCCATCGTGCGGGTCGCGTCGTGGCGCACCGCCGTCCACACGCCCTCGGCCTCGTGGGCCAGCTCGAGCTCCTCACCGTCCTCGAAGCGCACGCGTACCGACGACGCCAGCGGCTTCATCACGCGCAGGCGCAGGCCCCCGGGCTCGAGGTGCTGGCCGAGGAGGTCATGGGGCTGCTGGTGGCGGCCCTGCACGAGGGCCGTGATCGCACCGCTGACCTCGGGGCTGGGGGTGGGGCTCACGACGGGTCTCCTTGACTGGTGGGGCTGTGCGAGTAGTGGGCGGTGAGGCGGCGCACGGCGCCGAGCGGGATGTCGACCCAGCCCGGGCGGTTGCGCGCCTCGTAGACGACCTCGTACATCGCCTTGTCGAGCTCGAACGCGGCGAGCAGGGCGCCGAGGGCGCGCGGGTCGGCACCGGCCCGCTCCGCGTAGCCGTCGAGGAACGACTGCTGCGCCGACGTGACCCAGGCCCGGGCGGAGGCCCCGTGCACCTGCTCCCACGTGCCGCCCACGTAGTCGAAGCTGCGCAGCATGCCCGCGACGTCGCGGACCGGCTGGTCGGGCAGCGAGCGCTCGGACAGCGGGCGCAGGGGCTCGCCCTCGAAGTCGAGGAGGACCCACCCGCGGTCGGGCGAGTGCAGCACCTGCCCCAGGTGGTAGTCGCCGTGGATGCGCTGCAGCGGCGGCCACGCGGCCGACTCCGCGGCCCGCAGCACGGCATCCACCGGGCCACGCACCTCGGCCAGGCGGGGCGCCTCATCGACCGCGGCCTCGAACCGGAGCCGCATCTCGGCGACGATCGCCCCGGCCTGCTCCCGCGACGTGGGCTCGGTGCCGAGGACGTCGGCGAGCGTGCGGTGCACCTCGGCCGTCGCCTCGCCGAGCGCCCGGGCCGGACCCGCGAAGTCGGTGCCGGCCTCGGCCGCGTGGAGCGCCACGCGCCAGGCGTCCTCGACGCCGGGCAGGAACTCCTGGGCGAAGGCGAGGTGACCGGATGCCGGCACGTCCCCGTCCGCGCCCGGGTGCGGCCAGCGGCCGGTCACCGCGCCGACGACGGCCGGCACGCGACGCGAGCCGGCGTCGACGAGTGCGCCCTGGAGGACGACGTCGGGGTTGTCGCCCGGCGACAGCATCCGGAAGACCTTGACGATGAGCGGCGTGTGGTGGCCGTCCGGTAGGTCGCCGTCGAGGATCACCGAGGTGTTGGACTGCTCGCCCGACAGCACGCGCGAGGTGCGGACGTGCACCTCGTGGCGCCAGCTGGGCTGCGGCACACCGGAGACGGACTCCTCGACGGCATCCGACTCCTTAGACGACTGCGCCCGCACGCGGCCCTGCACGAGCTCGAGCAGCTGGGCCGCGTAGACGGGGTCGTGCGGGGCGTCGTAGACCCAGCGGCGCCCGAGCGCCGAGTGCTCCATCGTGCCGACGAGGGCGTGGTCGGCGCTGCCGAGCGGCTCGCCGCGGTAGGTGAGTGGCACCTGGTACACGACCGTCTCGGCGCCGGCCTCGTCGGCGACGACGAGCGTCTCGACGCCGACCTCTCCCTCCGGGTCGTCGAGCCGCCACGCCGTGAGGAGGCGCAGGCGGGGGGTGCGCCCCTTCGCGGCGTACCAGCGCTGGTCGCCCATCCACTCCGCGATCAGCTCGAGCTTGGTCGGGGTGATCGTCGCCGTCGAGATGATCTCAGCCACGGGCGCCGCCGCGGCGGGGCTGGAGCGCGAGCCAGAAGAAGTCGCGTGACCCCAGCGTGATCGTGATGGTGCCGTCGGGTGCGATGTCGGGGAAACCGCTGCCGCCGAACAGGTCTCGCGTCTCCCAGTCCCACAGGTCCTCGGGCAGCGTGAGCGTTGCCGACTGCGGTCGTGAGGACAGGTTGTTGACGCACAGCACGGCGACCGCCGAGCGGTCCTCGGTGTCGCGCGCGTGCCGGTCGACGCGGGTGAAGGCGAGCACGCGCTCGTGCGACGACTCGCACACCGTGAAGTCGCCGAGCCCGAAGACCGGGTGCTCGCGCCGCACCGACAGCATGCCGCGCACCCAGTGCAGCAGCGAGGACCCTGAGGCCATCTGGGCCTCGACGTTGGTGTGGTTGTGGTGGTAGACGAGCGACTGGATGACCGGCAGGTAGAGCTTGCCCGGGTCGGCGGTCGAGAAACCGGCGTTGCGGTCGGGCGTCCACTGCATCGGGCTGCGGACGGCATCCCGATCGTGGAGCCAGATGTTGTCGCCCATCCCGATCTCGTCGCCGTAGTACAGGCACGGCGAGCCGGGGAGCGAGAGCAGGAGCGCGTGGATGAGCTCGATCTCCGGGCGGGAGTTGTCGAGCAGCGGCGCGAGGCGGCGACGGATGCCGATGTTGGCGCGCATCCGCGGGTCGGGGGCGTACCAGCCGTACATGGCGGCGCGCTGCTCGGGCGTGACCATCTCGAGGGTCAGCTCGTCGTGGTTGCGCAGGAAGGTGCCCCACTGCGAGCCGCCGGGGATCGCCGGGGTGTCGGCGAGCACGTCGATGATCGGTGCCGCCTTCTCCTCGCGCAGGGAGTAGTAGAGCATCGGCATGACCGGGAAGTGGAAGCACATCTGGCACTCGGGTGCGTCCTCGGTGCCGAAGTAGTCGACGACGTCGCCGGGCGGCTGGTTGGCCTCGGCGAGGAGGATGCGGCCGGGGTACTCGGTGTCGACCATGTTCCGCAGCCGGGCGAGGAAGGCGTGGGTCTTCGGGTGGTTCTCGCCGTTGTGGCCCTCCTCCTCGTAGAGGTAGGGGACCGCGTCGAGACGGAAGCCGTCGATGCCCATGTCCATCCAGAAGCGGACGACCTCGAACATCGCGTCATGGACCGCGGGGTTCTCGAAGTTGAGGTCGGGCTGGTGGCTGAAGAAGCGGTGCCAGAAGAACTGCCGGCGGATCGGGTCGAAGGTCCAGTTCGACACCTCGGTGTCGACGAAGATGACCCGCGCGTCGGTGTACCTGTCGTCGGTGTCGGACCACACGTAGAAGTCGCCGTACGGCCCCTCCGGGTCGCTGCGCGAGGCCTGGAACCACGGGTGCTGGTCGCTCGTGTGGTTCATGACGAAGTCGGTGATGATCCGGATGCCGCGCGCGTGCGCCTGCGTGATGAGCTCGCGGAACTCGGGCAGCGTGCCGAACTCCGGCAGCACCTGGGTGTAGTCCGAGATGTCGTAGCCGCCGTCCCGCAGCGGGCTGGCGTAGAACGGCGGGAGCCACAGGCAGTCGACACCGAGCCACTGCAGGTAGTCCAGCCGGTTGACGATGCCCGCGAAGTCGCCCTCCCCGGACCCGGTGCTGTCGCCGAAGGCGCGCACGAGCACCTCGTAGAACACCGCCGTCCGGAACCACTCCGGGTCGTGCCGCAGGCCGGGCTGGTTCGCTCCGAGACCGGGTGTGGAGTGCCCCATGCCGGGGATCGCCGTCACCAGGGCCTCCTGACGGAGACGACGTGGACGGGTTCGACCTCCGGTCCGAGCCGCACGTAGGTGTCGCGCTGCCAGGTCCACTCCTGGTCGGTCACGAGGTCGTGGGCGAGGAAGCTGTCGCTCTGGTCCAGGCCGAGCGCTCCCATGTCGAGGCGCAGCGTCGTCGCTCGCGTGGAGTGCGGGTCGAGGTTGGCGACGACGACGACGACGTCCTCACCCCCGTCGGCGAGGCGCCGGCGCTTGGAGAAGGCGAGGAAGTTCTCGTCGTCGACGTGGTGGAAGCGGATGTCGCGCAGCCGGTGCAGCGCCGGGTGACCGCGGCGGATCTCGTTGATGCGCGTGAGGTAGCCGGCGAGGGAGCGGCCCTGCTTCGTGCCGCCCGTCTCGTAGTCCTCCCACCGGCGGTTCTTGTACTGGTACTTCTCGTTGTCGATCTGCTCCTCGGCACCGGGCCGGGCGACGTGCTCCATGAGCTCGTAGCCGGTGTAGATGCCGTAGGTCGGCACGAGCGTCGCGGCGAGCATCGCCCGCAGCTTCCACGCGGCCGGCCCGCCGAACTGCATGTACGGCGTGAGGATGTCGTGGGTGGTCGGCCAGAACGAGGGGCGCATGTAGACCGCGGCGTCGCCGGAGAGCTCGGTGACGTACTCGCGCAGGTCGGCGGCGGTGTTGCGCCAGGCGTAGTAGGTGTAGCTCTGCTGGAAGCCGACCTTGCCGAGCGTGTGCATCATCGCGGGCTTGGTGAACGCCTCGGCGAGCCAGATCACCTCCGGGTGGTCCTGCGCGACGTCGGCGATGAGCCACTGCCAGAACTCGACCGGCTTCGTGTGGGGGTTGTCGACGCGGAAGAGCTTCACCCCGTGGTCGATCCACACCTGCACCACGCGGCGGACCTCGGCGTAGATGCCCGCCGGGTCGTTGTCGAAGTTCAGCGGGTAGATGTCCTGGTACTTCTTCGGGGGGTTCTCGGCGTAGGCGATGGTGGCGTCGGCGCGGGTCGTGAACCACTCGGGGTGTGTCTGCACCCACGGGTGGTCGGGGGAGCACTGGAGCGCGAGGTCCATGGCGACCTCCATCCCGAGCCGCTCGGACTCGGCGACGAAGGCGTCGAAGTCGGCGAAGGTGCCGAGGTCGGGGTGGATGGCGTCGTGGCCGCCGTCGGGGGAGCCGATCGCGTAGGGGCTGCCGGGGTCCTCCGGGCGGGCGTCGAGGGTGTTGTTGGGGCCCTTCTTCGCGGCCTGGCCGATCGGGTGGACCGGGGTGAGGTAGACGACGTCGAAGCCCATCGCGGCGATGGCGGGCAGGCGCTTCGTCGCGGTGCGAAGGGTGCCGGT
>CAVWRI010000014.1:0-21236 GCA_963757405.1 uncultured Actinomycetota bacterium
GCTCGGACCTGGTCTTCCCGCACCACGAGATGAGCGCGGTGCAGGCGGCCGCCCTCACCGGCGACGACGTCTTCGCGCGGCACTACGTGCACCAGGCGATGGTCGGGTTCGAGGGCGAGAAGATGAGCAAATCGAAGGGCAACCTCGTGCTCGTGTCGAAGCTGCGGGCCGACGGGATCGACCCGATGGCGATCCGGCTCGTGCTGCTCGCCCACCACTACCGCACCGACTGGGACTACACGCCCGACCTGCTCGACGTGGCGGTCGCCCGGCTGGACCGCTGGCGCGAGGCGCTCTCGGTCAACCACGGCGCGGACGCCGCGTCGACCGTCGCCGCGGTGCGCGCCGCCGTGGCCGACGACCTCGACACGCGGGCCGCGCTGGCCGCGGTCGACGCCTGGGCTGACCGGACGCTCGCGGGCGAGTGGGACGACGCCGGGGCACCGGGGCTGGTGTCGCGCACGGTCGACGCGGTCCTCGGCATCCGCCTCTGACCCCGAGCCCCGCAACTGCCCTCCCCAACTTTCCCGCCCGATCCCGGAACCTTCACCTTCGCAGGGAAACAGTTGCCCTGCGAAGGTGAAGCTTCCCGCATGGGGCGAGAAAGTTGGGACGGGCGGGGGGCGGGGCCTGGGACCGGGCTCACGGACGTTTCAGGTAGTACTCGGTGAAGTCGCGGCAGCGTCCGGAGTCGTCGAAGCGCATGACGAAGCAGTTCTCGTAGGTGCGGACGACCGGGCCGTCGGGCACCTCCCGGTACTGCGACCGACCCGTGGCGACGACGGTGTCACCGTCGACGGCGACCGGCGCGTACGCGGCGTCATAGGTGCCGGGCGCGTCGCGGGTGGAGGCGTCGTCCGACCCACCCTCACCGAGCCACGAGGCGACGACCGCCTCCCGGCCGACGACCGGCTCGTCGTACGGGTGGTAGCGGTACGCGACATCCGGGCTGAACAGGGCCGCGACCTCGTCGCGGTCGTAGGACCTCCACGCGGCGACGTAGCGGTCGAGCCAGTCCTGGGCGCCCTGCCTGTCCATCGATCAACGGTAGTGCGCCGAGGCGGCGTGGGCCCTCGGCGGACCGGGAGGTTCAGGGCTCGTCGGTGCTGCGCCGCCGGAGGTAGCGCTCGAACTCCTTGGCGATCGCGTCGCCGCTCGCCTCCGGGAGGTCGGCGGTGTCCTGGGCCTCCTCGAGCGACTCGACGTACTCGGCGACCTCGGTGTCGGATGCCGCGAGCTCGTCGATGCCGCGCTCCCAGGCGCGGGCGTCCTCGTCGAGGTCGGCGTGCTCGATCGGCGCGTCGAGGAGCTCCTCGATGCGGCTGACGAGCGCGAGCGTGGCCTTCGGCGACGGGCTGTGCCCGGCGTAGTGCGGCACGGCCGCCCACGCCGAGATGGACGGCACGCCCACCTGCGTCGCCGCATCCGCGAGGACGCCGACGATGCCCGTCGGGCCCTCGTAGCTGCTCATCTCGAGGTCGTGCCGGTGGCGGGTGTCCTCCATGTCGGACGTCGCGGAGACGGGGATCGGGCGGGAGTGCGCGACATCGGCCATGAGCGCGCCGAGCGTGATGACCATCGAGACGTCGGCGGCCTGGGCGAGCTCCATGAGCTCGATGGCGAACGCGCGCCAGCGGAAGGACGGCTCCACGCCCTGGACGAGGACGACGTCGCGGCCGAGCGAGGTGTTCGTCGCGACGAGCACGCGCGTCGTGCGCCAGCTGATCCGCCGGCGGCCGTTCTCGAGCAGGACCCGGGGCCGGTTGACCTGGAAGTCGTAGTAGTCCTCGGGGTCGAGGGCCGCGACGACCTCGGCGTCCCAGATCTCCGCGAGGTGCTCGATGACGGCACTCGCCGCCTCGCCGGCGTCGTTCCATCCCTCGAACGCCGCGATCATGACCGCGTCGTGCAGCTCGGGCAGGTCTTCGAGCTCGATCACCGCGTCCTCCTGTCGTCGTGGCTCCACCCTACGGCTCCCTAGACTCTTCACCCATGAGCCTCCCCGCAGCGGTCCTCTGGGACATGGACGGCACCCTCGTCGACACCGAGCCCTACTGGATCGCCGCGGAGCACGAGATCGTCGAGGAGCACGGCGGCACGTGGAGCGACGAGTTCGCCCACCAGCTCGTCGGCAACGACCTGCTCGTGTCCGCCACGTTCATCAAGGACAACTCGGCGGTGCCGTGGGAGCCGGAGCGGATCGTCGACGAGCTGCTGGCCCGGGTGATCAGCCGCGTCATAGAGCACGTGCCGTGGCGGCCGGGCGCCCTCGAGCTGCTCTCGGCGCTGCGGGACGAGGGCGTGCCCAGCGCGCTCGTCACGATGTCGTGGCGGTCGCTGGCGGATGCCGTCGTCGACGCGCTGCCGGACGGCACGTTCGCCGCCGTGGTCACCGGCGACGAGGTCTCGCACGGCAAGCCGCACCCCGAGCCGTACCGCGCCGCGGCCCGGCTGCTCGGCGTGTCGCCCGAGGACTGCGTCGCCATCGAGGACTCGCCGACGGGGGTGCGCTCGGCGGTGGCCGCCGGCGTGCCGACCCTCGCGGTGCCCCACGTCGTCGCCGTGCCCGAGGTCCCGGGCGCGGTGCACCTGGACTCGCTGTCTGGCCTCACCCCGGCCGGCCTCGCCGGTCTCGCGGAGGCGGCGCGCTCGGCCTCAGTCGTCGGCGGGCACGACCGCGCCTGAGTGCGCCGGGTCGAGCGCGATCGACGAGGCGCCCTCGGGCAGCGGCGGAGGGGTGCCGCCCCACGCGGGGCAGAGGTCGCGGAAGTCGCACCAGTCGCAGAGCCGGGAGGTGCGCGGTCGCCAGTCGCCGGTCTGCGCGGCGCGCACGACGGCATCCCAGATGGCCCGGACGTTGCGCTCGACGCCGAGCAGGTCGCGCTCGTCGGGGGCGTAGCGGACGACCTCGCCGTTGCCGAGGTAGACGAGCTGGAGCAGGCGGGGGATCTCGCCGTGGATGCGCCACAGGACGAGCGCGTAGAACTTCATCTGGAACAGCGCCTTGGCCTCGAACGCCTCGCCCGGCGACCGGCCCGTCTTGTAGTCGACGACCCGCATCGCCCCGTCGGGCGCGACGTCGAGGCGGTCGACGTACCCCCGCAGGGTGAGACCCTCGACCTCGGTCTCGACGTAGAGCTCGCGCGCGGCGGGCTCGAGCCGCGTGGGGTCCTCGAGGTCGAACCACTGCTCGACGAGCGTGCGGGCCCCGGCGAACCAGCTCTCCTCGGTGAGGGCCTCGTCGTCGTCGATCATCGCCCGCAGCTCGGGTCGCTCGTCGACGAGCGCGGTCCAGCGGGGCTCCAGGAGGGCGACGGCCGCCGCGGGGGTGCGCTCGGCCGCGGGCAGGTCGAAGAGGTGCTCGAGCACGGCGTGGACGAGCGTGCCGCGAGCGGCCGCGGGGGAGGGGGGCCCCTCGAGCTTGTCGATCGTCCTGAACCGGAACAGCAGCGGGCACTGCTTGAAGTCCGCGGCGCGGCTCGGGGACAGGGCGGGGGTCATGGGGTCACCGTATGCCGGGGCGCCGACACGCCGTCGCCGCCACCCCGCGCCGGGTGGGCCCGCCGACCCAGCCGGCCCACCCCACCCGGCCGGCCGGGTCAGTCCTCCGGCTGGTAGCCGAGGTTCGGGGCCAGCCACCGCTCGGCGGTGCGCAGGTCCCACCCCTTGCGTGCGGCATACGACTCGACCTGGTCGCGACCGAGCCGGCCGACGACGAAGTACTGGCTGTCGGGGTGGGCGAGGTACCAGCCCGACACCGACGCGCCCGGCCACATCGCCATCGACTCCGTGAGCCGGATGCCGGTGCGCTCCTCGCCGCCGAGGAGCGCCATGAGCGTCTCCTTCTCGGTGTGGTCGGGGCACGCGGGGTAGCCCGGGGCGGGCCGGATGCCGGCGTACTTCTCCTGGACGAGGTCCTGCATCGACAGGTGCTCGTCGGGGGCGTAGCCCCACAGCTCGCGCCGGACCTTCTCGTGGAGGCGCTCCGCGAACGCCTCGGCGAGCCGGTCGGCGAGGGCCTCGAGCATGATCGCCGAGTAGTCGTCGAGGTCGTCCTTGAAGGCCTTGAGGTGCTCCTCGAGCCCGAGGCCCGCCGTGACCGAGAACGCGCCCACGTGGTCGGCGACGCCGGTCTCCTTGGGCGCGACGAAGTCGGACAGGCACTTGTTGGCGACGCCGTCGCGGTGCTGCCCCTGCTGGCGCAGGCCGTGCAGGGTCGTGAGCACCGAGGACCGGGCCTCGTCGGCGTAGACCTCGACGTCGTCGCCGACGCCGTTGGCCGGGAAGATGCCGACGACCCCGCGGGCACTGACCCAGTGCTCGCGCTCGATGCGGTCGAGCATGCGGTTCGCGTCGTCGAGCAACGTGCGGGCCTGCTCCGACGTGGCCGGGTTGTTGAGGACGTCGGGGTAGCGCCCCTTGATCTCCCACGCCAGGAAGAAGGGGGTCCAGTCGATGTAGCGGCGCAGCTCGCCGACCGGGAAGTCCTCCCAGACGCGGGTGAACTGGGTCGCGGCACGGTGCCAGTGCGAGTCGGTGGGGCCCGACCAGCGGTCGCGGGTCTGCTGGGTCAGCAGGTGCGGCCGCATCGGGCGGTGCGCCGCCCAGTCGAGCTGCGGGCGGTTCGCGACCGCCGCCTCGTAGCTCGCGAGCGGCCGCTCCCCGGTCTTCGCGGCGTGGCGGGTGCGGATCGTGTCGTAGTCCTTCGCGACGCCCTCGAGGAACGCGTCGCGCTGCCCGTCGCTGAGCAGCTGGCTCACGACGGGCACCGAGCGCGAGGCGTCCTTCACCCACACGACGGGGCCGTGGTACTGCTTGTCGACCTTGACCGCGGTGTGCGCGCGCGACGTCGTGGCGCCGCCGAGCAGCAGCGGGATCTCGAATCCCTGGCGCTCCATCTCGGCCGCGACGCGCACCATCTCGTCGAGGCTCGGCGTGATGAGGCCGGACAGGCCGATGATGTCGGCGTCGTGCTCCGTGGCCGCGTCGAGGATCTTCTGGGTCGGCACCATGACGCCGAGGTCGATGACGTCGTAGTTGTTGCACTGCAGCACGACGCCGACGATGTTCTTGCCGATGTCGTGGACGTCGCCCTTGACCGTCGCCGTGACGACGACGCCCTTGCTCCGCTTCTTGGCGGCCTCGTCCTTCTCCGCCTCGATGTAGGGGATGAGGTGCGCGACGGCCTTCTTCATGACCCGGGCCGACTTCACGACCTGGGGGAGGAACATCTTGCCGTCGCCGAAGAGGTCGCCGACGACGTTCATGCCGTCCATGAGCGGCCCCTCGATGACCTCGAGCGGCCGGCCGCCCGCCTCGAGGATCTCGAGCCGCAGCTCCTCGGTGTCGTCGACGACGTGCGCGTCGATGCCCTTGACGAGGGCGTGCGTGATCCGCTCGCGCACGGGCATCGAGCGCCACTCCTCGGCGGTCGGGTCGGCCACCTCGCCGCTGCCGCGGTAGTCCTCGGCGATGGTGAGGAGCCGGTCGGCCGCGTCGGGGCGCCGGTTGAGCACGACGTCCTCGATGGCGTCGCGCAGCTTGGTGTCGACGGTGTCGTACGGCTGCAGGGCACCGGCGTTGACGATGCCCATGTCCATGCCGGCCTTGATGGCGTGGAAGAGGAAGACCGCGTGGATCGCCTCGCGCACCGCGGAGTTGCCGCGGAAGCTGAAGGAGACGTTCGAGACGCCACCGGACACCAGGGCGTGCGGCAGGTTGTCCTTGATCCAGCGGGTCGCCTCGATGTAGTCGGTGCCGTAGGCCGCGTGCTCCTCGATGCCCGTCGCCACCGCGAAGATGTTCGGGTCGAAGATGATGTCCTCGGCCGGGAACCCGACCTCGTCGACGAGGATCCGGTAGGCCCGCTCGCAGATGACCTGGCGGCGCTCGAGGGAGTCGGCCTGGCCCTCCTCGTCGAACGCCATGACGACGACCGCGGCGCCGTGCTTGCGCGCCAGGCGGGCGTGCTCGCGGAACGGCTCCTCGCCCTCCTTCATCGAGATCGAGTTGATGATCGGCTTGCCCTGGGTGACCTTGAGCCCGGCCTCGATGACCTCCCACTTGCTGGAGTCGACCATGAGCGGCACCCGGCAGATGTCGGGCTCGGACGCGACGAGCCGCACGAACCGGTCCATGGCGGCGACGCCGTCGATCATCCCCTCGTCCATGTTGACGTCGATGACCTGGGCGCCCGCCTCGACCTGCTGGCGGGCGACGTCGAGGGCCGTGGGGTAGTCCTCCTCGGTGATCAGGCGGCGGAAGCGGGCCGAGCCCGTGATGTTCGTGCGCTCGCCGACGTTGACGAAGAGGCTGTCCCCGTCGATGACGCACGGCTCGAGGCCGGACAGGCGCAGCGCCCGCGGCACGTCGGTGGGCTCGCGGGGCGTGCCGCCCGAGGCGCCCTCGGCGATCGCCGCGATGTGCTCGGGCGTCGTGCCGCAGCATCCGCCGACGATGTTGACCAGGCCGGCCGTGGCGAACTCACCCACGACGCGCGCCATCGCCTCGGGGGTCTCGTCGTACTCGCCGAAGGCGTTGGGCAGACCGGCGTTCGGGTGCGCCGAGACGAAGCAGTCGGCGATGCGCGAGAGCTCCGCGACGTAGGGCCGCAGCTCACCGGCGCCGAGCGCGCAGTTGAGGCCGATCGCCAGCGGCCGGGCGTGGCGCACGGAGTACCAGAACGCCTCGGTCACCTGCCCCGACAGGGTGCGGCCGGAGGCGTCGGTGATCGTGCCGGAGATCATGACGGGCCAGCGGCGCTCGTGCTCCTCGAACAGCGTCTCGAGCGCGTAGATCGCGGCCTTGGCGTTGAGGGTGTCGAAGATCGTCTCGACGAGGAGCACGTCGGCGCCACCGTCGACGAGGCCGCGCGCCTGCTCGAGGTAGGCCTCGACGAGCTCGTCGTAGGTGACGTTGCGGGCCCCGGGGTCGTTGACGTCGGGGGAGATGGATGCCGTGCGGTTCGTCGGGCCGAGCGTTCCCAGCACCCAGCGGGGCCGGTCGGGCGTGCGCTCGGCCATGGCGTCGGCCTCGGCGCGCGCGAGCGACGCGGCGGCGACGTTCAGCTCGTAGGCGAGGTCCTGCAGGCCGTAGTCGGCGAGCGAGATGCGCTGCGCGTTGAAGGTGTTGGTCTCGAGGAGGTCGGCGCCCGACTCGAGGTAGGCCCGGTGCACCCCGCGGATGATCTCCGGCTGGGTGATCGACAGCAGGTCGTTGTTGCCCTGCTGGTCGTCGGGGTGGTCGGCGAACCGCTCCCCGCGGTAGTCGGCCTCGGCCAGGCCGTGCCCCTGGATCATCGTGCCCATCGCCCCGTCGAGGACGAGGACGCGCTCGCGCAGGGCAGCGGTCAGGGCGGCGGTGGCATCGGGGCGGTGCTGCGGGGTCACGGGAGGTCGCTTCGGGTCGGCAGCAGGGGCGAGGAATCAGTATGCCGCCTTCCTCACGTAGGGTCCGTGCCATGTCCGACCAGTCGCGCCCACCGGCGGGCGCGCTGCGCCTCGCCCGGGTCGCGGGCGTGCCGGTCTACCTCGACCGCACGTGGCTGCTCCTCGCCGCGTTCATCGCCTGGACGGGGTGGCAGGCCGGGCGCGACCTCGGCACCGGCACGGCCCTCGCGTACGCCGCGTGGCTCGTCGTGGGCATGCTCATCGCCGTCCTGGGGCACGAGGTCGCCCACGCCGTCGCGGCGCGGCTGCTCGGGTTCCGGGTGCACCGCATCGTCGCGACGCTGTGGGGCGGCCACACGGCATACGACGGCACCGGCACCACGCCCGGCCGGGCGGCGCTCGTGGCCGTGGGTGGGCCCGCCGCGAACGTCGCGCTGGCCGCCCTCGGGGCGCTGGCGATGACGCTGCTGCCGTGGCCCTACGACGAGTTCGCGTGGTCCTTCGTCATCCTCAACGGCCTGCTCGCCGGGTTCAACCTGCTGCCGGGCCTGCCGCTCGACGGCGGCCAGCTCGTCGAGTCCCTCGTGTGGGGCGTCAGCGGCCGGCGCGACCTCGGCCTCCTCGTGGCCGGCTGGTGCGGCCGCGCGCTCGCCGTCGGCGTCGTCCTGTGGTTCGCGGCGGTCCCGCTGGCCAACGGCGACCCGGATGTCGTCGACCTCGTCATCGCGGTGGCGCTGGCCTGGATCCTGTGGAGCGGCGCGACCGCGGCGATCCGACGGGCTCCCCTGGAGCGCCTCCTCCTGCGGGTCCGCCCCGAGGACGTCATCGAACCCGTCGCCGTGGTGCCCGCCCTCACGCCCGTCGGTGACCTCGTCCACCTCGGTCGACGGGTCGTGGCGCTCGACGAGCGAGGGCTCCCGACCCTGCTCCTGCCGGCGCCGTCCGACAGCACGCCCGACATCGCCACGCTCCCCGCCGAGACGCGGCTGGCCTCGGTCGTCGTCAGGCTCCCCGAGGACTGCGTCGTCGAGATCGCGCCGGGCGCCGACGTCGAGCCCGTGCTCCGGGCCATGGCGACGACCGGGTGGGGAGTCGTCGTCGTGACCACCGCCGGCGCCGTGCGCGGCGTGGTCACGTCCGAGCGGCTCAACGCCGTGGCCGAGGCCGTGCTGCGCCGCAACTAGACTCCCCGCCCATGACCTCTGCGAGCGGCACCGCACCGACGGGGGCCGAGCTGCGGCGCGGCCCCTTCTCCGCCGGCGAGCGGGTGCAGCTGACCGACCCCAAGGGCCGGATGCACACGATCACCCTCGCGCCGGGCAAGCAGTTCCACACCCACCGCGGACACCTCACGCACGACTCGCTGATCGGGATGCCGGACGGCTCGACGGTGACGAACACCGCCGGCGTCGAGTACCTCGCGCTGCGCCCGCTGCTCTCCGACTACGTCATGTCGATGCCGCGCGGCGCCGCGGTCGTGTACCCCAAGGACGCCGGCCAGATCGTCACGATGGCCGACATGTTCCCGGGCGCCGTCGTCGTCGAGGCCGGGGTGGGGTCCGGCGCCCTGTCGATGTCCCTGCTGCGCGCGGTGGGGGAGACCGGGCACGTGCACTCCTTCGAGCGGCGCGAGGACTTCGCCGAGATCGCGAGGGCCAACGCCCGCGACTACTTCGGCGGCGACCACCCGGCCTGGACGGTGACCGTCGGGGACCTCGTCGAGGCCCTGCCCGAGACCGTCCCCGCGGGGACCGTCGACCGGGTCGTCCTCGACATGCTCGCCCCGTGGGAGTGCCTCGAGGTCGTGGCGGACGCCCTCGCGCCCGGCGGCGTGCTCATCTGCTACGTCGCCACCGCCACCCAGCTGTCCAAGGTCGCCGAGGCGATGCGCGACCACGGCACCTTCACCGAGCCGCAGGCCTGGGAGTCGCTCGTGCGCGGCTGGCACCTGGAGGGGCTCGCGGTCCGACCCCAGCACCGGATGCACGGGCACACCGGCTTCCTCATCACGACCCGCCGCCTCGCCCCGGGCGTGACGCCTCCGCTGCGCAAGCGCCGTCCGGGCAAGGGCTACATCACGGCGGAGGAGGCGACCGAGCAGGACTGGACCCCGGAGGCCATCGGCGAGCGCGTGCCGTCCGAGAAGCGGGTGCGCAAGGTGCGTCGCTCCGTGACCGACACCCGACCGATGACCGAGACCTCACCTCCCGGCTGACCTCGGCGGGTTATCGTCGAGCATGAGCACCGACGAGCCCACGGCCGAGCAGCCGGGCACCCGCGAGAGCCTCGAGGCCCAGCGGGAGTCGCTCGAGGCCGAGATCGCCGCGCTGCGCTCCCGGGGACAGGCGTCGCCGGCGCAGCTGCGGACCATGGAGCGCGACCTCGCGCAGCTGCGCTCGCAGCTCGCGACGATGTCCGCCCAGAACGAACGCCTCGTCCGGACGCTGCGCGACGCGCGCGAACAGATCGTGACCCTCAAGTCCGAGGTCGACCGGCTCGCCCAGCCGCCGGCCGCCTACGGCATCGTCATCGAGGTCTTCGAGGACGGCAACGCCGACATCCTCACGAGCGGGCGCAAGATGCACGTCGCGGTGAGCCCGTCGGTCGAGGAGGGACAGCTGGTCCCCGGTCGCGAGGTCATGCTCAACGAGGCGATGAACATCGTCGCGGCCCACGGGTTCGAGACGGTCGGCGAGGTCGTGTTCTGCAAGGAGGTCCTCGAGGACGGCCGGGTGCTCGTCGTGGCGCAGGCCGACGAGGAGCGGGTGTGCCGCGTCGCGGCCTCCCTCGACGACGAGACGATCCGCGCCGGGGACGCGCTGCTCCTGGAGTCGCGCTCCGGCTTCGTCTTCGAGCGGATCCCCAAGGCCGAGGTCGCCGACCTCGTCCTCGAGGAGGTCCCCGACATCGACTACACCGACATCGGTGGCCTCACCCGCCAGATCGAGGCGATCCGCGACGCCGTCGAGCTGCCCTACCTGCACCCCGACCTCTACACCGAGCACCAGCTCAAGCCCCCGAAGGGCGTGCTGCTCTACGGGCCGCCCGGCTGCGGCAAGACGATGATCGCGAAGGCCGTCGCGGCATCCCTCGCCCGCAAGGTGGCCGAGAAGGAGGGCCGCGAGCCCGGGAAGTCCTACTTCCTCAACATCAAGGGCCCCGAGCTGCTCAACAAGTACGTCGGCGAGACCGAGCGCCACATCCGGCTCATCTTCCAGCGGGCCCGCGAGAAGTCGAACGAGGGCTACCCCGTCGTCGTGTTCTTCGACGAGATGGAGTCGCTGTTCCGCACGCGCGGGTCGGGCGTCTCCTCCGACGTCGAGACGACGATCGTGCCGCAGCTGCTCGCCGAGATCGACGGCGTCGAGGGCCTGGAGCACGTCATCGTCATCGGCGCCTCCAACCGCGAGGACATGATCGACCCCGCGATCCTGCGCCCCGGCCGGCTCGACGTGAAGATCAAGATCGAGCGACCGGATGCCGAGGCGGCCCGCGACATCTTCGCGAAGTACCTCATCGCCTCGCTGCCGCTGCACCCCGACGACGTCGCGCAGAACGGCGGCTCGGAGCAGGCCACGGTGCAGGCGATGATCGACGCGACCGTGCTGCGGATGTACACGGAGGAGGAGGAGAACCGCTTCCTCGAGGTCACCTACGCCGGCGGCGACAAGGAGATCCTCTACTTCAAGGACTTCAACTCGGGCGCGATGATCCAGAACATCGTCGACCGGGCCAAGAAGATGGCGATCAAGGACTTCCTCGACACCGGCCAGCGCGGCCTGCGCGTGGAGCACCTCCTCCAGTCGTGCACCGACGAGTTCCGCGAGAACGAGGACCTCCCCAACACGACGAACCCCGACGACTGGGCCCGCATCTCCGGCAAGAAGGGGGAGCGGATCGTCTACATCCGCACCCTCATCAAGACCAAGGAGGGCACCGAGCCCGGCAAGTCGATCAACACCGTCGCCAACACCGGTCAGTACCTCTGACCCGGCGGCGTCCCCGCGCCCGCGGTCAGGCCACGAGCCGGGCGACGAGCCGCCAGCCGAGCAGGAGCACGGTCAGCACGGTCGTCGCCACGACGACGAACGACAGGGCCGTGCCCTCGGCGGCGACCCGCCGGAAGACCATGCCGAGCACCACGGTGCACGCGACGACGACCGCCCCGAAGGCCAGGGAGCGCGGGCCGCTGTCCAGGGTGATGCTCGCGAGCAGCCAGCCGGCGGCCGTGCCGACGAGGAACGGCAGCGCCGTGCGGACGACCCCGGCCACGTCGAGCCCCTCGGCGTGCGAGCGCCGGCCCACGGCGGCGAAGAGCAGGACGAGGGCGACGTCGAGCAGCGCCGGGAGCGCACGGCTCACGAGCGCACCCGGTCGAACAGCGAGCTCTGGCGCGGCGGTGCGTGCGTCGGGTCGACGCCGTCGAAGAGGCTGGAGACCGACTCGCCCTCGTGGATGCGGGTGATGGCCTCGGCGAACAGCCCGGCGACCGAGCGCACCTTCAGCTCGGGCCAGCCGGCCGGGGCGGGCACCGTGTCGGTCGTGACGACCTCGCTGACCATGGGGTGGCTGCGCAGCCGGTCGACGGCCTGCCCGACGAAGAGGCCGTGCGTGCACGCGACCGCCGCCTCGGTGACGCCGTGGTCGGCGAGCCGGTCGAGCAGCTCGACGATCGACCCGCCGGTCGCGATCTCGTCGTCGAGGACGATGGCGCGCTTGCCGTCGACGTCGCCGACGATCGAGTCGACGACGACCCGGTCGTCGCTCAGCCGTCGCTTGGAACCGGCCGCCACGGGCAGGCCGAGCAGCCGCGAGAACTGGGTGGCGTCCTTGGCGTTGCCGAGGTCGGGGGAGACGACGACGCAGTCGTCGAGCTCCTGGCGCCGGAAGTGGTCCGCCAGGACGCCGAGCGCCGTGAGGTGGTCGACCGGCACCGAGAAGAACCCGTGCACCTGCGGAGCGTGGAGGTTCATCGTCAGCACCCGGTCGGCGCCGGCCGTGGAGATGAGGTCCGCGACGAGACGCCCCCCGAGCGAGATCCGGGAGGCGTCCTTCTTGTCGCTGCGCGCGTAGGCGTAGTGGGGGATGACCGCCGTGATCATCGCGGCGGACGCCCCCCGGGCCGCGTCGATCATGAGGAGCAGCTCCATGAGCGAGTCCTGGGTCGGCGGCACGAGCGGCTGGACGATGTAGACGTCGCGTTGGCGGCAGTTCGCGAGGAGCTGCGCCTGGAGGCAGTCGTTGCTGAACCGGCTGATCAGCGTCTCGGAGAGACCCACGCCGAGCCCGTCGCAGATCCGGTGGGCAAGGGCCCGGTGCGCCGACCCCGAGAAGACGACGACCTCGCGCATGACCGCAGCCTAGCCGCGCGGTGCGGGCGCGAGGGCGGCGGCCAGCTCGGCGACCAGCTCCCACCGCTGCTGGCGCCCGGCCGGGGTCAGCCCGGGCACGCCCCCGAAGCCGTGCGGCACCCCCAGGTAGTTCGTGAGCCGCGCCGGCACGCCCGCCCGGCGCAGCGCCACGGCGTACCGGATGCCGTCGTCGCGGATCGGGTCGAGGTCGGCCGTCTGCACCAGCGCCGGGGGGAGGTCCTCGAGCCGGCCGAAGAGCGGCGACAGCACCGGGTCGCGCAGGTCGGCGCCCGGGCGCGCGTAGTGCTCGCGGAAGACCACCATGTCCCGCGTCGTGAGCCGGGCGCCGTGGCGGTGCTCCTCGGCGGAGGGGGACGACATCGTCAGGTCCGTCGAGGGGTACACCAGCGCCTGGAGCCGCAGGCGGATCCCGTGGTCGCGCAGCACCTGCGCGACCACGGCCGCGAGGTTGCCGCCCGCCGAGTCGCCGGCCACCGCCATCCGCGAGGTGTCGGCCCGCAGCACGTCGCCGGACGCCCGCACCCACGTCGTGGCGTCGACGCAGTCGTGCGCGGCCGTCGGGGCCCGGTGCTCGGGGGCCAGTCGGTAGTCGACCGAGACGACGACGCAGCCGACCTCGGCGGCGAGGTGCGTGCAGACCGGGTCGTAGCCGACGACGTCGCCCATCACCCAGCCGCCGCCGTGGAACCACATGACGACCGGCGCGTCGGTGCGCGAGTCGGGCAGGTCACGGGGCCGGTAGATGCGCAGCGGGATCTCGTGGTCGTCGCGCGCGGGCGCGGTGCCGTACGTGATCCCGACGCTCCGGTCGACGCCGCCGGTGACGAGGTCGGTGAGCCGGTTGTGGCGCACCACGGCGGCCCGGGCCTCGTGGATCCCGTCGATGTCGAGGCGCTCGACGGGCGTGGCGCGAAGGTCCTGGGCGAGCGACGCGAGGGTCAACAGGGGGGACATCCCGCGGTAGCTGCGCACGCGGTCAGTATGGTCGAGGCATGACCGTTCGCCGGGTGATGGGGATCGAGACCGAGTACGGCATCGTCGTGCCCGGCGACCCTGGCGCCAACCCGATGGTCGCCTCGGGCGACGTCGTCACCGCCTACGCCGCATCGCGCGGCATCCGGCCGGCGAGGGCGAGCTGGGACTATGCCGACGAGGCGCCGCTGCGCGACGCGCGCGGGTTCGACATGGGCCGCGGGGTCGCGCACCCCAGCCAGCTCACCGACGTCGAGGACCCCACGCTCGCCAACGTCGTCCTCACCAACGGCGCCCGGCTCTACGTCGACCACGCGCACCCCGAGTACAGCTCGCCGGAGGTCACGACACCACGGGCCGCGGTCACCTGGGACCGCGCCGGCGAGCTCGTCATGCGCGAGGCGGTCGCCCGGCTCGCCACGGTGCCGCCCGGCGTCAACCTCTACAAGAACAACACCGACGGCAAGGGCGCCTCCTACGGCACGCACGAGAACTACCTCATGGCCCGCTCCACGCCGTTCGCCAACATCGTGCGGCACCTCACGCCGTTCTTCGTCGTGCGCCAGGTGATGTGCGGCTCGGGGCGCGTCGGCATCGGGGTCGACTCGCGGACGCCGGGCTACCAGCTGGCCCAGCGCAGCGACTTCTTCGAGGTCGAGGTCGGCCTCGAGACGACGCTCAAGCGGCCGATCATCAACACCCGCGACGAGCCGCACGCCGTCGCCGACCGCTACCGCCGCCTCCACGTCATCCTCGGCGACGCCAACCACTGCGACGTCGCGAACCTGCTCAAGATGGGCAGCACCTCACTCGTCCTCGCGATGATCGAGGCCGAGGCGATGCGCGACGACCTCTCGGTGCGCCGCCCCGTGGCGACGCTGCACGAGGTGTCGCACGACCCCACCCTCGAGGCCAAGGTCGAGCTCGTCGACGGGCGCCGGATGACGGCGCTCGAGCTGCTGCAGGAGTACCACGACCGGGCCGCGGCCTTCGTCGCCGAGCGCTCGGGCGGTGAGCCCGACGCCGACACCGCCGAGGTCATGCACTGGTGGGGCACGGTCCTCGACCGGCTCGCGCGCGACCCCATGGAGGCCAGGCGCGAGGTCGACTGGGTCGCCAAGCTCGCCGTCCTCGAGGGCTACCGCGAGCGCGACTCCCTCGGCTGGGGTGACCCACGGCTCAAGGCCGTCGACCTCCAGTGGTCCGACGTGCGGGCAGACCGCGGCCTGGCGCACCGCCTCGTGGCCACCGGCCGGGTCGAGGTGCTCGTCGACGAGGCCGACGTCGTGGCCGCCGTCGAGGAGCCGCCCACCGACACCCGTGCCTGGTTCCGCGGGCAGTGCCTGCGGCGCTTCCCGGATGCCGTCGTCGCGGCGTCCTGGGACTCGGTCATCTTCGACGTCGCGGGGCAGCGCACCCTGCAGCGGGTGCCGATGCTCGAGCCGCTCAAGGGCACCGAGGAGGGCGTGGGCGACATCGTGCGCTCGGCGCCCGACGCCGCGTCGCTGCTCGAGGCGCTCGCCCGCAACGGGGCCCCGGACGCCTAGCGCGGCGGTTGGACGACGGGGGCCGTCGCGAGGAGGGTAGGGGACGACACCCGGGGCGGTCATCCGACGACCCCAGCGCGCGGGAGGGACGATGAGCCCGACAGCCACGCCGACCACGCCGACCCGGCCGACCGGGACGGCGCCCACCGGCACCGCCGCCTCGCGGGCGTCCGTGGCCGTCGCCTTCGTGGCCGTCGTCGTGCTCGCCTCGGGAGTGCTGGCGCAGCTCGTCGGGCCCTTCATCCGCCGCGACGACTGGCCGTTCCTGCTGCCGGCCGGCACGCCCGGGGCGGCCGACCCGATCGCGAAGGTCGAGGAGGAGGGACGCTGGGTCGGCTACGCGTGGTGGTTCCTCGTGGGGCAGCACGGCACCCCGACCACGGCGGTCGTGGTGTTCTTCGCGGGCTACGTCCTCTTCGTCGTGGGTCTGTGGCGGCTGTTCCGGGTCACCGGGCGGGTCACCGGGGTCCTCCTCGGCGCGGCCCTCCTCGTGTCACCGCTCTGGGTCCGGCTCATCTACTGGCCGGGCTCGCTCTCCGCGTCCGCCGTCGTGGCGGCGGTGGGCGTGTGGACGCTGCCGTGGGCGGCGAGGCGGCGGCGGGGCCTCGCGGTGTGGGTCGTCCTGGTCGGGGTGCTCGCCGTGCTCACCTACCCTCCCGTGGGCGGGCTCCTGCTCATCGCCGCTGCCGTCCACCTCAGGGACCGGCCGTGGAAGGACGTCCTGTTCCTCGTCGGGGGCTTCCTCGTCGGCGTCGCCACCGGCGTCGTCGCCGCCTCCCTGGTGAACCTGGTCGCCTTCGGGCACTTCGGCCCCGAGATCGCCGGGTGGCGCAACCCCAACGAGCTCAGGAGCCCGGGCGACCTGCTGGTCAACAGCCGGCGCTACGCGGGGCAGCTCCTCGGCATCGGGAGGACCCTCGGCGTGGCCGGCGTCGTCGGGCTTGCCTCGGCGGCCCTCGCGCTCCTCGACCCTCGGGTCCGACCGGTCCTGCTCAAGGTCCTCCTCGCGGTGGCCGTCGTCGCCGGCCTGGAGTGCGCCCAGACCCTGGTGACCGGCGTGCGCACCAACGTCCGCGGGTCGCTGTGGGCCTGGCTGGCCGTCGTCCTCCCGGGCGCGCTGCTCCTCGCCGGCTCGACGTGGTCCCGTCGCGCGGGGCAGGCCTCGCTCCTCGTCCTGGCGGTCATCGGCCTGCTCGCCTGGCGGTCGGACCTGGGCGTCCACCAGGAGACCAAGCGCGGCTACGACGAGATCGTGGCGTCGGCCGTGCGGACCACCTCGGCCGACCCCGCCCGCGAGGTCGTCTTCCACCAGGACCCGGCCGAACGGCGGACCGCGCGCGGGGGGATCACCGCGGGGACGCTGCGGATGATGTTCTTCGAGCAGGCCGGCGTCGTCGTGCGCTGGTGCCGGGCGTCGGAGTGCGCGCAGCTGGCGAGCCGGGCGGACGAGGGTCCGGTGCACGACCTCGGCACCGTCACGGGCGTCGTCGTGCCGTCGCCACCGGCCGTGCTCTGACCGGCCGCCGGACCGGGACGCCCGTCCCACGTGGTGACCCGAGCCGTGCCCTCCGTCGCGCACGCGGGCGCGCCGACTAGGCTCGGAGCAGTCCACCTTCAGGAGGAGTCATCATGGCCGGTCAGGAGCAGGTCAAGCCGCAGCGTCGTGACGACGGCGGGCCCGACGACGCCCCCGAGGCAGCGGTCGCGGCACCGACGGTCCAGGCGAGCGAGATCGACGACATCCTCGACGAGATCGACGGCGTCCTGGAGTCCAACGCCGAGGAGTTCGTCCGCGGGTTCGTCCAGAAGGGCGGACAGTGACCGCCGGATCCGACAGCGGACGCCTGCCCGCGGCCTACCTCGTCCCCGGGTCCTCGTCCTTCACCGAGTTCCTCTCCGCCCAGGCCCCGACCCTGCTGCCGTCGGGGCGCTCGCTCCCGCCGGGCGCCGCGGTCGAGGCGCCGCACGGCACGACGATCGTCACCCTGACGTATGCCGGTGGCGTCGTCATGGCCGGCGACCGTCGCGCGACGATGGGCAACCTCATCGCCAACCGGGACATGGAGAAGGTCTTCGCGACCGACGAGTACAGCCTCGTCGGCATCGCGGGCACCGCCGGCCTCGCCATCGAGCTCGTCCGGCTCTTCCAGGTCGAGCTCGAGCACTACGAGAAGATCGAGGGCGCGCTCATGTCCCTCGAGGGCAAGGCCAACCGGCTCGCGTCGATGATCCGCGGGAACCTCGGCATGGCGATGCAGGGGCTGTCGGTCGTGCCGCTCTTCGCCGGGTTCGACGTCGACACCGCCCGCGGCCGGATCTTCTCCTACGACGTCACGGGCGGCTGCTACGAGGAGCACGACCACCACAGCGTGGGCTCCGGCTCGCTCTTCGCCCGCGGGTCGCTCAAGAAGCTCTACCGCCGGGCCGGCACGCTCGACGACGCCGTGCGCATCGCGGTCGAGGCGCTCTACGACGCCGCCGACGACGACTCGGCGACAGGAGGGCCGGACGTCGGCCGCCGCATCTGGCCGACCGTCGGCATCGTCGACGACTCCGGCACCCGGTTCGTGACCGACGACGAGGTCGCCCCGGTCGTCGACGCGATCATCGAGTCCCGCCGCGACAACCCGGGGGGTGCCCGATGACCGCCGGGATGCCGTTCTACGTCTCGCCCGAGCAGCTGATGAAGGACCGGGCCGACTTCGCGCGCAAGGGCATCGCCCGCGGCCGGTCGGTCGTCGTCCTCGCCTACGACAACGGCATCGCCTTCGTCGGCGAGAACCCGAGCCGCGCGCTGCACAAGATCTCGGAGATCTACGACCGCATCGCGTTCGCCGCGGTCGGCAAGTACAACGAGTTCGAGAACCTCAGGGTCGCGGGGGTCCGCTACGCCGACCTGCGCGGCTACTCCTACGACCGCTCCGACGTCACGGCCCGGGGCCTGGCCAACGCCTACGCCCAGACGCTCGGCACGGTCTTCACCCAGGAGTCCAAGCCGTACGAGGTCGAGATCGTCGTGGCCGAGGTCGGCACCACCCCCGCGACCGACCAGGTGTACCGGCTCACGTACGACGGCTCGGTGGCCGACGAGCACGGGTTCGTCGCGATGGGCGGGGGAGCGGAGCAGATCGAGGCCGGGCTCGACGAGCAGTGGCGCGAGGGGCTGAACCTGTCGGAGGCGCTCACCCTGGCCGTCGGGCTGCTCGGCGCCGACCCGGCCGGTGGACCGTCCCGCGACCTGCAGCCCGAGCAGCTCGAGGTCGCGGTGCTCGACCGGCACCGGCCCCGGCGCACCTTCCGCCGGATCACCGGCCCGCTCCTGGAGCGGCTGCTGAGCAGCGAGGACCCCACGAGCGACGCCCCGCCGGCCGACGACGCCGGACGCCGGGGGCGGGCCCCGGTGACTCCAGCCGTGACGCGACGACCAACCCGCAGACGCAGCGCCCGGACCACGAGGGGCCGCCCGCGTGAACACCCCGGGGCGCCGGCGGATCTTCGGCATCGAGAACGAGTACGGCATCACCTGCTCGACCGGCGGCCAGCGCACCCTGACGCCCGACGAGGTGGCCCGCTACCTCTTCCGCAAGGTCGTCGCCTGGGGCAGGTCGAGCAACGTCTTCCTCACGAACGGCTCGCGGCTCTACCTCGACGTCGGCTCGCACCCCGAGTACGCCACCGCCGAGTGCGACTCGGTGCGGCAGGTCGTCGCCCACGACAAGGCGGGGGAGCGGATCATCGAGGGCCTCGTCGTCGACGCCCAGCAGCGGCTGCGCGAGGACGGGGTCGCCGGCGACATCTACGTCTTCAAGAACAACACCGACTCGGCCGGCAACTCCTACGGCTGCCACGAGAACTACCTCGTGACCCGGGCCGGGGAGTTCGCGACGATCTCCGACACGCTCCTGCCCTTCCTCATCAGCCGCCAGATCACGTGCGGAGCGGGGAAGCTCGTGGCCACGTCGAAGGGCGCGACGTATGCCGTGAGCCAGCGGGCCGACCACATCTGGGAGGGCGTGTCGTCGGCGACGACCCGCAGCCGGCCGATCATCAACACCCGCGACGAGCCGCACGCCGACGCCGAGCACTACCGGCGGCTGCACGTCATCGTCGGCGACTCGAACATGAGCGAGGCGACGACGATGCTCAAGGTCGGCTCGGCCGACCTCGTGCTGCGGATGATCGAGGCCGGCGTCGTCATGCGCGACCTGACGCTGGAGAACCCGATCCGCGCCATCCGCGAGATCTCGCACGACACGACCGGGCGCCGCACCGTGCGCCTGGCCAACGGCCGCCAGCTGAGCGCCCTCGACCTCCAGCGCGAGTACCACGCCAAGGCCGTCGAGTACGTCCAGCGCGAGGGCAGCGTCGACCCCCTGCACGGCCGGGTGCTCGACCTCTGGGACCGCACCCTCACCGCCGTCGAGACCGGAGACCTCGCTCTCGTCGGCACCGAGATCGACTGGGTGATCAAGTACCGCCTCCTCGACGACTACGCGACCCGGCACGGCCTCGACCTCGACCACCCGCGGCTGGCCCAGATCGACCTCGCGTACCACGACATCGACCGCAGCCGGGGCCTGTTCTACCTGCTCCAGCGCCGGGGCCGGGTCGCCCGGGTCGTGTCCGACCCGGAGATCTTCCAGGCCAAGGTGCGCCCCCCGGAGACGACCCGCGCCAAGCTGCGCGGCGACTTCATCCGGGCGGCGCAGGAGCACCGGCGCGACTTCACCGTCGACTGGGTGCACCTCAAGCTCAACGACCAGGCCCAGCGCACCGTGCTGTGCAAGGACCCGTTCCTCGCGGCGGACCCCCGGGTCGACCGGCTCATCGAGGGCATGTCCGCCTGATCCGGGGCCCTCGTCGGGCCCTGACGACACCGCCCGCGACGCCCCGTCGGCTGGCAGGGTTCTCACAGGTGGCGATGAGGGAGTTCCCACGGTCGACGGTTATCGTGGATGGCTGTTGTCCGCTGCACGGCAGCCCCCACGACCGAAGGTACCCATCCGTGTCACGTCGCGTCTCCACGCTCCTGTCCGCCACCGTCCTCGCGTCGGCCCTCGTGCTCACCGGGTGCGGCGAGGAGGCCGCCGACTCCCCGTCCTCCGCGGCGCTCAGCGCCGTCACCGTGGCGGGCGCGGACGCCGAGAAGGCCCCCACCGTGAAGGTCGACACCCCGCTCGAGGTGAGCAAGACCGAGTCCAAGGTCGTCACCGAGGGTGACGGTGCCGCCGTCGCCGGCGACGACCTCGTGTCGCTCCAGGCCGTCATCGTCAACGGGCGCGACGGCAAGGTCGCCCACAGCACCTGGGAGACCGGCGCCGTGGGCCTCGACCTGGGCGACGAGGACCTCTTCTCCTCGTTCAAGAGCCAGCTCCCGGGCAAGAAGGTCGGCAGCCGCGTGCTCATCACGTCGACCCCGACGGACGCCTTCGGCGACCAGGGCAACACGACGCTCGGCGTCGAGAAGGACGACCCCGTCGTCTTCGTCGTCGACGTCGTCTCGGCGTGGAAGGCCCTCGACGCGGCCGCCGGCAAGGCCGTGGCCCCGAAGAAGGGCCTGCCGACGGTGACGATGAACGAGGGCAAGCCGGCCACCATCACGGTCCCCAAGGGCGTCAAGGCCCCGACGAAGACCGTCGTCCAGCCGCTCATCGAGGGGGAGGGCGCCGAGGTCAAGGAGGGCCAGACGGTCCGCGTGGCCTACACCGGCGCGCTCTACAAGGACGGCAGCGTCTTCGACTCCAGCGCGAACCGCCCCGAGAAGCCGTTGTTGAGTTCCCGTTGGCCAGGGGCAGGTCATCAAGGGCTGGGACAGCGGGCTCGCCGGCCAGAAGGTCGGCAGCCGCGTGCTCCTCGTCATCCCGCCGGCCGACGGCTACGGCGAGGGCCGGCAGCCCTCCGAAGATCTCCGGCACGGACACCCTCGTGTTCGTCGTCGACATCCTCGCCGCGTACTG
>CAVWRI010000015.1:0-127100 GCA_963757405.1 uncultured Actinomycetota bacterium
TCTCGTCACGGCCCGGCGGGCACCCGGACCCGTGTCAGGAGCACCCCATGGCGTGTGCGACGATGAACGGCATGCGAGTTGACCACGTCGTCTATGCCGCCGAGCGCGACGGCCTCAAGGCCACGGCGCAGCGCCTCGCGAAGCTGATCGGTGTCACACCGGTCGATGGGGGAGTCCACCCGCGCTTCGGGACGCGCAACATCATCCTTCCGCTCGCGCACGAGCGGTACGTCGAGGTCGTCGAGGTGCTCGACCACCCGGCGAGCGACAAGGCGCCCTTCGGCCAGGTCGTGCGCGCACGCTCCGAGGCGGGCGGCGGCTGGCTCGGGTGGGTCGTCCAGGTCGACGACATCTCCGAGCAGGAGACCCGGCTCGGCCGCGAGTCCGTCCTCGGCAACCGCCACCGGCCCGACGGGGTCGAGCTCCGCTGGCGCCAGCTCGGAGTCAAGGGCCTTCAGGCCGACCCGCAGCTGCCCTTCTTCATCGAGTGGGAGCAGGGGGTGCCGCACCCCTCCGACGACGCCGACACCGAGGTCACCATCGACTCGCTGCGGATCGCCGGCGACCCCGACCGCGTCCACGAGTGGCTCGGCCTGCCGGCCGACAACACCTCGTCGGTCATCGACTTCCGGTTCGTGTCGCCGCACGGGACCCCCGGCCTCATGGCGGTCACCTTCGACACCCCGAACGGCGAGGTCACCATCTGACCCGCGGGTCAGCTCACGCCTGACCACCGGCGCAGCCGGAGGCTGTTCGTCACGACGAGCACGCTCGACAGCGCCATCGCGCCCCCGGCGATCATCGGGTCGAGCAGCCCGGCCATCGCGACCGGGATGGCCGCGACGTTGTAGCCGAACGCCCAGCCGAGGTTCTGCTTGATGGTGCGAAGCGTCGCCCGCGACAGGGCGATCGCGTCGACGACGGCGGGCAGCTCGGCACGCAGCAGCACGATGTCGGCGGACGCCGCCGCGACGTCCGTCCCGGTGCCCATCGCGATGCCGAGGTCGGCCTGCGCCAGCGCCGCGGCGTCGTTGACGCCGTCGCCGACCATCGCGACGACCTTCCCCCGGGCCTGGAGGTCGGCGATCATCGCGTGCTTGTCCTCGGGTCGCACGTCGGCGACGACGCGTCCGACCGGGATGCCGACGTCGCGGGCGACGGTGAGCGCCGCCTGGTCGTGGTCGCCGGTCAGCAGGTATGCCGCCAGGCCGGCCTTCTCGAGGTCGCGCACCGCGCGCTGCGAGCTGCGGCGCACGGTGTCGGCGACGGTGAGCGAGGCGTGTGCGTGACCCTCCCAGCCGAGCCACACGGTGGTCCCGTCGACGGTGGGCCGGGCCAGCGCCGCCGGCACGTCCTCGAAGAGGTCGGCGCGACCGACGGTGACCTCGGTGTCCTTGATGCGGGCGCGGGCGCCGGCACCGGGCAGCGACTCGAAGCCCGTGGTCCGCGGGACGGAGATCGCCCGGCTCGCGGCCGCCGCCACGATCGCGAGGGCGACCGGGTGCTCGCTGCCCGACTCGACCGCAGCGGCGGCGCGCAGGGCCTGGTCCTTGGGGAGGCGTCCGACCGTGGTGACGTCGACGAGCGTCATCTCGCCGGTCGTCACGGTGCCGGTCTTGTCGAGGACGACCGTGTCGACGCGCCGGGTGTCCTCGAGCACGTCGGCGCCCTTGATGAGGATGCCGAGCCGGGCCCCGCGGCCGGTGCCGACGAGCAGCGCCGTCGGCGTGGCCAACCCGAGGGCGCAGGGGCAGGCGATGACGAGCACCGCCACGGCGACCTCGAGCGCCCGCGCCGGGTCGCCGGTGCCGAGCCACCAGCCGGCGAAGGTGAGCAGCGCCAGGACGAGGACGACCGGCACGAACACCGCCGAGACCCGGTCGGCGAGGCGCTGCACCGGGGCCTTCGTGGTCTGCGCGCGCTCGACGAGGCGGGCGATGCCGGCCAGGGTCGTGTCGGAGCCGACCTGCGTGGCCTCCACGGCGAGGCGGCCGGTGGTGTTGACGCTGCCGCCGATGACCTCGTCTCCGGGGCCGACGTCGACCGGGAGGGACTCGCCGGTCACGAGGGAGGCGTCGACCGCGCTCGTGCCCTCGACGACCCGGCCGTCGGTGGCGACCTTCTCGCCGGGACGGACGACGAAGCGGTCGCCGACGGCGAGCTCGTCGACGGGGATGCGCACCTCGGTCGTGGCACGGGTCGTGGGGTCGACGCGTTCGACAGCCACGTCCTTGGCGCCCAGGGTCAGCAGCCCGCGCAGGGCGTCGCGGGTGCGGTCCGTGGCCCGGGCCTCGAGCCAGCGCCCGATGAGCAGGAACGTCGTGACGACGGTCGCGGTCTCGAACCAGATGTCCGTCGTGCCACCGGCATCCGAGCCGTCCATCGACCCCATACCCGCCGCCCGACCGGTGAGCACCGCGACGGCCGACCAGAGGTAGGCCGTGAGCACCCCGATCGACACGAGGGTGTCCATCGTCGAGGCGCCGTGGCGCGCGTTGACGGCCGCGGACCGGTGGAACGGCCATCCGGCCCAGAGCACGACCGGGGTGGCGAGCACGAGCTGCACCCACGGGGCGCCGTCGAGGTGGAGGCCTGGCACCATCGCGAGGACGACGACGGGCACGGTGAGCACGGCAGCGACGAGGGCGCGACGCTGGAGCGCCTCCTCGGACGCGACCTCGTGCGGCGCGGCGGCGACGACCTCGGCGCCGTACCCGGTGGCGCGGACGGTGCTGAGCAGGTCCTCGACCGTGACCGGCTCGGCGAAGCGCACGGTGGCCTTCTCCGTCGCGAGGTTGACCACGGCATCCACGCCCTCGAGCCGCCCGAGCTTCTTCTCGATCCGGGCCGAGCAGGAGGCGCAGGTCATGCCGGTGATCGCGAGGTCGACCTCGTGGACCTCGTGGTGCGGCCGCTGGGTGGTCTGGGTCATCTCGTTCTTCCGCCGGTCACGACCCAAGGATACCCCCTGAGGGTATGAAGCGCTCGTCGGGGGTCAGCCCAGGTGCTCCTTGACGAGGCGCTTCGGCGCGCGGGTCGCCCAGGCGTCGGTGACCACCTCGGCGAGCTCCACGAGGTCGAGGTCGCCGAGGTCGCGCTCCCGGACGAGGACGTAGTCGTAGCCGTCGAAGTGCGGGGTCGTGAACCACGGCGGGCCGCTCTGCAGCAGCGCCGCCTTGTCCTCCGGCCCGGGCACGACGATCGCGATGACGTCGGGCATCGGCTCTCCCGTCTCGGCGTCCACGGCGTCCTTGCGCAGCCCCCGCCACAGGAGGAACTTCCTGCCGCGCACGGCGTAGGCCGGGTGCTCGGGCGTGCCGTCGTTCGTGACCTCGGGCAGGGCCATCGCGAGGTCGTCGACGTCCGCACGCGTCAGGGGCCCGGGGTCCGTGGAGGTCACCCCTCCACCGTGCCACACGGCGCGCACCTCGGGGCGTGGCCCGCGTCACCCGACCGGCTCCTCGACTCCTGACGGGGGGACGATGGAGGTGCGCCCGAGCGGCGTCAGGACGATGCCGCGTGGGGGCGCGGATGGGAGAACCGCAATGACCACCACCATCGCCGACGCCGCGACGGACTTCCTCGCCTGTCGGAAGATCGCGGTGACGGGCGTGTCCCGTGAGCCGAAGACACACGGGGGAAACATCGTCTACACGCGGCTGAAGGAGCGCGGCTACGAGGTGTTCGCGGTGAACCCGAACACCGACCGCGTCGAGGGCGACGTCGCGTACCCGGACCTGCGGTCCGTCCCGGGGGGTGTCGAGGGCGTGGTCATCGCCACCAGGCCGGACCGCGCCGAGGCCACCGTGCGCGAGGCGGCAGACCTCGGCATCACCCGGGTGTGGATGCACCGCTCCTTCGGCGGCGGCAGTGTCTCCGACGAGGCCACGCGGTACGGCCGCGAGCACGGGATGACGGTGATCGACGGCGGCTGTCCCCTGATGTTCGGGCCGACGTCGGACGGCGGCCACAAGGTCATGTGCGCGGTGCTCAAGCTCACCGGCGCGGTGCCGCGGACGGTCTGACCGGGACCGCAATGCGGCGTCGCCCTCGGTCTTGATCTCCGCGTGCCCGGGCTCGAGGTGCTTGAGCGCGACCGAGCCGAGAAGCAGGGCACCGGGCTCCCCGTCGCGCTCGGCGACCCACAGGCGCACACCCGGCATCCGGACCTGCTCGGCGGTCAGCGCGTGCCGGCTCCCGGGCGGCGCGGTCGGCTCCATCTCCGCCAGGTGCTCGCCGAGCAGCACGGCCACCCGGGGGTCGTCGAGGTCGGCGAGGTGGATCGAGACGGTCACCTCAGGTGGTCGACGAGGTCGGGGGCGAGCCCGACGTAGGTCTCCGGCGTCATCGCGGCGAGGCGCTCCTCGACGTCGGCAGGCAGCCCGAGGCCGTGCACGAACTCGACGAGCTCGGGCCGGCCGATGCGGCGCCCGCGGGTGAGCTCCTTGAGGCGCTCGTAGGGCTCCTCCATGCCGGGGACGCCGCGGGCGCCCAGGGCGCGCATGGCCGACTGGATCGGCTCGCCGAGCACCTCCCAGTTGGCGTCGAGGTCGGCGGCCATCGCCGCGGGCACGGCGTCGAGCCCGTCGAGGCCGCGGGTGGCGTTGTCGATGGCGAGCAGGCTGTGGCCGAACGCCGAGCCGATGTTGCGCTGCATCGAGGAGTCGGTGAGGTCGCGCTGGAGGCGGCTCTGGACGAGCGTGGCGGCGAGCACGTCGAGGAGGGCGTTGCTCACCTCGAGGTTGGCCTCGGCGTTCTCGAAGCGGATGGGGTTGACCTTGTGCGGCATCGTCGAGGAGCCGACCGTGCCCTGACCCCGCACCTGGGCGAAGTAGCCCATCGAGATGTAGGTCCACACGTCGGTGCACATGTTGTGCAGCACGCGGTTGAACCGCGCGACGTCGGCGTACAGCTCGGACTGCCAGTCGTGGCTCTCGATCTGGGTCGTCAGGGGGTTCCACGTGAGGCCGAGGTGCTCGACGAACTCGCGGCTGAGGTCCTGCCAGTCGGCGCCGGGCACCGCCGCGACGTGCGCGCCGTAGGTCCCGGTGGCGCCGTTGAGCTTGCCGAGGAACTCGGCGTCGTCGACGCGGGCGAGCTGGCGCTGGAGGCGCCATGCGAGCACGGCGAGCTCCTTGCCCATCGTCGTCGGGGTCGCGGGCTGGCCGTGCGTGTGGGCCAGCAGCGGCACCTCGCGCAGGTCGGACGCCATCGTCGCGAGCTTCTCGACGAGGGCGGTGGCGCGGGGCAGCCACACCTCGTGCACGGCGCCCTTGACCATCACGGCGTACGAGAGGTTGTTGACGTCCTCGCTCGTGCAGCAGAAGTGGATGAGCTCGGCGAGACCGCGATCCTCGGGGGCCGGCGCGATGTCGGTGAGCCGCTTCTTGAGGAAGTACTCGACGGCCTTGACGTCGTGCTGGGTGACCCGCTCGGTGGCGGCCATCTCCTCGATCTCGGCCGCGCCGAAGGTGCGCACGACGTCGCGCAGCGCCTCCTTCTCCGATGCCGTGAGGCGGCGCACGCCGGGGACGACCTCGCGCTCGGTGAGGTGGATGAGCCACTCGACCTCGACGTGCACCCGCGCCCGGTTGAGCGCCGGCTCCGAGAGGTGGTCGACGAGCGCCGCGACGACGCCCCGGTAGCGCCCGTCGAGGGCGCCGAGGGCGATCAGGGGCTCGGCGTCGGCGAGACGGGTCGAGGCGGCGAGGCTGGTCGCGTCGGCAGGGCTGGCCATGCGGCCATCCTCCCAGAGCGGCGGGGGTGCGGATGCCGCCGGCCCACCGGGGGTGGTCAGCCGCGGTCGCGGGCCTCGAGCTCGCGCCGCACGTGCTCGACGATGCCGGGCAGGGCGGCGGTGATCTCGGCGTAGGTCTGGTCGTAGGCGGGGTCGGTGCCGTACCAGGGGTCGTCCATGCCCAGCTCGCCGGCGGCGACGGCGTCCGGGTCGAAGGAGCGGAAGATGCGGACCTTGGCCCGGTCGGCGTCGTCGCGGGCGAGGTCCTCGAGGCGGTCGAGGTGCACGTGGTCCACGGGCAGGACGAGGTCGTACGCGTCGAACCACGAGCGCTCGAACCGGCGGGCGACGTGGTCGTCCCAGCCGGTGTCGGTGTGGCCGTGGCGGCGCAGGACGGCGGCGGTGCGCGGGTGCATCCCGTTGCCGAGCTCCTCGGCGGACGTGCCGGAGGAGTCGACGACGACGCGGTCGCCGAGCCCGGCATCCGCGAACGCCTCGCGCAGCAGGAACTCGCCCATCGGCGACCGGCAGATGTTCCCCCAGCACACGACGGTGACCCGGTACGGCACGCTCATGCCCCCATCCTGCCGTCGCACGAGGTGCGGGTGCCCCAGGGGTCAGTCGAGGTCGAACCAGCCGGGCACCCCGGCGAGGAAGTCGGCGCGGGTCATCCGGCCGGCCCCCTCCGGGATGCGACCCCATAGCGGGGCGCCGGTGACGCGCGGCAGGTCGACGAGGTTGCTCTCCTCGGCCAGCCCGGGCTCGTCGGGCCACGACCCGATGACGACACCGAGCAGCGGCAGCGACCGGGCGGCGAGCGCCTCCGCGGTGAGGGCCGCCGTGTTCAGGGTGCCCAGGCCGGCGCCCGCCACGAGCACGACGCCGCAGCCGACGCCCTTGTACCGCAGCCCGGTACCGATGTCGGCGAGGGTCCCGCCACGCTGGTCGAGCCGCACGAGCAGCCCACCGCTGCCCTCGACGAAGACGACCTCGGACTCGGCCGCGATCTCGCCGATCCGCTTGGCGTGCGCGGCGACCGGCGGGATGGTGACCCCCGCGCGGCGGGCGGCCGCCTCGGGCGAGAGCGGGTCGCGCAGCCGCACGAGCTCGTGGGACGTGACGTCGTCGTCGACGAGCCGGCGCACCTCGTCGACGTCCCCGGGCTCGCCGGGTGCGAGGCCGGTCTGGGCGGGCTTGACGACGGCCACGCTGCTGCCGCGCTCGCGCACGACCGCGGTCAGGGCGGCGGTGACCACCGTCTTGCCGATCTCCGTGCCGGTCCCCGTGACGAGGACGACGGAGGTGAGGGAGCGCGGGTCAGCCACGGGGGCCGGTGAGCATGGCGAGCACCTCGCACGCCCGGTCGAGGTCGTGCTCGGCGTGGTCGGCGTGAGCGGTGAGGCGCAGCCGCGACGTGCCGTCCGGCGTCGACGGCGGACGGAAGCAGCCGATGCGGATGCCGTGCACCCGCGCCTTCTCGACGGCGTCCACCGCCTCGTGCGGTCCGGCCATCGCCACCGACATCACGGCACCGGCCGGGTGCGCGACGCCGCAGGCGTCGGCGAGCCGGGCGGCGTGGGCGTGCACGCGGGCCGTGAGCTCTGGGTGCTCGTGGAGCACCTGGATCGCGGCGAGGGCGGCGCCCGCGGACGCCGGCGCCAGGCCGGTGTCGTAGATGAAGGGGCGCGCGGTGTTGACGAGGTGCTCGCGGATGACCGGCGACGCGAGCACCGCACCGCCCTGTGCCGCAAGCGACTTCGAGAGGGTCGCCGTGACGACGACGTGCTCGGCGCCGCTCTGCCCGGCCGCGGCGACGAGGCCGCCGCCCCTGGGGCCGACGACCCCGAGGGCGTGGGCCTCGTCGACGACGAGGATCGCCCCGGCCTCGGCGGTGAGGGCGATGAGCTCCTCGACGGGCGCGGCGTCGCCGAGCACCGAGTAGATCGACTCCGCGACGACGACGGCCCGCGGGCTCTCGCGCCGGCCGAGCAGCTCGGCGACGTGGTCGAGGTCGTTGTGGCGGGCGACCGAGACGGCGGCGCGCGACAGGCGGCAGCCGTCGATGAGGCTGGCATGGGCGTGCTCGTCGCTGACGACGAGCGTGCCGGCGTCGGCGAGCGTCGTGAGGACGGCGAGGTTCGCGGCGTACCCGCTGGAGAGCACGAGCGCGGCCGGCGCGCCGGTGAGGGCGGTGAGGGCGGCCTCGAGCTCGTCGTGGATGTCGAGGGTGCCGGTCACGAGGCGGGAGGCGCCGGCGCCGGCGCCGTAGGTCTCGGCCGCGGCGACCGCCCCGGCGACGACCGCCGGGTGGGTGCGCAGCCCCAGGTAGTCGTTGCCCGCGAGGTCGAGGCCGTCGCCGGACTTGGTCGTCGAGAGGCGGCGCGTCAGCCCCGCGTCCTCACGGGTCGCGGCTGCCTCACGGATCCAGTCGAGGGGGCTCGTCACGCGGCAGATCCTCCCACGTCGGTCTGGAGACCCTCCCGACGGACCAGTTTGTAACAGGTCCTTGACACAAGTCGCGCTCACCGGCATCCTCCTTGTACCAATCAGTCGATACAACGGGGGTCGTCATGGTCGTCCTACCCATCGCCGTGCTCGCGGCCGTCGTCGGCCTCGTCGTGGCCCTGCTGCGCCGCGTCGTCGTCACGGTGGGGGTCAATGAGCACAGCGGCGTCGTGGAGGTCGCGCGGCACACCCGGCGCTGGCGGGTGGCGGGGCTGCTCCTCGGCGGGGTCACGGCCGTGCTGCTCGTGACGCTGGGCCAGCGGGTCGACGCCCTCGGCCGGCTCACGGCGCTCGCCCCGGCCGCCCTCGGCGCCGGCGTCCTCCTCGGCACGATCGCGGGTGAGCTGACGGCCCGGCCCTCGGTCGGCATCCGTCGCTCCGCCGCCGTCGAGACGCGCACGCTGCGGTCGATCCTGCCCCGGGGCCGGGCGTTCGTCCTCGCCGTGTCGACGGTCCTGCTCGCCGGAGCCCTCGGCATCGGCGCGGCCTGGGGGTCGGCCGACACCCTGGGCCGACCCGGCCGCCTGCTGAGCCGCACCTGCACCGTCACCGACCCCGACCTCGGCCCGGTGCTGATGGGGAGTGCGCGTGGCCCGTGGCCGGGCTCGTTCTACGCCGTGCCGCTGACCGTGGCGCTGCTCGTGCTGGCCGGGCTCGTCGCCGTGGCGCTGCGGGCCGTCGTCAACCGCCCGCGTCCCGACCTCGACAGCCGGGGGCTCGACACGATGCTGCGCCGCTGGTCCGTGGGCAACGTCCTCACCGCGGCGACCGTGACGGTCCTCGGCACCCTCGGCCCGGTCTCGCTGCTGATGCTGTCGGCGCTCTCCGGCAACGACTGTCCCGGCGGCACCGCCGAGGCCGTCGTCGCCTGGGGCGCAGCGGTCGTCGGCCCCCTCGCCACCGGGACGGCCTTCGGCCTGCTCGCAGGCCTCGTCCTCACCCCGACCATCCGCGTCGACGACCTGCCGCGTCCGCTGCCGGGCGACGCCACCCCCGTCGGGGCCCCGGTTCGATGACGCTGAGCACCGTCACGGTCGACGTGCTCGACCCGACCCCTCCCTACGAGCAGCTGCGCCGGCAGCTCGCCGACCTCATCGGCTCGGGAGTCCTCACGCCCGGCGACCGGCTGCCGCCCGTGCGCCAGCTCGCCGTCGACCTCGGGCTCGCGGCGGGCACCGTCGCGCGCGCCTACCGTGAGCTCGAACAGGCGGGCTACGTGCGATCGCGCCGGGGCGGGGGCACGCGCGTCGCACCGGCACCGCCGGCCGTCGCGACCCCGGAGCGTGCGCTCGACGACGCTGCCGCGGCATACCTCGACCGGGCACGCGTGCTGGGGGTCACGGGGGAGGCCGCCGTCGAGGCGGTGCGCCGAGCCGCGCGCACCTGACGCGCGGCCGGGGCGGCATCCGGGGCAGGATCGGTCCATGCCCAGACCCCCCATGCCTCCCGAGGTCGCCGAGCTGTTCGCGCGCCCGAACCCCGCCGTCGTCGCCGTGCTGCGGCCGAGCGGCGCCCCGATGTCGGTGGCCACCTGGTACCTCGTCGAGGACGACGGCACGGTGCTGCTCAACATGGATGCCGGCCGCGCCCGCCTCCGGTGGATGCGCGAGCGGCCCGAGATCGCCCTCACGGCCCTCAAGCAGGACGAGTGGTACACCCACGTCAGCGTGCGCGGGACGGTCGTGCGGTGGGAGGACGACCCCGAGCGGGCGATGGCCGACATCGACCGGCTCTCGATGCTCTACCGGGGGGCGCCGTACCGCGTGCGCGACCGTCCGCGGGTCAGCTGCTGGCTGCGGGTCGACCACTGGCACGGCTGGGGCGAGGCCAAGGCCGACTGAGGCGGCTCAGCCGTGCACGGCCTCGACCGCGCCGACGAGGCCGGCCGTGAGCACGGCGAGGTCCAGGTCGGACGTCACGTAGGGCGGCATCGTGTAGACGAGGTCGCGGAACGGCCGCAGCCAGACCCCCCGCTCCATCGCCGCCGCGGTCACCTCCGCCACGCGCACCGGCTCGCGCACCTGCACGACGCCCACTGCCCCGAGCACGCGCACCTGCGCGACGGAGCGCAGGGATGCGGCGCGCTCCAGACCCGCGGACAGCCCGCCCTCGATGCGCGCCACCTCGGCCCCGGTGTCGCGGGAGGCGAGGAGGTCGAGGTTCGCCGAGGCGATGGCGCACGCGAGCGGGTTGGCCATGAAGGTGGGGCCATGCATGAGCCCACCCGCATCGCCGCGGCTCACGCCCTCGGCGACCTCCCGGGTGCACAGCACCGCCGCCAGCGTCAGGTACCCCCCGGTCAGGGCCTTGCCGACGCACACGATGTCGGGGGTGGAGCCGAGCCGGTCGCCGGCCCAGAGCGGCCCGGTGCGGTGGAACCCGGTCGCGATCTCGTCGTGGATGACGAGGGCGCCGTGCTCGCGGGCGAGCTCGTGGAGCACCGCCAGCGCGTGGGGGCCGTAGACGTGCATGCCGCCGGCGCCCTGGAGCACCGGTTCGACGACGACCGCGGCAACCTCACCGGCGTGCGCGGCGTACAGGGCCCGCGTCTCCCGCTCCCAGAGCGCCATCTCGCGGTCGTCCGGGGCACGGTCCACCCCTCCTGGCGGGCGCGGGGCGAAGACGTGCTCGGGGAGGATCCCCCGGAAGAGCGAGTGCATCCCGCTCACCGGGTCGGTCACCGACATCGGGGAGAAGGTGTCGCCGTGGTAGCCGCCGCGGATCGTGAAGAACCGGGTGCGGCGGCGCCCTGCTGCCACGTGCCACTGGAGCGCCATCTTCATCGCGACCTCGACCGACACCGACCCGGAGTCGGCGAGGAAGACGTGCTCCAGCCCCGTGGGCGCGAGGTCGACCAGCCGTCGGGCCAGGCCGATCGCCGGCTCGTGCGTGAGCCCGCCGAACATCACGTGCGACATCGAGGCGAGCTGCCGGTGGGCGGCGGCGTCGAGCTCGGGCACGGCATACCCGTGGATCGCGCACCACCACGAGGCCATCGCGTCGATGACCTCCCGCGGTTGGCCCCCGCGGTCGCGCAGGCGCAGCCGGATGCCGTCCGCCGAGTCGACGAGGTACGGGTCCTGCGGCGCCAGGGCGGAGGAGTAGGGGTGCCACACGTGGGCGCGGTCGAACGCGAGGAGCGCGTCATGGTCGGCAGGCATCGCGCCCATTGTGTCGGCACGCCTCGCGGTGAGTGCGGAAGTGGTCGCCAGGGCAGCCACGTCCGCACTCACCGCGGATGGAGAAGGGGTCAGGCGGCGGAGCGGGCGCCCTCGACCTCGCGGGCCAGTCGGGTCACGAGCGAACGGAGCTCGGTGTCGAGCGAGGCGTCGGCGAGGCGGCCGTCGACGAACGCCTGGAAGGACGAGCCCACCCCCACGGTGTCCTCGATGACGTCGGCCCCGGCCACCGTGAGCACCTTGACGCCGTCCTCGCGGGCCCACTGGGCGGCGCGCGGCGCTCCGGTCGCGGCGATCACGGCGGCGGGCTTGCCGGCGATCGACGCCGCGCCACGCGGGCGGGAGGCCCAGTCGACGGCGTTCTTCACGGCGCTCGAGAGCGAGCCGTTGTACTCCGGGGAGACCAGGAGCACGGCGTCGGAGTCGGCGACGGCCTCGCGCAGGTCACGGGCGACCTGGGGCAGCGTGTCGTCGTGGTCGAGGTCCTCGGAGTAGTGCGGGAGGTCGGCGAGGCGGGCGAACACCGTGCCGTCGACCCCGGAGGGGAGGTGGGCGATGGCGGCATCGGCGAGCTGCTGGTTCGTGGAGCCGGCGCGCAGGCTGCCGACGAGGACGAGGACGTTCACGGGTGCTCCTGGAAGGGGTCAGGGGGCTGATCGGTTCAGGGCGATCGACGCTGATCTGGTAGTTGAACTGTCAACCATCCGCGATCATTCCGCCGTGGGTGCGGAGATGGTCGCCAGGACGACCGGTCCGCACTCACCCCGGAGTGGGTCAGCCCCACGTGGGCTGCTCCACCGTCCCGTGCTGCACGCACGTCGCCGTCCACGCACCCGGGGTGACCTGCACCTTCATCCGGCGCCGGCAGTGCACGCACCAGCGCGGGGGCTCGAGCTCGGCGCGTCGGGCGCACCGGGCGTGGTCGCCCTCAGCCTGCGCCGCGCCGCACTGCCCGCACCAGACGCCGGGTGCCGACGCCCGCGACACCGGGCCCACGGCATCCTCACCGACCACGAACACCACCGCCGACCGGACCGTCAGAACGTCTCGTTGAGGGCCTTGATCGGCATCTCGAGCTCGTCGAGCAGCGCGAGGTCCTCGCGGGGGTCGCGGCCGAGCGTCGTGAGGTAGTTGCCGACGATGACCGCGTTGATGCCGCCGAGCAGCCCCTCCCGCGTGCCGAGGTCGCCGAGCGTCAGCTCACGGCCACCGGCGTAGCGCAGGATGGTGCGCGGCAGCGCGAGCCGGAACGCGGCGATCGCCCGCAGCGCGTCACCGGTCTCCATCGGCTCCAGGTCGCCGAACGGGGTGCCCGGCCGCGGGTTGAGGAAGTTCAGCGGCACCTCGTGCGGCTCCAGCTCCCCGAGCTGCGCGGCGAGCTCGGCGCGCTGCTCGATCGACTCGCCCATGCCGACGAGCCCGCCGCAGCACAGCTCCATGCCCGACTCCTTGACCATGAGGCAGGTGTCCCAGCGCTCGTCGAAGGAGTGGGTCGTCACGACCTGCGGGAAGTACGAGCGTCCGGCCTCGAGGTTGTGGTTGTAGCGGTGCACCCCCATGTCGACGAGGTCGTCGACCTGCGCGCGGGTGAGCATGCCGAGCGACGCGGCGACGTTGATGTCGACGGCCGCCCGGATGGCCGCGACGCCCTCGCGCATCTGCTCCATGAGCCGGTCGTCGGGTCCGCGCACGGCCGCGACGATGCAGAACTCGCTCGCCCCGGTGGCGGCCGTCTGCTCCGCCGCGCGCACGAGCTCGGGGATGTTGAGCCACACCGAGCGCACCGGCGAGGTGAACTGGCCCGACTGCGAGCAGAAGTGGCAGTCCTCGGGGCATCCGCCGGTCTTGAGCGACACGATGCCCTCGACCTCGACGGCCGGTCCCTGGTACCGCATCCGCACCTCGTGGGCGAGGCCGAGGAGGTCCTGGAGCCGGTCGTCGCCGGTGCGCAGCACCTCGACCACCTGCTCATGGGTCAGGGGCACCCCGCGCTCGAGCACCTGCTCGCGCGCGACGTCGAGGATGTCGGTCCCGGTCACCTGTGCCGTCATGACCCCGATTGTTGCGTATGCCGGCCGCCCGCCTCCGGGCGGTTCGCCGCTGCGACGGCTACCCGAGGAACTGGCCGAGCATCCCTCCCGGGCTCTGGCCCCCGCCCTGGTGGCCACCCTGCTGCACGTTCTCGCTCGGCTGGACGAGGACGTAGCCCTGCCCGCCGAAGGACATCTGGAGCAGCTCGCCCGTGCCGCCGCGGATCATGGAGCCCAGACCGCCGGTGTCGATGCGGATGTCCATCGTGACCCCGGAGGTCCACAGCACGACGGCCTCGGCGTCGGCGAAGGTCGGTGCGGAGGCGACGTCGAGCGCGATGGGGTCGCCTTTGGTCGTCACCGCGACGTAGCCGGTGCCCCGCAGTGCGACGTTGTACAGGCCGCCGGTCATCGTGGCGCCGCGGGCCTGGATGCGGTGGATGTCCCACTGGATGGAGTTGGAGAAGGCAAGGACGTTCGCGCCGTTGACCGAGATCGCGTCGTTCTCGAGGTACATGACCTGGATCTCGGTGGCGAAGTCGGCGACGAACAGCTCGCCCGTGCCCGAGCACTGCATCATCTTGACGCCCTCGCCGGTCGACGCGGCCTTGAGCATCTTGCCGAGGCCGCCGGAGCCCTTGTTCACGAACCGCACGTCGCCCTGGTACGCGACCATCGACCCGGTGCGCGCCCATACCTCGCCGTAGCGCATGTCGATGCGCAGCAGCTTCTTGTTCTGGAGCGCGAAGGGGTCCTGGGTGTCCTTCTCCCGGAACTCCTGGAACAGCGACCCGTGGATCGTCATCGTGGGTGACCCTCCTGCTTCCTGTTCCAGACCCGCGCCCGGAATCCTCGGCCCAACGCTAGGCGCAACGCCTGACACCGACCTAGGGTTTCGGGGGAGAGTCAGGTCCACGTCAGGGAGGTCCCGGATGAGCTTCTTCGAACGCGCCAAGGCAGCGGCCAACGACCTCGCCGCGAAGGCGGACGTGGCGATGACCCAGGCCGGCGTCAACACCCCCGGCCCGGCCGCCGGTGGCGCTGGGGGTGAGCGCGCCCTGCGCGACCTCGGCGTGCTCGCCTACCTCGAGGCCACGGGCCGGCCGGCGTCCGCCGACGACCGGGCGCGCCTCATGGCGACCCTGCGCGAGCTCGAGTCGAACGGCCGCCTCGGCCCCCTGACGGTGAGCCCCGCGGCCTACGGCGCCGCCCCCGGTTCGCCGCCGCCCCCGCCCGGGGCCACCGCGGCGGCCGCCGGGTCCACCCCGCCGCCCCCGCCGCCACCGCCTCCGCCGCCGCCCGGCACGCACGGCACCCCGCCGCCGCCTCCCGCCGCCGAGCCGATCCCGCCGCCTGCCGCGGAGCCCACACCGCCCGGCTCGACCCCTCCGCCTCCGCCGCCCAGCTGGGCCTGAGCGGGTCAGCCAGCCAGGACCATCCGGAGGACGGCCGCCTCCGCGGTGAGGCGCGCCGCGGCCTCGTCGCGGCCCAGCTCCACGAGCTCGGCGGCGGCCCGGTCGCGGTCGTCCACCTCTCCGGCGACCAGGGCACGCACGTCGTGCTCGGTGAGGTCGCGACGCGGCGCGTCGGCGGCACCGGCGCCCAGGGCGGCCACCTCCAGCGCGCCCGCACGCGGCACCGAGTCCACCGGGACCGCCTCGGCGTTGGCGACCGCCGCCAGCGCCGAGCGCAGCGCGGCCACGGCCACCCGGTCCCGCGCCTTCATCGCCGCGGGCAGCGCGGCCGACAGACGCTCGCGCACCGGTGTGCTCACGTCCAGGCCGCCACGAGGAGCAGCAGCGGCAGCGAGCCGGCCACGACGGCATACGCGTAGGCCGCGAGGGACAGGCCCGGCGGCGGCGGCCCGTCGGCGAGCAGCCGTAGCCGTGCCGGGGCGGTGGTGCCGGCACCGAGCGCGGCACCCGGCGTGCGGCTCCCTGCGAGCGCCACGAGCGCGCGGGCGGTCGCGACCTCGCCGCTGCGCCGAGCCGCGGCCCGGTCGGCGAGCGCCTCCACGAGCAGCCGCACCTCCGACAGTGCCGACTCCGAGCGCAGCGGACCAGGCACCGCCGAGTGGGCGACGCTGAAGAACTCCAGGAGCAGGTCGTGCCGCCCTCGCAGGTGGGCCTCCTCGTGGGCGACCACCGCGTCGAGCTGGTCGTCGGGGAGGGCGTCGAGGACCCCCTGCGAGAGCACGACCCGCGACCCGCGGCCGGGGATGCAGTACGCCGTCGGTGTCGGGTGCTGCACGACCCGCACGCGTCCCCCGCGGCCGTGGCCGGCCACGATGTCGACGAGCTGGCGCTGCTCGGCGCGAAGCCGACGCAGGCGGGTGCCGACGTCATGGCCGGCCCACAGGAGACGTCCCAGGACGACCCCGCTCAGCGCGACAGCGGCGACCACCGACCACGGACCGGCCGTGACGGGCTCACCGTCGCCGAGGAACAGGGGCAGCGCGGCCGGGGCGGCGGCCAGCGCGGCGAGGATGCCGCCCAGCGTCGCCGCCTGCCACGCGACGAGGGCCGCGCGGGGCGCCCGCCGGAAGCGGCGCTGCCGGGCCATGAGGCCGGGCGCCACCCACACCAGGAGCACGGCGAGCGTCGCGAGGACTGACGGGATCACGGCCACCATGGTGGCAGGTGGGGCTCAGCGGCGGCGCAACCTGTCGCGGAGCGCGCTCGCGGCCGACGCGGGGGCCGGGCCCTCGGCGGCCCGCGCCTCGACCTCGGCCAGGGCTGCCTTGAGGTCCTCGATCTCGTCGGTCGTCGCTTCGTCGAGGAAGTGCAGCAGCGCGGTGCGGCGGTCGGTGACGTCCATGTCGACGAGGGTGCGGCGCATCGTCCGGGCCGTGAGCGCCTCGCGGGTGTCGGCCGGGCGGTAGCGCCAGGCGCGTCCGTCGCGCTCACGGGTGACGAGGTTCTTCTTCGCCAGCCGGTCGAGCACGGTCATCACGGTCGTGTACGCGATCTCGCGTTCGCCCTCGAAGCGGTCGAGCACCTCGCGCACGGTCGCGCCGGCGAAGGCGTCGCCACCCTCGGTCGCGGCGTCCCAGAGGTGTTCCATGACCACCCGCTCGAGGTCCCCGAGACGGGGTGCAGAGGTCGAGTGCGGCATCATTGCTCCTTCGGTGTGGGCGCGGCCGTCGAGGCTACGCCGAGGTCGAGCACGGAGTGAAAGCGGTCGAGCGCCTCCGGCCGGTGGCTGGCCATGACGACGCTCCTCCCGTCGGTGGCGTCCAGGACGTCGTCGAGCACCGCCGTCGCGGTGGGGTGGTCGAGGTGGGCGGTCGGTTCGTCGAGGAGCACGACCGGGCGGTCGCCGAGCACGGCACGGGCGAGGCCGAGCCGGGCGCGTTCGCCCCCGGACAGGCCGCGCCCGCCGGTGCCCAGCCGGGTGTCGAGCCCGTCGGGCAGCTCCGCGAGCCACTCGCCCAGCCCGGCCCGGCCGAGGGCCCTCGTCACGCCTGCGTCGTCCGCGTCCGGCGAGGCGAGCCGGAGGTTGCCCGCGACGGAGGTCGCGAACACGTGCGGCTCGTCGTCGAGCACGGCGACCTGGGCCCGGACGTCCTCGAGGCCGAGGGTCCGCACGTCGGCTCCGTCCATCGTGTGCCGACCGCGGCTCGGGTCGAGGTGGCGGGCGAGGACCGCGAGCAGGGTGCTCTTGCCGGACCCGTTCGGGCCGACGAGTGCGACGAGACGCCCCGGCGGCAGGTCGAGGTCGGTCGGTGCCACCTGGTCGGGCCCTCCGTTCCACGAGGCGGCGACACCGTCGAGGACGACGTGGGACCCCGCGCCGACCGTGGACACCGGCACGGGGCTCTCCGGCTCGTGCACCGCCGGCCGCTGGTCGAGTAGTACCTCGAGCCGGGCTCGGCTCCCCTGCGCCCGGGCCAGTGAGCGCATGGTGTCGACGAGTGGCGCCAGCGCGTCCCCGACCGCGACCGGCACGACGACCAGGAGTGCCGCGACCGGTCCGCCGACCGCGGCCGGGTCGACGAGAAGGGCGGCCGCGAGGGTCGCCACGGCGGTCGCCAACAGGAGGAACGACGCGATGAGCGCGCGGCCTCGGCTCTGCCGCCGCACCGCCGCGCGCAGGGTGTCGTGGGCATCGGCGAGCCAGCCGGATGCGGTGGCCTCCGCCCCGATCGCCTGCAGCTCCGTCGCCTGCCGCGCCACGAGGTCGCTGACCCTCACGACCTCGGCCCTCGCCTCCAGCAGCTCGTCACGAGAACGAGACTCGACCCACCACGCCAGCGAACAGCACGCAGCCACGGCGAGCAGCAGTCCCACGACGACGAGCCCGACCGCGGGCGAGAACCACGCGACGAGGAGCGTGGCGACGAGCCCGGCCACGAGGCTCGACAGCACTGGCACGGTGACGCGCACCTGCGCCTCGGTGACGTCCGTGAGGTCGTCGACGACCCCGGTGAGGACCCGCGACCGCGAGCGGCGCCCGAGGCGGGCCGGCGTGAGCGGGACGAGGGCGGCATACACGGCCGTCCGCCGCAGGGCGAGGTCGTCGAGCGCGGCGTCGTGCGACACGAGGCGCTCGAGGTAGCGGAAGAACGGCCGCGCGATGCCGAATGCCCGCACGGCGACGATCGCGGTGAGCAGGGTGAGGATGACCGGCCGCTCGCTGGCCCGCACGACCAGCCACCCGGAGGTCGCCGTGAGGGCGATGCCGGATGCCGTGGCCGCGCCGCCCAGCAGCCCGGCGAGGACGGTGCGGCGGGTCATGACGCCACCTGCGCGCCCGCGCGGGTCAGCTCGACGTGGCGGTCGGCGCGGGCGACGAGCTCCGGCCGGTGCGACACGACGAGGACGGTCCGCCGCTCGCCGAGCCCGACGAGGACGTCGTGGACGAGCTCGGCCGAGACCGGGTCGAGGTGGGCGGTGGGCTCGTCGACGAGCAGCACGGGGGCGGTCGAGAGCGTCGCGCGGGCCAGGGCGACGCGGGCGCGCTGACCCGCCGACAGCCCGAAACCGTCGTCGCCGAGGGGCGTCGCCAGCGCCCGGGGCAGCGACACCACGAATCCCTCGAGCCCGACGAGGCGCAGCGCGTCCCAGAGCTCGGCGTCGGCGGCGTCGTTCCCCAGCCGCAGGGCGTCGCGCAGCGTGCCGGCCGGGAGGAAGGGGCGTTGCGTCACGAGGTGGGCGCGACCGGTCTGCACCGTCCCGGCATCCGGGGTGCGCAGCCCGGCCGCCAGCTCGAGGAGGGTCGACTTGCCGACGCCCGAGGGGCCGGTGAGCGCGGTGAGGCCGGGGCCGGCATCCAGTCGGATGCCGGTCAGGACGGGAGCGTGGGCGCCGGGATGGGTGTACGACGACGTCGACCAGGCTCACCCCGACCTCGTCCGTCGCAGGAGCCGGACGCTGCCCGCGCCCGCCCGCCTCGAGGTCGTCGAGGATGCCGGCGACCGCCTCGGCACCGTCGGCGGCGGTGTGGAACTCGGCCCCGACCCGGCGGATCGGCCAGTACGCCTCGGGCGCGAGGAGGATCGCGAGCAGCCCTGCCTGGAGGGTCATGCTGCCGTGGGTGAGCCGCAGCCCCACCGTGACCGCGACGATCGCCACCGAGATCGACGCGAGCAGCTCGAGGGCGGCCGAGCTCGTGAAGGCGAGCCGGAGGGTCCGCATCGTCGCCTGCCGGTGCCGCTGGCTCACCTCGCCGATGACCTCGACCTGCCGGCCGGCCCTGCCGTAGGCGACGAGCGTGGGCAGCCCACGCATGACGTCGAGGAAGTGTCCTGACAGGCCCGACAGGGCGGCCCACCGGCGCTCGGCCTCGGCCCCCGTGGCCCGCCCGATGAGCGCGGCGAAGTACGGCAGGAGCGGCAGGGTCAGCACGACGATGAGCGCGCTCACCGGGTCGACCCACAGGAGGGCGCCGAGCGCGAGCACCGGCACGACGAGCGCCGACACGAGCGCAGGGAGGAAGCGCGCGGCATACGGCTCGACGGAGGCGGCGCCCTGGGCGGCGAGCGTCACCGCCCGGTCGGGGTCGGGTCGCTGCTCCGCGGATGCCGTGAGCCAGCGGGCGAGCAGCCGCTCGCGCAACGCCGCGGTCACCTCCACCCCGACCCACGCCGCGACCCGCTCCGACACCCATGCGAGGACGGCCCGAACCGCGAAGAGGCCGGCCAGCCACAGGGCGGGCCCGCGGAGGGAGGACCCCTCCACGACGGCGACCACGAGGGCGGCGAGGGCGACGGCCAGGGCGATCGTCGCGACGCCCTGGAGCACGCCGACGACCGCCAGGACGACGACCGGCCGGCGAGCGGTCGGGGCCGTCCTGAGCAGTCGGGCGTCGAACGGCCTCACTTCACCGCCACCGCCCGGGGGATGTGCTGGGTGCCGATGCGCTTGCGGAAGGTCCAGTAGGTCCACGCCGTGTAGAGCAGGATCACCGGGGTGAAGACGAGCGCGGCGACCGTCATGATCTGCAGCGTCAGCTCGCTGCTCGACGCGTTCTCGATGCTCAGCGACTGCCCGCCGACGAGCGTCGACGGCATGACGTCCGGGTAGAGCATGAGGAAGTACGTCGCGACGGTGCTCGCCATCGTCACGGCCGTGCCGGCGAAGGCCCAGCCCTCGCGGCCCCGGACGTTGGCGGCGATCGCCCCGAGGAGCGAGACCGCCGCGACCGCCGTCGTGACCCACGACCAGCCCGAGCCGCGCAGGGCGCCCAGCCACAGCAGCAGGGTGACGGCGAGGAGGGCGGTCCCGATCCCGAGGGTCGTGCCGAGGGCCCTGGCGTCGCGACGGATCTCGCCGGTGGTCTTCAGCGCGAGGAAGAAGGCGCCGTGGGTCAGGCTGAGGCCCAGGACGACGAGCCCGCCGAGCAGGCTCATCGGGTTGAGCAGCGTGAACAGGTTGCCGACGAACTCCATGTCCCTGTCGATCGGCAGCCCGCGCACGACGTTCGTCAGGGCCACGCCGACGAGGAGCGGCGCGACGACCGAGCCGCCGATGATGGCCATGTCCCACCGCCGGCGCCAGGTGTCGTCGTCGCGCTTGTGGCGATACTCGAAGCCCATGTTCCGCACGATGAGGGCGACGAGCAGGACGAGCAGCGGCAGGTAGAGGGCCGAGAACATCGTCGCGTACCACTCGGGGAAGGCGGCGAAGGTCGCGCCCCCCGCGGTGAGCAGCCAGACCTCGTTGCCGTCCCAGTGCGGGCCGATCGTCGTGAGCATGACGCGCCGGCGCTTCTCGGTGTCGGCGGCATCCGTGCCGGCCCCGAGCACGGGGAGCAGGGCGCCGACCCCGAAGTCGAACCCCTCGAGCACGAGGTATGCCGCCCAGAGCAGGCCGATGAGGCAGAACCAGATGAGTGCGTAGTCCATGTCGTCTCCTCGGCGGTCAGTAGGCGAACTCGAGCGGGGAGTCCTCGTCCGAGGGCCGGTGTTCGGCCGGGTCCTCGAAGGGGTCGGCGCCGCGCCGGACGTAGGTGAGGAAGAGCTTGACCTCGATGACGGCGAGCACGGCGTACACCGCGGTGTAGGCGATCATCGAGATCCAGACCTCGGTGGCGCTCACCGAGGGGGAGACGCCGGTGGGTGTCGTCATGAGCCCGTAGACGATCCACGGCTGGCGGCCCGTCTCGGTGAAGATCCAGCCCCAGCTGTTCGCGAACACCGGTGCGAGGGGAGTGATGACGGCGACCCAGGTCCACCAGCGTCCCTGCGGCGCGGCCCCCTTGCGCAGCGCCCACAGGGTCCACGCGCAGAGGCCCATCGTGAGCAGGCCCAGGCCGATCATGAAGCGGAACGACCAGTAGGTCAGCGGGATGATCGGCGTGTAGTCATCGGCCGTGACGAGGGCGGCGACGTCGGGGCCGTAGCGCTCGGCGACCTGCATCGCCATCTCGCGCTCGCTGGCCTTGAGGTCGTTGATGCCCTCGACGGTGCCGTCCCACGTGCCGGTGGCGAGGAAGGAGAGCAGGCCGGGGATCTCGATGATCCGGGTCGCCTCGCTGCCGTCGAGGGTGCCGATCGACAGCACCGAGAACGGTGCGCTCGACGTCGTCTCGTAGAGCCCCTCGGCGGCGGCCATCTTCATCGGCTGCACCTCGGTCATGATCTTGCCCTGGAGGTCCCCGGTGACGACGACCCCGAGGGAGGCGACGAGCGCGAGGACCGCGCCGAAGCGGGTGGCCGTGCGGTACATCGGCTCGTCGTCGGTGCCGGCGTGCCTGCGCACGAGCCAGAGCGCGACCCCCATGAGGACGGCCCCACCCACCATGTAGGCGGAGGCGACGACGTGCGGGAACGTCACGAGCTGGACCTTGTTGGTCAGCACCGCCATGAAGTCGGCCATCTCCGCGCGACCGTTCTCGGGGTTGAACCGGTAGCCGACCGGGTTCTGCATGAACGAGTTCGCCGCGAGGATGAAGTAGGCCGACAGCACGGTGCCGATGTGCACGAGCCACATCGTGCCGGCGTGGAGCTTCTCGGGAACGCGGCCCCACCCGAAGATCCACACGCCGAGGAAGGTCGACTCGAGGAAGAACGCGAGCAGTGCCTCGAAGGCCAGGGGCGCCCCGAAGATGTCGCCGACGAACCGCGAGTAGTCCGACCAGTTCATCCCGAACTGGAACTCCTGCACGATGCCCGTGACGAGCCCGAGCGCGAAGTTGATGATGAACAGCTTCCCGATGAACTTCGTGAGCCGGAGGTACTCGGGCTTCCTCGTGCGCACCCACTGGGTGTGGAAGACGGCGACGACGAAGGACAGGCCGATCGTGATGGGCACGAAGAGGAAGTGGTAGACGGTCGTGATGGCGAACTGCCACCGTGCGACATCGACGGCATCCATGCGGGCTCCCGGGAACTGAAGACGACGTGGCGTAGTAGGTACAAACTACACGGCGTAGGAGACGCGTGCGGACGGCTCACGGGTGACACCCGCCACGTGCCGTGGCACCGTGGGCACGTGCACCGCGACGACCTCGTCCGCCTCCGGCGGGCCCGTGACCGCATGGACCGGGACTTCGCCGAGCCGCTCGACGTCCCGGCCCTGGCGGCCGAGGCGCTCATGTCGGTCGGCCACTTCCACCGCAGCTTCCGCGAGGCCTTCGGCGAGACCCCCTACCAGCACCTCATGACCCGTCGGGTCGAGCGGGCCGCAGCCCTCCTGCGCCGCGGCGACCGCACGGTGACCGAGGTCTGCATGGAGGTCGGCTGTACCTCGCTCGGCTCGTTCAGCGCGCGCTTCACCGAGCTCATGGGCGTGACCCCGAGCGAGTACCGCGCGCGGTCGCACGAGGAGACACGCGGCATCCCCGCCTGCGTCGCCAAGCAGGCCACCCGTCCGACGCGACGCGGGTCGGGTCGGTCAGGATCGGAGAAGCCGGCGGAGGTGGCCCGTGCCTAACCTCGAGGGCATGGACACCAGGACCACCCCAGGGACCGCCGGGATGCCGGCCGCCACCGGTTCGCCGGTCACCGCCACGCTCGCCGTGGCCAACTGCTTCCTCGTCGTCGACGACCACGAGGCGGCTCTCACGTTCTACCGCGACGTCCTCGGGTTCACCGTGACCCAGGACGTCAGCATGGGCGAGTACCGCTGGCTCAGCCTCTCCACGCCCACCCAGCCCGAGCTCGAGATCACGATCCAGTCGGTGGGCGTGTACCCCGGGTCGTCCGACGAGGACCGGGCCGCGATGGACACCCTCCTCGCCAAGGGCCTGATGTCGTCGCTCATCTTCCACACCCACGACGTCGACGCCCTCTTCGAGCACGTGCGGGCCTCGGGCGCCGAGGTGCTCCAGGAGCCGGCCGACCAGTTCTACGGGGTGCGGGACTGCGCGTTCCGCGACCCGGCCGGCAACATGCTCCGCTTCAAGAAGGCGCTTCCGCAGGAGTGACCGCTCAGATCCCGTTCTCGGGGTAGCCCTCGGGGTTGTCGCGCTGCCAGCGCCAGGTGTCGACGCACATGTCGTCCACGGTGCGGGTGGCGCGCCACCCGAGCTCGGCCTCGGCGCGGGTGGGGTCGGCGTAGGACGCCGCGACGTCGCCGGGGCGCCGGTCGACGACCTCGTAGGCGAGCTCGTGGCCGCAGGCCCGCTCGAACGCGGTGATCAGCTCGAGCACCGACGTGCCATGGCCGGTGCCCAGGTTCCACGTCGAGACGGCATCCGTCGTCGTGCCCAGGCGGTGCAGCGCGGCGATGTGCCCGGCGGCGAGGTCCTCCACGTGGATGTAGTCGCGCACGCCGGTGCCGTCGGGCGTCGGGTAGTCGCCGCCGAAGACCAGGAGCTTCTCGCGACGCCCGACGGCGACCTGGGCGATGTACGGCATCAGGTTGTTGGGGACGTCCGACGGGTCCTCGCCGATCGTGCCGGACGGGTGCGCGCCGACCGGGTTGAAGTAGCGCAACAGCGCGATCCGCCACGACGGGTCGGCGACGGCGACGTCGCGCAGGATCTGCTCCTGCATGACCTTGGTCCAGCCGTACGGGTTGGTCGCCGAGGTCGGGAGGTCCTCACCCATGGGCACCGGGGCGTCGGCCCCGTACACCGTGGCGGACGAGGAGAACACGAGCTTGGCCACCCCGTGCCGGCGCATCGCGCGCACCAGGGAGAACGTGGACCCGATGTTGTTCTCGTAGTACTCCAGCGGCTGCTGCACGCTCTCCCCGACGGCCTTGAACCCCGCGAAGTGGATCACCGCGTCGAACGACTCCTGCGAGAACAGGTGCTCGGTCTTGTCGTGGTCGGTCAGGTCGAAGGACCGCACGTCCAGGGGCTTCCCGGTCAGCGCCTCGAGCCGGCCCACGACCGACGGCTTGGCGTTGGCGAAGGAGTCGACGACGACGACGTCGTGACCGGCCTCGACGAGCTGGACGACCGTGTGGGACCCGATGTAGCCGGCACCGCCGGAGACGAGGACGCGCATGGCGTCGAATCTACCGGGCGCGGCGTCCGGTCCCCGGTGCCTACCTCGCCGTGCGGGCCAGCAGGGCACGGGGACGAGGACGAGGACGAGTGGACGGCGGCGACGGGAATCCCCGCCGCGGCCTGCGCCGTGGCGAGCCATGCTGACCCGGCTCAGTCGTCGTCGGGGAGGACGACGTTGAGCACCCACGAGACGAGGGTGATGACGACGGCCGCGAACACGGCATCCCAGAAGAAGTGGTCGATGGTGAACGGCAGACCCACCCAGTCGGCGATCCACTCGGTGATCTGGAGCATGAACGCGTTCACGATGAAGGTGAAGAGCCCCAGCGTCAGGATCACGAACGGCAGCGAGAGCAGCTTGACGATCGGCTTGATGAACGCGTTGATGAGGCCGAACAGCAGGGCGACGAGGACGATCGCGACGATGTTCGAGGTGGCGCCCGCGTCGCCCTCCCCGAGGTGCACGCCGCTGACGACGAGGGCCGCCACCCAGAGCGCCACACCGTTGACGGCGACGCGGATCAGGAAGTTCTTCACCGGGGCATTGTGGCAGGTGTGACGGCTGGTGCGGAGCGAATGGGGGCAACGTGTGGGCGGGCGTGGCGGCGGCCGTGGCGGCGGCTGTCGGCGAGGGTGGTGGCCCGACGTGGTGGCCGGGGGCGGCAGCCGGGGGCCGCCCTAGAGTGGGCGGCATGACCGACGACACCCGCGCGACGACGCCCGGACCGGACACCCCCGTTCGGCTGCGGGCCGCGCTCGACGCCCTGCCGGCCTACACGCCCGGTCGGCCCGCGGCGCCGCGGGCCGGGGTCACGGCATTCAAGATCAGCAGCAACGAGAACCCCTACCCGCCGCTGCCGTCGGTGCTCGACGTGGTCCGCGACGCGGCCGGGTCGATGAACCGGTACCCCGACATGGCGGTGACCGACCTCACCTCGGCACTGGCGGCCCGGCTCGACGTGCCGGCGGAGCGCCTCGCGATCGGGCCGGGGTCGGTCGGGGTGCTCGGGCAGCTCATCGCAGCGACCTGCGACCCGGGGGACGAGGTCGTGTTCGCGTGGCGGTCGTTCGAGGCGTACCCGATCCTCGTGACGCTCGCGGGCGCGGTGCCGGTGCAGGTGCCGTTGGGTCCCGGGGAGCGGCACGACCTGTCCGCGATGGCCGACGCCATCACGCCGCGGACCCGGATGGTGCTCGTGTGCACGCCGAACAACCCGACCGGGACGACGGTGGGTGACTCCGAGCTCGAGGTGTTCCTCGACCGGGTGCCGTCCGACGTGCTCGTGGTGATCGACGAGGCCTACCTCGAGTTCGTGACGGCGTCGGACTCGCCCGATGCGCTGACCGAGATGCGGTCGCGGCCGAACGTCGCGGTGCTGCGGACGTTCTCCAAGGCCTACGGGCTGGCTGGTCTGCGGGTGGGGTACGCCGTGGCGCACGAGCCGGTGGCGGAGGCGCTGCGGAAGGCAGCCCTCCCCTTCGGGGTCAACTCGCTGGCGCAGGTGGCCGCCGTGGCGTCGTTGGAGGCGTTCGACGAGCTCGAGGTGCGGGTCAAGGAGCTCGTGGCCGAGCGTGAGCGGGTGGTGGCCGCGCTGCGCGAGCAGGGATGGTCGCTGCCGGACGCCCAGGCGAACTTCGTGTGGTTCGGGTTGGGCTCGGAGACAGGGGCTTTCGCGGCCGCGTGTCAGGATGCCGGGATCACGGTGCGGCCGTACGGCTCCGACGGCGCTCGGGCGACGATCGGTGAGCGCGAGGCGAACGACCGGCTCATCGAGGTGGCCGGCGCGTTCTTCGCCAGTCGCTGGGGCTGACTGACTGACTGACTGCTGACTGCACTGCCCTGCTGCCCCGCTGGTGGCGCCGGATGCGGCTGCGGTTGTGCACAGTTCGTCGCGTGAGCGAGGGTCGTCCACAGGTGCCTGCGCGGGCGAGGAGGGGTGTCGGTGGTCCCGCCTAGGGTCTTCTCATGGCGGGGGAGACGGTGGTGGCGAGGCGGGTCGACGACCCGGATGCCGGTGTGCACACCCGGCCCGGATGACCGGAGAGCGGTGGTGACGGCGCCGGTGGTGGCGTTCCGGGCGTGGCTCGGCGTCGGTGGACGCGGGCGGGTTGAGTGACGCGGACCGGGTGGACCTGGTCGCGGAGCTGGAGCGGGTGAAGGGATCGGCGTCGGCGGTGCAGGCGCGGGCGACGGACGCGTTGCGCTGCTCCCGGGAGGTCGCTGCGCCGCGGATGTGGCGCGGTCGGTGGGTGCGCAGGTGGCGTTGGCGCGGCGGGAGTCCCCGTGCCTGGGGGACCGGTTCGTGGGGTTGTCGCGGGCGTTGGTGCACGAGATGCCGGCGACGATGGCCGCCCTGGCCTCCGGGGAGATCTCCGAGCGGCACGCGGTGGCGGTGGTGCAGGCCACCGCCTGCCTGTCCCGGGCGGACCGGGTCGAGGTGGACCGCCGGGTCGCTCCGGTGCTGGGCCGGCTCGGGGTCCAGGGCGCCGGGCGGGCGGCGGCGCGGGTCGCGGCCGAGCTGGACGCGGCCTCGGTGGTGGCCCGGATGGAGGCCGCGGTGGCCTCGCGCCGGGTCACGGTGCGGCCGGCCCCGGACGGGATGGCGTACCTGTCCGTGCTGGGCCCGCTGACGGAGGTGGTGGGGGCGCACGCGGCGCTGCTGGCCCGCTCCCGGGCGGTGCTGGCCGGGCAGTGCCCCGACGAGGCCCCCGACGGCAGAGGTGCCGGCGGCGGTCGCCGCCGACGCTGCGCTGCGGCTGCTGTCCGGTCGCGCCGTAGGGGCAGGTGCAGCCGGTGGAGGTGCACCTGGTGATCACCGACCGGGCCCTGCTCGGCCTTGGCGACCCGGCACGGTCGGTGTTCGAGCCGGCCCGCGTCCCCGGCCACGGCAGCGTGCCGGCCCCGGTCGCCCGCGCCCGGCTACGCGACGGACTCGACCGATCCGGCGGACCGCCGCGGCGACCCGGGCGCGGTGTGGGTGCGGCGGCTGTACACGACCCCGGGCGGGCGGGACCTGGTCGCGATGGACTCCCGGCGTCGGGTGTTCGCCGGGCTGCTGCGCCGGATGCTGGTGCTGCGCGACGACGTGTGCTCCACCCCCTGGTGCGAGGCGCCCATCGTGCACGCCGACCACACCACCCCGGTGCACGGTGGGGGCCGCACCGCCTGGGCCAACGGCGACGGCAGGTGCGCCCGCTGCAACCAGGTCAAGGAGGCCCCCGGCTGGGCGGTGCGGGTGACTCCCACCCCGGCGACCGCGGTCTCCCCAGAGCCGTCGCCGGAGTCCCCAGAGCCGCAGCCGACTCAATGCCGAGTCGGCCAACGAGCGCCGTCCGCGAGTACCACGCAAACGGAGACCGGCGACGGCATCGGGACGTGGCGACCCGCTCGCCAGGGCCGACATCGACCGCGCGAGCTCGAGGTCATCACCCCGACCGGGCACCGCTACCGCAGCCACGCACCACCACTGACCGGGTGGGGCTGGCAGCCCACCCGCCCACCGAAGCGACCCCGCACGGCATCCCGACTCGAGCGACACCTGGTCGACCTGCTCGCCGCAGCCTGACCGGCAGGGCTGCGCCGCGTCCGCTCAGCCGGCGACGTCGGACTCGGCCACGACCCGCAGGGCCTGGGCCGCGATGGTGAGCGCCGGGTTCATGGCCGCCGACGAGGGGAAGAACCCCGCGTCGACGACCCACAGGTTCGACAGGTCGTGCGCCTTGCAGTGCCCGTCCAGCACGCTCGACCCTGCGTCCATCCCGGCGACGACCGTCCCGCACATGTGGCTGTTCATGCTGATGTCGAACGGCTGGGTCGCGACGATGTCGTACCCGGCCGAGCGCATGAGCCGCTTCGCTCGACGGAGCAGCAGCGCGTGCTGCCGCGTGCCACGAGCCACCCGGCTCGTCCGGATCCGACCACCGGCCGTGAGCGTCACCCGGTTCGCCGGGTCGGGCAGGTCCTCGGCCATGACGAGCCACTCCACCGAGCGGTGCGCGATCGCCTCGAGCACGCGCAGCGGCACGCGAGTCGCCCAGCTCTTCATCATGACGCCCTGGACCTTGCCGATCGTCTGCAGGCTTCCCAACGGGTGTCCGTCGCCCCCGTCCTCGTACCAGTCGGTCACGGCGAGCGTCTTCTGGAAGACGACGTCGTTGCGCCCGTTCAGGTCGATCGCCGCGATGTGCGCGTTGTTGTGCATCATGAAGCTCGCCCCGAGCCGCCCCGACGAGTTCCCCAGCCCGCCGGGGTGCTCCACACTCGCCGACGCCATCAGCAACGCGGCCGAGTTGGCCGCCCCGGCCGAGACCACGAACCGGCGCGCGTGCACGGTCACCGGCCCCGACGGCGCGACGCACACCGCGTGGGTGACCCGCCGCCCCGACCCGTCGGTCACCAGGCGCTCGACGCGCACCCCGGTCGCCAGCCGCGCGGACCCGGTCGCGAGCGCGGGGTCGATCGCGGACACCTCGGCGTCCGACTTGGCCCCGAGGCGGCACGGGAACCCGTCGCACGTCGCACAGCGCACGCACGACCCACCGGGGCGCCGGTCCACGCCGATCGCCGTCGACGACGGCCGCACTCCGGCTGCCCGCAACCGCTCGGCGAGCGCGGCGACGTACGGCTCGTGCGGCAGCGCGGCATACGGGTAGGGCGTGCTGCGCCACGGCTCCGTCGGGTCCTCGCCGGTGGTGCCGTGCACGGCATACAGGCGCTCGGCCTCGCCGTAGTACCGCTCGAGGTCGGCGTACCGGAACGGCCACGCCGGCGACACCCCCTCGAGGTGCGCCACCTCCTCGAAGTCCGACTCCCGGAACCGCGGCAGCGACGCCCCGTACACCTTGGTGTTGCCACCGACGACGTAGTGCACCCCCGGCCGGAACGACCGACCGTCACCGTCCTCCCACGTCTCGGCCGGCTTGTAGCGCCGGTCGAGGAACACGGCCTCGGGCGACCAGTTCTCGGGCTCGCGCGGCACCCGCTCGCCGCGTTCGAGCACCAGCACGTCGACCCCGCGCTGCGCCAGCGCCCACGCGGTCGTGCCGCCGCCCATGCCGGACCCGACGACGACGACGTCGGCATCCAGGTGCTCCATGGACCTCACCTCCGCACCGATCCTGTCACCCGGCCCCGGATGCCGTCCCGCGCCGACGGCGACGCGTCCTCGCAGGTCCCGCGGCTTGACCCTGCCCGCGAAGTCGGGTTGCGTGGGGCCGCATGACGGTCATCGGATTCCACTGCTCGCACGAGCAGATCGCCCCCGGCACGCTCCTGCGCGACGTCCAGCACGCGGAGCAGGCGGGCTTCACGGCAGCCATGTCGTCGGACCACCTCTCGCCGTGGTCGGAGCGCCAGGGGGAGTCCGGTTACGCGTGGTCCTTCCTCGGCGCCGCCCTCGCGACGACCGACCTGCCGTTCGGGGTCGTCACGGCCCCCGGCCAGCGCTACCACCCCGCCATCACGGCCCAGGCCATCGCGACGCTGGCGAGCATGTTCCCGGGCCGCTTCTGGGCGGCGCTCGGCTCGGGCGAGGCCAGCAACGAGCGCGTCACCGGTGCGGCATGGCCTCGCAAGGACGTCCGTGACGCCAGGCTCGTCGAGTGCGTCGACGTCATCCGCCGCCTCCTCGCCGGGGAGGTGGTCGACCACGACGGCCTCGTCACGGTCAACCGGGGTCGCCTCTGGACCCTCCCGGACGCCGTGCCACCGCTCATCGGACCGGCCGTCACCCCCGAGACGGCCGCCCGCCACGCCGCCTGGGCAGACGGCCTCGTCACGGTCAACCAGCCCCTCGACACCCTCCGCCAGGTGCTCGACGCCTACCGTGACGCCGGCGGCCGCGGTCCCGCGCGGCTCCAGGTGCACGTCAGCTGGGCGCCCACGGACGACGAGGCCCTCGCCATCGCCCACGACCAGTGGCGCAGCAACGTGCACGGCCCCCCGGTCTCGTGGGACACCGAGACGGTGGAGGCCTTCGACACCATGGCGCAGACGGTGACCCCCGAGCAGGTCGCGACCGTCGTCCACGTCTCGAGCGACCCCGCCCGGCACGCGGCCCGGCTCCAGGAGTACGTCGAGCAGGGCTGGGACGAGCTCTACCTGCACCACGTCGGCAAGGAGCAGCAGGCCTTCATCGACACCTTCGGCGCGCACGTGCTCCCCCAGCTGGAGGTCACCCGATGAGGCTCAGCCAGACCGGTGACGTGTGGTGGAAGTCGGCCGTCTTCTACTGCGCCGACGTCGAGACCTTCCAGGACAGCGACGGCGACGGCGTCGGCGACCTCCGTGGCATGACCGAGCGCATCGAGTACCTCGCCGACCTCGGCATCACCTGCCTGTGGCTCATGCCGCTGTACCCGACGGCCCACCGCGACGACGGCTACGACATCACCGACTTCTTCGGCATCGACCCCCGCCTCGGCACGCTCGGCGACTTCGTCGAGCTCGTGCGCACGGCCCGCAGCCGCGGCATCCGCGTCATCCTCGACTTCGTCATGAACCACACCTCCGACAAGCACCCGTGGTTCCGGAGCGCGCGGCGCAGCGTCGACGACCCCTACCGCCAGCACTACGTCTGGTCGGCCACGAAGCCCCCGAGCGGCAAGAAGGAGGTCGTCTTCCCCGACAAGGAGGACAGCATCTGGGAGCGCGACGACACGACGGGCGAGTGGTTCCTCCACCACTTCTACAAGACGCAGCCCGACCTCAACGTCGCCAACCCGGCGGTGCAGGAGGAGATCGCCCGCACCCTCGGCTTCTGGCTCGAGCTCGGCGTCGCGGGCTTCCGCATCGACGCCGTCCCCTTCCTCTTCGCGACCGACACCTACCCGGGTTCCGAGCCCGGCGGGTTCAACCCGCAGCGCTACCTCAAGGACGTCCGCGACTTCGTGACCCGCCGGGTCGGGGACGCCGCCCTGCTCGGCGAGGTCAACCTGCCGTACCCGCAGCAGAAGGACTTCTTCGGCGGCGCCGACGGCGACGGCCTCAACATGCAGTTCGACTTCATCGGGATGCAGCGCCTCTACCTCTCGTTGGCGCGCGGGGATGCCGGACCGCTCGCCGCCGCGCTGCGCGACCGGCCCGCGCTCGACGAGACGAGCCAGTGGGCCAACTTCGTGCGCAACCACGACGAGCTGACCCTCGACAAGCTGACGATGCCGGAGCGCAAGGAGGTCTTCGCGGCCTTCGGCCCCGACCCGGGCATGCAGCTGTTCGACCGCGGGCTGCGCCGCCGCCTCCCCACGATGCTCGGCGGCGACGAGCGCCGCATCCGGCTCGTCTACTCCCTGATGTTCTCCCTCCCCGGCAGCCCGACCCTCTTCTACGGCGAGGAGATCGGCATGGGCGAGAACCTCGACGTCGAGGGCCGGCTCGCCGTCCGCACCCCGATGCAGTGGGATGCCGGACCCAACGGCGGCTTCTCGACCGCCCCCAAGCGCCGCCTCACCCGCCCGCAGCCCACCGGGCTGTCGTCGCCGGAGCACGTCAACGCGACCGACCAGCGGCAGGACCCCGGCTCGCTGTGGTCGTTCGTCCGCACGCTCATCCGCCGCTACCGCCAGATGCCGCACATCGGGTGGTCCGACGTCGAGGTGCTCGACCACGACGTCCCGGCGGTCCTCGCGCACGTCGCCCGCTGCGACGACTGGCGCCTGCTTGCCCTACACAACCTCGGGACCGACGACGCGATCGTGACCCTCGAGCTGGGTCCGGTGGCCGAGGGGTCCGTCCTGCGCGACGTGCTCGACGGTCGCGAGGACCAGCCGCTCGACAGCAGCGGCCGGGTCGAGGTCCGCGTCGACGGGCATGGCGGGCAGTGGCTGCGCGTTCTCGCCCCGGGGGAGCAGGCGTACGCCTGAGGGCCCCCTCACCAGCGGCTTGGTGGGAAGACCGTCCGCACAGGTACCGTGGTCCCGACACCGGCAGTGACCGCCGCCACACCCAGCACCAGCGGTCACGACGACCCTGCCGGCGGACCGGGCGGGCACCTCCGCGGCGAGCCGTCGGCACCGACGCGGCGACCGTCACCACGGGAGCCCGGAGAAGGAGTGCCCAGTGAGCGACAATGCGGTCGCCCCCCTCGAGACGGCGTTCGGCGTGGACCACCACGTCACCCGCGCCGAGGTCCCCGAGCGCCCCGTCCAGGACGGCGGCCCCGAGATGGTGCAGCTGCTCAGCCCGGAGGGCGAGCGGGTCCCCCACCCCGAGCACGACGCCGTCATCGACGCCCTGAGCGACGCGGAGCTGCGCGGCTTCTACCGCGACCTCGTCCTCATCCGGCGCTTCGACGCCGAGGCCACCGCGCTCCAGCGCCAGGGCGAGCTCGGCCTGTGGGCCAGCCTCCTGGGCCAGGAGGCCGCGCAGGTCGGTTCGGGCCGTGCGCTGCGACCCCAGGACTACGCCTTCCCGACCTACCGCGAGCACGGCGTCGCCTGGTGCCGTGGTGTCGACCCCGTCAACCTGCTCGGCATGTTCCGCGGGGTCAACCACGGTGGGTGGGACCCGAACGAGAAGAACTTCCACCTCTACACGATCATCATCGGCGCGCAGACGCTGCACGCGACGGGCTACGCCATGGGCGTCCAGCGCGACGGCAACGTCGGCACCGGCGACGAGGAGCGTGACACCGCCGTCATCGCGTACTTCGGCGACGGCGCGACCAGCCAGGGCGACGTGTCGGAGGCCCTCGTCTTCTCGGGCGTCAACAACAGCCCGGTCGTCTTCTTCTGCCAGAACAACCAGTGGGCCATCTCCGAGCCCAACGAGAAGCAGACCCGCGCCCCGCTCTGGCACCGGGCGCGCGGCTTCGGCTTCCCCGGCATCCGGGTCGACGGCAACGACGTGCTCGCGGTGTACGCCGTGACCAAGGCCGCGCTGGACGCCGCCCGCTCCGGCCAGGGGCCGACGTTCATCGAGGCGTTCACCTACCGGATGGGCGCGCACACGACCTCCGACGACCCCACGAAGTACCGCGTCTCCGCGGAGGTCGAGGTGTGGAAGCACCGTGACCCCATCGAGCGCTTCAAGCGCTGGCTCACCACCGAGGGACGGGCCGACACCGACTTCTTCGACGCCGTCGAGGAGGAGGCCGAGGAGCTCGGCACCTCCGTGCGCCGCCGCTGCCTCGAGATGCCAGACCCCGCGGGCACCGAGATGTTCGACCACGTCTACGCCGAGGCCCACCCCGTCATCGAGCGGGAGCGTGCGGAGTTCGCCGCCTACCAGGCGTCCTTCGAGGAGGCTCACCGATGAGCACGACCACCCTCGCGAAGGGCATCACGAGCGGTCTGCGCGCCGCGATGGAGAAGGACCCCAAGGTCGTCCTCATGGGCGAGGACATCGGCAAGCTCGGCGGTGTCTTCCGTGTCACCGAGGGCCTGCAGAAGGACTTCGGCGAGGACCGCGTCATCGACACCCCGCTCGCCGAGGCCGGCATCCTCGGCACCGCGATCGGCATGGCGCTGCGCGGCTACCGCCCGGTCGTCGAGATCCAGTTCGACGGCTTCGTCTACCCGGCGTTCGACCACATCGTCAGCCAGGTCGCCAAGCTGCGGGCCCGCTCGCTGGGCTACGTCAGCATGCCGATCGTCATCCGGATCCCGTTCGGTGGCGGCATCGGCGCGGTCGAGCACCACAGCGAGTCCAACGAGGCCTACTTCGCGCACACCGCCGGCCTGCGGGTCGTCGCCTGCTCCAACCCGCACGACGCGCACTGGATGATCCAGCAGGCGGTCGAGACCGACGACCCCGTGGTCTTCTACGAGCCCAAGCGCCGCTACTGGGACAAGGGCGAGGTCGGCGACGGCCCCGACGGGCCCCTCGGCACCGCGCGCGTGCTCCGGGAGGGAACCGACCTCACGCTGCTCGCCTACGGCCCGATGGTGAAGACCTGCCTCCAGGCGGCGCAGGCGGCCGAGGAGGAGGGGCGCTCGCTCGAGGTCCTCGACCTCCGCTCGCTCTCCCCGCTCGACGAGGACGCGATCCTCACCTCGGTGCGCAAGACCGGCCGCGTCGTCGTCGTCCACGAGGCGTCGACGTTCCTCGGCCTGGGTGCCGAGGTCTCCGCCCTCATCACCGAGCAGGCGTTCTACCACCTCGAGGCACCGGTCCTGCGGGTCGGCGGCTACAACGTGCCCTACCCGCCGAGCCGGATCGAGGAGGAGTTCCTCCCCGACCTCGACCGCGTCCTCGACGCCGTCGACCGCTCGTTCGCTCACTGAAAGGCGTTCTCGCAGATGGCTCTTCGTGAGTTCAAGCTCCCCGACCCCGGCGAGGGTCTGACCGAGGCCGAGATCGTCACGTGGCACGTCAAGCCCGGTGACACCGTCAAGGTCAACGACGTCGTCGTCGAGGTGGAGACGGCCAAGTCGCTCGTCGAGCTTCCCGTGCCCTTCGCGGGCACCGTGTCGGCGATCCACGTCGCCGAGGGCGACACGGTCGAGGTCGGCACGCCGATCATCACCATCGACGACGGCCAGGGCGGGTCGGATGCCGGCGCGCCGGCCCCCGCGGCCGCCGAGGCACCCGCACCCACGAGCGAGGCGCCGGCACCCGCAGCCGAGGAGATCGGCGAGGGGCTCATCGGTGGCACGACGTCGACCGGGCGCACGGCGGTGCTCGTCGGCTACGGCGTCAAGCAGACCGAGGCCAAGCGCCGCCCCCGCTCCGGGCAGGCCCCGGCCACCGTCCCGGAACCGACCGACCGGTCACTCGAGGGACAGCAGGACCGCCCGGCCGCCGTCCCCGCATCGACCACGGGGTCACCCGAGGCACGCGCCCTGGCCAAGCCTCCGGTGCGCAAGCTCGCCAAGGACCTCGGCGTCGACCTCGCCTCGCTCACCCCGAGTGGCGAGGGCGGCGTCGTGACCCGCGCCGACGTCGAGGCCGCCGCGTCCGGCGGGGCCGCGACACCGAGCGCACCGGCATCCGCGATGACGGGCGAGCGAGAGACCCGCGTGCCCATCAAGGGCGTGCGCAAGATGACGGCCCAGGCGATGGTCGGCTCGGCGTTCACGGCCCCGCACGTCACCGAGTGGGTCACCGTCGACGTCACGGCCACGATGGACCTCGTCGACCGGCTCAAGAAGGACAGGGAGTTCCGCGACGTCAAGGTCACGCCGCTCCTCGTCCTCGCCCGGGCGATGTGCCTCGCCGTGCGCCGCAACCCCGGCATCAACGCCAGCTGGGACGAGGCCGCCCAGGAGATCGTGCTCAAGCACTACGTCAACCTGGGCATCGCGGCGGCGACGCCCCGCGGTCTCGTCGTCCCGAACGTCAAGGACGCCGACCGGATGACGATGCGTGAGCTCGCCGAGGCGATCGGCGCCCTGACGGCCACCGCGCGCGAGGGCCGCACGCAGCCTGCCGAGATGTCGGGCGGGACGATCACGATCACCAACGTCGGCGTCTTCGGTGTCGACGCCGGCACCCCGATCCTCAACCCCGGGGAGTCGGCGATCATGGCGTTCGGCACGGTCGCGCGGCGCCCGTGGGTGGTCACCGCCGCCGACGGCAGCGAGACGATCGAGCCGCGCTGGGTCACGACGCTCGCGCTGAGCTTCGACCACCGCCTCGTCGACGGCGAGCTCGGCAGCCGCTACCTCGCCGACGTCGCCGCCCTGCTCGCCGACCCGAGCCGCGCCCTGGTCTGGGGCTGACCGAGTGCCGTCGGACGCGGCGCCGACGGGTGTCGTCTTCCCGGAGGTCGACGGCAAGCGCTCGACGAGTGCGACGGGCCGCTCCGTCGTCGCCGACGCGCTGCAGCCGGTCGACCCGGTGGGTGCGGCGGCGGCGCTGCGCGAGACCAACTGGCGCAGCGGCTACCTGACCCACTTCCGCCGGCTCGTCGAGGCGGGTCTCGCGACGCCGTCGGATGCCGTGGCCGTCGCCGACGCCGGTCTCGCCTCGGTGCACGACCGGATGCGGTGGCGGGACCCCGACGGCAAGGAGAGCCGGCTCAGCGCCGCCCTCGGCGGGGTCGTCGGCAGCCCGGCGGACCTCCTGACGACGGAGGTGCACGGCGGTCAGGCGGAGCCCGACACCGCCTTGACGATCCCGTACCACGGACGCCGCCTGGCGGGAGACGACCTGCGCCGCCGGCTCGACGCGTGGGTGGCCGACGGGGTCGTCGAGCCCACCCTGCGCGACGCGGTCGGTGCGGTCATGGACAACCCCGACTGGCTGCGCCTCGACGGCCGCACGGTCGTGGTCCTCGGGGCGGCCGCCGAGATGGGCCCCCTCCGCTCGCTGCTGCGCTGGGGGGCCACCGTCGCCGCGGTCGACCTGCCCCGCCCCGACATGTGGACCCGCCTCCTCGGGGACGTGCGAGGCAGTGCCGGGCGGGTGCTCGTGCCCGCCGCCCCGGGGTCCTCGCCGCTCGCCGACCGAGCCGGCGTCGACCTGGTCCACGACCTGCCGACGGCCACCGCCTGGGTGTGTGGCCTCGAGGGGCAGCTCGTCCTCGGCAACTACGTCTACGCGGACGGCGCGACGAACGTGCGCGTCAGCACCGCGGTCGATGCCATGACGAGGATCGTCCGCCTGGCGCGCCCCGACACCGCGCTGTCCTTCCTCGCCACCCCCACCGACGTGTTCGCCGTGCCCGGCGAGGTGGTCGACGCCGCGACCCGGGCCTACGCGGAACGCCGCACGAGCAAGCTGCTGCGCGTGCCCCTGCGCACCCTCTCGGGGGGCCGCCTCCTGCGGCGCAACTACGTGCCCGGCGAGGACCCCGGCATCAACGACTCCGTCGTGCTCCAGCAGGGCCCCAACTACCTCCTCGCCAAGCGCATCCAGCGCTGGCGCGCCACGTCGGCCCGGGCCCAGGGCGCGACGGTCTCGTTCAAGATCGCGCCACCGACCCGCACCCGCTCGGTCGTCAAGAACCGCGCACTCGCCGCTGCCTACGCCGGCGCCCACCGCTTCGGTGTCGAGGTCTTCGAGCCCGGCACCGCCAACACCCTCATGGCCGCTCTCCTCGTCCACGACCTCGTCGCGGGCTCGCCCGCGCAGGAGCACCCGTGGCAGGACGAGGCGTACGCCGCGGCGCACGGCGGTCTCTGGCGTGCGGCCTACGACCCGCGGAGCGCGCTCGGTCTCGCGGCGCTGCTCGGCGCGGCATCCGCCCGCCCCTGACGACCCGTCATGATGGAGGGCATGAGCGCGACCTCGTCCATGCCGAAGCGACCGTCCGACCCCCTCGACCTCGTCGACGTCGACAGCCTGCTCAGCGACGAGGAGAAGGCGATCCGGGCGGCCACCCGCCAGGTCTGCGCCGACGCCGTCGACCCCTACGTCATGGAGTGGTACGAGCGGGGCGACCTCCCCGTGGCCCGCGAGCTCGCCCGCGAGTTCGGCAAGGTCGGGCTGCTCGGCATGCACCTCGAGGGCTACGGCTGCGCGGGCCTGTCCTCGGTCGACTACGGCCTCGCCTGCCTCGAGCTCGAGGCGAGCGACTCCGGCATCCGCTCCCTCGTGTCGGTGCAGGGCAGCCTCGCGATGTTCGCGATCTGGCGGTTCGGCTCCGAGGAACAGAAGCAGGAGTGGCTGCCCCGCATGGCCGCGGGTGAGGCGATCGGCTGCTTCGGCCTCACCGAGCCCGACCACGGGTCGGACCCCGGTGCGATGCGAACCCGCGCGCGTCGTGACGGCGACGACTGGGTGCTCAACGGCTCGAAGATGTGGATCACCAACGGCTCGATCGCCGACGTCGCCGTCGTGTGGGCGAATGCCGGTGACGAGCACGGCGGCATCCGCGGCTTCGTCGTGCCGACGGACACCCCGGGGTTCGTCGCGCACACGATCACCCACAAGATGTCGCTGCGCGCCTCCGTGACCTCAGAGCTGACCTTCGAGGACCTCCGGCTCCCCGCGGATGCCGTCCTCCCGGACGTCTCCGGCCTCAAGGGCCCGCTCGCCTGCCTGTCCGAGGCGCGCTACGGCATCGTCTGGGGCTCGCTCGGCGCCGCCCGGTCCTCGCTCGACGCGGCCCGCCGCTACTCGATGGAGCGCGTCCAGTTCGGGCGGCCGATCGCGGGGTTCCAGCTGACCCAGGCCAAGCTCGCCGACATGGCGGTCGAGCTGCAGCTCGGCCAGCTCCTCGCGCTGCACCTCGGCCGGCGCAAGGACACCGTCGGGCTGCGCCCCGAGCAGGTGTCGGTGGGCAAGTACAACAACGTCTCCAAGGCGATCGAGATCTGCCGCACCGCGCGCACCATCCTCGGCGCCAACGGGGTCAGCGGCGAGTGGCCGGTCATGCGGCACGCCAACAACCTCGAGTCGGTGCTCACCTACGAGGGCACCGTCGAGATGCACACCCTCGTCATCGGCCAGGCGCTCACCGGCGAGTCCGCCTTCCGCTGAAACCTCGTTGCCCGCCGGTGTCTCCGGCCCCGACGATGGTCACCCCACCCCTTCCCAACCCGGAGTCTCCCGTGCTGTCCGCCTACGCCCCGCTCTTCCGCGTCCCCGGCGCCACCCGCTTCATCGCGGGGACGGCGCTGTCGCGCACGGGCGGGGCGATGTTCGGTGTCGCGATCATCGTCATGCTCAGCGAGCGACGTGGGTCCTTCGGGCTCGCCGGCGCCGTCTCCGCGGTGGGGCTGGCCGTGCTCGCGGTGGCCGGCCCGGTGCTCGGGCGCCTCGTCGACAAGCACGGCCAGCGGCGGATCGCCCTGCCGTTCGTGCTGTTCTCCGCGGTGTGCGGGGTCACCGTGGCCGTGCTCTCGTGGCGCGACGCCCCGGCCTGGACGCTCTTCGTCTTCTACGGCCTGTCGGCGGTGCTGCCCGAGCCCGGCCCGATGTCGCGCGCCCGGTGGGCGCACATCTTCCGGGACGAGCCCGACCGCCTGCACACCGCCATGTCGTTCGAGCAGGTCGCCGACGAGGCGTCCTTCGTCCTCGGCCCGGTCCTCGCGGTGCTCGTGTCGACCCTGTGGTTCCCGGAGGCCGGCCTCCTCCTCGCCGAGCTGCTCTTCACCGCGGGCATGCTCGCGTTCCTCGCGGCCCGCGCCACGGAGCCGCCGGTCGTCCCGCACGCCGACCGCCCGGGCGGGCTCGCCGTGCGCCGCCCCGGACTCCTCCTCGTCGCGACCGCGCTCGTCATGACCGGCGTCATCTTCGGCGCCAACGAGGTCATCGCCGTCGCCTACGCCACGGAGCAGGGTTCGACCGGCTTCTCGAGCGTCATCCTCGGCGGCTTCGCCCTCGGCTCGACGCTGGCCGGCATCGTCTTCGGCAGCCGGGTCTTCCGCTCGACGCTGACCCGTCGGCTGATGCTCGCCGCGACCGCGATGTTCGTGCTCGAGGTGCCTGCCCTGTTCGTCGGCGGCCTGTGGCCGCTCGCCGTCGTCATGGTCGTCGCGGGCTCGGCGACCGCGCCGATGCTCATCACGAGCCTGTCGATCGCGCAACGCCTCGTGCCCGCCGCCCTCGTCACGGAGGGCATGGCGGTGGCGATCACCGGCATCCTCGTCGGCATCTCGGCCGGGTCGGCCGTGGGCGGGTGGGCGATCGAGGCGTGGGGCGCCCAGGCGGCGTATGCCGTGCCGGTCGTGTCCGGCGGCCTCGCCCTCGCGCTCATCGCCCTGCGCCACCGGCACCTCGAGCGGTCCGAGCTCGCCGGGGCGCCGGAGCCGGTGCCGGTCAGCTGAGCCAGGCCCCGGCGCGCATGACGGCGACGACCTCGAGCGCGTCGTCGAGGTGGACGAGGTCGGCCCTGCGGCCCGGCTCCAGCGCACCGACGTCCGCCAGGCCCAGGACGCGGGCCGGGGTGGCTGTCGCGGCCTCGACGGCGGCCTCGAGGGGCACACCGGCGACGGTCACGGCATACCTCACCGCGCGGTCCATCGTCAGCGTGCTCCCGGCGATGGCCCCGGTGGAGACCAGCCGGGCGACGCCGGCGCGGACCTCCACGGCGGCCGGGCCCAGCACGTAGCCGCCGTCCTCCGCCCCGGCGGCTCCCATGGCGTCGGTGACGAGGGCGAACCGCCCCGGGGTCGACGCGGCCGCCCAGCGCAGCACCTCGGGGTGCAGGTGGATGCCGTCGGCGATGAGCTCGACGACGACGCGGTCGTCGCCGGCGAGGGCCAGCACGGGGCCGGGCTCGCGGTGGTGCACCGCGCGCATCGCGTTGAACAGGTGGGTGCCCACGGTGACGCCGGCCTCGATCGCCTCGCGGGAGGTGTCGAACCCGGCGTCGCTGTGGCCCAGGGCCGCGACGACGCCGCGTCCGGCGACCGCCGCGACGGCGGCCAGGCCGTGCTCGAGCTCGGGAGCGAGGGTCACCATCCGCACGGTGCCGCCCGCGGCGTCCAGCACGCGGGCGACCTCGGCGGGGTCGGGGGAGCGCACCAGGGTGGGGTCGTGGGCGCCGCAGTGCGCGGCACTGAGCCACGGCCCCTCGAGGTGGAGCCCGACGAGCTCACCGGCGCGGACGAGCGGGGCGAGGCCCCGGACCGACGCGACGAGGTTGTCCTCGGTGTCGGTGACGAGGCTGGCGACGAGCGAGGTCGTGCCGTGGGCGCGGTGCGTCGCGATCACCGTGGCCGCCTCGGCCGGGTCCCCCGTCGTGAAGGAGGCCCCGCCGCCGCCGTGGCAGTGCTGGTCGACGAAGCCGGGGACCAGGGTTCCGCCGAGGTGGCGGTCGGCCGGCGCCGGCGGGGTGCCCCCGCCGGCGCCGGTGATCCGCTCGCCGCTGGTCCCCACCCAGCCGGGCTCGACGAGCCCGGCTGGGAGGACGACGCGGTCGGCGCTGAGGATCACGTGGCTCAGCCCTTGGCCGCAGGCTCGGTGTCGACGACCAGGGACTCCTCGCCCTCCTCCTCGCGGCCGGGCGTCCGCAGGTTCCACTTGCGGATGACGAACCGGAACAGGAAGTAGTAGAGGAAGGCGTAGCCGATCCCGATCGGGATGAGCAGGAAGGGTTTCGTCGCGATGTTCCAGTTGAGCACGAAGTCGAACAGGCCTGCGCTGAAGCCGAACCCGTCCTTGATCCCGAGTGCGTTGGTGAGCGCCATCGCCGTTCCCGTGAGGACCGCGTGGATCACGTAGAGCGGCCAGGCGACGAACATGAAGGCGAACTCGAGCGGCTCGGTGACGCCGGTGAGGAACGAGGTGAGCGCGGCCGAGGCCATGATGCCGAGAGTGGCCTTCTTCGCGAGCGGCTTGGCCTCCTGGTAGATCGCGAGGGCGGCTGCCGGGAGGGCGAACATCATGATCGGGAAGAAGCCGGTCATGAACGCACCGGCGGTGGGGTCGCCGGCGAGGAAGCGCGCGATGTCTCCCTGCACCGCATCCCCGCCGCCCGGGGGGGTGTACTCGCCCAGGAGGAACCACGGGACGGAGTTGAGGATGTGGTGCAGGCCGAGCGGGATGAGGAGGCGGTTGAAGGTGCCGTAGAAGAACCCGCCGACGACCTCGTTCTGGGCGACCCACTCACCGATGCCCGTCAGGCCCGCGTCGAACGCCGGGTAGATCAGCGCCAGGAGCACCGCGAGGATCATCGTCGCGAAGCCGGTGACGATCGGCACGAAGCGCCGGCCGCCGAAGAAGGCGAGGTAGGGCGGCAGTGAGATGCGGTAGTAGCGCTGCCAGAGGTAGGCCGCGATGAGGCCGCAGAGGATGCCGCCGAGCACGCCGTAGTTGATGAGCTCCTGTTCCTCGCCCGGGAGCGGCGCGGGCAGGACGAACGGCGAGACCGCGTCGCTGACGCCGTCGAACACCAGGTAGCCGACGACGGCGGCGAGCGCCGTCGAGCCGTCGGCCTTCTTGGCCATGCCGATCGCGACACCGACGGCGAAGAGCAGTGGCAGGTTCGCGAAGAGCGCACCGCCGCCGGCGCCGATGACGGCAGCGACCTTGTCCCATCCGAGGCCGTCGGCCCCGAGCAGGTCGGGCTGGCCGAGGCGCAGCATGAGCGCTGCCACGGGCAGCGCCGCGATGGGCAGCATGAGGCTGCGGCCGAACTTCTGGATGGGTGCGAGGTTGATCCGCTTCTTCGCGGTCCCCTCTGCTGGCACGTCCGCGGTGGTCATCGTCGTTCCCTCTCGTGATGGGTGTCCTGCGGCTCCTGGGGCATGGCGCTGTCCAGGGAGATGTGGAGCTCGTAGCGGTCGCCGCGGTAGTGGCTGAGCACGCGTTCGAGCGGGGCGCCGGCGGAGCGGCTGGAGCGGTCGAAGGCCATGAGGGGGTCCCCCACCGCGACGTCGAGGTGGCGGGCGAGGTCGGCGTCGGCGGCCTCCGCCCGCACCGTCTGCTCGGCGGTGTCGACGGCGAGGCCGTACTCCCGGGCGAACAGCCCGTAGAGGGACTGGCCGAGGTCGTGGCGGTCGAGCCCGGGCAGGAGCCCTGGCGCGTACCACCCCGCCTCGAACGCCATCGGCTCACCCGTGGCGAGACGCACGCGTTCGAGCCGCCAGGCCGCGGCCCCGGGCTCGAGGCCGAACCAGTCGGCGACGTCCGCCGGGGGTGCGACCGCCTCGACCCGGACGACCCGCGTCGACGGAGTCATCCCACGGCGGCGCATGTCCTGGGTGAACGAGGCGAGGTGGAGGTGGGACTGCACGCGGGGTCGGGAGACGAAGGTGCCCTTGCCCTGCACGCGGCGCAGCACGCCCTCCGCGATGAGCGACTCGATGGCGCGGCGCACGGTGGCACGCGAGACGGCATACGTCTCCATGAGCTCACGCTCGGAGGGGATCGCGCTGTCGGGTGCCAGGTCAGTGGCGGCCATCGCGACCAGCACGGTGCGCAGCTGGGCGTGCTTGGGCTCGGCGCCGTCGGTGATCCGAGGCATCGGCCCTCCTCTCGACCTGCACTGGTCCTAACTGGTACGGTCCAGTTCGTACCAGCGAGGATGCACTCTCTCCGCGGGTGCTGTCAACCGCAGATCCGCCCGTCCCGCGCCGCCGCACCGCTGGTGGCCGGACCCAGACTGGACCAGACTCGTCCGGACCGCGACCCGAAAGGAACCACATGAGCACCAAGGCCGAGCAGATCCTCGCCGCCCTCGGCGGCGCCGACAACATCATCGAGATCGAGCCGTGCATCACCCGCCTGCGCACCGAGGTCAAGGACGCCGCGCTCGTCGACGAGCCCGGGCTCAAGGCCGCCGGCGCCCACGGCGTCATCAAGGCCGGGTCGGTCGTCCAGGTCGTCGTCGGCCCCGAGGCGGACAACATCGCCGAGGACATCGAGGACCTGATGTGAGCGAGGTGCTCGCGCCGGTCGCCGGGTTCGTGCGGCCGCTGGCCGACGCCCCCGACCCGGTCTTCGCCGCCGAGATGGTGGGTGCCGGGGTGGCGATCGAGCCGTCGGGTGGGATGGCCGAGGCCGTCTCCCCGGTCGCCGGCACGGTCATCAAGCTGCACCCGCACGCCTACGTCGTCGTCACTGCCGAGGGCACCGGCGTGCTCGTGCACCTCGGCATCGACACCGTCAAGCTCGACGGGGCCGGTTTCGAGCTGCTCGTCGAGGAGAAGTCGACCGTCGAGGCGGGCCAGCCGGTCACCCGGTGGGACCCCACCGACGTGCAGGCGCGCGGGCTGAGCCCGATGGTCATGCTCTGCGTCCTGGACACGAAGCCGGGTGCAGTCACCAGCGACCGCACCGGCGGCGCGGTCGAGGCGGGGGACGCGCTCTTCGCGTGGCCGTCCTCCCCGTGACCTCGCGGGTCTCCGCGCTCCTCCTCGACCTCGACGGGACCCTCGTCGACTCCGAGCCCATCCACCGGGCGGGCTTCGAGGCGTGGTTCGCCGCCCGCGGGTGGCCGTACGACGACGACGTCGCGGGGCTGTTCACCGGGCGCCGCGCCGACGACGTCTTCCGCACCGTCGACGGCCCCTGGCGCGACAGCGACCCCCAGGAGATGTTCGAGGAGATCGTGCGGCTCGTGCCGCGCGACCTCCTCCCCGACACCGTGCCGGGGGCGGCCGAGACCCTCGAGCGGGCCCGGCGCGCCGGCATCCCGCTCGCGCTCGTGACGTCCGCCGACACGGCGTGGGCGGAGAAGGTGCTCGCACCACTCGGCGGACTCGCGCAGTTCGGCGCCAGCGTCACCCGCGAGGACGTCGAGACCGGCAAGCCCGACCCGGCCTGCTACGCCCTGGCCTGCCGACGCCTCGGCGTGGACGCCGGTGCCGCCGTCGCGTGCGAGGACGCACCGAACGGCGTCCGGTCGGCCGCCGGCGCCGGGGTGGGGACCGTCGTCGGCGTGACGACGACCTTCGCCCCCGATGCCCTCCGCGCTGCGGGGGCGACGACGACGATGGCCGACCTCACCGGGGTACCCGCCCTCCTGCGATGAGTGCGGACGTGGTCGCCCTGACAACCACGTCCGCACTCACGGCCCTGGGTCAGTGGGAGGCGACCACGGCATCCGCCTCGTCGTTCGCGCGCTCTCCGTAGGCCGAGCTCTTGCGCAGCTCGACGTGCGGGAGGAAGAGCATGACGAGGAAGCCGACGACCATGACAGCGGACCCGACGAGGAACACGAGGTCCATCGCCTCGGAGAAGCCCACGAGGAAGGGCTTGGCCAGGCGCTCGTCGAGTCCGGTGAGGAACGAGCTGTCCTGGAGCACACCCCCCGCCGCCCCCGAGCCGCCGGCGGCCTGGGCCGCCTGGAACTGTGCGGCGACCTCCGCGTTGGCCGGGTCGGCCAGGGCGGCCTGGAAGTCCGCCGTGGGGACGGCTGCGGCGAGAGCCGACTGGATCTTCTCGCCGGCCGTCGAGAACAGGATCGACAGGAAGACCGCGGTGCCCAGCGCTCCTCCGATCTGGCGGGTGAAGGTGGCCGTGGACGTGGCGACGCCGATCTGCTGCGCCGGCACGGCGTTCTGCACGGCCAGGGTCAGAGGCTGGAAGTTGAAGCCGAGGCCTGCGCCGAACGCCAGCATGACGATCATGGTCTGCCAGAGCGGGGTGTCGTACTCGACGTAGTGGAAGACGAAGAGCGAGACGGCCAGCAAGCCGGACCCGACGATGGGGAACGTCCGGTAGCGACCCGTGCGGGAGATGATCTGCCCCGACAGGATCGAGCCGACCATGATGCCCAGGGTCATCGGCAGCAGGAGCAGCCCCGCCTCGGTGGGCGTCGCCCCCTTGACGATCTGCAGGTAGAGGGGCAGCGCGGCGAGCCCGCCGAACATGGCCACCCCGATGAGCACGGACGCGATGGAGGACACGCCGACGGTCTTGTTGCGGAACATCGCGAGCGGGAGGATCGCCTCCTCCTTCATCCGCCACTCCTGCCAGAAGAAGCCGATCGCGCCGAGCACACCGATGACGTAGCAGGCGACGGAGCCGCCGGACGTCCAGCCCCACTCGCGGCCCTGCTCGGCGACGAGGAGGAGCGGCACGAGAGCGACGGACAACAGGGCTGCTCCGGCCCAGTCGATGCGGTGGTCCAGCCGCTGGTGGTGCAGGTGGAGGGTCTTGGACACGACGGCGAGGGCGGCGATGCCGAGCGGCACATTGACGAGGAAGACCCAGCGCCAGCCGGCGATGCCGAGGATGGACTCCTGTCCGGCGAAGAAGCCGCCGATGACCGGGCCGAGCACCGAGGCGGTGCCGAAGACGGCGAGGAAGTAGCCCTGGTACTTCGCGCGCTCGCGGGGCGGCACGATGTCGCCGATGATCGCCAGCGCCAGCGAGAACAGGCCACCGGCGCCGAGGCCCTGCACGGCGCGGTAGAGCGCGAGGGTCCCCATCGACGTCGCGAAGGTACACAGCACCGAGCCGAAGATGAAGATCGAGATGGCGATGATGAACAGCTTCTTGCGCCCGTAGATGTCGCCGAGCTTGCCGTAGAGCGGCGTGACGATGGTCGCGGTGATGAGGTAGGCCGTCGTGGCCCAGGCCTGGTGCTCAAGGCCACGGAGGTCGTCGGCGATGGTCCGCATCGCCGCCGCGACGATCGTCTGGTCCAGGGCCGCGAGGAACATGCCCATCATCAGGCCGATGAGGATCGTGACGATCTGGCGGTGGGAGAGCGGGCCGTTCGGGGTCGCGGCGGCGGCCGTCGCGGTGCCCGTCGTCGCTCCGGTCGGGTGGATGGTGTCGGTCATCGGTCGGTCCTTCGGGAGAGCGTGGAGAGGGAGGCCTCGAGGTCCGAGGCGAAGTGCCGCAGGTGCTGCGTGAAGGCGACCACGTCGTCGGGGTCCCAGTCGGCGAGCAGGCCCGAGAGCCATTGCTCGCGCATCGTCCGGAGGCGGTGGAGCAGCTCGTTGCCCTCGTCGGTGAGGGTGAGTGCCTGGGCGCGGCCGTCGTCGGGGTCCGGGCCGCGGATCACGAAGCCGAGCTCGACGAGGGTGGACACCTGCCGGCTCACGGTGGAGACGTCGGAGTGCACCGCCTCCGCGAGGGCGGAGACACGCAAGGGGCTGGCCTTGAGGTTGAACAGCAGCGGGTAGGCCATCGGGTCCACCTGCGGGTGCTGGCGCGGCGCCTGCTGGCGCACGTGGTGGAGCAGCTTGACGACCCGGATGAGGTCGTCGCCCAGGACCGTCGTCGGGGTCGACGGCACCGGGTCGGACGGGACCGGGTCGGACGGCATGGTGGAACCCCTCACATCGACAGGCAAGTTGCTTGCGGCATACAACTTTGTGCACCCGCGCCGCATTCCCGGACGGCTGTCGAACCTTCAGGCCGCGCGCGCGCCCAGGTGCTGGAGGAGGTTGTGCGAGAAGCGCTGGCCCATGACAGCGACGACGCCCTTCATGGCCGTGGTCACGGCGGGCCGGACGAGCCCCGGGAACGGGAGGTCGACGGTGATCTCCATCGACGTCTCGAGGTGGGTGCCCTCCGAGTGCTCCGTGAGGACGTACCACCCGACGACCCCGGCGGTCTCGTCGGCGTCTGGGGCCGGGTCGTGGGTGAAGTCGATGCGGGTCCTGGGGTCGAAGTCCATCCGCTCGCGGAACGTGAACGAGAAGCTCTTGCCGAGCACGGGCACCTTCGTCAGCTCCCAGACCCAGTGCGAGGTCCCCTCGGCGCGGACCCGCTGGAGGAACGGTGTGAGCCGGGCGACGAGGTCCGGGTCGGTGAGCACGTCCCAGACGGCGTCGACGTCGGCGGTCACCGTCGCCGCGGATCGGTTCGACGTCGAGAACGTGGCCATCCGGAGACCCTAACCGCGGCAGGCGGTCAGGGCGTGATCGCGAGCGAGGCGAGCACGCGCCGGGCGACGTCCTCGTCGCCGTGGACGACGACGTGGACGTCCTCGGGGGCGCGGCGCCCTCCGGCCAGCCGGCCGGCCACCTGGGTCGACATCGTCAGCGAGGTCGTGACGACGTCGGGGTGCTCCTCGTGCCCGCCGGTGAACAGGGGCAGGCCGACCGCCTTGCCGTCCTGCTCCTCGACCCGGGCGCCCGCGCGGCCGACCGTCGGTCCCGTGAGGTCGAGGACGACGGCGTTGCCCGGCTCGATCGCCGCCGTGCGGGCCACGATCCGGGGCAGCGCGGCGAAGAGCTGGGCCATGGCGTGCGCGGCCGCGGGGGTGTCGAGCCCGCCGGGGCGGCGCAGGGCCTCGCGGATGTCCTGCTCGTGGATCCAGATGTCGAAGATGCGCACCTCGAGCAGCGCACCCAGCGTCGTGGCGCCGAAGGGCCCGGTGACCCGGCTGTCGGCCCACTCGGGGCCGGAGTGGTAGACCCGCAGGCGCTCCTCGAGCCGTTCCTCGAGCTCGTCGAGGACCTCGCCGAGCTCGCGCCGGCGGCGGGACTCGACGTACTTCTCGATGCGCTCGCCGAAGGCATGGCGCACGTGCGTGTGGTGGCTGACGTCGACGTCGGGCTCGGGCTCGCCGGCGACCATCGCCTCGGTGCTCGCGACGTGGGCGACCTGGTCGAGCACGGTCCACCCAGGGCAGTCGGTGGGCAGCGCCTCGTCGCCGGGGTGCATCGTGCGGCCGAGGTCGATGACGCTGCGGACGGTCTGCGCGTACGCGTCGACGACGGCGCCCAAGTCGCTCGGAGCCGGGGGGTGCACGGGCATGCCGCCACAGTACCTACGCTTGGGGGCATGGCCACCCCCGAGAGCCCGTCGCTCGCGCGACCGCTCGGGATCGCCGTGGCGGCCGGTCTCGTGGCGGCCGTGGTCGCCGCGGTGGTCACCGGCGCGACGTCCGCCCTGGACCTCGCCGACCCCGGGCCGCTCGTGCGCTGGGGGCTGCCGCTCGTCTCGGCGGTGAGCACGCTCGCGGCGAGCGCCACCGTCGGACTGCTGGGCCTGGCCGCCTTCCTCGTGCCGGAGCGCACCAGCACCGAGCGCCGCATCACCGCGACGCGGATGGCGGGCCGGGCCGCCTCGCTCTGGGCGGTCGCGGCGCTCCTCGAGGTCGTGCTGACCTTCGCCTCGCTCGCGGGCACGCCGCTCACGAGCCCCGACCTGGTGACCCAGCTCGTGTCGTTCGCGTGGACCCTCGAGACCACCCGGGTCCTGCTCATCAGCGCCCTCGTCGCCGTCGTGGTGGCGGCCTCGGCGGCGCTGGCGACGCGGCGGTCCGCGATGGCGTGGCTCGCCGTGCTGACCCTCGGCGCGGTCGTCATCCTCGCCCTCACGGGGCACGCCGCCGGGTCCGCGAGCCACGAGGACGCGGTCAACGCGCTCGGCCTGCACCTGGCCGGGGTCGTCGTCTGGGTGGGCGGGCTCATGGGGCTCGTCGCCGTGCGACGGTCCCTGGGCAGCGACCTCGGGGCGACCGTCTCGCGCTACTCCACCCTTGCCGCGTGGTGCTTCGCCCTCGTCACCGTCACGGGGGTCCAGCAGGCCTGGATCCGGCTCGGTTCGCTGGGAGCGGTGGCCACGGCATACGGCCTCGTCGTCGCGCTGAAGACCGTCGCGCTCGTCGCCCTCGGCGTGCTCGGCTGGCTGCACCGGCGCAGCATCGCGACCCGGCTCACCGACGACCCCGCCGATGGGCGGGCCTTCGCCCGGCTCGCCGTCGTCGAGCTCGCCGTCATGGGGGCGGCGACCGGCCTGGCCGCCGTGCTCGCGCGCAGCGTGCCGCCGGTGCCCGACGCGCCGCCCGCGCCGAGCCGCATCCTCGAGCTCACCGGCTTCCCCGACCCCGGCCCGATGCTCGCCGGCGACTGGCTCACCGCGTGGCGCATCGACTGGCTCCTGCTCGGGATCGCCGTGCTCGCGGTGGTCCTCTACCTCGCCGGCGTCGTGCGGCTGAGCCGGCGCGGCGACCACTGGCCGGTCGGCCGGACGATCTGCTGGGTGCTCGGCTGGATGCTGTTCGCCTGGGCGACGAGCGGTGCGCCGGGCATCTGGGGCCGGGTGCTGTTCAGCGTGCACATGGTGATGCACATGGCCGTGGCGATGCTCGTGCCGCTGCTCCTCGTGCCGGGTGCCCCGGTGACGCTGGCGCTGCGGACCCTCAAGGCCCGGCCCGACAAGACGTGGGGCCCACGGGAGGTGCTGCTCCAGGTCGTGCACTCGCGCGCCGTGCGGGTGTTGGCCAACCCGGTCGTCGCCGCGGCCCTGTTCTTCTTCAGCCTGGCCCTGTTCTACTGGACGGGCCTGTTCCAGCTGTCGCTGACGACCCACACGGGCCACCTGCTGATGCTGGCCCACTTCTTCCTCACGGGCTACCTCTTCACGTGGGTGCTCATCGGCATCGACCCGGGCGTGCCGCGCTGGCCCCCGCTCATGCTGCTCGTCATCCTCTTCGCGACGATCTCGTTCCACGCGTTCTTCGGGGTCTCGCTCACCGGCAGCGAGACGCTCCTCGCCCCCGACTTCTTTGCCCAGCTCAACCTGCCGTGGGGCCCCGACCCGCTCGCCGACCAGCGGCGTGCCGGGGAGATCGCGTGGGGCGTGGGTGAGGCGCCGACGCTGGTGCTCGCCGTCATCGTCGCGGTGCAGTGGTTCCGCACGGACCAGGCCGAGACGCGCCGCAAGGACAGGCAGGCCGACCGCGACGGCGACGCCGAGCTCGCCGCCTACAACGAGCACCTCGCCCGTCTCCGCGAGGAGGCCGAGCGCCAGCGCTGACCGCCCCGCTCCTCCTCGCGGCGAGCGCGCAGGCGGTCGCTCTGGCGACCACGCCCGCACTCACGGCAGGATGAACGGCATGCGCATCGCGGTCGTGCAGCTCGCCTACGGCGACGAGGAGTCGTCCGCGGCCCGGGTCGACCGGGTCGCCGGCCTCGTCGCCGAGCAGTCCGGTCACGACCTCGTCGTGCTCCCGGAGCTGTGGGGCGCCACCGGGTTCGGCTATATCCGCTGGGCCGACGAGGCCCAGGCGCTGGACGGCCCGTGGGTGGCGGCCATGGCGGATGCCGCGCGCGCGGCATCCGTGACCCTGCACGCCGGGTCCTTCGTCGAGCGGCTGCCCGGGCCGGGGGCGGACGGGCACGACCTGGCCAACACGTCGGTCGTGCTCGGCGCCGACGGCTCGGTGCTCGCGACGTACCGCAAGGTGCACCGCTTCGGGTTCGGGGCGGGCGAGCCCCGGCTCATGGAGGCCGGCGAGGACGTCGTGGTCGTCGACCTGCCGTCCGGCGACGGCTCCCCGGTGCGCGCCGGGCTGTCGACCTGCTACGACCTGCGCTTCCCCGAGATCTACCGGCGGCAGGTGGATGCCGGTGCCGAGCTGTTCGTCGTGCCCGCCGCGTGGCCCGCGGCGCGCGTCGGCCACTGGTCGCTGCTCGGGCGGGCCCGGGCCATCGAGAACCAGGCGGTCGTCGTGCAGTGCAACACCGCCGGCACCCATGCGGGGCACGAGATGGGTGGGCGCAGCCAGGTGGTGTCGCCGACCGGGGAGGTGCTCGCGGAGGCGCCCGGCCCGTCGGGCGACGGTGCCGTCGACCCGGCCCGGACGGGGGAGTGCGTGCTCTCGGTGGAGGTCGACCTCGCCGCGACGACGGCCTACCGTGAGGCCTTCCCGGTGCTGGCCGACCGCCGCCTCTGACCCCGCGAGTTGGGTGCTCAGGTGGTCGCCCCGGCAGCCATCTGAGCACCCAACTCAGGCCGCTCTCGGAACCCCGAGGGCGATGAGGTCCTCCAGGAGCGCCATCGGCTCGTGACGGACCTCTTGGGCGGTGCACCGGACGACGATCCGCCGGGGGGTCGTGAGCCCGCGCTGTCGGCGCACGTCGTCGGTGTAGCTGTCGACATCGAGGTGGAAGGCCCCGTCGATCTCGAGGACGAGGACTCGTCCGTCGGGCAGGTCCCACTCGCAGTCGGTGAACCTGAGTCGGCCCGAGCGGTCGCGGCGCCTGCGCTGCCGACGAGGTGGCGCGAGCCCCCACGACCGGCACAGTCGCAGGACGTCGATCTCGGCCAGTGACTGGGATCCTCCTGCCACGTCTGCCAGCAGCTCGCGCATGGTTGCCGCCCGGCGAAGCGGGCGGAGCGTCCGGGTCCACTCGAGGAGGCGCTCGGGCGTCGTGAGCCGCTGCTGCACCGTCGCCGTGACCGCCCCCATCGCCGTGCGCCTCGACGGTTCGTGCGCCGCGAAGAGGAGAACCGCGGGCTCGATGCGGCACGCTGCCGGCGTGTGGGTCGGATGCCGGAGCGCCGACAAGGACCGCCGCGTGCGAAAGAAGCGCACTCCGTCGACCTCGTCGAACGAGAGCTCCTGGGGCACGAGGATCGTCACGTCGTCGCGCGCCCAGTTGCGCAGACCGTGCGCCTCGGCGGCGGTCAGGCCGCCGAGCAGCGCCTCGGGTCCGGCGTGCTCGACGGCCACCCAGAGCAGCTGCTCGCGAGACAGGGGCCCTGTGGTCGTCGTGTAGGTCGAATGGGTCCGCTCGGCCCAGCGCCCGGCCCGCAGCTGGTTCCTGACGAAGGCGCGTGACACCTTCAGCTCGCGCAGGGTGCGCTCGGAGAGCACACCGCAGCGGCTCTCCGCCTCCTGTTGCCACGTCTTCCCCACGCGCAGGAGTCTGCTCCGATCTGCACGACCTCCTCCGTCGTTCTCCACAGCCCGAGTCGGGTGCTCAGGTGGTCGCCCTGGCAGCCACCTGAGCACCCAACTCTGGGAGAGTGGACGCATGGAGGCCGCCGTCGCCGAGCTCGTGGGGATGCTGCCCGAGGGCGTGGTCGTCACCGCCCCCGACGCCCTCGAGAAGTACCGGTTCGACTGGACCCACGACGCCGCCGCCGGCACCCCGATCGCCGCCGTGCGGGCCGAGGGCGCCGACCACGTGCAGGCCACGATGCGCTGGGCGACGGCGCACGGCATCCCCGTCGTGCCCCGCGGGGCCGGGTCCGGCCTGTCGGGCGGCGCGCTCGCCGTCGACGGAGGCATCGTCCTGTCGCTCGAGCGGATGCGCGCGGTCGAGATCGACACGGCCGGCAAGGTGGCCGTCGTCGAGCCCGGCGCCCTCAACGTCGAGGTCAAGCGGGCCGCCGCCGCGGAGGGCCTCTGGTACCCGCCCGACCCGAGCTCGTTCGAGATCTGCTCGATCGGCGGCAACATCGCGACGAACGCCGGGGGCCTGTGCTGCGTGAAGTACGGCGTCACGACCGACTACGTCCTGGGCCTCGACGTCGTGCTCGCCGACGGCACCCTGGTCGTGCTCGGCGGCAAGCGGGTCAAGGACGTCGCGGGCCTGCCGCTGCTCAAGCTCTTCGTCGGCTCCGAGGGCACCCTGGGCGTCGTGACCCGGGCGACCCTGCGGCTGATCCCGGCCCAGGCGCCCCGGGCCACCGTCGTCGCGAGCTTCCCGACCGTCGCCGCCGCGGCCATGGCCGTCATCGAGCTCGGCCGCACCGTGCGCGCCTCGATGGTCGAGCTGATGGACCACGCCTCGATCAACGCCGTCGAGGACTACCGACCCCTGGGGCTGGACCGGGATGCCGGCGCCCTCCTCATCGTCCAGTCCGACGCCCCCGGCGCCGCCCGTTCCGAGGAGGTCGCCGTCGCGGTGGCCGCCTGCGAGGTGGCGGGCGCGAAGGAGGTCTTCTCGACCGAGGACCCCGACGAGGGGGAGATGTTCGTGCAGGCCCGGCGACTGCACTTCACCGCGATCGAGAGCCGCGGCAGCGTCCTGCCCGAGGACGTGGGGGTGCCGGTTCCGCTGCTGCCGGCCCTGCTCGCGGCCGTCGAGGAGATCGCGCAGCGCTACGGCGTCGAGATCCCGGTGGTCGCCCACGCGGGGGACGGCAACACGCACCCCGCGATCATCCACACGCCCGGCGACGTGGATGCCGAGCGCCGTGCGCGGCTGGCCTTCGACGAGGTCATGGCGGCGGCCATCGCCCTCGGCGGGACGATCACCGGCGAGCACGGCGTGGGGCGCCTCAAGGTCGGGTCCCTCGAGGCCCAGCTCGGCCCCGACGTCATGGCACTGACCCGGCGGGTCAAGGACGCCCTCGACCCGCAGGGCATCCTCAACCCCGGGTCGGTCCTCGCCGGCTCAACATTTGACATGCATTGAACACCGCAGGTCAGCACCCGGCGGAGTAAAATCGGCGATCGCCCAGCCGATCCCGGCACCCCGGCCCCCACCTAGGAGACCTCATGTACATCGGACTCGGCATCGTCCTCATCGTCCTCGGCGCGATCCTCGCGTTCGCGCTCGACGTCAACATCCCCGGCATCGAGGACGACACCCTCGGCTTCATCCTCATGGCCGCTGGCGCGCTCGCGATCATCCTGTCCTTCGCCTTCAGCCGACGCCGCCCCGCCGGCTACACCGCGACCCGTGAGAGCCAGGTCGACCCGGCCACCGGCAGCCGCGTCGACCGCACGGACATCGAGCCCCGCTGACCCCGTCGGCGCACGGCATCCGGATGCCGTCGCCCCGCCGATGCCGAACGGCCCACCCCTGCACGGGGTGGGCCGTTCGGTGTCCTGGGGTGTGGCCTCAGAAGGCGGACTCCGGCACGTCCATGAGGAGCGAGTCGGTGGCCTCGGCGACGGCGCGATCGGCCGACAGGCGCGGGAGCACCTGACGGGCGAAGAACTGCGCCGCCACGACCTTGCCCTCGTAGAAGTCCTTGTCCTTGCCCGAGGCCCCGGCCGCGAGGGCGTCGAGGGCCACCTGCGCCTGCCGCAGGAGGAGCCAGCCGACCACGAGGTCGCCGGCGCCGAGGAGCAGGCGTGAGGTGTTCTGGCCCACGGTGTAGAGGTTGGTCATCTCGCCGCCGTTGCGCGGGTCGCTCTTCATCAGCTCGCCGACCATGAACCCGAGGATGCCCTGGACGTCCTCGAGGCCCTGGCCGAGCAGCTCGCGGTCACGGTCGAGCCGACCGCCGTGCGACCCGAGGTCCTTGGCGAACTCCTGGATCTGCGTGGACACGTGGGTCAGGGCGCTGCCCTTGTCCTTGACGATCTTGCGGAAGAAGAAGTCGAGCCCCTGGATCGCGGTCGTGCCCTCGTAGAGCGTGTCGATCTTGGCGTCGCGGACGTACTGCTCGATCGGGTAGTCCTGGAGGAACCCGGAGCCGCCGAAGGTCTGGAGGGACTCGGTGCCGAGGAGCACCCAGGCGCGCTCGGAGCCCAGACCCTTGACGATGGGCAGGAGCAGGTCGTTGACCCGGTTGGCGACGTCCGCCGCCGAGCCCGCCTCGAAGTTCTCCGACCCGATCGCGAGGCGCGCCTGGTCGACGACGTCCTGCTGGCTCGCGGTGTAGAGCACCAGGGCCCGCAGGCCCTCGGCGTAGGCCTTCTGCGTCATGAGCGAGCGGCGCACGTCGGGGTGGTGGGTGATCGTGACGCGGGGGGCGGCCTTGTCGGTCGCCTGCGTGAGGTCGGAGCCCTGGACGCGCTCCTTGGCGTAGGCGAGGGCGTTGAGGTAGCCGGTCGACAGGGTGGCGATCGCCTTGGTGCCGACGAGCATGCGGGCGTTCTCGATGACGTGGAACATCTGCGCGATGCCGTGGTGCACGTCGCCGAGCAGGGTGCCGACGGCGGGCCGCTCCCCGCCGAAGGTGAGCTCGCAGGTCGTGGAGACCTTGAGCCCCATCTTCTTCTCGACGTTGGTGACGTAGACGCCGTTGCGCTCGCCGAGCTCACCGGTCTCGAGGTCGACGGCGTACTTCGGCAGGATGAAGAGCGACAGGCCCTTGGTGCCGGGGCCGGCGCCCTCGGGTCGGGCGAGCACGAAGTGCACGACGTTGTCGACCAGGTCGGACTCGGCGCTCGTGATGAACCGCTTGACCCCGGTCACGGTCCACGTGCCGTCGTCGTTCTGCACCGCCTTGGCCCGCCCGGCGCCGACGTCGGACCCGGCATCCGGCTCGGTGAGGACCATCGTGCAGTGCCAGCCCTTCTCGGCGATCCACCGGGCGAGCTTCTTCTGCTCGGGGGTGCCGAGGATGTACAGCATCTTGGCGAAGGAGTACGACGCCGCGAACATCGCGATGGCCGGGTTGGCGCCCAGGAGCATCTCGTTGACGGCCCAGCGCAGGCTCGGCGGCGCCACGGTGCCCCCGAGCTCCTCCGGCAGGTCGATGTTCCAGAAGCCGCTGTCCTGGTAGGCCTTGTAGGACTTCGCGAACGACTCGGGCATCGTCACGGCCTGGGTCCGCGGGTCGTAGACGGGCGGGTGGCGGTCGGCGTCCTGGAAGGACTCGGCGAGCTCGTGCTCGGCGAGGCGGGCGACCTCCTTGAGCATCTCGCGCGCGGTGTCGGCGTCGACCTCCTCGTAGGGGCCTGACCCCAGGACGTCGCCGCGACCGAGCACCTCGAAGAGGTTGAACTCGATGTCGCGCAGGTTGCTCTTGTAGTGGCCCATGGCCGTGTCCTCCCGGATGCAGGTGAGCGCTTGCTTACCAGTGTGCTACCCACGGGTAACAAGCGCAAGGGGTACGGGGATGTGGTGCGCGGCATACTCGCGACATGAGCATCGTCCCCGTCCCGCTGCGCCGCCCGGTCGTGGCGCGGGACACCGACGAGAGCCACCGGGCTGCCACGCCGCTCGAGCTGCTCTTCGACCTCGTCTTCGTCGTCGCGATCGCGAGCAACGCGGCCCAGCTGCACCACGGCCTGTCGGACGCGCACTACGAGGCCGTCGTCGGCTACACCCTCACCTGGTTCGCCATCTGGTGGGCGTGGATGAACTACACGTGGTTCGCCTCGGCCTACGACAACGACGACGTCGGCTTCCGCCTGCTGACGTTCGTCATCATGACCGGCGCGCTCTTCCTGGCCGCCGGCGTGCCCGACATCTTCGCCGACGGGCAGTCGGTCACGGTCGTGATCGGCTACGCGATCATGCGCTTCGGCATGGTGGGGCTCTGGCTGCGGGCCGCGGCCGGCCATCCCGAGCGCCGGCAGACGGCGCTCTGGTACGCGGGGGGCATCACGGTCGTGCAGATCGGGTGGATCGCCCGCCTCGCCATCGAACCGGGGTCGCCCTGGCTCGTCGCCTCGTTCCTCGCCCTCGCCGCCGCCGAGCTGGTCGTGCCGGTCCTCGCCGAGCGGGCCCACGGCTACACCCCGTTCCACCCCCACCACATCGCCGAGCGCTACGGCCTGCTGACGATCATCGTCCTGGGCGAGGTCATCCTGGCCTCCGTGCTCGCGATCCAGGGGGCGATGTCGAGCACCCTCGCGGCCGGCTCCGGCGGCCACACCGCGCCGTATGCCGCCGAGCCGGCCGGTGGTGGCGGGCTCACCTGGGCCATGGCGCCGCTCATCCTCGGCGGGCTGCTCGTCGTCTTCGCGCTCTGGTGGCTCTACTTCTCCCGCGACCACGCGACGATCGTCGAGAACCCCCGCGCGGTGTGGCTGTTCGGCTACGGTCACCTGCCGATCTTCGCGTCCGTCGCCGCGGTGGGGGCGGCGCTCGCCGCCGGCGTCGACGTGGTCCAGGGGGTGTCGGATGCCGGGGTGCGGCCGACCGCGCTCGCCCTCGCCGTGGCCATCACGGTCGTGGCGCTGACGCTCTCCGGGCTGCACGCCCTGGGCTCGCGGGAGACCGTGCGCACGATGCTGCCGGCGGTCGTCGTCTCGGTGCTGTGCCTCGCCGTCGCGCTCGTCGTGCCGTCGATGGGCGTCGCGGTGCTCCTCATGGGGCTCGTGCTGGCCGGGCTGGTCGCGCAGCGGGTGCTGTCGGTGCAGGCGCCCGCGACGGCGTCGCGCCCGGGCTCCGCGGTGGGCGGGGAGGCCGGCGCGTGAGTGACGAGCAGACGTCGGAGCCCACCGTCGTGGAGGAGGCGCGGGCGGCCCTGGAGGCCGGGGCGCCCTGGCGCGCTCGCGACCTCCTGGCGGCCCACGTCGAGTCCGAGCGCGACCCGGAGGCACTCGCCCTGCTCGCGCAGGTGCACCACGACATGGGCGACCTCCCGCGCGCGGGCGCGATCTGGTTCGCCGCCGGCGCCAAGGGGCCCGCGGTCGACGCCGCGGTCGCGGCGTGGCGCGAGCAGGCGCACGACGACTTCGGGGTCATGTGGCACGCGCTCCCGGCATCCGTGCGGGCCCAGCCGCGGCCGCGCCGGATCGAGGCCCTGCGCGAACGGGCGCGTGCGGTCGAGGCGGACGACGAGGTGCGGGACGACGCGGCATCCACCGACGACGACGAGGCCGAGGAGGACGGAGGCTTCGAGGGGGCCTGGCTGGTCGCGTGGGTGCTGGCGATCGCGTTCGTCGTGTTCGCGGTCATCGGGTTCATCACCGCGCTGACCTGGGTCGTCCCGGGCTGAGGCGCCGAGGTCGTCCGTGCCGGCGTCGCCGACGGTCTTGAGGGCGTCGTTGCGCGGGACGTGCACCGGGGTTGACGATCCGCCGGTCGAGCGCCTGGAACGCCGTCACGAAGGTCCGGTCGTCCGCGACGGACAGGGCGGGCATCACCGTGTGGGCGTAGAAGACGTAGACCCCGGCGAGCAGGCCGCTCGTCACGGTGGCCGCCAGGAGGACGAGGTGCGCTGCGGTCACGCCCCAGAGACTAGGTCGACACGGGCTCCGCGTCACCGGCGCTCGGCCCACGGGAGTTCACCGGCCGGCGCCACGCGGTCGACTGGCGCCAGTACAGGTAGGTGACCAGCCCGATGGGGATCGGCACCAGGAACGTCGCGATGCGGTAGAGCAGGACGGCCGCCAGCACCGCCGCCTGGTCGGAGACCGGCAGCCCGTGGCCGAGCACACCGACGAGCACCACCTCGGCGACCCCCAGGCCTCCCGGGGTGGGGATGAGCAGCGACGCGAACGTCACCAGCCCCCACGCCACGAGGATCACGGCCCACGAGATGGTCGCCTGGTCGAGGCCCTGCATGCGCACGCAGATGCCCAGGACGAGCACGACGGTGAGCTGCGAGATGACCATGGTCGCGGTGAGCCTGCCCCAGCACAGCCGCAGCAACCCGACCATCTGGGTACGGAAGAGCGGAAGCCCCTCCGTGAGGCCGGGGTCGGGAAAGCGGTGGAGCCGACGCCGGACTCGCGTCACCAGGCGGTCGCACCACGCACCGAGCCGGGCGGCGAACGCCGCGCTGCGCAGGATGCGCGCGAGGATCACGATGGCGACGACCACGAGGACGACGAGGCCGAGGGCGAGCCACTCCACCCCGTCGGGCGCCCAGTCCTGGACGACGACGGCGGTGAGCCCGATGGCCAGCAGGATGAACTTGGTCAGCTGCGACCACGTCCCCGTGACGAGCACCTCGGACGTCGTGTCCCCGAGCGTGAACCCCCAGGACCGCAGCATCGCGTAGTTGAGACCCGTCGCGACGGCGCCGCCCTCCGGCACGGTGTTCGACAGGGCGGCCCCCGCGGTGTTGGTCACCGCCGCCTCGCGGACCCGGAGCCCGGGCAGGGCCACGACGATGGGAGGCCAGTTGGTGGCGAGGTTCACCAGTCCGAGCACGACCGACGCGGCCACCATCGGTCCCGTGATGAGGGCGACCGCGGAGGTCCAGTCACCGGACTGCAGGCTCGTCAGCAGGTACCAGATGGCGAGCCCGACGACGCCGTAGCTGAACACCCCCGACACGATCCGGCGACCGACGGTGCGCGGGCGGTCGGCCGGCAGCCCCTCGTCGTCGAGGACGCCGCCCGGCTCGTTCCCTGCCATCTGGTTCACGGGGGACATCCAACCAGCCCGGCGGCCATCAGGGGCGCCGTGTCGGCTCCGGCGGACGTCAGTAGCAGCCGTTCACCGTGGCGGCGAGCATGTCGATGTTCTGCTTGAGGGTGGTGCTCGAGTCCTTGCCGTTGACGACGAACGCGAAGGCCTTGAGCCGGCCGTCGGCTCCCTTCGTGAACCCGGCGAGGGCCACGACGTCCGAGAGCGTGCCGGTCTTGGCCCACAGCTTGCCGACCGCGCACTTCGACTGCGTCGTCGTGAACCGGTTCGCCAGGGTGCCCGTCCTACCCGCGGTCGGGATGGCCGCCGCCGACTGCATCGGCCAGAGCTTCTCCTGCAGGGTCGGGTCGAGACCGCGGTCGACGATGCGGGCGAGCTGCAGGGCACTGATCCGGTCGGCGCGCGACAGGCCCGAGCCGTCGTAGAGGACGCCGACGGAGAGCCGCTGGATCCCGAGCGCCTCGGCCTGGGCGATCTTGGCGCCGTCCCACGTCGCCCCGTGCTTGAGGGCGATGCCGACCTTCTTGTGCAGGCCCTCGGCGATCTCGTTGTCGCTGTTGAGCAGCATGCGGCTGACGATCGTCGACACGGGTTGACCGGTGGTGCTCGTGATCCGGGTGGAGGTGGTCGCGGCGTTCGCCCGGCCGTAGTACCCGGCCGCCGTCACGCCGTAGGCCTTGAGCCGGTCGCGGAAGTAGCGTCCGGCCTCGGCGCTCGTGTCGGAGTCGTTCCGCTGGTCGCGCACGAGCCCGCGCACCGGGGCGATCGAGTCGGGGACGTAGCTCGACTTCCAGCCGTAGGCCAGGGTGGGGGTCGGGAAGACGTCGTCGTCGACGTAGACGCGCGCGGCGGTGATGGCCTTCGCGACGAGCACGGATGCCGTCTTCTTCGCCATCGCGTCGAGGCCGGCGCTGCTCAGGCTCGGGTCGCCCGACCCGACGAGCACGACCCGGTCGGCGGCGCTGCCCGTGCGCACCTCGGTCGTGAACCGGGCGCCGGGGCCGAAGACGGTGAGGGCGTTGGTGGCCGTGACGAGCTTGTTCGTGGAGGCCGGCATCCGCGTCGTCGTGCCGTTCTTGCTCCACACCGTCGCGTTCGTCCCGGCGTCCACGACCGCGCCGCTGAACGACGTTCCGAAGCGGGTCGTGGTCGCGCGGCTGGTCAGCGCCGAGGCCATCCGGGTGTCGCCGGCGGACCGCACGTAGTGCGACTCGGACAGGGTGCGCGTCGTCGTCCCGGCCGTCGGGGCGACACCCGCCAGCGGGGTGCGGTCGGCGGCTGCCGTCGGCGCCGCTCCGAGGAGCAGGGCACCGGCAAGGGCGGCGCCGAGCGCGAGACGTGCGGTCGGCGTGGCAGTGGGTCGCGTCGTGCGCATCAGAGCCCTCGCGGCAGTCGTCGTCAGGTCGCAGCGCCCCTGCCCGACCCTTGGCAGGAGGGTAGCCGCGGGAGGGGGCGCCTGCCCAGCGACCCGCAGGACTCACAGCCACGCGTCGCCGGGCGGACGTCGGCGGACGCGACGCGCAACGCAGGGTGTCGCCAAGCCCCCGATCGGTGACGGCGGTCCCTAGACTCGGAGACGGCGCATGCCGCAGGTGTACGTCGGAGAGCCCCGTCGGGCTATAGGTAGCGCGACGGGGCGACGTCGTGTCCGACGCCGAAGCCACTGATCCTGCGCCGCGAGGACCGTCGCCAAACCCCCGCCCGACGTCGCCGATCCCTAGACTCGTAGCACGACCGATGCGGCCCTGCAGAAGGTCAGAGCCCCGTCGGGCTACCGGTAGCCCGACGGGGCCTTCTCATGCCTCGAGGCCCGAGCCACGCGACACCGTCTGAACGGCCGATGCTGCTCCCCCGAACGGCCGGGTTCGCTCGGCGTCGACTCCGCCTAGCCTGTGAAGCGGGGTCGCTCGCAGGGGAGCAACCGCCCGGTCGCCGCACTCGTCACCTCCGTGAGGGTGCGGCGACGCACGCCCCACCCTGACGCACCCGTCCAGGGCTGCGTGGACCCGGCGACCGAGATGACGGCGCATGGCGCGAGTCCACCGCTCCCAGGAGCGTTTGTCGCACAACCCCCGGTCGGGGAACTGGCTCCCTAGACTCGTTGGCGCGACTCTGCTCCCTGCGGTGTCGAGCCCCGTCGGGCTGATGGCTCGGCGGGGCGACTCATGCGTCGCCGGCCTGGGCCGACGCCATCGCGAAACCACCGCCGCTGGACCGGTACTGTTCTGGTGCGGTTCTGCAGCGTGCGGGGCTGCTGCACGCGCGCCGGCCCTGCTCTTCGTCGGCGACGCCGAGTCTGCACGGAGGGTCCAGCCGCCGGTGTCGTGCGGTACAACGCGTACTACGTGCTCTCGGACGCCACGTGGGCGCAGACCGTGTCGCACGAGCTCGGAGGTCACCACGACGCATGGCACGAGCTCGTCGCGAAGGTCGGTGCGTCGCAGGCCTGGACCGACTACTACGACCTGGACTACTTCGCTGAGCGGTGGGCGACGACGCTGCGGCAGGCGGCGTTCTGCCGGGGCCACCAGAAAGTCATGGCGGACGCGATCACCCGCGCCCGGCCCCGCCAAACCATGCGAGCCGGCATCGCCGTCCCACGGGACGCGTCCCCGGTCACCGCGCGCCATCGGCGGAAGGGCCGATCCCCCTCCACCAAACGGCTGGCTTCGTCGGCTCTTGATCGTGCCTAGCCTGTTGTGAGCGGGGATCGCTTGCAGGGAGGCGCCCCGCCCGAGGTCGCCGCACTCGACCGGTCGGGTGCGGCGACCCAGGCACAGGATCGACCCCCCGCCAGCCCTCGCACATGCGCAACACCCGGGGCACGACGTAGCCTTGTCCTCAGCCGCCGCCTGCCTTACCCACGCAGCTGAGGCGGCCCGGGGCACCCTGCTACGTCCCGCGCCGCGGTGGGCGGCGGTCCGCCGCGAACCGATGCGGCAGGATGCACGCTCCGCGGCGATCCGATGACGGGATCCGTCGCGAGGGGCTCGCTTCGCTCGCCAGTGGCTCCTCCCGATTCCCGGCTCACCTCACCTGTGAATGAGAGGGACCCCGGCGAAAAGCGTGCCGGGGTCCCTCTCATTCAGAGCCGATGACGGGAATCGAACCCGCGTGTCCAGCTTGGGAAGCTGGCGCTCTACCATTGAGCTACATCGGCGTGCCGGGTCGCAGACCGCTCAGTGGGCCTCCCCGGCGCCGGGAAGTCTAACCCACGTCGCAGCGCCGTCCGAGAGGCACCTCCCGCATCCCCGAGCACGCCGCGGGTACCCTGACGCCGTGCTGCTCTCCGACCGCGACATCAGGGCCGAGATCGAGGCCGAGCGCGTGCGCCTCGACCCGTGGGACCCGGCGATGATCCAGCCGAGCAGCGTCGACGTTCGCCTCGACAAGTTCTTCCGGCTCTTCGACAACCACAAGTACCCCGTCATCGACCCCGCCCAGGACCAGGCCGACCTCACGCGGCTCGTCGAGGTCGACCCCGCCGAGGGCTTCGTCCTCCACCCGGGCGAGTTCGTGCTCGGCAGCACCCTCGAGAGGGTCTCGCTCCCCGACGACCTCGCGGCCCGCGTCGAGGGCAAGTCGAGCCTGGGCCGGCTCGGGCTGCTCACCCACGCGACCGCCGGGTTCGTCGACCCGGGCTTCACCGGCCACGTCACCCTCGAGCTGTCGAACGTCGCGACCCTGCCGATCATGCTGTGGCCCGGCATGAAGATCGGGCAGCTCGCGTTCTTCCGGCTCTCCTCCTCGGCCGAGAAACCGTACGGATCGGAGACCTACGGCTCCCACTACCAGGGCCAACGCGGCCCGACGGCCAGCCGCAGCTTCCAGAACTTCCACCGCACGGACGTCTGACCGGGCCTGGTGGACATGCCGACCGCAGCGCGCGCACCCGCCAGCGGCACGGCATACGTCGAGGTCCACGTCACCGCACCCGACGCTGCGACGGCGACCCGCCTCGCCCACCTGCTCGTCGAGGAGCGCCTCGCCGCGTGCGTCCAGGTGGTCCCGGCGGTCACCTCTGTGTACCGCTGGGAGGGTGCGGTGGAGACCGCGCAGGAGCACCTGCTGCTGGTGAAGTCGACCGCGACGACCTTCGAGGCCATCCGGGACCGCATCCGCTCCGAACACCCCTATGACACCCCGGAGGTCCTGGCGGTCCCGGTCGTCGCCATCGACGCCGGGTACGCCGCATGGGCCGACGCATCCATCGGCCCCCGTCGAGATGCGGAAACCCCGTCGAGCGCGGAGGATCACCTGTGACGACGAACGACTGGAACACCAGCGCCGAGGGCTCCGCCCGAGGCGGACGCAGGGGCTCGACGGAGGACATGAGCGACCTGACGACCGCCCTGCTGGCCCCTCAGGGAGGGGCCGGCGCCGAGCTGCGCGGGCGCGTGCCCGACGAACCCCGAGGAGTCGTCCTCATCCTCCACGGCGGCGCCGAGGCGAGCCGGATGCCGGTGGCGTGGTGGCGTCTTCCCGTCGTGCGGATGCTGCCGTTCGCCTCGGCGATCTCGCGTCACGCCGGCGGCGACCTCGCGGTCCTGCGCCTGAAGAACCGCCTGCGTGGCTGGAACGGCAACCGCCAGGATCCGGTCCAGGACGCGCGCTGGGCGCTGGACCGCATCCGCCGCCTCCTGCCCGGCATCCCCGTCGTCCTCGTGGGTCACTCGATGGGCGGCCGGGTGGCGCTGCACCTCAGCACCGAGCCTGACGTGGTCGGCGTCGCCGCGCTCGCGCCGTGGGTCGAGAGCGACGCCCGACGCCCTCGGTCGGGCACCCCCGTGCTGCTCATGCACGGCAGCCGCGACCGCATCACCGACCCGCGACGCACCGACATCCTCGCAAGGCGGTTCTCCGAGAACGGTGTCGACGTCCGTCACGTGCGGGTCGAGGGGGGCGCCCACTCCATGCTGCGGGACGCCTCGCTCTGGCACGACACGGTGTCCGACTTCGTCACCTCGGTGCTGCTCGGCCGAGGCCGAACCAGCTGACGACACCGCCCAGGGCCAGCAACGCCGCGCACCACAGCATCGCGCCTCGGTAGCCGGCGGTCATCGCCTCCGGGTCGAGGTAGTCGTCCCCGACGAGCCCCACGAGGGCCGGCAGCGCCGCGACCGCCAGGAGCGAACCGGCGCGCGCGACGGCGTTGTTCACCCCGCTCGCCGCCCCGGCATACCGGTCGGGTGCGGCGGCGAGCACCGCTGCGGTGAGGGGCGACACGAGCAGCGCCAGGCCCAGCGCGAACACGATCATCCCCGGCAGCACGCGCGCCCACGTCGCCTCCTCCGCGACGAGGAGGAGCAGCAGCGCGCCCGCCGCGCACACGAGGGGGCCGACGGTCATGGGGATGCGCGGCCCGATCCGGGCGGACAGGGCCGCGGTCCGCGACGACAGCAGCAGCAGCGCCAGCGTGATGGGCAGCCCGGACAGCCCGGCCTCGAGCGCCCCCCAGCCCGCGGCCTGCAGCTGGAGGACGGTGAACAGCGACACCCCGCCGAGGGCGCCGTAGACGAGCAGCGTCATGCCGTTCGCCGCGGAGAACACCCGCGACCCGAACAGCCCCAGCGGGACGAGCGGGGCAGCCGTGCGCCGTTCGACGACGACGAACCCCACCCCGGCCGCGGCGGCGACGACCCACGCGGTCGTCACGACCGCCGGGCTCGCCTCGGCCGCGGCGGTCAGGGCGTAGGTCGCGCCGCCCAGGGAGAGGACGGTGAGTGCGGCACCGAGGACGTCGAACCGACCGCCTCTGCTGCCGCCCCGGCTCTCCGGTGCGCTGCGAGCGGTGAGCCACAGCACGGCCAGGCACAGGGGCACGTTGATCGCGAAGATCCACCGCCAGGTCGTGTGGTCGACGATCCACCCACCGACGACCGGGCCCACGGCCGCGGCCACCCCGGACAGCCCCGCCCACGTGCCGATCGCGGGCGCCCGGTCCTGGGGTCGGAACGACGTCTGGATGATGGAGAGCGCGCCGGGTGTGAGCAGCGCCGCCCCGACACCCTGCAGCACCCGGAGCGCGATGAGCTGGGTCGGGGTCTGGGCGAGGGAGCACAGCGCCGACGCGACCATGAACCACGCGACGCCGACGAGGTAGACGCGGCGCCGCCCGAGACGGTCGCCGAGCGCACCGCCCACGAGGACGAGGGAGGCCAGCGCGAGGAGGTAGCCGTTCACGACCCACTGGAGCTGGGCGAGCGAGGCGCCGAGGTCCCGGCCCATGGTGCGGAGTGCCACGTTGACGACGGAGCCGTCGAGGATCGCCACCCCCGAGCCCAGGGTGACGCCGGCGAGCATCATCCGGCCGCGGGTCGAGTCGCGGGCGACGAACGCCGGTGCGGCGGTGCTCATCTCGTGCCCGACCTGACGGCGGGCCCGACGAACCACGACCCGGGCAGGGTCATGGGGGAGCCGTCGACGGCCTGGGCGTCCATCCCGTATGGGTACCACGCGGGGGTGACGGGCGCTCGGTGCCGGCGGGGCACGGCATCCGGACCCGTCGGTCCCCGGTCGGGCTCGGATGCCGTTCGCGCAGGTCGGGGCGCGGGGCGGTGCCGCCGTCGGCGTGCTCCGCTAGGTTTGGGAGTCACGTCGCCGACCTCGTGAGGGGCCACGCATGATCCGGTTCGATGCCGTGACCAAGCAGTACCCGGACGGGACCGTCGCGGTCGACGACCTGTCGCTCACGGCGCCCACGGGCAAGATCACGGTGCTGGTCGGGCCGTCGGGCTGTGGCAAGACGACCAGCCTGCGCATGGTCAACCGGATGATCGAGCCCACCCGCGGCTCGATCACGCTCGACGGCCAGGACACCGGGCGGATGGACGAGACGGCGCTGCGCCGGGGCATCGGGTACGTCATCCAGCACGCCGGGCTCTTCCCGCACCGCACCGTCCTCGACAACGTCGGCACGGTGCCCCGACTGCTCGGCTGGGACCGCAAGAGGACCCGCGAGCGCTCCCGCGAGCTGCTCGAGCGCGTGGGACTGGCCCCCGAGCTCGGCGAGCGGTACCCGTCGCAGCTGTCGGGCGGCCAGCAGCAGCGCGTCGGCGTGGCCCGGGCGCTCGCGGCCGACCCACCGGTCATGCTCATGGACGAGCCGTTCTCGGCCGTCGACCCCGTCGTGCGCGAGCAGCTCCAGGACGAGTTCCTGCGCCTGCAGGGCGAGCTCGGCAAGACGATCGTGTTCGTCACCCATGACATCGACGAGGCCATCAAGCTCGGCGACCAGGTCGCGGTGCTGCGCGTCGGCGGTCGGCTCGCCCAGGTGGCCGAGCCCGCCTACCTCCTCGCCCACCCGGCCGACGACTTCGTCGCCGACTTCGTGGGGCGCGACCGGGGCTACCGCGCGCTGCAGTTCCAGGACGCGCCGCGGCTGCCGCTGCGCTCGGAGCCGACCGTCGTCCTCGGCGAGACGCCGCACCGACGGGATGCCGCGTGGCTGCTCGTCGTCGACGACGACCGCCGTCCGCTCGGCTGGGTCGAGCCGGCCCGCATCGGCGACCGCGCGGTGACCGCGGCCGACCTGCACCGAGGCGGCACGGTGGCGCGCGAGCATGGTTCTCTCCGTGGGGCGCTCGACGCTGCCCTGTCGTCGCCCAGCCGGCGCGGGGTCGTCGTCGACGACAGTGGCGAGCTGTGCGGCACGGTGCTCGCCCACGAGGTGCTGACGGCGATCGAGGAGACCGAGCGGCCCGAGCGCGACGAGGCGGACCCGGTGCACGGCGGTGCCTCGACGGTCGGGGCGGGTGAGGACGCGCGGTGACCTGGCTCGCCGACAACTGGCGCACGGTGCTCACCCTCGCGGGCGACCACCTGTACCTCGCGGGCGTGCCGTTGGTCATCGGGCTCGTCCTGTCGCTCCCCCTCGGCTGGGCGGCCAAGCGCTGGTCGAGGTCGTACGCGGCGATCATCACGACGACCGGGCTGCTCTACACGATCCCGTCGCTCGCCCTGTTCGTCATGATGCCGATCGTGCTCGGCACCAAGATCCTCGACCCGGTCAACGTCGTCGTCGCGATGACGATCTACACCGTGGCCCTGCTCGTGCGCACCGTCGCCGACGGGCTCAAGGCCGTGCCCGACCACGTCGAGCAGGCCGCGACGGCGATGGGCTACAAGGGGGTGCGCCGGCTGTTCGGGGTCGAGCTGCCGCTGGCGGTGCCCGTCATCGCCTCGGGCCTGCGGGTCGCGGCGGTGAGCAACGTCAGCATCGTCAGCGTGGCCTCGCTCATCGGGGTGGCCCAGCTGGGCGACCTGCTCGTCGACGGCTACAACCGCGTCATCTGGGGTGAGCTGGTCACCGGCGTCGTCGCGTGCATCGTGCTCGCGCTCTTCCTCGACGGTGTCATCGTCCTCGGCACCCGCGTCCTGACGCCCTGGCGCCGAGCCCAGGGAGGCCGGGCATGATCCCGTCGCTGGTGTCGTGGTTCACCGACCCCGAGAACTGGACGGGTGAGGACGGCATCCCGCACCGCACCCTCCAGCACCTCGAGTACACCTCCGTCACGCTCCTCATCGCCGCGCTCATCGCCATCCCGATCGGGCTCTGGGTCGGGCACACCGGGCGGGCCAGGTGGGTCGTCTCCCTCGCCAACTCCCTGCGGGCCGTGCCGACCCTTGGCCTGCTCTTCGCCGTCGCGCTCCTGCTCGGTCCGAAGATCTCCGGCGACCTCGCGTTCACGATCCCGAGCATCACCGTCCTCGTGCTGCTCGCGATCCCCCCGCTGCTGGCAGGCACGTATGCCGGGATCGAGGCCGTCGACCCGGCGGCCCGTGACGCCGCCAAGGGCGTGGGCATGTCGCCGGTGCAGGTGCTGCGCCAGGTCGAGCTGCCCAACGCGCTGCCCCTGCTGTTCTCCGGCGTGCGGTCCGCGACGCTCCAGGTCGTCGCCACGGCCACCATCGCGGCATTCGTCGGTCTCGGCGGCCTCGGCCGCTACCTCATCGACGGCATCGCCCTCGGCGACTACCCCCAGACCGCGGGCGGGGCGGTACTCGTGGCCGGCCTGGCGGTCGTCCTCGACGGGGTCTTCGCCCTCGTCCAGCGGCGGACCGTCTCGCCCGGGCTCACGGGGCGACAAGCGGGTGTCGGTGGGCGCGGGAAGGATTCACGCAGCATCGAGGTTGAGGCCGAAAGGCCGCAGGCCGATGTCCGCACGTCCACGTGACCCGTCCCATCCGTCCGACCCGGTCCGACGGCACCGAACGCCAGCACGACACAGCGCCCACACACACGAAGGGACCCCCCTCATGAAGCGCACGTCCTCAGCCATCGCCCTCGTGGCTGTCTCGATCCTCGGCCTGACTGCCTGCGGCGGCGGGAGCGATCCCCTCGCGTCCGACACCGCATCGGCATCCGCCTCGTCCGGCGGCGGGTCCGGTGCGCCGATCGTCGTCGGCGGCGCCAACTTCTCGGAGTCGACCCTCCTCGCCGAGATCTACGCCGGCGCGCTGAACGCCAAGGGCATCAACGCCTCGACGAAGCTGAACATCGGCTCGCGCGAGATCTACCTGCGGGCCCTCGAGGACGACTCGGTGCAGGTGTTCCCCGAGTACACCGGCGCCCTGGCCTTCAACTACGACAAGGAGTACACGGGCACCGACCCCGAGGAGGTCTACACCCATGTCAAGGAGGTCCTCCCCGACACCCTGGCCGTGCTCGACAAGTCGGCCGCCGAGGACAACGACTCGATGGTCGTCACCAAGGAGACGGCCGCCGAGAAGAACCTCAAGACCGTCGACGACCTCGCGGCGATCGCCGGTGACCTCACCCTGACGGCGCCGCCCGAGTTCAAGGAGCGTCCGCAGGGCATCCCGGGCCTCGAGAAGACCTACGGCATCACGTTCGGGTCGTTCCGTCCGCTCACCGGCCAGGGCATCGTCCAGGCGCTGAAGAACGGGCAGGCCGACGTGGCCAACATCTACTCGACCGACCCGGCCATCGCGGCCAACGGCTTCGTCGCTCTCGAGGACACCAAGAAGAACTTCGGGTCGCAGAACATCGTCCCGCTCGTGCGCGCCGACCGCGCCGACGAGGTCAAGGACGCGCTCAACGCCGTGTCCGCGAAGCTCACGACCGAGGCGATCGCGCAGATGCTCAAGCAGACCGACATCGACAAGAAGGACCCCAAGGCCGTCGCCCAGGAGTTCCTCACGTCCAACGGTCTCGCCTGACCCGTCCCCCGGCCAACCGCCCGGGGAACGCACGGAGCGCCCGGTCCCACTCGGTGGGGCCGGGCGCTCCGTCGTGTGCCGCCTCGCGTCGGTGCGGGCGTCAGTCCCAGGGGTCGGGCTCGTCGAGCAGGGCCGGGTCCCCGGTGAACTCCGGGGCGGTGGGCTTGGCCTCGGTCTTCGGCTTCCGCTCCCGCCTCGGCTTCACCTCCGGCGTCGGCTTCACGTCCGGCTCGGCCGCGGCTGGGGTAGCGGGCTCGTCCCAGGGGTCGGCGGAGTTCTCGACAGGTGGGGCAGCGTCGTCCAGTTGGGCGATCGTGTCTCGCTCCTCGGCGTCGGTGGTCGCCACGGGTGCGGTCGCGTCAGCCGGCTCGTCCCAGGGGTCGACGGATGCCGGTGCCGCGTCGGCGGGCGCGGCGGCCTCGGCCGGCTCACCGGCTGGAGCATCCGGACCTGTCGACGCCGGCTGGTCCCACGGGTCTGGCTCGACCTCGGTTGTCCCGGCATCGACCAATTGGTCACTGGAGGCAGTGGCTTCGGCCGCGGCGACGGGCTCGTCCCAAGGATCGGCAGCCGCATCGGTCGCTGCCGCTGCCGGAGCCGCCGCGGTCGCTGGGGCCGCGGGCGTGGGCTCGTCCCAAGGATCGGCAGCCGCATCGGTCGCTGCTCGCCTGCCGGAGCCGCCGCGGTCGCAGGGGCCGCGGGCGTGGGCTCGTCCCACGGATCGGCCGCTGCCGGAGCTGCCGCGGTCGCTGGGGCCGCGGGCGTGGGCTCGTCCCAAGGATCGGCCGCCGCATCGGTCGCCGCATGCGGAGCCGCATCGGTCGCAGGGGCCGCGGGCGTGGGCTCGTCCCAAGGATCGGCCGCCGCAGCGGTGGTCGCCGCCGCCGCCACCGCACCGGCCGCCGTCACCGCACCGGCCGCCGTCGCGGACGCCTCGGTCGCGGCAGGTGCCGCCGGCTGCGGGGCCGGGGCCGACGGCATCCGCGCGTCGTCGTCGCCCGCCTCGGCCACGCCCACGCCGCCACCCGTCGCACCCTCGTCGTCCTGCCCGCGGCGCACCGCGGCGAGGAGCATCTGCGCGACGTCGACGACCTCGACGGACTCGGCCTCTCCCTCGGACTGCTTCGCGGTGAGCCCGTCGGAGATCATGACGCGGCAGAACGGGCAGCCGATGGCGATGCGCTCGGCCCCGGTGGCGATGGCCTCCTCGGTGCGGTTGGTGTTGATCCGCGTGCCGAGCGTCTCCTCCATCCACATGCGCGCACCGCCGGCGCCGCAGCAGAACGACTTCTCCTTGGTGCGGGGCATCTCGCGCAGCTCGACACCGGGCAGCGCGCCGATGAGCTCGCGGGGCGGGGCGTAGACGTCGTTGTGCCGCCCCAGGTAGCACGGGTCGTGGTACGTCACGGATGCCGCGGTCGACGCGGCGTTCCTCGCCGACGACTTCCCGGGCACGTCGGCCGGCCGCGCGACCGGCACGAGCTTCTTCTCGCGCACGAGCCGGTTGAGCAGCTGGGTGTGGTGGACGACCTCGTAGGACCCTCCGACCTGCGGGTACTCGTTCTTGATCGTGTTGAAGCAGTGCGCGCAGGTCACGACCACCTTCGTGACACCGAACTCGCCGAAGGTCTCGACGTTCTGCGCCGCCAGCGTCTGGAAGAGCAGCTCGTTGCCCGCGCGTCGCGCCGAGTCTCCGGTGCACGTCTCGCCGTCGCCGAGCACGGCGAAGGACACCCCGGCGGCGTCGAGCAGCTCGGCCACCGCGCGGGTCGTCTTCTTCGCCCGGTCCTCGTACGCCCCGGCGCAGCCGACCCAGAACAGCCACTCGACGTCGGCCGCCTTCTCGACGTCCTGCCCGAGCACCTTGACCGGGAACGGCAGGTCCTTGGCCCAGTCCAGCCGAGCCCGCGCCCCCATCCCCCACGGGTTGCCCTTGCCCTCGAGGTTCTTGAACAGCCCGCCGAGCTCGCTCGGGAAGGCCGACTCGATGAGCGTGGCGTAGCGCCGCATGTCGACGATGTGGTCGACGTGCTCGATGTCGACCGGGCACTGCTCGACGCACGCGCCGCACGTCGTGCACGACCACAGCACGTCGGCGTCGATGACGGCATCCGGGCCGTGCGGGTTGTATGCCGTCAGCGGCGAGTCCGCGACGTACCCGGTGTCCCCGACGAGCGACATCGCCGACCAGTCGATGACCGACCCCTCCGGGACCCCCCCGGCACCGGCACCGACTCCCGCCCCACCGGCGGCCGCCCCCGCACCCACCGTCGCGAGCGCCTTCTCGGTGTCGCCGTCGTGCGCGGCGAGGGCCTTGAGGTAGGGCGCCTTGGCGTCGGCGTGGTCGCGCAGCGCCATCATGAGCAGCTTGGGCGAGAGCGGCTTGTCGGTGTTCCACGCGGGGCACTGCGACTGGCAGCGGCCGCACTCGGTGCACGTGGAGAAGTCGAGCAGGCCCTTCCAGGTGAAGTCCTCGACGGCGCCCACCCCGAGTGCGTCACCCTCCTCCATCTCCTCCATGGCGTCGATGTCGAAGGGCCTGCCCCCCACCATGAGCGGCTTGGCGGCCCCGAGCGCCGTGCGACCGGACGACTCCCGCTTGAGCCAGATGTTGGGGAAGGCGAGGAACCGGTGCCAGGCGACACCCATCGTCGGCTGGAGGGAGATCGTGATCATCCACGCGAACGAGATGAGGATCTTGACCATCGCGACGAGATACACCGCGGTCGCGAGGTCGGGCAGCGAGAGCTCCGACCAGAGCCCGGCCATCCACCCGGTGAGCGGGAAGTGCAGCGCCACCGACGTCCCCGGCTCGGTCCGCTCGACGATCGCCGCCTCGAGGCCGCGGAGCAGGAGGATGCAGATCGTGACGAAGAAGATCGTCGCCTCGACGTAGTAGGCCTGCCAGAAGCTCGACCCGAAGAAGCGCGACCGCCGGCCGCCGACGCCCGGCGCCGAGCGAGGGTGCTGGCGCTGCCGGATCGCGATCAGCACGACGATCCCGACGAGCCCGGTCCACGCGAACACCTCGACGATCCACTCGAACGGCGGGAAGTGCCCGATGAGGGGCAGCCGGTAGTCGGCCTGGACCAGCTGGAAGAAGGCGTTGACGAGCGTCGCGAACAGGATGATGAACGCGAGCGCGGTGAACCAGTGCGCCGCCGCGACCACCTTGAGCCGGCTCATCCGGGTGTGGCCGAGGAACTCCTTGGCGAGGGTCCAGGTCCGCGCGGCCGGGTCGCCGGTGCGCCCGGCATCCGGCTGCCCGAGACGGTAGAGCGTGACGAAGCGGCCCACCTGGCGGAACAGCAGCGCCCACCCGATGAGCGGGATGACGAAGCAGACCGCGAGCGCGATGACCTGCACCGGCCCGAGCCCGCCGAACCGCTCGTCGGGCACGGGATAGATCTCGCTGGCCAGGAGGTGCGCCGCGGTGGGCGCGAGGACGGCAGGCATGGAGCCCAGCCTACCGGCGGCTAAGCGACCGCTCACTGGCCTGTGGACCGGCGTCAACGGCGCAAGACGTCGTTGTGCCGATGGATAACCCTCTGTTGGAATATGCATAAGCAGGCGTCGGTTGTCACAGACGTCGGCCGTCCGACCGGATGCCGCGTGCCCACCCCGGGCCCACGGCTCCGACCACCATCAGCGAAAGGCCCGCGATGCCCATCCTCGACGACGTGACCCAGGCCGTCGGCAACACCCCGCTCGTCCGGCTCAACCGGATCATCGACGGGGATGTGACCGTCGCCGCCAAGCTCGAGTTCCAGAACCCGGCGGGCTCGGTCAAGGACCGCATCGGCGTCTCGATCATCGACGCGGCGGAGGCGGCGGGCGCGCTTGCGCCGGGCGGCACGATCGTCGAGGCCACGTCGGGCAACACCGGGATCGCGCTCGCGATGGTCGGTGCGGCCCGCGGCTACAAGGTCGTCCTCGCGATGCCGGAGACGATGAGCAAGGAGCGCCGTGCACTGCTGCGGGCCTACGGTGCCGAGCTGGTGCTCACGCCCGGCTCCGAGGGCATGAAGGGTGCGGTGGCCCGCGCCGATCAGATCGTCGCCGAGCGTGAGGGCAGCATTCTGGCACGGCAGTTCGCCAACGAGGCCAACCCGGAGATCCACCGCAGGACCACCGCCGAGGAGATCTGGAAGGACACCGACGGCGCCGTCGACATCGTCGTGGCCGGCATCGGCACCGGCGGCACCATCACCGGGGTCGGCCAGGTGCTCAAGGCCCGCAAGCCCGGCGTGCAGATCGTCGCCGTCGAGCCGGAGGAGTCCCCGATCCTCAACGGCGGCCAGCCCGGACCGCACAAGATCCAGGGCATCGGCGCCAACTTCGTCCCCGAGATCCTCGACACCGAGATCTACGACGAGGTCATCGACGTCAACGCGGCGACCTCCGTCGAGTGGGCCCGAAGGGCCGCCACCGAGGAGGGCCTCCTCGTCGGCATCTCGTCGGGTGCCGCGCTCGCCGCCGCGGCCCAGGTCGCCGCCCGGCCCGAGAACGCCGGCAAGACGATCGTCGTCATCATCCCGAGCTTCGGCGAGCGCTACCTGTCCACGATCCTGTTCGAGGGTCTCGTCGACTGACATGGGCCTCATCCGTGCCGCCCGGGCGAGCGTTCGCGAGGACCTCGACGCCGCGATGCTGCGTGACCCCGCAGCAGAGACCCGCGTCGACGTCGCCGTGAACTCGCCCGGGCTGCACGCGATCTGGATCTACCGAGGCGCCCACAAGCTCTGGCAGCGGCCGGCCGCCCGTCCCCTGGCCCGGGCCGTCTCGACCCTCGCCCGGGCCATCACCGGAGTGGAGATCCACCCCGGCGCGGAGATCGGCCGCCGCTTCTTCATCGACCACGGGATGGGTGTCGTCATCGGCGCGACCGCGGTCGTGGGCGACGACGTCATGCTGTACCACGGCGCCACGCTGGGGGGTCGGTCGCTCGCCCGCGGCACGAAACGGCATCCGACCGTCGGCGACCGCGTGACGATCGGCGCGGGCGCGCGCGTCCTGGGCAACATCGAGATCGGCGACGACGTGCAGATCGGGGCCAACTCCGTCGTCGTCAAGCCGGTGCCGGCTGGCGCGGTCGCGACCGGCATCCCGGCCAGGATCCGCTTTCCCGAGCGCATCGACGAGGACCCCTACGACGCCCTCTTCGCCGAGCCCGCGATCTTCATCTGAGGCTCCCCGGGCCTTCCCTCGTGACGCTCCACTCGGAGCCGTAGTAGCAGAACACCCCTGCGGCAGGCTCCTGTTCGACGACTGAGCCCCACGCCGTCGACGCGTCGGCCCCGCCCGCCACGAGGCGGTGGTAGGCGACCATGGCCTCGGCGGCCACGTGGTCGGCGACGGGGGCGACCGCCCCGAGCACGCTCGTCGCTCCCAGCGACAGGAGCGCGATCGCCAGCCCGAGTGGCTCGTCGCCGGGGCGGGTCGAGAACTGCCCCACGTCGCACGCCGACAGCGCGACGTGCTCCGCGGCCACCGGCCGGGGGAACTCGTGGGCGAACACCGGCCCGTCGGCCACCTGCACCGACGAGAACAGCGGGCTCTGCGCCTCGTGGGTGCCGTGCGCCGCCAGGTGCACGACCCGCGCGGACCGCAGGGCGCCCAGGACGTCCTCACTCGAGGCCGGGACGAGCTCGCCGCCTCCGTCGGTTCCCGACCAGGCGGCGCGGATGGCGCGGATCTCCGGTCCGGTGCGGGACAGCCCCGGGCCGAAGAGGGCCGCGACCGGCTGCGACCAGCGGGCGCCCGGACCGGTCGAGGGCCCGCGCACCCAGCGGGTCAGCGACGGAGCCACGGTGACCGGCCGTCCGCGCAGGCTCGGCAGCAGGCTCCACGGCACGGCGGCGAGCGTGCGCGACGGGATGACGGCGACGCGGGAGTCGGTCGCCCCCGTGGGGTTCAGCGCCGTGTCGAGCGCCCCGAGGGATGCCGCGGTCGCGCGTTCGAGCATCGGCGCCATGGGCGACCCGGGGGCGACGATCGCGCGGGCGCGCAGGTCGCGGCGCAGCCTCGTGACGAGCCGCGACACCTCGGCGACGGTGCCGGTGGGACGCGCCGAGACCTCCCCGCCGGCGAGCAACACCGTCCACAGCCGGTCGCCCACCTCGAAGAACTCGACGACCGTCGTGGCGCGGTCGGCGGCCGTGGCGCGGGCCTCGTCGGCGTCGACCGGCGCGGTCGCGCTCCCCGACGGCTGGTTGACGGTGAGGCTCCACTCCCGCTGCGAGACCTCTTCCTCGAGGGCGGCGATGCGGACGGCCAGCCCGTCGGCGGTATCCGTGTCGCCGTCGGCCGCGAGGTGTCGGAGCCGGCGCAGCTCGCGGGTCCTCGTCGTGATCTCGGGGTCGCGCGGGGTCGTCAGGGGGTTGATGCGGTGCGAGATCGCCCGCCACCGCTCGATGCTCGTGAGGATGCCGTCGTCGTCGCCCGCGGCCAGCGCCCGGTCGACGTCGAAGGCGGCGAGCCGCCGGCCGTGCAGGGCGAGCGCGGCCCGGACGTCGAGGCTCGAGGACTGGTACTGGTGGGCCGCGAGGAGCCGGTTGCCGGTCGTGATCCGCCGCTCGGCCTCCACCTGCCTCCCCCGCGCGTGGTCCAGCCGGGCCCGCACGAGGACGTCGTGGAGCCGGTCGGCGAGCGACTCCCGGTTCGTGCGGGTCAGGGCGGCGAGCCGTCGGTCGGCGCCGTCGGGGTCGTCGAGGAGAAGCCGGGCCTCGGCCTCGAGCCGGACGGCCCGGCGGTCGGCCGACGTCGGGGGTGCGCCGGCGGCCTCGACGTCGTCGTTTCGACGGGCGAGCTGGGCGACGACGCCCGGGAGGTCGCGGCCGGCCGCCACGTCGATGGTCGACCGGATGAGCGTCGCGTCGCGCAGCAGCTCGTCGACCTGGCGGGTGCGGTAGGCCGCCATCGCGGTCTTGATGTGCCGGCGGGCCCCGTCGAGGTCGCCGGCCAACAGGTCGCACCGGGCGAGACGGGCGCTGATCTCGCCCTCCTCGAGCCGGTGGCCCTCGCGTCGCGCCGCGCCGAGAGCGTCGCGCAGGGCCTCGCGGGCGCTGTCGACGAGGCCGGCCTCGAGGAGCACCTCGGCGTGGTCGAGCCGGGCCCGGTCGCGGCTGACGGAGGCGTCCATCCGGTCGGCGGCCCGCATGAGCACGAGGGCACGGGGGAGGTCACCGTCGACGAACGCGAGGCACGCGAGGTTGTGCCGGGCCTTGAACTCCTGGTCCACGAGGCCGTGCTCGGCCGCGGTGCGGGCCGCGCGCGACAGGTCGGCGTCCGCCTCGGCGCTGTGCCCGAGGCTGAGGTGCGCCATCCCCCGGTTGATGAGCAGGGCGCAGAGCTGTCCCGGGTCGAGGACGCGCTCGTCGTCGCCGACCCGGTCGAGGGCGACGAGGCAGGCGGCCCAGTTCCCCCCGCGGACGTGGATGACGCCCTCCTGCACGTGGCTGAGGGCGATGAGCAGGCGGTCGTCGACGGAGGCCGCCCGCTCCCGGGCGTCGTGCAGCATCCGCAGCGCCGGGCCGAGACCGTTGACCTCGAGCTCGGTCCACGACCGGGTGATGAGGACCCGGACCCGGAGCTGCTCGACGCCCTCGCCGGAGGTCCGGTCGAGGGCGTCGAGGGCGCGGTCGAGCTTGTCGACGGCAGCGTCGAAACGGCCCACCTCGTTGTCGTGCCGAGCCTCGGCGAGGAGGGCGTCGGCGACTCCGACGAGGTGCTCGATGGGCTGCCTCCTAGAGCTCGATCGCCGGCGTGATGATGGGCGGGGAGCCGGCCTCGGTCCGGCGACGGATCACGAAGTTGACCAGCCCCCGCTCGACGCCCGTGAACGTGAACCTACCCTCGTCGTCGACGACCGTCGTCCGGGTGCGGCCGCGCTCACGGAGCTCGACCTCGACGTCGGTCTCGCTGACCCAGCCGACGATGTCGGCCTTGGTCGTCGCGCCGTGCTCGATGCTCACCATGACGCTGAGGCCGTCGCTCGCGAAGGTGACGGTGTCGGCGCGGTCGTAGTCGGTGCCGCGCACGGTCTCGAGCGTCGCGCTCGAGACGATCTCGGCCACCTCGGCCTCCAGCGCCGCGACCGTCATCGCGAACTTCACGCGGTCGACGAGGTCGCCCGGCACGGGGTCGAGCTCCTCGTGGATCTGCCGCAACGACTCCAGGATCATCGCGTCGACGGCATCCAGCTGACCGGCTGCCAGGGTGACTTCGGGTTCGGGGCTGGCGTTCATGACGGCATCTCCCATCGGGGGTCGGCGACGAGCGCGAGGCGGAGCTTGGCGAGGCAGCGACCCCGGGTGGGACCGATGCTGCCGACCGGCATCCCCAGGGCGAGGGCGACGCTGGCGTAGTCGGGCTTGTCCGCGAACGCGATGGCCCGCAAGAGGGCCTTGCACCGCTCGGGGAGGGTGGCGAAGTGCTGCCACACGAGGCGGTCGTCGACGTCGGTGAGGACCGCCGTCTCGGGGGAGGGCGCGGTGACGTCGGGCTCGACGTCGCGCACGTCCGAGTGGCTGGCCGGCTCCTCGCGGTGCCCGCGCGAGACGGTGGCCCACGCGTCGCGCTTCGTCGTCGTGATGAGCCACTTGAGCACCGACTGGGGGTCGGCGATCGACGGGGAGTGCTCGACGAGCTTGAGCCAGGTGTTCTGCACGACGTCCTCCGCCGCCGGGTGCTGCAGGCCCTGCTGTCGCGCCACACCCCACAGCAGCGGGGTCACCTCGTCGACCAGGGTCGACATGCCCGACGGGTCCCCGTCGCGGAAGGCACGGAAGGCGTTGGCCGCGCGGATCGCGAGGCTGTCGGCTCCGGCATCCGTGTGCATCACGATCCCTCCTTGACGGCCCGCTCGACGATCTCGGTCATCTTCTCGACGCGGGACCGGCTGTCCTTGACGAAGTCCGGCTCGCACATCATGTGGGCCATGCCGCCCGCGCACGCCGGGGACGCGAAGGAGCTGCCGTTCCAGATGCCGAACCCGCTCGAGTAGTCGTCGGGGTCGGGGGTGCCCCGCTCCGGACGGCCCGTCTGCCCGGGCACGTTGACCCCGCCGCGGAGGGACCCGTCGAAGGTCTTCGGCATCGTGCTGACGACGGCGACCCCGCACCGGTAGGTGCGCACCCAGCGGCCAGTGTTGGAGAAGGCGGCGACCGTGCCGTCGTTGGGGTTGCGGGCGCCGACGCTGAGGACGGGGACCCTGGCCTGGTCGACGTCGGCCTGGTGGTGGCCGGCCAGGGCGGCCGGCCAGAACGGCAGGGTCGTGGCGCCGTTCCCCGCGGCGGCGACGACGCAGACGCCGTTGGCCTGGAGGGCCCGGATGACCCCGAAGAGCCCGGCCTCGTCCTCCACCGCCCCTGGGGTCTCGTGGTAGTACCCGAGCGACAGGCTGATGACGTCGAGGGGACCGTGCTCGTCCCTGCCGTCGAGGCCGACCCAGTGCCAGAGCAGGAGGCGCTGGAGGGCGTCGATGATGTCGGTCTCGTCGGCGGCTCCGTCGCCGTACATGACGGGGACGATGACCAGCCGGGCGCTGGCGCAGTGCTGCCGGACGAGACCGGCGATGAACGTGCCGTGCCCGGCCATGGGGTCGAGGAAGCGGTTGACGAGGTCGAGGGTGACGCCGGCGACCTCGGGGTCCTGACCCGGCGGGAAGGCGATGCCGATCCTCTGACCGCCCACCGTGGGGTTGCGGTCGACGAGGGGCGAGTTGTCGAACCACGGGTGCTGGCCCAGGCCGGTGTCGAGGATGGCGACGTTCGGTGTGGGGCCGTCGGCCGGCGTCCCGGGCGTGAGGTGGAGCATCACCGGGATGCGGCCGTCGGCCGAGCCGGGCACCCCGACGCCGGAGCCGTAGCCGACGCCCGAGCCGTAGCCGACGCCGGAGCCGTAGCCGACGCCGGAGCCGTAGCCGACGCCGGACCCGTAGCCGACGCCGGAGCCGTAGCCGACGCCGGACCCGTAGCCGACGCCGGAGCCGTAACCCACGCCCGAGCCGTAGCCGGTCGCCATGAGGACGTGCGACAACCCCCAGGTGAGGGCCCGTCCGGCCTCGGCGCTCTCGAGGTCGCGCCGCTGCTCGTCGGTGAGGTCGGGGAAGAGCTCGGGGTTCTGCCGGAACCGCTCGGCTCGCCGCGCGTCGCGGCGGGCCAGCTGGAGGACCTCCCAGGAGTCGATCGGGGGGCCCACGCGGTCGCTGTCCGGGACGAGCTCGACGATCGAGCGGGCCACGGTGTCCAACCGTGCGCCGTAATCCAGCCTGTCGGCGAGCAGGTCGAGACGCCCGGGGTCAACGACGACCGGCCGGAACCGAAACTTCGGGAGCTGGCCGAGTCGCTCGAGCTCCTGGAACGGTCCCTCCGTCAGCGACCGGCCGTTGAGCCCCGGAAGGATGAGCCGGTCGGGCCGGTAGACCGTCGGGTGGGGGGGCTCCTCGTCACCGATGACGTCCGCCCCGTCGGGGGAGAGCACGGTGGCGTGGAAGCGGCGGAAGGCCGAGGCCGGAACCCCGAAGATCGGGAAGTTGTGCCCCGGCGCTGTTGAGCTGCCGTCGGACTCGGGGTCAGGGGTCAAGTCAGTCATGTGCTGCTCCTGTGCGGCCGAGCCTCGGGTGGATCCCCCACGGGCTCAGCGTAGTGATGATCATCGACAGTGAACAGGAGCGGCCGGAGGCCTCGGTGATACCTGCCGACAGGGCCTGACCTGCGCGGATCTCGCGTCGGCCGGCAGGCCTGGCGCGTCACGGTCCGAGGGGCTCCGACGAGGGCCGGGCGGACGGCATCCGAAGGTCTTCTCCGGACCAGTGTGTATCAGGGCGGGCGGGAACCCCTCCTCTCCCCCGTCGGACCCTCACGAGGGCCACGGCGCCGAGCGAACCTCGTTCAGGGGCGGGTTCGTCCGGGCGTCGGGACCAGAGGGCGTCGCGGTACCGGGCCGGGAAGGTGCGGTGCACGGGGCGAGGTCCCGCCACACGGGACCGGCCACGCCGGACCAGGCACCGCAGGGGGTGCTGAGGGTCCGGCGTGGCCGGTGTGCCGTGCGGAGCCGCCGACGGGGGTCGTCGCTGGCGGGGCCGCCTGGACGGAGGGGTTCAGGCGGCGCCGTCGGTGCGCGACGTCGCGGCAGCCCAGGGGTCGGCCTCGCTGCCGGCCGGCGAGTGCGTCGTCGTGCGCGTCGTGGGCGTCGTGGGCGATACCGGTGAGCTGTCGATCGTCTCGGCCGGCACCGTGCGGCTCGAGCGCAGCTTCTCGCCGGTGGCGCGCGCGGCATCCGCGACCATGTCGGCGACGACGGGGGCCGCCTTGGTGCGCGCGACCTCCTTGGCGGTCGCCACCTGCTTCTGCACCGGGCCGGAGTTCCACACCTTGCCCGACGTCCGCCGGATCTGCTCGTACCGCTGCCTGCCCGCCCGGGACCCGAGGACGTAGCCGGCGGCCAGGCCGGCGATGAACGACAGCTTCGCCATGGTGGTTCCTTTCGTCGGGCTCAGACCCTACCCGCCACGGCGTCAGGTATGCCGTGCCCCACCGCGCCGTCCGGCGCAGCCGCGACGCCACGGCATACCCTTGTCCTCGCCCGGCCCACGGCCGGGCGAGGAGGGCTCGCATAGTGGCCTAGTGCGGCGGTCTTGAAAACCGCTATGGCGGCAACGTCATCGTGGGTTCGAATCCCACGCCCTCCGCCAGCTCCGCGGGAGCTCGCGACCGCGGAGCAGGCGGAGGGCGCTGGATGACGGGAGGCTCGAACGCAGTGAGAGCCGGAGTCCCACGCCCTCCGCGCCAGGGCCGTCCTGGCCCTCCCGACACCGCAGGCCCCGGGTCCATACTCGGCAGGTGGCCGGATGCTGCGACCCCCGCGGGTACGCCCAGGTGTTCAGCGACCGCTACGCGCGTCAGCTGGCGAGGCGGTACCGCACACGAGGGCTGAACCGCACCGAGCGGCGGATCGTCGAGCTCGTCGTCTCGCGCGGTGTCGACGACGCCACGGTGCTCGAGATCGGTGGAGGCGTGGGCGACCTGCAGCTCGAGCTCCTGCGAGCGGGAGCAGCACACGCGACGAACCTCGAGCTCGTGGGCGTGTACGACGAACACGCCCGGGCGCTGGCCGCCGAGGCGGGGTTGGGTGACCGCATCGACCGGCGCGTCCTCGACATCGCGGCCGGTCCGCCGGACGTCGAAGCGGCCGACGTGGTCGTGCTGCACCGGGTCGTGTGCTGCTACCCGGACGTCGGGCGGCTGCTCGCCGCCGCCGCCGACCACACGAACCGCCTGCTCGTCTTCAGCCACCCGCCACGCAACGCCGCGACCCGGGCCCTGCTCTGGCTGCAGAACGCGGTGTACGTGCTGTCGGGGACGAGCTTCCGTGAGTTCGTCCACCCACCGGAGCTCATGACCGACGTCCTCGAGAGGCACGGGCTGCGGGTCGTGGACGTTCACCGCGGGCTCCTGTGGACCGTGGTGGCACTGAGCCGGTAGTCCCACGCCATCTCCCCGGCCCACGGGTCTATCGTCCCCAAGGTGACGAGCCCGGCCCCCGACGACGGCACGCCACTCGTCGAGGCGGTCGTCGAGGTGGCGCAGGACGTCGGGGAGTCCGCCGCCGAGGCTGCGGGCGCGTTCGCCGAGGTGACGACCCACGCCGCCGAGGCGGCCGAGACCCACCAGGCCGTGAGCTGGGGCGCACGTGCCGGCTTCTTCCTGGACGGCGTCCTCCACGTCGCCATGGGGTGGGCGGGGCTGCGGATCGCCTGGGGCGGCACCGGCACCGCCGACGAGTCGGGTGCGCTGACCTCGATCTCGTCCGGGCTGGGCGGCCGAGCGGTGCTGTGGGTCGGGTTCGTCGGGTTCGTGGTCGTCGCGCTGTGGAACCTCGCCCGGGCCGTCACCGGGCGGCACTGCCGCACCGGGTTCAAGCGACTCGAGCACGCCGCCGACGGCATCGCCTACGTCACGGTCGCCTGGAGTGCGGCGGCCTTCGCCCTGGGTGCCGGCGTCGCGAGCCGGGACTCGAGCGTGGGCATCACCCGCGCCCTCCTCGGGATGCCGGGCGGCCGGGTCCTCGTCGTGCTCACCGGCCTCGCCGTGGCCGGGGTCGGGGTCTTCAGCATCTGGTCGGGATGGACGAGGGACTTCCTCCTCGACCTCGACCGGCACCCGGGGCGCCTCGTCGAGGTGGCGGGACGGATCGGGTTCATCGCGCGCGGCGTCGCGTTCGCCCTCGTGGGGTTCCTGTTCCTCAGCGCCGCGTGGACCCGCCGTCCGGAGGGGTCGACCGGCCTCGACGGCGCGCTGCGCGTCCTGCAGGAGGTGCCGCTCGGGCGCTACGAGCTGAGCGTCATCGCGGTCGGGCTGATGTTCTTCGGCGTCTACCTCGTGACCCGGGCCCGCCACCTGCGCCCCTGAGTCACGCCGGGGGCGGGATCTCGCCCGAGCCGCGCACGACGAGGGTCGGCTCGATGACGACGTGCCGGGGCGGCCTGGTGTCGCCGTCGATCCGGGCGAACAGCAGGTCGGCCACCGTCTTGCCGATGCGCTGCACGTCCTGGCGGATGACCGTGAGCGGTGGGTCGAGCAGGTCTGCGAGCGGGAAGTCGTCGAAGCCCACCAGCGCGACCTCACGCCGCAGGCCGCGTTCGGCCAGCGCGCGAACGGCCCCCGTGGAGAGGATGTTCCGGCCCGTGAAGATCGCGGTCGGCGGGTCCTCGAGCGCGAGCAGGGAGTGCAGCACCTCGGTCGCCTCGTCCGTCGAGCGGAGGTCGGTGACGACGAGCCGCGGATCGAGGCGCAGGCCGAGGTCGCCGAATGCCGCGTCGAACCCGGCGTGCCGTCGCGCGGCGGTCGGGATCCGCTCGAGGTCGAGGAGGCCTGCGATGCGGCGGTGACCCTGGGCGAGGAGGTGCGCGACCGCGGTCCGTGCACCACTGAAGTTGTCGACGGTCACCGAGTCGGCGTCGACACCGCGCGGTGGCCGGTCGACGAACACCGCCGGCGTCCCGGTGCGCAGCTCAGCGAGGAGGTAGTCCTGCCGCTCGCTCGCCGGCATGATGACCAGTCCGTCGACCCGTCGGGTCACGAGGTCGTGGACCAGCGCCTCCTCGCGGTCGGACTCCTCGTCGAGGCTCGCCGCGAGCACGGCGGTGCCGCGGCGGCGCGCGGCATCCTCGAGGGCGCGAAGCAGGCTGGCGGAGAACGAGTTCGAGAGGTCCTGGACAAGGGCACCCACGAGGCCGGTGCGCGCACCGGTGCGGCGCAGGTTGCTCGCGGCGAGGTTGGGTCGATAGTCGAGCCGGCGTACGGCCGCCGTGACGCGCACGCGGACGTCGGGGGAGACCCCGGCCTCGCGGTTGACGACCCGTGACACCGTCTTCAGGCTCACGCCCGCGAGCGCCGCCACGTCACGCATGGTGGCGCGCGAGGCCTGACCTGACAACGATGTCACATCCACATCACGATGTGTAGTGCATGAGTTGACGTCAGCGCAAGTACGCGATAGACAAGTGCCTGACAACGTTGTCACAACGGGGTCGGACCTGAACAGCACTCAAAGGAGAGTTCGCACCATGCATATCCGTCACGTTTCGTCCTCGCGCACGGCGCGCAGGGTGCTCGCGTCCGCCGGCATCGTCGGCCTCGCACTCGGGGCCGCGGCCTGCGGCTCCGACGACGGGGGCTCCGGGAGCACGGGAGGCACCGAGGACATCGGCGTCGCCCTGATCACCAAGGACTCGAGCAACCCGTTCTTCGTCGCCATGCAGAAGGGTGCCCAGGCAGACGCGGCCAAGAACGGCGTCAACCTCACCGTCGCCTCCGGCAAGCAGGAGGGTGACGACGCCGGCCAGATCGCCGCGATCGAGCAGGCCGTCGTCCGCGGCGACAAGGGCATCCTCATCACCCCGATGTCGATCGGCGTCAACGACGCCATCAAGAAGGCCCGCGACGCCGGCCTCTACGTCATCGCCCTCGACACCCCGCCGGACCCGCCGGACACCGTCGACATCACGTTCGCCACGAACAACCGCGAGGCGGGCAACCTCATCGGCCAGTGGGCGGCGACCACCCTCGACGGCGGGCAGGCGACCATCGCCCTCCTCGACCTGTTCAACGACAAGATCGTCTCCGTCGACTACGACCGTGACCAGGGCTTCCTCGAGGGCATGGGCATCGACGTCGCCGACCCGAAGAAGAACGGTGACGAGGCCAAGACCGGCAAGTACACCGGCGGCAAGGGCGGCGACTACACGATCGTCTGCAACGAGCCGAGCAACGGCGCCGAGGACGGTGGCCGCACGGCGATGGAGACCTGCCTGACCAAGAGTGACGGCATCAACGTGGTCTACACGATCAACGAGCCGGCCGCGGTCGGCGCGTCGGCCGCCCTCAAGGCCGCCGGTATCACCGACGCTCTCGTCGTCTCCGTCGACGGTGGCTGCGCCGGCGTCAAGTCCGTCAAGGACGGCACCATCGGTGCGACCGCCCAGCAGTACCCGCTGAAGATGGCCACCCTCGGCATGGAGGCCATTGCCAAGATCGCACGCGGTGGCGAGAAGCCGAGCACCTCTGACGGTCTCGACTTCTTCAACACCGGGGTCGCGCTCGTGACCGACAAGCCGGCGGAGGGTGTCGACAGCATCACCTCCGACGAGGCCCTGAAGATCTGCTGGGGCTGACCTCGATGTCGTCGTCCACATCGGCTGCCGCCGCCGAGTTCGCTCGGCGGCGGCAGAGCCCCGTCCAAAGAATCCAGCACCTGCTCCACGGGCACCCGTGGTTGAGCCCGCTCTTCCTGCTCGTGCTGACCTTCATCGTCTTCTCGATCCTCAACCCCCGGTTCGCATCCCCGAACGCGCAGTCCCTGCTGTTCCAGCAGGTCGCCGTCGTCGCGTGCCTGGCGATCGGCCAGACGCTCGTCATCCTCACCGCCGGCATCGACCTGTCGGTCGGCGCCATCACGATCCTCGCGATGATGGTCATGGCGACCCTGGCCGCGGAGAACGGGGTGGCCGGCTGGCTGGCGATCCTCATCGGTATCGCGCTCGCGGTGGCAGCGGGAGCACTCAACGGCCTGCTCGTCACCCGGGTGGGGCTGCCGCCGTTCATCGTCACGCTCGGCACGCTGTCGATCTTCACGGCGATCGCGCTGCTGTACTCCGGTGGCTCGAGCATCCAGAACAACCGGCTGCCCGCCATCATCAACGTCACCGGCGAGACGTTCTCGGTCGGCCCGTTCCGGGTCACCGTCGGCGTCGTCATGGTCCTGGTGCTGTACGCCATCGTCGGGTTCGCCCTGACCCAGACCGCGTGGGGCAGGCACATCTTCGCGGTCGGTGACGACCCGGAGTCGGCTCGCCTGTCCGGTGTGGCGAGCAAGCGCATCCTGCTCAGCGTCTACACCGTGGCCGGCCTCATCTACGGCTTCGCGGCGTGGATCCAGATCGGGCGCGCGGGCTCGGCGACGGCGAACGGCATCCCGGACGCCAACCTCGACAGCATCACCGCTGTCGTCATCGGTGGCACGAGCCTCTTCGGTGGCCGTGGTGGGCTGATCGGCAGCCTCCTCGGTGCGCTCATCGTCGGTTCCTTCACCCTCGGGCTCTCGCTCGCCGGGGTCGACCAGCAGTGGCGACTCCTCGCGATCGGTGTCCTCGTCATCGTCGCCGTCTCGGTCGACCAGTGGATCCGGAAGGTGAAGGCATGAGCACCATCGAGCGGCTCCCGCTGACCGTCGACCACCTCCCCGAGGAGAAGCGGGCCGTCTACGACGCCGAGCCGATCCTGTCGGCCCGCGGCCTCGTCATCACCTTCGGCCGGGTCATCGGTCTCGACGGGGTCAACGTCGACCTCTACCGGGGAGAGGTCCTGGCGGTGATCGGCGACAACGGCGCCGGCAAGTCGACTCTCATCAAGTGCCTCACCGGCGCCTACCAGCAGGACTCCGGCGAGGTGTTCCTCGAGGGTCAACCGGTCAGCTTCAAGCGCCCGCAGGACGCCCGCGAGGCAGGCATCGAGACGGTCTACCAGCAGCTGGCCGTCATCCCGGCGCTCGACATCGCCAGCAACCTCTACCTCGCTCGCGAGGAGCGCCGGCCGGGCCCGCTCGGTTCGGTGCTGCGGATGCTCGACAAGAAGGGCATGGAGAAGCGGGCTGGCGAGTCCGTGCAGAAGCTCGGCATCCAGACGATCCAGAACATGGGTCAGGCCGTCGAGACGCTCTCGGGTGGTCAGCGGCAGGCGGTGGCGGTGGCACGAGCCGCGGCCTTCGGGAGCAAGGTCGTCGTCCTCGACGAGCCGACCGCCGCCCTCGGGGTCAAGGAGTCGGGGATGGTCCTCGACATGGTCAAGCAGCTGCGCGACAGCGGCCTGGCCGTCATCCTCATCAGCCACAACATGCCCCACGTGTGGGAGGCCGCTGACCGTATCCACATCCAGCGCCTCGGTGGCTGCGCCGGTGTCATCACCCCGCAGTCCCACGACATGGGCGAGGGCGTCGCGATCATGACCGGCGCGAAGACGCTGTCGTCATGACCGGCGACGTGCACCGCTCGCCCTGACGAACGCGGGGCGCCGCACCTGACGGACGACCAGGTGCGGCGTCCCGTCCCACCCTCCACCCAGCCGTCCCGCGGCCGGCCGACCCGTTCGGCCGGCCGCTCCCACACCGACTCCCGAACCGGAGACCGACATGACCATCGTCGTGGGCTACATCCCCCGTCCCGAGGGCCTGGCCGCCGTCGACAGCGCGATCACCGAGGCCGAGCGGCGCGGCGAGAAGCTCGTCGTCGTCAACACCGGCCACCACGGTGACTACGCCGACCCGAGCTTCGCCGCGTCCCAGGACCTCGAGGCCCTCGACGCCCAGCTCACGGCGCGCGGCATCGAGCACGAGATCCGCCAGCCGACCCGCGGCCTGGCGCCAGCGGACGAGCTCCTCGACGCGGCAGCCGAGGTCGACGCCAGGCTCATCGTCATCGGCCTGCGCCGGCGCAACCCGCTCGGCAAGCTCATCACCGGCTCGACGGCGCAGCAGGTACTGCTCGACGCGTCGTGCGACGTGCTCGCGGTCAAGGCGCCGCAGACCTGACCGGCACGCCCCGTCCCGCTGGATGAACGATCGGTGAGGAGACGCGCGAGCAACACCGCTGCGTGCTAGCGTCGCTGGCGGTTGCAGCAACAGCATTTCCTCGCAGGTCGAACTACCAACGCGCCACAAGGGGACTGGAGTTCGCATCCACGGTCGGCACGACGGGTGCCGGCCGCGTGCTACACACAGAAAGAGTTACCCCCGATATGGCACAGGGCACCGTGAAGTGGTTCAACGCTGAGAAGGGCTTCGGTTTCATCGCCCAGGACGGCGGCGGCCCCGACGTGTTCGTTCACTACTCCGCCATCGACGTCCAGGGCTACCGGTCCCTCGACGAGGCCCAGCGGGTCGAGTTCGAGGTCACCCAGGGCCCCAAGGGCCCGCAGGCCGACCAGGTCCGCCCCATCTGACCCGGGTCCCCCGAGTCTCGCGAAGGCCCCGTCCGGTATGCCGGACGGGGCCTTCCGCCGTCCCCGCTCAGGAGGTCGCCAGCGCGGTGAGGAAGTCCTTGGCGATCGGCGCGGCAACCGTCCCCCCGCTGCGTGCCCTCCTCGACGAGCACGGCGAACGCGACGTCGCCCTGGTAGCCGACGAACCACACGCGCGGTGCGGCATCCGGGTCGCTCCCGTGCTCGGCGGTACCGGTCTTCCCGCGCACTGGGCCGCCCGGCGTCCCGCGCAGCTCGGTGCCGGTGCCGGAGGCGACGACCGAGGCCATCATCGTCCGGAGCTGGGCGACGGCACCGCCGTCCAGCGCGCTGGGCGCGGGCCGCGGCACCCTCCTGCTCGACGAGCACCGGCGGGCACGAAGGTGCCGCGCCCGACGCTGCCGGCCATGACGGCCATCGCGAGGGGGGAGACCTCGATCCGCCCCTGCCCGATGGAGGCGGCCGCGGCATCCGTGCCCGCCGACGTCGCGGGGACGCTGCCGTCGAAGGCGCCGTCGACGCCGACGGTGTCGGCCCAGCCGGCGCCGACGCCGAGGGCCTTCGCGGCGGTCGTGAGGTCGTCGTCGGCGAGCTGCGGTGAGAGCCCGACGAAGGCGGTGTTGCAGGAGACCGTGAAGTCCTGGAAGAAGGTCGGCGTGCCGCTGGTCGACTCGCCGGCGTAGTTGCGGAACTCGCGGCCGTCGACCGTCGCCGTGGCGGGGCAGGGGACCTTCGCCGACGGGGTCGTGATGCCGCGGGTGAGGTACGCGTAGGCCGTCGCGACCTTGAACGTCGAGCCCGGCGCGTAGCGGCCGGTGAGCGCGCGGTCGAAGCCGGTCGTCGGGGAGTTCGCCGCGGCGAGCACCTGGCCGCTGGGCACGTCGACGGCGACGAGCGCTGCAGGCACCGTGAGCCGGGCGTCGGCGAGGGCCTCCTCGGCCGCCGCCTGCACGCGCGGCGACAGGGTCGTCCTGACGTCGGCGCCGTCAGCAGGGCGCCTTCTCGAACAGGGTGCGGTCGCCGCTCGTGCTGACGGTGAGCCCCGTCGTCCCGGCGAGCTCGGTGTCGTACTGCGCCTGGAGGCCGCTGCGGCCTGCGCGGTCGCCGGCGAGGTAGCGGCCGTCGCTCTCCTGCACCATCTCCGCCGTGACCTCGCCGAAGGTCCCGAGCAGCGGCTGGGCGAACGTCCGGCTGCGGGCGAGGGGCTGCTCCGAGGTGGGTGCGATGACGCCGGGCAGTGCCTCGAGGCGGGCTCGGCGCGAGGCGTAGTCGGCCTCGCGGTAGGTGATGACGGGGATGGGGGCCTTCGAGCCGGATGCCGTGGCCTTGGCGAGCGCGTCGACGAGCGACCCCCGCTCGGCGCCGACGACGCCCTCGAGCCCGGCGGCCGATGCCGGCGTGGCGTTGACCGGGTCGAGCCGCACGGCGTACACGGTGCCGAGCGGCATGAGCGGCTCGCCGTCCCGGTCGAGGAGGTCGCCGCGGGTGCCCGGCGGTGCGCTCCAGCTCGAAGGTCTCGCCGGCCGCGAGGTCGGGGTGCCAGAGCGAGCGGCCGGATGCCGGTGCCGCCACCTCCCAGCGGTCGCCGTCCTCGACGACCCGGGCGGGCACGGCATACGTCCACGGGACGTCGCCGGGGAGGGTCCAGCGCACCGCGAGCTCGGTCGGTGGCCGAATCCCCGTCGCGCGTCACGTCGCCGGCGGTCACCTCGACCTGCGCGTCGCCGAGGTCCTCGACCGCGGCCGCGAAGTCCTCCGGGGTGCCGTCGTCGGCGACGGGGACGGCGCTCAGGTCCTTGGCGTTCCAGCCCGCGACGTACGCCGCGACGGCGGCCGCGGCGGCGGCATCCTGCTCGGCTCCCCGCTGGCGCCACCACAGGGCTCCGCCGATCCCCGCGGCGAGCACGAGGAGGGCGGCGACGGCGAGCGCGACTCGGGACCTCATGGGCCCAGTCAACCAAGCCCGACGGTCCCAGCGTTCTCTCAGCCGGCGCCCCTACAGTGGTTCAGTCGTGCGCGCACTGGGCGCACGGTGCGTCCTGCCCCGCCTGAGCGGCCGAGGGCGGACCTCGGTCGTCAAGGAGCAAGGTGTCCGACACCACCCCCGGCGAGCGCGCCTCCAGACGCGCCGCCGCCATCCAGCACTCCCGCCGCCGACGCATCGTCGTCGGCGTGGGAGTCGTCGCGCTCGTCCTCGTCGCGGGGCTGGGGTTCGCGTGGTGGCGCCTCGAGGGCAACATCAGCCGGCTCGACGTCAGCGAGGACCTGGGCGAGCGTCCGGCGGTGGCCGAGGGGCCGCTCAACATCCTGCTCATCGGCTCCGACACGCGCGAGGACCAGGGGGTGCCGGGTGCCTCCCTCTCGTCGGGCGCCCGCTCCGACACCACCCTGATCGCGCACGTCTCGGCCGACCGCGAGCACGTCACCGTGGTGTCGGTGCCTCGCGACTCGATGGTGCCGGCCCCGCCGCAGTGCGACTCCGACGCGCCCAAGGAGCAGTGGACCGACACCCAGTGGAACGCGACGTTCAGCGTCGGCGGGCCCGCGTGCCTCATCCAGACCATCGAGGGCAACACCGGCCTGTTCATCAACCACTTCGCCGTCGTCGACTTCCGCGGCTTCCGCGGCATGGTCGACGCGCTCGGCGGCGTGCCGGTCTGCACCCCCGAGGCGATCGACGACCCCAAGGCCAAGCTCACGCTGGCGGCCGGGCGGCACGTGCTCGACGGCAAGGAGGCCCTCGGCTGGGTGCGGGCGCGCAAGACCCTCGGTGACGGCTCGGACCTCGGCCGGATCAAGCGCCAGCAGGCGTTCCTGGCCTCCGTGGTGCAGGAGGCGACGCGCACCTCGCTGCTCCTGCGCCCCGACAGGCTCTTCGGCTTCCTCAACGCGGCGACGCAGTCGCTGACGACCGACGAGGAGTTCAGCCTCGGGACGATGCAGGATCTCGCGACGAGCGTCAAGGACATCGGCATCAAGAACATCCAGTTCATCACCGTCCCGGTCAAGGACTACGAGCCCGACCCCAACCGCGTCGCCTGGGCCCCCGAGGCCGAGGACCTGTGGCAGACCCTGCGCGACGACGGTGTCGTCGGCGAGGAGCCGTCGCCCTCGGCATCCGCCACCGCCGAGCCGCTGACGGTGAGCCCGACCGAGATCACCGTCGAGGTCGTCAACGCCACCGGGGTGCAGGGCCTGGCCGCCGAGGTGGCCGCCGCGCTCGAGCTCCAGGGCTTCCCGGAGGTCGCGACCGCCAGCTCGGAGGAGCGCCCGGACGGCGTCGTCGTCGAGCACGGCTCCGGCCAGGAGGAGGCCGCGCGGACCGTGGCCGCGGCGTTCGAGGGCGCCAAGGTGCGCGTGAACTCCGACCTCGGTGACACGGTGCGCCTGACGCTGGGCGCCGGTGCCCCACCCGTGCAGGAGATCCCCAACCGCACCGGGTCCTCGCCGCTGCCCACCCCGTCGGTGACCGCGCCCAGCCCGTCGCCGAAGCCGAGCATCGAGGCCCGCACGGCCGACCAGGACATCTGCTCCTGACCGCTCCGGCCTCGGGCGTCCGCTCTGTGGATGCCGGATGCCGTGCGGGTCGCCTCCCGTCGGTCGGTCGCGCGGTCCGGCTCTGGTCGGGCTGCGGGGGTGGCGGTGACCTGCGGGGGTGGCGGTGCGGTGGCGCCGCCGGTCCCGAGGACGGACGCCATCCGGGCAGGTGGACCAGAGGCGACGGCCGGCTCCACCCGGGGGGCGGTCTTCTGCCCGCGCGACGCCCGGCATCCTTCCGCCACCGCCAACCGAAAACGCCCCGCTGCCGCGGGGCGTCTCGGTTGGGCGGAGGCGGAGGGATTTGAACCCTCGATGGGCGGTTAGCCCAAACCGCATTAGCAGTGCGGCGCCATAGACCGGACTAGGCGACGCCTCCAACGACGGACAGGGTAGCCGTCCCCCGTCCCGCCGGGCAAAGCGGGCCACCGCACGGACCCGGAACGGCATCGACGAGTTCGGGGTCGCCTGGCCCGACACGCCCGTCGGTGCCGGACGGGCGTTTGCGAGGATGGGCCCGTGCCCGCGTCCCGAAGCGATCCTCCCGTCATCCGGCGCGCCCGGCCCGACGAGCTGGACGCCGTCGGCCGGCTCACCGTGGACGCGTACGTCGGGGCCGGGGTCATCTCGCCGGACGCGATGTACCTCCAGTTCCTCGGCGACGCCGCGCACCGTGACGCCGAGGCCGAGCTGTGGGTCGCCGTCGACGAGGAGCGAGGCGTGCTCGGCACCGTGACCTTCGTCGGGACCGGCTCGGCCCTGAGCGAGGTGGCACGGGACGGCGAGGCCGAGATCCGTTCCCTCGCGGTCGCCCCCGTGGCGATGGGCGAGGGCATCGGGGAGGCCCTGACCCGGCACACGATCGCGATCGCCCGTGAGCGAGGGTATGCCGCGCTGGTCCTGTCGTCGGCGACGACGATGCACGCCGCGCACCGCCTCTACGACCGGCTCGGCTTCACCCGGCTGCCCGAGCGTGACTGGTCGCCGGTGCCGCACGTCGACCTCGTCGCGTACACGCTCTCCCTCTAGCCAGCACCAGCAGAGTTGGGTGCTCAGGTGGTCGCCAGGGCAGCCACCTCAGCACCCAACGCGAGGGGTCAGGTCGCGGGGAGCAGGACCGAGAACGTCGTCGCCCCCGGCCGGCTCGACACCTCGACGCGGCCACCGTGCGCCTGGCCCACGGCGGCGACGATGCTCAGCCCCAGCCCCGTCGAGCCGTTCGCACGGTTGCGGGAGTCGTCGCCGCGGGTGAAGCGCTCGAACACCGTCGGCTGGAGAGTGTCCGGGACGCCGGGGCCGTTGTCGGACACCGACACCCGCACCATCGACCCCTCGGGCCGCACGCGGGTCACGACCGTCGTACCGGACGGCGTGTGGGTGCGCGCGTTCGCGAGGAGGTTCGCGAGGATCTGGTGGAGCCGGGCCTGGTCGCCGGGCACCTCGACCGGCTCCTCCGGGAGGTCGAGCTCCCAGGCGTGGTCGGGGGCGGCGGCGTGCGCGTCGCTCACCGCGTTGACGGCGAGCAGCGACAGGTCGACCTGGTCACGGTCGAGCGGCCGACCCGAGTCGAGGCGGGCGAGGAGCAGGAGGTCCTCCACGAGCTCCTGCATCCGCAGGGCCTCGGACTCCACCCGGCCGATCGCGTGCGTGACGGTCGGGGGCACCGGCTCGGTCTCGCGGCGGGTCAGCTCGGCGTAGCCGCGGATCGACGCGAGCGGGGTGCGCAGCTCGTGGCTGGCGTCGGCGACGAACTGGCGCACCTGCGTCTCGCTCTCCTGACGGGCGTGCAGGGCCGACTCGACGTTGTCGAGCATGGTGTTGAGGGCCAGGCCGACCTGGCCGACCTCGGTGCGCTCGTCGGCGTCCTGAGCGGGCACGCGCTCGGCGAGGGCGACCTGCCCCGAGTCGAGCTTGAGCCCGGAGACCCGGCGGGCGGTGGCCGCCACCCGGTCCAGCGGCGCGAGGCTGCGCCGGATGACGATCGTGCCACCCACGCCGACGAGGACGAGCCCGACGACCGTGCCACCCGCGACGACGGCGAGCAGCTTGGCGAGCAGCTCGTCGACCGGCTCGGTGGAGACCCCGATGACGAGCCGGCTGCCGTCCTGCCTGACCTGCGCGGTCACGAGGTACGAGCCGACGTCGCCCCCGACGTCCACCCGCTGGGGACCCGCGTCGATCGGGGCGTCGCGCAGCGTCGCCACCTGGTCGGCGTCGAGCGCGTCGTCGTCGCCCAGGTCGTTGACGACGGCATTCAGCTCGGTCCCGGCGGCGTCCGTCACCACGGTGCCGTCGGGCTCGAGCCCGAGGACGAGGACGTCGCCGCCCCCTGGGGCACCCACCGGGCCGCGGCCCTGGGGGATGCGGTTGCTCCGGTTGGCGTTCGCGTTGCGGTTGGCCATGCCGTTGGCGTTCGCGGGGCGGTCCAGCTCCCGGCCGGTCGCCCCCTGGAGGTCCCGGGCCAGCTGGGTCTCGAGGTACCGGCGCGTCTCGAGCACCGTGAGGGCGCTCGTCGCGAGCATGACGATGGTGAACAGCGCGAGGACCGAGGCGAGCAGCTTGGTCCGCAGCGTCCAGCGCGAGGGAGGGTGCGGCATGCCGGCGACCTGCCCGATCAGTCGGCGGGCTTGAGCACGTAGCCCACGCCGCGCATCGTGTGGATCATCGGGGAGCGGCCGATGTCGATCTTCTTGCGGAGGTAGGAGATGTACAGCTCGACGACGTTGGCCTGGCCGCCGAAGTCGTAGTTCCAGACGCGGTCGAGGATCTGCGCCTTGGACAGCACGCGCTTGGGGTTGCGCATGAGGTAGCGCAGCAGCTCGAACTCGGTCGCCGTCAGGTGGATCAGGTCGCCGGCCCGGGTCACCTCGTGGCTGTCCTCGTCCATCGTCAGGTCGCCGACGACGAGGAGCGAGCTCGCGTCGTCGGCCGCCACCGTGGTGCGGCGCATCAGGGCGCGGAGCCGGGCGACGACCTCCTCGAGGCTGAACGGCTTCGTGACGTAGTCGTCCCCGCCGGCGGTGAGCCCGGCGACGCGGTCCTCCACGGCGTCCTTCGCCGTGAGGAAGAGCACCGGCACGTTCGGGTCGTCGCCGCGCATCCGGCGGAGCACCTCGAGGCCGTCGAAGTCGGGGAGCATCATGTCGAGGACGACCGCATCGGGCCCGAAGTCCTTCGCCGCCCGCACCGCCGCGAGGCCGCTCGCCGCCGTGCGGACGTCCCAGCCCTCGTAGCGCAGGGCCATGGAGAGCAGCTCGGTCAGGTTGGGCTCGTCGTCCACCACGAGCACGCGGACGGGGGAGCCGTCGGGCCGCTGGAGGGCCGGGGCCGACTGGGAGCGGGTCGTCGTCATGGGCCCAGTCTGTGCCGCAGCGCTACGGGCCGTCCATGCGTCTGCTGTGCGGTTCCTGTGAACGACGCCCGGAGGTGCCAGCCGGGTGCTGGCCCCACCACAGGTCCGCCACAGGTCGGCTGCGGACGCTCGCTGAGCGAGAAGCCCGACGACCCGGAGGTCCACCATGCCCCCTCATCCCGACGACCACACCCAGCCGATCCCTGACCCGCCACCCGCCGCCCCCGTGTGGGCGAGTGCCGCACATCCGGCCCCGGAGCCCCCGACGGATGCCGCGGCACCGGTCCGCGCCGCAGCGCCGGACCCGGCCGTCCCGGCCACCGCGGCTCCCGCCCCCGCGGTGCCCACGAACCCCTCGGCGACGGCCCCACCACCCTCGTGGTGGGCCGGCCGGACGGCGGTCGCCGCCGGAGCCCTCGTCGTCGGCCTCTGCCTCGGGGCCGCCGCGGGCGCGACGACGGCGGTCGCCCTCGGCCGGGACGACGTCACCGACCAGGTCACCACCGAGGTCGGGCCGGGCGGCGTCCCGGGCCAGTTCCCCGGGGACCGGGGCGGCCGCGGTCGCGACGGTGACGCCAGCAGCTGCCCGACGGCACCAGCTGCCCGGGGGTGGACAGCTCCCTGAGGGGGGCCAGGGCTTCCTGCCGGGCGGTGGCGGCTCGACCGACCCCGGTGACGCGAACGGCACCGCACCCACCACCACTTGACGGCACCGTTGCCAGCCCCGGCGCCGCCCACCCATACTCGGCAGATGAGCAGCGAGGACCCCGCGTCTGCGAGCCCGACGCCACCGTTCGCGGCTTCGGGGCCAGGTGGGTTCCAGCGCAAGGAGATCGGGGTCGGGGGCGACGAGCAGGTGCGCCAGCTCACCGAGCTGCTCGACCTCCAGGCCGCCCTTCCGAGCGTCATCCGCCTGCGCGACTGGGCCTTCGACCGGCTGGCGCCGCAGCCGGGGGAGACCGTGCTCGACGTCGGCGCGGGCACGGGCGACACCGTCATCCGTCTCGCGCGGGCGGTGGGGGACCAGGGGCGCGCGATCGGAGTCGAGCCGAACCCCGCGCTGCGGGCGGTCGCCGCCGGCCGTGCCGACGCGGCGGGGGTGGCGGTCGAGCTCCTCGACGGCGGCGCCGAGGAGCTCCCGCTCGAGGACGGCAGCGTCGACCTCGTGACCTGCGAGCGTGTGCTCCAGCACCTCGACGAGGCGGATGCCGCCGTGCGCGAGTTCGCGCGGGTGGTGCGGCCGGGCGGCCGGGTCGTCGTCATCGACTCCGACTGGGCGACGGGCATCGTCCACCCCGGGGACCCCGACGTTCTCGAGCGCTACGGCGCCTTCATCCTGACCCAGTGGCCCAACCCCTTCTCCGGGCGGCTCCTGCGGGGCCAGCTCCTCGCGGCCGGCCTCGACGTCGACCCGGACATCGGCTCGAGCGCCCTCGTGTTCCCCGACGAGGCGATGCGCGGTGGCGGCATGATCGCCCTGTCCGCCCCTGCCGCGGTGGCGTCCGGAGCCGTCACGCCCGAGGAGGTTGCCTCGCTCGTCGACGGGATCGAGGCCGCCGTCCAGCGCGGCGACGTCTTCTTCTCCGTCACGATGTTCGCCGTGTTCGCCCGACGGTCGGGCTGACCGAGCCCTCGCGACGGCGAGACGCCCGCGACGACGGCGGCACGGCATCCGCCCCGACACGACGGGAGCCCTGCCGACCGGTGGTCGGCAGGGCTCCCGTGGTCCGGCGGGGACCAGGTGCGTCAGGCGCTCTCGAGGCGCGCCTTGAGGGTGGCGAGCTCGTCGGCGAGCTGGGTGGGCAGGGTGTCGCCGAACTTGGCGAACCACTCCTCGATGAGCGGCAGCTCGGCGCGCCAGTCGGCGGGGTTGACGGCGAGGGCCTTGGCGACCTGCTCGTCGGTCATGTCCAGGCCGGTGGTGTCCAGGGCGCCGGGGGCGGGGACGAGGCCGACGGGGGTCTCGACGGCATCCGCGGTGCCCTCGAGGCGCTCGACGACCCACTTGAGGACGCGGGCGTTGTCGCCGAAGCCGGGCCACAGGAACGAGCCGTCCTGCTCGTCGCGGCGGAACCAGTTGACCTGGAAGATCTTGGGCAGCTTGGTCTCGTCGGCCTGCTTGCCGATGTCGAGCCAGTGGTTGACGTAGTCGCCGGCGTTGTAGCCGATGAACGGCAGCATGGCCATCGGGTCGCGGCGCACGACGCCGACGGCGCCGGTGGCGGCGGCGGTGGTCTCCGAGGACAGGGTGGCGCCGACGAAGACGCCGTGGGCCCAGTCGCGCGACTCGTAGACCAGCGGCACGGTGGTCTTGCGGCGGCCGCCGAAGAGGATGGCGCTGATCGGCACGCCGTTGGGCTCGTCGTACTCCGGCGCCATCATCGGGCACTGCTTGGCGGGGGTGCAGAAGCGACTGTTGGGGTGGGAGGAGGGCTCCTCGGACTCGGGGGTCCAGTCGCGGCCCTTCCAGTCGGTCAGGTGCGCCGGGGGCGTCTTGGTCAGGCCCTCCCACCACACGTCGCCGTCGTCCGTGAGCGCCACGTTGGTGAACAGGGAGTTGCCCTGCTCCACGGTGCGCACCGCGTTGGGGTTGGTGTTCTCGCCGGTGCCGGGGGCGACGCCGAACAGGCCGAACTCGGGGTTGACCGCGTACAGGCGCCCGTCGTGCCCGAAGCGCATCCAGGCGATGTCGTCGCCGACCATCTCTGCCGTCCACCCCTCCAGGGTGGGGTCGATCATCGCCAGGTTGGTCTTGCCGCAGGCGCTGGGGAAGGCGCCGGCGATGTAGTGGGTGCGACCCTGCGGGGAGGTGAGCTTGAGGATGAGCATGTGCTCGGCCATCCAGCCCTCGTCGCGGGCCATCGCCGAGGCGATCCGCAGCGCGTAGCACTTCTTGCCCAGCAGGGCGTTGCCGCCGTAGCCCGAGCCGTAGGACCAGATCTCACGGGTGGCGGGGAAGTGGGCGATGTACTTGGTGTCGCTGCACGGCCACGGCACGTCGGCGCGGCCGTCGGTGAGCGGGAAGCCGACCGAGTGCAGACCCTTGACGAAGGTCGCGTCCTGCTCCTCGATGGCCTTGAGGACCTCGGTGCCGATGCGGGCCATGATCTTCATCGAGACCACGACGTAGGCCGAGTCGGTGATCTCGATGCCGTACATCGGCACGTCGGCCTCGAGGTGGCCCATCACGAACGGGATGACGTACATGGTGCGCCCGGTCATCGACCCCTTGAACAGGTCACCCATGACCTGCTTCATCTCAGCCGGGGCCTTCCAGTTGTTCGTGAACCCGGCGTCGTGCTCGTCCTCGGAGCAGATGAACGTGCGGTCCTCCACCCGGGCGACGTCGCTGGGGTCCGAGGCCGCGTAGAAGCTGTTCGGCTTCTTGTCCGGGTTGAGCCGGGTGAAGGTACCGGCCTCGACCAGCGCGGTCGTGAGGCGCGTCCCACTCCTCGTCGGAGCCGTCGACCCAGTGGACCGCGGATGGCGTGGTCAGCGCCGCGACCTCGTCGACCCAGGCCTGCAGCCCTGGGTGACTGGTGCCCCTCGTCGTGTGCTCTGCCTGCGTGGTCATGGTGGTCCTTCCGCCGGTCCGGCTCATCTGGTCGGCCACCCCTCGGTCGGGCCTGCGGGCCCGCTCGTGACGGTGGCACGGCGCCCGCCGCTGGGAGCCTTCTTTCAAGGTAGGCCCGGGTACCCGGGGGTAGCCACTGCGGAAGCGCTTGCACCTTATGAGGCTCCTCACACGCGGCGTGGCGGCCTGAAAACTCTTGCAGTTAGGCTGGAAACGCAGGTCACGGGGATGCAGTGCTTTGCGGATGCCGTGCCCGTCGCCCGGGCGCCGGCGGCGCGTGACCGGCATCCGAGGGCGTCCGCGGGGGTGGCTCGGCCCGATTTCTCGCCCGGCGCGGGGCTCCGGTAGTCTGCTCTCTCGTTGCGCGCGAGCGTGACAAGCGCCCGTAGCTCAACGGATAGAGCATCTGACTACGGATCAGAAGGTTAGGGGTTCGAATCCCTTCGGGCGCGCTCTGTGTTGAGACAGACGACGGGCCCCCGACCAGCGGAAACGCTGTCGGGGGCTTACTCGTGCCCGGATGGCGGACGCCGATCGGGTCTTGAGGTGACCCAAAATGTGACCCAAAATGTCGGGCCAGGTCGTGTCCTGTCGGGTCAGGTCGGGAAGCCCGAGAAGCCTAGGACAGGGGTCAGACGGTTGGGACGACGGGGCACGACCTGGTCGGACTTGGCCCGACCCGCACCCGGTCGATTGCCTGGCTGCGGGTTCAGGACCCAGTGCGCCGTGGATCCCGAGTGCGGCTCACAGGCCGCCGTCACGCGTGACATGGTCGACGCGCCGACGGCCTTGCGCTCAGCGAACTCGACTTCGATGGCGCGGTGGATCCCGCCAGGTCACGTCGTGCGATCCGCCCGCACCGTGAACACCTTCGCGCGGGGCGAGTTTCACTGACATGCCGAAGCGTTGGGCCCTCGCGCAGGGGTGGAAGCGGGCGGATAGCTGTGGGGCTAGTTCTGGCGCCTACTCGTCGCTGTTGGTGAGGGCTCTTGCGATGTCGGCGTCGGTGGCGCGACTGCGGTGGTGATGAGGTCGGCGACGAAGTCCGCGGCGCGGTGGTCGAGGCCTTTGTGTTCGATGATGCTGCGGAAGTAGAAGGAGCCGTTGATCATCGCGGTGAGAAGCCCGATATCGACGTCGGCCCGGACGTCCCCGCGGGCGATTCCACGCTGGACGATGGTTCGCATGCCGGCCGGGAACCTGTCCAGGAAGGGCTGGATGGCCCGGTGGAAGTCCTCGTCCTCGGCGCTCGCGGCGACGGCGCTGGCCAGGATGCGGCGGATTCCGGCGTTGCCGTAGAGGTCAGCCCGGTTGCGCAGGAACGCGGCGACCTCGTCACGAAAGGAGCCGAGGTCGCCGACTTCCCCGGGCGGGACGAACCGTTTGGAGACCGCGACCAGGACTTGTTGCCGGTTGGGCCAGCGTCGGTAGATCGTGGGTTTGCTGACACCTGCCCGTGCGGCGACTGCGTCGATTGTCACCGCGTGGTAGCCACGCTCCATCCACAGCTCGAGCGCCGCATCAAGGATCGCCGTGGTGCTCTCGGCGCTACGCGGCCGACCGCTGCGGGTTGTCGCGGCCACCTCGGTCATGAAGATTCCCTTCTGGCAGCGCGTGACTCACGTGCCACGAGTTCATCGCCGCGCCCAGCAGTGTTGGGGGTCACAGGTCGGCCACCGTCGGAGGCGCATTAAGGCGATACGGCATCGTATCGCTGCCCCAGCGCGATGCTTCCACGGCGCAGCGGGCGCAGAAGGGGTCACCAAAGAGGAGTCTGCCTGATCCCGCGGGAGGCGGATTCGTCCTGAAAAGTCAAGCACTGTGGGTCAATCGGTAAAGCGATACGGCTGCGTCACGCATATCGTCGTTGGATCGACCTGAGGACCGACCCTCAGTCACTCCGCACCGCCGAACGATCCTGGAGACGCAGCGACATGACCACGACCATTGACCGGACCCCGGAGACGGAGCCTCGCGACGCGGGCTCCATCGAGGTCCACCGCCTGACCAGCTTCATCGGCGCCGAGCTGCGCAACGTCAGCCTGGCCGACGCCGCCAACGACCCGGCCGTCTTCGCGCAGATCAAGGACCTGCTCCTGCAGCACAAGGTGCTGTTCTTCCGCGACCAGGACATCAGCCGCGCCGACCACGTCAAGCTCGCCGAGCGGTTCGGCCCGCTCGAGGGCCACCCGGCTCTGGGCAGCGACCCGGAGCACCCCGGGCTGGTCCGCATCTACAAGGACCTGGACAGCCCGGCCGAGCAGTACGAGAACGCGTTCCACTGCGACGCGACCTGGCGCGAGGCGCCCCCGATGGGTTCGGTGCTGCGCTGCGTGGAGGGTCCCGCAGTTGGCGGCGACACGATCTGGGTCGACATGGTGCAGGCGTACAAGCGCCTGCCCGAGCACATCAAGACCCAGATCGCCGACCTGCGCGCCCGGCACAGCATCGAGTCCACCTTCGGCGCCAAGCTGCCGATCGAGAAGCGCCACGCCCTCAACGCCAAGTTCCCCGACGCGGAGCACCCCGTGGTCGCCACCCACCCCGAGACCGGCGAGAAGGTCCTGTTCGTCAACGCCTTCACCACGCACTTCACCAACTTCCACACCGCCGCCAACGTGCGCTACGGGCACGACTACAGCCCCGGCGGCAGCGAGCTGCTCAACTACCTGATCCGCCAGGCCTCCATCCCCGAGTACCAGGTGCGCTGGCGCTGGACCAAGAACAGCTTCGCGATCTGGGACAACCGCTGCACCCAGCACTACGCCGTCCAGGACTACTTCCCCGACGTCCGCAAGATGGAGCGCGCCGGCATCATCGGCCAGCCCACCGTCTGAGCACGACCCACGCCAAAGCCTGTCGGCAGTTCACCCACGCGCGACCACGCGGCTCCGTGGGCCAACCGCCCACAACCCCACCATCCAGGACGAACCGGACATGACTGCACTAGCCACCCACACTGTCGACGTCGCCCGGCGACCCGCTCCCTGGCGGGGACCTGCGGTAGCTGTGGTCGTCCTGGCGCCCGGGCTGGGCGGCTCGCTGCTGGGTCACTGGCTGGTGCCCCAGGTCGGGATCCTGACCTGGGGCATCTGCCTGGGCACTCTGGTGGGCAACATCGGCGTGTTGCCCCGCAGCGGGGCAAGACACCTCGGGTTGTTCAGCAAGACGCTGCTCCAAGTGGGCATCGTCCTGCTCGGCTTCTCGGCGTCCTTCGCCTCCATCACCGCGCTCGGGCTCCCACTGCTCGCCGTGATCGCCGTCAGCGTCGTGAGCACCCTGCTGTTCACCACCTGGCTCGGCACCCGCCTGGGCCTGAGCCCGGCCCGCAGCCTGCTCCTCGGCACCGCCTTCGCCACCAGCGGCGCCTCGGCCATCGCCGCAACACGAGACACCGCAGGCGCCGACGACGACGACGTCGCCGCCGCGGCCGCGATGGTGATCCTGTTCGGGACCGCAGCGGTGGTGCTCCTTCCCCTGCTGGCCGGGCCATTGGGGCTCAGCGACCTGCAGTTCGGCGCCTGGGCCGGCGCCGGCATCCACGACATCGGTCAGGTGCTCCTCGCGGCCACCCCCGCCGGGGCCGCCGTCGCCGCCGTCGCGGTCGCCGTCAAGCTCACCCGCGTCCTCCTGCTCGCACCCGTCGTGGCCGTGCTCAGCCTCATCCAACGGCTCAGGACACCGATCCCGCCCAAGGGCAGCGCGCGCACCCGACCGATACCGCTGTTCATCCTCGGCTTCCTTGCCTGCCTAGCACTTCGCAGCACCGGAATCGCACCCGAGCACCTACTCGACCAGATCACCCACCTACAGCTCGCCGCCCTCGGTGCCGCCGTGTTCGGCCTGGGCTGCAGCATCAAGCTCACCTCCGTGTTCACCAAAGGCGCAACCGTCATGGTCGTCTCTGCCGCAAGCACGCTCTTCATCGCGGCGGTCACCCTGGCCGGAGTCCTGCTCGTCACCCGCTAGCGCTGAAAGCTGACCCGTCAGTTGCCAGCCGCCCAACGTACGCTCCTGCCGCAGATCGTCCGAAGCTGGGGCTGCTACGTCGGCGGGGTCAGCCCGTTTGCAGCCGTTTCGCGACCTCGTAAGGAGCGAGGTCGTATCCAGGGGGCCCGTGAGATGCGACCGCGCACGATCTTCCGCCCGGGGGCCGCTTCAGTCGTAGCGTTGGTGGTGCTGGGATCGTGCACGTTGATGCTCACGTCGTGCCGCGGCAGGGAAGGGACCGGCCCGTCGGCCGGAACGCACCATGGCACAGCTGACGTCCACCCGGACCACCACCGCCGGACCGCCGCGACCCACAGTCCACCCAGCAGCCGGCATCGTCAGATCTGTCCTCCACCGCGGGTGGGTCGTGGCCATTGGCCTCGCCGTCCTGTGGGGCGTCGCGGCCGCGCTGGTGACACCCAGGTCCCCACAGACCACTGCCGCGGCGCTGACCTCGGTCCTCGTCAGCCTCGCGGTCGGCGTCGGCGCGGGTGTGCTCACCCAATCTCGCTGGGCGGTGCTCGTGGCTCCGGTCGTGTTCGCGGTGGCCTTCGAGCTCGCCCGGATGCCGGTGGACGGCCCGACCGTCGACGCGCCGCACCTGAGCAGGTACGGGGTGTTCGCCCTCGTGGTGGGGCGCGGGTTCCACGCCCTGCTGTCCCTGCTGCCGATGTCCATCGGTGCCGCCTGGGGCGCGTTCGCCTTGGCCCGTCGCCACGGAGACGTCCGGGCCGGGCGCGGGCGCTCCCGTCCTGCGGTGGACGGCCGTGACGGCATCCGTGGTCCTGGTCGTCGGGGTCACGCTCGTCGTCGCCCGACCGGCCATCCACGGCTCCGATCACCGGAGCGGACGGTGAGCCGCTGCCCGGGAGCATCGCGGAGCTGACGTCGATCGACGTCAACGGCCACGAGCTCGGGCTGATGATCCGCGGACACGACACCGGCAACCCCGTGCTGCTCTTCCTCGCCGGCGGCCCGGGCGGGTCCGAGCTCGGCGCCATGCGAAACCACCTGCCAGCCCTCGAGGAGGGCTTCACCGTGGCCACGCTCGACCAGCGCGGCACCGGCACGTCGTACCCGGCGCTCGACCCGAGCGACACCTACACGCTGGAGTCGGCGATCGACGACACCATCGCGACCACGAACTACCTGCGGGAGCGCTTCGTGACCGACCGGGTGGTGCTCGTCGGGCAGTCCTGGGGGACGATCCTCGGGGTGCTCACCGTCCGCCAGGAACCGAGGCTGTACTCGGCGTTCGTGGGCGTGGGCCAGATGGTCAGCCCCGTGGAGACCGACCGCATCTTCTACACCGACACCCTCGCCTGGGCACGCGAGCAGGGGCAGACCGGGTTGGCGACCGAGCTGCAGGAGATCGGGCCTCCGCCGTACACCTCGATGCTTGACTACGAGACCGCGCTCTCCTCCGAGCAGGAGGTCTACCCCTACGACCACACCCGCAACAGCGAAGGGGCGGGCGGCTTCTCGGAGAACTTCCTCGTCCCGGAGTACACCTTCGTGGACCAGGTCCACCTGCTCGCGGGGTTCATGGACACCTTCGGCGCGCTCTACCCGCAGATCCAGGACGTCGACCTGCGGCGTGACGCTTCCACGCTCGAGGTCCCGGTGTTCTTCGTCCAGGGTGCCCACGAGGCACCCGGTCGTTCCAAGCCCTTCGCCCAGTGGTACGACGAGCTCACCGCACCCACCAAGGAGACCGTGGTACTCGACCGCTCCGGGCACCGGCCGCTCTTCGAACAACCCGACGAGTTCGTCGACTTCATGACCACGCACGTACTGCCGTTGACCCGCTGACAACCGAAGCGAGCGCGCGGACGAGGTGCGTCCCTCCGCCGCGTGAACCAGCGGAGGCCGGCGCACGCATGTGGAGGGGCCGCGCTCGACCGACTGGCTTGGAAGCGATTCCGTTGTGGCCTGTAACGAGGGCGTCGTGTCGTTCTTGGAGGTTGTCGCGTCGGTGGATCATGATTCACGTCCGGGCGGGATGCCTCGGCCTCGCATCGCGTGCGGGCCGAGGCATCGGTCATCGGCGCCCGAGGTGCCGAGTCAGACCAGGAGCTGATGCCGGGCGAGATCGCGGTAGAGCGGCGTCGAGTCGACGAGGTCGGAGTGCGTGCCCTGACCGACGACCTGACCGTGGTCCATGACGACGATGTGATCGCTGTCGACGACGGTCGACAGGCGGTGGGCGATCACGATGAGCGTGCGATCGGTCGCGACGGCGTCGATCGCGTCGCGCATGCGCTGCTCGTTGAGGCCGTCCAGTGAGGAGGTCGACTCGTCCAGCAGCAGGATCGGGGGTGCGGCCAGCAGCGCACGGGCGATCGCGAGACGCTGGCGCTCGCCGCCCGAGAGCATGACGCCGCTCTCGCCGACCGGGGCATGCACGCCGAGGGGATTGCGCTCGAGCACCTCGCCCAGGTTCACGGCGCGCAGCACGCGCTCGCAGTCGTCATCGGATGCCTCGGGCGAGGCCAGTCGCAGGTTCTCGGCGATCGTCCCGGCCAGGGTCGGGGCATCCTGCTCGACGTAGCCGAGGCGCGCGCGCAGCGCGGCACGGTCGAGGGTGCGTGCGTCTTCTCCGTCGATCAGCACGGCGCCGTCCGACGGGTCGTAGAAGCGTTCGATGAGGGCGAGGGTCGTGCTCTTTCCTGCGCCCGACGGCCCGACCAGTGCGACCCGAGCGCCTCGCGGCACCGAGAAGGACACTCCGCGCAGCACCTCTCCGGCGACGGGGGTGGGTGCGAGGTCCTCGGTCCCCGACATGGAGTAGGCGTCGACGTGCGCGTTTTCGAGGACCGCCAGCGCCTCGAACTCCGCCGTGCGCCGCGCGGCGACGACGGCCTCGGGATAGCGGAAGTGCACGTCGCGGAACTCGATCGCCGCGCCGGGCGAACCGGCACGACGGTCGTCGGCGTCCCGCACGCGCGTCGCCAGCGCGGCGTCGCCCTGGGTCTCGGTCGGCAGATCGAGGATCTCCTGGATGCGGCCGAGGGCGCCCAGCGCCTGGTTGACGGACGTGATCGCGCCGAAGGTCGATCCGAGCGGGGCGATCAGCATGAACAGGAACATGACGAAGGTGACGAGCGCGGCGACGGTGATCGCGCCGGAGGCGACCCGGAGTCCGCCGACACCGAGCACGACCAGCAGCGACAGCTGCAGCGCGATCCCCGCGATCGGCACGATGAGCGCCGACACCTTGGCGATCCGCACACCCTGGTCGTAGGCCTCCTCGGCCAGCCCCGAGATCGCCGCCACCTCGCGGTGGCTGGCGCCGGCCGCGCGCACCGTGCGGATCGATCCGACGGATCGCCCGACGCCCGACGCGAGCTCGCCCACCTTCTCCTGCTGGTCTCGCGTTGCCGTGCGGATCCGTCCGCTGAGCAGCGTCACGCCCCCGATCGACAGGCCGATCACGAGGACGATGAGACCCAGCAGCGCGGGGTCGATGAGCGCCATCGCCACGAGGGCGCCGAAGAAGACCAAGCTGCTGCCGACGGCATCGGCCAGACCCTGTGTGAGGACGGCGTACAGCAGAGTCGTGTCGGTCCCGACCCGCGAGACGAGATCGCCCGTTCGCCGAGCGTCGAACTCGCTGATCGGCAGGTGCAGGATGCGCCCGATCAGCTTGCGCCGCGACGAGTAGACCACGGCAGTGCCGGTGCGCTGCAGCAGGAAGTGCTGAAAGCCTGAGATGACGGATGCCGCGACCACGAGCGCGAAGACACCCCAGACGATCATGCCCAGCGGCTCGCCGGCCTGCACGCGGCCGATGAGCAGGCCCACCAGCAGCGGCTGGGCGAGGGTCGCGATCGCGCCGAAGATGCTCAGGATCACGACGATCACGAGCACGCGACGGTGTTCGAAGAGGAATGGCAGCAGCTGCTTGAGGCTCGCGCGCGGACCCTCGTGAGGTGCGCGACGGCCGCGGCGTCCGCGGGTGGGGGTGGTTGTGCTGGACATGCGGGTTCCCTGCCGATTGATGCGGGAGAGCGGGCGATAGCCCTATCTACGACCGTACTTCTTGTGCACGGCCTGTCTGCTGACGCCGAGGGCGCCGGCGATCGCGACCCAGGAGTATCCCTGAGCCCGGGCCCGGCGCACCTGCTCGGCCTCGGCGCGGGCGAGGTCGCCGTGCAGAGCCTGCAGCCGGCGCAGCTCGGGCAGCGGCTCGCCGCCCTGTGCGGCGCCGATGGCCGTGCGGATGTCGTCGCTCACGCCGTCAACCGTAGGTTGACAGATCGGATGCTGTCAACTTAGGTTGACGCCGGTTGAGGCGGTGTCCTCGCTTCCCGACCGGCAACCCGGACCCCGGTCGTTGAGCGAGCGAAGCGAGTCGAAACGCCACGAACCGTCGCGGAAGGCCCGGCCCTCCGAACCGGACCAGGCCACCTTCGACCGAGGTCAGTGCGTCATAGCGCCGCCTTGGGCGGGGCTGGGCAGCGTTCAAGCAGCCGAGAGCACAGAGCTTTCTGAGGTTCAGATGCGGCCGGTCTCGTAGGCCCACATGGCGACCTCGACGCGGTTGCGGGCGCCGAGTTTTCTCATGAGGCTGGCGAGGTGGGCTTTGACGGTGCTTGGGGTGATGTAGAGCTCAGTGGCGATCTCGCTGTTGGTGCGGCCTTGGGCTACGGGCAGGAGGACTTCTTCCTCGCGGGCCGTGAGCGGTTCTATCGGCTGCCGGGGCGGTGAGGTCTGTGCGTGGGCGAACGCCGCGAGCAGTCGGACGGTGACGCTGGGTGCGATGAGTGCGTCTCCGTCGGCGGCGGCGTGGATGGCCTGGGTCAGCAGGGCGGGTCCGGCGTCCTTGAGTAGGAATCCGCGGGCGCCGGCTCTGAGCGCGCCGTGAACGTACTCGTCGAGGTCGAAGGTGGTGATGACCACGATCGGCAAGGGGTCGGTGACGTCGGGGCCGGCGAGTCGGCGGGTGGCTTCGATGCCGTCCATCAGTGGCATTCGGATGTCGAAGAGTCCGACGTCGGGGCGCAGCTGGAGCGCCAGGCGCACTGCCTCTCGCCCGTCGGCGGCTGAGCCGATGACTTCGATGTCGGGTTGGGCGTCGAGGAGCATCGTCAGTCCGGTGCGCACGATGGGCTGGTCGTCGGCGATGAGGACCCTGATGCTCATCGTGGCGTCCCGGTTCGGGGCAGGTTCGCTTCGACCCGCCAGCCCTGGTCGGCGGTGGGGCCGGCGTGGAAGGTGCCGCCGAGCAGTGTGGCGCGCTCGCGCATACCTACCAGGCCGTAGCCGGCTGGGGCGCGGCTGGTTGGGCCGGAGGAGCCGTCGTCGTCGACGGTCAGCCGTACCTGGTCGGCGTCTCCCGTGACGGCCACGGTGACCCGGGTGGCGTGGCGGGCGTGCCGTCGAGCGTTGGTGATCGACTCCTGGGCGAGCCGGTAGATCGCGGCCCCGACCGCGGGGCTGAGGTCGTCGAGCTCACCGGCGAGCATCACCTCGACGCAGGGACGTGTCTGGCCATGGTTGGCGAGGTGCTCGACCTCGGCCACGCCCGGCTGCGGCGCGAACTCGGTGTGCTGCGAAGCCCGCAGCACGCCGACGATGGCGCGCAGCTCGGTCAGCGTTCGGGTCGCCGCCTCCTCGATAGTGACCAGGGCCTCGATGGCACGCTCCGGATGGGAGGCCGCGATGGCACGGCCCGCTTGAGCCTGGATGGCGATACCCGACACGTGATGAGCGACGGTGTCATGGAGCTCGCGAGCGAGCTGTTCGCGCTCGCGGGCCTTGGCTTGATCGATGTCGCGGATGCGGATCCTCGCGCGGTAGCGGATCGCGGCGCCGAGCGCTGCGGCGAACAGGAAGAACGCGAACGCTGCGACCGTCTCGGCCAAGCTGGTCGGGTCGGCGACGGTGGTGATGGGCAGCCAGACCAGGATCATGCCAAGGCCGCCTGCGGCTTCCCGACCGGAGCCCCACCGGAACAGGGCGTAAGTCAGGACCAGGGTGGCCGAGACACTTGAGGGCAGAGCGCCTTGCGATCCGGTGAGGATTCTGCCGATGTCGACCACCGTCAACGTGCCGAAGGCCACCGCGGCCGCGAGGAGCGGGTGCGCACGTCGCCACGGCAGGGGGGCGATGACCGCGAGCGCAGCGAGCAGCAGCAGCGGACGCGGCGCCATGTCCTCGCGGAGCACAGCTTCCACCACAGACCAGCAGATGAAGGCCGCGACCAAGGCCCAGTCCCGAGGCCCCCTGTCCGGGGGGTTCGTGGGTCGGGGTTCGGCCCACAGCGAGCGCAGTGCGTCGGTGGCCACCTGATCAGCCTAAGCAGCCCGCGTCATTGGCGTATCCGCCGAAAGTACAACAGGACGACTGGGCCAACGGCCAGGTCGAATCAGGCTCCGGGGCTGATGTGCCCGCCGCCGGCATCCGTGAAGGTGGAAGCACCCACCCGATCAAGGCAAGGAGCATTGTGATGAGAACGCCTCAATCCCACACCGCACGAGAGAATCCGCCATCGCGCAGCGCGCTGGAAGATCTGCGCATGCCGGTGCAGGCCAAGCTCGCAGCAGCATGGACGAGCTTCATGTTCCTCTACATCTACGTCGACTACTTCCATCTGTACAAGCCTGGCGCCGTCGACGACATCCTCGTCGGGACCGTCTATGAGTTCGACATCAGCCAGACGTTGTTGACCGCTTTCCTCACGCTCGTGGCGATCCCGGTCCTGATGGTGATGCTCTCCATGACGCTGCCCGCCCGTGTGAACCGCGCCACGAACCTCGTCGTTGCATCGCTCTACATCCCCGTCTCGATGTTCAACGCGGTAGGGGAGTCCTGGACCTACTTCTACGGCCTCTCCATCGGACTCGAGGTGCTGCTCCTGGCCTTCATCCTGCGCTCCGCATGGACCTGGCCCCGCCGCACCGCATCACCGGCGACCCTGGCAGCCAGCCTCGACAGCGAGCCGCTCCGCACGCCGCAGCAGGCGTGACTGCCCGCCCCGCGCCCGACCATCCTTCCCGGTGACAACACCTCTGTGATCATCGACGACAGGAGCCGCGGCACGACCTGGTCGGACCTGGCCCGACACCACCGGCACACTGGGCGATTGCCGGGGTGCGAGTCCAGGACCCAAAGAGGACCCAATTTCCGCGTCGGGACTCCAAGGCCAAAGTCACACTGAGTTCGTAACCAGCGGGGCTGAGGGTGACGCTCCCGGATGCCTCGCTGAGATCTGCACCCGCAGGGCCGTGGGGCGGATGGCGAACACCAGTGGGGGGGTGAGCTCGACGGCCTCGCCGTCGATGCCGGCGTGAACGGTCGCGGGGGCCTGCACATCCAGGTGTGGAGCTCTCCATGCTCGGCCTGGAGGGTGTGGCATCTGGTCTGGTGTGTCGAGCACCAGGATTCCCAGTTGGCCACCGGCGAGCGTGGGTCGAGTGCCTGGGGCGGGGCCGGTCAGCGCGTAGGCGTTGTTGGAGACGAGTACGACCGCGAGCCGCGTGTGCTCTTGCCCGTTGTCGTCGACGAGGCTTAGTGCCGGGGTGGCGCCGGTGGGGGCAAGCACACGGTGCGCCGTCTCGGCCAGGGTGCGCACCTTCGTGTCGCGGTAGGTGGGCAGTTGGACGGCCTCTCCGTAGATACCCAGGGAGACGTTGTTCAGGAAGATCCGGCCGTTCACCTCGCCGACGTCGATCAGGCGCTCCACCCCGTCGGTGAACGCGTCGAGGGCCCCGGCCACGTCTCGCCGGTCCACACCCAGGTCCATCGCAAAGTGGTTCCGAGTCCCGGCAGGGACGCAGACAAAGGGCAGCCCGTGCGCCGCTGCCACTGCGGCCACGGTCGCCAGCGACCCGTCACCACCGGCCATGCCGAGCGCATCCGCACCGTCGGCCACGGCCTCCAACGCCTGTGTCCGCAGGTCGTCGCCCACGTCCAGAGTCACCGTTCGGACTCCGCGCTCGTTGGCCTGCTCGAGGACTCGGTGGCGGGTTGCGGCCCCGTCACCGGACCTGGGGTTGACGAACAGCACCGGGTGTCGGGGTGGCTCGACCGGGTGCCAGCCGCGGCTGACCAGCGTCGGGTGCCGCGGCGCCGGGGGCCGTGGTCGCTTCACGTCGGGCCTCACCTCGCGCCCGCCGTGTGGATCTGCTTGGTGAGCTCGAGGATCTCGTCGGACTGGCGCAGGAGCCTTTCGTTCTGTTGCTCCTCCTGCTGGACCGTGCGCCATGCCTCGTCGGCGATCACCTGGCGCTTCTCGTCGGCGCGGTTCTGGCTGATCATCACGAAGGTGGACAGGAAGATCGCCTCCAGCGACACGATCATGGTCAGCAGCCCGAACGGGTAGTCCTCGACGCCGAGGGCGATCCACAGGCTGAACCAGACGAGGTGGATGTAGACGAACTTCATCGAGCCGGCGAAGCTGGTGATCTGGTCGGCGACCCGGTTCTCGCGGTGCTTGGCGCGCTCTTGCAGATGCTGCAGCAGCGCCGGGTTGCCGCGTTGCGGGTGGGTGGGTTTCATCTCTGCTCCTTGCTTCACGCTCGGCGTGGGCCGAGCGCGAAGTGTTTGAGGTGCGGCCTCCTCCGCCGCCGCGTCGCACGAGGCGGTGGCGGTGGCGGAGGCGGCCGCTGGGCCGGTGGTCAGGCGGCCAGGTGCTCGGCGTCCTTGCCGGCCTGGCGCAGCGTGAAGCCGGCGAAGATCTCGTTAACGCCGCGGCTGATGGCCCATACCCCGACCAGGGTGACCAGGGTGAGCAGCGAGGACTCCCAGGAGCGGGCTGCCCACACGCCGAGCACCAGCTCGGCGAGGCCGAACAGCAGCCCGGTCCACCACCAGGACAGCTTGGGGCCGGCCAGGGCGCTGACGATGTGGATGGTGCCGTAGACGATCAGGTAGCAGGCCACCATGATCGACACCACGTACAAGGTGGTGCCGGGCCAGACGAAGGTGAGCAGGGCGGCGGCCAGGCCGGCGATTCCGCCGATGATGTTCAGCCAGCGCATCGTGGGTTCGCGGGCGGCCACCACGAGCTGGGTGGTGCCGCCGAGCAGGAACGCCACGCCGATCAGCGAGGCCACTGCGGCCAGGCTGCCTGTCTGGAACGACAGAACGAACATGCCGTAGCCGATCCATAGTGCTCCCAGGGCCACGATCCACCCCCACGCCGTCGACGCCTCGTGGGCACCGGCGCGGATGGTGTCGAGCAGCGGGTCCGGGGTCTTCACGTCCGGGGTCTTCAAACTGGTTGTCATTACACTTTCCTCTTGGGTGGTGCCGCGCGGGCAGGGCGTTGGGTGTCCTGCCCGCCGCGGCTCAGCTGTGGTTGAGCAGAGCTGGGCGTGGTGCACCAGCTCGGTGGGGACTACTTGGTGTCCGCGGCCTTGAGCCGGTCGGCGTAGGCGCGGGCGTAGATGGCGTCCAGGACGGACAGCTGCGCGTTGCCGACCGACCAGTCGGCGAAGTCGAGGGCCTCGGCCGCGTCGGCCTCGGCGAAGTCCGCGTCGGTCGCGGCGACCTTGGCGTCCAGGTGCAGCTCGCGCTTGTCCATGTTCGCCTTGGCCTCGCTGCGCTTGGCCGCGGCGTCAGACTTCAGCTGCGCCCACTTGGCCTTCGCGCCGTCGGCGGCCTCCGAGGTCTCCTGCTTGGCGTTCTTGACCGACTGGTCCAGGTCGTCGTGGGCCGAGTTGATCCGCTGCACGAGCTGCGCATCGGTCTCGTCCACGGCCGTCTCCACCTCCGTCTTGGCCTTCGCGACCCGCTGCTGCAGAGCATCCAGCCGCGTGGAGAAGAAGTTCGTGTGCTGTGTCATGAGGTACCACCTTCATTGTGTCAGGCCCGATCTGGGCCACTTGTATGTTGCGTGCACTACTGACGATATCGTCAGTAGTGCGGGACAGGCAAGCCCGGGTGGTCGGATGTGATGCAGCCCTCAGTGGGTCGCTGGATGCTTGCGCAGGTCAGGCGTGCTGGGCGTCGCTGGAGGTATCGCTGGCCACCATGGGGCTGTCGTAGGCCGAGGAGGGACAAGCCGGCCGACGCAGTTGTCCCGTTCGTGTGGTGACGCGCGCCTGATGGCCGGCCTGCGGGGGCGTTCCGTCATTCCTGGAGAACTGGTGGGGCTCACGCGGTAGTCGTCGAGTCCGCCGGCAGTGGTCAAGGCGGCCCGTCAGGCCGGCGATCCTTTGCGGCGCGAGCCGACGTCGGGCAGCGGCAGCCTGGAGATCTTCCGTCCCATTGGCTGCGGTGCGCCGAACATGCGCAGCAGGCCCTCGGTCACCCGGTCGGTGGTCTCCTCGTCATCGCGGTCGCGGTCGTCGTCGAAGAGCTGACCGAGGGCGAGCAGGGCTGCGGCCGTCATTGTGACGGCTAGGTCGAGGTCCTCGACGTCGAACTGGCCGGCATCCACTGCGGCGGCGATGTCCTGTCGGACGCGTGATGCCAGGCCGTCGTCGGCGCTGAGCAGCCGGAGCACGTTGTTGAGAAGGACCCCGCTGAGCTCCGGCTCCCTGCGGTGCAGCCGCCCGGTGAGGCGGAAGCTGCTCGCGAACACCTCCGCGGGGTCGTCGATGTCGGCGGTCAGGTTGTCGAGGAGCTGGCCGTAGGCGTCCATCACGGCCTCGACGGCGGCTTCGAACAGCTGCGCCTTGGTCTCGAAGTGGTTGTAGAAGGAGCCCGTCCCGACGTCAGCGGCCTGAGTGATCTCCAGGATCGGGGCGTTCGTCCTGCCCTCCGCGATGAGCGTTTGCGCAGCCCGAAGGAGTGCCGCGCGGGTCCGGGCCTTGCGACGGTCCAGCCGGTTGACCTGCTGTGTGGGCGTGCTGCTCATCCCGCTCGCTCTCCGTCGTCTCAGATCGTTGTGCGTTGAGAGTGGAGTGACTGTATCAGATCTGACGATTCCGTCAGAAGACTTGACTGAACCAATACTCATAAGTGACGATTGCGTCAGTACCTAGATTTCCGTCGGGAAACCGAATCCCAGGAGCACGACCAGATGAAGACGGCACCCCTCGTGTCCATGCCCGCCCGTGTACCCAACCCGGATACCCCGCAGGAGCCCAACGGGTCGATGCAGCGATGGCTGCTCGAGCACCGTGTGCAACCCGTCGGGCCGGAGTCGGGTGAAGAGCCCGCGAAACATCATGCGTGGTGGAATGTGATGACGCTGACGGGGGTGGACTACTTCTCCACCCTGGCGTACCTACCCGGCATCGCCGCGCTGGCCGCGGGCGCGCTGTCACCGCTGGCGACCCTGCTCATCGTTCTGCTGACCCTGCTGGGCATGCTCCCCATGTACTCCCGCGTTGCCAAGGAGAGCCCCCACGGCCAGGGGTCGGTGGCCATGCTCGAGGACCTGCTGCCGTTCTGGCGAGGCAAGGTATTCGTCCTGGTCCTTCTCGGATTCGTGGCCACATCGTGGATCATCACCATCACCTTGTCCGCCGCGGACGCGTCCGTGCACCTGATGGAGTCCCCCCTCATCCCGGACGCGCTGCAGGGGCACGCCGTGGCCATCACCGTGTTCTTCCTGCTCCTGCTCGGCGGCGTGTTCCTGCTCGGCTTCAGCGAGGCCGTCACGGTCGCGATCCCGCTCGTGGCCGCGTTCCTCCTCCTCAACGCCGTCGTCGTCATCCGGGGCCTGGTCGAGATGTTCACGACCGATGGGGCGTTGTCCACGTGGATGTCCGCTGCATCCCAAGTCGGGGGCCTTGGTGGGGCGATCGAAGCGGCCGTCATCGCATTCCCCCTCCTCGTCCTGGGCCTGTCCGGGTTCGAGACCGGGGTGTCGATGATGCCGCTGATCGCGGCCACCGGGCAGACGGCGCAGGACAGGCTGCGATCCCGCATCCGGAACACCCGCAAGCTCCTGGCCGGGGCGGCGCTGATCATGTCGGTCTACCTCCTGGCCACCAGCTTCGTCACCACCGTCCTGATCCCCGCCCAGGAGTTCCAGGCAGGAGGCAAGGCGAACGGGCGCGCGCTGGCGTATCTCGCCCAGCAGATGTTCGGCGACGCCTTCGCCACCGCCTACGACATCAGCACGATCTTGATCCTGTGGTTCGCCGGCGCATCCGCGATGGCCGGGCTGATCAACATCGTGCCCCGCTACCTGCCCGCCTACGGGATGGCTCCCGAGTGGGGCCGAGCGGTGCGCCCCGTCGTGCTCGTCTACACGGCCATCTGCATCGTCATCACCGTCGCCTTCAAGGCCGACGTGAACGCCCAGGCGGGGGCCTACGCCACCGGCATCCTCGCGATGATGGTCTCCGGCGCGGTCGCGGTAACCGTCTCCGCATACCGCCACCACCAGCAGCGCGCCACCTTCGGTTTCGCGGTTCTGTCTCTCGTCCTGGTGTACGCCCTGGCCGAGAACATCCGCGAGAAGCCGGATGGCATCGCCATCTCCGCCCTGTTCATCCTCGGCATCGTGGTGGTGTCCCTGGTCTCACGCATCACCCGAACGACTGAGCTGCGCGTGGACTACATCGAGTTCGACCCCGCCGCCCGTGAGTTCATCGAGGCGTCACTGGACCACGACGGTGGACTGCACATCATCGCCAACCAGCGCCAGGCCGGCGACGTCTCGGAGTACGCCGCGAAGGAGGCCGAGCAGAGGACGATGAACCCCGTCCCGGGACACGCAGACGTGCTGTTCCTCGAAGTGGACATCGACGACCCATCGGACTTCAGCGACGTCCTTCGCGTCCGCGGGATCACCGAAGGCCCGTACCACGTTCTGCGGGTGTCGAGCCCAGCGGCCCCGAACGCGATCGCTGCCGTGCTGCTCGCACTGAGGGACGCAACCGGAGTTCGACCCCACGCCTTCTTCGAGTGGTCAGAGGGGTCACCGGTCGCCCACGTCCTGCGGTACGTGCTCCTGGGCCGCGGCGAGACCGCGCCCGTCGTGCGAGAGATCATCCGCAGGGTTGAGCCTGACCCCGATCGGAGACCCGGCATTCATGTCAGCTGAGGTCAGCCGACGGAGCGTCCAGTACGCGCCACGGCATTTGAGTGATGCGGCCCCGGTTGTCGCCGGCCGTTCACTGAGTAGTGGCATGAGCGGCACCGGACACGACGAGCGGCGGCAGGTGGATCACATGTCACACAGGCAACCTCCCTCGACCATGGACCACGAGCCCGAGACCCCGGTGACCATCGCCGAGCCCAGGGCCCGGACGTCGGTCACGTTCGAGCCGGGCAACTTCTGGCGGACCGGACTCATCGCCCTGTCGGTGGTCGCGCTTGGTGCGTTCCTGTGGTTCGTGCTGGACGACGGAGGCTCGGTGATCTTCACCCTGCTCATCTCCTGGTTTGCGGCGCTCGCGATGGAACCGGCCGTCGCCAAGCTGGGCGGCAGGATGAAGCGTGGTGCCGCGACCGGGGTGGTGATGCTGTCCGCAGGGCTGTTCCTGGTGCTGTTCGGGTTGGCCTTCGGCAACCTCATCGCAGAGCAGCTCATGCAGGCAGCAAAGATGCTCCCGTCCTTCGCCGAGGACCTCAGCGAGTGGATCAACCGGATCCTCGGCACGGACTACACCGGCGAGGAGCTGCTCACGACCGCCGGCATCACCCGGGACACCGTTGCCGGGTGGGGCAAGGGACTCGTCGGTGGCGCGCTCGGCCTGGTGGTGTCCGCGTTCAGTGCCCTCTTCTCGTCCTTCACCTTCGTGTTGTTTACCTTCTACTTCTCCGCCGACGCGCCACGACTCAAGCGGTGGATCGCCGCGCTCTTCCCCGTGCGTACCCAGCCCGTGTTGGTCACCACCTGGGACCTGGCCGTGGAGAAGACGGGCGGTTACGTGTCGGCTCGCGTCGTGCTCGCGTTCATCAACGGTTCGACGACGTCGTTGTTCATGTTGATCATCGGGATGCCGTACTGGCTCGTCCTGGGGATCTGGACCGGAGTGGTCGCGCAGTTCGTCCCGACCATCGGCACGTACATCGCGATCATCCTGCCGACCGTCGTCGGCCTGCTCAGCCCTCAGCCCATCGACGGCGTGCTCGTGCTGGCCTGGGGCTTGGTGTACCAGCAGGTGGAGAATCTGACGATCGAGCCGAGGATCAGCGCGAAGGCGGTCGATGTCCACCCAGCCGTGTCGTTCGCCTCGGTGATGCTCGGTGCCGCGTTGTTCGGCGCGGCCGGCGCGGTCCTCGCCATCCCGGTCACCGCGACGGTGCTGGCCCTGTTCGACATCTACGGCCACAAGTACGAGCTGCTCCCTCAGCTCAAGCAGCCCGACCCGTCCCCGCGGCCGGAACGACGGAGCACGTCCCGACGCGTCGCGCCGCCCCAGCCGCTGTAGGAAGATCCCGCCCCTGGGTCCCCCAAGCCTGCTCCGGGTCTGGCCACAGCTGGTCCAGACCGCGGCCAGGGTCTTGTAGGGGCCGTCGTGGAAGACGGTGGTGCGGATGCACTCGGCCTTGTACGGCCGTTGATCGTCTCCATCAGGGCGTTGTCGTAGGCATCACCCACGGTGCCGATGGAGGGCCGGATGCCTTGCAGGGCCAGGTGCTCGGTCAGCCGCACGGACGTGTATTGCGACCCGGCGTCGGAGTGTTTGATCAGCTCCCCGGGCACCACGGGGTGGCCCTCGCGGTCGCGCTGCCACAACGCCATCCGTAGCGGGACCATCACCAGGTCCGTCGCCTTGGACGTGCAGGCGTGCCAAGCCACGATCTTCTGGGCGAACACGTCAACGATGAACGCGACGTAGCTGAACCCGGCCCAGGTCCGCACGTAGGTGAAGTCGTGACCCACACCAGGTTCGGCGCCGGTGCGGTGAAGGCCCGGTTCAGCAGGTCCCCGGCCCGCACCCCGTCCTTGGCCGGGATCGTGGTCCGCACGCCCTTGTCCCGGCGAACACCCCTCAGGCCCAACGTCTTCTTCGCCCGGTCCACCGCGCCCGCCGAGGCATTTCGAGATGCTCGTGCGGCGCAAGTGGGCGGTCATCCTCCGAGGCCCGTGCAAGGCCTCCGGGGTCAGCTTGCGTTGCCTACCTCGGTCTCGCTCGCGGTTTCCGCGGCGTCGAAGGCACCCTCGCGCCGCAGGCGACCGTCCGGACCTACGACGGGCGGCCGGTCCGCCTCGATGACTCCGCTAGGGACGGAGTGGGCCGTGGTCGGCATCGGCGTCGACCCCGTCATTTGCTCGGCACGGATGTCGGGACGTGGGATCGCGTGGGCGCGACCCTCGCGACGCTCCACACCGCCGACAGGCGCCCCCAGGGCAAGGCGGGGGAGGCGGGAGCCACCAGGTGAGGGGCGGGATCCGGGGCTCGGGTCGGCCAGTGGTACGCGAAATCATGAGGCGTGGCGTCGCAGGTCCTCAGCTGCTCCCCGTGGCGTCCTCGCCGCTGTCGGGGAGCAGGAACCTCGAGACGAGCGGGCCGAGCTCGTCGGCTGAGGTGAGCAGCCCGAGGTGGCCGTCGTGGTAGACGTGCAAGGTGGCGTGGGGGAGCAGCGCGTGCATGATCCGCGCGTTCACCAGCGGGATGAGCGGGTCGTCGTTCCCGGCGAGGACGAGGGTGGGCTGCCGGATGAGCGGCAGGGCGGGCAGGCTCGTCCAGCCAACCCCGGCGAGGAGCTGCAGGGCGTACCCGGTCCTGGAGCCGAGGCGCTCTCGATCGTGGACCACGTGTCTGAGCTCGTCGGGGCGCCGCCGCATCAGCCCGCCGTACAGGTCCGCTGCGATGGCCTGCGCGTAGGCCGGGTCCTGGTAGCGCCGGGGGGTCAGCATCTTGAGGAGGACGCCGGGTCGGGCCGGCACCATCAGCATCCCGGTGCCGGTGCTGACCAGCACCACGCGTCGACACCGACGTGGGTTCTGGAACGCGAGCTGTTGGGCGAGGCCGCCGCCCCAGGAGATGCCCAGGGCGTCGAACCGGTCATGGCCGAGCCGGTCCATAAGCGTCGCGACGAGGCACGCCAGCATCGCGAAGGTGTAGGGCACCTTGGGGTCGGATGACCCTCCGACGCCGGGTACGTCGAACCGGACCACCTCGATGCGCGGGTCGACCTGGTCGACGAAGGGCTGAAGCAGGTCCAGGCTGGCGCCGATGCCGTTGCACAGGATCAGGGGTGGGCCGGGCTCCGTACCCAACCGGACCGCAACTCGGATGTCATGGCCGAGGACGCGGACGCGCCGGTCGGTGGTCACGTGTCCAGCACGTAGGTGCCGGGAGCGTCCGCCAGCACGCTCAGAGTGGGTGACCCGAGCTCGCGTGGGGCCGGGCGCTGGGCGCCGCAGCGTTCGTCGAGCCATCGGCCGAGGTCGGCCCACCAGCTGCCCTGGTGGAGTTCGGAGTCGTTGAACCACGCCGTGGCGCCCGACGTCAGGTCGTGGTTGCTGTGGAAGGACGCCTTGGGGTTGCCCGGCGGGTTGACCAGGGCAGCGATGTGACCGCTGGTCGAGAGCACGAATCGGGTGGTGCCGCCGAAGAGCTGGGCGCTGCGGTAGCAGCTCTCCCACGGCGTGATGTGGTCGGCGATGCCGGCGACCATGTAGGAGTCCACGGTGATCCTGCCGAGGTCGATCGGGGTGCCGAGGACGGTGAGGGCCCCAGGCTTGGTGAGCGAGTTCTCGATCGCCAAGTCGACGAAGTCGGCGTGCAGTGCGGCGGTCATCCGGGTGGTGTCGGAGTTCCAGAACAGGATGTCGAACGCGGGCGGTCGCTTGCCCAGCAGGTAGTTGTTGACCCAGTAGTTCCACACCAGGTCGCCGGGCCGCAGCCACGCGAAGACCTCGGCCAGGTCCCGGCCGTCGAGGTACCCCGTGCGCGCCGACTTGGCCTTCGCCCGGGCTGCCAGCCGCGCGTCGACCAGGGCAGCCATCGTCCCGGCGTCCTCGTTGTCGATCACCGTCACCGCCAGGCAGAGCCCGGCCAGCCGGTCCTGCTGCCCGACAGCGGCGAGGTAGCCCGCTGCGACGCTCGCGAGGATGCCGCCGGAGCACGCCCCACCGAGCACCGTCCGCGCGGTGCCGGTGATCTCCTCGACGGCGTCGAGGGCGTCCAGGACGCCGCGCACGTAGGTGTCCAAGTTCCAGGAGGCGTGCCGCGCATCCGGGTTGCGCCAGGAGATGAGGAACATCTGCCGGCCCTGCCGGACGCCGAACTCCACCAGGCTGCGTTCCGGGGCCAGGTCCAGCGCGTAGTACTTGTTGATCGTGGGTGGGACCACCAGCGCCGGCACCTCGTAGACCTCGTCGGTCTGCGGCGCGTACTGGATCAGCTCCAGCACCTCGTTGCGAAACACGACCCCGCCGGGCGTCGCCGCGATGTTCTCGCCCACGACGAAGCCGCTACCGTCGACCATCTCCGGAAGCCGCCCCGAGGCCAGGTCTGCTACCAGCTGCTTGCCCCCGCGCACCAGGCTCAACCCCGCGGTGTCGATCGCCGCCTTGGCCGAGGCCGGGTTGACCAGCGGGACGTTGCTGGGAGCGGTCGCCTGGATGACGTTCTCGAGAAGGAACTGCACGCGCTTGCGGTCCCGGGGGTCGAGGTCGCCCCCGGCGAGCAGCTGCTCGGCCGTCTGGCTGCCGGCCAGGTAGAGCTGGACCAGCCGCTTCAGCAGGGGGTTCTCGGCCCAGGCGACGTCGGTGAACCGGCGGTCGCCACGGCTCGGCGCCAGGGCCGAGGTGCCGGTCAGGATGCGCCCGGCCTCGGCGCCCAGCTCGCCAAGCCGCCGCGCGGTGACGTCCGGCGTGCGCGCCAGGGAGATCGCCCACTTCGCCGTGGACAGGTCCGGGACGAATCGGCGGACCGGGCCGAGCGCGGCGTCGACCAGAAGGGAGTCGAGTGGGGCAGCGTTCGCGCTGCGCTCGGTGGTGGTCATCGCAGGAACTCCTCGTGGTCATCAGGGGCGACGTGCCCGTCTGTCACCCACGTGGCGGGCCGTAGACTGAGGGATGCCTCGGGAGTGACGAGTTCGTCAGTAAATCTCATGAGCACCACGAGGAGGCGTCGGTGTTGGCGACGTCACACGCAACGACTCACGCGCTCGCTGCCGTGCCGGCCTGGAGAACGGGGAGCGGCAACGTGCAGATGCGGTGGGCTGTTCTGGTGGGCATCCCGAACATGCGCAACAGGTCCTCGGTCACCCCGTCGGTGGTCTGCTCCACGTCGCGGTTCGGCTGGTTCTGGACGAGCTGCCCGAGGGCGATCAGGGCCCCGGCCGTCATGGTGACGGCGACATCGAGGTCCCTGACGTCGAAGCGGCCTGCGTCCGCCGCGGCCGCGATATCCCTGCGAACGCGGGGTGCCAGCCCGTTTTCGGCGCTGAGCAGCCGGAGCGCGTTGTTGAGAAGAACCCGGCTGAGCTCCGGCTCCGTGCGGAACAGCCGTCCGGTGAGGCGGAAGCTGCAGGCGAAGACCTCCGCGGGGTCCTCGATGCCGGTGGTGAGGTTGTCGAGCAGCTGGCCGTAGGCGTCCATCACTGCCTCGACCGCTGCCTCGAACAGCTGCTCCTTGGTCTCGAAGTGGTTGTAGAACGACCCCATCCCGACGTCAGCGGCCTGGGTGATCTCCAGGACCGGCACGTTCGTCCTGCCCTCCGCAATGAGCTTCTGCGCAGCCGCGATGAGAGCAGCGCGGGTCCGGGCCTTACGACGGTCCAGCCGGTTGACCTGCTGCGTGGGTGCACTGCTCATGACCGCTCCTCGGCGTCTCGTCACTCGTGGTTCGTCGATCCTAGCGCGATCGAGTCAGAAATGACGATTACCTCAGAAAGCACTTGACTGACTGTCGACTCATGAGTGACGATTACGTCAGTAACTCAGCAGAGGAGCAGTCATGACCAGTCAGCACGGGACCCACAACGACCTGCACAGCGAGCAGGGCGCGCTGCCCGGTGAGCACCCAGGACGAGCAACGAACCCGGTCATCAAGGTGCGCGACCTGGCCTGGCTGGAGTTCGTCAAGCCCGACCTGGCCGCCTCTGAGCGCTTTGCGCACGCCTTCGGCTTCACCACGCGTGAGCCGTACGGCGGACGAGCTGCTACTGCGCGGGACGGACGCCGGCGCCCCCGGGGTGATCGTCCGGCGCGGACCACGCTCGCGCTACCTCGGCGCGGCCTTCCGGGCCGCGGACTCCGCCGACGTGGCTCGGCTGGCCGACGTCACCGGGTCGAGGGTCGAGATGCTGCCGGAGCACCTGGGCGGACTCACCGTCGACCTGACCGATCCCAGCGGGGTCATGGTGAGGGTGATCGCCGACACCCACGAGCTCGGGGCGCTCTACTCCCCAGCCGACGCAGGCATTCAACCTCGGGCACGAGGTGGTCCGCGCCAACGCCACCCAGCGCCCCCCGCGTGCCCCCGCGATGATCCAGCGACTGGGCCACGTGGTCCTGCAGAGCACGAGGTACCTCGAGACCTTGAACTGGTACCTGCAGCACCTCGGTCTGATCGTCAGCGACTTCAAGTACTACCAGGGCCAGCGCGAGCGGGGCCCGACGATGAGCTTCATCCGGTGCGACGCCGGCTCGACACCAACGGACCACCACACCCTGGCGATGATGCTCGGCCCCAGCAACCGGTACGTGCACTCGGCCTACCAGGTGGCGGACCTGGACGCGCTCGCGGCCGGCGGTGAGTACCTGCGCGAGGCCGGCTTCCAGCGATCCTGGGGAATCGGGCGCCACATCGAGGGCAGCCAGATCTTCGACTACTGGCGCGACTCGGACGGCCTGCTCGTCGAGCACTACGCGGACGGGGACCTGTTCGACAGCACCCTGGAGCCCGGGTGGTCGCCGATGACCGCGTCCGGGCTGGCCCAGTGGGGACCGCCGGTCACCAAGGACTTCCTGGGCCTGACGCCGGGACGAGACCTCGCGCACGAGCTGGTGTCCATGGCCGGCTCCCTGCGCGACGACGACAACGAGTTCGACCTGACCCGCCTGCGCGGCCTTCTGAAAGTGACGAGCTCATGAGCACCACCATCCTTCGTACGCCCGACGCCTGGTGGGTCAGCACGCCCGACGGCGCCGCCCGCATCGACACCGACGCCACCACCACCAGCGGGCTGCTCACCGAGCGCGAACGGATCGAGGCTGCCCGCGGCAGCGACACGACGGTCGATCCGGCAACCCTGGACCTTGTCTCGCCGGTGACGGCGCCGTGCCGGGTCGTGGCGCAGATGACGAACTTCGCCAGCCACGTGAAGGACTCGGGGCTGAACCCGGACACCATCCCCCTGACGTTCTTCCGCAAGACCTCGGGATCGATCAGCGGCCCGTTCGACGACATCGTCCGACCCGGTCACGTGCGCTTCCTGGACTACGAGGTCGAGATCGGCCTGGTGATCGGCCGGCCGCTGGCGGTGGGTGCGCAGGTCACCGAGGACAACTGGACCTCGTTCGTGGCCGGGCTGGTGGTCACCAACGACGTCTCGGCCCGGGACGTGCAGCTGCCCAAGACCCAGTTCTTCGAAGCCAAGTCCTACCCGACCTTCACGCCGGTCGGGCCATCGCTGGTCCTGCTCGACGACGACGAGCTCAAGCGGTTCGGCGACCTCCGGCTGCGCCTGTGGGTCAACGGCGAGCTGCGCCAGGACTCGGGGGTCGACGGCGACATGGTCTACTCACCGCTTCAGGCACTGCAGGGCCTGAGCCTGTTCCAGCGGCTGGACGCCGGGGACCTGCTCCTCACCGGGACCCCGGCCGGTACCGCCCTGAGCGCACCGCCCAAGCCGCTCGAGATCATCGCCGCGCTGCTGCCTCCCGCCTTGAAGTGGAAGGCGTTCTTCAAGCGACAGGCACGCAACCCCAAGTACCTCCAGCCCGGCGACGTCGTCGAGGTCGCCATCGGCACCGACGACGGGGCGATAGACCTCGGTCGCCAGCGCACCGTCGTGAGGGCCGCCTGATGGGCGACCGGCTCTGGCCGACGTACGACGGGCCGGGCGACCTCGCAGCGATCGAGGCCGTGCCGCTCGCCGACCGCGGCCTTCCGGGCACGACCTACGAGCTCCTCGCCCGGGCCGCCGAGCTGTGGCCGGACCGGGTCGCCCTGTCCGTGCTCCAGGACGGTGCCGGGTGGAACCGGCCAGCGGAGCGGACGTACGCCGAGCTGCTGAGGGACGTGCATCGCTGCGCCAACGTCTTCCACGCGCTCGGGGTGCGTCGAACCGACGGGGTCGCCCTCCTCGCCCCGAACTGCGACGAGCTCGTCACCGCGACCCTGGCCGCCGAGCTGGCGGGGATCGCCGCACCCATCAACAGTGGGCTCTCCGGGCAGCACATCGCCGAGCTCCTGCGCAGGTCGGGTGCCCGGGTCCTGGTGGCCGCCGGTCCTGAACTGGCCCCGGAGGTGTGGGAGCGGGCCCGCGAGCTCGCCGCCGCGGGCGGGGTGGACGCGCTCCTCGCCCTGCGCCCGACCGGGGCCGGCCCGGCTGCGCCAGAGCTGCACCCGATCGAGGGGGTGCGCATCGGCCACCTGTCCGCGCTGGCCGCAGAACAGCCCCACGACGCCTTCGCGGGTACAGCGCCCTCGGGCTCGGACATCGCTGCGCTGTTCCACACCGGCGGAACGACCGGCACGCCCAAGCTCGCCGCGCACACCCACACCAACGAGGTCAGCGACGCCTGGATGATCGCCGCCACCAATGTGCTGAACGACGGCGCGGTCGTCTTCGCGGCCCTGCCGCTCTTCCACGTCAACGCGCTCATCGTCACCGTGCTGGCCCCGCTGTTCAGGGGTCTGCAGGTCATCTGGGCCGGCCCCCAGGGCTACCGCGACCAGGCGCTGTTCGCCCACTTCTGGACCATCGTCGAGCGGTACGGGGTCACCACGATGAGCGCCGTGCCCACCGTGTACTCCGTCCTCGCCGGGCGCCCCGTCGACGCCGACATCAGCAGCCTGCAGTTCGCCGTGGTCGGCGCCTCGCCGCTGCCCCAGGCGGTCCGGGACGAGTTCGAGTCCGCGACCGGCATCCGGCTGGTCGAGGGGTACGGCCTCACCGAGGCCACCTGCGTCAGCGCCCTGAACTTCCGTGACCAGCCGCGACCGGGGTCCGTCGGCCAGCGCCTGCCGTACCAGCACGCCAAGGCCGTCCACATCACGGCCGACGGGGACTGGGTCGACCTGCCCGCCGGCCGGGTGGGGGTGCTGACCATCAGCGGGCCCACCGTGTTCGCCGGCTACGTCACCGGCCGCACACCCGACGGGCCCGTGCTCGACGGCACCGGCAAGCTGCGCGACGGCTGGCTGGACACCGGCGACCTGGCCTGGGTCGACCCGCAGGGCTTCATCCACCTCGTCGGGCGAGCCAAGGACCTGATCATCCGCGGCGGTCACAACATCGACCCGGCCCTCATCGAGAGCGTGCTGCTGGCCCACCCGGCGGTCACCGGCGCACAGGCGGTCGGTCGCCCGGATCTGCACGCCGGCGAGGTGCCGGTCGCATTCGTCACGCTCGCCCCCGAGGCGGACGCCACGCCCGAGGAGCTGCGTGCCTGGGCCTGCGAGCGCGTGCCCGAGCAGGCGGCAGCGCCCAAGGCGGTCACCGTGCTGGACGCACTGCCCCTCACCCTCGTGGGCAAGCCCTTCAAGCCGGCCCTTCGTGCCGAGGCCACCCGGGAGGCCGTGGCCGAGGCGCTTCGGGGCGTCCCCACGGTCACCGGCGTCCGAGGACTCGTCGAGGACGGCGCCGTCGTCGTCGTCATCGGCCTGGCACGCGGCGCCGACGAAACCCCTGTCAAGGAAGCCCTCGATCACTTCGCCATCACCTGGAGATTGGAACTGTCATGACCCCCACCACGATTCTCGCCGCCCTGCTCATCGTCGCTTTCGCCGCCGCCGGCACGGCCAAGATCGCCGCAGTGCCCGCCATGCGGGCCCGGGCCGAACACGTCGGCTTCAGCGTCGCCGCCTACCGAAGGATCGGGCTGCTCGAGGTGCTTGCCGTCCTCGGCCTGCTCGTCGGCGCGTTCATCCCACTGATCGGTGCCCTGGCCGCCGTGGGGCTGCTGATGCTCCTCGGTGGGGCCCTCGTCACCCACCTCCGCAACGGAGACGGGCCGCGCGAGATCGCGCCCGCCGTCGTCCTCGGGCTGGCCACCCTGAGCTACCTGGTGCTCGTGGTCGGAAGCCTGCGATGAGTCCGTCCGCGCCGCACGGTGCCGACCCGGTTCCCGTCGTCATCGTCGGAGCCGGCCCCGTCGGCGTCACCGCAGCAACCCTGCTCGGGCAGTACGGCGTGGAGTGCCTGGTCCTGGACCGCTGGGACGGGGTCTACCCCCAACCCCGGGCCGTCCACCTCGACGACGAGATCTACCGGGTCCTGGCTCGACTCGGCATCGCCGAACAGTTCGCGGCAGTGTCGCGGCCCACCCGCGGGCTGCAGCTGGTCGACCGCAACCACCGCGTGCTCGCGGTGTTCGACCGGGACGGCGCCCACGGGCGGCACGGCCACCCCCAGGCCAACATGTTCGACCAGCCCGAGCTCGAGCAGCTGATGCGCACCAACCTCAAGGACCAACCCACGGTCACGTTGCGCGGGAACGTCGACGTCACCGACGTCGCCCAGGACGGGCGGGGCCGGGTGCGGGTGGACTTCACCGACCGGCTCACCGGCGAGCACGAGTCCGTGCTGGCGACGTACGTCCTGGGCTGCGACGGAGCCAACAGCGTCGTGCGAACCTCGATCGGCTCCACGATGCAGGACCTGAACTTCGAGCAGCGCTGGCTCGTGATCGACGTCGACAGCCCGATCGAGCTCGACCAGTGGGAGGGCGTGCACCAGGTCTGCGACCCCGAGCGCGCAGCGACGTACATGCGGGTCGGCAAGACGCGGTACCGCTGGGAGTTCCGGCTGCTTCCGGGTGAGACCGCCGCCGACTTCGAGTCGGTCGAAGCGCTCCTTCCCCTCATCGGGCCGTGGGTCGAGGGCATCCCGTGCGACAGGTTGGTGCTCGGGCGCGTGGCGGAGTACACCTTCCGGGCCCAGCTGGCGGACCGCTGGCGAGACCGCAACGTGTTCCTCCTCGGCGACGCCGCCCACCTCACGCCTCCCTTCGTCGGGCAGGGGCTGTGCGCGGGAGTGCGCGACTCGATGAACCTCAGCTGGAAGATCGCCGGCGTCCTCTCCGGCGACCTGCCCGAGTCGGTGCTCGACACCTACGAGGTGGAGCGCAAACCGCACGCGAGGGCCCTGATCCAGCTCGCCAAGCTCATCGGCGTCTCCATGACCCAGGGTGGGAGGGCGGGCGACCTGCTCCGCAGGGCCATCGCCCCGCACCTGCACCGGGTCCCCGGCCTGCGGGACCGCCTCCTCGACAGCGAGACACCGCCACTCTCCCGCTCCGACCTGGTGGGTCGACGCGGACTCCGCACACCCCTCAACGGACGGCTGTGCCCGAACGCGCCCCTGACCGAACGACACCGGTACGACGACGCCACTCGTGGCGGGTTCGTGCTCGTGACCGCCGTCTCGCTCTCCCCCGAGCAGCGAGCCCTCCTGGCCGACCGCGGGACACAGGTGATCGAGGCGGCACCCGGCTCGGCCCTGCACACCTGGCTCGCAGACGGCAAGGCCACGGCCGCGCTGGTACGACCGGACTTCACCGTGATGCGGGCCGGCCGGGACGTCGCCGCGCTCTGTCGGGAGGCCCCCACGTTCCGGCAGCGACCCGACCACGCCCCGGCGTC